>NZ_JBITBZ010000035.1:0-1025 GCF_044452745.1 Streptomyces sp. NPDC051822 | reverse complement strand
TGGACGGCGTCGGTGGTGACCTCCATGGCGACGTCGGAGGCGAAGCACTTGGCCGCGGCGCCGAAGAACGTCAGAGCCTCCTTTTCACCTCCGGCGGCAACGCGTTCGCTCTTGGCGGCGGCGGCGTAGGTGAGCTGGCGGGCGGCTTCGAGCTTCATGGCCATGTCGGCGAGCATGAACTGCACGCCCTGGAAGTCGGCGATGGGCTTGCCGAACTGCTTGCGCTCGGTCACGTAGCCCTTGGCGTAGTCGAGGGCGCCCTGGGCGATGCCGATGGCCTGGGCGGCGATGGTGATGCGGGTGTGGTCGAGGGTCTTCATCGCGGTGGCGAAGCCGGTGCCCTCGGCGCCGATCATGCGGTCGGCGGGGATGCGGACGTTGTCGAGGTAGACCTCGCGGGTCGGGGAGCCCTTGATGCCGAGCTTCTTCTCCGGGGCGCCGAAGGACACGCCCTCGTCGGACTTCTCCACGACGAAGGCGCTGATGCCCTTGGAGCGCTTGTCGGGGTCGGTGACGGCCATCACCGTGTAGTACTCGGAGACGCCCGCGTTGGTGATCCACCGCTTGACGCCGTTGAGGACCCAGAAGTCGCCGTCGCGGACCGCGCGGGTCTTCATGCCGGCCGCGTCGGAGCCCGCGTCGGGCTCGGAGAGGGCGTAGGAGAACATCGCGTCGCCCTTGGCCAGCGGGCCGAGGTACTTCGCCTTCAGCTCCTCCGAGCCGGACAGGATCACCGGCAGCGAGCCCAGCTTGTTGACCGCCGGGATCAGCGAGGAGGAGCCGCACGCGCGCGCGACCTCCTCGATCACGATCACCGTGGCCAGCGCGTCCGCGCCCGCGCCGCCGTAGGCCTCCGGGACGTGCACGGCGTGCAGGTCGTTGGCGACCAGCGCGTCCAGCGCCTCCTGCGGGAACCGGCTCTCCTCGTCGACCGCGGCGGCGAACGGCACGATCTTCGCCTCCGCGAGAGCACGCACCGACTCCCGGAGCATGTCGTGCTCCTCGGAAGGCCGATACAGGTCGAA
>NZ_JBITBZ010000034.1:0-1535 GCF_044452745.1 Streptomyces sp. NPDC051822 | reverse complement strand
AAATACGCATAATGCGAAGACGGGCGCGTACTGATGTAATAAGCCGATTGACTGTAGGCCTTAAATTGACAGGAGATATAAAAATTTAAGATGACTAGTCCTGATATAGGTTGACACTTTTCAACCGGATAACGCCCGATGAACCTCATCGGGCGTTTTGTATTTCAGCGACAAGTGCGGCCGCCGCGTGTTGTAGAGGTTCACCGACTCCCTGACCATCTTTCTTGCCTGCGCGATATCTTCTGGCCTGCCGAGCAGGTATTCCGTTTTGAGTATCCCGTTTATCCGTTCCGCCAGCGCGTTCTGATAACAGTCATACCCGTCCGTCATCGAGCAGATGACGCCATACTGCTGATGTAACGCCTGATATTCCTGCGAGCAGTACTGGATACCCCTGTCCGAGTGATGCACCAACGGCAACGCCGTGCGTCTGCCGGCCAGTGCCATTTTGAACGCGCAGGCGACATGCCGGGTATGCAGACTGTCATGCACGTGATATCCCACGATTTTTCTCGACCAGGCATCCGTTACCAGGCTGACATACGCCGTCCCCGTTCTCAGCGGCAGGTAGGTGATATCCGCCACCCATACCTGTTCCGGACGGCTGGCTATTACTTGATTGTCTCCCGCTTTTAGCAGGTTGGGATGGCGATAAAAACGATGATGGCTGTGCGTCGTCTTGTGATACGCCCGTTTAGGCATCACCAGTAACCGCGCGCAGCGCAGGATACTGAACAACCGGTCACGGCCCACATGCAACGCCGGTTCGGGGTGTTGCCGCAACAGGTGATGCAGCTTACGTGTCCCCAGTCGGGGTTGGTGCAAGCGGATGGCCGTCACCTGTTCGACGAGATGCCGGGCCTGCTCCTCTTTGCCTGCTTCACGCTGCAGGGACTGATACCACGCTTGTCGGCTGATGCCCATCCATCGGCAGGCCCGCGTTACTGTGAGTCCCGGTACTTGTGTTTGCGCGATAAGGCGGTTAGCTGCTTTTTTGTCAGCGTGGCGCCAAAGTCGGTGTTCATCACTTTGACGACAGCTTCGAAGAACTGGGCTTTGACTTCAGATTCAGCCAGTTGCTGCTCAAGTTCTTTAATACGCTGTTCGGGCGTCAGGGGGAGTTTGGGCATGTTGTCTCCGCACGTTCTGGTGGAAGGAGAAGTTCGCCAGTCAAGTTGACCGTATTTGCGCAGCCAGTTCATGACAGTCTGGCTGCCTTGGATACCGTAGCGATCTTGCGCCTGGCGGTATGTCATCTCGCCTTTTTCGACCTGTTCGACGACAGCCAGTTTAAAGGATAGAGAGTAATCGCGTTGTGTGCGTTTAATATACTGGTTCATCACATTTTCCTCTGTGCGTGAGTAAAATGTGTCAACGCTATTCAGGACGGGTCACAAGCAATAAAAAAGGCGCCCGCAGGCGCCTTGTTATCGTCGTCGGTTCGAGGCTTAGCCCAGCACCAGACCCGCGATGGAAGCGGACAGGATGCTGACCAGCGTAGAGCCGTACACCAGCTTCAGACCAAAGCGCGACAC
>NZ_JBITBZ010000033.1:0-2706 GCF_044452745.1 Streptomyces sp. NPDC051822 | reverse complement strand
AGGTCACTCGGATACGGACGTCGCTTCGTCATGCTTCCGGCGTACCGCCACGAGCCGAATGCGCCCAGGCGCACGGCAGCGGCAGTGGAAGCACACGACTACGAAGGCCGGGCACCCTGGGATGAAACAGGATCACGTCGCCTTCCGTCCCACCCGCAACCCCACAAGCCCCGCAGATACCGACGATTTCCACGGCCTCACCCGCACCACCGTCCGACGCCTCAGGAACTGGCTGATACGCGGGCATTGCGAGTGAAAACGACCTCTTACTGATCGTTTCAGAATGACGTTCGAAGCCGTCTCAAGCAGATGATGCTGCAAGCGAGTTGAAGCAGGCCGAGGTGTAGATCAGCTCGTATCTCGTAGCGGATCCGGAGGCGTTTGAATTGGTGGAGCCAGGCGAAGGTCCGCTCCACGACCCACCGGGACTTGCCCAGGCCGGAGCCGTGCGGGACGCCGCGACGGGCGATCTTCGGTGTGATGCCGCGGGCCCGGAGGATGCGCCGGTACTTGTCGTAGTCCTAGCCGCGGTCGGCGAACAGCCGGCCCGGCCGGTTCCGCGGCCGCCCACGGACGCCGCGAATGGGGGGTATCGCATCGAGCAGTGGCATCAGCTGGGTGACGTCGTGCCTATTTACGCCGGTCAGGGCGACGGCCAGAGGGGTGCCGTGCCGGTCGGTGATCAGGTGGTGCTTGCTGCCCGGCCGCGCGCGGTCGACCGGCGAAGGTCCGGCGTGAGCCCCCCTTTCAGGGCCCGGACGTGCGAGGCGTCGATCGCGCAGTCGTCCATGTCCAGCAGACCGGCTCTGCACAGCTCGGCCAGGAGCACTCGTGCAGGCGGGGCCACACCCCGGCCTCGGTCCAGTCCCGCAGGCGCCACCAGGCCGTCACCCCACTGCAGCCGGTCCGCCCCGCGGGCACGTCTCTCCAGCTCACGTTCTTGCGCAGCACGTAGACGATGCCCCGCAGGGCCGCACGGTCGTCCGCCGGCAGGCGTCCGGGATACCGATGGCGCCGCGGCGGGCGGGGCGGCAGCAGCCGAGCGATGCGTTCCCACAGATCATCAGGCACAAGATCATCCGACACCCGCAACACTCTGCCGCCCCCAAGCCCGGCCGCCAACCCCCTGCAGCGAACTCATTCTGAAACGATCAGTTAAGAGGGAGCTCTTCGCAGCGGGTACGTCCTATGGAGCGGCAGGTTCGAGCCCTGGGGGCACTGTTGTCCGGCGCGTGCCGGGGCACGCTACGACGATGCCGGTCCGCGCCGGTCGGCAGTTACCGGAGCGGGGGCCGGGGGGCCGGCGAAGGCCAATGCAGTTGCTTTAACGCCGTGGGGTCAGGGGCAGTCGTTAACGACTGCCCCTGACCCCACGGCGTTAAAGCAACTGCATTGGCCTTCGCCGGCCCCCCGGCCCCCGCTCCGGTAACTGCCGACCGGCGCGGACCGGCATCGTCGTAGCGTGCCCCGGCACGCGCCGGACAACAGTGCCCCCAGGGCTCGAACCTGCCGCTCCATAGGACGTACCCGCTGCGAAGAGCTCCCTCTTAACTGATCGTTTCAGAATGAGTTCGCTGCAGGGGGTTGGCGGCCGGGCTTGGGGGCGGCAGAGTGTTGCGGGTGTCGGATGATCTTGTGCCTGATGATCTGTGGGAACGCATCGCTCGGCTGCTGCCGCCCCGCCCGCCGCGGCGCCATCGGTATCCCGGACGCCTGCCGGCGGACGACCGTGCGGCCCTGCGGGGCATCGTCTACGTGCTGCGCAAGAACGTGAGCTGGAGAGACGTGCCCGCGGGGCGGACCGGCTGCAGTGGGGTGACGGCCTGGTGGCGCCTGCGGGACTGGACCGAGGCCGGGGTGTGGCCCCGCCTGCACGAGTGCTCCTGGCCGAGCTGTGCAGAGCCGGTCTGCTGGACATGGACGACTGCGCGATCGACGCCTCGCACGTCCGGGCCCTGAAAGGGGGGCTCACGCCGGACCTTCGCCGGTCGACCGCGCGCGGCCGGGCAGCAAGCACCACCTGATCACCGACCGGCACGGCACCCCTCTGGCCGTCGCCCTGACCGGCGTAAATAGGCACGACGTCACCCAGCTGATGCCACTGCTCGATGCGATACCCCCCATTCGCGGCGTCCGTGGGCGGCCGCGGAACCGGCCGGGCCGGCTGTTCGCCGACCGCGGCTAGGACTACGACAAGTACCGGCGCATCCTCCGGGCCCGCGGCATCACACCGAAGATCGCCCGTCGCGGCGTCCCGCACGGCTCCGGCCTGGGCAAGTCCCGGTGGGTCGTGGAGCGGACCTTCGCCTGGCTCCACCAATTCAAACGCCTCCGGATCCGCTACGAGATACGAGCTGATCTACACCTCGGCCTGCTTCAACTCGCTTGCAGCATCATCTGCTTGAGACGGCTTCGAACGTCATTCTGAAACGATCAGTAAGAGGTCGTTTTCACTCGCAATGCCCGCGTATCAGCCAGTTCCTGAGGCGTCGGACGGTGGTGCGGGTGAGGCCGTGGAAATCGTCGGTATCTGCGGGGCTTGTGGGGTTGCGGGTGGGACGGAAGGCGACGTGATCCTGTTTCATCCCAGGGTGCCCGGCCTTCGTAGTCGTGTGCTTCCACTGCCGCTGCCGTGCGCCTGGGCGCATTCGGCTCGTGGCGGTACGCCGGAAGCATGACGAAGCGACGTCCGTATCCGAGTGACCT
>NZ_JBITBZ010000032.1:0-4532 GCF_044452745.1 Streptomyces sp. NPDC051822 | reverse complement strand
GGCGCCGTCGTCGGCACACTCCACCGCAACACCGGCAGCCTCGACCGCTTCATCGAATCCGCCGCCGAAGCCTGGACCCACGGCATCACCATCGAATGGCCCACCACCCTCACCCCCTACCACACCCACACCGTCGAACTCCCCGCCTACCCCTTCCAACGCCACCACTACTGGCTCACACCCGAACCCGCCTCGACGGATGCCCGAGGGCTCGGTCTGTCATCGGCCGGGCATCCGCTGCTCGGCGCCGTGGTCGAGCTCGTCGAGGAGGACCGGCTGGTGTACACGGGGCGGCTCGCCCTCGACACGCAGCCGTGGCTCGCCGATCACGCCGTCCTCGGCACCGTGCTACTGCCCGGCACCGCGTTCCTTGAGCTCACGATGGCCGTGGGCGCCCGGATGGGCTGGCGCCGGCTCGCCGAACTCACCCTCCAGGCGCCGCTGGTGCTGCCGCCCGGCGAAGCCGTGCAGCTCCGGGTGACCGTGGAACCGCCGGGTGCGAACGGGCAGCGGGAGCTGGCCGTGCACTCCCGGACGCAGGACGCCGACCCGGATGTCCCGTGGACGCGGCACGCCGCGGCGGTGCTCGAGATCGACGACGTCACCGCCGACTTCGACCTCGTCGAGTGGCCGCCGCCCGGCGCCCACGAGATCGACGTCGAGACCCGCTACGACACCCTCGCGGAGTCGGGCTACGACTACGGTCCCGCCTTCCAGGGGCTGCGCGCGGCCTGGCGCGCCGGTCGTGACGTCTACGCCGAGGTGGGTCTGCCCGCCGAGCTCGACGCCTCCGCCTTCGGGCTGCACCCCGCGGTGCTCGACGCGGCGCTGCACGCGGTCGGTCTGCTCCGCGAGGACGGCGGCACCGTCCTGCCCTTCTCCTGGTCCGGCGTCACCCGCTTCACCGAGGGGGCGGACGCCCTGCGGGTCCGGCTCAGCGCGCGGGGCGAGGACGGAGTGGCCCTGCTCGTCGCCGACGGGACGGGAAAGCCCGTGCTGTCCGCGGAGGGCGTCACGATGCGGCCGTTCACGGCCGATGCGGTCGCCGCCGGCAGCGGGGCCGACGCGCTGTTCCGGCTGGAGTGGCAGCCCGTTCCGGCCGCGGCGACCGACGTCGACGTGTGTCTGGTCGCGCACCTGGCCGACGTGCCCGACCTTGTACCGAAGGTCGTCGGCGTCCGATGTCCGGTCGCGTCGCAGGACTCGACCGGCACGGGGGCCGACCTCGCCATGGACGCGCACGAGGCCGCGGGCTGGGCGCTCGGGCTGGTCCAGGAGTGGCTGGCCGACGTCCGCTTCTCCGGCTCCCGTCTCCTCGTACTGACGGACGGCGCCGCCGGACCGGAGGTCACGAACGCCGCCCAGGCCACCGTGTGGGGCCTGATCAGGACCGCGCAGTCCGAACACCCTGACCGCTTCGCACTGTTGGACCTCGATCCGGACGCGGCGCCGCAACTGGCCGACACCGTTCCCGGGGCGGTGCTCACCGAGCCCCAGCTCGCCCTGCGGAGCGGAGCGCTCCTCGTCCCCCGACTGGTCCGGCACGCCTCCGCCGCCGACCTGACCGGCGGCAGCCGGCTCGACCCGGACGGCACCGTGCTCATCACCGGCGGCACCGGTGTGCTCGGCGCGTCGGTCGCCCGGCACCTGGTCACCGGGCATGGCGCCCGCCGCCTGCTGCTCGTCAGCCGCCGAGGCGCCGACGCGCCGGGCGCCGATGAACTCGCTTCCGAACTGACCGAGTTGGGCGCCCACGTCACGCTCGCCGCCTGCGACACCGCCGACCGCGACGCGCTCGCTCAGCTCCTGACCGGAGTACGGCTCACCGCCGTCGTCCACACCGCCGGGCTCCTCGACGACGGCGTGGTCGAGTCGCTGACCGCCGACCGGCTCGCCGCCGTACTCCGGCCCAAGGTGGACGCCGCCGCGCACCTCGACGAGCTGACCGCCGACCAGGACCTCGCGGCCTTCGTCCTCTTCTCCTCGGTGGCCGGCGTGCTCGGCAACCCTGGTCAGGCCAACTACGCCGCCGGCAACGTCTTCCTCGACGCCCTCGCCGTCCGCCGCCGTGCCGCCGGGCTCCCGGCGACCTCGCTCGCCTGGGGCCTGTGGGCCGAACGTACGGGCCTGACAGGGCACTTGGACGACGACACCCTCTCGACCCGCGGCATCACCGCGCTCTCCACCGAGCAGGGTCTCGAACTCCTCGACCGGGCACTCACCGACACCCACCCGGTGCTCGTGCCCGCCCTGCTCGACCCGGCCGCGCTGCGCTCCGACGCGCTCGCCGGGACCCTCTCCCCGGTACTGCGCTCCCTCGTACGGGTCCCCCAGCGGCGCCCCGGCGAGTCCGGTCTGCGCCGCAGGCTCGGCCGGATGTCCGAGGAGGAGGGCCGCCGTCTGCTGCTCGACCTGGTGCGGGCCCAGCTCGCCTCGGTCGTCGGCCGTGACTCGGCGGACGGCATCGACCCGGACCAGCCGTTCAAGAGCTTCGGCGTCGACTCGCTGCTCGCGGTGCAACTGCGCAACCGTCTCAACTCCGCCACCGGACTGCGCCTCCCGGCCACGCTCGTCTTCGACCACCCCACACCGGCCGCCGTCGTCGACTTCGCGCTCGGGCTCGCCAGGGAGCGGGCCGAGAGCGCCGCCCCGCAGGCCGTCGCCGTCGCCGCACCGCGTACGGACGACGATCCGATCGTGATCGTCGGCATGGGGTGCCGCTTCCCCGGCGGGGTGGACTCGCCCGAGTCGCTGTGGCAGGTCGTCGCCCAGCAGCGGGACGTGATCTCCGGCTTCCCTGCCGACCGCGGCTGGGACCTCGAAGGCCTCTACCATCCCGACCCGGACCACTCCGGCACCTCCTACGTGCGGCAGGGCGGGTTCCTCCACGAGGCCGCCGAGTTCGACCCCGCCTTCTTCGGGATCTCGCCGCGCGAGGCGCTGGCGATGGACCCGCAGCAGCGGCTGCTCCTCGAAGTGTCGTGGGAGGCCCTGGAGCGGGCCGGCATCGCGCCCGGATCGCTGCACGGCAGCGAGACCGGGGTGTTCGCCGGGGTGATGTACCACGACTACGGGGGCGGCGGCCGGCTGCCGGAAGAGGCCGAGGGCCACTTCCTGACCGGCACCGCAGGCAGTGTCGCCACCGGCCGGGTGGCGTACACGCTCGGCCTGCAGGGCCCGGCGCTGACCGTGGACACGGCGTGCTCGTCGTCGCTCGTCGCACTGCACCTGGCCGTACGAGCCCTGCGGTCCGGCGAGTGCTCGCTCGCCCTCGCGGGCGGCGTGGCGGTGATGTCGACGCCGAACACCTTCATCGAGTTCTCGCGTCAGCGGGGGCTCGCGGCGGACGGCCGCTGCAAGTCGTTCTCCGCCGATGCGGACGGCACCGCGTGGGCCGAGGGCGTCGGTGTCCTGGTCGTCGAGCGACTGTCCGACGCCCGACGCCTCGGCCACAACGTGCTCGCCGTGGTCGCCGGCACGGCCGTCAACCAGGACGGCGCCTCCAACGGCCTCACCGCGCCCAGCGGCCCCGCACAGGAACGCGTCATCCGCGCCGCCGTGCAGGACGCGGGGGTGCCGTTCTCGGGCGTCGACGCCGTCGAGGCCCACGGCACCGGCACCGTCCTCGGCGACCCCATCGAGGCACAGGCCCTCCTCGCCACGTACGGCAGGGAGCGGGACGACCGGCCGCTGTTCCTCGGTTCACTGAAGTCGAACCTGGGACACGCGCAGGCCGCCGCCGGCGTCGGCGGGATCATCAAGATGGTCATGGCACTCCAGCACGGTGAGCTGCCGGCCTCGCTCAACGTGAGCAAGCCGAGCGAACTGGTCGACTGGGAATCGGGCGGCGTCGAGATCCTCACCGAGCCGCGTCCGTGGCCCGCCGCCGAGGACAGGGTCCGCAGGGCCGGTGTCTCCTCCTTCGGCATCAGCGGAACCAACGCCCACATCGTCCTCGCCGAAGCGCCGGCCGACGATGACACCATCCGGGACACGCCGCCCGACACGGTCGGACTGGACGGCTCGCACCTCCCGTGGGTGGTGTCGGCCCGTTCCGCCGACGCGCTGGCCGAGGCCGCGGGCCGACTTGCGGAGCACGTACGGGCACGGCCGGAACTCAGCCCCGCCGACGTCACGTTCTCCCTGGCCGCCGGCCGCTCCGCCTTCGAATCAAGGGCCGTCATCCCCGGCACCGACGGCCGCGACGGACTCCTCGCCGGCCTCGACGCACTGGCCTCGCGCGAGATCGACGGCGTGACCGCTGCGATCTCCGGTGCCAAGCCGGGCCGCTCGTCCGGTGCGTCCGCCGTGTTCGTGTTCCCGGGGCAGGGTTCGCAGTGGGCGGGCATGGCGGTCGAACTGCTGGCCTCCTCGCCCGAGTTCGCCCGCGTGATCGGCGAGTGCGAAGCGGCACTGTCTCCGTTCGTCGACTGGAATCTCACCGCCGTACTCCGCGGCGAGGAAGGCGCCCCCGGCCTGGACCGGGTCGACGTCGTCCAGCCCGCCTCCTGGGCCATGATGGTCGCCCTCGC
>NZ_JBITBZ010000031.1:1520-3370 GCF_044452745.1 Streptomyces sp. NPDC051822 | reverse complement strand
CGCTTGGCACGTTGTTGGGTGTCTGAGGGTACGGCCGTAAGGTTTGTATCTTCGCGATGCCGGCCCCAGTGAACTCATCTGCTTGTCGGGTGGGGTGATGGGTGGCTGGTCGTTGCTTGAGAACTACACAGTGGACGCGAGCATCTGTGGCCAAGTTTTTAAGGGCGCACGGTGGATGCCTTGGCACCAGGAACCGATGAAGGACGTGGGAGGCCACGATAGTCCCCGGGGAGCCGTCAACCAGGCTTTGATCCGGGGGTTTCCGAATGGGGAAACCCGGCAGTCGTCATGGGCTGTCACCCATGCCTGAACACATAGGGCATGTGGAGGGAACGAGGGGAAGTGAAACATCTCAGTACCCTCAGGAAGAGAAAACAACCGTGATTCCGGGAGTAGTGGCGAGCGAAACCGGATGAGGCCAAACCGTATGCGTGTGATACCCGGCAGGGGTTGCGCATGCGGGGTTGTGGGATCTCTCTTTCACAGTCTGCCGGCTGTGAGACGAGTCAGAAACCGTTGATGTAGGCGAAGGACATGCGAAAGGTCCGGCGTAGAGGGTAAGACCCCCGTAGCTGAAACATTAACGGCTCGTTTGAGAGACACCCAAGTAGCACGGGGCCCGAGAAATCCCGTGTGAATCTGGCGGGACCACCCGCTAAGCCTAAATATTCCCTGGTGACCGATAGCGGATAGTACCGTGAGGGAATGGTGAAAAGTACCGCGGGAGCGGAGTGAAATAGTACCTGAAACCGTGTGCCTACAAGCCGTGGGAGCGTCGCTCATTGAGTTTACTCAGTGGGTCGTGACTGCGTGCCTTTTGAAGAATGAGCCTGCGAGTTTGCGGTGCGTTGCGAGGTTAACCCGTGTGGGGAAGCCGTAGCGAAAGCGAGTCCGAATAGGGCGATTCAGTAGCGCGCTCAAGACCCGAAGCGGAGTGATCTAGCCATGGGCAGGTTGAAGCGGAGGTAAGACTTCGTGGAGGACCGAACCCACCAGGGTTGAAAACCTGGGGGATGACCTGTGGTTAGGGGTGAAAGGCCAATCAAACTCCGTGATAGCTGGTTCTCCCCGAAATGCATTTAGGTGCAGCGTCGTGTGTTTCTTGCCGGAGGTAGAGCACTGGATAGGCGATGGGCCCTACCGGGTTACTGACCTTAGCCAAACTCCGAATGCCGGTAAGTGAGAGCACGGCAGTGAGACTGTGGGGGATAAGCTCCATGGTCGAGAGGGAAACAGCCCAGAGCATCGACTAAGGCCCCTAAGCGTACGCTAAGTGGGAAAGGATGTGGAGTCGCAGAGACAACCAGGAGGTTGGCTTAGAAGCAGCCACCCTTGAAAGAGTGCGTAATAGCTCACTGGTCAAGTGATTCCGCGCCGACAATGTAGCGGGGCTCAAGCGTACCGCCGAAGTCGTGTCATTGCAGCAATAGGGCCAACGCCCGCTGTGATGGGTAGGGGAGCGTCGTGTGCCGGGTGAAGCAGCCGCGGAAGCGAGTTGTGGACGGTTCACGAGTGAGAATGCAGGCATGAGTAGCGATACACACGTGAGAAACGTGTGCGCCGATTGACTAAGGGTTCCTGGGTCAAGCTGATCTGCCCAGGGTAAGTCGGGACCTAAGGCGAGGCCGACAGGCGTAGTCGATGGACAACCGGTTGATATTCCGGTACCCGCTTTGAAACGCCCAATATCGAATCAGGCGATGCTAAGTCCGTGAAGCCGTTCCGGACCCTTCGGGGAAAGGAAAGTGGTGGAGCCGACGAACCAGACTTGTAGTAGGTAAGCGATGGGGTGACGCAGGAAGGTAGTCCAGCCCGGGCGGTGGTAGTCCCGGGGTAAGGGTGTAGGCCGT
>NZ_JBITBZ010000031.1:0-1426 GCF_044452745.1 Streptomyces sp. NPDC051822 | reverse complement strand
GGCTGAGACCTGATGCCGAGCCGATTGTGGTGAAGTGGATGATCCTATGCTGTCGAGAAAAGCCTCTAGCGAGTTTCATGGCGGCCCGTACCCTAAACCGACTCAGGTGGTCAGGTAGAGAATACCGAGGCGTTCGGGTGAACTATGGTTAAGGAACTCGGCAAAATGCCCCCGTAACTTCGGGAGAAGGGGGGCCATCACTGGTGATGAGTCTTGCACTCTGAGCTGGGGGTGGCCGCAGAGACCAGCGAGAAGCGACTGTTTACTAAAAACACAGGTCCGTGCGAAGCCGTAAGGCGATGTATACGGACTGACGCCTGCCCGGTGCTGGAACGTTAAGGGGACCGGTTAGTCACATTTCGGTGTGGCGAAGCTGAGAACTTAAGCGCCAGTAAACGGCGGTGGTAACTATAACCATCCTAAGGTAGCGAAATTCCTTGTCGGGTAAGTTCCGACCTGCACGAATGGCGTAACGACTTCTCGACTGTCTCAACCATAGGCCCGGTGAAATTGCACTACGAGTAAAGATGCTCGTTTCGCGCAGCAGGACGGAAAGACCCCGGGACCTTTACTACAGTTTGATATTGGTGTTCGGTTCGGCTTGTGTAGGATAGGTGGGAGACTTTGAAGCCGTGACGCCAGTCATGGTGGAGTCGCCGTTGAAATACCACTCTGGTCGTGCTGGATGTCTAACCTCGGTCCGTGATCCGGATCAGGGACAGTGTCTGATGGGTAGTTTAACTGGGGCGGTTGCCTCCCAAAGGGTAACGGAGGCGCCCAAAGGTTCCCTCAGCCTGGTTGGCAATCAGGTGTTGAGTGTAAGTGCACAAGGGAGCTTGACTGTGAGACCGACGGGTCGAGCAGGGACGAAAGTCGGGACTAGTGATCCGGCGGTGGCTTGTGGAAGCGCCGTCGCTCAACGGATAAAAGGTACCCCGGGGATAACAGGCTGATCTTCCCCAAGAGTCCATATCGACGGGATGGTTTGGCACCTCGATGTCGGCTCGTCGCATCCTGGGGCTGGAGTCGGTCCCAAGGGTTGGGCTGTTCGCCCATTAAAGCGGTACGCGAGCTGGGTTTAGAACGTCGTGAGACAGTTCGGTCCCTATCCGCTGCGCGCGCAGGAATATTGAGAAGGGCTGTCCCTAGTACGAGAGGACCGGGACGGACGAACCTCTGGTGTGCCAGTTGTCCTGCCAAGGGCATGGCTGGTTGGCTACGTTCGGGAGGGATAACCGCTGAAAGCATCTAAGCGGGAAGCCTGCTTCGAGATGAGTATTCCCACCTCCTTGAGAGGGTAAGGCTCCCAGTAGACGACTGGGTTGATAGGCCGGATGTGGAAGCCCAGTAATGGGTGGAGCTGACCGGTACTAATAGGCCGAGGGCTTGTCCTCAGTTGCTCGCGTCCACTGTGTTAGTTCTGAAG
>NZ_JBITBZ010000030.1:0-5268 GCF_044452745.1 Streptomyces sp. NPDC051822 | reverse complement strand
CCACGCCGGCCCCCGGGCCCGTACCGTCGACTTCCGCAAGACGCCCGACCTCGGCCCCACCGAGGAATAGGAACACCCGGCGACGGGCCGGGCTCAGGCGCGCCCCCCGCGCGCCCGAGCCCGGCCCTTCCGGCCCTTCCGGCCCTCCCGGCCCTCCCGGCCCTCCCGGGAGGGCTTTTCGTCGTCTTCCGGCGATCCGTACGACACGTATGCCGGGTCGGCGGGAGACGGTCCCGATGCCTCCGAGCGGCCCTCGACCCCCTTCTGCCCGCTCCGCATCGGCGTGGCCGAGGGGCTGAAGGCACCTGCCCTGGTGAACGGCGCTCCTGGCTACAACGAGACGGCCGTACGACGACGGAGACAGCGACAGCGACACCAACCCGCTGACGTCCATCGACGTCGCCGCCCAAGAGATGACCCACGGCATCACGTCGCGCACGGTGGGGCTGCGCCGCAGCGGGGAGTCAGGGGGCCTGAACGAGACCACGTCCGACGTCTTCGGCGCCGTGGTGGAGTTCTGGGCGCGCAATGCGTCCGACCGCGAGGCCGCGGCGAAGGTCCCGGTACCGGGCCCTGACGACGTACCTGACCTCGACCACCGACTGCGCGGGTGCTCGGAGCGCCACCCACACTCCAGGCCGCCCCCGACCTGTACGGGGCGAACGGCGTCGTCCGACCGGCACGCAGACACGCAGACATCCAGACATGCCGCGAGGCCCGCTCCCCGAAGGGGGCGGGCCTCGTCAGTGCGTCCGGTCAGTGCGGTAGTCCGACGGCGCGTTCGCCGTTGCGGCGCTGCTGGATGACGACGGCGGCGACGAGGAGGGCGCCCTGGGCGACGTTCTGCCAGAAGGTGTTGATGCCCTCGACCGTCAGGCCGTTCTCCAGGGCGCCGAGGAGGGCGACGGCGAGGAGGGTGCCGCCGATGCCGCCCTTGCCGCCCTTGAGGGCGCAGCCGCCGAGTGCGGCGGCGGTGATGGCCTTGAGTTCGAGGCCCTCGCTGCCGGAGACGGGCTGGCCGGAGCCGGTGCGGGCGGTGAGCAGGATGCCGGCGACGGCGGCGACGACGCCGATGAGGGCGTAGACCGCGACGAGGTACTTGTTGATGTTGATGCCGGCGAGGCGGGCGGCGGTGTCGTTGCCGCCGATGGCGTAGAGGTTGCGGCCGATGTCGGTGTACTTGAGCATCACGTGCACGGCGATCGCGACGGCGATGAGGATCCAGACCATCACGGGCAGGCCGGCGATCTTGCCGCGTCCGAGGAAGACGAAGAAGTCGTTGTTGAGGACGTAGCCCTGGGCGCGGCCGTCGGACAGCAGCTGGGCGAGGCCCTTGTAGGCGGCGAGTCCGGCGAGCGTGGCGATGGTCGGATTGACCCGGCCGTAGACGATGACGAGACCGTTGAGGACGCCGACGAGGACGCCGACACCGACGGCGGCGAGCACGCCGACGAACGCGCTGGAGCCGGTGCTGGTGAAGACCATGGCGCTGACGACGGACGCCACGCCGACCTGGGAGCCGACGGAGATGTCGAGTCCGCCGCAGATGATGACCACGGTCTGCACGATGGCGAGCAGTCCGGTGATGGTCGCCGCTTCGGCGATCACCTGCATGTTGGACAGGCTCAGGTAGTTGTCGTTGAGGACGCCGAACAGCCCGAGGACCACGACGAGCGCACCGATGAGGCTGATGTTCTGGCCGCCGAGCGCCGCCAGCGGCGAGCGCTTGTGTGCCGTTTCCGGGGCCTTCTCGGTCTCGGCCGGGGAGGTGGTGGCGGTGGTCATCGGGGGCCTCCATGGGCGGAGTCGGTACGGGGCCGGGCAGCGGCCGGGGTGGTCACGGCGTCGACTGTGGCGAGGTCGTCGGCCATGGCGAGGTTGAGGATCGATTCCTCGGTCGCCTCGGCCCGACTGAGTTCGCCGGTGATGCGACCGTTCTGCATCACCACGACGCGGTCGGCGACTCCGAGCACCTCGGGGAGCTCGGAGGAGATCACGAGCAGGGCGACGCCGTCCCGCGCGAGGTCGGCGATGATCCGGTAGATCTCCGCCTTGGCGCCGATGTCGATCCCACGGGTGGGCTCGTCGAGGATCAGGACCTTCGGCCGACGCAGCAGCCATCGGGCGAGGACGACCTTCTGCTGGTTGCCGCCGGACAGCTTGCGCACCTCGTGCTCGATGGACGGCGTGCGCACCCTGAGCCGGTCGGAGAACTCCTGGGCGACGGCCTTCTCCTGGCCGCTGCGGACGAAGCGCATCCGGCGCAACCGCTCCAGGCTGACCAGGGAGGTGTTGTCACGGATGGACCGGTGCAGGAAGAGGGCCTGGGCCTTGCGCTCCTCCGGGGCCAGGCCGATGCCGGCGCGGATGGCATCCTTCGGGCTGCGCAGCCGCAGGGGCCGGCCGTTCAGGGAGATCCGCCCGGAGCGCAGGGGACGGTCGCCGGCGAGCGCGAGTCCGAGCTCCGAACGCCCGGCGCCCATCAGGCCGGCGAGGGCGACCACCTCTCCGGCCCTGATCCGGAGGCTGATGTCGGTGACGTCGTCGGTGGTGACGCCGTCCAGCTCCAGGACGACCTCGTCGCGGGCGACGTCCTGCCGTACGAACAGCGAGGAGAGGTCACGGCCGACCATCATCCGGACGACTTCACTCTCGGTGGTCCGCGCGGCGTCGAGGACGCCTGCGGAGGCGCCGTCGCGGAGCACCGCGATCCGGTCCGCGAGCCGGAAGATCTCCTTCATGCGGTGGGAGACATAGATGATCGCGATGCCCTGGGCGCGCAGCCGGTCGATCAGGGCGAACAGGGCCTCGGCCTCGTTCTCCGCGAGCGAGGAGGTCGGCTCGTCGAAGGCGATGACCTTGGCCTCGCCGGTAAGGGCCCGCAGGATCTCCACCAACTGTCGCTGAGCAGCGGTGAGTTCGGAGCCGATCTGGTCGGGGTCGATGACCTTCTCGAAGCCGAGCCGCGCCAGGTCGGCGGTGATCCTGCGGCGCAGCTCGGCGCGGTTGAGGCGTCGGCCGGCCTTTCGGGGGAGGGACCCCGCGTAGACGTTCTCCGCCACGGAGACGTGAGGGATGATCTCCGGCTCCTGCGGGATGATCCGGATCCCGGCCTTGCGCGCGTCCTGCGGCGAGGCGAACGAGACCGGCGCGCCGTCGAGGAAGACGCGTCCTTCGGTGGGCTGGTGGTCGCCGGTGAGGATCTTCAACAGCGTTGACTTGCCGGCGCCGTTCTCGCCCATGAGGGCAGTGACCTGTCCCGGGAGGAAGGTCAGGGTGACGCCGCTCAAGGCCTGGACTGCGCCGAAGCTCTTGGTGATGCTCTCGACGGCGACACCGGCACCTGGGGTCGCCGGCGCGGGGGGTCGGGTGCCGGGTGTGGTCATGGTGGCCTCACGGGCTGGAGGGACGGGGACGGGCCGGCGGAGTGCCGGGCGGTGGGAGAAGCCGGTGCGGCGGGCGGGACGAGCCGCCGCACCGGCGTCGAGGGGCCGCAGCTCAGCCGCAGGTGACTCCGGCGGCCTTCCAGGTGGCGGCGTCGACCATCGTGGTCGGGGCGAAGGCCTCCTTGGGGAAGGCCTTACCGTTCTTGAGCTTGTCGTACATCGTCTGCACAGCCAGGGCGCCGACGTCCTTGCCGTTGATGAACAGCGCGGCCTTCATGCCGGACGGCTTGCCGGAGCTCCAGTTCTTGCAGGCCAGGTAGGCGCCGAGGCCCACGCCGATGACATCGTCGGCCTTGAAGCCGGCGTTCTCCAGCGCCGTCACTCCGCCCTGGACGTTCTCGTCGTTGCAGCCCCAAACGACCCAGTGCTTGACGCTCGGGTTCGCGGTGATCGTGGCCGCGATCTTGTCCTGCGCGCCGGTGGGGCTGTTGTCCGTGGGAACGTCGATGTTCTGCACCTTGGCACCGGCGCCGGCGGCGAAGGCGTCCTTGGACGCCTTGACGCGATCGGTGCAGACGGTCACGTCCTGCTTCCAGGCGGAGATGGTGCGCGTCTCCGCGGGCTTCCAGCCGGCCTTCTTGAACTCCGCGGCGGCACGCTTGCCGACCTCGCCGCCCATCTGGGCACCGCTGAAGCCGATCCGAGGCACCAGGGCATCGGCCGGACAGGACGACGGGTCCGGTCCGCTCGTGCAGATCTGGTCGTCGGAGGTCAGCAGGGCCACCTTGGCGTCCTTGGCGATCTGGGCGACCTGGGGGCCGACGGCCGGGTCGGGGACGACGACGATCAGGCCGTCGCTCTTCTGCGAGATCGCCGACTGGGCCTCGCTGATGGTCTTGTTGGCGTCGGTGCCGAGGTTGACGACCTTCAGGTCGATGCCGAGCTCGTCCGCCTTGGCCTTGGCGCCGGCCGCCTCACCGACGAAGTACTCCTGGTCACCCTGCTTCTGGAGATAGGTGAGGGATATCTTGCCGTCGACCTTGGCAGCGTCCCCGGTGCTCCCCGAACCGGCCGCCTGCTGGCCGCTGGAGCAGGAGGTCAGTGCGAGAACGGAGGCCAGGCCCAGGACGACCGCAGCCACCGGCCGCCGGTTGAGTTCAGTGAACATGTCATTCCCCTTGCTAGGACGGGCCGCACACGGCCGACCGGTGAGGCACAGAAATCAGGTGGACTCGCGGAAGATCGTGGCGAGGAGGGGGAACGCGGTTCCGGTCCTGTCCGACGACGGTGCGAGAGCGGGCGGCCGGGCGCTTCGGGGGGTGCTGAAGTCGCCGTGGTGAGCCGCTTATGAACTCGATGCACCACAGAAAATCGCCGTTTCCACCAAAAGTCAACAGAGTGCCTGGGAGGTTTCGGATCGATACGTCGCCGTTACCCAGGTCTGACGAGAAGGCCTGGCGTAGCAATCGCTTACTGCGTGGGTGATCGCGTCGACTCGCTTGCCAAGATGTTGAAATATGTTGAACTTGCGTCGAGGATGGCGGAAAGCTGGCGGTTTCTCAAGTGTCCGCAAGCGCAACGCCGTTGCCGCCTCTGGCCGACAGGGTCAACGTCGGCCGCCGGTGCGTGTGGTCATGGCCGGTGCTCGGTACGTGTGATCATTACCGGCCCCGGTACGTGCCGTCATGGCCGGGTGCCTGGTACGTGCCGTCATGGCCCGTGCCCCATCGGTGCCGTCCAGCCGGGGAGGGTTGAGCCGTCGGCGAGCCGGCCCGTGAGCCGCACCCAAGCCCACTTTCCCGCCTCGGCCGATGTTCCCGCTTCCCCGCGCGACCTCGACGAATCCGGTCCGGTTCTGCCGCCGTTCACCCGTCGATGGCCT
>NZ_JBITBZ010000029.1:0-5658 GCF_044452745.1 Streptomyces sp. NPDC051822 | reverse complement strand
CCTCCGCAGCAAGGTCCGCCTCGCCGAGACCATCGAACAACTCGCCGCACACGACGTCGTATTCATCGAAGTCAGCACCCACCCCGTCCTCGCCATCGGCATCACCGAAACCATCGGCGACACCGGCGCCGTCGTCGGCACACTCCACCGCAACACCGGCAGCCTCGACCGCTTCATCGAATCCGCCGCCGAAGCCTGGACCCACGGCATCACCATCGACTGGCCCACCACCCTCACCCCCTACCGCACCCACACCGTCGAACTCCCCGCCTACCCCTTCCAACGCCACCACTACTGGCTCACACCCGAACCCGCCGCCGCCCCGAGCAGCAGCAGCTCGGGAGTGAGGGAACAACCGGCTGCGCCGGTCGCTCTGTTGGGCGTACGACTGCCGTCGTCGCCGCTCGCGCGGGCCCAGTTCGCCCCCCGGCTCGACCCGATGGCGCACCCCTGCCTCGGCGACTTCGTGGTCGGGGGCCGGCCGGTGGTCAGCGCCGGTGTGTTCGTCGAGTCGCTGATCGAGGCGGTCTCCGAGCTGGCCGGTCCCGGACCGGTGTCCGTCGAGGACCTGGAGCTGCCCGTGGACCTGGCACTCGAACCGGTCGGCGCGGCCGACGGGCCGGGGGCCGAGCGCGCCGCCCAGCTCATCGTGGACCAGGACCTGTTCCGCTACTACGCCCAGGACGCGGGCGGCGGTTGGCGGCTGCACGCTCAGGGCCGGGCCCGGTCCGGGGCGTCGGCCGCCCCCACGGTGACGCTCGCGCCCGTCGGGTCGGGCCGCGAGCTGACCGGCGACGAGCTGTACCGGCTGCTGTGGCAGCGCGCGATGTACCTGGGTTCCGCGGCCCGCTGGGTGGAGCGGATCAGGCTCGGCCGTGGTGAAGCCACCGCCGAGATCCGGTCCGCCCTGCCCGGTGAGGCGGAGCCCTATCTGCTGCACCCCGGGCTCGTCGACGCGATGTTCCAGACGGCGCTGGCCTGCTTCCCGTCGGACGGCCCGGCCCTCGTGCCGGTCGGTCTCGACCGCTTCGTGTACTACGACCGCGGCGGGCCCCGGGACGGGCTCCGATGTCACGCCGAACTGTTCGACGACGGCACCAGGGCGCGTATCCGGCTCGTCGGCGCGCACGGGCGGCTGGTCGCCGAGGCCGACGGCGTGCGCTTCGCCCCGGCCCTGACCCGGCCGACGGCGGAACCCGTGGCCGTACAGGCCCCGGTGGCCGACCTCGCACGCAAGGCCGAGCACGCGCCCCTCATCCCGACGGCCACCGCTGAAGCCCCGACTGCCCCGGCCGACGCGCCCGAGGCCGCGCCCGCCATGACCCCCGAGGTCGTGCGGACCCTCGTGAGCCGTATCGTCGCCCGTGCCCTCGGCACCGTGGCGGCCAGGCTCGACGCGGCGCAGCCGTTGCAGGCGCTCGGTCTGGACTCGCTGATCGCGATGAAGATCCGGACGACGCTGAACCGCGAGTTCGAGGTCCTGCTGCCGATGACGGCGTTCCTCAGCGGCCGCAGCACCGACGACATCGCGGGGGACGTGCTCGCGGCACTCGGCGGCGGGCCCGCAGGGGCGGAGGCCCCGCAGGCCGACGACGGGTCCGCCGTGGCGTCGGCGGACGACGCCGAGCGCTATGAGCCGTTCGGTCTGACCGATCTGCAGCAGGCGTACCTCGTGGGCCGCGGTGACGCCTTCGAGCTCGGGAACACCTCCACGTACTTCCAGGTCGAGATCGACCTGGAGAACGTGGACCTGGACCGGCTCGGCGGGTCCCTCCGGGCGATGATCGACCGCCACGACATGCTGCGTGCGGTCTTCACGGCCGAGGGCGAGCAGCGCGTCCAGCGCGACGTCCCGGCCTATGTGATCCGCGAGACGGACGTCTCCGGCCTGGATCCGGCCGAGCGCGAGGCCGCGCTCACGGCCGTCCACGAGGAGATGCGGCACCAGGTCTTCGACACCGCCCGCTGGCCGCTGTTCGACGTGGGGGTGACCCGTGTCGACGACCGGACGATACGGCTGCACGCCGGCTTCGACGCCCTGATCATCGACGGTTTCAGCACGTCGATCCTGTTCAAGGAGTGGGCCGCGCACTACCGCGGCGAGACGCTTCCCGTACTGGATCTGCGCTACCGGGACTACGTGCGGCAGGCCCGCGCCCTGGAGGAGGGGCCGGAGTACGACCGGGCGCTCGCCTACTGGCGGGACCGGCTCGACACCCTGCCTCCCGCGCCCCAGCTGCCGCTGGCGGTCGACCCTTCGACCCTGGAGCGGCCGGTGTTCAACCACCGTGGCGCGACCCTGTCGGTGGAGGACTGGGCCCGGTTCAAGGAGCATGCGACGACGGCCGGGGTCAGCCCGTCGGCGGCCCTGTGCACGGCGTACGCGCAGGTGATCGCGGAGTGGAGCGCCACGCCCGACTTCTCGCTGAACCTGCTGTACTTCAACCGGCTGCCGCTGCATCCGCAGGTCGGCGACGTCATCGGCAACTTCTCCACCACCCTGATGCTGGAGATCCGCGACTCGGCCGGTGACGCGTTCGCCGCCCGCGCCGCCGAGGTCCAGAGCCGGCTGTGGAGCGACATGGAGCACAGCCAGGTCAGCGGTGTGCAGGTGCTCAGGGAGCTGAACCGGGCCCGTGGGGCCTCGGTGCGGGCCGCCGCGCCGGTCGTCTTCACGAGTCTGGTGAACTTCGCGGGCCAGCAGGACGGTGAGCAGCGGGGTGTCGTGCAGTACCTGGCCGGGATCGGTGAGAACGGCCGCCAGGTGAGCAGTTCGGTCCGCACCCCGCAGGTGTGGCTGGACCACCAGGCGGTCGAGGAGGCCGGTGCGCTCGTCCTGAACTGGGACGTGATCGAGGAGCTGTTCCCCGCGGGCTGCGTCGACGCCATGTTCGCCGCCTATCTGCGGGTGCTGCACGACCTGTCGCGCGACCCCGCGGCCTGGCAGCGGCCCAGGCCCGCGCTCACGCCGGCCGCCGACCTGGACGTACGGGCCGCGGCCAACGCCACCGAAGGGCCCCTGCCCGAGGGGCTGCTGCACGACGCGGTGCTCGCGCAGGCCGCGGCCACGCCCGACGCGCCCGCGGTCGTCTCTCCGGCGCTGACCCTGACGTACGGGGAGCTCGACCGCAGGTCCAACCTTGTGGGGCACGCGCTGCAGGCGCAGGGGGCGGGCCCCGGCGACCTGGTGGCGATCGTCATGGACAAGGGCTGGGAGCAGGTCGTCGCGGCCCTCGGCATCCTGCGGGCCGGGGCGGCGTACGTCCCGATCGACGCCGCGGTCCCCGCCGAGCGGCTGCACGTGCTCCTCGAAAGCGCCGGGATCAGTCGTGTCGTCACCCAGCCGTGGGTGGAGGACACGGCGGACTGGCCGCAGGGCGTGCTGAGGACCGTGGTCCGGGCCGACGACCGGGGTGAGGAACGCCCGCTCGGCCCGTCCGGTGCGAAGGCCACCGACCTCGCGTACGTGATCTTCACCTCGGGTTCCACGGGGACGCCCAAGGGCGTGATGATCGAGCACGGCGCGGCCCTGAACACGGTGGCCGACGTCAACGAGCGGTACGGCGTCACCTCGGCGGACCGGGCCCTCGGACTGTCCGCGATGCACTTCGACCTGTCGGTCTACGACGTGTTCGGACTGCTGTCGGTGGGCGGCGCCCTGGTCCTGCCCGAACCGGCCGCGCACCGCGAGCCCGCCCGCTGGGCGCAGCTCGTCGCGGAGCACGGGGTGACCGTCTGGAACAGCGTGCCCGCGCTGATGGAGATGTTCACCGAGCACGCCCTCGCGAACGGGCTCACCGGGCTGCCGGTGCGGCTCGTCATGATGAGCGGCGACTGGATCCCGGTGACACTGCCCGGCCGGATCCGGCTGCTGCTCCCGGAGGCCGAGCTGTGGAGCCTGGGCGGCGCCACGGAGGCGTCGATCTGGTCGATCCTGCATCCGATCGGGGAGGTCGACGACGACTGCGTGAGCATCCCCTACGGCAAGGCGATGCGTAACCAGCGCTTCTACGTGCTCGACGGCGCGCTGCGGCCCTGCCCGGTGTGGGTGCCGGGTGACCTGTACATCGCCGGGGCCGGTCTGGCCCGCGGCTATCTGAACGACGAGGCCAAGACCCGGGCCGCGTTCCTGCACCACCCGGACACCGGTGAGCGTCTCTACCGCACCGGCGACCTGGGGCGTTTCCTTCCGGACGGTTCCATCGAGTTCCTCGGCCGGCAGGACTCGCAGGTGAAGATCCAGGGCTACCGCATCGAGCTGGGCGAGGTGGAGGCCGCCCTCACCCAGTGCGAGGGGATACGGTGTGCGGCCGTCGTCGCGGCGGGCGAACAGCACGGGCCCAAGCGACTGATCGCGTACGTCGTCCTCGACGAGGGGCGCGAGGACACCGAGCGGCAGATCACGGAGGCGCTGCGCCAGGTCGTCCCGCAGCACCTGGTGCCGCAGCGCGTCCTCGTCCTCGACGAGCTGCCGCTCAGCGACAACGGGAAGGTCAACCGGGCGGCGCTGCCCGCGCCCGACGAGATCGCGGTGGAGGGCGCCGGGTTCGTCGCGCCCCGCGACGACGTCGAGCGCCGGCTCGCGGAGATCTGGGCGGAGTTCTTCGGCGTGACCGAGATCGGGGTGACCGCGAGCTTCTTCGAACTCGGCGGTGACTCGCTGCTCGCGGTGCGGCTGATGTCCAGGATCGCCCGCGGTCTGGGCCGCAGTCTGCCGCTGTCCAGCCTCTTCGCCCGGCCGACCATCGAACTGCTCGCCCAGGCGGTCCGGGACACCGGCGTCGGCGAGGAGGGCCGCGGGGCGCTCGTCCCGGTGCGCACCACCGGTTCGCGGACTCCGCTGGTGTTCGTCCACCCGGTCGGCGGCGACGTGCTCTGTTACGCGGAGCTCGCCGAACTCCTCGGGGCGGAGCAGCCGTTCTACGCGCTGCAGCTGCCCGACGTGGAGCTGGGGAGCGTCGAGGACATGGCGGCCCACTACGCCGAGGCGGTCCGGGAGGCGCTGCCCGACGGCCCGTACCGGCTCGGCGGATGGTCGATGGGCGGGGTGATCGCCCTGGAGATGGCGGCCCGGCTCACGGCGGCGGGCGCCGACGTGGAGCTCCTCGCGGTGATCGACCTGATCGAGCGGCCCGGTCCCGCCGAGGGGGCGCCCGTCTCCGACGAGGTGCTGCTGTCCTGGTTCGCCAGGGACCTGGCGGGGCTCGCCGGAGTGGACTGGGAGCTGGCGCCGGAGGCGTTCGACGGGCGTCCGCCGGTGGAGGTGCTGCACGCGGAGGCCCGTGCGGCGGGGGCGTTGTCCGAGGACATCGATCTCGGCACCCTCAGCCGTATCGTCGGCCGGTTCCAGAGCAACTACCGGGCCCTGCTGCGCTACGCGCCGAGCAGTTTCGCCGGACGGGTGGTGTCGCTGCGGGCCGCGGACGGCGGCGCGACGGTCGAGACCGCGTCGCGGTGGATGGAGTACTTCACCGGCGACGCGACCCTCGTCGACGTACCGGGCGACCACTACACGGTGATGCGCGGCGAGCGGCTGCGCGTCCTCGCCGGTGAGTTGCGCCGGGCCCTCGACGCCCACTGACCGAACCGGCCGGGGCGCCCGGGCGGGCGGCCCCGCCCGCCCCCCGCACCGCACGGGGGGCAATCTGTATTCGCACC
>NZ_JBITBZ010000028.1:0-5678 GCF_044452745.1 Streptomyces sp. NPDC051822 | reverse complement strand
ACATTATGCCTGCTAATAAAGCAGGCATAATTAAATAAGTGGCGGAACGGACGGGGCTCGAACCCGCGACCCCCTGCGTGACAGGCAGGTATTCTAACCAACTGAACTACCGCTCCACCGATTCTTTTACGTTGCATCTCTCGATGCCGGCAAATTCGCGCTTTGCGATTTGCGCATTACCAGTCGTCACACTGATAACGTTTATTTGATGCCTGGCAGTGTCCTACTCTCGCATGGGGAGACCCCACACTACCATCGGCGCTACGGCGTTTCACTTCTGAGTTCGGCATGGGGTCAGGTGGGACCACCGCGCTATTGCCGCCAGGCAAATTCTGTTTCATTCCAACCGCCTCACTTCCATGAAGCCATCAGAACCAATCTCGGAACTTCGCTGAAAATCTCTCTAAAAACACCTTCGGTGTTGTAAGGTTAAGCCTCACGGATCATTAGTACTGGTTAGCTCAATGCATCGCTGCACTTACACACCCAGCCTATCAACGTCTTAGTCTTAAACGTTCCTTCAGGGACCTTAAAGGCCCAGGGAAGACTCATCTTGAGGCAAGTTTCGCGCTTAGATGCTTTCAGCGCTTATCTTTTCCGCACTTAGCTACCGGGCAATGCCATTGGCATGACAACCCGAACACCAGTGGTGCGTTCACTCCGGTCCTCTCGTACTAGGAGCAACCCCTCTCAATCTTCCAACGCCCACGGCAGATAGGGACCGAACTGTCTCACGACGTTCTAAACCCAGCTCGCGTACCACTTTAAATGGCGAACAGCCATACCCTTGGGACCTACTTCAGCCCCAGGATGTGATGAGCCGACATCGAGGTGCCAAACACCGCCGTCGATATGAACTCTTGGGCGGTATCAGCCTGTTATCCCCGGAGTACCTTTTATCCGTTGAGCGATGGCCCTTCCATTCAGAACCACCGGATCACTAAGACCTACTTTCGTACCTGCTCGAGCCGTCACTCTCGCAGTCAAGCTAGCTTATGCCTTTGCACTAACCTCACGATGTCCGACCGTGATTAGCTAACCTTCGTGCTCCTCCGTTACTCTTTGGGAGGAGACCGCCCCAGTCAAACTACCCACCAGACACTGTCCTCACCCCAGATTATGGGGCCGAGTTAGAACATCAAACATTAAAGGGTGGTATTTCAAGGATGGCTCCACGCAGACTGGCGTCCACGCTTCAAAGCCTCCCACCTATCCTACACATCAAGGCTCAATGTTCAGTGTCAAGCTATAGTAAAGGTTCACGGGGTCTTTCCGTCTTGCCGCGGGTACACTGCATCTTCACAGCGAGTTCAATTTCACTGAGTCTCGGGTGGAGACAGCCTGGCCATCATTACGCCATTCGTGCAGGTCGGAACTTACCCGACAAGGAATTTCGCTACCTTAGGACCGTTATAGTTACGGCCGCCGTTTACTGGGGCTTCGATCAAGAGCTTCGCCTTGCGGCTGACCCCATCAATTAACCTTCCAGCACCGGGCAGGCGTCACACCGTATACGTCCACTTTCGTGTTTGCACAGTGCTGTGTTTTTATTAAACAGTTGCAGCCAGCTGGTATCTTCGACTGGCTTCAGCTCCATCCGCGAGGGACTTCACCTACATGCCAGCGTGCCTTCTCCCGAAGTTACGGCACCATTTTGCCTAGTTCCTTCACCCGAGTTCTCTCAAGCGCCTTGGTATTCTCTACCTGACCACCTGTGTCGGTTTGGGGTACGATTTAATGTTACCTGATGCTTAGAGGATTTTCCTGGAAGCAGGGCATCAACTACTTCTGCACCGTAGTGCATCGTCATCACGCCTCAGGGTTAGTATGCAACCGGATTTACCAGGTCACACCCCCTACACGCTTAAACCGGGACAACCGTCGCCCGGCTAGCCTAGCCTTCTCCGTCCCCCCTTCGCAGTAACACCAAGTACAGGAATATTAACCTGTTTCCCATCGACTACGCTTTTCAGCCTCGCCTTAGGGGTCGACTCACCCTGCCCCGATTAACGTTGGACAGGAACCCTTGGTCTTCCGGCGAGCGGGCTTTTCACCCGCTTTATCGTTACTTATGTCAGCATTCGCACTTCTGATACCTCCAGCAACCCTCACAGGCCACCTTCAACGGCTTACAGAACGCTCCCCTACCCAACAACGCCTAAGCGTCGCTGCCGCAGCTTCGGTGCATGGTTTAGCCCCGTTACATCTTCCGCGCAGGCCGACTCGACCAGTGAGCTATTACGCTTTCTTTAAATGATGGCTGCTTCTAAGCCAACATCCTGGCTGTCTATGCCTTCCCACATCGTTTCCCACTTAACCATGACTTTGGGACCTTAGCTGGCGGTCTGGGTTGTTTCCCTCTTCACGACGGACGTTAGCACCCGCCGTGTGTCTCCCGTGATAACATTCTTCGGTATTCGGAGTTTGCATCGGTTTGGTAAGCCGGGATGGCCCCCTAGCCGAAACAGTGCTCTACCCCCGAAGATGAGTTCACGAGGCGCTACCTAAATAGCTTTCGGGGAGAACCAGCTATCTCCCGGTTTGATTGGCCTTTCACCCCCAGCCACAAGTCATCCGCTAATTTTTCAACATTAGTCGGTTCGGTCCTCCAGTTAGTGTTACCCAACCTTCAACCTGCCCATGGCTAGATCACCGGGTTTCGGGTCTATACCTTGCAACTAATCGCCCAGTTAAGACTCGGTTTCCCTACGGCTCCCCTATACGGTTAACCTTGCTACAAAATATAAGTCGCTGACCCATTATACAAAAGGTACGCAGTCACACCACGAAGGTGCTCCCACTGCTTGTACGTACACGGTTTCAGGTTCTATTTCACTCCCCTCGCCGGGGTTCTTTTCGCCTTTCCCTCACGGTACTGGTTCACTATCGGTCAGTCAGGAGTATTTAGCCTTGGAGGATGGTCCCCCCATATTCAGACAGGATGTCACGTGTCCCGCCCTACTCATCGAACTCACGACCTGTGCATTTTAGTGTACGGGGCTATCACCCTTTGCTGCGCGACTTTCCAGACGCTTCCACTAACACACAAGCCGATTCAGGTTCTGGGCTCCTCCCCGTTCGCTCGCCGCTACTGGGGGAATCTCGGTTGATTTCTTTTCCTCGGGGTACTTAGATGTTTCAGTTCCCCCGGTTCGCCTCATGCCACTATGTATTCATGACATGATAGTGTGTCGAAACACACTGGGTTTCCCCATTCGGGTATCGCCGGTTATAACGGTTCATATCACCTTACCGACGCTTTTCGCAGATTAGCACGCCCTTCATCGCCTCTGACTGCCTAGGCATCCACCGTGTACGCTTAGTCACTTAACCTCACAACCCGAAGATGTTTCCATCGTTCGTGCTGCAAACATTTGAGAGACTCTATGACAGGTTACTCTTCATCCCAGTACATCTACGGAGGGATAAATTTCAGCCGTCATGTTTCAATTTTCAGCTTGTTCCAGATTGTTAAAGAGCAATATCTTAAACATGACTCGCAAGTCATCTTTAAGATTTTTTCGGTTATCGCTAACCGGTGATAATGTCTTTCACTCATTATCGGAATGGCGTCCCCAAGGGGATTCGAACCCCTGTTACAGCCGTGAAAGGGCAGTGTCCTAGGCCTCTAGACGATGGGGACACGAAATTGGCTTATCGAATCACCGATTCGATAATTTCGGGTAAAGGTGAGATTTTTCGTGAAAAATCGAGCGCCATTGTCGTTTGTCACTGCACTGGACAGTCACAAATCTCCCGGCACTTACCTATACCACAAGGTTTTGTTTGCTCATTACTTTTTCATCAGACAATCTGTGTGAGCACGCCACTCGAATCAATATCTTTAGGTAAGGAGGTGATCCAACCGCAGGTTCCCCTACGGTTACCTTGTTACGACTTCACCCCAGTCATGAATCACAAAGTGGTAAGCGCCCTCCCGAAGGTTAAGCTACCTACTTCTTTTGCAACCCACTCCCATGGTGTGACGGGCGGTGTGTACAAGGCCCGGGAACGTATTCACCGTAGCATTCTGATCTACGATTACTAGCGATTCCGACTTCATGGAGTCGAGTTGCAGACTCCAATCCGGACTACGACATACTTTATGAGGTCCGCTTGCTCTCGCGAGGTCGCTTCTCTTTGTATATGCCATTGTAGCACGTGTGTAGCCCTACTCGTAAGGGCCATGATGACTTGACGTCATCCCCACCTTCCTCCAGTTTATCACTGGCAGTCTCCTTTGAGTTCCCGGCCGAACCGCTGGCAACAAAGGATAAGGGTTGCGCTCGTTGCGGGACTTAACCCAACATTTCACAACACGAGCTGACGACAGCCATGCAGCACCTGTCTCAGAGTTCCCGAAGGCACCAAAGCATCTCTGCTAAGTTCTCTGGATGTCAAGAGTAGGTAAGGTTCTTCGCGTTGCATCGAATTAAACCACATGCTCCACCGCTTGTGCGGGCCCCCGTCAATTCATTTGAGTTTTAACCTTGCGGCCGTACTCCCCAGGCGGTCGATTTAACGCGTTAGCTCCGGAAGCCACGCCTCAAGGGCACAACCTCCAAATCGACATCGTTTACAGCGTGGACTACCAGGGTATCTAATCCTGTTTGCTCCCCACGCTTTCGCACCTGAGCGTCAGTCTTCGTCCAGGGGGCCGCCTTCGCCACCGGTATTCCTCCAGATCTCTACGCATTTCACCGCTACACCTGGAATTCTACCCCCCTCTACGAGACTCTAGCTTGCCAGTTTCAAATGCAGTTCCCAGGTTGAGCCCGGGGATTTCACATCTGACTTAACAAACCGCCTGCGTGCGCTTTACGCCCAGTAATTCCGATTAACGCTTGCACCCTCCGTATTACCGCGGCTGCTGGCACGGAGTTAGCCGGTGCTTCTTCTGCGAGTAACGTCAATTGATGAACGTATTAAGTTCACCACCTTCCTCCTCGCTGAAAGTGCTTTACAACCCGAAGGCCTTCTTCACACACGCGGCATGGCTGCATCAGGCTTGCGCCCATTGTGCAATATTCCCCACTGCTGCCTCCCGTAGGAGTCTGGACCGTGTCTCAGTTCCAGTGTGGCTGGTCATCCTCTCAGACCAGCTAGGGATCGTCGCCTAGGTGAGCCATTACCCCACCTACTAGCTAATCCCATCTGGGCACATCTGATGGCAAGAGGCCCGAAGGTCCCCCTCTTTGGTCTTGCGACGTTATGCGGTATTAGCTACCGTTTCCAGTAGTTATCCCCCTCCATCAGGCAGTTTCCCAGACATTACTCACCCGTCCGCCGCTCGTCACCCAGGGAGCAAGCTCCCCTGTGCTACCGCTCGACTTGCATGTGTTAAGCCTGCCGCCAGCGTTCAATCTGAGCCATGATCAAACTCTTCAATTAAAAGCTTGATTTGCTTCCACTCGAGAAGCGATGCTCAAAGATTTACTGCATGAATTTTACTTCAGTTAGTCACTCTTCAAGACTTGATATTTTTTTGCATCCGAAGATGCTGGATATCGTCTTGTGGAGTGCCCACACAGATTGTCTGATAAATTGTTAAAGAGCAGTGAGTTAGGCGCTTTCGCTTGCTAACTCGAGGTGGCGTATATTACGCTTTCCTCTTTCAGAGTCAACCCTAATTTTCAGGATTTTTTCTCTTTCTTCCCGGCCGCGGTGTGAAGTGAATC
>NZ_JBITBZ010000027.1:0-5811 GCF_044452745.1 Streptomyces sp. NPDC051822 | reverse complement strand
CGCGAAGAAGTCGATGCCCGGCTGGATGTCGTCGAACGAGCCCCCGTTGGCCAGGGCGGCGGCGTATACACCGGCAAAGGCGGACCCGGCCGTCGCGGCAAGCACTGCGTCGCGCCACTGCTCAACTAGGTCTAAAGGCCGTACGGACGGTCCGCGCCACAGGGCCGTGGAACCCGTACTCGTGGTGCGTTCGAGCACGGCTCCGCCGCGACCCGGCTCCACCGTGTGTGGCTGCGGCCGGACGCCACCGCCTGAAGCCCGCGCCGGCCCTCCCCCGGACGGCCGGCGTGCCCCGCCTGCCGGCAGGCCCTGCCGAACCCGGGGGACGTGATTCTCGTCGGCCTTTCTGCCGTGCCTGGGCGGGTGGCTCTCCGGCGGGCGCCTTCTGCCGTACGCGGCCGACGCGACCCGCCTACGGCCGACTCCGCCGCGCTCGGCTGGCGCCCTTTTGCCGCGCCCGACGGCGCGGCCACATACCGTCGCGCCCCCTCCCCGGGCATACGGTCCTCAGATCTCCCCTCCGCGCGCACCGGGAGGTGCCGTACTGTCGCGTTCCACCAAGGTGGTCGCCACGAGCCGCACTCCCGTCACCGTCTCGCCCGCCAGCTCCTGCAGAATGGCGTCGACACACAGCGCTCCGACCTGGGCGAAGTCCTGGTGGACCGTGGTCAGGGGCGGGATGAAGGAGGCTGCCTCGGGAATGTCGTCGAAGCCGACGACGCTGACGTCCTCGGGGACGCGCACGCCGCGATCGCGGAAGGCCCGCAGCACACCGAGGGCCATCTGGTCGTTGGCCACGAACACCGCCGTGCAGTCGGCCTCCTCGGCGAGCCTCAGGCCGGCTTCGTAGCCCGACTCGGGGGTCCAGTCCCCGCGCAGCACGGGGGGTACCGTGCACCCTTCCTCGCGCAGTGCCGCTTCCCACGCCTCGGCGCGACGGCCCGCGGCGAAGGACTCCTCGGGTCCTGCGACGTGCCACACCGTGTCGTGACCGAGGTCGAGCAGATGCCGCACTGCGGAGCGGGCACCCTGCCGCTGGTCCGTGTCCACCACCGGGAAGCGCCCTGTGGCGTCCGAGTCCACCACGACCACTTTGACGTGCGGCGGCAGGGTGAGGGCAGCGGTATCGAGGAGGTGCACCTCCATGATCAGCACGACGGCGTCGACGGCCAGCTCGTCGAGGCGGGTGAACGCCCCCTTGACGTTGTCCTGTGTGGGTGCGTCGAGAGGGATGAGGGTGACCGCGTAGCCGGCGCGGGATGCCGAGCTGGTGACCGCGTCCAGGGTTCTGACGTTGCCCGTGCTGGTGAGCCCTCTGATGATGACGCCTATGGCCCGAAAGTCACCACGCTTGAGGGCGCGAGCCGCGCTGTTGGGGCGATATCCCAGCTCCTTCATCGCGTCGAGGACCTTCTTGCGGGTTGCCTCGACGACGGCCGTGTCACCGTTGGAGACGCGGGACACCGTCTGCGAGGAGACGCCTGCTCTCTGCGCGACGTCTGCCATGGAAACACGGCGCGGCCTGGTTCGCGCCCCCCGCCGACCGTCGTTCACGGCCGGCAGCCGACCGGTCGCGTTCTGCTCTGTCACCCGAATCCCTCTCATTCGCTACCACTTCGTGCTTGACGCCCCCCAGCGGGAATGTCACCATCACATTACCGATGATTGCGTAAACATTACTCGTCTTCCGGCCCCTCGCAGGGGCAGCTATCGGCCTCAGGTCACACTACTTCGCTCCGTTCCCGACCGGTCGGTCACCGACGCAAGGAACCACCATGACGCCCCTGTCGACGTCAGCACAGGCGGCCCCGCCGCCCCGCCGCCGAGCCCGCTCCCGTCTCCGCAAGGAGGCCTTGACCGGATGGGGGTTCGCCGGCCCGTTCGTCGCGGTCTTCGGTCTGGTGTTCCTCGCGCCGATCGGATACGCCCTCTACTTGAGCCTCTTCCAGGACCGGCTCATCGGCGGCACCTCCTTCGTCGGCCTCGACAACTACGGCGAGGCGCTCACCGACCCCCGCTTCTGGGACGGGCTGGCCCGGGTGGGCCTCTTCCTCCTGGTCCAGGTGCCGGTCATGCTCGGCATAGCCCTGTTCGTCGCCCTGGCGATCGACAGCGGCCGGCTCTACGGCAAGAGCTTCTTCCGCGTCTCGGTCTTCCTGCCGTACGCGGTCCCCGCCGTCGTCGCCAGCCTCATCTGGGGCTTCATGTACGGCACGCGCTTCGGTCTCGTCGGCAACATCAACGACGCGCTCGGGGTCACGCTTCCCGACCCGCTCTCCCCCTCCCTGGCCCTCGCCTCCATCGGCAACATCGTGACCTGGGAGTTCGTCGGCTACAACATGCTGATCTTCTACTCCGCGCTCAAGGTCGTACCCCGCTCGCTGTACGAGGCCGCAGCGATCGACGGCGCGGGGGAATGGCGCGTCGTGACGTCGGTCAAGCTGCCGGCGATCCGCAGCGCCCTCGTCGTCGCGACGATCTTCTCGATCATCGGCAGCTTCCAGCTCTTCAACGAGCCGAGCATCCTGCAGAAGCTCGCGCCCAACGCGATCACCAGCGACTTCACTCCGAACCTTTACACCTACTCGCTGTCCTTCGCGGGCCAGCAGCACAACTACGCGGCGACTGTGGCCATCGTGATGGGCGTGATCACCGCGATCATCGCCTACGCGGTCCAGCTGCGCGGCATGCGGAAGGGCTGAGCCGATGACCACCTCCCTCACGACGAGGGCCGCCACGACGGCCGCCACGACAGCCGCAGGCACGGACGCCACCACGGCCTCCGCCACCACCTCGGCCGCGGCGGCCAGGCGTCGGAAGCGGCTACCGCGTAGCCCGCTCAACCCCCGGCCCAGCATCCCGCTGACCCTCGTCACCGGCCTGGTCCTCGTCTACACCCTGCTCCCCCTCGCGTGGCTCCTCATCAACGCCACCAAGAACCAGAACGGGCTGCTCGACTCCTTCGGCCTCTGGTTCGCCGACGACACGCACCTCTGGGACAACATCACCCGCACCCTCACGTACGACGACGGCGTCTTCGTCCGCTGGCTGCTCAACACCCTGCTGTACGTCGCCGCCGGCGCGGGCGGCGCCACCGTCCTCGCCGTCCTCGGGGGCTACGCCCTCGCCAAGTACCAGTTCCCGGGCCGCAAGGCCGTCTTCGCGGTCGTCATCGGAGCCGTGGCCGTGCCCGGCACCGCGCTCGCCGTCCCCACCTTCCTGATGTTCAGCAACATGCGCCTGACCAACACCCCCTGGGCGGTGATCATCCCGTCCCTGATCTCGCCCTTCGGGCTCTACCTGATGTGGGTCTTCGCCGCCGAGGCGGTCCCCACCGAGCTCCTTGAGGCCGCGCGCATCGACGGCTCCGGCGAGCTGCGCACCTTCTTCACGATCGCGCTGCCGCTCCTCGTGCCGGGCACCGTGACCGTGCTGCTGTTCTCCATGGTCGCGACCTGGAACAACTACTTCCTGCCGCTGATCATGATCAAGGACCCCGACTGGTACCCGCTGACACTCGGCCTCAACGCCTGGAACGCCCAGGCGCAGACGGCCGGCGGCGAGGCCGTCTTCGACCTCATCGTCACCGGCTCCCTGCTGACGATCGTCCCGATCGTGGCCGTCTTCCTGCTGCTCCAGCGGTACTGGCAGTCCGGTCTGGCCGCGGGCAGCGTCAAGGAATGACCTCCCTACCCTGATCCACCGCCTCCGATCACCCCCAACCCTGATCGTCCCTTCCCGGGAGTTTCCTCCCCGCCCGCACCACCGACCAGGAGCACCTCCCATGAGCACGCACACCACCCGCAGACTGCTCGCCGCCCTCGCCGTCGTCTCCGCGCTCGCGCTCACCGCCACGGCCTGCGGCTCCGACGCCTCGGACGCGGGGGCCGGCGGCAGCGGTCCCAAGGACATAGAAGCCGCGCTGGAGAAGGGCGGAAAGGTGACCGTGTGGGCCTGGGAGCCCACCCTCGAGAAGGTGGTGCAGGACTTCGAGAAGAAGTACCCGAAGGTCGACGTCGAGCTGGTCAACGCCGGTACCGGCGACAAGCAGTACACCGCCCTGCAGAACGCGATAGCGGCCGGCAACGGCGCCCCCGACGTGGCGCAGGTCGAGTACTACGCCCTCGGCCAGTTCGCCATCGGCAAGTCCGTCGAGGACCTCTCCTCCTACGGCGCCCAGAAGTACGGCACGACGTTCACCAAGGGCCCCTGGAACGCCGTCACCGACGACCAGGCCATCCACGCCCTGCCCATGGACTCCGGCCCCATGGCGTTCTTCTACAACAAGAAGGTCTTCGACAAGCACGGCGTCAAGGTGCCGACGACCTGGGACGAGTACGTGGAGGCGGCCCGGACCCTCCACAAGGCCGACCCGAAGATCTTCATCACCAACGACACCGGCGACGCCGGCGCCACCACCAGCCTGATCTGGCAGGCCGGCGGCCGCCCCTACAAGGCCGAAGGCACCGACATCACCATCGACTTCGACGACCAGGGCACCAGCAGGTACACCGCCACCTGGCAGAAGCTCCTCGACGAGAAGCTCCTCGCGCCGACCAGCTCCTGGAGCGACGCCTGGTACAAGGGCCTGGCCGACGGCTCGATCGCCACCCTCTCCGTCGGGGCGTGGATGCCGGCCAACCTCACCTCCGGCGTCGCCGCAGCGTCCGGCGACTGGCGGGTCGCCCCGCTGCCGCAGTGGACGAAGGGCGACAGGACGAGCGCCGAGAACGGCGGCAGCTCGCTCGCCGTGCCGAAGGCCGCCAAGAACAAGGAACTGGCCTACGCCTTCACCGAGTTCGCCACCACCGGCGCCGGCGCAAGCAGCCGGGTCGCAGCGGGCGCCTTCCCCGCCACCCGCGCCGACCTGGAGTCGAAGGCGTTCCTCGACACCGAGTTCCCGTACTTCGGCGGCCAGAAGGCCAACCAGATCTTCGCCCAGTCCGCCCATGACGTCGACGCCGACTGGTCCTACCTGCCGTACCAGGTGTACGCGAACTCGGTCTTCAACGACACCGTCGGCAAGGCGTACGTCTCCCCGACCAAGCTCTCCGAGGGCCTGAAGGCCTGGCAGGACGCGAGCGTCAAGTACGGCACCAACCAGGGCTTCACCGTCAACAAGTAACCCACGCGACGTAGGGCGGAGCCGCACTGCGGCACCGCCCTCGGGATTGCCATATTCCACGTGTTTGCGTAACCATGCAGGGGGTGACGTCTCGGCCCCGTACAACCTTTCACATACCGGAGCAAACAGCGCATGCCCGATCTCCAGACAGACAAGGCCGGATTCCTGCTCGACGGCCAGCCCTTCCGTTTCCTGTCCGGCGGGCTGCACTACTTCCGGGTCCACCCCGACCAGTGGCAAGATCGGCTGCGTAAGGCCCGGCTCATGGGGCTCAACACCATCGAGACATACGTCCCCTGGAACCTCCACCAGCCGCGACCCGACCGCTTCGTGATGGACGGCGGGCTCGACCTGCTCCGGTTCCTCGACCTCGCTGCCGCCGAGGGCCTGTACGTCCTCCTCCGCCCCGGCCCGTACATCTGCGCCGAATGGGAGGGCGGCGGCATCCCCTCCTGGCTGCTCGCCGAGCCGGACATACGCCTGCGCTCCCGCGACCCCCGGTTCCTCGCCGCAGTCGACGACTACTTCGACCGGCTCCTTACCCCGCTCCGGACGTACCTCGCCTCGCAGGGCGGCCCGATCCTCGCCCTACAGGTCGAGAACGAGTACGGGGCCTACGGCGACGACACCGCCTATTTGGAGCACATCGCCGACTCGCTGCGCGCCTGCGGGATCGATGTCCCCCT
>NZ_JBITBZ010000026.1:0-6530 GCF_044452745.1 Streptomyces sp. NPDC051822 | reverse complement strand
ACCGCCGCCTGGCCCGCGACTACGAAACCCTGCCCACCCGCTCAGAAGCCCTGATCCACCTCGCCATGACCAGCCTCATGGCCCGCCGCCTCACCGGCGAGCACACCATCTCCTGGCGCGACCCGAAGAAGACCACAGAACATCCCATCTCGGGATGAAACATCGGACGAAAACGACCTCTTAGGCGGAGGATCGCTGGGGGTGTCGATGGCGAGGGACAGGGGATTGGGCTGCACGATTAACGGCCGTCGTCCCTTTCGGCGGGCTGCGAGGGCTGGAGGGTTACGGCGAGTTCTCGGGCTGTGGCAATTCCTCAGATTCAGTGGACTCCGTGGGCTTATCGGCATCTGCTGGTTCGTCCTCGTCGGGCGGAAGAACCTGAAGCATCTGACCGGAAGGCATCACGACGTAGCTGATCACGGTGTCGCGGTCGGTCCCGGGAGGGGAGATGCGGGCGCGGAGGCGTTCCTGCCGCGCCTTCACTGACTTGCCGGAGTCGTACCAGCGGCCCTTGAGCTCGACCAGGGCGAGGCATTCGGTCAGATCGGCCACGACCGCGTCGGCGTCCTCCAGCTGATGGGCCCTCGTCTCCAGGAACCTCCGCAGCGCGGCGTAGGGGTTCGTGGGATCCACGAGAGCGACCGCTGCCGCTTCGGCGATCAGCGCCTTGCGCCGGAGCGCGATCGCTGCCTGCGCCAGGTGAAGGTCCCGGAAGAAGTGGTCCTCCTCCTTCGTCGCGCCGCCCAGCGCCTCCTCCAGCCTGCGGTAGTCGACCTTGCCGTCGTTGTCCGCCAGTTCGTCGACGACGCCGCGGTGCTTCTCCAGGAACTGCTGGGAGCGGTAGAACTCGTCGTCCGCACTCTTCAGGGCGAGGTCGAGGCTCGGGCGGTGGCCGTCGAGCATCAGACTGATCATGCGGGTCAGCTGGGCATCGGCCGACCTCTGAGCCGTGATCCGCTCGACGTAGTGACGCTCCTCCTGGCGCCCCAGGACGGCCTCGACCCGGCGTTGGTGCGCCCGCTGTTCGCGCTGCGCCACGGTGTCCATCGCCAGGACGGTTCCGGCGACGGCCAGCACGGGCCAACCTGCCATGATCGCTCCACCGGCGGCGACGGGCTTCAGCACGGCGTGCGCCGTGGTGCCGCCGGTGCGGGAGAAACCTCTGAAGCCGGAGGTTCCGACGGCCTTGACGAGCTCTGCGCCCTCGGGCAGCACCACCTGGAACAGCGTCGGGCTCTTCGGGTTCAGGGCCTCCAAGATCCCGGACAGCGCCTGCTGGGCCGCCGCGTTCACGGGAACCGTCCGGAGCGTCGCGAGCTCCGCGTCGCAGACTGGGTGGTATGCGATGGCCACCGGCGTCGCGGCCGCTTCGAGCGCGTCCCAGATCGCGGCCGATGTCGACCCGGCGGAGCGGAGTACGTCCTCGGGGACGAGAAGCCCTTCCGAAGGGAACTCCGGCCGCAAGTCGACCTCCGGCACGTCGATCAATCCGGAGCGACCCTGGGGGGAGGGAACCGGGGTGTGCGGGGATCGCCTGAGCAGCCACACGGTGACGATCACGGCGAGGGCGAAGACGACAACGACGGCAACCAGCACCACGGGCAGGGACATCAAGCCGAGTCACGTCCTCCGACAGACTGCAGTGGTGCGATCACACCGCAGCCGAGCATAGCGAGGGCCGCCGTCTCAACGGGACCGGGTCAGGCGGGCATCATGGCGGCGAGCAACAGCAGGCCGAAGCCCGCGGCGAGGGTGAAGGCCAGGACGGATGCGGCCGACACCATGAACCCCGCGAGGACGATCACCGGCACGACGCGGGAAAGGGGGAGATTTCAGGCCCAACGCGCCTGCGGGACCTCTAAGGACCTCGCTCCAGCGAGCCGCGAACCTGTAACCGAAGCGGGAAACACACAGGGCGTGCTCCAACGACCAGTCGGCTCACCCACCCACGGCTGACCGAGTCACCGATAGCCGGCCCGTGCTTCGGCCGTAGCGAGCGCGGGCATCAACCGGAAGCTCCTCTACGCCGGCGGCGTTACCCGTCGGCCGTCCGTCTTCAACAGTCGGCGGATCGTGTCCAAGTCCAGCGCCGCGTTCGCAGCCGCATCGTGGGCCAACTCCTCGTCGTCGAGGAGTACTGCCAGCCGGGACTGCGGAAGATTCGGGTGGCGCGTCGCCGCAGCCCTCACAGCAGATTCCGGGTCCTGGGTGAGCCGCTCCACGACTGTCGGCTCAGCTTCGGGATCCCGGGCGGCCAAGGCCCGGACCTCGGGGTCCTCGTGGTCGGCGAAGGCGGCCAGTCCGTTGGTCGGGAAGTTGGGCCGGGTGGTGAGGTGGCTGCGCTCGGGGCCGGTGTACTCGAGGAAGCTGCGCAGCAAAAGTGGCGCGGGGGCGTCTGGATGGTTTTGGGCCAGCAGGACGCGTACACCGAGGTCGTCGTCGGCGGCCAGGCGTGCGACGAGGTCCGGTGGCAGCAGGTGGTCCCTGGCTGCCTCCCGGCGCAGCAGTGGGTGGTTGGAGAGTGCGTTTTGGCGGACCGTCTCGGGATTCCGGGGCACCTCGGTTGCGGGGTGGAAGACGAAGGGGTGGTCCATGGGGACCTGGTAGTCGGTCTGGGCCCGTTCCTCCTCGCTCAGTGCGGGGTGGTGGGACACGGCCAGCCGGACGTCGGGGTGGGGGTCCGTCATGAGCGTGCGGCGCTCGGCCGGTCCTAGGTCCGCGCGGTACGCGACCTGCGTGCGCACGTCCGGGTCCGGATCGGCGAGGAGTGCGCGGCGCTCGGCGGGTCCAAGGTCTGTGCGTTGCGCGATCCGGCCCCGTATCTCCGGATCCGAGTCGGCGGCCAGGAGGACCACCGTGTCGGGAGGGAGGGAGGGGTTGACGGCGATCATCGCCTTGTCCTCCTTGCCGGCGGGTCTGGCGAGGACTCCCTGAACGACAGCTCTGGTGAGGGGGTGGTGGAGCAGCAGGTCGGTGCGGGCGTGACACGATCGGTCAGGGAGCTCACTCTCCACCCACGCCGGATCCTGATAGCGCGCATGCCTCTGCGCCGTTTCCCGGACCTCGCTGTCGGGGTCTGTGAGGAGGGCGGCCCGCATCTCCGCGGACAGTGATGCCCATGCGCCGACCCCCCAGCGGCGGACTTTCGCGATTGGATGGGTGGGCATGGATCGGCGCAGTCTGGTGGAGATCTGCTGGTAGAAGGCGCCGCCCAGGAGTTCGTCGTCGTACGTGCTGATCATGTGGACGACGGCCTCGTCGGGCAGGGGCCTGGGCCGGGCGGGGGCGGCCACCCTCGGTCCCTCGGCCAGGTGGGCGCGGACGAACCACTCTGGATCGTCCAGCAGTCGAACTCGCTGGGCCGGATCGACATGGGGGTTGCGGGCGAAGAAGCTGCGGGTATAAGTGTCGGGGTGCTCGACCACCGCGTCGACGACGGCGTCGGGCAGGATCCGGTCCCGGCACAGCACCATCCGTGCGGCAAGCGGAGCGTCAAAGAGCAGCCGCAGGAGGACGCTCTCCGGCGCGGACGGGTTGAGAGCCAGCCCGGCAAGCCGACGGGTGGGGAGATCGGCGTCCGCCCAGATCTGCTCAGGCGTAGGCATGCCTTGTACCCCCAAGGTGTCACCGGTCTCGCGAAGACTTGGTTCACGACCCTATCCGCCTGTACAGCGACAGGCCGAGCGTTGGGTAGCACCGTCCAGGGCCCGTCTAGACGGTCGCGCGCCAACAAGGCGGGCTTCCCGAGTCCGACGAGGCTGGAATACGTGCCGTGCGACCTGCAGAGTTCACCTCACGTGGGTCAGCGCCGAACCATTAGGTACCGAGGTTAAAACTCAAGCTAGAGGTCGTCTCATTCGGCTTGTCTTCCGCACTGGAGGGTGATCCGGTTGTCGCGGTGGGGCGGGGTTACATGCCGCGATCCGGGCCCCGCCATGGCTCTGGACATTCGGCGGCGGTCATCGGGAGTCTGCGCAGTCGCACCGGGCCGGGGGAGAAAACGGAGCTGTGGGGGCCGGCCATGTTTTCGCCGACGAGGTAGCGGTAGAGCCATTCGGTGAAGGTCATGCGGTGCTGTGACCAACCGCCTTCTCCGTCCTCGACAAGGAGCCAAGACACCTCATGCAGCTAAGCCGTCAAGTGGACCTTGGTCGCCGCTACTGCTCATAGACGACGCTGAACCCCTGGACCGTCTCGTCGTACCTCTTCAGCTGGTCCCTGAGCATGGTCGCAGCCAGTGGTACTCGGAGTTCCAACTCGGCCCAGCGGACGAAGCGCACTCGCTTGGGCATCTCGACGAGGCCGGTAACCGCATCCCAGAATGCGTCCCAGTTCATGCCGTAGAACGACGGGAAACCGAGCTCCCGTTTGAGGACCTCATGGAGATCACGCTCGCTGTGCACCGAAGCGACGTCGATCACCATCTCGCGGTTCGGATCGTGCGCCGGCTCTTCGGGAGCTCCCCAGAATGAAGGGAGCCACCAGCACAGGGCTGACCCATCATCAGGCCAAGGACGGCGATCTTCGCCCGCGAAGTCCTCGAACAAGTCGGTGGTCGGGTCGATCGGGCGCCACCCCGGGTCGACGGGTTCGTCATCCGCCGGGGGCCGGACGAACCGCCGGCCCCGCTGGTCGCAGGCGCCATAGGCCCGGAAGTTCTGCTGAGCCTCGGCGAGCGACCATTGATTGGCGCCACCCGGCCTGAACGGCCAGCGGAACTGCACCGGGTCATCTTCCCAGAAGCAGACCGGGCAGATGGCATAGGAACCGGGCCACCCATCTTCAACATCGAAGACAAGATGACCACAGCAGGGGCACGGACGACGCGTATCCACCGGGCCAGTCTGCTCTGTGTCGGCGTTCGCGCCGGATAAACCGCTGAGGGAGGCGAAGGCCCACAGGTGGCCGACGTGGTTGAGCCGGTTGTTCTTGACGAATCGGCGTCCGACGTAGCGGCGTTTGCCGGAGGCCCGCGTGATCGGGGCCGAGCCGGCGTACGCCTTCAGCCCACCGGCCGTGGCGAACCGGGTCCGGTCGTCGCCGATCTCGCCCAGAATGCGGGCACCGACCTGGGGACCGATCCCGGGGAAGCTCAGCATGATGGCCGCGTCCGGGTGTGACCGAAATGCCTCCTCGGTGGCGTGCGCCAGGTCGTCGACCGCCTGGCAGGCCGCGTCCAGCTGCAGCAGCAGGGCGAGCGCCTGCTTGCCCATGGCGTCCTCGACGAGGGGCAGCTGCCGCGGGGCTTCCTCGCGGAAGAGCTGCTGGATTCGGTCGGCGTCCGCTTCGATGCCCCTGCGACGGCCGGCTCGCCGGAGCATGGCGGTCAGTTTCCACATCTGCAGCTTGGCGGCCAGGGCAGGTGTGGGCGCGACGGCCAGGATGCGGCGGGCATCGGGGCGGGTCAGGGTTCCCGGCTTGTCCCTGAACGCCTCGATCATCGCCGGGAAGTACTCCCTGAGCAGGGACCGTAGCTGATTGGCGACCTGCTGCCGGTTCCAGAGCGCGTCCTGCTGTGCGCGGGCCAGGACGGCGACGGCCTGGGCCAGGTCGGTGTCGGCCGGCAGCGGGCGGTGCATCGGCGCGTCGGTGCGGATGATGTTCGCCAGCACGAGGGCGTCGCCCGGGTCGGACTTCTTGCGGCTGACTCCGTGCCGGTCGCGGTAACGGGAGGCAGCCATCGGGTTGACCGCGTAGATCTTCCGGGGGCCCTGCCTCACCGTGGCGACGAGCAGGCCGCGGCTGGTCTCGATGGCCACCGGGATCGGCGTCTCGGCGGTGTCGCCGTGCTCAGTCAGAAGATCCAGCAGCAGCCGGTAGCCGTCCAGGTCGTCGTTGATCCGGCACTTGGCCAGCAGCTTGCCGGTGTCGTCGACGAGCGCGACGTCGTGGTGTCCCTCCGCCCAGTCGATCCCGCAGAACACGTCCATGGATCCCGCCCCTTCTCCGGTGCTGTTCTCGAAGGCGAGCACGCGGGGCCGCACGGCGCACTAATTCCAGGGCTCCAAGGCCCGCCACCTCATCAGCCGTGCGCGGCACCGCAAGGCCGCACGGGCGCACGCCGTGTCCAGAGCTCGAAGCTCGTGAGGAGAAACGCGTCACCGTGCGGCAGCTCATCCATCGAGGATCCCGAACCCCACGAGCTCGTGGGGGCAGAACGCGCGAGGACCGGCCGGCGCCCAGCGCCACCAGTCTTTACAAAGACCTCGCACGGTCGGAGGTGTCGTAGGGGTCACCACGGCACCGACCGGACCACACACGTCCTGCCCCGGGCTGGACAACCGCCCCGGGCCCCTCAGAGATCCAGAACCTCTAATTACTAACGAATTAGAGGTGTCGTCGCGCGGATCAGGCTTGCAAACGGATCCTGACCAGGTGAAACGCTCTTGATCAAAAAGGTGGGGGTCCCACTTCCGGTCACACCTCCTGTGCAGCCCCTAGGGGTCGTCTTCAAAGATCAGAGCCAGAGCAGGATTGAGGCGATGGTGAGGGCGGCTTGGTAGGACTCGCGGGTCTTGTCGTAGCGGGTG
>NZ_JBITBZ010000025.1:0-15032 GCF_044452745.1 Streptomyces sp. NPDC051822 | reverse complement strand
AGGGGGACATCGATCCCGCAGGCGCGCAGCGAGTCGGCGATGTGCTCCAAATAGGCGGTGTCGTCGCCGTAGGCCCCGTACTCGTTCTCGACCTGCACGGCGAGGATCGGGCCGCCCTGCGAGGCGAGGTACGTCCGGAGCGGGGTGAGCAGGCGGTTGAAGAAGTCGTCCACGGCCGCCAGGAACCGGGGGTCGCGGGTGCGCAGCTGTATGTCCGGCTCGGTGAGCAGCCACGACGGCAGACCGCCGCCCTCCCACTCCGCGCAGATGTACGGGCCCGGGCGCAGCAGGACGTGCAGCCCTTCGGCGGCGGCGAGTTCGATGAAGCGGGGGAGGTCGAGCCCGCCGTCCATCACGAAGCGGTCGGGTCGCGGCTGGTGGAGGTTCCAGGGGACGTACGTCTCGATGGTGTTGAGCCCCATGAGCCGGGCCTTACGCAGCCGATCTTGCCACTGGTCGGGGTGGACCCGGAAGTAGTGCAGCCCGCCGGACAGGAAACGGAAGGGCTGGCCGTCGAGCAGGAATCCGGCCTTGTCTGTCTGGAGAACGGGCATGCGCTGCTTGCTCCTGTTACGTGAAGGGTCGTGCGGGTCGAGACGCCGCCCCCTGTACGTTTACGCAAACATACAGGACGTGGCAAGCTCTTTCTACAGGCCCGCGGGGCGGAGTCGCGATGCGGCTCCGCCCCGCGGCCATTAGGCCTACTTGTTGACGGTGAAGCCCTGGTCCTTGCCGTACTTGACGCTGACGTCCTGCCAGGCCTTCAGGCCGTCGTCGAGCTTCGTCGAGGAGACGTACGCCTTGCCGACGGTGTCGTTGAAGACCGAGTTCGCGTACACCTGGAAGGGCAGGTAGGACCAGTCGGCGCCGACGTTACGGGCGGACTCGGCGAAGATCTGGTTGGCCTTCTGGCCGCCGAAGTACGGGAACTCGGTGTCGAGGAACGCCTTCGACTCCAGGTCGGCGCGGGTGGCGGGGAAGGCGCCCTGGGTGACTCGGGTGGTCGCGCCGGCGCCGGTGGTGGCGAACTCGGTGAAGGCGTAGGCCAGTTCCTTGTTCTTGGCGGCCTTCGGGACGGCGAGCGAGCTGCCGCCGTTCTCGGCGCTCGTCTTGTCGCCCTTCGTCCACTGCGGGAGCGGGGCGACCCTCCAGTCGCCGGAGGCGGAGGCGACGCCGGAGGTGAGGTTGGCCGGCATCCACGCCCCGATGGAGAGGGTGGCGATCGAGCCGTCGGCCAGGCCCTTGTACCAGGCGTCGCTCCAGGAGCTGGTCGGCGCGAGGAGCTTCTCGTCGAGGAGCTTCTGCCAGGTGGCGGTGTACTTCTTGGTGCCCTCGTCGCCGAAGTTCACGGTGACGTCAGTGCCGTCGGTGTGGTAGGGGCGGCCGCCGGCCTGCCAGATCAGGCTGGTGGTGGCGCCGGCGTCGCCGGTGTCGTTGGTGATGAAGATCTTCGGGTCGGCCTTGTGGAGGGCGCGGGCGGCCTCCACGTACTCGTCCCAGGTGGTGGGGACCTGGATGCCGTGCTTGTCGAAGACCTTCTTGTTGTAGAAGAACGCCATGGGGCCGGAGTCCATGGGCAGGGCGTAGATCGCCTTGTCCTCGGTGACAGCGTTCCACGGTCCGGGGGTGAAGCTCGTGCCGTACTTCTGGGCGCCGTAGGCCGACAGGTCCTCGACGGACTTGCCGATGGCGAACTGGCCGAGGGCGTAGTACTCGACCTGCGCCACGTCGGGAGCGCCGTTGCCGGCCGAGATCGCGTTCTGCAGGGCGGTGTACTGCTTGTCGCCGGTACCGGCGTTGACCAGCTCGACGTCGACCTTCGGGTACTTCTTCTCGAAGTCCTCCGCCACCTTCTTGAGCGTGGGCTCCCAGGCCCACACCGTCACCTTTCCGCCCTGCTCGAGAGCGGCGCTGATGTCCTTCGGAGAGGCACTGCCGGCGCCGGTGTCCGAGTCGTCGGAGCCGCAGGCCGTGGCGGTCATCGTGAGCGTGGCGAGCACGGCGAGTGCGCCGAGCAGTCTGCGAGTGGTGTGCGTACGCATGGGAGGTGCTCCTGGTCGGTGGTGCGGGTGGGGAGGAACTTCCGGGAGGGGGCGGGTCAGGGGTGGGCGGCTATTCCTTGACGCTGCCGGCGGCCAGGCCGGACTGCCAGTACCGCTGGAGCAGCAGGAAGACGGCCACGATCGGGACGATCGTCAGCAGGGAGCCGGTGACGATGAGGTCGAAGACGGCCTCGCCGCCGGCCGTCTGCGCCTGGGCGTTCCAGGCGTTGAGGCCGAGGGTCAGGGGGTACCAGTCGGGGTCCTTGATCATGATCAGCGGCAGGAAGTAGTTGTTCCAGGTCGCGACCATGGAGAACAGCAGCACGGTCACGGTGCCTGGCACGAGGAGCGGCAGCGCGATCGTGAAGAAGGTGCGCAGCTCGCCGGAGCCGTCGATGCGCGCGGCCTCAAGGAGCTCGGTGGGAACGGCCTCGGAGGCGAAGACCCACATGAGGTAGAGCCCGAAGGGGGAGATGAGTGAGGGAATGATGACTGCCCAGGGGGTGTTCGTCAATCCCATGTTGCTGAACATCAGGAAGGTGGGCACCGCAAGGGCGGTGCCGGGGACGGCCACGGCTCCGATGACGACCGCGAAGATCGCCTTGCGGCCCGGGAATTCGAACTTCGCGAGGGCGTAGCCGCCCAGGACGGCAAGGACCGTGGCGCCGCCCGCGCCGACGGCAACGTACATCAGCGTGTTGAGCAGCCAGCGGACGAAGACGCCGTCGTTGTAGGTGAGCGTGCGGGTGATGTTGTCCCACAGGTTGAAGTCGTCGGCGAACCACAGCCCGAAGGAGTCGAGGAGTCCCCGCTGGCTCTTGGTGGCGTTGATGACCAGCCAGGCGAGTGGGAGCAGAGTGTAGACGAGGACCAGGCCGGTGACGAGGGTCAGCGGGATGCTGCGGCGGGGGTTGAGCGGAGTGTGCGGGAGCCGCTTGCGGCGCCTTGCCGTGGTGGGGCCGGCGCTGCGTGAAGAGGCGGGTGCGCTGCCGGTCCGGGGCTCCGTGGGAGACGGGGTGGGCTCGGCGGCCGCGGTGGTCATGGAGGTGGTCATGGCTCAGCCCTTCCGCATGCCGCGCAGCTGGACCGCGTAGGCGATGATCGCGGTGATCACGCCCATCACGATCGCCACGGTCGCCGCGTAGTTGTGCTGCTGGCCCGAGAAGGACAGCGAGTACGTGTAGAGGTTGGGGGTCAGGTCGCTGGTGATGGCGTTGGGGGCGAGCTTCTGGAGGATGCTGGGTTCGTTGAAGAGCTGGAAGCTGCCGATGATCGAGAAGATCGTGGCGATCACCAGGGCGCTGCGGATGGCCGGCAGCTTGACCGAGGTCACGATGCGCCACTCCCCGGCGCCGTCGATCGACGCCGCCTCGTAGAGCGAGCGGGGGACGACCTTGAGGGCGGAGTAGAAGATCAGCATGTTGTAGCCGACGAACTCCCACGTAACGATGTTGCCGATCGAGGCAAGGACCAGGGAGGGCGAGAGCGGATTGGGGAGGCTGACGCCGAGCGCGTCGTTGATGTTGCCCACCAGGCCGAACTGCGTGCCGTACATGAAGCCCCAGATGAGGCTGGCGACGACGGCGGGGACGGCGTACGGGAGGAAGATCGAGACACGGAAGAAGGTCTTGCCGTAGAGCCGGCCGCTGTCGATCGCGAGGGCGGCGAGGAGCGCGATGCCCAGCATGACCGGCACCTGGATCAGCAGGAAGAGGCCGACCCGCGTCAGGCCGTCCCAGAAGCGGGGGTCCGTGAGGGCCGCGCCGTAGTTGTCGAGGCCGACGAAGGAGGTGCCACCGATGAGCCGGTCCTGGAACAGGCTCAGGTACCCGGCGTACCCGATCGGTGCGAGAAAGACAAGGCCGAAGACCGCGACGAACGGGCCGGCGAATCCCCAGCCCACGAGGGCCTCCTTGCGGAGGCGGAATCGGGCTCGTGGGCGGGGCGGTGGTGCTGCCGTAGCACGCGTCGACAGGAGCGTCATGGCTTGGGTCCTAGCGTCGGTGACCGAACGGTCCGGAGACGGGGAGCGAAAGTAGTGGGCCTAAGGCCGAGATCCGGCCCTGTGAGAGGACTGGCCGACGTGAAATGTTTACGTAATCATCGGTAGCGTGATGGTGACATTCCCGCTGAGGGGCGTCAAGCACGAAGTGGTAGCGAATGAGAGGGGTTTGGGTGACAGAGCAGAACGCGACCGGTCGGTCGGTTGCGGCCGTGAACGACGGCCGTAGGGGCGCGAGCCAGGCCGTGTCGTGTTTCCATGGCAGATGTCGCCCAGAGAGCAGGCGTCTCCTCGCAGACGGTGTCCCGCGTCTCCAATGGTGACACGGCCGTCGTCGAGGCAACCCGCAAGAAGGTCCTCGACGCGATGAAGGAGCTGGGATATCGCCCCAACAGCGCGGCTCGCGCCCTCAAGCGAGGCGAGTTCCGGGCCATAGGCGTCATCGTCAGGGGGCTCACCAGCACGGGCAACGTCAGAACCCTGGACGCGGTCACCAGCGCGGCATCCTATGGACGGTTCACCAGGACTTCGCCCAGGTCGGAGCGCTGTGTGTCGACGCCGTCCTGCAGGAGCTGGCGGGCGAGACGGTGACGGGGGTACGGCTCGTGCCGACCACCCTGGTGGAACGCGACAGTACGGCACCTCCCGGTGTGCGCGGACGGGAGCGCTGAGACCGTACGCCCGGGGAGGCAAGGGCGACGCCAGGAGAGCCGAGCCGGCCGGGTGCGGCGGGGCGACGGCAGAGGGGCCATGCCGAACGGGCACGGCCGAAGGGCAGGAGGGAGGGCGACGCCGCCCGGGCGCGGCAGAAGGGGAGGCAGGGGTGCGACGCCGCCCGGGCGCGGCGGGGTTGCCGGCGGGCGAGGGCCGGGCCGGCTTCAGGCAAGGGCGCCCGGCCGCGGCGGAACCGTGCTCGAACGCACCACGAGGACGGGTTCCACCGCCCCGCTCCGTGGTCCGCCCGTACGGCCCTCGATCTGGTCGAGCAGCAGCGCGAAGCAGTGCTTGCCGACCACCTCGAAGTCCTGGTGGACGGTCGTCAGGGGCGGATCGAGGTACGCGGCCTCGGCAATGTTGTCGAAGCCGGCCACGCTGACGTCCCCCGGCACGCTCTTGCCCGACTCATGCAGGGAGCGCATCAGGCCCATCGCCATCTGGTCGTTCGCGGCGAAGACGGCCGTGACCTCCGGCCGCCGGGCGAAGTCGAGACCGGCCGGGTAGCCCGACTTCGCCGACCAGTCCGCGCCCGTGCCACCGGTGGCACGGGCGCGGACTGGTCCATCAGGGTCCGGCGCCAGGACTCGGCGCGCCGACGCGCGGCGAAGGAGTCGAGCGGCCGGCGAGGTGCCAGACCGTACGGTGGCCGAGGTCGAGCAGGTGGGACACCACGCTGTGGGAGCCGTGGGCCTGGTCGAAGTCGACGTTGGGATACTCGTGGCCGGTGTCGCCGTCGGCGAGGACCACCGGCATGGACGGCGGTAGTCGTAGCGACGGGGTGTCGAGCATCTGCGACTCGACCAGCACTATGCCGTCGACGGACTGCAGCATCAGATGCTGGAACGCGTGGCGTACGGCGGCCTCTGTCTGGGCCCGTACGCCCATGAAGTTCACGGAGAAGTCGGCCTCGCGGGCGGCGTCGGCGATCGCGCCGAGCGTACGGGCGTAGCCGTACGCGCCCACGTCGAAACTGACCACGCCCAGCGCCCCGAACCGGCCGGTGACCAGCGCGCGGGCCGCCGTGTTGGGGCGGTGTCCGAGGCCTGCATGGCGGCGAGTACCTTCTCGCGGGTCGCGGAGTCGACGTTCTCCCGGTTGTTCGCCACCCGGGAGAACGTCTGCGAGGAGACGCCCGCCATCGAGGCGACGTCCGCCATGGACGGCCGCTGGTGGGTCGGCCGTGAGCGGGGCGACCGTGTGCTGTTGCACGTCGCCATGCGCTCGACCTTCCCGTCGGAAGACATCCAAAGACATCCAAAGACATCCAGGGCCACCTGCACGGGCACTCAGCATGTTGACGTAAACATACCGACCGGTCAATCTTCGGCGGATCTTGTCCGAATCCTTGACAGTCCCCCCCGCCCCTCCCAAACTCTCGTCCCAAGCGCTCGTGTTAACGCGAACATGAGGAAGCGACACCTCCGTGTAACACTGCGGTCACCTTCCGTCGGTGATGCCGGACGCCACTCGGCGGTCGCCTTCCGCTCGGCATGCGAGCCGAACAGCGAGCTCCCCGTACCGCAGGCACCCCCGCACCGAAGGTGCGTCCACGCCTGCCCCAATCACCTCACCAGACACTTCATTCCCCTCAACCACGAGGTACGCGATCATGCGACGCACATCCTCGGGGACGGCCACCGTGCTCACCGCACTCTGTGCCGTTCTCCTGTCCCTGCTTGGCTCCGTCGGCACTGCCCACGCGGCGTCGGTCACCATCAACAACGCCACCCAGTTCACCGACCCGGCGGGCAACCCCGTCCACGCCCACGGCGGCGGGGTCGTCAAGGTCGGCGCGTACTACTACTGGTTCGGCGAGGACCGCAACGCCGACAACAGCTTCCGGTACGTCTCCGCCTACCGTTCGACGGACCTGAAGACGTGGGAGTTCCGCAACCACGTCCTCAAGCAGGAGACCGACCCGGAGCTCCAGGGCGCCAACATCGAGCGGCCCAAGGTCATGTACAACGCCTCGACCGGCCAGTTCGTGATGTGGATGCACAAGGAGGGCAGCGCCACCGACTACAGCGAGGCCCGCGCCGCCGTCGCCGTGTCGGACAGCGTGGACGGCGACTACACCTGGAAGGGCAGCTTCCGTCCGCTCGGCCACATGTCCCGGGACATCACCACCTTCGTGGACACCGACGGCACCGGCTACATGATCTCGGCAGCCAACGAGAACGCCGACCTCCACGTCTACCGCCTCACCGCCGACTACACCGGCATCGACGCCCAGGTGCAGAAGCTCTGGTCCGGGCAGTGGCGCGAGGCTCCCGCGATGTTCAAGCGCAACGGTGTCTACTTCCTGCTCACCTCCGGCGCCACCGGTTGGTCCCCCAACCAGCAGAAGTACGCCACCGCCACCAGCATCACCGGCACCTGGACTGGCCTGCAGGACATCGGCGACTGGAACACCTACGGCTCCCAGACCGCGTACGTCCTGCCCGTCCAGGGCACCTCCGGCACCTCGTTCCTCTACATGGGCGACCGCTGGGGCAACTCCATGGGTGGCATGGTCCAGGACTCCCAGTACGTCTGGCTCCCGCTGAAGTTCCCCACCAACACCACCATGACCATGGACTACTACCCGCAGATCACCGTGGACACGGCTACCGGTACGGTGCAGGGCCACGGAACGTGGCAGACGCTGAAGGCCTCGCACAGCGGCAAGTGCGCCGACGTCGCGGACCGCTCCACCGCCGACGGCGCCGCCCTCATCCAGTGGGGCTGCGCCAACAGCGTCAACCAGCAGTTCTGGCTCAAGTCCGTCGGCAACAGCCGGGTGCAGATCGTGGCCCGGTACAGCGGAAAGTGCCTCGCGCCCAAGGACGGGTCGACCGCCGACGGCGCCGCGATCGCCCAGTACACCTGCAACGGTACGTCCGCCCAGCAGTGGAAGGTGATCGGCTCCGGCAACACCGTGCAGCTGTCCGCCGTGCTGAGCAGCAAGTGCCTGGACGTCATGAACACGTCCACGAGCGACGGCACGCCGCTCATCCAGTGGACCTGCAACAGCACCGCCGCCAACCAGAAGTGGACCCGCACGGCTGCCTGACCGCCGTCCGGACCGCACCGGGCAGGCCCCCCGTCGGGGCCTGCCCCACCCACGACCGCTCGTCCCGCACCCGCACCGCCCGGCCGCGTCGGCCTCCGTCGCCCGCGGCCCCCTCGGCGATCAATGATGAAGTCAGGGAGACCGACCATGCCCTCCACCCGTGAACGACCCCCGCACCGCATGCGCAAGAGCGGAGCGGTCCTGGGCGCCGCCGCCGTGGCCGCGCTCCTCGCGGCCGGCCTCACGCCCGTGACCTCCGCGGCGGCCGCGAGCACCGAGCAGGCGGTGACCGTCCGTCCCGACCCCAGCTACCAGCAGCAGCCGTTCCAGGGCTGGGGGACCGCGCTCGCCTGGTTCGCCAACGTGACCGGAGGCTGGCCGGACGCCCAGCGCAACGCGCTCGCCGACGCCCTCTACGGAGCGGACGGCCTCGGCCTCAACATCGCCCGCTACAACATCGGCGGCGGTGACAGCCCGGAGACCACCCCCTACATGAGGCCCGGCGCCGCCGTCCCCGGCTACTGGAGCCGCCCCGGGGCCGAGTCCCCCGACTGGTGGGACCCGAACAACCCCATGCACTGGAACCCGAACGCCGACGCCAACCAGCGCTGGTGGGTCACCGCCGCAAAGGCGCGGGGCGCCGACACCTTCGAGGCCTTCTCCAACTCCGCTCCGTACTTCATGACGAACAGCGGTCTTGTCTCCGGGGCGTGGAACTCGAACCAGGACAACCTCCGCTCCGACCAGTACGAGCGGTTCGCCGCATACCTCTCCGGCGCCATGAAGCGCGCGCAGAGCGCCACCGGTGTCACCTTCAACACCCTTTCGCCGATCAACGAACCGAACACCAACTACTGGGGCGCCGGCGGCAGGCAGGAAGGCTCGCACTGGGACCCCGCCTCCCAGGCGCGCATGATCACCACCATGCGGGCCCGGCTGAACGCCGACGGCGTCTCCACGCGCATCGCCGCCATGGACGAGACGAACCCGAACGTCTTCCGCGACAACTGGGACACCTACGACCCGGCGGTCAAGTCCTCGATCGGCCAGCTCAACACCCACACATACAGCACCGGTGGCCGTACCGGAGTCCGTGACATCGCCAAGGGCTCGGCCACTCCGCTATGGATGTCCGAGGTGGACCTCGGGGGCAGCGTCGGGCAGAGCTTCACCGACATGAGCCCCGCCCTCGACCTCACCCAGCGCGTCAACGAGGACTTCCGCGAGCTGGAACCCCGCGCCTGGGTCCTGTGGCAGGCCGTCGAGGACTACGAGAACATGACGCCGGGCCGCGAGAACTCCAACTGGGGCCTCATTCAGACGGACTTCACTCCGGCGGACGCGGCCACCGAGCCGCTCCGCAAGAACAAGAAGTACTGGGCGATGGCGAACTACACCAAGTTCGTCCGTCCGGGCGCCCGCGTCATCAACACGGACAACGCCGACACGTTCGCCGCCCTGCGTCCGGCCGGCCAGGGTGCTGTCGTCGTCCACACCAACCCCACCGGTGAGACTCAGCGGCTCACCCTGAACCTCGGCGGTTTCCAGAACGTGGGCACGGGGGCCGTCCAGCGCTACACCACCGACAACACCAAGGACCTGGAGCGCGAGAGCGACCTCGCCCCCGTCGGCAAGACGCTCACCGCCACCGTGGGCGCGGGCTCCGTCACAACGTTCGTCCTGCCCGGAGTGACGGGTGTGAACGCCTCCGACATCACGGCCCCCACCGGCGCCGCGCGGCAGCTGCTCAACGACAACAGCGGCAAGGCCCTGGCCGTCGCCACGAACAACGGCCAGAGCACGCTGGTCCAGCGCACCTCCAGCCCGGGCACCGCGGCGCAGCAGTGGAAGTTCACCAAGCTCGCCACGTCCGACTGGGGCAACACCGCGGCCTACCGCATCACGAGCGTCGCCAACGGCAAGGCGCTCGCGGCCCAGGGCGACGCCCTCGCCCTGGTGACCCCGGGCACCTCCGCCGAGCAGAAGTGGATGCTGTCCACCACGGGCGAGGGACACCACACCCTCGTCAACAGTGTCAACGGCAAGCTGCTGGACGTCAGCGGCCAGTCCACGAGTGACGGCGCGCCCGTCGGCGTCTACCGTCCGACGACCGGGTCCAACCAGTCCTGGACCTTCCGCTCCGTCGCAGCCGACACCTGGACGCCCCTGCGCATGCGGCACAGCGGCAAGTGCCTGGACGTGACCGGAGCCTCCACCGCGGACGGCGCCCAGGTCGTCCAGTACAACTGCGGCGGCGCGACCAACCAGCAGTGGTCCCTGCGTCCCACGGGCGGTGGCTACGTCAACGTCGTCGCCCGCCACAGCGGCAAGTGCCTCGACGTCACCAACGAGTCGACCGCCGACGGCGCGATCATCTTCCAGTACGCCTGCGGCAGCGGTGCCAACCAGCAGTGGTCGGTGCACAAGTCGGCCGACGGCTTCATCACCCTGCTGGCCCGCCACAGCGGCAAGTGCCTGGACGTGAGCGGCGCCTCCACGGCGAACGGCGCCGAGGTCGTCCAGTACACCTGCGGCACGGCTGGCAATCAGCAGCTCAGCCTCTCCTAGCAGCCCCGGCCGGTCCGGAAGCCACCTGGCTTCCGGACCGGCCTTTCCGGCATTCACCGGCCGGGGTGTGCGAGCCGCCCCCGTCAGAGAGGAATGTATTCTGTTCGGATGTGATGACTTCGGTGGGCCTCACGTCGACTGGCTCCCACCCGAGGCGGACGACATGGGGACGGGGGAGTCGATGCTGGCGCTTCAGCGGCAGGCGGTGATCCTCGACCTCGTACGCCGTGACGGCGGAGTGCGGGTGGCACACCTCGTCGAGCGGCTCGGGGTCTCGGACATGACCGTCCGGCGGGACCTGGAGGCGCTGGCCCGGTCCGGCTCCCTGGAGAAGGTGCACGGAGGAGCCGTCGCGACCTCGACGACCACCACCGGCGAGGAACCGGGTTTTGAAGCGAAGGTCAACCTGGAGTCGGCGGCCAAGGCCGCGGTGGCCACGGCGGCGGTCGGCCTCGTGAAGCCGGGCAGCGTCATCGCCGTCTCCGGCGGCACGACCGCCTTCGCGGTGGCGGCCGGACTCCGGTACATTCCCGGTCTCACCGTGGTGACCAACTCGCTGCCCGTCGCCGACCTGCTGCGCGGGTACGCCCAGGAGCCCGACGGGGGCGCCCCGACCGTACTCCTCACCGGCGGCGCCCCGACGAGGTCGGCATCGCTCGTGGGGCCGCTGGCCGACCAGTCGATCCGCTCGCTGCAGGTGGACCTCCTGATCATGGGTGCCCACGGGGTGTCCGAGCGGGCGGGCGTCACCTCTCCGAACCTTGCCGAGGCGCAGACCAACCGGGCGCTGATCGACTCCGCGATGCAGGTCGCCGTGGTCGCCGACCACAGCAAGTGGGGTGTGGTGGGGCTGAGCCGGTTCGCCGCGCTCTCCGAGATCGACTACTTCGTCTCGGACGACGCTCTCGGCGAGGAGGCCCGGTCGGTGCTGAGCCGCGAGGTCGACCGGCTGGTCCTGGCCGACCCGGCAAGCGCCTGACGTTCCCGCCGCCCCGGCGAGCGCCTGATGTTCCCGCCACCCCGGACCGCGCGGTTCCTCCGTGTCTGCCGGGCACGAATCAAAAAGGGATTAGTGATTAATATGAAACATGAGCGGAGAGACGGGTCATAGGCGAGGTGATCCACACGAAAGCCCCAGCAAGGGCCCGTGGCGCATCGGGGCCTGGTTGACAACGCGCAGCGTCGCCCGCGAGGTCTTCCTCCTCCAGCTGGTTCTCGTGGTCCTCCTCGTCGCCGCCGCGGTCGTGGCGATCGTCGTGCAGGCCCAGCGTGACACCTTGACCGACGCTCGGCACCGGACCGTCGCCGCCGCCGAGTCCTTCGCCCACGCTCCGGGGCTCGTACAGGCGCTGCAGGATGACTTCCCGACGGTCGTGCTCCAGCCCCTCGCCGAAGGAGCCCGCAAGGCCGCCGGCATCGACGCCCTGATCGTGTACGAACTCGACGGGATCACCCTGACCCACAGCGACCCCACCCAGCTCGGCAAGCACGTCATCGGTCCGTACGCCGAAGCTGCGGCCGGCCGGACCTTCACCCGCACCTTCCAGGGAGCGCTGGGTCTCTCCGTGGTCTCGGCGGCCCCCGTCCGGGACGCCGAGGGGGACGTGGTCGCCATCGTGTCCGCCGCGGTGACGGTCGAGAAGGTCCAGGACTCCGTGGACCAGCAGCTGCCCGTCTTCCTGGGCAGTGCGGGCGTCGCCCTCGGCCTCGTGGCCCTCGGCACGGGCCTGGTGAGCCGACGGCTGCGCCGCCAGACCCACGGCCTGGGCCCGGCGGAGATGACCCGGATGTACGAACACCACGACGCGGTCCTGCACGCCGTCCGCGAGGGCGTGCTCATCACCGGACGGGACCACCGGCTGCTGCTCGCCAACGACGAGGCGCGCCGGCTCCTCGACCTGCCCGCGGACGCGGAGGGCCGCCGCGTCACGGAACTGGGCCTGGACCCCTCCCTCACGGCACTCCTGTCGTCGGACCGGATCGCCACCGACGAGGTACACCTGGCCGCGGACCGCCTCCTCGCCCTCAATAAACGGGTCACCCTGCCCCTCGGAGGCCAGCGCGGCAGCGTGGTGACCTTGCGGGACACCACCGAGCTGCGCTCCTTGTCCGGACGGGCGGAGGTGGCGAGAGAGCGACTGACTCTGCTCTACGACGCCGGGGTACGGATCGGAACCACCCTGGACGTCGTGCGCACCGCCGAGGAGCTGGCGGAGGTGGCGTCCCCGGGCTTCGCGGACGTCGTCACCGTCGAACTGCTGGACCCCGTCCTGAGCGGAGGGGAACCGGCCGGGGCGAGCACGGAACTGCGCCGCACGGCCATCGCGGGCCTCACCGAGGACCACCCCCTCTACCCCTCCGGGGAGCTGATCCGCTTCGTCCCCGGAACGCCGGTCGACACCAGCGTCGCCGAGGGCCGCTCGGTGGTGGTCACCGACCTGGCCTCCTCGACAGGATGGCGCGCCCAGGACGAGGAGCGTGCCCGGCGCATCCTCCGCTACGGCATCCATTCGCTGGCGGTCGTACCGCTGCGCGCGCGGGGCGTGGTGCTGGGGGTGGCGAACTTCTGGCGGTCGGGTGCCTCTCCGCCGTTCTCCGACGAGGACCTGTCCTTCGCCGAGGAGCTGGCGAGCAGGGCCGCGGTCTCCATCGACAACGCTCGCCGCTACACCCGTGAGCACGCGATGGCGGTCACCCTGCAGCGCAGCCTGATGCCACGTGGCTTCCCCGACGACGAGACGCTCGACGTGGCCTCCCGCTACCTGCCCGCGGAGTCGGGCGTGGGCGGCGACTGGTTCGACGTGATCCCGCTGCCCGGAGCCCGGGTGGCGCTGGTCGCGGGCGACGTCGTCGGCCACGGCCTGCATGCCGCGGCCACCATGGGCCGGCTGCGTATCGCCGTGCACAACTTCTCGGCCCTTGACCTCTCCCCGGACGATCTGATCGGGCACCTGGACGAGCTCGTGGCCCTCATCGACGTCCAGGACGAGCCCTCCGAGGACGAGGGAGAGATGATCACCGGAGCCACGTGCCTGTGCGTCGTATACGACTCCGTCTCGGGCGAGGTCACCGTGGCCACGGCGGGACACCTGCCGCCGGCGGTCGTCCGGCCCGACGGAAGCGTGGAGTACCTGGCGCCCCCGGTCTCCCCGCCGCTCGGACTGGGCGCCGGCATGCCCGTCGAGACGATCCGGACGACCCTGCCGGAGGGCTCGCGACTCGTGCTCTACACCGACGGCCTCCTCGAGGACCGCAGCCGGGACCTCGACGCGAGCCTGGACGCCCTCCAGGACGCCCTCACCGGGTCCGACCGCTCGCCGGAGGAGACCTGCGCCGCCGTCATCGACACGATGCTGCCCGCGGGATCGAGCGACGACGTCGCACTCCTCGTGGCGCGCGTCCGCCGCCTGACCCCCGACCGGGTCGCCGAATGGGACGTGCCGCGCGACCCCGCGGCCGTGAGCCCGGTCCGCAACGCCTGCGCCCGCAAGCTGGCCGAGTGGGGCCTGGAGGACATCTCCTTCGGTGCCGAGCTCATCCTCAGTGAACTGATCACCAACGCCGTCCGCTACGGCATCGAGCCCATCCAGGTGCGGCTCCTGCACAGCACCTCCCTGATCTGCGAGGTCTCCGACGGCAGCAGTACCTCCCCGCACATCCGGCGCGCCAGCGACACCGACGAGGGAGGCCGCGGCCTGTTCCTCGTCGCCCAGTACGCCGAGAAGTGGGGCACCCGCTACTCCCCCCGGGGAAAGACCATCTGGGCCGCCCAGGCGATCGGCCCCGGCGCGGGGCCGGACCTGGACGAGCTGGGGGAGGACGACATCCTCAGCCAGTGGGATGACATCGAGCTGTGAGGGCCCGTCGGGGGGCCGGCGCCACACGGACACCAGGGGAACGCGCGAGTACGCTGGGGATCACCCGCGCGGTTCCCCCTGGCCCTTGTGGAGATGCCATGGCCGGACGACCTCCCCGGATGCGCGCAGTCGCGTTCGTCGCCTGCCTCTGCGCCGTGGCGCTGGGCCTCGGTGCCTGCGGGGAGAAGAGCGAGCCGGTACGGGTGGTGCCCCCCGCCGTGGCCGGCTCCGCCGAGGAGGCCGGCGGCATGGACGAGCTGATCAAGGCGGCGAAGAAGGAGGGCACGCTCCACACGACCACCCTGCTGCGCCACTGGGCGAACTACGGCGGCCTGATGGACGGCTTCGAGAAGAAGTACGGGATCAAGATCGTCAACAGCAACCCGTTCGGGTCGAGCCAGCAGGAGATCGACGACATCAAGAAGAGCCGTGGCAAGGCGAGCGCCCCCGACGTGCTCGACCTCGGTGACGCCTTCGCCCAGTCAGCCGCGGAGGAGAACCTGCTGGCTCCCTACAAGGTCGCCGACTGGGACAGCATCGCGGCGAACCAGAAGGACGCGAACGGCGCCTGGTTCAACAGCTACGGCGGCTACGTGGCCATCGGTTGCGACGACACCCGGGTCGCGGTCTGCCCCGTCACCTTCGCCGATCTGCTCAAGCCCGACTACCGGGGCATGGTCGCCCTCAACGGCAACCCCACGACGGCCGGGTCCGCCTTTGCCGGTGTATACGCCGCCGCCCTGGCCAACGGGGGCTCGTTCGACGACATCCAGCCGGGCATCGACTTCTTCGCG
>NZ_JBITBZ010000024.1:0-19298 GCF_044452745.1 Streptomyces sp. NPDC051822 | reverse complement strand
AGGTCGCCACCGGTCAGGAACTCCGTACCGCCCAGTACTGGGCCGACCAGGTCCGTGGCACCGTCCGCTTCGCCGACGCCGTGAACACCCTCGCCACCGAAGGCGTCACCTCTTCCCTGGAGATCGGTCCCGACGGGATCCTCTCCGCCCTCGCCGAAGGCGCCGTCCCCGCCCTGCGTCGCGGCCGCGACGAGGTCACCACCCTCCTCGCGGCGGTCGGGACACTGTTCACGCGCGGGGTGCCGGTCGACTGGCGGGCGCTGTACGAGGGCACCGGCGCCCGTCAGGTGCCCCTCCCCACGTACGCCTTCCAGCGCCAGCGCTACTGGCTCGAGCCCCGCACCGCCGACCGCACCACCCCCGCCCTCCCGGCCGCCCCCGCCCCGAGCACCCCCGCCGCCGCCCCCCGCGGCGAACTCGGCAGCCGACTCGCCGCGATGTCCCCCGCCGAGCGGACCCGCGCCGTCACCGACCTGACGTCCGCGCACATCGCCGCCGTCCTCGGCTACGACAAGGGCCGCCGCGCCGACGCCCGGGCGTCCTTCAAGGACCTCGGCTTCGACTCCCTGATGTCCGTCGAGCTCCGCGACCGGCTCGCCACCGCCACCGGCCTGCGCCTCGCCAGCGGCCTCCTCTTCGACCACCCCACCCCCGCCGCGCTCACCGCCCACGTCGAAGCCGAACTCACCGGCGCGGCCGGCGCCGTCGAGGAGTACCTCGCCGCGCCCCTCCAGGACGACGAGCCGATCGCCATCGTCGCCATGGCCTGCCGCTACCCAGGCGGCGTCGCCTCCCCTGAAGACCTGTGGCGCCTCGTCGCCGACGGCACCGACGCCATCTCCGGATTCCCGACCGACCGCGGCTGGGACGACGACCTGTACGACCAGGACGCCGAGCGCTCCGGCAAGAGCTCCGTACGCGAGGGAGGCTTCCTGCACGACGCCGCCCTCTTCGACGCCGGCTTCTTCGGGATCTCGCCCCGCGAGGCGCTCGCCATGGACCCGCAGCAGCGCCTCCTCCTGGAGACCGCCTGGGAGGTCGTCGAGCGCGCCGGCATCGACCCGCACACCCTCAAGGGCAGCCGCACCGGCGTCTTCGTCGGCGCCACCGCCCTCGACTACGGCACGCGCCTGCACGAGGCCCCGCAGAGCGTCGAGGGCCACCTGCTGACCGGCTCCACCAGCAGTGTCATGTCCGGCCGTATCGCCTATCAGCTGGGCCTCGTCGGCCCCGCGCTCACCGTCGACACCGCCTGCTCGTCCTCGCTCGTCGCCCTCCACATGGCCGTACGGTCGCTGCGCCAGGGCGAGACGACCCTCGCCATCGCGGGCGGCGCGACGATCATGTCGGCCCCCGGCATGTTCGTGGAGTTCTCCCGGCAGCGCGGCCTCGCCGCCGACGGGCGCAGCAAGTCCTTCTCCGCCGACGCCGACGGCACCTCCTGGGCCGAGGGCGTGGGCCTGCTCCTCGTCGAGAAGCTCTCCGACGCCCGCCGCCACGGCCACCAGGTCCTCGCCGTCATCCGCGGCACCGCCGTCAACCAGGACGGCGCCTCCAACGGCCTGACCGCCCCCAACGGCCCCTCCCAGGAGCGGGTCATCCGGCAGGCCCTCGCCGACGCCCGGCTCACCCCCGCCGACGTCGACGCCGTCGAGGCGCACGGCACCGGCACCCGCCTCGGCGACCCGATCGAGGCCGAGGCGATCCTCGCCACCTACGGCAGCGACCGAAGCGACCAAGCGCCGGTGTATCTCGGATCGCTCAAGTCGAACATCGGGCACGCGCAGGCCGCGGCCGGTGTCGGCGGCGTCATCAAGATGGTCCAGGCGATCCGCCACGGCGTGCTGCCGCGCAGCCTCCACGTCGGCGAGCCCACCCCCCGCGTCGACTGGACGGCCGGCGACGTCGAGCTGCTCACCGAGGCACGCGACTGGCCGGCCACCGAGCGCGCCCGCCGCGCCGCCGTCTCCTCGTTCGGCATCAGCGGCACCAACGCCCACGTCATCGTCGAGCAGGCGGAGGAGCAGCGGGCGGAGGCCGCTCCGACGGCGCACGCTCCGACTGCGGAGGCGCCGACCGCGGACGCGCCCGCGCAGGACGCATCCGCGCAGGACGCACCCGCCGGGTCCGCCGCATCCGCCGAGGCCGCTCCTTCGAACCGCCCAGAGGGCAACCCCGCGCCCGCCCTCTGGGCACTCTCCGCCCCCGACCGCGCCGCCCTCACCGCCCAGGCCGAGGCGCTCCACGCCCACCTGGAGCGCCGGCCCGAGCTCGGCGCCGCCGACATCGGCTTCTCCCTCGCCACCACCCGGGCCACCTGGTCCGAGCGGGCCGTCGTCACCGGCACGGACGCGGCGGAGCTCCTCGCCGGGCTCGACGCGCTGCGCCGGGACGCCGACGCCCCCCACCTGGTGACCGGCTCCGCCGCCCGCGCGGGCCGCACCGCGTTCCTCTTCACCGGGCAGGGCGCCCAGTACCCGGGCATGGGCCGCGAGCTGTACGAGACGCGGCCCGCGTTCGCCGCCGCGCTCGACGAGGTGTGCGCCGCGCTCGACCCGCACCTCGACCTCGGCCGGCCGCTGCGCGACGTCATGTTCGACGCCGGGACCGATGCCTCCGACGGCACGTCCGACGGCGCCGCCCTCCTCCACGAGACCCGCGCCACGCAGCCCGCCCTGTTCGCCCTGGAGGTCGCCCTCCACCGGCTCCTGGAGGCGCACGGGCTGACCCCCGACGCGGTCGCCGGGCACTCCATCGGCGAACTCGCCGCCGCCCACGTCGCCGGGGTCCTCTCCCTCGACGACGCCGCCGCCCTGGTCGCCGCGCGCGGCCGTCTCATGCAGGCCGCCGTCCCCGGCGGCGCGATGCTCGCGATCCAGGCCGCGGAGGACGAGGTCGCCGAGACCCTCGCCCCGTACGAGGGGCGGCTCGCCGTCGCCGCCGTCAACGGCCCGGACGCCGTCGTCGTCTCCGGCGACGCCGACGCCGCCGACGAGCTCGCCGGACTCTGGCGCGACCACGGCCGCAAGACCCGCCGCCTGACGGTCAGCCACGCCTTCCACTCGCCGCACATGGACACGATCCTCGACGAGTTCCGTACCGTCGCCGAGGGCCTCACCTACCGCGCGCCGCGCCTCCAGGTCGTCTCCACCGTCACCGGCCTGCCCGCCACCGGCGACGACCTCGTCACCGCCGACTACTGGGTGCGGCAGATCCGTCAGGCCGTACGGTTCCTCGACGCCACCCGCACCCTGGAGGAAGAGGGCGTCACCGCCTTCGTCGAGGTCGGCCCCGACGCCGTCCTCACCGCCATGGCCGCAGGATCGTTCCTGGCCGACACCTCCCAGGCCGTCGCCCTCCAGCGGTCCGGCCGCCCCCAGGACGCCACGCTCACCGCCGGCCTCGCCCGCGCCCACACCCTCGGCGCCCCGCTCGACCTCGCGTCGCTCCACCCCGGAGGCGCCCGCGTCGACCTGCCCACGTACGCCTTCCGCCGCAGCCACTACTGGCTCAGGCCCGAGGCCCGCACCGACGCCCGCAGCCTCGGCCTCGACCCGGCGGGACACCCCCTCCTGGCCACCTCCGTCGACCTCGCCGAGCGCGAGGGCCTCGTCCTCACCAGCCGGCTGTCGCTGAGCGGCCACCCGTGGCTCGCCGACCACCGCATCCAGGGCACCGTCCTCGTACCGGCCACCGCCTTCATCGAACTCGCCGCCGCGGCGGGCCGGGCGGCCGGCGCCGAGCACCTCGTCGAGCTCACCCTGGAGGCCCCGCTCGCCCTCCCCGAGCAGCGCGCCGTCCGCCTCCAGGTCGCCGTCTCCGCCCCCGACGGCGCCGACGCCGACGGCACCCGCACCTTCACCGTGTACTCCCGGCCCGAGACCGAGGACGACGAGCAGGGCGCCTGGACCCGGCACGTCTCCGGCGCCCTCGCCGCGACCACCGCCGCCCCCGACGCGCCGTTCTTCGACGAGCTGCGCGAGTGGCCCCCGAGCGACGCCCGCCCGGTGCCGCTGGACGACGCGTACGAGCGGCTCACCGACCTCGGTTACGAGTACGGTCCCGTCTTCCAGGGCCTGCGCGCCCTGTGGCGCGGTGACGACGGCGCCACCAGCTACGCCGACGTCGCCCTCCCCGACGACCAGCACGAGGCCGCCGCCCGCTACGGCATCCACCCCGCGCTGCTCGACGCCGTCCTCCACCCGGTCGTCCTGGACGCCGCCGACCCGGCCGAACCGGACACCATCCGGCTGCCGTTCGCCTGGAGCGGGGTCACCACCCACGCCGTCGGCGCCACCACCGTCCGCGTCCGCATCGAGCGGACCGGCACCGACACCGTGAGCCTGCACCTCGCCGACGCCGCCGGAGCCCCCGTCGCCGCCGTCGACTCGCTGATGCTGCGGCCCGTCGCCAAGGACCGGCTCGCGCCCGTCGCCACCACGGACGGCCTGTTCACCGTCGCCTGGACCGCGCTCACCCCGGCCGGCGGAGCCGCGCCCCGCATCGTCGAATCCGCCGCGCTCACCGACGGCGTCCTCCCGGACCCGGAAGGACTCGACGCCGACGTCCTCCTCGTCCGCGTCACCGCGGAAGGCGCCCACACCGCGGAAGACACCCAGACCGCGGAAGACACCCAGACCGCGGAAGGCGCCCCCACCCCGGACGGCGCGCACACCCCGGCCGCCGCCCACGACACCGCCGCCCGCGCCCTCGCGCTCATCCAGCGCTGGCTCGCCGACGACCGCTTCGACGGCATCCGTCTCGCCTTCGCCACCACCTCGGCCGTCGCCACCGCCGCCGGCGAGCACGTCGACGGCCTGTCCGCCGCCCCCGTCTGGGGCCTGCTGCGCGCCGTCCAGAGCGAACACCCCGACCGGTTCGTCGTCCTGGACCTCGACGGCACCCCCGAGGCCGAGGAGCGGCTGCCCGCCGCCCTCGCCACCGGGGAACCGCAGCTCGCCCTGCGCGGCACCCGCCTGTACGCCCCCCGCCTCACCCGCGACCGGGCCGCCGCCCCCGCCGACGCGCCCCGCATCGACCCGCAGGGCACCGTCCTGGTCACCGGCGGCACCGGCGGCCTCGGCGGCCTCCTCGCCCGCCACCTCGTCACCGGGCACGGCGTACGCCACCTGCTGCTCGCCAGCCGCCGCGGACCCGCCACGCCCGGCGCCGACCGGCTCGCCGACGAACTCGCCGAGCTCGGCGCCCGGGTGACCACGGTCGCCGCCGACGCCGCCGACCCGGACGCCGTCGCCGCCCTCCTGGACGCCGTCGACCCCGCGCACCCGCTCACCGCGGTCGTGCACACCGCCGGCATCGTCGACGACGCCACCGTCGAGTCCCTCACCCCCGACCAGCTCGCGAACGTCCTGCGGCCCAAGGTCGACGCCGCCTGGAACCTGCACGACCAGACCCGGGACCTGGACCTCACCGCCTTCGTCCTGTTCTCCTCCGTCTCCGGCATCACCGGCACCGCGGGACAGGCCAACTACGCCGCCGCCAACACCTACCTCGACGCGCTCGCCGCCCACCGCCACGCCCACGGCCTGGCCGCCACCTCACTGGCCTGGGGCCTGTGGGACTCCAGCCACGGCATGGGCGCCCAGCTCGGCGACGCCGACCTGGCCCGCTGGGCCCGCGCCGGCGTCGACCCGCTCGACCCGGCCACCGGCCTCGCCCTCTTCGACACCGCCCTGCACGGCGGCGACGCCCTCGTCGTCCCCGCCCTCCTCGACCTGGCCCGGCTGCGCGGCGCCGCCGACGGCAACCCGCCCGCCCTGCTGCGCGGCCTGATCCGCCCCCGGCCCGCCGCGCGGGCCGCCCAGGGCGCCACGGCCGGCGCCGCAGGGGGCGGCACAGAGTGGGCCCGCCGCTTCGCCACCCTCTCCGAGGAGGACGGCCGCGCCGCCGCCACCGACCTCGTCCGCGGCATCGTCGCCGGCGTCCTCGGTCACAGCAGCCCCGAGGGCATCGACCCCGAACGCGCCTTCAAGGAGATCGGCTTCGACTCCCTGGCCGGAGTGGAGCTGCGCAACCGGCTCAACACCGCCACCGGACTGCGGCTGCCCGCCACCGCCGTCTTCGACCACCCCTCGCCCGCCGCCCTCGCCGCCTACCTGCACCGGCAGGCCGCGGGCGCCAAGCCCGCCACGGCCGCCCCGGCCCGCCGCACCGCGGCGGCCGCCGACGAGCCCATCGCCATCGTCGGCATGGCCTGCCGCTTCCCCGGCGGCGTCTCCTCGCCCGAGGACCTGTGGCGCCTCGTCGTCGAAGGCACCGACGCCATCAGCGAGTTCCCCGACAACCGGGGCTGGGACCTGGACTCCCTCTACGACCCGGATCCGGAGAAGACCGGCACCTCCTACGTCCGCCACGGCGGCTTCCTCCACGACGCCGACCGGTTCGACCCGGCGTTCTTCGGGATGTCCCCGCGCGAGGCCACCGCCACCGACCCGCAGCAGCGCCTCCTCCTGGAGACCGCCTGGGAGACCTTCGAGAGCGCCGGCATCGACCCGGCCCTCCTGCGCGGCACCAGCACCGGCGTCTTCACCGGCGCCATGTACGACGACTACGCCTCGCGGCTCGCCAAGAGCCCCGAGGAGTTCGAGGGCTTCCTCCTCGCCGGCAACCTCTCCAGCGTCGTCTCCGGCCGCCTCTCCTACACGTACGGCCTCGAAGGCCCGGCCGTCACCGTCGACACCGCCTGCTCCTCCTCCCTGGTCGCCCTCCACCTGGCGGCCAACGCCCTGCGCCAGGGCGAGTGCGACCTCGCGCTCGCCGGCGGCGTCACCGTCATGTCGGGCCCGAGCACCTTCGTGGAGTTCTCCCGCCAGCGCGGCCTCTCCGAGGACGGCCGCTGCCGCTCCTTCTCCGCCGACGCCTCCGGCACCGGCTGGGCCGAGGGCGTGGGCCTCCTCCTCGTCGAGAAGCTGTCCGACGCCCGCCGCAACGGCCACCAGATCCTGGCCGTCATGCGGGGCTCGGCCGTCAACCAGGACGGCGCCTCCAACGGCCTGACCGCGCCCAACGGTCCGGCGCAGGAGCGCGTCATCCGCCAGGCCCTCGCGGGCGCGGGCCTCACCCCCGCCGACGTCGACGCCGTCGAGGCGCACGGCACCGGCACGAGCCTCGGCGACCCGATCGAGGCGCAGGCGCTGCTCGCCACGTACGGCCAGGACCGCCCCGAGGACCGCCCGCTCTACCTCGGCTCCCTCAAGTCGAACATCGGGCACGCGCAGGCCGCGGCCGGTGTCGGCGGCGTCATCAAGATGATCCAGGCGATGCGGCACGCCACCCTGCCGAAGACCCTCCACGCCGAGGACCCCTCCCCCCACATCGACTGGGAGGCCGGCGCGGTCGAGCTGCTCACCGAGGCCAGGGAGTGGCCGGCCACCGGCCGTCCCGCCCGCGCGGCGGTGTCCTCCTTCGGCATCAGCGGCACCAACGCCCACGTCATCCTGGAGCAGGCCCCCGACACCCCGGCCCCCGTCCCGGCCGCGGCCGTTCCGGCCGCCCGGGTCGCCGTCGCCACCGCCGGATCCCCGGCCGCAGAAGCCGCAGTGGCCGCCCCGGCCGACCCGGCCGCCGCCGACAACGGCCTCCTGCCGTGGATCCTCACCGCGAAGGACGAGACCGCCCTGCGCCGCCAGGCCGGCCGCCTGCACCACCACCTCACCGAACACCCGGAACTCGCCCCGGCCGACGTCGGCTTCTCCCTGGCGACCACCCGCGCCACCCTGGAGCACCGCGCCGCCGTCCTCGGCGCCGACCGCACCACCCTCATGGACGGCCTCGCGGCCCTCTCCCGAGGCGAGTCGACGCCCGCCGTGGCCCGTGCGGCCGCCGGACGCCGCGGCAAGACGGCCTTCCTGTTCACCGGACAGGGCAGCCAGCGGCTCGGCATGGGACGCGAGCTGTACGAGTCGTCCCCGGTGTTCCGGCAGGCCCTCGACGAGGTGTGCAGGCACCTCGACACCGAACTGTTCCGGCCCGTCAAGGACGTCCTCTTCGCCCCCGACGGCTCGGCGGACTCGGCGCTGATCGACCAGACCGCCTTCACCCAGTCCGCGCTCTTCGCCATCGAGGTCGCCCTCTTCCGGCTCGCCGAGCACCACGGAATCACCCCCGACTACCTCCTCGGCCACTCCATCGGCGAGGTCACCGCCGCCCACCTCGCCGGAGTCCTCGACCTCGCCGACGCGTGCACGCTCGTCGCCGAACGCGGCCGCCTCATGCAGGCCGCCCGCGAGGGCGGCGCGATGGCCGCGATCCAGGCGGGAGAGGAGGAGGTACGGTCCCTGCTCGCCGACTACGACTACGACTCCGTCGCCGTCGCCGGCGTCAACGGCCCCCGGGCCACCGTCATCTCCGGCGACGAGGAGCTCGTCGAGGAGATCAGGACCGTCTGGCGCATCCGCGGCCGCAAGACCAAGCGGCTGCCCGTCAGCCACGCCTTCCACTCCCCGCACATGGACGAGGTGCTCGACGAGTTCCGGCACGTCGCCGAGGGCCTCACCTACCACGCGCCCCGCATCCCCGTCGTCTCCAACGTCACCGGCGTCCTCGCCACCACCGAACAGCTCACCTCGCCCGACTACTGGGTCGGCCACATCCGCGAGGCGGTCCGCTTCCACGACGGCGTCCGCCACCTCGAGGAACTCGGCGTCACCGACTACCTGGAGATGGGCCCCGACGGCGTCCTCACCGCCATGGCCCAGGAGTGCCTGACCCGCGAGGCCGGCTTCCTCGCCCCGCTGCTCCGGTCCGGCAGGCCCGAGGCCGAGACCGTCGCCACCGCCCTCACCGGCATCGTGCTGCGCGGCACCCGCCCCGACTGGCAGTCGTACTTCCCCGGCGCCCGCCGGGTCGACCTGCCCACGTACGCCTTCGAGAACGCCCGCTACTGGCTGGAGGGATCGGCCACCCCCGGCGACGCCGAGGGCTTCGGCCTCGCCGACGGCGGCCACCCGCTGCTCGGCGCGGCCGTCCGGGTCGCCGACCGCGACGCGTACCTCTTCACCGGCCGCCTCTCCCGCCGCACACACCCCTGGCTGGAGGGCCACGCCGTCCGCGGCACCGTCCTCCTGCCCGCCACCGGCCTCCTCGACCTCGCCTTCCGCGCCGCCGAACAGGTCGACTGCGACCGCGTCGACGAACTGACGCTCGCCGCGCCGCTGATCCTGCCCGAGCGGGGCGCCGTCCAGCTCCAGGTCGTCGTCGGCGAACCCGACGCGACCGGCGGCCGCACCCTCGCCGTCTACGCCCGGCCCGACCAGGGCCGCGGCGACGACACGGACCTGCCGTGGACCCTGCACGCCGAAGGACGCCTCGGCAGCGGCGCCGCCACCCCCGAGGGGCTGCTCGCCTGGCCCCCGGCCGGCGCCGCCGAAGTCGGCCTCGACGGCGTGTACGACCGGCTCGCCACCGCCGGATACGGCTACGAGAACGCCTTCCAGGGGCTGCGCCGCCTCTGGAAGACCGAGGGCGAACTCTTCGCCGAGGTCGTCCTCGACGAGGCCCACCGCGCCGACGCCCCCCGCTTCGGCCTCCACCCGGCCCTCCTCGACGCCGCCCTGCACCCGCTGCTCCCCGGCGTCGCCGAGCCCGAAGGCCCCTCCTGGCTGCCGTTCTCCTGGTCCGGCGTGAGCCTGTACGCCACCGGGGCGACCGTCCTGCGCGTCCGGCTCTCCCTCGACCGGTCCGGCGTCGACTCCCTGCGGGTCGCGCTCACCGTCGCCGACGGCGCGGGCGCACCCGTCGCAGCCGCCGACTCGCTGCTGCTGCGCCCGCTGTCCGAGGAGGCCCTCCGCGAAGCCGGAACGGCCGCCCGCGACGGCCTCTTCGGCCTCGGCTGGACGGCCCTGCCCCCCACCGGCACGGCCACCCCGGCCCGTACCGGCTGGGCGGTGCTCGGACACGGCGACGCGTACGAGGACGTGCCCGCCCTCGCCGCCGCGCTCGACGCGGGCGCCCCGGCACCCGCCGTACTCCTCCTGCCCGCCGCCGCCGACCCGGCCGACACCGCGGGAACGCTGCCCGAGCGGGCCAGGGCCTCCGTCGCCGGAGTCCTCGACACCGTGCAGGGCTGGCTCGCCGACGACCGGCTCTCCGACACCCGGCTCGTCGTCACCACCCGCGGAGCCGTCGCCGTCGGCACCGAGGACGTCACCGACCTGGCCCACGCCGGAGTCTGGGGCCTCCTCAGGTCCGCCCAGACCGAGAACCCCGGCCGCATCGTCCTCGTCGACCTCGACCCCGCCGCCCCCACCGACAGCGGGCTCGACGCCGCCGTCGCCAGCGGCGAACCGCAGGTCGCCGTACGCGGCGGAACCCTCACCGTCCCCCGCCTCACCCGCACCGCCCCCGCGGCCGACACCCAGGCCCCCCGCTGGGACCGGGGCACCGTCCTCGTCACCGGCGCGACCGGAGCCCTCGGCGCCGTCCTCGCCCGGCACCTCGTCACCGAACACGGCGCCCGCCGCCTGCTGCTCCTCAGCCGCCGCGGCCCCGACGCCCCCGGCGCCGCCGAACTCCACACCGAACTGGAGGCGCTCGGAGCCCACGCGGAGACCGTCGCCTGCGACGTCACCGACCGCGACTCCCTGGCCCGCGTCCTCGCCGCCGTCCCGGCCGAACACCCGCTGACCGCCGTCGTGCACACCGCGGGCGTCCTCGACGACGGCGTCGCCGCCCGGCTCACCGCCGACCAGCTGGACAAGGTCCTGCGCCCCAAGGTCGACGCCGCCTGGAACCTCCACGAACTCACCCGCGACCTCGACCTCACCGCCTTCGTCCTCTACTCCTCCGTCGCCGGCCTCATCGGCACCGCGGGCCAGGCCAACTACGCGGCCGGCAACACCTTCCTCGACGCCCTCGCCGCCCACCGCCGCGCCCACGGCCTGCCCGGCATCTCCCTCGCCTGGGGCCTGTGGGCCCAGGCGAGCACGATCTCCGGCAGCCTCGACGAGACCGACCTGCGCCGCCTGGCCCGCGTGGGCCTGCGGCCCCTCGCCTCCCAGGAGGCGATGGCCCTCTTCGACGCGGCCCCCGCCACCGGCGAACCCGTCCTCGCCGTCACCCGCCTCGACACGGCGGTCCTCGGCAGCAGGGGCGACGAACTGCCGCCCGTCCTGCGCGCCCTCGCCGGCCCGGCCAAGCGCCGCACCACCACCGCCGCGAGCGGCGGGACCACCGACGAGGCCTCGCTCGCCCAGCGGCTCGCCGCCCTCGGCCCCGCCGAGCGGGAACGCGCCCTCACCGACCTCGTACGCGCCCAGGTGGCCGGTGTCCTCGGACACGGCGACCCCGGCCGCATCGAGGCCGACCGGGCCTTCCAGGAACTCGGCTTCGACTCCCTCACCGCCGTCGAACTGCGCAACCAGCTCAACCGGGCGACCGGACTGCGGCTGCCGACCACCCTCGTCTTCGACCACCCGTCGCCGCAGGCGCTCGCCGCCCACCTGCTCGGCGAACTGGCCGTCGAGGAGGCCTCGCCGGCCGAACCGGTCCTCGCCCCCCTCGCCGGCCTGGAGGCGGCCATCGCCGTCGCCGCACCGGACCAGGAGGCGCGCGACCTGATCACCGCACGGCTCAAGGAACTGCTCAGGGCGGCCGAGGGCGCCGGCGACCCCGGACGGCCCGAGGACACCGCCGACGACCAGGACCTGGAGACGGCGAGCGACGAGGAGCTCTTCGCGCTCCTGGACGAACTCGAATGACCCGGCGTCCCGCCGGAACACCGGAAGCACCGGAAACACCGGCCACCACCCACCCACTGGCCATCGGACACACCACCCCCGGGGAGCTGAATTCACGTGGCTGACGAGGTACAACTCCGCGAATACCTCAAGAGGGCCATCGCCGACGCCCGAGACGCCCGCAAGCGTCTGCGCGAGGTCGAGGACAAGGAACAGGAGCCGATCGCCATCGTCTCCATGGCCTGCCGCTACCCGGGAGGCGTCTCGTCCCCCGAGGACCTGTGGCAGCTGGTGGCCGACGGGGTCGACGCCGTCTCCGACTTCCCCACCGACCGCGGCTGGGACCTGGAGACCCTCTACAACCCGGACCCGGAGCAGGTCGGCACCTCGTACTCCCGCGAAGGCGGCTTCCTCTACGACGCCGACCTCTTCGACCCCGAGCTGTTCGGCATGTCCCCCCGCGAGGCCCTCGCCGCCGACCCGCAGCAGCGCCTCCTCCTGGAGACCGCCTGGGAGACCTTCGAGCGGGCCGGCATCGACCCGGTCTCGCTCAAGGGCACCAGGACCGGGGTGTTCGCCGGCGTCATGTACAACGACTACGGCTCACGCCCCCACCTCCCGCCGGAGGGCTTCGAGGGCTACCTCTTCAGCGGCAGCGCCGGCTCCATCGCCTCCGGCCGCCTCTCCTACACGTACGGCCTCGAAGGCCCGGCCGTCACCGTCGACACCGCCTGCTCCTCCTCGCTCGTCGCCCTCCACCTGGCGGCCAACGCCCTGCGGCGCGGCGAGTGCGACCTGGCCCTCGCCGGCGGGGTCACCGTCATGTCGACGCCGGTCGCCTTCGTCGAGTTCTCCCGCCTGCGCGGGCTCGCCGCCGACGGCCGCAGCAAGTCCTTCTCCGCCGACGCCGACGGCACCGGCTGGGCCGAGGGCGTGGGCCTCCTCCTCGTCGAGAAGCTGTCCGACGCCCGGCGCAACGGCCACCAGGTCCTCGCCGTCATGCGGGGCTCGGCCGTCAACCAGGACGGTGCCTCCAACGGCCTGACCGCGCCCAACGGTCCGGCGCAGGAGCGCGTCATCCGCCAGGCCCTCGCCGGCGCCGGCCTCACCCCCGCCGACATCGACGCCGTCGAGGCGCACGGTACGGGGACGCGGCTCGGCGACCCGATCGAGGCGCAGGCGCTGCTCGCCACCTACGGCCAGGACCGCCCCGAGGACCGCCCGCTCTACCTGGGCTCCCTCAAGTCGAACATCGCCCACGCCCAGGCAGCGGCCGGTGTCGGCGGCATCATCAAGATGATCCAGGCCATGGACCACGGCGTGCTGCCCCGCACCCTGCACATCGACGAGCCGACCACCCACGTCGACTGGGACGCGGGCGCCGTCTCCCTCCTCCACGAGGCCAGGCCGTGGCCGGAGACCGGCGCCCCGCGCCGCGCCGCCGTCTCCTCGTTCGGCTTCGGCGGCACCAACGCGCACGTGATCATCGAGGAGGCGCCGGCCGAGGAGGCCCCGGCGGAGTCCGCCGAGCGGACCCCGGAGGCGACGGCCGAGTCGACGGGGAAGGTCACCCCGGGGGCGAGTGCGGGGGCGACGGCCCTCCCGGTCGTGCCGTGGACCGTGTCCGGCAAGACGGCGGACGCGCTCCGCGACCAGGCCCGGCGGCTCTACGCCCGGCTGACGGCCGACCTCGGCGTGTCCCCCCTCGACGTCGGCTTCTCCCTCGCGACCGGCCGTGCGTCGCTCGACCACCGCGCCGTGGTGACCGGCCGCGACCGGGCCGAACTCCTCGCGGGCGTGAAGGCGCTCGCCGAGGGCGGTACGGCTCCGGGCCTGGTGCGCGGCGAACGCGCGGGCGGCCGGCTCGGCTTCCTCTTCACCGGCCAGGGCGCCCAGCGCCCCGGCATGGCACAGGAGCTCCACGCCGCCTTCCCCGTCTTCGCCTCCGCCTTCGACGAGGCGGCCCGCCTCCTGGACGCGGGTCTTGGCGGCTCCGTCCGTGAGGTGATCACCTCGGGTGAGGGTCTGGACGAGACGGGGTGGACGCAGCCGGCGCTGTTCGCGGTCGAGGTCGCTCTGTTCCGTCTGGTCGAGTCGTGGGGTGTGAAGCCCGATTTCGTGGCCGGTCATTCGATCGGTGAGATCGCGGCGGCGCATGTGGCGGGGGTGTTCTCGCTTGAGGACGCGGTCCGTCTGGTGGTGGCGCGTGCGGGGTTGATGCAGGCGTTGCCGAAGGGCGGCGCGATGGTCGCCGTGCAGGCGACGGAGGACGAGGTCCTGCCGCTCCTCGAAGGCGCTGTGTCGATCGCCGCGGTCAACGGGCCGCAGTCCGTCGTCGTCTCCGGCGAGGAGTCGGCCGTCCTCACGGTGGCTGCGCGCCTGGAGGAGCAGGGCCGCAAGACCAAGCGTCTGACGGTGAGCCACGCCTTCCACTCGCCGCTGATGGACCCGATGCTGGAGGAGTTCAAGGCCGTCGCGTCCGAACTGACGTACGCCTCCCCTCGTATCGCGGTGGTCTCCACGGTGACGGGGAAGCTCGCCACGGGCGAGGATCTGCGATCCGCCCAGTACTGGGCCGACCAGGTGCGCGGCACCGTCCGCTTCGCCGACGCCGTGGAGTCGCTGACCGCCGAGGGCGTCACGTCTTCCCTGGAGATCGGTCCCGACGGGATCCTCTCCGCCCTCGCCGAAGGCGCCGTCCCCGCCCTGCGTCGCGGCCGCGACGAGGTCACCACCCTCCTCGCGGCGGTCGGGACACTGTTCACGCGCGGGGTGCCGGTCGACTGGCGGGCGCTGTACGAGGGCACCGGCGCCCGGCAGGTGCCCCTCCCCACGTACGCCTTCCAGCGCCAGCGCTACTGGCTCGAATCCCGCCCCGTTCCCGAGACCTTCGGCAACGGCGCCCCCACCACCGGCCACCCCGTCCTGGGCTCGCCCATCACCGTGGCCGGCTTCAACCAGATCCTCTTCACCAGCCGGCTCTCCCTCAAGAGCCACCCGTGGCTCGCCGACCACGTCGTCCTCGGCTCACCCGTCCTCCCCGCCTCCGCCCTCGTCGAACTCGCCATCCACGCGGGCGACCTGATCGGCCACCCGGCCCTCGACGAGCTCAACCTCCAGGTGCCGCTGGTCCTCCCCGAGGAGGGCAACATCCAGATCCAGGTCAGGGCAGGCACCCCGGACGACACCGGACGCCACTGCCTCTGCCTGTACTCCCGTCCCGACGACTTCGACGCGCCGTGGACCATGCACGCCGAGGGCTGGTACCTCACCGAGGAGCCCGAGGTCGCCGCCTCCCTCACCTGGGACGAGAACGCCCCGGGCCGGACCACCGAGATCCAGCTCCCCGACAGCCTCCAGGCCGACGCCGGCCGGTACGGCCTTCACCCCGTCCTGCTCCAGGCCGCCCTGCCCGTCCGTCCCGCCAACCCCGCCGGCGGTACGATCCCGGTCCCCGCGGACTGGTACGGGGTACGGCTCCACGCCACCGGCGCCACCGCCGTCAGGGCCCGTGTCACCGAGATCGACGACGACTCCATCTCGCTCCAGCTGGCCGACGCGGCCGGCGACCTCGTGGTCTCGGTCGAGTCCGTCGTCTTCCGCGACATGCCCACCGAGCAGTTCAGGGCAGCCGTCGGCGGCGACAGCACCGGACGCGAGTCGCTCTTCCACGTCGACTGGACCCCCGCCGGCTCCCTGCCCGAGCCCGCCGAGCCGTCCGCCTGGGCCGTCCTGGACCCGGACGGCACCGGCGGCGACCCCGGCCACCCCCGCTACCCGGACCCGGCCGCCGTGGCCACGGCCCTCGCCTCCGGCACCCGCATCGACACCGTGCTCGTTCCGTGGGCCCCCGCCGAACCCGGCGCCGACCAGGCCGCCGCCACCGGTACCGCCACCCGGAAGGTCCTCGCCCTGGTACGGGAGTGGCTGGCCGACGAGCGTCTGGAGGGGACCCGGCTCGCCGTCGTCACCTCGGGCGCGGTGGCCACCGCCGACGGCGAGGACGTCACCGACCTGCCGGGCGCGGCCGTGTGGGGCCTGCTCCGCTCGGCCCAGTCGGAGGCCCCGGACCGTATCGCCGTCATCGACACCGGTACGGACACCGACGCTTCCTACGAGCGGCTCGCCGCCCTCGCCCCCGAGCAGCTCACCGCCCTCGCCGCCCTCGCCGCCTCCGGCGAACCGCAGGCCGCCCTCCGCCACGGCACGGTCCTCCTGCCGCGCCTGCGCCGCGTCCCCGTCACCGGCACCCCCGCCGGCCGGGCCCCCGACTGGAAGGCCGGCGGCACCGTCCTCGTCACCGGCGGCACCGGCACCCTCGGCGCCGAGTTCGCCCGCTACCTCGTCGCCGAGCACGGCGCCTCCCGGCTCGTGCTCCTCTCCCGCACCGGAGACCGGGCGGAGCACGTACAGCTGATCCTGGACGACCTGCGGGGCATCGGCGCCCACGTCACCGTCGTCGCCGGTGACGCCGGCGACCGCGGAACCCTGGCCCAGGTCCTCGCCGCCATCCCGGCCGAACACCCTCTGACCGCCGTCGTCCACACCGCGGGCGTCCTCGACAACGGTCTGATACCCGCGCTCACCGACGACCGGCTCGACACCGTCCTGCGGGCCAAGGCGGACGCCGCCTGGCACCTGCACGACCTGACCCGGGACCTGGAGCTCGACGCGTTCGTGCTCTTCTCCTCCACCGTCGGCGTCCTCGGCGGCCCCGGGCAGGCCAACTACGCCGCCGCCAACGCCTTCCTCGACGGCCTCGCCGCCCACCGCCGCGCCCACGGCCTGGCCGCGACCTCCATCGCCTGGGGCCTGTGGCAGCTCGGCGGCATCAACGCGGACCTCTCCGAGGGCGACCTCAACCGCTTCGCCCGGGACGGCTTCCGCCCGATCGCCCGCGTCGAGGGCCTCTCCCTCTTCGACCGGGCCACCGCCGACGGCCGGGCCGCGCTCGTCGCCACCCCGGTCGGCGTCTCCGCCGTCCGGGCCCAGCCCCGGATCCCCGCCCTCCTGACCGAGCTCGCCGCCCTGCCCGGGCGCCGCGTCGCCCAGTCCGGCGGCCTGGCGAACGGCCCGGCCGTCGACCAGGCGGCCGAACTCACCGCCCGCCTCGCCGACCTCAGCGAGGTCGAGCGGGACCAGCTGCTCCTCACCCTCGTGCTGACCGACGTGGCCGCCGTCCTGGGCCGCAGCGACGCCGAGACCATCGCCCCCGAACGGGCCTTCCAGGACCTGGGCTTCGACTCGCTCACCGCGGTCGACCTGCGCAACCGGATCGGCACCGCCACCGGCGTCAAACTGCCCGCCACCCTCGTCTTCGACCATCCCACCCCTGCCGCCCTCGTCGCCTATCTGCGGGACTGCCTCGTCCCGCAGGCCCCGGACCCCGGCCAGGCGCTCCTCGACGAACTGGACCAGGTGGAACGGAAGCTGGCCGCGGTCTCCAAGGACGACGCCGACCGGTCCGCCGTCTCCGCCCGCCTGCGGGCGCTGCTCTCCCAGATCGAGGGGACGGACGGGACGGCGTCGGCCGCGGAGCCCGAGGCCGACGCGTCCGACGCCATCGAGTCGGCCTCGGTCGACGAACTCTTCAGCCTCATCGACAACCAACTCGGCCGCTAGAGCCCCGCCCCAGCCCGGGAAGCCGGGCCGTCCGGAGGACCCCCTTCCCACCGGACGGCCCGGCCCCCGCCACGCGGCAGGCCCCCGCCCCTCAGCCGTCCCGCCAGTCAGCCGTCGCCACTCCGCCTTCGCCCGAGGAGAGCACGAACCCGATGTCCAACCCGTCGAACGAAGAGAAGCTGGTCGAGTACCTGAAGCGGGTCACCGTCGACCTGCAGAAGGCGAACCGAAAGATCGCCGAGCTCGAGGCGGCCGAGTCGGAGCCGATCGCCGTCGTCGGCATGGCCTGCCGGTTCCCCGGCGGCGTCGCCTCGCCCGAGGACCTGTGGCAGCTGGTCGCCGACGGCACCGACGCCATCACCGACTTCCCCACCGACCGCGGCTGGGACCTGGAGCGCCTCTACGACCCCGACCCGGGCCGCCCCGGCACCTCGTACACCCGCCAGGCGGGCTTCCTGCACGACGCCGCCCTCTTCGACGCCGGCTTCTTCGGGATCTCGCCCCGCGAGGCCCTCTCCATGGACCCGCAGCAGCGCCTCCTCCTGGAGACCTCCTGGGAGGCGCTCGAACAGGCCGGCATCGATCCCGAGACCCTGCGCGGCAGCCGCACCGGCGTCTTCGCGGGCATCATCGAGCAGAGCTACCTGGGCCTGGAAGGCCCCGAGGAGTTCGAGGGCTACCTGCTGACCAGCAAGCTCAGCAGCGTCGCCTCCGGCCGCATCTCCTACAGCCTCGGCCTGGAGGGCCCGGCGGTCTCCGTCGACACCGCCTGCTCCTCCTCGCTCGTCGCCCTCCACCTGGCGGTCCAGTCGCTCCGCTCCGGCGAGTCCGACCTCGCCCTGGCCGGCGGCGTCACGGTGACCGCGACCCCCGGCGGGTTCGTCGACTTCTCCCGGCAGAGCGGCCTGGCCCCCGACGGCCGCATCAAGTCCTTCTCCGCCGAAGCGGACGGCACCTCCTGGTCCGAGGGCGTCGGCATGCTCCTCGTCGAGAAGCTGTCCGACGCCCGCCGCAACGGCCACCGCGTCCTCGCCGTGATCCGCGGCTCGGCCGTCAACCAGGACGGCGCGTCGAACGGCCTCACCGCCCCCAACGGCCCCTCCCAGGAGCGGGTCATCCGTCAGGCCCTCGCCGACGCGGGCCTGACCGCCGCCGACGTCGACGTCGTGGAGGCGCACGGTACGGGGACGCGGCTCGGCGACCCGATCGAGGCGCGGGCCCTGCTCGCCACGTACGGCCAGGGCCGCCCCGAGGACCGCCCGCTCTACCTGGGCTCCCTCAAGTCGAACATCGGGCACACCGTCGCCGCCGCCGGTGTCGGCGGCGTCATCAAGATGATCCAGGCCATCGACCACGGCGTGCTGCCCCGCACCCTGCACGTGGAGACGCCCACGCCGATGGCCGACTGGGACTCCGGCGCCGTCGAACTGCTCACCGAGGCCCGCGACTGGCCGGCCACCGAGCGCGCCCGCCGCGCCGCCGTCTCCGCCTTCGGCGTCAGCGGCACCAACGCCCACGTGATCATCGAGCAGCCGCCCGCCGACACGGCGGCGGACTCCCCGGCCGACACGACGAAGGCGGGGGAGACCCCGGCGACGCCGGTCGCCCTGTCCGCCCCGTCCGCCCTGCCCGTCGTGCCCTGGCTGATCTCCGGCAGGACGGAGGCGGCCCTGCGGGACCAGGCCCGCCGCCTGTACGACCACGTCTCCGACGAGGCCGCCGCCCTCACCCCCCTCGACGTCGGCTTCTCCCTCGCGACGGGCCGCGCGTCCCTCGACCACCGCGCCGTGGTGACCGGCAGCGACCGGGCCGAACTCCTGGAGGGCGTGAAGGCGCTCGCCGAGGGCGGTACGGCTCCGGGCCTGGTGCGCGGCGAACGCGCGGGCGGCCGGCTCGGCTTCCTCTTCACGGGTCAGGGTGCGCAGCGGGTCGGGATGGCGCAGGAGTTGTACGCGTCGTTTCCGGCGTTCGCGGCGGCGT
>NZ_JBITBZ010000023.1:0-34484 GCF_044452745.1 Streptomyces sp. NPDC051822 | reverse complement strand
CCACCCGCTACGACAAGACCCGCGAGTCCTACCAAGCCGCCCTCACCATCGCCTCAATCCTGCTCTGGCTCTGATCTTTGAAGACGACCCCTAGGGCCCATGCTCGGTGCCCGCGTGCTCGCCGAGCTGGGCGACGACCGGGCACGGTTTGCCGACGCCCGGGCGCTGAAGTCGTACGCCGGATCCGCCCCCATCACCCGGGCTTCCGGCAAGAAGCGGTTCGTCGGCCGCCGGTTCGTCAAGAACAATCGCCTCATCAACGCCGGCCTACACGGCAGTGAGGCGCACCGGGTGCGCACCGGTCGGTGCGGGGTGCGCAGCGAGGGCCTGGCCCACGCCGATGGCTTCCAGTTGGCGCAGGGTGTCGGCGACGTCCTCGTGGTCGTCGGTGAGGAGCTGCTGCGCGAAGTCGATGACGGCGCGGGCGATGCCCTGCGCCGTGTCCGGTCCGGCCTGTGCCCAGATCCGCAGCGAGGTTACGAAGACGCGCACGAGGGCCTCCAGGGCGAAGGTGTCCTCGCACGGCTCGCCAGCCTCCAGGCTGGGCAGCGCGGTGACCGGGACGACGATGCGTTCGGCGACGTCGACGAGCAGTTCGGGCATCCGCGGTTCGGCGTCGGCGAATTCGCCGGCTGCGGCGGCGTCATCGGCCTGGACGGCCCGGAGGTAGTTGAAGGCGCTAATGGCCGCGTGCGGGGTCATCTGGGCGAGCGGCGTGGTGTTGGGCACGTCGGCTCCTCAACGTACGGGCCCTCCCGCTGATCGCGGCGGTCTCGAACCCGATGCTCGGATCGCGCCTTGTGGACAGAGTCCGGCGCCGACGGGGGGAACTCTCCCCTTCAGATTGATCACGATGCGGTCACGGCAGCGAGGTTCTACAAGACCGGCGTCACACGAGAGCCGAAAACCGAACCTGTAGAAGGTGAACGGCGGGATGGGCCCGCCCCACCTTCCAGGAGCACCCTGTGGCGAGCACCGCAGACGAGCCCGAGCAGCCCCGTGACCGGACCGGAGAGGCCCCCTCCGTGGGCCCCTCCATCACCCCCTCCGCGCCCCGTCACCACGGGGCGGACGTTTCTGCAGTTCAGCCCCGGCGGACAGGGGAGGGCCGCAGGTCCGACAACCCTCATGTCCAAAGGCGTCCTGCTCACAGGAAGAACTCGACAGGGCCTCGGCGCAGGGAGCTGCTGCAGGCGCTGGGGATCTTCCAGAGGGCGACGCCCGATCAGTTGTGGAAGCTGACCCGTCCGGGCAACCAGCACGACAAGCTCACGCGGGACAACCTCCTGGATCTTCAGGACCACCATCTGGTGAGGATCGAGTTGGTACGGGAGGACCAGCGGCAGGTGTGGGTGCTGACGAAGCGAGGCCACGGCGAGGCGAAGCAGCTGCTGGAGCCGAAGGGCATACGCATCTCGGCGCTGCGCGAGGAGAAGTACGACCCGGTCACCGGGAACCTGCTCGGCACCAGCTACGACGACCACGCCGCAGCGGTCACTACGACGGCCGCCGAACTCCACCGTGCCGGGATCGGCCACCGGCTCGGCTTCGCCACCGAGATCGGACACCGGCTCGCAGACGGCTTCGTGCAGCGGGCGGACCTGGTGGTGCGGGCACCGGCGGTCAGGGTGCCGGTGCTGCTGCTGGAGATCGACCGCCGCACCGAGGACGCGCACGACCTGGTGACCAAGCTGCGCCGGTACTGGGAGTGGGGTCGACTGCTGCCGCGGGACGCGGACAAGCACACCGTGGATCTGGTCCGCTCCCGGCCAGACGCGATCGAGCACGTCGACCACGAGAAGCGGCTGTGGCGGCGGGTCTACCCGCCGACCGGCCGGGAGGGCCTGGCGCCACTCGCGTTCGTGTTCGCGGACACCACCGAGGCGAAGGTCGCCAACACGGTCGCTGTGCTGGAGGAGGCCGGCCGCCGCTACTGGGCGCCGCGCCGGTACGGGAGCCTCTACCGCGAGGCGATCACGGCGAAGGACTACAGCCAGGCGGTGCCCGTCGTCGTCACCACCCTGGTGCAGCTGACGGAGCACGGCGCGGACGCGGTGGTGTGGCGGCGGCTGGGACGCAAGGGCGAGCAGACGCTGACGGCCGCGCTCGACAACCCCGACGGCGATGCCCTCTTCCGAGAGCAGAAGGCCCGCGCCGAGGCGGAGGAGGAGCGGCGCCGCGCTGCTGAGCGGGAGGCCCGCAGACCGGTGTGCAAGCGGTGCGGGGTCAAGTTCACCGACCAGCGCTGGGAGGAGACCACCGCGCACCGGACGGCCTGGGCCGCCGGGGACGTTTCGGTGTGCGCCTCCTGCCACGCCGACGACATCACCCGCCAGAAGGCCGCCGCCGAAGCCGAGCGTGTCGCACAGCAGTGGGCCGAGGACGCCGCACGGGAGGCGGCAGAGGTGGAGGGGAGGGCAAGGAAGGGCTACGGCCGGTTCCGCCGCCGAACCTGACCCCGGCAAGCCGCCCTTGAGGGTGGCTTGCCCCGCACCGGGCAAGCCCGAAGGGAGCGTGGGCAAGCCGCCCCGTACGGCGGCTTGTCCACCCCGGCCGGAGCGCGCTGAGGTGGGCAAGCCTGGCCGGATACCCCGACCGGGGCCGATGAAGGAGGACGTGGTGCGCGGTTTCGAGGTGGGCGAGACGGTCGTACGGCGTGATGTGTACCGGTCGGGCCGGGTATGGAGCGAGCAGGCGCTGCGGGTCCTCGCGGACACCAGCGAGGCGCTGGTGACCGCGTGTGCGCCCGGGGCGGAGGCCCGGTGGCCCGCCCTGTATGCCAAGGCCCGCGACGAGGGGGACCGGTCGGTGCGCGCGGAGGCGTTCGAGGCGATGGCGACGGGGGAGTGGGAGCTTGCGGACGCGGTGTTTGCAGGAGGCCGATCTGCTGCTGTGGAAGCCGCCTGCCACCTGGTTCAGCGTGAACGCCGTCTTCGTCCCCGACAGTGGCGGCGGACGCCGGCTGCGGTACTGGTACGTCAACTTCGAGCACCCCATCCGCCGCACCGAGGCCGGGTTCGACACCTTCGACCTCACGGTGGACCTGGTCGTCAAGCCCGACCTCACCCGCTGGGAGTGGAAGGATGAAGACGAGTACGCCCACGTGCGTCGCCTCGGCATCATCTCCGGCACCGAGCACCAAGCCGTCGATGACGCCCGCGACGAGGCCATGGCGATGCTCACCGAACGGTCTGGGGTGTTCGCACAGGCGGAGCGGTGGGCGGCCTGGCGGTGGGAACCGGCCTGGCCCACGCCGCGCCTTTCCGGCCCGGCTGCGGCGAAGGGCAGGGTTGCATCGGAAGGGGGCTGAACAAGGGCTTGCACGGTTGCCCTCAGAGGGGGACCGGAGGTGTCGTCTGTCAGGGCTGGGGTCGAGGCGGCTCAGGCCGGCTGAACTCGGAACGCGTCGAGAAGAGAGCGCCGGCCTTTCCCGACTGTGCTCAGCTGGGGTTGGAGGTTGGCTGGCTGCCGGTGACGCCGAATGGGACGCCGTGAAGAACCCGAAGGCCCCGCGCCGTAAGCGCGGGGCTCTTCTGATGGCGGCTCAGCTCTTGTCGGGCCGGCCGGGAGGGATCAGGAGTTCCGCCGGGTCGTTCAGCCCGGTGTTGTACTCGTTGACGATGAGCTTTGCGAGAGGGGCGGAGCGGGAAGAAGAGCCGCCGCCGCCGACGGTGTTCGCGATGGACGACTCCTTCCACTGCGCGACCGAGATCCTGCGCTTGGTGGTGCCAGAAAGCTTCCTGCTCAGGCGGTCGAGTTGGGCGCCAGGATTACGATCGAGGACCATCGCGACGGCCCGCAGCATGATCCCTTCCCACGTCGAGGGATTGCGGCCCCAGGCGTCCTCAACGACCTGGAGCACCTGCGGGATCAGCGGTGAGCGCCCCTCGGGTAGGAGAAGGGGGTAGACCAGGCTGCCGCTCTTGTCCCGGGCGGCGTGCTTCTCGTCCATCACCGCGATAGCGGTGAGCGCCTGCACCGCGCCGATCTTGTTCGCTGAGGTGCTACCCGAGATGCCGAGGTTGAGGCTCTCGACCTCCGCCAGGATCCGGGTGTTGCGAGGGTCTCCAGCGGTGATCGAGACGCGGAAGATGTCGAACGGCTTCACGGCCTTGCGGTCACGGTTGGCCGCGAGGAACAGCTTCGCCTCCTGCTCGGCGGACAGGCCCTCGTAGACCATGCAGTCGCGGAGGAAGTCCGGGCCCTCCTTCTCGACCGCCACCTCCGTGGAGTGCTGGCCGTCGAGAAGGTAGTGCCGGCCGTCCTCTCGGAGGGAGACGATCGCCGGGAGTAGCGCGAAGGGATCCCACATCTTCGTCAGCCGGGCCGTCCACGCGGCATCCTTCTTCCGCTGCGCGGCGGGGCCGGCATCCTCACCAGTATTGGTGCCGAACAAACGGGCAGAGTCCAGATTCTGATCGACGTGCAGGTCTCCTACGCGGATCTCCGCGTAAGACTTTCGGACGGCCTTCGGCGATCCGGGCTGTGCCGGAACCGTTGCAGTCGTGGCGATGCGTGCCACTTGCCCCCCATCTCCGGGTAGCGATCAGGTCACACATAGTGAACCATAGAAATTTCTCGCGCGTGGGAATTTCTCGCGCTTTGAAATTTTTCGCACTTCCACGGGCCGACCTCACGCCGCCCTCGGCCGGGGAGGTGCGGCGCACCCTCTTCCCGGCTGCCGGCTTCACGGTCGACGGCCGCCCCGCCGGCGCGATCGAGCTCTGGCGCGGCAGCGTGCCCGAGCGCCGGACCGACTGGTCATGGACCCCCAGCCGCACCGTTGCCGAGGGATACGGCCACCGGCACCGGCGGCCGCCGCCCCACCACCGGAAAGCTCTACCGCGTCCTTGCCCCGCCCTCCGCACTGCTCGCCCGCAACAATGGCCGCGACGAGAACGAGTACGTCCTCGACACCGACACGCTGCACATCACCGAAGAACCGCTCACCCGCTGACGTCCCAGAGACCGGCCACCTGCACAACGAGAACGAGGACCTGGCCGTGAAGCCCCACGCCACCGCCTAGCGGATCGGCGGGCGTGTAATCGCTTCCGGCCCCCGCCAGCCGGGCTCTGCACGTCCGGCAATGCAGAAGAAAGTCCAGCCTATTGGGGCTATGTTCGCCAGGCTGGCAAGTGGACAGAGGCCGTATTGGAGGACATCGGGCTGTGAGAGAACCTTGGATACGCCGCGGTTACGACCAGAAGCGCCTGTGGATGCGGATGCCATTCGGCGCTACCAATCGAGCGTGGCTGCACGACGAGCTGGGCGATCGCATCCGTCCCGAGTGGATCAACACGGTGCGCCCCGGGCGATGGGAGATAGCGAAGCCGCACCTGAGGACGCTCACGGCCGCTCTCGCCAAACGGTTCGGAGAAGTACACGTCTACCTTGAGTTCTCCACGACAGAGCGATGTGACCGCAGGTGCCAGAGTGCAGCCGGTGACGACTGCACCTGTTCCTGCCGGGGTGAACATCACGGCGGCGGAACCTATTGGATGGACTGGCAGCTCGTTGGTGAGGACACTCTCATCGGTCCGGCTGGTCGCGTGGAACGGCACTACATCGTGAGGCGCGGTGACATTGGCCTATAGGTCGGCGTCGCACCGCGGTGGTCGGGGAAGGCGCCTCGGACAGACCTCGCTTCTTGGACTACCGTGGATGCAGGCGCGGGGCCTTACGCGGTCGAGGGTCGACCGCACGCGAGTCTGGGAGGACTCATGACTAGAGGCCGCGTCAACGCAGCCAAGTTCATCTCGCGCTACCTCGGCGAACCGCACGACAGCGATTTCGGCGGCGAGCCGGCCCATCAGCTCTTCAACGCTGCCCACGCCGACATCTGCTGCCCACCGACAGGACATCGCATCAGCTGGAGCGACTGCTACGGCGGTGCCGACATGTTGCCCCTGACGTCGAAGGCTGACCTGTTCCTGGAGTCCAACGGCGAGCCGAAGCCACTGCCGCGCCACCTGTCGGGGAAGCAGCGGGACCGGGCCCTCAGAGCGCAGAGGCTGGCCGCATGGATCCGGTACGAGGCCCACCGACGGAACATCCACTAGTAAGCAGGACCCCGGCCGTCGAAGGTGGGTCCCCGCCCGCACGGTGGGCACGTGGAAAGCGAAAAGTCCATTGTCGGACCTGCTCCGTAGTGCTCAGCCCCTTGGGCTGCGGTCCGGATGCCGGGCCTTGGATCACGGGAAGCGGGACTTCATAGTGACGTCGATCTACCTCTCCTCCGACAACCCCCGGTGGATGCCCAAGACCGAGGCCGACCTCCAGGCCGCGGTCGACGGCGGCCTGTTCGAGGAGAGCCACCACCTGGACCTGAAGAAGGCGCCGAACAGCAGGGGCGACAACAAGGAGCTGGCGCGCGATCTAGCGTCGTTCGCCGTCGACGGCGGCACCCTGATCATCGGCGTGCAGGAGAACAAGGACAGCCGCACCTTCGAACTCGCCCCTCAGCCCCTGAACGGGCTGCCGGAGAAGATCGAGCAGGTGGCCCGGACCATCCCCGACCCGCCTCTGACCGTCATCACCGAGGAGATCAGTTCGGCGGCCGACGACGGCACCGGCTACCTCATCGTGCACATCCCGGCCAGCCCCGTTGCACCGCACATGGTCGACAACCGCTACTTCGGCCGCGGCGACAAGACGAAGTACCAGATGGCCGATGCCGAAGTCGTCGGCCTCCACGCACGGCGACGCGACATCGAGGGCGACACCCTCACTCTGCTGCGCAAGGAGATGGACGAGGACCCGCTGCGCGACGTCGGAGCCCAGTCCCATCTCTTCCTGGTCGCCCAGCCGACCGCCGGACGACGGGACATGTGTCTGCCCATCACCGGCGCCAAGGACTGGAACCAGCGCCTGCCCGCCCTGATCCAGCGTGCCCTGCAAGCCCCGCGTACCCGGGCAGCGCTTTCCGGGGGATTCAGCCCTGATCTGTCTTCGGCCCACCAGGGCCACCGTCGCGCGAGGGGAGTGGCCCTCAGCTCCTCGGGGATCGGGGCCGGCCGCGTCTACACCCCGCAAGGCGGCTCGTATGACGAGTCCGTCGTCGAGCTTCAGCTCTTCGAGGACGGCGGGCTGCGGCTGCTCATGACCCGACTCTCCGAGGGCGCCTCTACGCCGTACGAGTCGCCAGACGAGGCCGAGCAGGTCATCTTCGACTCCGCCGCCGTCGTCTTCACCCGGCACATGCTGGAGCTGATCCGCCTGATCTCCGAGGACGTGGGCTACCACGGCAACTGGGCCGTGGCCGTCGGAGCCAACCGACTTCGCGGCCGACGCCGCTGGAGCCAGCCGGCCATCTTCGCCAGCAACCACCGGTACAGCGCCGACACGTACGAGGAGAGCACCGGCGCCACGCTGGCCGAGCTGCGCGATGCGCCGGGCACGGTCACGCGAAGGCTCCTCGGTCCCCTGCTCCGCTCACTGGACTCCGAAGAGGCGTTCGCGAAGGCCCTGACCGACGAGGAGTGATCCTCGCCGCTCCGCGAGGCGGCACGATCCCCGGACGATCAGCCCTCCGTGTGTCAGTGGGGCCTGAGACCATAGAAGCAGGGCGAAACGGCCCTCACAGGACAGCAGTTGACGATGGAGACAACGCGCACCATGACACTGGCACTGAACAAGGAATGGGCCGTAGGCGCCCGTATCGGAGGTGGCGGCTTCGGCGCCGTGTTCGAGGCGGTGAGCACCGACGGCGAGAAGGCGGCGGTGAAGCTCGTGCCCAAGAACCCGGGCACCGAGCGCGAGATGCTGTTCACCGACCTGGACGGCGTCCGCAACGTGGTGCCGGTCATCGACAGCGGCGAGCACGAGAACCAGTGGGCACTGGTGATGCCCCGGGCCGAGAAGTCCCTGCGCGACCACCTCCAGGACCACGGCCGACTGCCCCTCAACGAGGCGGTCGCCGTCCTGTCCGATGTCGCCGAAGCACTCACCGACCTCAAGGACCGCGAGGTCGTCCACCGCGACCTCAAGCCGGAGAACATCCTGCTGCTCGGCGGCCGCTGGTGCCTGGCCGACTTCGGCATTGCCCGCTACGCCGAGGCAAGCACCGCCAACCGCACCTTCAAGTTCCACGGCACCCTCGCCTACATGGCCCCCGAACGCTGGAACGGTCAGCGGGCCACCAGCTCCAGCGACATCTACGCCCTCGGCATCCTGGCCTACGAGCTCCTTGAGGGCACCCTGCCCTTCACCGGGCCGGACGAGCATGATTTCCAGGACCAGCACCTGCACGGAACCCCGCCGCCCCTCGCCACCGCTCCGCCGCTGCTGGCCGCGCTGATCACCGAATGCCTCTACAAGGCGCCCCAGGCGCGCCCCGCGGCCGGTAACGTGCTTGCCCGGCTGGGACGGATCCCCGTCGCCGCGCTCTCCGGCGGGCTGGCCGCGCTCGCGGAGGCCAACCAGGGCGCGGTCGCACGTCAGGCCGAAGAAGACCGCCGGGCCTCAGCACATGCCACCGAGGCCGATCGCCGCAAGGCCCTGTTCGAGGCCGCCACGACCTCCTTCGCCTTCATCGCCGACCCCTTCCTCACGACCCTGACGAACGCCGCTCCGAACGCGGAGGTCCGCAAGGGCAAGCAGGGCGGGTGGACCGTCCGAATCAACGACGCCCAGCTGACCCTGTCCGGACCGAGGGAGACCGCTCCCGAGATCTGGCGTACCGGTTCGACACCGGCGCCGTTCGACGTCATCGCCTCCGCGACGCTCTCGCTGAAGGTCCCCGTGAACCATCACGGGTACAACGGGCGAAGCCACTCCTTCTGGTACGCCGACGCACAGACGGCGGCCGAGTACCAGTGGTTCGAGACGGCCTTCATGGACACGCCGCTCCGCCCCGTAACGGGCACCACGGAACCCTTCGCCCTCGACCCTCACCACGAGGCGCGCACCGCCATCAGCCCGACTCTTGGCATGCACCAGGTCGCTTGGCCCTTCACGCCCCTCGTCATCGGGGACCTGGACGAGTTCATCGACCGATGGGCCACCTGGCTTGCCCAGGCGGCGAACGGTCGACTTGCTCACCCTAGCCGCATGCCCGAGCGCAATCCCCAAGGCTCCTGGAGGCGCTGATCAGCCCTTCCGCTGCGCTTCGGCTACACCAGGACGGCGGACACGCTCTCCAGCACGGCGCGCTGGTGCGCGTCCAGCGGCACATCGGCCTGGCGCAGAGAGCGCAGCGTCGTGCCGTTGACGCACAGCCTGCACAGGCCGACCAGCGGGAGCGGCCCGGCGCCGATGAGCGTGCCGGAAGAGGAGCTCTCGTAGACGGGGCGGTAGCAGCCGGGGCACGGAGTGCTCTCCTCGGGCTCGTCGGCCGGCGGCGCGTCCGGGCCCAGGAGCGGGACGATCCGGAGCAGGTTCTCCCCTGCCTCGGCCCACAGCGCCATCGGCCGCTCCGCACGCCGCTCGAAGACGATGGCGCCGTCCGGGCCGTCCTCGGTGCGGAGCCGGGCCAGGGTGCCGACGGCTTCTTCGGGATGGTTGGGGATGAACATGAGCACCCGCTCGTACCCGGGCCCCGTCTCCCCGACGATGCCATGCGGCTGCCCGGAGGCGAGCGCCGTGCCCAGCTCGGTCAGCCCTTGGCCGTCGTCGTCGTTACGGATCCGCAGCGGCCACCCGGCCAGCACTCCGTCGACCTCGGCCGGGGCGCTGGTGATCAGGATGCCGTTGCCGGACTGCCTCACGTCCAGGTGCATGCCAGCGGTCCAGCGAGCCAGATGCTCCACCCGCTGCATCAGCACGATCGTCCACACTTTGCTGACCTGCAGCTGTTCAGGATGAAAACGGCTCAGTCAGTCGCCGCCGCCCGAACCACATCCGCCGCCGCCCCCGTCGTCGCCCCACCAACCGCCACCAGACCCTGACGAGCCGGTGCGGCGACGCACCTGCCGGGTCGGTGGCGGCAGGGCAAGCTGCGGATAGCGGTCGTGGAGCACGGATACTCCGTGCAGGGCGATGCCCCGCGCAAACGCGTCGGCATCGTCGACGTCCCCCGACGGGTTCATCCGTGGCCGGTAGGCCGGATGCTGCTCAGCTGCCTGCCTGACCAGTCGCCCCGAGGCTTTGACCGACGGCGGAGTGAACGCCACGGCGGTCACCGCAGCGACCGTCGTGGCGAGGACCAGCGGGATCGGATTGGCCAGCCCGATCGTGAACGCCGCGACGGCCCCTACCCCGATCAGAATCTTGAGCGGCAGCAGGCCCCTCCTAAACCGCGCCCGCGCTGCGGGGCCGTCGAGCAAGCCGTCCCGGTCCAGTGCGTCGCGGAGCTGTGCCAGCTCCGCCCGGACAGGACGCGTCTCGGCCAGCGAGTGGATCGACTGCCCGGGCTGGACGTCCCACCGCCCGCGAGGGGCCTGCTCGTGCGCCCGTGCTGCGGCCATCACCGAACGGTCCAGCGGCCTCAGCAGCGCGTCGGGGAGCGGCTCGGGAGCAACGATGTCACCGCGTCTGGCGGTGATGCGGTTGACGGCGATGCCGCCCTCACGGGCCAGGAGTGCCTCGCGCATGAGCAGCAAGCCCACGCTGGCCGCCACCGCTCCGGCCTCACGCCCTCGCAGATAGCCCAGCTCGTAGACGTCGAGCTCACGCTCGGGAACGGGAGGGTTCGCCACAGTGGCCCGGACACGCCACGCCGACCACCCCGCCCACACCACCGCGACGCAGTACCCACCGAAGGCAAGCCAAGAAGTCACATGTGCTGAGAGGCCGGGACGGCTCGTTCGGTTCCCGGACAGCAGCCTGGTGCGAAGCCTTCCGGGAATTTCGTCGGCCAGGCCGGCTCCCCTGGATCCCTTTCCAATGGCGCGGCTGGCCTCTCCGCATGTTCGTCGGTTGGTGAGTGGCTTTATTCACGGGTTGGTTCTGGCTCACTTTCCGTGAAGCGCATACGTTGAGTGACGGCTGACGTCCGCGGCGGCTTCGGGAAGTTGCCTGAAAATGATCAGTGCCGTTCTCGGGGTGGCCGACAGTTCGACGTCGTGGAAGAGAGATCGCTCCAGCTGGAAGCTCTGCTGTTCCCCTCGGTCGCTGACGTGACGGTGCTGTCGGTGGACATGCGCGACGAGGCGGTGCGCGTCGAGGCCCGTCGTACGGCGACCGCGGCGGTGTGTCCGAGCTGCGGGTGCTCTTCAAGCCGAATACACAGCTCCTACCTGCGGTCTCCCGCAGATGTGCCCAGTGGGGGACGACGGGTGGTTCTGTGCCTGCAAGTCCGCAGGTTCTTCTGTCTGGACGCTGGATGCGGACGGCGGACGTTCGTCGAGCAGATGCCAGGGCTGACCAGGAGATACAGCAGGTGGACCGAACGCCTGCGGTCGACCCTGGCCATGGTCGGCCTCGCCCTCGCGGGCCGGGCCGGTGCCCGGATGGCGGGCGTCTTCGGAGTACCTGTCAGCCGCAGTACGGTGCTTCGGCTGGTCGACATGCTGCCCGAGCCGGACGTGCCGACCCCGCGAGTGGTCGGCGTCGACGAGTACGCCACGCGTAAGGGCCGCGTCTACGGCACCGTGCTGGTCGACTGCGAGACCCGACGGCCGGTGGACCTGCTGCCTGACCGGGAGGCGTCCAGCCTGGCCCAGTGGCTGTCGAAACGGCCGGGCATCGAGGTGATCTGCCGGGACCGGGCTCCGTTCTTCGCCGAAGGCGCTTCGGCCGGGGCACCCCAAGCGATCCAGGTCGCTGACCGGTGGCATCTGTGGCACAACCTCAGCGAGGCCGCCGAGCGAGCTGTCGCCCGCCACCGCCAGTGCTTGCGCGTCCTGGCCCCGGGACCTGCCGAGGAGGAACCCGCCGAGCCCGCACCCTCCATGGTGGACCCAGCCTCGCCTTGGAAGAGCGACCGGTTCGCCAACCGCATCCGGACCAGACACGCCACGGTCCACGCGATGCTGGAAGCCGGCCACAGCCGCCGTTCCATCGGCCGCCAACTCCACATGACGCACCGCACCGTCAAAAGCCTTGCCGACGCCGCCAGACCGGAAGACCTCTTCACCGGGCAGTACCAGTTCAACCGAGCCTCCGCGCTGGACGAGTACAAGCCCTACCTCGACGAACGCTGGAACGAGGGCTGCACCAACGCATGGAAGCTCTGGGAAGAGATCGTCCCGCTCGGTTACAAGGGCAGCTACGGCATCGTCAGCGCCTACATCAGGAAAAAGCGCACCTCACCCGGGCCGGTCACCGCGCAACCCCCGGCACCCCGCCAGGTGGCCAAATGGATTCTCAGCCGCCCAGAAACGCTCACGGAAGTCGAGCAGCTCCGGCTCAAGGCCGTGCTGGCCAACTGCCCCGAGCTTGACGCCCTCACCGGCCACGTCCGGTCCTTCGCCCAGATGCTCACTGAGCGGCAAGGCCAACGACTCCCGGAATGGCTCAACGCCGTCCGCGAAGACGACCTGCCCAGTCTCCACACCCTCGCCGCGGGCATCGACCGCGACCGTGACGCTGTGATCGCCGGCCTCACCCTGCCCTGGAACTCAGGCGTGGTCGAAGGGCACGTCAACCGGATCAAGATGCTCAAGCGCCAGATGTTCGGCCGCGCGGGCTTCGCGCTCCTCCGCAAGCGAGTCCTCCTCGCATAACAACTGGCCGAGCATCACGACCATCCAGTTCTGGCCGTGGATGTCCTGCGAGTGCCAGGATGCGTGCCGAGGCACAGACAGACACGGATAGGGGAACGCATGCGACCGACATTGGCAATGAGTGAGTGGAGTACACGACGCAAGGTGACTACCGCTGCGGCGCTGCAAATGCTGTGGCTGGGTGTGCTGATCACCGCCCTGACCATCTGGGACCTCTCGCTCTCCGTCCCCCTCGCCATCACGATATGGGCTGGGCCGGCGTTGGGAGGAGTGGTCGGTACCTGGGCCGCCTCGAAGACATCTCCCCGGTGACGATCAGTTACTGCTTCACGGAAAGTGAGCCAGAACCCGGGTTGTGAAGTCAGTTGTTCACGGGTTTGGGAGGCGTCCAGATCCACGGTCGGGTGATGTTCACGAGTTCTGAAGTCACCAGGGTGCTTGCCAGGGCAGCATCGGGATGCTCCTGGTGAAAGGGCCTGGTCATGCCGCAGATGTCGAAGGTCGAGCTGTACGCGGCGATCCGGCGCGACCACCGCGGCGGCATGAAGATCCGGGAGATCGAGCGCAAGTACAACGTGTCGTGGCGGACGGTCAGGAAGGCCGTGGACTCGGTCTGGCCGGAGCCCAGGAAGCAGCTGCCGCCGCGGCCGACCGCACTGGATCCGTACAAGCCGGTGATCGACGGGATGCTCCAGGCGGACCTGGACGCGCCGCGCAAGCAGCGGCACACGATCACGCGGATCTTCCACCGCCTGGTCGAGGAACACGCCGCGGACGTCTCCTACCAGATGGTCCGGCGGTACGTATCCGACCGGAAGCCGCAGATCCTCATCGAGTCGGGGAAGGCCCCGGTCGAAGCGTTCATTCCGCAGACCCACCAGCCCGGCATGGAAGCCGAGGTCGATTTCGGCGACGTGACCATCCGACTCGCCGGCGAGCTTGTGACCTGCTACTTGTTCTCCTTCCGCCTGTCCTACTCGGGCAAGGCCGTCCACCGCGTCTTCGCGTCCTGCGGCCAGGAGGCCTTCTTCGAAGGCCACGTTCACGCGCTACAGACGCTGGGCGGCGTCCCACGGAACAAGGTCCGCTACGACAACCTCAAGGCCGCCGTCGCCCGGGTGCTGGGGCTGAGCCGGGCCAGGGTGGAAGCCGACAGGTGGATCGCCTTCAGGTCGCACTTTGCGATCGAGAGCTTCTACTGCAGGCCGGGCATCGAGGGCGCCCACGAGAAGGGCGGAGTGGAGGGACAGATCGGCTACTTCCGCCGCAACCACTTCACCCCGGTGCCAGAGGTCGACTCGCTGGCGGAGCTGAACGAGCTGGTTGATCAGTGGGATCTGCAGGACGGACGGCGCCGGATCGGTTCTCGGCCCCGGACGATCGACGAGTACTTCCAGGTCGAGCGGCCACTGCTGATGCCGCTGCCGGAGGAACCGTTCGAGACGGGCCGACTCTTCACTCCGAGGGTCGACCGCTACAGCCAGATCGCGGTCCGCACGAACCGCTACTCGGTACCGGTCCGCCTGATCGGCAAGCGGGTCCGGGTGGTGCTGCACGCCTCCCACCTGGTGGTTTACGACAGGAACGTGGAAGTGGCCCGGCACGAGCGTCTGATCGCTAAGGGCGGATGCCGACTGGATCTGGACCACTACCTCGAAGCCCTGATCCGTAAACCGGGGGGCCTTCCCCGGCGCGACGGCACTTGAACAGGCCCGTTCCGCAGGCAAGTTCACCCCAGTCCATGACGCTTGGTGGGCTGCGGCGGTCAAGGCCCACGGAGACACAGCCGGCACGAGGGCACTGATCGAGGTGCTGCTGCTGGGCCGTCACATCGCTCACGAGCACCTCGTCGCCGGGCTGGCCACCGCCCTGCGGGCCGGGGCACTGACCGCGGACGCGGTCGCGCTGGAGGCCCGCAAGGCCGCCCAGGCGGAGGACGAGCCGGCCGGACTCGTTTCGTCGGCCGGAGCCGCCGGCGAGGCGACGGTGACGTTTCTACACGAGTGGCGGCTCGCGCACCTTCCCCCCGACACCAGGCCGCTGCCCTCGGTGACCCACTACGACCAACTGCTCCGACGCCGTCGCACCAGCGGCGGTGAACACCGCGAGGGAGAAGCACAGTGACCCTGCCCCGCCAGCGAGGACTGACCGAGCAGGCCGCCAACACGGCCATCGACACCGCCTGCCGCCTACTGCGGCTTCCGTCGATCAGGAACGAGTTCGCCGACATCGCCGACCGGGCGATGAAGGACCAGATGACCTACCGCGGCTTCCTCGCCGAGCTGCTGATGGCCGAGTGCGACGACCGGGCCCGCCGCCGGTCGGAACGACGAATCAAGGCAGCCGGCTTCCCCCGGGACAAGTCCCTGCGGACCTTCGACTTCGACGCGAACCCCAACATCGACGCGGCCGCCATCCACACCCTCGCCAGCTGCGAGTGGATCAAGAAGAGCCAGCCGCTCTGCCTCATCGGCGACTCCGGCACCGGCAAGTCCCACCTGCTGATCGCCCTGGGCACCGAGGCCGCGATGGCCGGCTACCGGGTCAAGTACGTGTTGGCGACCAAGCTGGTCGACGAGCTCGTCGAGGCCGCCGACGAGAAGCAGCTGACCAAGACGATCGCCCGCTACGGCCGCGTCGACCTTCTCTGCATCGACGAGCTCGGCTGTGCGCCACGAGGCGCTGATGGATCTCGCGGGATGAGAGGCCCGCCGCCGGTCCTCGCAGGGACTGGTTGAAGCTGGAGGCAGGCTGAGCCCCGGGTTGGGGGTGAGGCTGGAAGCAGCCTCGACAACGTAGGGGCGGACCGACACCACCAGACGGTTCGTGCCCGCAAGCGAAGACGGAATGGGTGCAAGGAAACTGAACCAGTGGTTGACGTCCCGTGAGTCGTCAGCGGCCTGCCGAATCTGGTGGATGGGCCGCTTTGCAGTGCTGGAGATCGCCATAGCCGATGGGATCTCCTCTCCCGCCGCCTTTATCCCATGGGTTTCGGGAGGCCCGGACCAAGACTGCGATGTGTGGTCCGTGGCGATGCTGCCGGGGTATAGCTGGGCACCGAAGCCGTCACAGAGATCCTCAGTGAACGTGGGAAGCGATCTGGCATCGCCCTTCCCGTCCGGCAGCCGGCCGGGCGGCGGGCAGGCGCAATGCCCGCTGATGACGCCAGATCGTGGCGGAGTCGCCGTAGTACTCGGAGGCCGGGAAAGCCGGTCACATGGGGAAGGGCGACAGCGTGATGGCAGCAGGACTGCTGTCGGGGAGGAACGTTGTTGAATAACGACGCGCCGCCGATTTGGCCGGGCAGTATGACGGCCGAGCGGCGGGTACTCGATCATCAGATCAAGCTGCACCGATGGGCAAGGAATGAACCGGACCGCCGGTTCGATGATGTATTCAACTTGATCTGCGACCGGGCTACTTTGGTGGTGGCCTGGGAGCGGGTGTCTGGCAACCGGGGTGCCAGGACAGCAGGCGTGGATGCGGTCACCCGTTACCACGTCGAGGAGCGCCAAAGAGTGATTCCGTTCCTGGAGGAGCTTCGCTCCTCCCTCAAGGACGGTTCCTTCACCGCGTTGCCGGTCAAGCAGGCAGTGATTCCCAAGAAGAACGGCAAGGTCCGTTATCTGGGTATCCCGACCCTGCGCGATCGGGTCGCGCAGATGGCGCTCAAGCTGGTTCTGGAGCCGATCTTCGAGGTCGATTTCTACCCGTCCAGTTACGGGTATCGGCCTGGTCGTCGGGCTCAGGATGCCATCGCCGAGATCCACCACTTCACCTGCAAGCCGTCGACCTACGAGTGGGTCATCGAGGGCGACATCAAGGCTTGCTTCGACAACGTCGACCATCACGTCCTGATGGACCTGGTGGCCGAGCGCGTCAAGGACCGCAAGGTCCTGCGGCTGGTCAGCGCGTTTCTGCGGGCCGGGGTTGTCGAGATGCACGGTGGATTCGCGGAGTCCCTCACGGGCACTCCGCAAGGAGGAGTCGCCTCCCCGCTGCTGGCCAATATCTATCTCTCGGTACTGGACCGGCATTTCTCGCGGATCTGGGACACGGAGATGACCCCGCCCTGGACCCCGCCCTGGCGTCGGCAATACCGGCGCCGGATGGGGCGGCCGAACTTCCGGCTCGTGCGGTACGCCGACGACTTCATCGTGCTCGTGCACGGGACGAAGTCCGAAGCCGAAACGCTCAAAGCGGAGATCGGCGAGCTGCTGGCCAGCAGGCTGAAGATGACCCTCTCGGTCGAGAAGACCCACATCACCCACATCGACGACGGATTCGTCTTCCTCGGATTCCACATCCAGCGGAGATCCTGGGGCGACGGCCGTCGCGTCGTGCTCACCATCCCGTCCAAGCAGGCCTTGGCGTCGGTGATGCACAAGATCAAGAAACTGACGGGGCGAAGCACGACCTCGCTCTCGTTGGAGGAGGTGCTGCGGACGGTCAACCCGGTCCTTCGGGGCTGGGCCGCCTATTTCCGCTACGGCGCATCCAAGAAGACGTTCTCCTACCTCGGCTGGTACGCGTGGTGGAGACTGATTCACTGGATTCGCTACAAGCACCCCCGTGTGACCTGGAAACAGTTGCGCCGCCGCTGCTACGGGGCGGACCGCATCGCTGAGGGCGGACTCGTCCTCTACAACCCGGCGAAGATGCGCGTCGAGCGTTACCGCTTCCGCGGAGCGAAAATCAGCACGCGCTACAACATCGACGAGGTGAATCCGGACGGAGCACGTTTCCGCCGGACAAGCCACGACGATGTGGCCTTCGTCGGCCAGGTCAGCGAATACCTCGCCTGATTCATCGGATCACGTGGAGAGCCGGATGCTCGGCCAACGGGCACGTCCGGTTCGGCGGGCGGGGATGGGAAAACCGACACCGGAAACGGTGCACGGCGTCCCGTCCCCGACCCAACACCAGCCCCTCGAACGGGCCGAGGCGAACCTGGTCTTCCAGGTCATCTCCAAGCGCTACGAGAAGGGCTCGATCATCCTGACCTCGAACAAGACCTTCAGCGAATGGGGCCAGGTATTCGGCGACGAGGTCCTCGCCACCGCCATCCTCGACCGCCTCCTCCATCACTGCGACGTCGTCTCCATCAACGGCCCCAGCTACCGGCTCAAGAACCGCCTCAAGGCGATCGAGCGGGACAACGACGTGGCCTGACGCCCCGCATCGCTTCCGGCGACCGAGCGCTTGATCAGTTGTTGGTCACCCGCTGAAAGATCTCGGAGAACTCGCCGTTCTCGATCAGTCCGGCGATCACGTCGGTCATGTTGTCGATGCCGGGATCCCTGACGATCAGACCGTCCGAGACCCAGAAGTACCGGCCCCCGAGGGCCTCGTCGGTCCCTACCCAGAGTTTCATCAGACGCTCGACTTCCACGACGGTGAACACGGTCGCGGTCCAACGAGATCCATCCTTCAGAGTCACGAAGACATCGACGTTGCAGACCTCGCCCAAGTCCTCGCCGTCGCTGGGCAGGAACGACGCCTCGAAGTCCTCCATGCGGACCCGATACCAGGGCTCGTCCCACCCTCGTTCGATCGGTTCAGACGATGTGCTGTGACTCATCGCGCGAGTGTCCCTGGTCGAAGCTTCGATCTCAACCGAGATCCTCTGCCGTGCTGCCTTTGACCGCGGCCAGAGCTGGGGACGTTGGTCCGTACGCAACTGGGGAGAGAAGTCCGTACGCCGACACCTCCGCCCGGGGACAGCACCTCGCCGACGCGTGAACGAGCGATGATCCACTCGTTCCACTCCCGCTCGGCGGCGACCAGCTCGGCCTGGACACGGTCCGCCTCCTCCCGCAGCGCGTCCACACGACGGCGAGCGGTCAGCTCGCGCTCTTCCAGCAGCCCCATGACCGACGGCATCCCTGACCTCCACTAGAGCGACGACACGACACGTCACCACTCCCCGAGGCCGCTGACCCCATGCCTGAACAGCGGAAACGCAACCCTCAAGCCCAGAAAGACAACAGCCACTCAACGGCACCCGGCTACCGCCGTGGCAGATGATCAGCGACCTGTTCGCGGATGTCGCCCAGCACCGGGGAACCGCGGTCACCACCGAAGCCATCGAGCTCGTGCGCGGCTTGTACGGGTCGGCCGTGGACGCTGCCTCCTCTCCGAAGCACGCGGTGGAGATCCTGGAGCAGCAGCTCGCGGATGCCGACCGGGTATCCCGGCGCTCCAGCGTCCGCGGCGACGTCCTCGGCGACGCGCTGCTGGACCGCACCCAGCGGATCGCCGACCTCGAGACACGGCTCAACCAGCTCGAAGGCCACCGCATCGCGGAACGCAAGCGAGCGGACGAGCTCGTGGCGGCACACCCGGACGTTTCCGGTCTCATCGCCGAACGCAACGAACTCCAGCAGGAAGTCGAGCGGCTCGGAGCGGCCCTCCAAGAAGCACAGGCTCAGCGTGTCGCGGCGGAGGGCCGCTGCGATCTGCTCGAACGACAGCTGGACGCCGTCGAGCATGCTGCCCCCGCGGCCGCGCTTCCCTCGACGCAGCAGGGCATGCCCAAGATCCTCATCGTCGACGACCAGCCGGACAACCTGCTCGCGATGACCGCGGTTCTGGCAACGCTCGACCAGGAACTCGTCACTGTCTCCTCTGGACGGGAAGCCCTCAAAGCCCTGCTCGACCACGACGACTTCGCCGTCATCATCATGGACGTGCAGATGCCGGAGATGGACGGCTACGAAATCTGCGCCCACATCAAACGCCGCCCCCGCACCCGCGACGTCCCGATCATCTTCCTCACCGCCATGGGCGTCGACTCCGAACACTCCGCCCGCGGCTACGCGGCCGGCGCCGTCGACTACATCAGCAAACCCTTCGACCCCTGGGCCCTACGCGCCAAGGTCGCCGTCTTCACGTCCATCTACCTCGAACGACACACCTCGTAGGGCCCGGCGACACCGCAGCTCCAAGGCGCCGGCACCACACGTCGGCGCTCAAGGCGTGTCTGGAGCACGAGCGTCGCAGTGCCCAGCTGGCGTAGGCCGAGGGCGGTGCGGCGGTGAAGGCTGCGGGGCGCGCCCTGGGGGAGGCGCGCCCCGAGCGGGCATTCGGCCGGTGGAGCGTCTGGAGCAGCTGGACGAGCCGTAGGTGGTCTTGCCTGCTGAGGTGCTGGGAGTTGTGCTTGAGTTCAGCAGGTTGCGGAGGGTGTGCTGATCCACCAGAGCGAGCTACTCGAGAACAACACCGCTGTCGTGCAGGGCAGGGACGGCGTGCTCCTCGTAGACGCCGGGATAACAGGCGACGAAATGGTCCGCCTGACGGCCGCCTGCGGTCAGCCGGGCATTACGGTGGGACACGAAGACCTTCGTATGCGGTGTGAGCCTCCACCACACCGGAGGTCTTCGCCATGATCAAGACCTGGCCCCGTTAACAACGCTCGTGATCAATACAGCTAGCGTGGCGGTTTTGCGGAGTGCAGGAGGGATTCGCGGTGCTGGTCATGCCTGGGCGGCGGACGTCGACGATGGAACTGTTGGCCGTCGAGGCGGCGGGCCGAGGGATGTCGGTCAGGGCGGCGGAGGAGCCCGGCCTGGCAGGTCCTGCGTACTGGTACGGCGGACCGGTCGCGGGTGCGCGGCTGGCTGGCCGGCTCGGGTTCGCTTTGCTGGAGCCGGCAGACGGCTGGCTCGCCGAGTTGCCGGAAGAGTTCACCGGCCGCCAGGTACGGGCGGGGACCATCGCGGACGCATGGGTGATCGACCAGCCGACGTTCGTCAAGCCGCCCCGTGACAAGTCCTTCCCGGCCGATGTCTACACCGACGGTTCCCGGCTGTCCTCCGCCCTGGACCCGGCAGCACCGGTGCTGCTGTCTGACGTGGTGACCTTCGCGGCCGAGTACCGGCTGTTCCTGCTGGACGGTCAGATCGCCACGGCGAGCCGGTACGCAGTGTTCGGCCGGCTCGACCCCCGCCCACTCGGTACGGACCGGGCGGACGGGGCCACTGCCGCGCAGATCACGGAGTTCGCCGACCGGCTGGCCACCGCAGCCGGGCACACGCTGCCGAGTGCCGTCGTCGTGGACGTCGGGCAACTGCTGGACCCCTACCGCGCAGGCCACCGCTGGGCGGTGGTGGAGGCCAACATGGCGTGGTTCTCGCATGCCTACGCGGCCAACCCGGCACGGGTACTGGACGTGGTCCTGCGGGCGGCGGGGCCACGCGAGCACATGCGGCCGCGAGATCTGGCGTTCGCGACTGGTAGGCCCGCATGTTGAGGTATCGCGTATTCGTCAGCCGAGACGTGTTCATGGCCTGGTGGAGTGACGGACAGTGATGTTCGGGAGTCTCGCTCTCCGCTGTTTGACCCCGCCTTGTGCTGCGAGCTTCCGCCTACTCCAGATAGAGAGCTGCCAAGCGGGGCAGTCGGCGAGTCATTTCGTCGTGGTCATCGAAATCGAAGTTCCAGGTGGGGTCCAGCTCCCGGTAGCGGATGGTGGGTGGGCTCGCGGGGAGCTGATCACCGGTCGCCGAGATGTGTGCGTTCCAGGCGATCCCCAGCATGTCCTCACCCTCCAGGTCGACGCCGTCGGCTGCGGAGGCTTGAACGATGGGCAGTTCTGCCAGGGCATCGGGATCAGCGACTACATGTTCGAAGACTTCACGGCCCTGAGCGATCAGCCAGCCGCGGAAGTAGTCGAAGCCGTCGTCAGAGCAGCCACCGTTGGCAATGTAAGCAGCGGCCCACAGAGGATTGGTGTAGGAGTCAACCATCAGGTCCCACAGCACCTGCTCAGCGGCGAGGATCTCCTCGACCGGCCGGGAGGCCAGCAGCGAGGCCGCCTCGCGAGCGACCGCTTCGCCATCGTTCGGATCGGACGCCTGATTGTGGGCTGCCTCAAGGAGCTGCCAGAACTGCTGCTTGTTCATGGAGGCAGAGCCTGCCACCTGGTACTGACATCGGGCCGCTCGCGGGAGCTTGGCCCATCAGAGCAGCCACGTCGCTCCTGTCAGCGCGTGTGGTCGCCGGGTGCATATCGGCTCCAGGTTCCTCCGGCTTCGGTAACCAGGCGGGTGGCGCCGTTCGAGACGGCGGATGAGATTCACGATGACCAGGTCCACGGCGAAGCTGAGGAAAGCATCTGATGAGCGTGATGGACACCGCCCTGCGCGAGTCGCTGAAGTCCCTGCGACTCTCGGGAATGCTGGAAACCCTCGATGCCCGCCTGGCCCAGGCCCACGGCGGCGAACTCGGGCACCTGGACTTTCTGCAGGTCCTCTGCCAGGACGAGATCACCCGCCGCGAGACCGTTGCCTTCCAACGGCGCCTGGCACGGGCGAAGTTCGAGTAGCAGGTCACTCTAGAGGAGTTCGACTTCACCGCCTCCTCGAAGCTCCCCGCTGCCCAGATCCGAGATCTCGGAGCCCTGCGCTGGCTCCACTCCGGCGAGTCGGTCATCCTCTTCGGCCCGGTCGGAGTCGGAAAAACACACGTCGCCCAGGCCCTCGGCCACCTCGCCGTCCGCCAGGGCGCCCACGTCCGCTTCGCCAAGACCAGCCGGATCCTCGCGGACCTCGCCGGCGGCCACGCGGACCGCACCTGAGACAAGCGGATCCGCGAAATGGTACGGCCCGACGTGCTCATCCTCGACGACTTCGCCATGCGTCAGCTCAGCGCGGCCCAGGCTGACGACCTCTACGAGCTGGTCAGCGAACGGCAGGGCCGGTCCCTGATTATCACCAGCAACCGGGCGCCCAGCGATTGGTATCCGCTCTTCCCCAACCCCGTCGTCGCCGAGTCACTCCTGGACCGACTGATCAACACCAGCCACCAGGTCATCATGAACGGCCCCAGCTACCGCCCCAACAAGCGGCCGAAGAACCCCACCGCCAAGCCTTAAGCAACCAGAGACCGTCTTCAAAGACTGATCTTGGTGTCCCCACGGGTGAGCCAGGCTTCGAAGAGAGCGTCAGCAAGCCAGTGCCTGTTGACGAAGGCCAGGTGATGGGCTGACACTCCGGTCCCACCATGTGAACGACGTGTGGGATCTGCACCTTGGGACAGCAGGAAGCACGTGGCATCCACGTGGAGGGGCTCCCCGGTCTGGACGTGTCCGTCGATCTCTCCGTCGACGGCCCGGTGCAGGAGGGTGAATCCGTTGTACTCCTCGTGGATGTCAGCTCCTGCCGCCAAGAGGTCGCGCAGTTCCTCCAGCCGGTCCTGTTCGACAGCCAGGTGCGTCGGTGGCATCTCCATTACTGCACCTCCCCTTCAGCGGAGATCATCTCAGGTCATGGCCTTGGAACGAGATGAGAGTAACCGGCCACTTCCGCGGACCGGCCGCGCTCTCAGGCAGAGGAACCTGGGGAATTACGTGAACTTACCCCTGGGGAATTACGCGATCGTCCACACGGCGCCAGCAGCAGCTCCAGCTCCTGCCCTAACGAGCCAGCCAGCCCGGAGAACCGACTACACGTGCAGACGACACGGAGAAGCACTGACACGGCTCATCACCATGTGCGCCCGGCACCGCGAGGACCTGCAGAGCCACCGCGTGGGGTCCTCGGCGGGCACCGTGGTCTCCTGCCTCTTCGGGTAGGAAGCCCCACGGGGCTGCCCTGCGGTCATACCCAGGTGTAGTTGTCGTCGGTGACGGCTTCGAGGGCGGCGTCGGTGACGGCGGCGCGGGGGTCGGGCAGAGCGGCGAGGGCCGGCCCGATGGGCGGGAAGATGGGTAGTTCGGCGGTCTTGCGGTAGTCGATCCATTCGATGATGCCGGTCTGGTGGCTGCCGTCGGGCTGTTCGTCCAGTTCGACCTCGGCGAGGGTGGCGCGGACCTCGGGGGTGATGTGGAGGCGGTAGATCAGGTGGAGCTTGCGCGGCGGCGGGGTGGGCCCGGGACGGGTGACGCGCTGGTCGACGACCCACGTCAGGTCGCCGCCTTCGGCCTGGTCGACATCGAGGTCGAGTTCCTCGGCGAGCTCGCGGGCGAGAGCCTCACCGAGGTCTTCCCCGTGCTCGACGTTGCCGCCGGGCGGGGTGTAGTGGGTGGAGCCGACGCGGTCGCGGCGGATGAGGGCGACGTCGTTGCCGCAGAACACCAGGGCCCCGGTCCGGATCTTGATCCGGGAGTAGGGGGCTGCGGTGGGGGTTTGGGGTGTGCTGGTCATGGCGGTCAGTATCGTGGCCGCCCGGGCGGCCAGGGCAGGCTCTTTCCCCCGCTCGCCCGGCGCCGGGCGAGCGGACGGTGGGCAGGACGGGCAGCACGGCCAGCGGTCATGCTGGTGCGCTGCCAGCGGGAGCCGAGCACCTACAGCCACGGCTACTTCGCGCACCGCCCGCCGGTATGGGGCAGGGCAGGTTGCGAAGTGCACCGGTCGGAAAACCCCGGCTTCTGACCCTTCCTGGGACCCCACGTCCCAGGCCCCATGCCGCGCCCCAGGCAACGGGTTCTGCAGCCTCGCAGTCCCGCACGGTCACATCCCCCGTGCTCAGGTGCCGCGAAACCGCAGCAGCACACCGTTTCCTGACGGCCCGGTCACCGGTTGATCTCTGTGTGGAAACTGCTGAGCCGGTGACCGGCGACTACCCCACCGCCCCGCGCCTGCCGCTGATCACCGCGGCCGAAGCACGAGACGCAGTCGGCTACCTGCACCTGCTGGAGACGCTCGACCTCACCCCGCGAGGGCAGGCCGCCGGACAACGCGCCGCGGATCTGGCCCGCCGGCTCCCCGCCGAGTAGCCGACCAGGCCCGCGCAGCGTCGGTCAGTCAAGGGTGCCAAGGTCGAAGTCGGGTCGGCATATCTCGCGCGCCCGTATCCCGCCCGCGGTGATCGCCTGAGGGCCGCGTCCTGGTTGAGCAGCTTCCGGCTCGGGCCGGTCAGCTTGAGTCGCCGATGTGTTCAGACAGCACGGGGGAGGCCTGTAGAGGGGTCGAGGCCCTGCTCCATGAGGTGGTCGAATTCGCGCCAGTGTATGAACTGCATCGCTTCATCGGTGATGCCGGAGGCAGGGGTGCACCAGCGTCGCACGTAGGCGGCGAACCCGTCTTCGTGGACGGTGAGGGGGCCGCCGTCCTGGTAGAGGTCGGCGATGGGCCAGGCGTCACTGTCGTTGCCTGTCATCAACCAGAACAGGTGTGTGCCGTCCTCTGTGAAACCCCACCGGAGCAGCATGTCGGCACCTACTTCGTCGGGCAGCCAACGGGAGTAGAACTCGGGGGCCTGCTCCCAGAAGAGTTCGGCCATGCCGACCATACTGTCGCCTCCGGTTGCGCGGTATGGCGGCGGTATCCACAGCGCTTCTCCGTCGATCCCGCCGGCCCCGTAGGTCTCTATGAAGGCGATGTAGTCCGAGGGCAGCCGTATCCCGAGCCGCCGTTCAGCTTCCGGTACTCCGGCCACATCATGGGGGGCTCCTTCACTGCTTTGTCTGCATGGCACGAGCAGGTCTGACAGTGCGCGTACGCCGGGATGGCTGGACACGGAACCTCCGGTCGTGTGGTGTGCTGACCAGCCTACGAGCCCTCTCCGACAGTGAAGACGGAGCCGGAACGGGTGGGGTGGCAGCGAAGCGGGCAGCCCTCTCGGGCCACGGTGAGGCGGCGGAACCGCCCGTCGTCGGTGTGGATGGCGCGAGGCACGCGCCTGCGGCCTCCCGTGGGGAGCCGGGAGGCGGGCGCGGCCCGGCCCCAGGCGGGCGACGCGGGACCGGACCGGCGGCCCGCGCCGCAGGGTGGGCTGCGGGGGCCGCTCGCGGTTCACCCTGCCACCGGCCCGGTCCGGTACGCCAGAGGCGTACACGAACCAACTCCCGGCATATGCAGGCCCGGCTGCCGACGGCCCGCGCGCCACCGGTCTGCAGTCAAAAAGCGGCGGTGCCGGTCCCGCCGTTCTCGGGGGAAGCGACGGGACCGGCACCAGCCCCAGTGGCACCCGCCCTAATCCGTATGTAAGGACGGCTTGGCCGATTGTGAAGGGGGCCGGGCCGTTCGAGAGCGCCGGGGCTGTGACATCTGACTCCATCCGGGCCGGTGAAGCCTTCCCGTAGATCGGTGGGCGGCTTTGGTGCTCGTTGTGGTGGCGGGCTGCGTGGGCGCCGGACGGACGCCTACACCCGTCCAGGCATGGATGCCTCCTTACAGAGCGGCGGCGTCCGACGTCCTCGCAGCCCGCCACCACACCGCTCGTTGAGAACGTGTCGGCCTGAGGAACGGTGGCTTGGCGTCTTGAGGAGTCAATACCGAGCATCTTGATCACTCGTTGGTGTTGGTAGTACGAGCCCACCGCACGGTGACCTCTCGATACGCCCGAGCCGTCATGAGCTCCCGCATAGACCGAGGCCCGTGGGGTGAGCTGGTGCCACGAACAGCTACTGAGGTGGCGGACCGGCCCTCGGCCGAGTCCTGGGATTAGGTCGCTGCGTGGTTCCTCACGAGCTCGTGACCAGCGCAAAAACATGGCAGCACCGGGAGGGAATCTTGATCTACTGCGGCATCGACTGGGCGGAGAAGACACACGACGTCGCCCTCGTCGACGACACCGGCCAGCTCCTCGCCAAACGCCACATCACCGACGACGCCACCGGCTACAAGATCCTCCTCGACCTGCTCGCCGAGTATGGCGACACCGCCGAGAACCCGATCCCCGTCGCCATCGAGACCTCGCGCGGCCTGCTCGTCGCCGTGCTGCGGACCGGCAACCGACAGGTCTTCGCGATCAACCCGATGGCCGCCGCCCGATATCGCGACCGGCACTCCGTCTCGCGCAAGAAGTCCGACCCCGGGGACGCCCTCGTTCTGGCCAACATCCTTCGCACGGACATGCATGCCCACCGGCCCCTGCCCAACGATTCCGACCTCGGTCGCGCGATCACCGTCCTCGCCCGCGCCCAGCAGGACGCCACCTGGAACCGGCAACAGATCTCCAACCAGCTCCGATCCCTGCTGCGCGAGTATTACCCCTCCGCCTTGGCCGCCTTCGATCCCTGGCGCAACGGTCTGTGCCGGCGCGAGGCCCACGAGCTCCTCAAGGCCGCACCCACCCCGACCCGCGCGGCTCGGTTGACCCGCGTCCAGCTCCAGGCCGCGCTCAAGCGCGCCGGCCGTCAGCGCGGCATCGAGGCCGATGCAGAACGGCTCCGCGAGGTCTTCCGGGCCGACTGGGCCCACCAGCCCGCGCTGGTCGAGGATGCCCTCGGCAAGCAGACGCTCGCCCTCCTCCTCCAGCTGGAGGCCGCCTGCACCGCTGCCGACCAACTTGCCGAGGCGGTGGAAGAAGCGTTCCCTCGGCACCCGGACGCTGAGATCATCCTCAGCTTTCCCGGCCTCGGTTTCCAGCTCGGCGCCCGGATGCTCGCCGAGATCGGAGACGACCGCAGCCGGTTCGCCGACGCCCGCGGCCTCAAGGCATACGCGGGCTCCTCGCCCATCACCCGGGCCTCCGGCAAGAAGTCGTCCATCACCAGACGGTGGGTGAAGAACGACCGCCTGAACGCCGTCGGCTACCTCTGGGCCTTCTCCTCGATCACCGCCTCCCCCGGCGCCAAAGCCCACTACCGACGCCGCCGCGACCAGGGAGACTGGCACGCCTCAGCCCAGCGCAATCTCTTCAACCGCATGAGCGGACAGCTCTACCACTGCCTCCAGCACGGCCACCGCTTTGATGAGGCCGTTGCCTTCCCCAACCCATCGGCCCTGGTGGTGGCCGCGTAGGCGCAACCCGGGCGATCATGTGGCGTGAGATCGACCAGGCGGGCGCCTCTTCCGCCGGCTGCTGACATTGCATGAGTTGCTCGGCTCGCCTAAGAGGTAACCTCTCCTGCTCACGGGGCCGCAGGATCAGCGCTCGTTTGTCACGGAAGGGGGCCTCGTGCGGCCACTCAGGAAGCTTTTCACGACCCTCAGGAACACCCGCAACACACCTGACGGCGAGGTGTTCGCGAAGACTGAACCGTGTGAGTGCTCCCCCGAATGGCCGGCGATTGAGACGACCGCAAACGGCTACGTGTTGCGCGCGCTGCCCTCGTCGAACTACAGCATCATGACGAACCCACAGATCGGGGCGCTCGTCGCTCGGTGCACTGGATGTCACGCCAGGTACCCCGCCCCGTGGGTGGTGGACGGTAACGAGCCGATGCCTTACGACTTCGCGCGGGATGCCGCCGAGTCTTCCGCTCAAGAGCGTCCGCATGACCCCATCGACGCCGAGTACACGATCAGCACCGCCAGCGGGAACGACTGGCCCGCGATGCCTGGGACCGACTACGCCACCCTCTTCCAACCTCGCTCACTGCTCTGCGAGCCGGTCGAGGCAGAGGGTGATCATTCCTTCCGTACGGGAGCAACCCTGGTCTCGGTCTCGTGGGAACTCGCAGGTACGTGGGCCGTATACGTCGAGGGCGCTGTCTCGCCAGAAGCCGCCGACCTGATCGTCGAAGAGATGGCACAGCAGCTCAGCGAAGCCACCGGCGAGACAGCCCTCTACTACAGGGTCACCGGCTAGCTGGCTGTGCCCGGACCATCGTCCAGCAGTTGCAGTCAGCCGAACGAGCCGTCGCCGCGGACCGCGAAGGAGGGGCAGCCGTCATGCTCGAATCGCACCTGCCCGTCGAACCTCGACTCGGCATGGGTGCAGGCTCCCCAGTCCCGCCCCAATTCGCCGCTCAGTGCAACCCAGAACCGGCACCCGCCGCACTGCTCGTCAAACCACTCGTCGCGATAGTCAGGGGCTCCAGTCGACCTGTTCAGCAGTCGCAGCCAACGCTCGTGAACCTCGTTGTTGTGGCCACGGTCATCACCCGTCCACGGCCCGCCAGACATCATCCGCCCCCCGCCCGCTCTCGAACAGATCGACAGGCTACACACGGACTCAGCGCGGCGAACTTGACTTTCTAACCGCCTGAGGTGTCCTACCTTCTAGGCGGGTTGATGGGGCCATTCGTAGGGTCCTGTCGCCTGGGGGTTCTGGGAGGGGCTACTGAGGTGTCGCCGCTTGTGGCTGAACAGACTTGGCCGCCCGGAACCCCACCGACGACCGGGCCGCTCATTGAGAGGTGCGAGTAGATCGCTGAGTAGGACAACGCCGGCGAGGTCGTCTGCAGGGAATCCGTACGACTCACTCGGGATCACGATTGAATCGCATCTGGGCCGGCATCGATGCCGGCAAGGGCCATCACTACTGCTTCGTCATCGACGCAGAGGGAACGAAGCTTTTATCGAGGCGGGTGGCCAATGACGAGCCCGACCTCTTGCAGCTGATCACCGATGTTCTCGCCCTGGGCGACGAGGTGATCTGGGCCATCGACCTTGCCGACGGCGGAGCCGGTCTCGTCATCGCCCTCCTGCTCAACCACGACCAGCAGGTGCTCTACATCCCCGGCCGGACCGTGAACCGGGCCACGGCCGGCTACCGCGGTGAGGGCAAGACCGATGCCCGCGACGCGCACGTCATCGCCGACCAGGCCCGCATGCGCCGTGATCTGCAGCCGATCAGGCCCGGCGACGAAGCCATCATCGAGCTCCGCCTGCTCACCGGCCGCCGCGCCGACCTGGTCTGCGACCGCACCCGAGCCGTCAACCGCCTCCGCGGCCTCCTGACCGGCATCTTCCCCGCGTTCGAGCGCGCCCTCGACTTGGGCAACCACGGGCCCCTGGTCCTCCTCACTGGCTACCAGACACCGGCGGCCATCCGCCGGCTCGGCGCCAGCCGGCTCGAACAGTGGCTCCGGAACCGGAAGCTCCGCTGGTGCGGAGCCCTGGCCCGCACCGCCATGGAGGCTGCCGAGCGACAGCACACCAGCGTCGCCGGAGAGAAGACGGTCGCAGCCATGGTTGCCACGCTCGCCCGGGAAGTGATCGCGCTCAACGACAAGATCAGCGAAGTCGACCGGCAGATCGAGGCTCCCTTCCGCGCCCACAGGCAGGCCGCCATCATTGCCAGCATGCCGGGCATCGGTAACCTGCTCGGAGCTGAGATCCTGGCCGCCATCGGCGGCGACATGGATCTCTTCGGCAGCCCTGATCGCCTGGCGACCTACGCCGGTCTGGCGCCGGCTCCCAGGGATTCAGGCAAGGTCAGCGGCAACCGGCACCGGCCGAAGCGATACCACCGACGTCTGCAACGGGCCCTGTTCCTTGCCGCCATGAGCAGCATCACCTGCTGCTTGGAATCACGCCGGTACTACGACCGCAAACGGGCCGAGGGCAAGAGGCACTCCCAGGCAGTCCTGGCGCTGGCCCGGCGACGGGTCAACGTGCTGTGGGCACTTCTCCGGGACCAGCGGCACTACGAACCCATGCCGCCGGCGGCAACCGCCTCATAGGGCTTCTCGTCAATCGCAAACCTGATCGACGAGAGCCGACTTCTCAGAGAGGATCCCATCAGCATGGACGGATGACGCTGAGGAGAGCCCCTGTGATCACGCAAGGAGTACAGGTCACGGGCCGGTGCAGTGTCTGCGGAGGCACCACGACCTGCGATGTCGGTCAGTTCTTCGACAACGGCATGCTCTGCTGGGGCACCGAAGGACGATGCGCAGACTGCCTGAACGGGTGGTGCGAGCAGGACAGCGGACCCGTCTCACCCGAGAACATTCGACAAGCTCTGCTGCAAGTACACGGGGCGGCACGGCTTCGCCTGTCCGGAGACGTGCTGAACCTTGCTCCCGTGCTGCAGGCCCTCCGCAATGCGCGAGAACTGTCCCTGGGTGAAGCACGGGTGCAGGCCACGCAACTTGCCGAGACCGGTCTCATCGGCACGCTCGTTGAGATGGAGATTCTGGCGGTTCACCTTCGGAGACGATCCGTCGCGGTGAGCGTTGAACCAGCGGCATAACCCCGACCGGACAGCACCCGCAACGGCTTGACACTGGCATTGAGAAGTCTGTAATGGGGTGTCCACGACGACCCTACGAACGCTCACCGGTCCCAGCAGCTCCTGATGGGCCGACAGCGCGGAACCTGACCCCAACAGGCGCACGCGAAGCCCACGCCCCGGACGGCTGCCTCCCACAGCCGGGTACACAAGATCGACCGGGAGCCGACCGCCGACTCGGCACCCCCGCCTAACCCCGGGAAGCCCGCGTACCAGCTCGCCTGGTGGCGCGACCGCCGCCGAGAGCTCTCGCTGCTCCACAGCCGGGGGTAAGTGAGCGTGTTGTGCTGAGGCCGGCAACTTCACCCGCGCGGCGGACCGCTTCGCCACACACGGGCCGCTCGGGGACGTGCCCGAGTAGAACCACACATAACGAGCACCTCGTCGCGCACGTCGAAGGCGCCCGACCCGTCAAGGCAGCAGGGCGTTGTCGTTTGTCCGGGTCACAGGCGTCCGGGGGCGCCGGATCGGTGGCTGCTTCGCGTTACGGTGATCGTGGGTGGGTGAGCCGACTGGTCGTTGGAGCACTCCCTGTGGTCCCCCGCGCCTCGGTGCGGGGGACCAATGCGTTTCCCGGGCCTCGCCTTGGGGCGGGCGTGGAGTGACGCGTGTTGCTGCGGACGGTGACCGCCACCGATGAGGGCGCGGAGTCCGCGTCGTCGGGCGTACGCCTCACCCCGAGCCGCCGTCCACCCTTCGGGTGAGTGCTTCGCCAGCCGCCCGGTCCGTTCCACGCCACCTTCAAACGGGCAGGTCGTTACCAGCGCAGCTGCTGGACAACGGGGAGGGGCGCATGGCCGAGGAACTCGACTACGACCTGCTTGCGGAGATCTACCGCCGCGGTGGGAGGGAAGCGCTTGATGTACGGCCGGGCGGTCAGCCTGCTGCGGAAGCGAGTCCTCCTTGCCTGACTGCAGCTCTGTCACTCGACGAGCGGGCCCGCTCAGCTGATCGCAAACGGCACGGGATCCAGGTTCAGCTTGCTCCGGCATGAGTCGACGGCCCGCGTGACCCAGGCGGTCACTGCGTCGCGATCTGCCGAAATCGCGTGAAGCTCACGCGCCTTCTCCTGGGCATTGACCTCCCACGGGAGCAGGGCGTCCTCTCGAAGGACTCGTTCGAAGTAATCGCGGGCCGTGTCCGGATCCCCAACCAGGGCGGCTGCGATCCCAGAGTCGAAGCTGTCCCAGAGAAATCCCCGGCGCACCGGCCTGGACGTCAGGTATCGAGCGGCATCCGGCAGATCCGCAAACTTTTCTCTCAGCGCGGTCACGTTCGCAGCCGCCTGCCGACTGAGTTCAAGCGCCAGCGACCTGAACTGGTCATCGTTGCGAAACAGCTCGGGGCCGACCCGAACTGCATCCACGTGGAAGGCCAGGTGGTCCACGTCGTGCCACAGCCACATCGCACCGACGTACAGACCACTGCCGGCAATCCGCGACGGCGTGAACTCCACAACCCCGAGCCACCACCCGTGATCATCAATCCATAGCCGCGACCGCCCGCGACGGGCCAGGCCGAGCGGCTTCAAGGACTCCCGCGCCGCCGAGGTGATGATCCGGAGCACCGGACTGCGATCTGCCATGACGGCATTATCAGCTGTCCCACCGACACCATCGGTGGGGTCGGCACATCACCCGCTCCGTTGTTCAACAACGCTGAGTGTCAGTGCTCCACAGAAGTTGGACCAGAACCGTAGTGGGTTCTGGCACAGATCTTGGGGAGTCGAAGCGTAGCGTTACCTCGACGTTCTAATGCGCTCGCTGCTTGGCTACTCAAGGGCTAGGTAGCCAGGTGACGGATGACCCAGCTCGGGGTGTTCCACTGTGTACCGATCGCCGTGGATCGACAGCATTGCCCAGTGCCATGCCTCGTCGTGAAAGATCAGGCCACGGAATGACGTCTCAGCCGACTCGTATGGGTAATGCTCCAGGGCGGCTTCCGCGGCCTCTTCCGGCGCCAGCCCGCCGTGATGCTGCATTGCCCATGCGTATCCACGCCGCTCGGACTGCAGGTAGTCGACATACTCAGCTTCGTTCCACGTCACGGCGTAAGGGTAGACCGGTCGCCGAAGGGGGCGGCGTGTCACTGAAGCAGGATCATTCTCGGAGTAGGTCGAATCCGGCTCGTCCGTAGGGCTGCCGCTTGATCTTCTTGATGCGGTTGACGGCGCGGGGCCCGCCTGGAGGGCGGCAGGCGGGCCGAACAGCCCGTGGCTGTCGTTCGGAGCCTGCGCCGGACAGCCTGGTGCTCAGCAGGGCCGTGACACCAAGGGGGATCGTCCAGTCCCTGACACCGTCCGGGACGCCATGCCGTCCTTTGCTGATGCGCGCACATGGCTGGGTGTCGCTGCGGGCGAGTCCCGCTCGTGGATGATCGGCCGGCTACCGCGCCCGCAGTATCTGCGCGGCGTCGCCTGCCGCATCCGTAGCAGGAGCCTGCGGCATCGGTGGCAGCGCAAAGTGCCTGCGTCTGCGGGACGACCGGCGGCGCGGTCGGCAGGCACGATCGGGACGATCCGTATCGCGGAGACGAAACGCGTGAAAGAGGAGAGCGACATGAGCTCATCAGAAGCCCTGACGATGTCGATCCAACTTGTGACCGCCGCCGATGATTACGGCATCCAAGGGCGAGGGCCGTCCATTGTGGCTGATCTGGTGGCGCTGGCCAGTGTGGCCATCGGCGCCTGGGCGCTGGCGCGCAGTAAACGACGTATCGGCACCGCTGACGGGCGAAACGGTGGCGTCGGGGCCGTGGCGGTCGGGCTGACCGGCATGGTCCTCGCCGGGGTGGCGCTGGCCATCGCCGACGTTGGTCCCGGCACCGGCAACGGCGTAGTCGGATCCGTCTTGGCCATCGCGGCCGGGCTGGCCGGCATAGTCCTCGGGGGCCTGGCTCGGGCCCGCTCCCGCCGCACCGATCTACCGGCTGACCGGCTGACCGGCTGACCGGCTGACAGGCGCAGCGGTCGGGCAGGTGGAAGTGGATCCGCATCAGGGTGCGGGGGCTCGTGCTCATCCGGCGCACCCGGGGCTGGTGTGGCCGAGGCGGGTGAGATCGGCCGAGCGGGTGCCCGCGGGCTGGAGATCGGCGTAGGGGTGAAGGCGCGCGCCTGTGGTTCCGTCTACGAGGGTCCTGGTCGGTGTGGCCGGCTGGGCGGGGGTGGGTGCGGGGGAGGCGTGGTCGAGGAGGTCGAGGACGGCTTGGGGGCCGTGATCGCGTCGGGCGGCGGCGAGCTGGTGAGCGGGCACCTGGGGCCGGAGCAGGTGCGGATCCTCGCCTGCCCTACCGGCCCACCCACGGGCACCGGCTGAGGGCCCAGTAACGTCCTTCCATGATCGTCCTCGATGCCCTCGTCCGCCTCTGCCCGCCGCCCGACGATCCACCGCCCGCGGTGGACTGGGCACAGGCCGAGCGCGCCCTGGGTGCGGCTCTGCCTGCCGACTACAAGCAGCTTGTCGAGACTTACGGCGACGGCATCTTCGACGACACGATCTGGCTGCTCGTCCCCGACTCCGAGTACAGCGACTGTGACCTGTACGCGCAGACGACGGAACGGGACGAGATCCTGACCAGCCTGTGGGAGTTCGAGGCGAAGCCCGCCGGCCTGCTGGAGGCGGGGGCGCGAGTCCTGCCGTGGGCGTTCGAGGAGGGCACGGGGGCGTTCCTGTACTGGCTGGCACGGCCCGGTCAGCATCCCGACGAGTGGACCGTGCTCTACAACGAGGGGCGCGGCCCACTGTGGGAGCACCACGACATGGGGTGCCTCGCCTTCCTGCTGGCGGTGCTCACCGGAACTGCGGAAACGGAGTACTTCCGCTACCTCTACGAAGTGCTGAAGCCGACGGAGCACCGCTTCAAGTCGGCCGACCTGGCCCTCGGAACGTCCGGGCCGTGATGCCGTCGACCGCACTCGACGACCTGGCTCGCCGCTCACCCACCTAGAGCGTGTCTCTTTGATGGGTTGATCAGTTGATCGGATGTGTCTGTCCGGTTAGTGATCACTGATGCGATGTGGGACCGGATCGAGCCGC
>NZ_JBITBZ010000022.1:0-36597 GCF_044452745.1 Streptomyces sp. NPDC051822 | reverse complement strand
CCCGTCGAGCGCATGATGCGCGACGCCAAGATCACCCAGATCTACGAGGGCACCAACCAGGTCCAGCGCATCGTCATGGCCCGCAACCTCCCGTAGGCACGAAGAAGGGCGCCCCCTCGCGACGGGGGCGCCCATCTCGTGTCCCCACGAGGTCACCGGGACTCGACGGTGACTTTCTCGTCGTTCTGGATCTGCTGGACCAGCTGCTTCACCTTCGGCATGTCCCACTTGAGCGAGTTCTGCGGCGCCTTGCCCGAGATCGGGATGTTCATGGACTTGCCGTCGCCGCCGCTGATTCCCTTCATGGCGAAGAACATCTTCCCGAGGTCGTACAGCGACATGTCCTTGTCCACGATCAGCGTGTCCAGACCGGCACCCAGCGTCGGGTACAGCGCGAACGGGTTGAGGATCGTGCCCGGCGTCGCCGCCTGGTTGGCGAGCGCGGCGAGGAACTTCTGCTGGTTCTTCGTCCGCTGGAGGTCCGACTGGGCGAAGGCGTACCGGGTACGGACGAAGGCGAGGGCCTGCTCGCCGTTGAGGGTCTGCTCACCGGCCTGGAAGTCGGCGCCGGACTTCTTGTCCTTGAAGCCCTTCTCGATGTTCAGCTCGACACCACCCAGCGCGTCCACGATGTTCGCGAAGCCGGCGAAGCCGATCTCCGCGTAGTGGTCGATGCGCAGACCGGTGTTGAACTCGACGGTCCGCACGAGCAGCTCGGGGCCGTCCATCGCGTACGCCGCGTTCAGCTTGGCGCCGCCACGGGCCGCGTACTGCTTGCCCGACTCGGAGCCGACGAAGCTCGGGATCGTCACCCAGGAGTCACGGGGGAGCGAGACCATCGTGTTCCCGCTGGAGCAGGCCGCGAGGATCATCATGGAGTCGGTCCGCTTGCCCGCGGCGGAGCCGGTGTGGAGCTTCTTCTTCTCCTCGGCGGACATGCCCTCGCGGCTGTCGGAGCCGACGATCAGGTACGTCGTGCAGTCGCCCTCCGACGGCCGCTCGATGACCTTGGAGAGGTCGACCTCGTTGCGCATCTGGGAGCTCGCCCAGGCGTAGGTGCCGATGCCCCAGGCGAGGACGCCGACGACGAGGACGATCGAGCCGACCTTGATCCGCCTGCGCCAGTTCGGCGCGGGACGGCCGGGACCGCCGGCGCCGGGGCCCGGCGAGTACTGCGGCGGGACGGTGCCGTTCCCGCCGCCCTGCGGGCCGCCGTAGACCTGGCCGGAGCTGTAACCGGAGTCGTACCCCTGGCCCTGGGCCTGTGTGAAGTTCGGGTTGTAGCCCTGGTCGTGCCGAGGCGGCTGCTGCGGAACCTGCGGGCGCTGCACATGGCTCATCCGGCGAGGACCCTCGGGGTGGGGGTTCGCGTTGCCACGGCCGTAGCCGCCGTCTTCGGGCCAGTCATTCATGCGGACCAGTGTGCCGGTCAGGGCTTTACGGGCGACAGGCCGGGTGGAACATCGGACCGGTGCTGTTGCCAAGCTGATGCAAAGCGGACCGAACGGCGACCCCGACAGGACCCGGCATATGGTGGAGGGCATGACAGATCAGGGCGATATCCCGGGCAAGCCCACCTCCGCCTCCCGCACCACCCTCAGCCACATCATGACCAGCCACGACACCAACCTGCTCGGTACGGTGCACGGCGGCGTGATCATGAAGCTGGTGGACGACGCGGCGGGCGCCGTCGCGGGCCGGCACTCGGGCGGTCCCGCGGTCACCGCCTCGATGGACGAGATGGTGTTCCTCGAGCCGGTACGGGTCGGGGACCTGCTGCACGTGAAGGCCCAGGTCAACTGGACCGGCCGGTCCTCCATGGAGGTCGGCGTCCGGGTCATGGCCGAGCGCTGGAACGAGTCGACGCCCGCCACCCAGGTCGGCTCCGCCTACCTGGTCTTCGCCGCCGTCGACGCGGACGGCAAGCCGCGCCGGGTCCCGCAGGTCGTCCCGGAGACGGAACAGGACAAGCGCCGCCACCAGGAAGCCCAGATCCGCCGCACCCACCGCCTCTCCCGCCGCCAGGCCATCAAGGAACTGAGGGAACGCCGCGCGGCCGAGGGCTACGAGGACTGACCGTGCCCCCCGTTGTGGGCATACGTTCCGCCGGGGCGGAACGGGTGGGCACAACGCCGACAGCGCCTCAGCGGCGCCAGAGCCTCCCGCTTGAACCCCCGCCCCACTGCGACGGTCACGCGCCGGGCGCCGGGCCCTGGACCCGTCAAGGGTCCTAAGGGCAAACCACCCGGTCCCCGGTCACCGCCTCGAACGGCCCCGACCGCCCCGCGTCCTCCGCCCGTACCGCCCGCACCCCCTTGTAGTCCGCCCCGACCGTCACCCGCAGGGTCCCGCCCCGTCCCGCCACCGCCTTCAGCTCCGCCCCCGGCAGCGCCGCCGCGAGGGTCTTCGCCGAGCGGTCCCAGCGCGGGTCGTACTCCACGACCGTCCGGGCCCGTTCCTTGCCGGCCGCGGTCGCCGGCGTACGGGTGGTGTCGAAGCCGGTCCCGCGCAGCGCGTCGTCGACCTTCCGGCCGAGCCCGTCCGTCCGGGTCCCGTTGTAGACCTGCACCCGCACCGTGCGCGGTGCCACGTCCACCACGATGTCCTTGGGCGCCTTCTCCGACGAGCCGGACGAGCCGGACGAGCCGGGCTTCACCGGGGTCAGCGGCCGGTCCTCCCGCAGCGCCTGGAAAAGCTTCTGCGCCTTCGACGCGTCCCACTTCACCGTCGAGCCGATCCCCTTCACCGGGAAGCTCATGTCCCCGATCGGCACGGACACGAACTCCGACGACGCAGGGGTGAAGCCGCGCATCGCCTTGGCGAGGGCGAACAGCTGGTCCGTACCGAAGTCCTCGTCGGCCCGGACCGAGCCCAGCATGGTCGTGGCCACCTCACGGAACCGCACCGGGTTGAGCAGCACCCCGCCGCTGGTCGTCCGCTCGATGAGGGCGGCGAGGAAACGCTGCTGCCGCTGCATCCGGCCGATGTCGGCGGCCCCGTCGATGTGCCGGGACCGCACGTACTGGAGGGCCTGCCCGCCGTCGAGCTCATGGGTGCCGGCCGGCAGGTCGAGCCCGCTGTACGCGTCCTTCACGGCCCGGGTCGTACAGATCTGCACCCCGCCGACCGCGTCCACGGTCCGCATGAAGCTGGTGAAGTCGACCTCCAGATAGTGGTCGATCTTGACGCCGGTCATCGACTCGACGGTCCGCACGGTCAGCCCCGGCCCGCCCTCGGCGTACGCCGCGTTCAGCTTCACCGGATGCGCCTGGTGCTTCCTCCCGCTGGTGAGGTCGGTGTGTTCGGGCATCTCCGCGTACGAGTCCCGGGGCAGGCTGACGACGCTCGCCCGTTCCCGGTCCTCGGAGATGTGCACGAGCATCACGGTGTCGGTGCAGTGGCAGGGCGCCCCGCCCAGCTTGTACTTCGCCTTCTCCTCCGGGGTGATGCGGTCCCGGCCGTCGGTGCCGACGACGAGGATGTTCATCCCGTGCCCGGCCTGCGGCCGGTTCTTCATGTCCTTGAAGGGGTCGACCCGGGTGATCCCGGTGTCGAGACCGGTCACCACGGCGTGCCCGATGCCGCCGGCCGCGAGCACCGCCACGGAGAGCGCCGTCGCCATCCGCATCCCCCACCGGGGGCGCCGCCTCGGCCGACGGACCGGCACGCGACGGGCGGCGGGCCGGGGACGGGGCGTGCGGGGCGGTGTGGGCACGGACGGACACCTCCGCGGGTGTGACAAAGGGAACCGTGAGCACGGTAGGCCCATACGATCAGCGCAAGGGTGCGCCACCCGTGCGGCGCGCACCGCTGTCCCCCATTCGCGGTAACGTGGCCGACCGTGAACGCCATGCCCCCCGTCTCCGTGATCATGCCGGTCCTCAACGAGGAGCGGTACCTGCGCACCTCGGTTCGCCACATCCTGGAGCAGGAATACGACGGCGAGATGGAGGTGGTGATCGCGCTCGGCCCGTCCACGGACCGCACCGACGAGATCGCCGCCGAACTCGTACGAGAATCCGCGTCGGATTCACGAGCCAGCGTCAGGACCGTGCCGAACCCCACCGGCCGCACGCCCGCCGCCCTCAACGCGGCGATCAAGGCCTCGCGCCACCCGATCGTGGTGCGCGTCGACGGCCACGGCATGCTCTCGCCGAACTACATCTCCACCGCCGTCCGGCTCCTGGAGGAGACCGGCGCGCAGAACGTCGGCGGTGTCATGCACGCCGAGGGCGAGAACGCCTGGGAGGACGCGGTCGCCGCCGCGATGACCTCGAAGATCGGCGTCGGCAACGCCGCCTTCCACACGGGCGGCGAGGCGGGCCCGGCGGAGACCGTGTACCTGGGTGTCTTCCGCCGCGAGGCGCTCGAACAGCAGGGCGGCTACAACGTGGAGTTCATCCGCGCCCAGGACTGGGAGCTGAACTTCCGCATCCGCGAGGCCGGCGGCCTGATCTGGTTCTCGCCCGAGCTGCGCGTCCAGTACCGCCCGAGGCCCTCCGTGAAGGCCCTCGCCAAGCAGTACAAGGACTACGGCCGCTGGCGCCATGTGGTGGCCCGCTACCACCAGGGCTCCATCAACCTCCGCTACCTGGCCCCGCCGGTCGCCGTCTGCGCCATCGCCGCCGGTCTGGTCGTGGGCGCCGCCCTGACCCCGCTCGGCTTCGTCATCCCGGCCGGCTACCTCGCCGCGATCACGGCGGGCTCGGTCCCGGCGGGCAAGGGCCTCCCGCTCAAGGCCCGCCTCCAGATCCCGGTGGCCCTGGCGACGATGCACATGTCGTGGGGGTACGGCTTCCTGACGAGCCCCCGCTCCCTCGCGAGGAAGGTCATCGCGAGCCGCCGCCCGGCGGTGAAGACGGGCGAGACCGAGACGGTCTGACCGCCCCGACGCACGAGACGCCGATGGCCGGGTCCCTCAGGGGCCCGGCCATCGGCGGTGTCCGAGGAGCGTCAGCTCTTCCCGTCCCACTTGTAGACCGAGTAGACGTCCATGCAGTCCGCCTTGTCGTCGGCGCCCTCGGGCAGGTCGCCCGCGACGGCCGTCGGCTTCTTGTACGCGCCGCCTTCGCGCCAGTCGGCGCCGACGACGAGGGTGATGCCGCCGGTGTCGTCCGCGGCGGCCCGTGCGGCCGAGTCGGGCAGCCCGAGCGCCTTGGCCACGGAGAGGGCGTTCGCCTTGCCCTGGTCGCCGTCGGCCTTGGGATAGGTGACCACGGTGTCCTTGCGGCCCCCGCCGTCCTTGGAGGCGTCGGCCTGGGTGAAGCCCTTGCCCTTGAGGATCTCGGCCAGGTCTCCCGCCCGGCCCTCGACGGCCGGTTCTCCGCCGCCGTCGGTGCCGTTGACGACGGTCACGACGAAGGAGCCGGGGGCCTCGGCCGGCGTCTTCGGCTTCGTGGAGGGCTTGGGCTTCGTCGTCTTCGCGCCGGACTTGTCGCCGTTCTTGTCGAAGGCGACGTCGTCCCGGAGCATCGCCCACATCTTGTCGGCGGCGGAGGACCTCAGCTGGAGCCACGCCTTGGGGTTCGGCGGGTACGGGTCGGTCAGGACCGTCGCCGTCGTCAGGCGTTCGAGCTTCACGTTCTTGAGCTGCATCGACAGGTCGAAGAGCTTCTTCACGGTCTTCAGGCCGTCGGAGACCTGAAGGGCGTTCGTGGCGGTCTCGGCGAGACCCATCAACCGGCCGGTGTCGGTCCAGGCGTTCTGGCCCTGGAGCTTCTTCATCATGCCGTTCATGTACATGTGCTGGGCCTTGGCACGGTTCTGGTCGCTGCCGAACGCGTGCCGGGTGCGCAGCCACTGGAGCGCCTGCTCGCCCTTCACGTCGGTGGTCCCCGCCCGCAGCTTCAGGCCGGAGCCGCCCTTCACCGTCGGGGTCGACTTGTCGTGCACACCCGTCTTCACGCAGACGGGGACGCCGCCGACCTCGTCGGCCATGGCCACGACTCCGGCGAAGTCGACCATCAGCCAGTGGTCGATGTAGACCCCGGTGAGGCTCTCCCAGGTGGTCAGCGTGCAGCCGGGACCGCCGCGCTGCAGCGACTCGTTGATCGGCCGGTTCGTGGTGGCGGCGTAGGGCGTGCCGTCCTCGCCCTTGCACTCCGGGATCGGGACGACGGTGTCGCGCGGAATGGAGATGATCGAGGCGTTCTCCCGGTCCGCCGAGACGTGCAGCAGCATCTGCACGTCGGCGAGCGGCTTGCGGTCCTTGTCGTTGCGGCCGCCGCCGAGGGCGATGTTCTTCTCGTCCTGGCGGCTGTCGGAGCCGATCAGGAGGATGTTGAGCGGGGTGTCCCCGAGCGCGTTCGGCGGGGCCTTCTTCACGCCGCTCTCGCCGCCCGCGCGCCCGCCGCTGCGGATGTTGCCGTTGAGGTGCTCGTAGTACAGGTATCCGGCGCCGGCCGTGCCGAGTATCAGCAGCGACAGGGTGATCGCCACCCAGCGCAGCACCTTGCGCTTGCCGGTCTTCTTGGCGCGCTTGCGCGCGGCGGCGCGGCCACCCGCACCCGTACCGCCACCGGCGTTCCCGCGCCGGCGCGAGGCGCGGGTCGACGCGGGCGCGTCGCCCTGCGCCGCCTTCTCCTCGGGAGCGTCGTCCCCGGCGCCGGTGGCTTCCCCGGCGCCGTACAGGTCGTCGTCCCAGCCCAGTTCTCGGGCGCGTGGCACGCGTCGCCGCGTCCCCTCCCCACGCACGCTGTTCTGTCCCACCCCAGGTCCCCTCGTCAGTCAGGAGCGTGCCAAGCCCCGGTGTTTCCGGGTCACTTGGCGCACACCTGCTTGTCTGCTTCTACCTGACCCACGTCCGGCGCCTTCGTCGGAGCGGCCATGGAAATCCCTGCGCCCTTGAAGTCGGCGCCGAGGACGAGCGTCATGGGCTCGCGCTCCCCGGCGTCCTGCGTGCCCGGCTTGAGGGCCGTGGCGGCCAGACCCATCATGTCCGCGAGCTTGCGGGCCTGATCGGCCTGGTTCGGTGCGTACGTGAGCGTGGTCTTCGCCGCCTTCTCGGGGGCGTTGCTCTTGTTGGTGGAGCGGCTCACGCCCTGCTCGTTCTGCAGCCAGACGATGGTCGACTGGGCCGCGCCCGTGATGCCGCTGCCGTTGTAGACGTCGACGCGCACGTCGGCGGCCTCGGCGCGCGGCCCCTGCAGCAGCTTCGCCAGGGCCTGCGCCTTGGCGTCCTTGGCGTCCTGGGTCTTCTTCTTCACCTCGGTGAGCGAGACGTCGGACTGCAGTGCGGAGAAGAGCTGCGGTGCCTGCGTCGGGTGCGGCACCACGGTGATCGGCTTGGGCTCGGCCGGGTTGTCGATGACCGGGAGGGTCGCGAACGAGATGTTCTTCGTGTCGATCCCGGACAGCTCCTTGGCCAGGTCCTGGAGCTTGGAGAGGGACCCTATGCCCTTGTCGACGGTGAGCGCGTTCGTCGCCGCCTCCGCCAGGTCGTACAGCTTCGTCGGGCTGGTGAGCGTCTCGTCCGACTTCATCTGCCGGATCATCGAGCCCAGGAACTGCTGCTGGATCTTGATCCGGTCCAGGTCGCTCTTGTTGCCGAAGCTGGACCGCGTACGGACGAAGGCGAGGGCCTGCTCCCCTTCGATGACCGACTCGCCTGCCGGCAGCTTCAGATGCGACTTGGGGTCGTCCACCGCCTTCTCGACGCAGACCTTCACGCCGCCGACGGCCGAGGTCAGCTCCTTCACGGCGTTGAAGTCGACCATCATGAAGTGGTCGACGGTCAGGCCGGTCAGCTCCTTGACCGTGCGCATGGTGCAGCCGGGGTCGCGTCCGTCCTGGCCGAGGCTCACGTTGAAGCGGGCCTGCCGCTGGCCGGGGATCGTCAGGATCGACCCGTCGGGCTGCCTCGACTGGCACTCGGGGATCGTCGTCATCAGGTCGCGCGGGATGGAGACCGCGGTCGCGTTCGTGCGGTCCTTGGCGACGTGGAAGAGGATCGTGGTGTCCGCGTGACCGGGGCTGTTCTTGTCGCCGTAGCCCGCGTTGCCCGCACCGGTCCGCTTGTCGGTGCCGATGATCAGGACGTTGAAGGCCTCGCCCTTGCGGAAGCCCTTGCTCTCGAGGCCGACGGGGTCGACGACGTCGATGTTGCCGTCGAGCTTGTTGTAGAGCAGATACGCGCCCGTCGCGCCGCCCACGAGGACGAACGCCATCGTGCCGCCGGTCCACAGCAGGACCTTCTTCTTGCGGGACGCGCCCTGCTTGCGCTTGCGGCGGCTCGCGGGCGGCTGCTGTCCTCCGCCGTCGCGCTCGTCGACCCGGCGACGGCGCTGGCCGGGTACGGGTGCCTCGACGGGGGTGTCGGCGGGGGCGGCGGCGGGAACGGTGGATCTACGGGGCCTCGACGGGGTCCGCGGCTGTGACTGCCCAGCGGAGTGGTCCAGTCGCAGTTCGTAGTTGCCGGTCTGCGGGTTGAGCACCCACTGGTCGGCGGGGTCGATCTCTTCCGCCCGTCCACGGCTGTGCGCGTCCACGGTTACTCGAGTCCTCCGTCGGTGCCACGCGAGGCGCCTCCCCCACAGGGCGCCGCTCTCTCGGTCGTTCGATCCTTGGTGAGTGCGACCACGCGGTCGGGGTGCACCGGATCGCGTCACACTATCCGCCCAGTTCAGCGTGGGGCGACGTGCGTGACAAATTCCACGCCCCTTACAACCGGGCAATTTGCTCAAACCTCATCGCTCCCAGCCCTCCCCTTGGTGTGCCCTTTACCCGCCCTCCCCGACGGCACCTTCTAGGAGCACACTCCCTCCGCCGCGTTCCGCCCGGTGAAGGTCGGCGTCGCGGAGGGCGTCGGGAGGCCGGCGTCGTCGGGGCTGTCCGGCTTGCCGTCCGCGCCGCCGCCCCGCCCGTCGTCGCCCCTCTCGCCGGCGTCGTCCTTCTCGCCCGGAGTCACGACGACGGGCCTGTCCTCCCGTAGCTGCTTGAAGAGTTGACTCGCCGCCGGCTGTACCAGTTCGTCCCGGTTCGCGTCGTATCGGTAGGAGCGGCGCGGGACAGTGAGGAACTGCACCTTCTCGGTGGGGACCGCCCGCATCGACCGTGCCAGGTCGTACAGGTCCCGCAGCGAGTCGAGCCCCTGGTCGGTCGTGATCGCCTTGGTGGCCGCGTCCAGGACCGGATAGAGCTTGGTCGGGTTCAGCAGCACCCCGTTGCTCTGCACCTTGTTGACGAGCGCGCCGAGGAACTGCTGCTGGCGGTCCATGCGTTCCGTGTCGCTGCCGTTGCCGATCGACTTCCGGGCCCGTACGAACCCGAGCGCCTGCTCCCCGTGGAGCGTCTGGCGTCCCGCGGGCAGCTTCAGCTTCGCGTCGGGGTCGTCCACGGGCTCCTTGAGGCAGACCTCCACACCGTCGACGGCGTCCACCATCTTCTTGAAGCCCTGGAAGTCGATCACCATGTGGTGGTCCACCCGGATCCCGGTCAGCTTCTCGACGGTACGGATCGTGCACGCCGTACCGCCGAACTCGAAGGCCCAGTTGAACTGGGCGAACTGCTCGCGGGTGCGGCTCCCGTCGGCCTTGCGGCAGCTCGGGATCGTCACCATCAGGTCGCGGGGGAGGGAGACGGCGGTCGCGCTCGCCTTCCCCGCCGACAGGTGCAGCAGGATCGTGGTGTCGGACCGCTGGGTGCCCTTGTCCCTGCCGTACTCGCGGTTGCCCTCGCCGGCCCGGGTGTCCGAACCGATGAGCAGGATGTTCCGGGCGGCCGAGACGACCGCGGCCGGCCGCTCCTTCTCGTACTTCTGGAGCTCGGCGGCGGCCGTGGTGTCCGTGGTGATGTTGCCGTCGAGCTTCCGGTAGAACCACCAGCCGGCCCCGGCGGCGGCCAGCACGACGACCGAGACGCCGAGCGCCGTCCACCGCAGCCAGTGGCGGCGTCGGCGCGGCTCCTCCGGAGCGTCGGTCGCCGTGTCCTCCGCCTGCGGGGGATCCGGTTCGGCGGGCGTGCCCGCACGGTCCGTCACGTCTGAGTCCGTCCTTCATGGCGTCGGCGGCGCGCCGGGCGGCCGCCGGTCGTAGAAGGAGACGGCCGAACCCGACGCATGGTTGTGCGGAAGGAGTCGACTCCCCCCGGGCCGATCATGTACCGGACGGCGGGCTCGGACCCGGGGACTCGGCGCGGCCCTACGCCGAATGGGGCACTCAGCGGGGCGGGGGGCTGATGCCGGGGGTCTCGTCCGGCCGCCGGGCCGGCGTGGAGAGCCCTTGCCGACGCGTGGGCGGACGGGTGTGTTCGTCCGGGCGGCTCAGAGCGCCCTGTGGGTCACCCGCTCGCTCTCCACCCGCTTGGCGAGGGACTCGGGCGCGAGCCGCTCCAGGTTCCGGCAGAGGACCACCGAGCCGCCGGCCGCGAGGGGCGCGTACAGACCGGCCGAGAGCCCCTTCCAGTCCCCGTGGCCGAGCCCGGAGAGCAGCCGGGCGCCGGGGGTGAGACCGAGCGCCTCCGCGTCCGCGCGGGCCCGCTCGACGAGCTGTGCGCCGCTGTGTTCCGTACCGTCGACGACGAGGGCGGGAGCGTCCGGATCGACCGGTACGAACGGGGCGAACCGGTCGCCCTGGCTCGGCACCTCGACCGCGTAGTCCGCGTATCCGGCGGGCACGGCCGGGAAGCGGCGGCCCAGCGGGGCCAGGGAGAGCGCGATCCGCTCCCCGGAACAGGCGAGGCCCGCTTCAAGCGTGTCGGGGCCCGCGACCACGAGGTCCGCGTCCGCCGGGTCGCCGCCGATCTCGACGGTCACGCCGACGGAGGAGCAGGCGAGCAGCCAGACGGCTGTCTGCCAGTGCGCGGGCAGCAGCAGCGCGAGGCGGTCGCCGGGGGCGGCGGACAGCTCGCCCTGGAGCAGGTTCGCCGTCTTGGCCACCCAATTGGCGAAGGTGGCGACGGACAATTCCACCCGTTCACCGGTGGCGTCGTCGTAGAAGGTGACCAAGGGGCGGGCGGGGTCCGCGGCGAGCGCGGATCGCAGCAGGTCGGCGGGGGTGCGGTCGCTGGCGTTCACGCCGGACAGCGTACGCGGGCGGCCGTGTGGGGGTCCGCCGTACCGGTGACACCGTCCACCGGTCGGACCGACACCAGGCCGGTTTCCGGGCCGTGTTCCGCCGCGCGGAACGGCCCCCGACTACGCACGATCGGCCCATGCGTGCCTCACTCGCCTCCTCGATCGCCGTCACCTGCGCGGCGGTCATCGCCCTGCCGGTCCCCCTCGCCGCGCCCGCGGCGGCCGAGGTGCCCCCGGCGCTCGGACTGCCACCGGCGGCCTCCGCACTCCCACCGGCGCTCTCCGCGCTGCCACCCGGCCCCGAACTCCCCGGCGCCACCCAGTCCCTGCCGCTCGCGCCGCTCGGCGGTACGGACCGGGCCCTGGGCGGCGGCGCGGACGGTACGGACGCGCAGGGGCTCACCCGACGCGACGTCAGGCCCTTCTCGCTCGTCGGCGTCGTCTGGGACGACCCGGCGGCCGCCCTGCACGGCGCCGTGCAGGTCCGCACCCGCGCCACCGGCGGCGACGTCTGGTCGCCGTGGCAGGACGTGGAGACCCACAACGACGAACACGGCGCCGACCCGGAGACCGCGGAGGGCACGGGACGGGCCCTCAAGGGCTCCACGGCCCCGCTGTGGGTGGGCGACTCGGACGGCGTGGAGATCCGCGTACGAGGGGAGGAACCGCTCCCCGAAGGCCTGCGCCTGGAACTGGTCGACCCGGGCGAGGACCCGGCCGCGGCCGCGCCCGTGACCCGTACCGCCGCGGCGCCCGGCCCGCAGGCCGGCCTGAACGCGGCGGAGGCGGCGGTCAGCGCGGTCAACGCCCAGCTCGCCGCGTACGGCGCGACGTGGATCCCGGCCCTGGTGAAGGCGGCGACCGAGTTCACGTTCCCCTATCTGCCCCGCGTGCAGGAGGCCGAGTTCCCGCTGGCCCAGGCGCACACCCCGGCCCGGCCCGAGACCCAGGAGCAGGCCGCGGTGGTGGAGCCGGCCGTGGCGGCGGCCCCGGCGAAGCCGTACATCGGCCCCCGTCCCAAGATCATCACGCGCAAGGGCTGGGGCGCCGACGAGAAGATCCGCGAGAAGGGCTTCGTCTACACGAAGAGCATCAAGGCGGCCTTCGTCCACCACAGCGCGACCGGCAACAACTACACCTGCCGCCAGGCCCCCTCCGTCCTGCGCAGTATCTACCGCTACCACGTCAAGAGCAGCGGATGGCGTGACTTCGGCTACAACTTCGCCGTCGACAAGTGCGGAAACATCTACGAAGGCCGGGCCGGGGGAGTGGCCAAGCCCGTCCTCGGCGCGCACACCCTCGGGTTCAACACCAACAGCATGGGCATCGCCGTCCTCGGCACCTTCAGCAAGAGCGCCCCTCCGGCCGCCGCCGTGACCGCCGTCGCCCGTCTGACGGCCTGGAAACTCGGGCTGCACGGAGTGAATCCGAAGGGAACGTCGTACCTCGTCTCCGGAGGCGGAAACCGGTACAAGAAGGGCAGCAGGGTCCGGTTCAACGCCATCTCCGGACACCGTGACGGATTCGCCACGGAGTGCCCCGGAGTGCGGCTGTACGGCAAGCTCGGAACCGCCCGCACGAGCTCGGCGAAGTACCAGGGAAGGCGCTGATGGGGTCATCGGGGCAACCATCTGCCTAAACTGACCGGTCATATCGCACGGACGACCGAGACGGGCGAGCTGACCGGCCCCGAACAGGAAGCAGAGACGACAAGGTGACAGAAGCGATCCTCCTGGTCGGTGGCAAGGGAACACGGCTGCGACCCCTCACGGTCAACACGCCGAAACCCATGGTCCCGGCAGCGGGCGTCCCCTTCCTGACGCATCAGCTGGCCCGCGCCCGCGCCGCCGGCGTCGAGCACATCGTGCTCGCCACCTCCTACCTGGCCGAGGTCTTCGAGCCGCACTTCGGAGACGGTTCCGCACTCGGCCTGAGCCTGGAGTACGTCACCGAGGAGGAGCCGCTCGGCACCGGCGGCGCGATACGCAACGTGGCCTCCAGGCTGCACTCGGGACCCGACGACCCGGTCCTCATCTTCAACGGCGACATCCTCACGGGCCTCGACATCGGCGCCCTCGTCGCCACCCACTCCTCCTCGGGCGCGGACGTCTCCCTCCACCTCACGCGGGTGGAGGACCCGAGAGCCTTCGGCCTGGTCCCCACCGACGGGACGGGCCGGGTGACGGCCTTCCTGGAGAAGCCCCAGACCCCCGAAGAGATCGTCACCGACCAGATCAACGCGGGCGCGTACGTCTTCCGCCGCTCGGTCATCGACCGGATCCCCGCCGGCCGCCCGGTCTCCGTCGAGCGCGAGACCTTCCCGGAACTCCTGTCCTCCGGAGCGCACCTCCAGGGCATGGTCGACTCGACGTACTGGCTGGACCTCGGCACCCCGCAGGCCTTCGTCCGCGGCTCCGCCGACCTGGTCCTCGGCCGCGCCCCGTCCCCGGCCGTCCCTGGCCGCTGCGGCGACCGCCTGGTCCTGCCGACGGCACGCGTCGCCCCGGACGCCAAGCTGACCGGCGGCACGGTCGTCGGCGCGGACGCGGTGGTCGGCGAGGGCGCCCGCATCACGGGCTCCACGCTCCTGGCCGGCGCGGTCGTCGAACCGGGCGCGGTGATCACCGACTCCCTGATAGGCGCGGGCGCCCGCATCGGCGCCCGTACGGTCCTGACGGGCGCGGTCGTCGGCGACGGGGCCCACGTGGGCGCCGACAACGAACTCCGCGAGGGCGTCCGCGTCTGGTGCGACGCCACCCTCCCCCCGGCCACGGTCCGCTTCTCCTCGGACCAGTAGCCCCAGCGGGCGGGCGCGTGGCGATGGCGGGCCGGCACGTCGCCCCGCTACACCCCCGCCCGCCCCGCTGAGCCCGCACGGTTGTGCCCCCACCCACACACGTTGCGCCCTGCCGACCCCCGTTGCGCCCACGTTGTGGGCATACCTTCCGCAGGGGCGATGGGGGTCCCCCCTGCTCGAGCTAGGTCGAGAGCTTGGGGGAGGGTGGGCACAACGCCCCTAGGGCGGCGCCCGAGACCTGTTCGCTCACCCGTAGGACCCAGGACGGTTCCGCACCGCTGTCCCGCACGAGAACCGTCCCGCACCCGCCAGGGCCCCGCGTAGGCTCATAGCCATGGCCGGCCGCTTCACACCCCCCACCACCCCCACCCGCACCACCGTGCGCGGCGGAGAGCTCCCCCGAACCCACGCCCTGGAAGAGGACGGGCCGGCCGACCTCGACCTGGGCCTCACCCTCGGCCCCCTCCGCCGCGGCCCCGCCGACCCCACCTTCCGCACCACCCCCGACGGCTCCGTCTGGCGGGCCAGCCGCACCCCCGACGGCCCCGGAACCCTCCGTATCCGCATCCGCGAGGGACGGCCCGCGGCCGAGGCCTGGGGCCCGGGAGCGACCTGGCTCCTGGACCGCCTCCCCGCGCTGCTCGGCGCCGAGGACGACCCGGCCGCCTTCGTCCCCCGCCACAAGCTGCTCCTGGCGAGCCACCGCCGCCGCCCCGGCCTCCGCCTCACCCGCACCGGCCTGGTCCTGGAGTCGCTGATCCCGTCGGTCCTGGAGCAGAAGGTCACCACGACGGAGGCGTACGGCTCCTGGCGCGTCCTCGTACGGAAGTACGGCGAGCCCGCCCCCGGCCCCGCCCCCGACGGCATGTACGCGATGCCCGACGCCCGCACCTGGACACGGATCCCGTCCTGGGAGTGGCACCGCGCGAACGTCGACGGCAAGCGCTCGGCCACGATCGTCCGCGCCGCCCAGGTCGCCGCCCGTCTGGAGGAGGCCGCGCACATGGACCCGCCGGCGGCCCGCAAGCGCCTGGAACTGGTCCCCGGCATCGGCCCCTGGACGAGCGCCGAAACGATCCAGCGCAGCAACGGCGCCCCCGACGAGGTCACCACCGGCGACCTCCACCTCCCCGGGATCGTCGGCTGGGCCCTCGCCGGCGACCGTACGACCGACGACGAGGCGATGCTGGACCTGCTGGCCCCCTACGCGGGCCAACGCCACCGCGCGGCCCGCCTGATCCTCCTCAGCGGCCGCGTCCCGCCCCGCAGGGCACCCCGCATGACGCCGAACGACATCAGGGCGCTGTAGGGGGCGCGGAGTCCGTCACCGCACGGTGACGAACTCCGAGGCCGACCGCGCGGCCCGCTCCTTCGGCGCCGCCGCCGGATGCCCGATCGCCACCGCGCCCATCGGGTCCCAGCCCTCCGGCAGCCCGAGGACCTCCCGTACGACGTCCCGGCAGAACATCGTCGAGGACACCCACGCCGAGCCGAGACGCTCACCCGCGAGCGCCACCAGGAAGTTCTGCACGCCCGCGCCCGCCGCCACCACGAACATCTCGCGCTCGGCCGCGTCCCTGCGCGGGTCGCCGTAGTGGTGGGAGCCGTCCATGACGAGGCAGGGCACCGCCAGATAGGGCGCGTTCCGCAGCACGTCCCCGCGCCGCACGCGCTTGGCCACCGACTCCTCGGACTTCCCGTCCCGCCGCAGGTCCGCGATCCACGCGTCCCGCATCGCGTCGAGCAGCCGCACCCGCGACGCCGCCGACTCCAGGAGCACGAACCGCCACGGCGTGGTGTGGTGCGGGGCCGGAGCCGTCACGGCCGCGGCCACCGCGCGCCGTACCGCGCCCGGGTCGACGGGATCGTCGGTGAACTCCCGTACGGTCCGCCGCAGCGTCACCGCCTCGCGCACGGCCTCGGACGTGCCGAGCCGGAACATGTCGTCGGCCGCGCCGCGCACCAGCGCCCGCGCCCCCGGCTCCCCGTCCCCGGCGACCACGTGCGGCAGGCCCCGGACGACGGCGACCGGAAGACCGGCCGCCTTGCCCTTCACCAGGTCACCGGCGGCGGCCAGTTCGTCGGCGGTGGCGACCACGGTCGCGCTCAGCGGGTTGCCGTACGCGTCGGTCCCGCCCCGCATGTCGTCGAGAACCCGCACGCCGGCCGCCCCGATGGCCACGTCGGTGAGCCCGCTGCGCCAGGGCCGGCCGAAGGTGTCCGTGACGACGACGCCCACGTCGACGCCGAGCGCCTCACGCAGCCCCGAACGGATGCGCCGGGCCGAGGCGTCGGGGTCCTCGGGCAGCAACAGCACCGTCCCGGCGGGGGTGTTGGACGCGTCGACGCCGGCGGCGGCCATGACGAGCCCCTGCCGGTTCTCGACGATCCGCAGGACGCCGCGCCGCGCCACCACCCGTACCGTCTCGGCGTCGATGGCCTCCTCGCGGTCGTCGGCGGCGATCACCCGCCCCTCGGCCTTGCTCACGATCTTGGACGTGACGAGGAGGACGTCCCCGTCGGCGAGCTCCGGCGAGACGGAGGCGATCAGCTTGGCCAGATCGTCCCCGGCCGCGACCTCGGGCAGCCCGGTCAGCGCCCAGACCCGGTACGAAGGAGCCGCGGCGGTCGCCCCGGGACCTTCCGCGCGAGGTGCGGGAGTCATCCCCGGACCTCCTCGGCGAGGGCCAGCGCCTCCCGGGCCATCGCGGCGGTCGCCTCGACGTCGGTCATCATCAGCGGGACCGCCCGGCAGCGGATGCCCGACGCCTCGACCTCCGCGACCGCACCCGCGTCCACGGTGTCGACGAGCCAGCCGTCGATCAGCTCGGAACCGTAGTTCCGGGCGACCGCCGCGGCCGTGGACTCCACGCCCACCGCCGCGAGCACCTTGTCGGCCATGCCGCGCACCGGCGCGTCACCGACGATGGGGGAGAGGCCCACGACGGGCGCGCCGGCCGCGACGATCGCCTCACGGATGCCGGGCACGGCGAGGATCGTGCCGACGCTCACCACGGGGTTGGACGGCGGGAAGAGGATCACGTCCGCCTCGGCGACGGCCTCCAGGACGCCCGGCGCGGGCTTCGCGGCCTCCGCGCCGACCGGCACGATCGCCTTGGCGTCCACCGAGGCCCGCAGCTTCACCCAGTACTCCTGGAAGTGCACCGCGCGCTGCTCGCCGTCGACCTCGATCGCCACATGCGTCTCGACGCGGTCGTCGGACATGGGGATCAGGCGTACGCCGGGCTGCCAGCGGGCGCACAGCGCCTCGGTGACGGCGCTCAGCGGGTAGCCCGCGCCGAGCATCTGCGTACGGACGATGTGGGTGGCGAAGTCCCGGTCGCCGAGGCCGAACCACTCGGGTCCGACCCCGTACGCCGCGAGCTCCTCCTTGACGGCGAAGGACTCGTCCGCACGGCCCCAGCCCTGCTCCTCGTCGATGCCACCGCCGAGGGTGTACATCACCGTGTCCAGGTCGGGGCAGACCTTCAGCCCGAAGAGATGGATGTCGTCACCGGTGTTGCCGATGACCGTGATCTCCGCGTCCGGCGCGGCCTCCTTGAGGCCGCGAAGGAAACGGGCACCACCGATGCCGCCGGCCAGAACCACAATGCGCATGCACAGCAGTCTCTCAGGAGCTGATCAGCCCCGGTGCCGCCGGGGCGCACTGCGCCTGGAGCGATTCGTGCATCGGCATCTCGGTGAGACCGGGGAAGTAGACGTGCAGACTGACCGCCGGTTCGAGGGAGTCGTTGACGACCTCGTGGACGTACCCCGGCGCGAAGACGCGCTGCGCGCCTCCGCCGAGCGTCCGCACGCCCCGCTCCGTACGCTCCGTCAGTTCGCCGTCGAGGACGGTCAGTACGCCGGAGGAGACGCCGTGGTCGTGGAGCCCGCTGCCCTGGCCGGGTACCCAGGAGAGCAGCCAGACCTCGTAGCCGGGGCCGGTGCGCAGGCGGTGGTACCAGCGGGTGGTGGCGTCGTACTCGACGTACGGGGCCCATTGGGCGCGGTCGTCGGCGATCGAGCGCGCGAGGCCGGCGAACTCGGCCACGGTGACCGGGTGGGCGCGCTCGGGCTGGAGGAGGTGGGGGACCTCGAGGATGTCGCCGGCGATCTGAAGGTCGCTGTCCATGTTCATGGGTGGGGTGGTTCCTCAGCAGAAACAGAAGCGGTGGGGGTCACGAAGAAGAGGTGACGCGAGTGACGCAGGGTGACGCTGGGGGAAGGAGTCGATGCGCTACGGCATCAACAGCTGGAGCTCTGCGGCATCAACAGCTGGGACAACAACAGCAACAGCGCGCCTGGACAGCGCGGCGGAACCCACGGCTGTGGGTCGCGGAGAGCGCTGCGGTCGCTGGCATGCCACCAAAGGTGGCCGTAACGGCACCCGACTGTCAACTCAATGACCGATTTGGGGGTAATGTTTCACCTCATCCGGTTACGGCGCCCGGAGAAAGGTTTGCTCAGGCGGGGACCAGGACAGATGGCGCTTCAACCGCGCCCGCAAACGTGATCCGGGTCGCTTCCCTGGCTCGATCGCAACAAGATCGAAGTCTCGGACGTCCTCCCTTACGGGGGCACGCGATGCACCCAGGCCGGTGGCATGTGTCACGTTTTTTGGTTATTTGAACACTTTCCGCATACGCTTGGTTCCGCAGAGTGAATACCGGGCCCAATAGCAGATCTCGGCTTGACTCGCGCAGAGCACGAACTTGTAATTTCACTCGTGTCGTTCGGCCGGGTTCGCAACGGCTACATCACGGGGACGCACAGAACAGACGAGGGGCGCACATGACCGAGTTGTTCCAGGAACTGCTGGTCGAGGACGCGGACGAAGAACTCGGCTGGCAGGAGCGCGCGCTGTGCGCCCAGACCGATCCCGAGTCCTTCTTCCCCGAGAAGGGCGGCTCGACCCGCGAGGCCAAGAAGGTCTGCCTCGCCTGCGAGGTCCGCTCCGAATGCCTCGAATACGCCTTGCAGAACGACGAACGGTTCGGCATCTGGGGCGGTCTCTCCGAGCGCGAGCGACGCCGCCTGAAGAAGGCCGCCGTCTGAACGGCGGAGGGCCCCCGCGCACCGCAAGCACGCAGAACAGGCAGAACGGTCCGCCCCCTGTGCTCCATCCACAGGCGGCGGACCGTTCTGCGTGTTCTGTCCACAGGGCTCTGTCCACAGGGGCCGACCGCTCCGCGTGCAGCCGTTAGTGTGGGCCTCCGTCCGAGACGCACCCCACGCCCCCCGCGGGCGACCCCCGGCCGGAGGGCCCGTAGCTCGATGTCCTCAACTCCTGAGTTTCCGCGACACGTCGTCACCGCCGTGCTCGTCACCCACGACGGCGCCCGCTGGCTGCCGGACGCCCTCGCCGGGCTGCTCGCCCAGGAACGCCCCGTGCAGAACGTGGTCGGGGCCGACACCGGCAGCGCCGACGAATCGGCGCAGCTCCTCGCCGACGCCGTCGGCGCCGACCGCGTCCTGCACCTCGCCCGCCGCACCGGCTTCGGTGCCGCGGTCGAGGAGGCCGCCCGCACCGCGCCCGTACTCGGACCCGACGACCTGCCCTACCTGAAGCGCCCCAGCGGCTGGGACCCCGTCAGCCGGACCTGGAACGACGACGCCTACGACCTCCCCGACCTGCCGCACGGCGAACCGGTCCAGTGGCTCTGGCTCCTCCACGACGACTGCGCCCCCGAGCCCGGCGCCCTCGCCGAACTCCTGCGCGTCGCCGACTCCGACGCGTACGCCGCCGTCGTCGGCCCCAAGCTGCGCGGCTGGTACGACAGGAAGCAGCTCCTGGAGACCGGCGTCTCCATCGCCCGCAGCGGCCGCCGCTGGACCGGACTCGACCGCCGCGAGCAGGACCAGGGCCAGCACGACCAGGTCCGCTCCGTCCTCTCCGTCTCCACCGCCGGCATGCTCGTCCGGCGCGACGTCTTCGAGGAACTCGGCGGCTTCGACCGCCGCCTGCCCCTCATGCGCGACGACGTCGACCTGTGCTGGCGCGCCCACTCCGCCGGACACCACGTCCTCATCGCCCCCGACGCCGTCCTCCGGCACGCCGAGGCCTCCGCCCGCGAGCGCCGCACCGTCGACTGCGCGGGCCGCACCGCCGCCAACCCGCACCGCGTCGACAAGGCCGGCGCCGTCTACACCCTCCTCGCCAACACCCGGGGCGCCGCCCTCCCGTACGTCTTCCTGCGGCTCGTCCTCAGCACGGTGCTCCGCACCCTCGCCTACCTCGTCGGCAAGGTCCCCGGGCAGGCCGTCGACGAGGTCATGGGCCTCCTCGCCACCCTGCTGCGCCCCGAGAAGATCCTCGCGGCCCGCAAGCGGCGCAAGAACCCCGCCGTCGCCGCGAGCGAACTCCGGGCGCTCTTCCCGCCGCCCGGCGCCACCGTCCGCGCCGCCGTCGAACAGGCCACCGCCAACTTCGGCGGCTCCGAGGCCGACTCCGGCGGCTCCCGACACGGCGTCGTCGAGTCGGGCCCCGGCGGCGACGACGCCGACTACCTGGAGATCGAGCAGTTCGCCCGGCTCAAGAAGATCGCCCGCAAACCGGGCCCCGTCCTCTTCGGCCTGCTCCTCCTCGTCTCCCTCGTCGCCTGCCGCAACCTCTTCACCGGCGGCTCCCTCGCGGGCGGCACCCTGCTGCCCGCCCCCGACACCGTCTCCGGACTCTGGTCGCGGTACGCCGACACCTGGCACGCCCTCGGCACCGGCGGCACCCAGACCGCCCCGCCCTACCTCGCCGTCCTGGCCGCGCTCTCCGCGCTCTTCCTCGGCTCCACCTCCACGGCGCTGACCCTGCTGCTCGTCTGCTCGGTCCCGCTCGCCGGCTTCACCGCCTACTTCGCCGCCCGCGGCATCGTCGAGTCCCGGCTGCTCCGCGCCTGGGGCGCCATCGCGTACGCCTTCCTGCCCGCCGTCACCGGGGCCCTCGCCACCGGCCGGCTCGGCACCGCCGTCCTCGCGGTCCTGCTCCCGCTCATGGCCCGCGCCGCCGTCTCCGCCCACGGCTTCACCCGGCCCGACCGGGGCAGCTGGCGCGCCACCTGGGCGTACACCTTCCTGCTCACCTTCGCGACCGCGTTCACCCCGGTCGTCTGGCCGCTCGCCGTCGTCCTCGGCCTCTGTGTGCTCGTCGTACGCCGCTCCGACATCACCGCGTACGGGCTGCGCTTCCTGGCCGCCGTCGGCACCCCGATCCTCGTCCTCGCGCCCTGGTCGCTCACCCTCCTGACCGACCCCGCCGCCTTCCTGCGCGAGGCCGGCCTCGACATCCGTACGGGCACCGCCACCGCGCTCGACCTGCTCGGCACCAGCCCGGGCGGCCCCGGCACCACCGGCGGCCTGATCCTGGCCGGCCTCGTCCTCGCCGCCCTCACCGGCCTCCTGCGCGAGGAGCGGCAGCTCGCCGCCCGTACCGCCTGGGCCGCCGCCCTCGCGGGCCTCGTCCTCGCCGTCGTCTCCAACGGCGCGGGCGGCACCGGCTGGGCCGGACCCGCCACCCTCGTCTACGGCGCCGCCCTCATCGCCGCCGGCATGATCGGCGCCGAAGGCGGCCGCACCCGCGTCGCCGCCCACGGCTTCGGCTGGCGCCAGCCCGTCGCCGCCCTGATCGCCCTCGCCTGCGCCCTCGGCCCCGCCGTCGCCGCCGCCGGCTGGATGATCGGCGGCGCCGACGGACCACTGACCCGGCGCGACCCGGTCCAGGTCCCGGCCTTCGTGGCCGAGGAGAGCGGCACCCGCGACCAGCCCCGCACCCTCGTCCTCGCCGGCGGCTCGCCCGGCGAGGTCGCCTACACCCTGGTCCGCGGCTCCGGCGCCCGCCTCGGCGACGCCGAACTCACCGCCGCCGCCGAGGGCGACCCCCGCCTCGACGACGTCGTCGCCCACCTGGTCGCCGGCTCGGGCGCCGACCAGACCCAGCAGCTCAGCGGCTACGCGATCCGCTACGTCCTCGTACGGGACGGGGCGCCGCGCCAGATGAACCGCGTCCTCGACTCCACCCCGGGCCTCAGCCGCCTCAGCCAGCTCGACGGCAGCGCGCTCTGGCGCGTGGACCGCGAGATCGCCCGCGTCATGATCGTCCCGCCCGCGACGAAGACCGAGGCCGAGGCCGAGGCGGCCAAGCCGGAGACCGCCAAGCCGGTCGCCGTCGCCGCGGGCCCCGTCGAGGCGCACACCGCGATCCCGGCCGGCCCCACGGGCCGCGTCCTGCGCCTCGCCGACCGCGCCGACGAGGGCTGGACCGCCACCCTCGACGGCCGGGAACTGACACCCACCACCGTCGACGGCTGGGCCCAGGGCTTCGAACTGCCCACCCAGGGCGGCCGCCTCGACCTCACGTACGACCAGCCGCTCACCCACACCGTGTGGATCTGGACCCAGGTCGGCCTCGCCGTCGTCCTGCTGGTCCTCGCCCTGCCCGGACGGCGCCGCGAGATCGACGACGACCTTCCCGAGGAGGAGCTCGCGATCCCCGCCCAGGCGACCGACGGCGACGGCCGCCGGGCCCGCCGCCTGCGCGCCGCCGCCGAAGCGGACGCCGTCGGGACGGGATCCGCGGAGGAGCCCGAACCGGCCCCGATCCCGGAGCAGCAGACGTACGAGCCCCAGGAGTGGGACGGCGGCTACGACCCGGCCTACGCCCAAACCCAGGACCAGAGCCAGGAGCAGCCCCAGGCGTACGGCGAGCAGGGCTACTACCAGGAGTACGCGGCCGACATGTACCAGCAGCAGCCGTACGCGTACCCCCAGCAGGGCTACGACCAGCAGCAGCCGCAGCAGTTCGACCAGCAGCCGCAGTACGACCAGGCGCAGCAGTACGACCAGCAGCAGCCGTACGCCGAACAGGGTTACGACCCGAATCAGCAGTACGCCCCGCAGCAGTACGACGGTCAGCAGTACGACGCCCCACAGCAGTACGACGCCCAGCAGTACGACCCCTACGGCTACGGGCAGCCCCAGGGCCACGAGACCGAGCAGCGTCCCGACGGGAGCAGCAACCAGTGAAGCGCACGACCCTCTCCCTGATCGCGGTCGCCACGGCACTCGCCGCCGTCACCGGCCTGGCGTCCCTCACCGCCCCCGACGGCGCCGCCGCCCCCGAGCCCAAGGCCGCCACCCGCCTCCCCGTCGACCGCGTCGGTGTCGTCTGCCCGGTACCCAGCACCTCCGAGGTGGCCGAAACCCTCTACACCTCGTACACCCCTCCGAGCAGCGGTACGGGCACGGCGAAGAGCACCCCGGACCAGGACAAGGCCGGGCAGCCCACCGCCGAGCTCCGGCCCGCCGCGAGCACGACGACCGCGGGCGGCACCGCCAAGAACGGCAAGAAGCCCAAGCCCGCCAAGGCCCCGGCCACCGTCACCGCCCCCGGCAAGCCCGTCACCGCCGAGGCGAACGGCGCCGCCGCTCCCGCCCTCGCCGGCACGGCGACCGGCACCCTCGCCCCCGGCTGGACCGTCCAGCAGACCACCGTCGTCCCGGCGGGCGCGGCACGCGGCCTCCTCGGCCTCGGCTGCGGCGCCCCCGACACCGACTTCTGGTTCCCCGCGGCCTCGACCGCGAAGGGCCGCCAGGACTACGTCCACCTCACCAACCCGGACGACACGGCCGCAGTCGCCGACATCGAGCTGTACGGCCCCGAGGGCGCCCTCAAGTCCCAGTACACCGAAGGCGTCTCGGTCCCTCCCCGCTCCACGGTCCCCGTCCTCCTCTCCACCCTGACCGGCGAGGCCGCCAAGGAGGACGTCGCCGTCCACGTCACCACCCGCAGCGGACGGGTCGGCGCCGCCATCGGCGCCGCCGACGACAAGCTCGGCGTCGACTGGATCGCGGCCTCGGCCGACCCCGCGAACAGCGCGGTGCTCCCCGGCATCCCGGCCGACGCCACCTCCGTACGGCTCGTGGCCTTCGTCCCCGGCGACGACGACGCCGACCTCAAGGTCCAGCTGGTCACCCCGTCCGGCACGATCGTCCCGGCGGGCGCGGGATCCCTGCACGTGAAGTCCGGGATGACGGCCTCCCTCGACCTGCCCGACCTCACCCGCGGCGCGGTGGGCTCCCTGCTGCTCACGCCGAGCGACCCGAAGAAGGCCACCCCGTTCGTTGCCGCCCTCCGGGTGGTCCGCGGCAAGGGCGCGGACACCGAGGTCGCCTTCGTGCCGGGGACCGCGGCGATCTCCGCCCGGGCGACGGTCGCCGACAACCGGGCCAAGGGCACGACGCTCTCCCTCACGGCCCCGGGCGCCGCCGCGCAGGTCAAGGTCACGGCCTCGGCCGGTTCCGGCGGGGGGACGCCGGTGTCGAAGACGGTCACCGTCAAGGAGGGCACCACCTCGGTCCTCACCGACCTGGTCCCCGGGGGCCTCAAGGGCTCCTACGCGCTGACCGTCGAACCGGTCTCGGGCGGCCCGGTGTACGCGTCACGGACCCTCGCGCTGCCCCAGGACGGCACCCCGATGTTCACCATCCAGACCTTCGTCGACGACCGCGGAACGGTCGAGGTCCCGACGGCCCACCAGGACCTCGGCGTACTGGACTGACCGGCGCCCCGCCACGGGGGGCGGGTCACCCCGCGGGGTCAGTCCTGCCCGTAACGGGGGTCGACCGAGTCGGGGGAGAGCCCGAGGAGTTCCGCGACCTGCTCCACGACCACCTCGTGGACCAGGAGCGCCCGCTCGTCCCGGCTCTTCGACCGGATCTCGACGGGACGCCGGTAGACGACCACCCGGGCCGGCTCGTTCTTGTCGGCGGGCGCCGAGCCGCCCAGCGGCACCGTCTCGCCCGGCACCGACGGCGGCACCTCCATCACCATGAACTCGACGTCCGCGAGCTGCGGCCAGCGCCGCTCCAGGCGCTCCACGGAGTCGAGGACCAGATCGCGGAAGGTGTCGGCCCGGCTCGCGGAGAGCGGCACCTGCGGCGGGGCGACCGGGCCCCGCATCCCGCGGCCGTGCCGGTCGCGGCGGCGCACCCGGGGCTCCGCAGGGGGCTCCGTGGAACGGTGCGGGGGGCTCGGCGGCACAGGACTGTCCATCACTGACGCAGCGTAACCCTCATCGGTCCCCGCGCACCGTGGAGCATCCCCGCCGCCCTTTCCGCCGCTGCGATCCCGCCACCACACCCCGCGTCGAAACCTGAACATTCCGGCCAACCACCCGCTCGATCCGACGGCCGTCCCGATCGGCCATCTGGCCGTGGTTGACCGGATCCGTACCCCCGACTGTCCGGATCGACTCCCGCCGCCGCACCCTTGCGCCCCCTCCCGCGCAGGTCACGGCGACCACCCTCGACGGGGGCGTGGCGGAGGTCACAGCGCGACACGGTGGAGTGACCTGAGGGAGAGTCGTCGCGGCCCGCTCAAGAGTGCGGTACCGTCCAACGTCGTGAGCCCTGTACGTCGCTGTTCGCGCACCGCGTGCGGCCGCCCTGCCGTCGCGACACTGACGTACGTCTATGCCGACTCGACTGCGGTCCTCGGCCCGCTCGCCACCTACGCCGAGCCCCACTGCTACGACCTGTGCGCCGAGCACAGCGAGCGCCTGACCGCCCCACGCGGGTGGGAGGTCGTGCGGCTCACCGACGGTTCCGCCCCGTCCCGTCCCAGCGGCGACGACCTCGAAGCCCTGGCCAACGCGGTTCGGGAGGCGGCCCGCCCCCACGACCGCGCTCCCGGCGGCGGCGCCAAGGGCGGCGGAGGCCGCGGCGGCGACCCCATGGAGGTCGGCCGCAGAGGGCACCTCCGAGTTCTCCGCTCTCCCGACAACTGAGCCGACGCGGGGCCGCAACCGGCCACCGTCCGCGTGTGCGCGTCCCCCCTCCGGGTAGTTTTGGCGTTCCGACACACGCGCCGCACACGCGTGCCGAGAACTCAGGAGGGTGGATCCGTGACTGCCGATCTGTCGCAGATCGTGAAGGCGTACGACGTCCGCGGAGTGGTGCCCGACCAGTGGGACGAGGACCTCGCCGAACTCTTCGGCGCCGCCTTCGTCCGGGTGACGGCCGCCGACGCGATCGTCATCGGACACGACATGCGCCCCTCGTCGCCCGGCCTGGCGGACGCCTTCGCGCGCGGCGCGGCCCGCCTCGGCGCCGACGTCACCCTGATCGGGCTCTGCTCCACCGATCAGCTGTACTTCGCGTCCGGCAACCTCGGTCTGCCCGGCGCCATGTTCACCGCCTCGCACAACCCGGCCCAGTACAACGGCATCAAGATGTGCCGCGCCGGCGCCGCCCCCGTGGGCCAGGACACCGGCCTGGCGGAGATCCGCGAGCTGGCCGAGCAGTGGTCGGAGACGGGCGCGCCGGAAGCGGCGGCGACCCCGGGCACGATCACCGAGCAGGACACCCTGGCGGACTACGCCGCGTACCTGAAGGCCCTGGTCGACCTCACGGCGATCCGCCCCCTCAAGGTGGTCGTGGACGCGGGCAACGGCATGGGAGGCCACACGGTCCCCACCGTCTTCGACGGCCTGCCGCTGGACGTCGTCCCGATGTACTTCGAGCTGGACGGCACGTTCCCGAACCACGAGGCGAACCCGCTCGACCCGAAGAACATCGTCGACCTCCAGGCCCGGGTCCTCGCGGAGGGCGCCCACCTCGGCCTCGCCTTCGACGGCGACGCGGACCGCTGTTTCGTGGTGGACGAGCGCGGCGAGCCGGTCTCCCCGTCGGCGATCACGGCCCTGGTGGCCGCCCGGGAGCTCGCCAAGCACCCCGGCGGAACGATCATCCACAACCTGATCACCTCCTGGTCGGTGCCGGAGGTCGTCCGCGAGAACGGCGGCGAGCCCGTCCGCACCCGCGTCGGCCACTCCTTCATCAAGGAGGAGATGGCGAAGACCGGCGCCATCTTCGGCGGCGAGCACTCGGCGCACTACTACTTCAAGGACTTCTGGAACGCGGACACGGGCATGCTCGCCGCGCTCCACGTCCTGGCGGCCCTCGGCGGCCAGGAGGGCTCCCTGTCCGACCTGGTCTCGGCGTACGACCGCTACGCGTCCTCGGGCGAGATCAACTCCACGGTCGCGGACCAGGCCGCCAGCGCGGCGAAGGTGCGCTCGGCGTACGAGGGCGGGGACGTCACGCTCGACGAGCTCGACGGCCTGACGGTTACGGCGGCGGACTGGTGGTTCAACCTGCGCGCCTCCAACACCGAGCCGCTGCTCCGCCTGAACGTCGAGGCCCGCGACGAGACCACCATGGCCAAGATCCGCGACGAGGTCCTCGCCCTCGTCCGCGCGACGGACTGACCGGGCCGACCGCCGGGGAACGGGGCGCCCCCCGTTCCCCGGCGGTAGGCTGACCTGGCCCGAAGGGGCACCACCACCGTCTGTTCGAAGGGACACCCCATGCCGCTCGAAGCCGGCCTCCTGGAGATCCTGGCCTGCCCCGCGTGCCACGCTCCGCTGAACGACCGCACGGCGGACGAAACCCCCGAACTGATCTGCACCAGCCAGGACTGCGGCCTCGCCTACCCGGTCCGCGACAACATCCCGGTCCTCCTGACAGACGAGGCCCGCCGCCCGTCCTGACCCCGGAACCGGGGCACGGCCAACCAGGGACACCAGCCCCAGCTGGCCCAGGGCACGGCCAACCGCCGGCAGCAGGCCACCCGGCGAAAGGCACGGGGATCCGGCGCCGGCCGGGTACCGGCCGGAAGCGCGGGCCCCCGCGGGCAGCAGGACACCCGGCCAGAGGCAGGGCCACCCGGTCACCGGCACCACCCAGCGCCGGCAGGCCACCCGGCCCGAAGGGCAGGGGCGTCTGGCGGCAGCGGGTCACCCGGCCGAAGGCCCGGGCACCCGGCGGCAGCAGGCCACCCGGCCCCAGCCATGGCCAACCGGCGGCAGCACGGGATCGCTCCGAAGGCACGGGCGACCGGGAGGCGACCCAGGCCGCCGAAGCCGGTGCGCAACCCCCCGGATCCCGCCCGGCCCTCCGCCCGCAACAGTCCTCCCCGCCCCTCCCCCCGGGGGGTCCGCCGCCGACGGCGAGCACTTCCACGGGAAGACCCGCACCTCTGCGTTCCCAGCCGCACGGGCGGTGCGGATGGGAACCGACAAGCCCGGCCGAAGGCCGGGCACCACGAGACCCCGCACCCGACCGCCGCCCGCACAGAACCGCCCCGCACCACCAGGCCCGCACCACCTGACGCGACCGGAGGCACCGCCCCATGCTCGACGAGACCCTCCTCGACGCCCCGGACGACCTCGCCCTGGCCGACCGCCGCGGCCTCCTCCGCGGCGCGGCGGAGGCCGGCGCACGGGTACGCACGGCAGCCCGGCACGCCGCCGAGGCCGGAGTCTCGGAACTCCGCCCCGAGGGCCGCCCCCGCGCCGTGCTCGTCGCGGGCCCCGGCACCGCCGCCGCGGCCGTCGCCGACCTGATCGGCGCCCTGGCAGGCGCCTCCGCCCCGGTCGTACGCCTCCAGCCGACCGGTGTGGCCCCCGCCGCCGGCGCCCTGCGCTGGGCGCTGCCCGGCTGGGCCGGCTCGGTGGACCTCCTCCTGCTGCCGACCACGGACGGCTCGGAACCGGGCCTCGCCCTCCTCGCGGAGCAGGCGTACCGCCGCGGCATCAGCGTCGTCGCCGTGGCCCCGAAGACCTCGCCGCTCGCGGAGACCGTCAACGGCTCCCGCGGCCTGTTCGTCCCGATGGCCGACGCCCCGAACGAGGCCCCCGACGAGTACGCCGAGAACATCGGGGCAAGCCCGGGCGCCCTGTGGGCCCTGTTCACCCCGCTGCTCGTGCTCCTCGACCGGGTGGGTCTCCTGGAGGCCCCGCCGGAGACCCTGGAGAAGGTCGCCGACCGGCTGGACCGTACGGCCGAGCGCTGCGGCCCGGCCATCGCCACGTACAGCAATCCGGCGAAGACGCTCGCCGCCGAGCTCGCGGACTCGCTGCCGCTGATCTGGACGGAGGGCGCCGCCGCCGGCCCGGCGGGCCGCCGTTTCGCGGCGGTCCTCGCGGAGCTGGCCGGCCTGCCCGCCCTGGCCGCCGAGCTCCCGGAGGCCCTGCCCGCCCACGGTGTGCTGCTCGCCGGCGACTACGCGGGCGGCGCCGACCCGGACGACTTCTTCCGCGACCGGGTCGACGAGCCGCAGGCCCTGCGGGCGAGGGTGGTCCTGCTCCGCGACCGTCCGTCGGACGGCCTCACCGCCGCCCACGCGGCCCGCGAGCTGGCCCTCAGCCACGAGACGGCCGTCAGCGAGCTGGAACCGGAGGAGGGTGGTGACCTGGAGACGCTTGCGGAGCTGCTCGCGGTGACCGACTTCGCCGCCGTCTACCTCTCCCTGACCACCCCGGCCCGCCCCGCCCCCTAGGCAAGGTCCCCCCGCAAGAGGTCCCACCAAGGGGGTCCCCCAAGGGCCCCAGACCTCACATCCCACCAGGGCACCCCACCCCCCCGCACACCACGGACAGCCCCCGTCCACCAGCCCGTCCACCACCCCGTCACCCACCCGTCACCCGCCCCCTGTCACCTGTCTCCCGACACCCCTCACCATCCGTCACCGCCCCGAGGAGCTGGCAGGCACCATGGACCGCCTCGTCAACACCGTCCGCCCCTACGCCTGGGGATCCACGACGGCCATCCCGGAACTGCTCGGCATCGCCCCGACCGGCGAGCCCCAGGCCGAGATGTGGATGGGCGCCCATCCCGGCGCCCCCTCCCTCACCGCGCGCGGCTCGCTGCACGAGCTGATCGACGCCGATCCCGTACGCGAACTGGGTGAGCGCTCCGTCGAGAAGTTCGGACCCCGCCTCCCGTTCCTCCTGAAGGTGCTCGCCGCCGGCGCTCCCCTCTCCCTCCAGGCCCACCCCGACCTGGCGCAGGCGCGTGCTGGCTACGCGGCCGAGGAGGCCGCCGGCATCCCGGTCGACGCCCCGCACCGCACGTACAAGGACGCCAATCACAAGCCCGAACTGATCTGCGCCCTCACCCCCTTCGACGGACTGTGCGGTTTCCGCGCCCCCACCGAGGCCGCCGACGCCATCGCCGCGCTCGGCGTCGACTCGCTCAAGCCGTACGTCGACCTGCTCCACGCGCACCCCGAAGAGGCCGCGCTCCGCGAGGTCCTGACGGCCCTGCTGACCGCCGACCCGGAGGAGACCGCGCACACCGTCGCGGAGGCGGCCGTCGCCGCCGACCGTCTCGGCGGCGACCACGCCCCGTACGCGAACCTCGCCCACCACTTCCCGGGCGACCCCGGCGTCCTCGCCGCGATGCTGCTCAACCGGGTCCGGCTGCAGCCCGGCGAGGCCCTCTACCTGGGCGCGGGCGTGCCCCACGCCTACCTGGACGGCCTCGGGGTCGAGATCATGGCCAACTCCGACAACGTGCTGCGCTGCGGACTCACCCCCAAGCACATCGACGTCCCCGAACTCCTGCGCGTGGTCCGCTTCGAGCCGACCGACCCGAGCGTCCTGCGCCCCGAGGCCTCCCCGACGGGCGAGGAGGTCTACGACATCCCGATCGACGAGTTCCGCCTGTCCCGGTTCGTACGGCCCGAGGGCGCAGCCCCGACCGACCTGACCAGCCCGACGCCGCAGATCCTCCTGGCCGTCGCAGGAAGCCCGACGGCGGGCGAAGCGGCCCTCGCCGCAGGCGAATCCGTCTTCGTGCCGGCGGGCGAGCCGGTCGAGCTGACCGGTACGGGGACGGTCTTCCGCGCCACCGTCGTGGCCTGATGCAACAATGACCGGCCGAACCGCGGCGACAGAGCCGGTGCACCGACGAAGGGACCACTTACACCCATGAGCGCGTCAGGCGGAACCAAGGCGATCGTGGCGGCACTCGCCGCCAACCTGGCGATCGCCGTAGCCAAGTTCGTGGCGTACCTCTTCAGTGGTTCGTCGTCGATGCTCGCGGAGAGCGTGCACTCGCTCGCCGACTCCGGCAACCAGGGCCTGCTGCTCCTCGGCGGCAAGAAGGCCAAGCGCGAGGCCACCCCCCAGCACCCCTTCGGCTACGGCCGCGAGCGGTACATCTACGCCTTCCTCGTCTCCATCGTCCTCTTCTCCGTCGGTGGCATGTTCGCCATCTACGAGGGTTACGAGAAGATCCACGACCCGCACGAGATCGAGGCCTGGTACTGGCCGGTCGGCGTCCTCGTCTTCGCGATCATCGCCGAGACCTTCTCCTTCCGTACGGCCATCAAGGAGTCCAACGCGATCCGCGGCGGGCTGACCTGGACCCAGTTCGTCCGCCGCGCCAAGGCCCCCGAGCTGCCCGTCGTCCTCCTGGAGGACCTCGGCGCCCTCGTCGGCCTGATCCTGGCCCTCGGCGGCGTCGGCCTCGCCCTGCTGACCGGCAACGGCGTCTGGGACGGCATCGGCACCCTCTGCATCGGCATCCTGCTCATCGTCATCGCGATCGTGCTCGCGGCCGAGACCAAGTCGCTGCTGCTCGGCGAGTCCGCCGGCGTCGAGGACGTCCAGAAGATCGAGGACGCCGTCGTCGACGGCGACCGCGTCACCCGCCTCATCCACATGCGTACGCTCCACCTCGGCCCCGAGGAGCTCCTGGTCGCGGCGAAGATCGCCGTCCGCCACGACGACTCGGCCGCCGACGTGGCGCACGCCATCAACGCCGCTGAGGAGCGCATCCGCGCCGCCGTCCCGATCGCCCGGGTCATCTACCTGGAGCCCGACATCTACAGCGAGACGGCCGCGTCGAACGGCCAGAATCCCGCCAAGACCCCGGACGGCACGGGTCACTGACCTTCGCCGTCACCAGACCCCCGGGACCCAGAGGTTCCGGGGGTCTCGTGCGTCCGCAGGGGCCGCCGAGACCGTCGTGGCGCCCGATGCGGACTGTGGCCCGCCGGGCCGTCCGGTGTAGATTCGTGACCAGCCAGACGTCGCTGCTGATGGCGGTCGGGCGGTCCGTACGGACCGGCCGAGGGAGAGAGGGCCTCCGACGACGGCACCGTGGAGAACCCCGGGCATTCGTATGCCCAGGAACCCTCCGTGGCGCCCGGCGCCCCAACCGACCCTCGCACTCGATCACACGAGGAGCAGCCCAGTCATGACGACTGCCACCCACCAGGACTTCAAGGTCGCCGACCTCTCCCTGGCCGTCTTCGGCCGCAAGGAGATCACCCTCGCCGAGCACGAGATGCCCGGCCTGATGTCGATCCGCCGCGAGTACGCCGAGCGCCAGCCGCTCGCCGGCGCCCGCGTCACCGGCTCGCTGCACATGACCGTGCAGACCGCCGTCCTCATCGAGACCCTGGTCGCCCTCGGCGCCGAGGTCCGCTGGGCCTCCTGCAACATCTTCTCCACCCAGGACCACGCCGCCGCGGCCATCGCCGTCGGCCCGAACGGCACCCCTGAGAACCCGCAGGGCGTCCCGGTCTTCGCCTGGAAGGGCGAGACCCTGGAGGAGTACTGGTGGTGCACCGAGCAGGCCCTCACCTGGCCGAACACGCCCACCGGCGGCCCGAACATGATCCTCGACGACGGTGGTGACGCCACCCTCCTCGTCCACAAGGGCGTCGAGTTCGAGAAGGCCGGCTCCGCCCCGGACCCGTCCACCGCGGACAGCGAGGAGTACGGCTACATCCTCCGTCTCCTCAACCGCACCCTCGGCGAGAACCCGCAGAAGTGGACCCAGCTGGCGTCCGAGATCCGCGGCGTGACCGAGGAGACCACCACCGGCGTCCACCGCCTGTACGAGATGCACCAGGCCGGGACGCTCCTCTTCCCGGCGATCAACGTGAACGACGCCGTGACGAAGTCGAAGTTCGACAACAAGTACGGCTGCCGCCACTCCCTCATCGACGGCATCAACCGCGCCACCGACGTCCTCATCGGCGGCAAGACGGCCGTCGTCTGCGGCTACGGCGACGTCGGCAAGGGCTGCGCCGAGTCCCTCCGCGGCCAGGGCGCCCGCGTCATCGTCACCGAGATCGACCCGATCTGCGCGCTTCAGGCGGCGATGGACGGCTACCAGGTCACGACCCTGCAGGACGTCGTCGAGACCGCCGACATCTTCATCACCACGACCGGCAACAAGGACATCATCATGGCCGCCGACATGGCCAAGATGAAGCACCAGGCCATCGTCGGCAACATCGGCCACTTCGACAACGAGATCGACATGGCCGGCCTCGCCAACACCCCGGGCATCGTCAAGGACGAGGTCAAGCCGCAGGTCCACACCTGGACCTACCCCGACGGCAAGGTCCTCATCGTCCTGTCCGAGGGCCGCCTCCTCAACCTGGGCAACGCGACGGGCCACCCCTCCTTCGTCATGTCGAACTCCTTCGCGGACCAGACCCTGGCCCAGATCGAGCTCTTCACGAAGCCGGAGGAGTACCCGACCGACGTCTACGTCCTGCCGAAGCACCTGGACGAGAAGGTCGCCCGCCTCCACCTGGACGCCCTCGGCGTCAAGCTGACGACCCTCCGCCCCGAGCAGGCCGCCTACATCGGCGTCGAGGTCGAGGGCCCGTTCAAGCCGGACCACTACCGCTACTGACGCCCCGGCCGGCGGTGCCCGCGCACTGACGTGGCGCCGCTCCGGACACCCGTAGAGGATCAGGCAGGCCCCCCGCACCCCCGTGCCGGGGGGCCTGCCCCGTCCCGCCCCCGCTCAGCCCTGCCGGAAGCGCCCCCTCCCGAGGACCGACCCATGCCCCGCGGCCGATATTCGCTCCATGACCCGCACGACCACACCCCCCTCGGTGAAGAACACTTCCACTGCGCCCCCGGCCCCTCCGGCTGGCGCTACGTCTCGCAGATCGCCACCCCCTCCGGCGACCACCGCGGCTCCGTCGACCTGGCCGTCGACGAACTAGGTCGCCCCATCCGCCTCGAACTCCACGCCGCCGGCTGGCAGGTCCGCGGCGCGGCCCTCGACGGCGTCACCTGGGTCCGCACGGACCCCACCGGAACTCATGCCACCGAAGGCAGCGTGCGCGCCCACGCCTTCACCGGCACGTCCCCGGCGTTCCTCGTCGCGCTCACGCGACTCCTGCGTCTCACCCCCGCTTCCCCCGAGACCCGTGTCCGGCTCGTCGCCTTCACGGACCCGGTTCTCGCCCCCCTCACGCTCGACCAGTCCTGGGCCCTGCTGAAAAGTGAAGCGCACGCCACTGACAACGGCCCCCTGATGGTGGACGAGTACCAGGTCAGCGCCCTGGACACCGGCGAACGGCACACCGTCCACATCGCCGGCGACGTGGTCCTCGCGGCCCCCGGAATCGAACTCGAAGCCCTGGAGACGCCGCCCTCGGTCTTCCCCTGAGGCTCAGGCGGGCGGAGCGAACCCGGTAGCGGGCGGAGGAGCCACAGCACCGGCTGGAGAAGAACCCCCCGGCCCGACACCACCCGGCACCCCAGAAACCCCAGCCACACCAGACATCCCGCCCACCCCAGCCGCGCCAGCCGCGTCAGTCGTACCGACCGCCCCGACCGCCCCGACCGCCCCGACCGCCCCGACCGCCCCGACCGCCCCGACCGCCACAGAGTGCGAGACGAACGCCCTCCGCGCCTCCCGCGACTGCCGCTCGGCCATCACGCCCGCCAGGTAGGCGTCTGCGGGCACCCCGGCCGGCGGAGGCGTACCGGTCCGCGCCACCAGCTCGTCGGCCAGCCGCTCCGCGAGCCGCCGCCCCACCGCGGGATCGAGCTCACGCGCACGCGTCAGGTACTGCCGTACCTCCAGCCACAGAGCGTCGGGCACCGCCGAGAGATCGAGCCCGGAGAACCGCCCCACCAGCCACGGCGGAGGAGGAGGCACGGCCGACATCCGCGCCGCGGGTATCCGTTCCCGCACGACCAAGGTCCCCGCGAAGACGTCCCCGAGCCGCCGCCCCCGCTCCGACACCAGCGACGCGATACACGCGACGACCCCGAAGGTCATCAGGATCTCCACGACCCCCATCGCCCCGCGCACCAGCGCGTGCCGGAACCGGATGGGCCCCCCGTCGTCCCGAACGACGCGAAGGCCGCAGGCCATCTTCCCCAGCGACCGCCCGTGCGACAGCGTCTCCACCGCGATCGGCGCCCCCACCAGGATCAACAGGAAGGAGGCGATGGACACGGCCATCACGGCCGCCTCGTCCAAGGACGCGGTGGCCACCGCGAGCCCGAGCGCGACCAGCAGATACGCGGCCCCCACCACGACGAGGTCGATGAGCACCGCCAACGCCCGGCTCGGCAGCCGCGCGGGCTGCAACTCCAGTACGACGGCGTCTCCCGTCACCAGCCCACTCACGGCACCCACCCTTCTCCGCCCTTCCCGACCCCTCCGAACGCCAGTCTGCCAAGCTGACCCGCAGCGCGCCGCAGCAGTACGGACCCGTCCCAGCCGATGCCTGGAGCAGCAGCCGATCATGGACCTCGACGTCTACGTCACCGCCCACCGCGCCGAGTGGGAACGCCTCGACCACCTCCTGCGCCGGGGCGGCAAGCTCACGGGCGCCGAGGCCGACGAACTCGTCGCCCTGTACCAGCGCACGGCCACCCATCTCTCGATCGTCCGGTCCAGCGCCCCGGACCCGATGCTGACCGCCCGGCTCACCCAGCTCGTGGCCCGCGCCCGCGCCACCGTCACCGGCACCCGCCGCTCCTCCTGGCGTGACGCGGCCCGCTTCCTCACCACGGGATTCCCGGCAGCCGTCTACCGCTCACGTCACTGGTGGATCCCCACGGCCGTCCTCTCCACCCTGCTCGCGGTGCTCATCGGCTGGTGGATCGGTACGCACCCGGAGGTGCAGGCCGCCATCGGCGCCCCCGTCGAACTCCGCGAGATGACCCGCCCGGGCGGCCAGTACGAGACGTACTACTCCAGCCACCCGGCGGCCTCCTTCGCCGCCCAGGTCTGGACGAACAACGCCCGGGCCGCCGCCATGTGTCTGGTCCTGGGCGCCTTCCTCGGCATCCCGGTGCTCTGGATCCTCTTCCTGAACATGCTGAACGTCGGCGTAGCCATCGGCCTGATGTCCTCGGCCGGCCGCCTCGACGTCTTCCTGGGCCTGATCCTTCCCCACGGTTTGCTCGAACTGACCGCAGTCTTCGTGGCCGCCGGCACCGGCCTCCGCCTCGGCTGGACGGTCATCGACCCGGGTCCCACGACCCGGCGCGCGGCCCTGGCGGAGCGGGGCCGGGCCGCCGTCGGCATGGCCATCGGCCTTGCCCTGGTCCTCTTCGTCTCGGGCCTGATCGAAGGCTTCGTCACCCCGTCCGGCCTGCCCACCTGGGCCCGCATCACCATCGGCATCCTCGCTGAGCTGGCCTTCCTGGCGTACGTCTACGTCCTCGGCGGCCGAGCCTCCCGCGCCGGCGCCCAGGGGGACCTCGAAGAGCAGGACCGCAGCGCTGAGCTGCCCACCGCCGCCTGATGTGCGTACGACCCCGCCAACCTGTTAGTGTCTTCCGGTGCCCACAAAAGCTGTTGACGCGGCTGCTGTGGGGAGGTAGATTTGAACGGTTGCCTGGGAACTGGACAGTTCGGTGGCGACCAACTAGAGTCTCACTCACTCCGGTCAGGAATTCGATTCCACGGAGTCACTCCGATTCCATCCGAATCACAGAAGTCACCGATTAGGTCGGCCGAAATGATTCTGATAAAGTCGGAACCGCCGAAAGGCCCCCAAGCGAAAGCGAAAGGGACCGGAAAGCACCGAGGAAATCGGGTCGGAGAGATCTGATAGAGTCGGAAACGCAGGAAAATGAAAGACCGAAGGGAAGCCCGGAGGAAAGCCCGAGAGGGTGAGTACGAAGGAAGCGTCCGTTCCTTGAGAACTCAACAGCGTGCCAAAAATCAACGCCAG
>NZ_JBITBZ010000021.1:0-37741 GCF_044452745.1 Streptomyces sp. NPDC051822 | reverse complement strand
AGGTCACTCGGATACGGACGTCGCTTCGTCATGCTTCCGGCGTACCGCCACGAGCCGAATGCGCCCAGGCGCACGGCAGCGGCAGTGGAAGCACATGACTACGAAGGCCGGGCACCCTGGGATGAAACAGGATTGCGCCGCCTTCCGCCCCACCCGCAACCCCACAAGCCCCGCTGATACCGACGATTTCCACGGCCTCACCCGCACCACCGTCCGACGCCTCAAGAACTGGCTGATACGCGGGCATTACCGATGAAAACGACCTCTAAGAAGCCGTTTGTGAGCGGTCTGGAACGAGCCGCGCTCGTCTGGCAGGTCCCGCCAAGGCGAGCCGGTGCGGTACTTCCACACGATGGCTTCCAGGGTGCGACGGTGATCGGCCCACCGTCGACCGCGAACCGGATCGGCCGGCATCAACGGCTTGATCCGGCCCCACATCGCATCAGCGATCACTAATCGGACGGACATATCCGATCAACCGACAAGTGAATCAAGGAGACACGCTCTAGCTTGATCTTTAACGTTGGGCCGTTGGCCAGCCGCTGAATAGGGTCGAGGTGATCTCAGGCCGCGTGGGACCATCTCGGCATGCGCCTGGTAGCTGATGGAGCCACGCCGACCTCGCGGTTGGTGCTGGTGAAGGACCTCGAGACCGATGACGGCTATGCCTTCGAGCTGGCGAGCCCGCTCTTCCTGGCTGCCGGTGATCGAATCGCTTTCGAAGACGGCAGGCTTGTCGTCGTGCGGGCCAGGGGAGAGCGGTTGTCGCCGGCCGGTGACTGGTCCACTCGTTGTGGGCCCGGATCTCTACGCCGCCGGTAGAAGCCGCTCCTCGAACGGTGCGTCGTACTTGATCACTCGGTGCGGTATCCGCCGTACGCGGAAGCGGCCTTCGTCTGAACATGTGCTCCGACCAAGGAACACACACGTCCAGCACGAAGGCCGTGAGGATGAGTCTGCAGCATCACGATGCCCGGCGAGAGCCGCTGGCCGAACTGTCACGCTTCCGGGGCGAGTTCTACTCCTGTCTCACCGCTCGTTCGGATGCCCTGTTCGAGCTGGCGGATGCGGTTCTGTGCGGGGACGGGCCGGTGAAGTCGCTGGCCGAGCTGTCACTGGTGGGTGAACACCGCCGCGGGCACGGCGGCCTCTATGCCGCCCTCGCCCGAGGTCAGGTCGACGCGGACCGGATGCGACGGGCCCTGGTCTCGGTGCCGCTGCCCCGCTCGGCGGACGGCCGGCTGGTCCTGGCCGTCGACGTCACCTGCTGGCTGCGGCCGGACGCCCACACCTCGCCGCAGCGGATCCTGTGCCACACCTATGGCCGGGGCAAGGACCAGCACATCCCGGTTCCCGGCTGGCCCTACTCGATTGTCTGCGCGCTGGAGCCCGGCCGCAGTTCGTGGACCGCGCCGCTGGACGCGCTGCGTCTGGCGCCCGGGGACGACACCGCCACCGTCACCGCCCGGCAGCTGCGCGACCTGGTCGAGCGACTGATCGCCGCAGGTCAGCGGCAGACCGGGAACCCGGACGTCCTCATCATCGCGGACGCCGGATACGACGCGCCCCGCCTGGCCCACCTGCTGCGGGACCTGCCGGTGCAGGTGCTGGCCCGGATGCGCTCGGACCGCGTCCTGCGTCGGCCGGCCCCGCCGCGGGAGCCTCACACCAGGGGCCGGCCGCCCCGGCACGGCGGCGAGTTCGTCTTCGGACAGCCCGACACCTGGGGCACCCCGGACACCGAAACCGTCACCGACACTCGCCTCTACGGCACCGCCCTCGCCCGGTCCTGGGACCGCCTCCACCCCAAGCTCACCCACCGCTCGTCCTGGGCCGCGGCCGACGCCACCCTCCCCATCGTCGAGGGGACCGTGATCCGCCTGGACATCGAGCACCTGCCCAGCGGAGCCACCCCGAAGCCGGTCTGGCTGTGGTGGTCAGGCACCGACGCCACCGCAGCAGATACCGACCGGCTCTGGCAGGCCTATCTGCGGCGCTTCGACATCGAGCACACCTTCCGCCTGTTCAAGCAGACCCTCGGCTGGACCTGCCCGAAGATCCGCACCCCTGAGGCGGCCGACCGCTGGACCTGGCTGATCCTCGCCGCCTACACCCAGTTGCGACTGGCCCGGCCGCTGGCGGCCGACCGGCGCCGTCCCTGGGAGAGGCCCGTTCCCGCGGACAGGCTCACGCCCGCACGTGTCCGCCGCGACTTTCGGCACATCCGCCCGAGGACCGCCTGCCCCGCCCAGGCACCGAAATCTGTCCGCCCCGGACCCGGCAGGCCATCCGGGCGAAAGAACACCCGGCCCGCCCCACGCCACGACGTCCACACAGTCCACAAGACGGGCACCACCACGTCCCGGAAGAAGAAGTCGACCACCCCACGGCCCCGCCGCACAGGTTAAAGATCAAGCTAGGATCCGGCCGATCATGCGCCTGTGATGGAACGTGCATGATGTCGCCCAGGTCCTGGCATCTGCGACGCCACCACGGCCAGTCATTTGGAGCGTGAGGGTCGGGCAGAGTTCGTGCCAGGAAGTCGGCGTCGGTTTCTTTGACGGCCGACGCGATCTCCCGGGCTGCTCGTCTGTCGAGAGCGCCGATGGCTCGCTCTATCAGGAGGCGGTCGTCCCAGACGTCATAGCCGGGCAGATGCGGTTCGGGCAGGTAGAGCGGCCATCCCGGACGGCGCACGAAGCCCCGCCAGCAACGGACAGCCTGTTCGACCGCTTGGACGGGAAGGCCGCGTTCGGCCTCGAACCGGGCCGCCTGGCGACGCGTATGGGGTGAGAACTGTGAGGACCGGCGCCGGTAGTCCTGAAGATGGGACCGGCAGACAGCGTCCAGACGCAGAGCAGCCGCCGTCTTGCGGGGCATGACTCTTCTTTCGAAGTGGTGATCTCGGCAGGTCACTCTACTGTCTGCTCTTGCGGTGGTTCACGTCCTGAGCCAGATGGCCAGCGCCGCGGCGGTTGCGGTACTGAGGTAGACGTAGCCACGTTTGTCATATCTGGTGGCGACGGCTCTGGCGTGCTTGAGCTTGTTGATGGCCCGTTCGACGGTGTTGCGCTTCTTGTACCGCGCTCTTCGTCGAAGCCTGGTGGCCGTCCGCCGCGTGAGCCTCTGCGCTGGCGGGCGGCCTGACTGTCGGTCTTCTCCGGGATCGTGTGCCGGATGCCCCGGCGCCGCAGGTAGATCCGGACGGGCCGGTTGCTGTATGCCTTGTCGGCGGCAACGCTGTCGGCTTCTTGCGGGGCCTGCCCGGCCCGAGCTTCGGGACGCGGATCTTCTCCAGGACCGGCTTGAACTGGGTGCAGTCTGCCCGCTGACCTGGTGTGACGATCAGGGACAGCGGTCGGCAGCGGCCGTCCGCGCTCAGATGGAGCTTGGTGGTGAACCCGCCGCGCGAACGGCCCAGGCCCTCACCTCCCGCACCACCTCCACCAGGCGGGCGACGAGGCTCTGCCACGGTGTTTCGTCCTGATGTTCTGGCCTTTCGGCCCCCTTTGAGCCGGGCCGACGCCGGCGGTGGGTTGGTGCGGGCGCCCGCCGCATGCTGCTGCGCACGAACGATGGTGGAGTCGACCGAGATGTCCCAGTCGATCTCACCTGCCGCGTCGGCTGCGGCTTGGACCTGCTGGAGCAGACGCTCCCACGTCCCGTCGGCCGACCACAGCCGGTGGCGTTCATAGACGGTCTTCCACGCTCCGAACCGCTCGGGCAGGTCACGCCTCTGCACACCGGTCCGCACTCGGTGCAGAATCCCGTCGATCACCTGTCGGTAGTCCCGCCACCTGCAACAACGCCTGTTGCTGACCGGCAGGAACGGCCGCAGCCGTTCCCACTCGGCATCACTCAGATCGCCCCGCCCCAGGCCCACATCAACGACTCAGGTGCGGCGCAGTCACATGATCGGCCGGACAAGTCCTAGTACGCGCAGGATCCGCGCTGCACCGCCATGGCCGACGCCCTCGTACCCCTCCTGCGCCGCAACCGCCCGGAAGGCGCCGGCGGATGCGGCGGCTCGTACTGGGAGGGGTGGTGGCGGTGCCGCCAGTGGCCCGCTCCGTCGGCGGCTACCGGTTGTACGACGCCGAGTCCGTGGCCCGCGTCGAGCTGGTCCGCACCCTGCGGGAGCTGGGCCTCGGGCCTGACGATGTGTGCCGCGTCCTGAGCGGCCGCAGCACGGTCGCCGAGGTCGCCGACGCGCATGTGGCCGCGCTCGACGCGCAGATCCGCTCACTCGAGGTGAGCCGGGCCGTCCTGTCCACTGTGGCGCAACGGGGTTCGACCGTCGAGGAGACAACACTGATGAACCGGTTGGCGCGGCTTTCCGCCGCCGAGCGCAAGCAGATCATCGACGAGCTCAAGGAAGAGGTGTTCGGCGGCCTCGACGACCCGCTTCTGCGCGACCGCATACGCACCTACGGCATCGAATTGCCCGACGATCCCACACCTGGGCAGGTCGACGCCTGGATCGAACTGGCCGAACAGGTGCGGACCCCGGCTTCCGCGCCCGGTTGGGCACTTGGATGGAGCTCGACACGCCCGCACCCGGGCGGGGCCGCCCGAGGCGTCCATCTGGTGGGCCAAGCAGATCGTGCAGACCGCCGCGGAGGCCAGAATGGGCGGGGTCGCTCCCGAGGGGACGGCAGCGGCCGAGCTGCTGTCCGAGCTGTTCGGTGACACCGACCGGGCCGCCCTACTGCGCAGCCTGGAAGCCGGAATCGAGGCAGAAGCGGAGCGCTACCGCAGGCTCGTCGCTTGTGTGCGCGGCCAGAAGCCGTCCCCCGACGCGACCGAGGAGCTGGACTGGCTGGCGCGGGCCCTGCGCGCCGCGGATGCGACCTGACCCGGTGCTTGGCCTCGGCACGGGGCAGGCCGCCGGCCTCGCGGTGCCACTCGACCGGGACGAGCTGATCGCCTACGGGCTAATGCCGTCCGACAGCGGTGCCACTCGGCTGAGAGGTCTTTTTACGGCCGGATTCTCCGGTGTTCCTGAAGTCCTTGCGGACAGTGTGTAGCGTCTGCGCTCAAGATCCGTCCGCCGCACGAGGGTGGCCGGGCCGTCGCGAACATGGAGAGCGAGTAACGATGTTGACTGTGGAGACGTCTCTGAAGGAAGCGATGACCTCGATCGAGGGGAGTCTGGGGGTCGCGCTGGTCGACTACACGAGCGGCATGGCATTGGGAACGCTGGGAGGGGGCAAGAACCTGGACTTGTCGGTGGCCGCGGCGGGGAACACCGACGTGATCCGCGCGAAGGTCCGCACGATGGAGATGCTGGACCTCAGGGACGACATTGAGGACGTGCTGATCACTCTCGGGAGTCAGTACCACCTCATTCGGCTGCTCGGGGGTCAGAGGGGCAACGGTCTGTTCCTGTACCTCGTCCTGGACAAGGCTAGGGCGAATCTGGCCATGGCCAGGCATCAACTGAAGCGCATCGAGGCGGAACTGGAGCTGTAGTCGTTCTTCCACCCTCGGTCTCGCATGCCCATGAGTTGAAAGGTTCTTCAACTCGACACATCTGAACATGATCAGTCGGGGGCATGTCGGAGTCGGGAAGCGGGAGAATGGCTGGAGCTGGGCGCGGAGAACCGGCAGGTCTGGTCGGCAGCCCTTGGAATCGTCGTACCCGGGTGGGAGTGTTGTTGCATGCAGGTGCCGCTGTACCAGGCCAAGGCAGAGTTCTTCCGCATGCTCGGACACCCCGCCCGGATCCGCGTCCTCGAACTGCTCCAGAACGGCCCGGTACCCGTCCGCGAACTCCTGAACGAGATCGACATCGAACCGTCCAACCTCTCGCAACAGCTCGCGGTGCTGCGCCGGTCCGGCATCGTGGTATCCGTCCGTGACGGCTCCACCGTCACCTACGCGCTCGCTGGCGGTGACGTGGCGGAACTCCTTCGCGCCGCACGACGCATTCTCACCGAACTTCTGGCCGGACAGAGTGAACTGCTCGCAGAACTTCGACACACCGACACCGTGCAAACGGGTCCGCCCACACCGTGAAGCCCCGGCCGGCGTCGAGGCCGTGACGGCCGCAGCCGCCGTACCAGTGGGGCCGCGCTGCGTTTCCTGGCCGCGGTTACGGGACCAGGGTGGAGTGCGACGGTAGTCGCGCAGGCCTTCGCTTATGTCCTCGGGGTGTCGACACAAGCGTCGGCGTCCGATGGACTCGATTCGCTGGGGTGGGATCGGCGACCTGTAGAGGACGTCGGCGTCGGCCAGTTCGTGGCCCAGGGTCTTGCCGACGAAGACGTGGATGAGGGACCTGAAGACGCTGTGCCGCTCCTGGATGGGGGTGGCGAAGTCCAGGAGGGCGGTGACGACCGAGGGGAGTCCCAGGCTTCGGAGCTTCGCGGCGAGAGCGGGGGAGCCCTCGCAGTGCTGCCGGCAGATGCCTCGCCGCCCCAGTAGGTCAGCAGCCGGTCGACCTCGCCGATGTTGTGGGTCAGAGGCGCGGCCGACAGGGTCAGGCAAACCTGGTCCTCACGCCTGACCCACCCGCGGTGTCCAGGGACCGTCTGGTTCACCGACCGCAGCACCCTGTGTGTCTGGCCCATCGCTCGCGATCACGCTCGAACTGAGAACTACCGCTTCGTCCTGGCATGATCAGCTGCCGGTTGCCCGGACGCCTGGAGTCCGTCGGGAACGGAGCTTGTCGGCGACGAGGGAGACCACCACACCCCCTTCACCGCGCCGAGCATCGAACTGGGAAGCCGTGCGTGAACGAGAGGGGGCCCCGGCGAACTTGCAGCCTTTCTCACTGGGTGTTGTTGAAGGCTTAGAAGCCGTTGTCGTACCGATCTTGGTGAGCATGGGTTCGAATGCGGCGGCTCGGTCGGGCGATCTTCGGTCTGTCCGTGCATGAAGACAGAGCCTCTGGTGCAGCTCGGGGTTGTCGAGACCTTGAGCACACCAGGAGGCCCTACTGACGGCATCCCGGCACCTCCACCGCCGGGACGACACAACACCTCGTCTCTGCCGCCGAAACACCGACCCTATGCCTGACCTGTGCAAACGCACCCGTCACTCTCGGAAGGACAGCGGCTTCTAACTGGCCCGCACGGGAATCGTGTCAGAAGTCTGGTCTAGGTTTGGCCTGTGAACCACAGCAGCTCCAAGGCCGGGGCGCCCCGCGAGCCTGACTTGCCGCCGTATCAGGTAGTCCTAGCGGAGACTGATTGGGGTTCGCTCCAGACGGCTGTCGGGAACGGTGAGTGCCTTCCCAAAGTCCTGGCACGGTTGCTGGAGCCTGATCCCAAGGTGCAGGTCACCGCTTTGTCGGAACTGAGTGAGCTGGTCGGCCACCAGAACAGCATCTACGAAGCCACAGCCCCCGTCGCCATGTATGTCGCCGGCATCCTCACCCACCCGGCGGCCATGGCCCTCCGGCCGTATCGCAACGTCCCCATCCGCGCGACATTGTTGAACTGGTTGGTTTCCACGGCCTACGACGCCTCCGACGAGATCGTCGACCGCACCGAGCAGTACTTCCCTGGCTTCCTCACCCACGACACCACGCTGGCGGCCTTCCGGGACCTGCGCCCGATGCTTTATCGAGCCGTCGCGCCCTGCCTGCAGGACAGTCACGAGGACGTGCGCGAAGCCGCCGGCCTCGCCGCGCTCATCCTCGCCGAAGAACGAACCGACCTCGCCGCCCGGCTGGGCTTCCAGCCGGGGCAGGTCGTCCAGGAATTCGGCTACGACGAAGACACGGATCAGCAGTTTCGAGAAGCCATCAAAGAAGTGACAGGCAAGGAACTGGTCGACGAGGAGTACGCCGATCTCGTCGATGCCGTGATCATCTGGTTTCGCGACGATAACGAACGTCTCGCTGACGTCCTGGGCGACGCAAGCGGTCTGGTCGAAGACGGCGCTCCGCTCTGGCTGTTGACACCCAAGACCGGACGCGAAAAGTACATCGACTCCGAAGTAATCCACGTGGCCACATCGGCGACCGGTCTTCTGCAGGTCGGTTCCGTCAGCGCAGGCAAGGACTGGAGTGGTCTTCGCCTGGCCCCCCGCGAGGCCTCGCGGTAGCGGCCAAGCGTTCCACGAGGGACATGGACGCCCAGCCCGATGCCGCGGGCTGGCCGGCCTTCCGTGGGCATGGTCGGCGAGCCGGCCGCTGTGGCGAGGGCCGCCTCGCAACAGGGGCCGGGATATGTTCCTGTGACAGGGAATTTTGATCGCGTGCCAAAGAAGTCTGTACCGGTGAGGCCATCGGCCTGTCCAGCGCGACCGGAACTAGTACTCCAGCCGTAGATTGTGATCTTCATGTCCGTGCCGGGCTGGTCGCCGGTAGCCTGCACGCGTGGGTGAGATCTGGGACGAACGGCGGCTGGTCGCGGACGGATTCGAGCACGTATATGCCGAGTTGGAGTGGTACGACGGTCCTCGCGACGGGCTTGTCGACGTCGATGGGGTGCCCTCACTACTTCCAGTGCCACGACGTGGACTTCTCCGTTGCACCGGATGAGTACTTCGTGTGGCCAGCGGACGAGACCTTGGTCGCGCTGGAGCGTGAACAGTGGGCGATCTTCGTCGCGTGGAACGACTGCTACGAAGAGGGAACCGCCGGGATCGACCGCCATCCTGGTCATGGAGGTATCGACCCCCGGTATGACGAGCTGACGGCACAGCTCACCCCATACCGCCAAGCGCCGGCAGATGCGAAGCTGCTGGTTGCCGAGTGGCGGTTCGACGGTGGGGGCCGCTACCGGGTCGACGGGGTCGACTACTGGGTTCGATGGCGCGAACGAGGATGAAGCTGCGCTTGATCATTTCCTGTTGTGTGGACAATCAATGATGAAGCGCGAGCCTCGGCGCCCAGCGTAGACCCCGCCCGCTGGCAGGAGTCCTTCGTGGGTCTCATGACTCGAATCGCGGGCCGCTTCAAGCGAATCGAGCCCAGGCGTCGGGCCCGGCGCCTGGTGCTCGGCCTCCTGTCCGATCTGCCGCGCAAGAACTGCTGGACCATCGCCGAATGGGTTGGGGACGCTACCCCGGACGGGATGCAGCACCTGCTCGGCCGGGCCAAGTGGGACGCCGATGCCGTCCGCGACGACGTTGCGTGGGTACGTGGTAGAGCACCTGCACGACGACCAGGCGGTGCTGGTGGTCGACGAGACCGGCGACGTGAAGAAGGGCACCAGCACGGTCGGCGTCCAGCGCCAGTACACCGGGACCGCGGGCAGAATTGAGAACGCCCAGGTCGCCGTCTATCTCGTCTACGCGGGTCGTCGCGGTCACGCCGCGGTCGACCGGGAGTTGTACGTCCCGCGCTCGTGGACGTCCGAGCCCGACCGCTGCCAGGCCGCCGGGCTCGACAAGAAGACCGCGTTCCAGCCATTTCCAGCGGCAAGCCGCTGAAGCATGAAGATCACGATCTACGGCTGGAGTACTAGGCGGCATCCGGGCCGCCCCGAGGTGGGCGGACACCGTTTGCGGGCACGTCCGCGTGTTCTCGGAGAGCGGGGTCGACGGCACGGGCTCTGGCGTACCAGGCGCCATAGCGGCCTCCCAGCACAGGAGCGGTGGCTCCATGGAGACACACGCTCAGGGCGACCGTCATTGCCACCGCGCCGCCGAGGACCTGGTTCCCGGGGAGATGTTCTTCCACGGCGAGCAGGCCGAACACGAGCGAGGCGAGCCCCCGGGGTCCGAACCAGCCGATGTAGGCGACGGTCGGCGGGCGCAGGCCGGTGCCCAGCAGGGCTGCCGCGACGGGAACCATGCGGATGACGGTCAGGCTCAGCACCGCGTAGACGAACATCTGCCACGTCAGGTGTTCCAGCACCGGTCCGAGCACGGCCGCGCCGAAGGCCAGGAAGCTCAACGACGCGAGCAGAAGTCCGAGACGTTCGGTGAACGCCGTCGCGCCCTCTCCCACGTCCGAGACACCAGCATCTGCAGAGGCAGCAAGCTTTCGCAGCACGTTGCCGAACGCCAATCCGGCGACCCAGACGGAAATGAATCCGCTGCCCTGTGCTTCCACAGCCAAGGGATAGGCGATGAGCGGGACGGCCAGCGATGCCAGCTGGCGCCACCCGTGGGCGGTCCATGCCCGCGCGGCCGACCACCGCAGAAGACGCGCGACCGCCCAGCCCACGGCAAAGCCGATCGCCGAACTCAGCAGCAAGGCACGCAGGAACGTCTCACCGACCCCCTGTGCTCCGTGGCCGCCGGCTGCCGCCGCCACCGCCAGCACGAAGAACGGCAGTGCCAACCCGTCGTTCAGGCCGGACTCGACGTCCAGACCGTGCCGTACCAGCGCGGGCACCCTGCGATCCGAGATCGCCTGCTGGCCGAGCGCCGCATCTGTGGGGCCCAGGATGATCGCGACCAGCGCCAGTTCCCACACCCCGAGTCCGGGCAGCAGCGGCCAGGCCAGAAGCCACCCCAATGCCATCGTCAACGGCAGGCCGACAACCAGCAGCCGCAACGGCAGAAACCTCTCCCGGCGCAGCTCGCTTCCCTTGATCGCCGCCGCGTCGGTGAACAGCACCACGGCCAGCGCGCTCTCCAGCAGCGCCCGGACCGGCTCCACGCCGCCGTCCTCCTCCTCGACCAGTCCCAGGCCGAGGGGGCCGATGGCCAGTCCGACCGCCACGAACAGCAGCGGCCCGGACACCACGGTTTGGGACATCCGTCGTGACAGTGCCGCGTAACAGGCGACCACCACGCCCGCCGCCACCCATGCCCACGGGTCCATGAGATGCCTCCTGAAAGCGACGACAGAAGCGATGACCTGGCGCGTCGCACGCAACCCATGAGGTAGCGGGAGGCTGGAAGCGGCGGACGAGATCGCTTGCCATCTTCCGTCGAAGGCAGGGAGTGCACCGGTGAGGCTCGGGGCGGGTCGAACGTCCGTCGTCCTAAAGGACGCGTCAGGCGTGATATCCGCCCAGAAGCGACGGTCCTGGGCGCGTCGGTGACAAAGCCGTGGAATCAGCGGCCGGCCGATGGATGCCGGGGCGGCACAGCTGCCACAAAGAGCGACCGGCTGGCCTCCCGCACGGGACGCGGGCAGCGTCCCAGGGGAGCCGGCGAGCTTCAATGAGTCCAAACGGCGCTCACGGCCACCCGGTTCTGCCGTGTGGGGCCTCTCCTTCTACCTAAACAGCTCACCCCTGGGTGAGCCATCGGGCATTGTCTGCATCGGCCTTCCGTCGGTGCTGCTTCGTCCGGGCTCGGCGGAATCGCTCTTCCCACTCGGCGCGGCACTCCACTCGATAGAATCGCTCACAGACGTTCGACTCCGTCGGAAGCACGACCATCGCTGGGGCACCGAGAGGCTTCGGTTCCCTCCTCGCGACTGGAGCGTCGCATGGCGTACCGTCCAGCCTTCGGCGTGGCGCGAACGGCCATCACGGTCGCCTTCGTGACGGTCCTGGCCATCGCACCGCCCACACCCGCGCATGCCTTCACCGGTGGCAACCACGAGGACATCACACGGGCGGCCCTGCCCTGGGAACCGGGCACACTCTCCACGATGGCGGATGCCGAGGACGGGGCGATCAACGCCAACGACCACGGCGGGTACTTCTTGATCGGCCCCCTGCACTGCGACAACGCCGACTACCTCGCCCCACGCCGCGCCTCGCGCTATCCCCGCAGCCGGGACGAAGCCACCACCGAGCTGCTCGCCTGCGTCCGCACCTCCGTCGCCCGCTTCCGGAACGCGATCCAGGCGGCCGACGGCCTCGTCGACGGACACGGCAGGGTCCGGGCCGATCAGAGCGACCTGTCCTCCCCGTGCACATGGAAGGAGACCTCCGACCGGGCCAAGTGCGAGGTGCTGGAACAACTCGGCCGCGGCTGACACCAGCTCCAGGACTTCCACACCCACTCGAACTGGTCCGACCGGCCCGCCCCGGCCCGGTCGGCCTCGACAACCCTCCCGGACTCGCACGTACCGATGCCGTCCCCTTCTTCACCATCGGCCGCTACAGCCGCATGGAGGACGCCGACTGGACCAGGGAGGCACGAGCCCTCGTACCCGAGGAGCTCACGACCGGCTGCTACTCCGACTTCGACTCCACCGGCGTCAAGTCCGCCGACTGCGCCGGCCGTGTGACGCACAACCGTCACCTGAACAAGGACACCGCCGCGTCCCGCCGCTCAAGGACCGGAGACAACTTCGCCCGTGCCGTTTCCGGAGCCACCGCCGAAACCGTCCGCCAGTGGAACGACTTCAAAGCCGAACTGCGCAGGACCTATCCGGACGACCGGCGCGGCGAGCAGATGATCTGCGCTCTCGTCCACGACGACCCGGCTTCGAGCTGTCCCTGAGCCGGAGGGCTCCGGAAGTCGGTGTCTGTGACGTCCGGTCCGATCCGGGCCGGATGAGGATCTTGGTGTCCGGGGGCGGGGTGAGTCGTTCTTGCTGGTGGCGGTCGCCCGGGCCGCCCTTCACCGAGGGATCTGCTGTTGATGACTCAGCCTGTCCGTATCGTGTTCCGCTCTGCCTCGCGTGACGCGCCCGCTGTCGGCGAAGGGCTGCGGGTGGCGCTCTACCAGGGCCAGGGCCCGGTCGGCAGCCGGCGGGCGGTGGAGCAGAACCTGGAGCGTCTGGTCGAGGTGGCCGCGCTGGCGGCGGACTACGGCTGTCAGGTGGTGGTCTTCCCGGAGAAGTACACCACCGGCTATGCGATCGGCCCCGAGCAGTGCCGTGAGCTGGCCGAGCACCGCGAGGGCCCCTCGGTCGAGCGTGCGCGGCTGGCGGCCAAGGAGAACGCCCTGGCCGTGGTCCTGCCCTACCCCGAACGCGACGGGACCGACTTCTACGACTCGATCAGCGTGATCGCCGCGGACGGGCTGGTGGCGGCGAACTACCGCAAGACTCACCTGTACGGGGCCGCCGAGCGGCGCAACTACTCCTTCGGGCAGGACCTGCCGCCCGTGGTCAGCCTGAACGGCATCGGGGTCGGCGTGCTCAACTGCTACGAGTGCGAGTTCCCGCCGCTGTACCAGTACCTGGCCGGGCACGGCGCCCAGGTCGTGCTCGGGCCCACCGCCGCCGACGGGCACTTCCGCCTGGCCGACGGCACCATGAGCCAGGTCCCCTACCAGGATGCCACCCGCCACATCATCCCCGCCATGGCCAGCATCTGGCGCCTGTTCATCGCCTACGCCAACCGCCGCGGCTGGGAACAGGTCCCCGCCGGCGCCTGGCAGTACCAGGGCAACTCCGGCATCTGGGGTCCCGACGGCGAACCCCTGATCGCCGCCACCGCCGAAGACCGCCACCATGACTGCCTGCTCATCGCCGACTGCATCCCCGCCGCCGTTCCGCCCTTCAGCCCTGAGGGCCACCACCCCACCGACAACCGCCTCACCCTCAACCCCACCCTGCAACCCGCCCGCTGAGACCGCGCACCCCCGGCACCGCCAAGCAGACAGCGCCCGGCCCCCCGCCTCTGTCCCTCCCTACACAGCGTTCCCATGCCGACTCCTGCTCCCCACCCCTTACTGCACCGAGCACGGCCACACTGCCGAACCGGTCATGGAGTCGCATCCCGCTGACGGCATCCGCTGCACACACCTGACCCGCCCCGCCGCCCCTGCGTGAGCGGTTCCGGGGAAGGGGAGCGCTCGAAGGGCCCGTTCCGGAACCGGTGGCGCCGGTGCCCCCGGGGGCCGCGACGCCGTGACCGGGCCACCGTGCGGCTCAAGGGCCGACCGTTCCTCATCGGGGTGGTGATGGCCGTGGCGTCCGTCCGGGGGCCCGGGTTGGCTGGGGCATGCGAATGATGATCTCCGGCGCGGCCGTGGTCGCTGCCCTCCTGGCGGGCGCCACGCTCGCGCTTGCCACGATCGACACCGCCCCGACCCGGATGATGGCGGGCCTCAAATCGTGCGGGTACGCCGTGGCGGCCCTAAGGACCTGTCCGGCCGATCACTCCAGGTGCGCCGGGGCGAGAAGCCGCTCGTGCCGTTCCAGTGAGGGCTGGGATCACGACTACAGGAATGTCAGCGGGATGAGGTCAGGGCGCGAAGTACCAGCAGTACAGGCTCGGGCCTCTCTCCGCACGCCTCATGGCTAGGGCTGACAGGCGCTCAAGGAGATCGACGGCACTGTCCGGTCCAATCTCATCGCCTGTCTCGGAGACGGTCTTGGCCCACGTGAGAGCGGTAGTTCCGAGCTGATCCGCACTTGCGCTGGCCAAGGCCGTCGAGAGCGTCTGCGGAACAGCGAAGACAGTGAAGCAGCCATCGTTGGCCATGGGTACCACGTACCGGAGCGGGCTCTCAGCCCCCGTGAACAGAGCTTCCCACCTCGGAACTGCGTCATCCGGATAGATGCCGTCACACAGCACGGCAGGAAAATCATGGCTCTTGCGCGGCCCTACCCGCACTGCTGACTCGTTGTCTTCAGCAAGGAAGAACTCCCCTGCAAGCACCATCCGCTGATTCTGGCATGTCTTGGTACCCGGGAGCCCGACTGAGTGACTGCTTCGCCGCCAGGTGTCGGCGTACAACCGAATGTGGCTCTGGCAAGATTTTCGTAGCCGGAGATCATCTGGGTGTCATGGTCGGTGGGTCCGCAGGACGGGCAGCCTGTGATTGTGCTCTGTTGAACTGGTCAGTCTGTTACCGCAGTTGTCTGATGTGCAGGTCGTCTCGGTTGAGGTTTCCGATGCTTTGGTGGCGGTCCGTGCCCGCACGAGATCCGGTGAACCGGCGGGATGCACGGGATGTGGCCAGCTCAGCGAGTGGTGCCACAGCCGCTACGCACGGCGCCTCGCCGACGTCACGCTCGCGGGCCGCCCAGCTGCCTGCCCGCAGCCCTACCAACGGTCCGCGAGGATGATCAACCCCACGCCGAGAAGACCACCGAGAACACCGCGGCGGGCAGCCGGGCCGGGCGCCATGCCCAGAGTCTGTTCGACGCGGTCCAAGCCCTGACCCGCACCGGCCGGAGCCACAGCTCCGTGGCCCGCGAGCTCGGCCTGGACCGCCGCACCGTCGGCAAGTACGCCCGCGCCATCACCTGGCAGGAGGTAATGCGCCGGCCGCCCCGCAAGCCCTCCCCCTTGGACCCCTACCTCGACTACCTGCGGCAACGCTGGGACGAGGGACAACACAGCGCGAAGATCCTGCATGAGGAACTGCAGACCAAGGGCTACCTCGGCCACTACCAGCGCGTGAAAATGGCCGTCGCACCGCTCCGTCGCGGCCTGCTCATCGACGAGCCACGCGAGCGACCACCCTCGCCTCGCGAAGCGGCCCGCTGGATCACCACCCACCCGCACCGCCGCAGCCCGCACATCAACGAGCGCCTGCCCCGGCTCCTCGAACACTGCCCTGAACTCAAGCTCACCCACGACCTGGTCCGCCGCTTCGCCACCATGGTCGACAACCGCGACGCGGCACCCTTGCCGGGCTGGTTGAGCGACCTTGCAAACAGCGGACTGGCACCACTCGCCGGCCTTGCCGGAGCCCTGCACGAAGACCGACATGCCGTTGCCCAGGGAATCACGACCTCTTACAACTCAGGGGTCAACGAAGGGCGCATCACCGACGTCAAGCTGCAGAAACGTCTCATGGCCGGACGAGCCGGCGTCTCTCTTCTCCGCCACCGCGTCATCCTGATCGCCCACCTCCGCCGACGCCATGCGGACTGGTCGACCGTGGCACCGAGATGATCTCCGTCTACGAAAATCTTGCCAGAGCCACGTTCACTTGTACGCCGACACTCACGATCTCCCCGCACGACTTCAGGAGGATCTTCGTCACTGACGCCATCATGAACGGCCTCCCACCACACATCGCCCAAGTGATCTGCGGGCACAAGAACATCGATACAACGATGGGCTACAAGGCCGTCTACCCGGCCGAGACGATCGAGGCGCACAGGGCGTTCATCGCCCGCCGCCGGTCCACCCGGCCCAGCGAGGAATACCGAACTCCCACCGAGGAGGAGTGGGATGCCTTCCTCGCGCACTTCGAGAAGCGCAAGGTGTCCATCGGCACCTGCGGCCGTGCATTTTCCACCCCGTGTGTTCATGAGCACGCTTGTGTCAGATGTGCACTCCTCAGGCCGGACCCGGACCAACGCTCCCGCATCGAGGAGATCCGCGACAATCTCATCGCCCGCATCGCCGAAGCCGAACGCGAAGGCTGGCTCGGCGAGGTCGAAGGACTCAAGGTCAGCCTTGCCGGCGCCGAGGACAAGCTCGCCCAGGTCGACGCACTCGTCAAGAGACAGTCGATCGCTGTCGAACTCGGTATGCCGGGCGTCCGCCAGCCGGCAGGCACCACAGAGGCCACAAGAGCAACGCCGTGATCGAAGCAAGTGGCGACCGGAGATCAAAACGGAACAGACAACCCGGCTTCGCGCAGCCGGGCCAGGGCGGCGGACATGCACTGCTGCACGGTGCTCCATCAGTGCGCATGCCGTGCTCGTGCTCCAGGGGACCTCCGCTGGCGGCGAACGTCCACGCTGGCGCGTTATCAGCAACCCGCTCCGCGTCCACCCTGATCATGGCATTCACGCCCTGCTCGCCCAGCCATTCCAGAATGAGCAGCGTCACGTCCTCGATGCCACCATCCTGGGCGATCTTTGGCCAGCGGCCCTGGTTTCGTGTCATTGCCCAGACTCTACCGAGGGGTCCGAAGCAGTCGGCGTCCAGCAGTCAGGCCGGGAAGATCAGCGCCTGGTTTCCATTCTGGCGAAGAGTTCAGCGCACTCGCTGGCGAAGGAACAGAGCCGGTCCACGACCTGCCGGTACTCCTGCGGATCCCGCACCATGTTCGACGTGGCATCGGTCCACTGCTGCCACAGGCCACCGGCGGCAAGGTATCGGGATGCTCGCTCGGTCCCGAGGACGGCATCGAGGTGAAGCAGTGTGCTGAGAGCAAAGGTCTGGTCCCAGACGAGGTCGGGTTGAGGCAAGTAGCGATCAAGGTAACTGCAGACCAGATCGGCGTCCGCGCTGGTGCCGAAAGTGGCAAGAGTGATGCAGTATGACCCGCCGTAGGGGCCTCCGCTGGCCAGCAGGAGTTCGCCGATGCGGCTGCGGAACTCGGTCCTGCCGGCCACGGCAACCAGCCAGGAGGCAGTCCTGCGCTCTCGCCACCCGCCCTCGAAAAGGATGCCGAGTTCAGCGGGAGTGATCTCCCCGGCAGCCTGGACCAGCTCCCTCACGAACAACTCGCGCTCAGGTCCGCTCAAACGCAGCAAGCTTCCACCCAGCCGCAGGTACCGCCGGCCGGGCGTGACGAATCGTCGGACCAGGTCCATCAGCTCGGGGTCGGTGTTGGCATAGCGCATGGCTGCATCTTTGCCCGGCGAGGTCCCAGCTGCCAGCAATTTACACAGAGCCTCGAGTAGCGATCGCTAGTTCAGAGAAGCAGGCGTGCTCATGCGCGCAAGGCGTCCCGTAAGGACGTCCGCAGGAGCCCAGCTCGACCTTCCGCTTGTCGAAGTGCTCCTGGAACTCCGACCACTCCTCCGATGTGGGGTTCCTGTACTCCTCCTCCGGCCGCAGCTGGCGGCGCTGGTCAAGGAACTGCTGGTAGTGGCGCACGATGTCGTCGTCGAAGACCGCGACGTAGCCACGAGTGGTCTGGATGTTCAGGTGGCCGAGCAGGGCGGCACCGATGTGGATGGGCAGCCCGGAGTTGACCAGGTCGGTGGCGAAGATCCTGCGGAAGTCGTGGGCAGAGAACGCCGTCCCGACGAACTCGGGGTGGGTCTTGGCCAGCTCGGTGCAGCACTTGCGCAGGCGGCGCCAGATGGTGGTGTTGCTCATCGCCTGTCGTTCCAGGCCGGTCTGGGTCTGGAACAGGTAGGGCAGAGGCGGGCACCACACCTTCTCGTGGACGTCGTACCGGGTCGCGATCGGCACCGTGCCGTAGGTGCCGCGGTGCCGGCGGATGACCTGAGCGATGACGTGGAACAGCTCGGCGGACATCGGGATCACCCGCTCGCGGTCCGTCTTGGAGGGAGTTACGACCAGGAGCGCGACGACCTCGCCGTTGGGACGCTGGTAGTTGCGGACGCTCAGGTGGGTCAGCTCGGTCAGCTCCTCGATCCGCAGGCCGGCGTGCCGGAGCACCTCGACGACGGCCCAGTCCCAGAAGGCCGCAGTCTCGTCCCGGGTGACGGCGACCAACTCGCCGGTGTCCCGGTTGACCGCCCGGACGGGGAAGGACTTCTCCGTCTTGGCCCGCTTCAGGTCGTACTCGCTGGCGGTGCGCTGCCACTGTGCGCCGGCGGCGGTGAACCGATCACCAGGTTCGACGGCCTGTGCGGCGCTGAGGATCTCGCGCAGCCGCATCCACCGGTTGGTGACGTGGTCGACCAGCAGAGGCAGCAGGGGCTGGCGGACGTGGGTCCGCTCGGCCATCCGTGCGTGGATGCCACGGCGGCGGACGTTGAACCAGCGCAGTTCGGCGTCCCGGACCGGGCAGGGCCCGACCACGCCGCCCAGCGCTCGGGTTCGGCGACCGCCCAGCTCTGCAAGTCCAGGTAGAAGGTGCGGACCTTGAGCAGCACGCCGTCCATGTCGAGGCGGGGCCGCCCGCCGAGCAGGACGGAGATGGTCTCCTTCCACTGCTGGTAGGTCTCCTCGCTCAGCCGCAGGTCGGCCTGGTCGGGGTTGACCTTCTCGACGTTGCTCCAGAACGTGCCGGGCAGGATCCGGGCCAGCTGCCGCAGCGAGGAGTGGTCCAGGTCGGCGGCGCGGCGGCGAAGGTAGTCCACCAGCAGGTTGCGCACGTTGGTGTTGCGCAGCTTCTGCCGGTCGACGAGTTCCTCGACGCTCTTCTGCCCGCCGACGAGGGCGGCCCGCAGCACGTGGGGCGCCGACGGCGGGAAGTGCCCCGACTCGTAGAGAATGTGCCAGGCCGCGATCGCCGCGTAGTTGTACTCCTGGCCGCGCTTGGTGGCCCCGCGGGTGAGCTGCTTGCGCCGCGACTCCAGCGAGTAGTGCAGCAGCACCTCTGGTGTCAGGTCGGCCAGGGAGATCCCGAACACGGTCAAGGCGCAGGCGACGTCGAACAGCGCGGTGCGCCGGGCCGCCGGGGTCGCGTCGGAGGCTTCGACCGCGGCGTGGAACTTGTCCAGCAGCGGATCCTTGGCCACCAGGCGGAAGTCGAGAGCGTAGTTCGGATAGGTGTGCCCGCGGAAGGCGTCCAGGCTCGGCCGGATCACCCGCAGGCAGAACAACTGCCGGGTGCCCGAGATGAACAGCTTCCGTAGCTTCTTGTCATCACCGCCCAGATCGCCAGGATTCGTGCCGTACTCGTCCAGCCCGGCCACCACCCATCGCTGCTGCCAGGTCTTGCCCGGGAACCGCTCCAGGTGTTCGAGGATCGTCTCCGTGCTGAAGCGACGCAGCCGGCGCCGCTCAAGGCCCTCGTCGTCCCACGCTGCCACGACCGCGTCGGCCACCTTGGCCAGCGAGGCCCGGGAGAGGTCACCGGCCGGCCGGGGCGGGTTCTCCGGCTCGGGCGGCGGCGCAGGCTGGATGACCTTGGTGTTCACCCGGTCCGCCGGCGCCTCCCGCAGCGGGTTGCGCTGGATGCGTCCGGTCGTCGGGCCCATGCCCCGTGCGTTGTAGCCAGCGGTACTACCGGGCACCGAACACCGCCTCGACGTCAGCCGGATCGTAGGTTTGCGACCAGCGGATTTCCTGACGGGGTCGCTGGTAGTGCTCGGCGAGCTTGTCCATCAGGTCCTCCAGGCCGACCGCGGTGTAGCGGGCGGTGGTGCTGAGATGCGCGTGCCGCAGGATCGTCTGCACCTCCACCAGCGTCAGCGAAGGATCGCGCGCCATGCGCGTGGCCGCCGTGTGCCGGGTGTCGTGCAGCGTGTAGTTCGTGCCGAGCACGGCGTTCGCCCGCTGGAGCACGCGGCGCATCGCCCAGTAGGTCAGCTGTCGGGGATCACCTCGGCGGGTCCGCCAGAGCGGCCCGCCCGGCTCGGGCAGCCCGGCCTGGTCCAGGTAGGCAGCCGTGTAGGCGAACACCTGCGGGGACGCGGGCACCGGGTCCCGCTGGCCGGTGCCCTTGTTGATCACCCACAAGCGGCCGGCCGACCAGTCCACGTCTTCCAGACGCACCCCGAGCAGTTCGCTGGCGCGGGCGCCGGAGCTGACGTAGCAGGCCAGCAAGGCACGGTCCCGATCGCATCTCATCTGCGCGAACAGCTCGTCCCACAGCCGATCCGGAATCGCCCGGGGCTGGCGCTCCCGCACCTTCGGCCGCAGCCCGGGCCCGTCTGGTAGGGGCCGGCGTCTCCAGCGGGGAGCGGTGCGCCAGCCGAGCCCGGCGGTCCCGGCTTTCGGGCACCGGGTTGACCACCGGCCCCCGGCCGTAGTGCTGGTGGAAGGCGTAGAAGCCGTGCACCACGGTCAACGCGTGCGCGATCGTCCGCGGCGCGTACCCATCCGGCAGCGTGGTCTTGCCCGTCTTCGGATTGACCACACCCGCGGGCATCGAGTCCGGCCGCGAGCGGCGCCGCTGCGGATTCGGGGCCGTCCGCAGCCAGCCGACCAGCGCGGTCGTCTCCGCCTCGGTCGCCTGCTCCCAGCCGACATCCACCGCCCACAGCACCCGGAACCAGCGCAGCAAGTCGTACCCGTAGCTGCGGCCCGTCAGAGCGCTCGCGTCGCCGAGCGCGAGATCCCGCAGGTACCGGCTCACCGGCTCGATCTCCCGGCCAGCCGCATCGACCACAAACCACGGCAGCGAAGGTCTCGACCCCTTCACCACCGCACCGACCGACGGCAGACGGCCGCGGCCATCCATCAGGTCTCGATGTACGGAGGACATTCCATGAAACGAGGACATGCCGAGATCCTCGGCACCCACCAGCCGGAACACCAGCGGATCACCAACTTGGTGCAGTCAACAGACCAGGCTCTCCACCGGGCCATCGGTATCGGCGCGGCGGCGCTGACCACCTGGCTCGCCACCCGCCCCCGCGCACGCCGGTGACCGCCGCCCGCAGCCGCCTGGAGCGCGTCCGCGCCTCCGCCGGGATCGCGCAGCTCGCCCTCCGGCAGATCGAGGACGAACTCGCCGACCTCGCCGACGCGGAGCTCGTGGCCGGGGTGCTGCGGGAGCTGTTCGACGAGTCCGACCCGCAGGGCGGTCTCCTCGGCTCGCTCCAGAACGCCGAGATCCAGGATCTCCGCCATCAGATCACCCGGCTCACCCTTGCTGCAGCAGTGCTTACACACGACCAGGACCAACGGGGACCAGCCCTAGAGGACACCGGCAACGTCGTCAATCTGCGGCCGCCGACCTGAAACCCGAGCTGCCTGGCTGCGTAGGTGGAAACCAGGCACGGTCGTCGAAGCGAGACGAGCGTCGAGGTCACGTCGCTGCGGTGCGCGCGCGAATGCGGTGCGCGGTCCGCAGTCCCTGCTTGGCGGCGGTTGCCACGAGGCCGCCGAGGGTGGTTCTGGCGAGGTCGTGGGCGGCGAGGCGCTCCAGTGCTGGCAGGGCCCGGTCGTCGGCGGTGGAGCCGAGAGCGCGGCAGGCCAGTGCTCGGAGGTCCGGGTCGGGATCGGTGGTGAGGGCGATCAGGTCGTCCACCACCGGCGGGCCGAAGGCGGCGATAGCGGAGGCGAGATGACTCGCCTTCGGGTTCCGGCGTTCCATCATGGCCTGCCAGAGCGCAGCGAGTGCCCGGTTGCCGCCGATTTGGCCGAGCGCCAGGGCGGCCCTGCTGCGTACCCAGTTGGTCTCGTCGTTCAGCCGGGCTGCCAGGGCGGGCACGGCGGCGCGTTCCTCAAAGAGGCCGAGTGCCTCGCAGGCACCCTCGCGGACCATCGGATCGGGATGCTCCAGCAGGGCGGTGATCAGCGGAACGGCTCGGCGGAAGCCGAGTTCGGCACAGGCGAGCGCCGACCACCGCACCCCGCGGTGCCCGGTGTCGGCGAGTGCGCGCAGTAGGCCCGGTTCGACGTTCGCATCGCCGAACAGGGCGATCCGGTTGAGTGCCTTGGTCCAGACGGTGACGTCCTGCGTCCGGTGGTCGGAGGCGACCTCGGACAGGGCCGCGCGGGCCTGCGGATGTCCGAGCTCGGCCCACTCCAGCACGGCGTCGATCGCCCGCAGCCGGATCGTGCGGTTCCCGCTCAACTCGGCGGCGTGGACGGTGACCAGGGATGTCGGCCCATCCGGCGGGTGGCCGAGTGCGTCCCCGAGCGGGCCGGCGATCGGTGGTTCGAGCTCGCCCAGCCGCAGGGCCAGTGGGCCGATTCGGGTGCCGACATCCGCGTCGTAGCGGCCGTCACCCCGAAGGTTCGCGGCCAGCTTGGCGACCGCACGGAACAGCAGCTGTGCACGGTCCGATGGGGAATCAGCGAGGGCGTCGAGTCGGCCGGACACCGCTGCGGTGACGGCGGTCGGCGGGCGACCGGTGGCCTCCAGGATCGCCTCCGCCCAGGTGAATGGCTCGTTCTGACGCTCGTAGAGCTGGCGACCCCACAGACGGAGGACGGCGTCACGGTGGTCGGTCATTCCAGGATCGTTCCAGCAGGGAACACCGACAGCCAGGGGTTTATCGTCGCGGTTGGTCGGATGCCGGATCATCTCGGCTGAGACCACGCTTCGTGACCGCTCCCCCAAACCCACCAACAAAGCCAAGCTGCCCGCCCACGCCGCCCCAACATCCCTGAACACAGCAACTTGACAGGGAACGCGACGAATACCGAGGAGCCGGTGAGGGCCGGCCTTGTGCAGGTAGCTCGGAACTACGGCGTGCCCACCGTCGCGTTCCTGGTCTCCATCCCGGCCTGGGTCTGTGTGGAGCGCCAGGCCGACCGGGGCCCGGACCGCGTGGTGCCCGAGGGCGTCGTACGGCGCCAGCACGCCGAAACCGTCGCCGCCTTTCCCCAGCTGCGCGGCGAAGGCTTCGACTATGTCGTGTTCGCCGACAACATCCACCGCATGGAGCCGCTGCTGCAGCGCGCCAGCGACACACGCCGCCGCGAGCTCGGCTGGGACGGCGGCGACGGCCTGGGCGGCCTGCTCCTGGTCCGCCGTACGTTCGGCGAGCAGGTGCTGCAGCTGTGGCGGGAGAACTCGCCGCTCGCCGGCGGCGACCGTGTCGGAGAGATCCGCCTTGGGCCCGGCCGCCTGGTCCTCGCCCTGCGCAATGACGTCGACGGCGAGGGCTACTTCGGTTTCGACCTGCTGGTCGGCGGCCCGTACGACGAGGAGTGCGACGCCCCGGCGTGGCAGCCGGTCTTCTCGGTCTCCGACCTGTTGAAGGCGCACACCAGCGACACCGGGCTGCACTTGGACGCCGTCTGCTCCGTCCCACGGAGCCCCGACGACGTCGACCAGGAGGTCAACGACCGCGACTGGGACGACGACCCCGAGGGGCGCGCGGACCTGGAAGCGCGGTACGCGGACGCGGTCCGCGAGTGAGCCGTGCCGCCGACGGGCCGCACCCGCACCCGCTCACCCCGGGCGAACTCCCGGCCGGAGATGAGTGGTGGCAGGGGCGCTCGTCCTGCCACCTCCCCATCAAGAACGGAAGCGCCGGCCTCGCCATCTATGCGGACTATTACACCTGTCCCTTAGGCAGCCCCTCTTCGAGGCGGTGTGCAAGGTGGAGCAGGTCTGCCAGGTGCAGCACTCGTCCGTCGAATCCTGGGAGGGGGACATGCAGCGGCTGTGTCCAGTGGGCAGGGATTGCAGCCAGCCCGTAGTACGCCCCTGCGAGGCCTCCTGTCACCGCGGCGACGGTGTCCGTGTCACCGCCGAGGTCGATTGCCGCGCGTATCGCGTCTTCGAAGCTGGTGGTGGTGCGCAGGGCCCAGACGGCGGAGCCCAGACAGGGCCAGACGGCACCGTTGAACTCGGTCGCCTGATCGGGGTGCCAGTCGGGCGCGAGGACCGTGGCGTAGCGGTCGCGGTGGTCGGGGTGGACGAGAGCCAGGACGTCCGAGAGCGCGGTGAGGGGGTCGATGTCCTCGAGCGTGACGCGGATGAGTTCGTGGAAGATCGCGGTGCCTTCCCATGCCGCGCGGTCCCCATGAGTGAGGGCAGCAATACGGCGGGCCGCGTCCATGGTGGCTTCTTGGCCGGCGGCCGCGAAGTGGACCGCAGAGGTTGATGCCCGCATCAAGGAGCCGTTTCCCGCTGCTCGCTGGTTGACCTGGAAATGGATAGCGGCGGCAAGGTCCCAGGGCATGCCGTTGGTCAGGACGTCTTCGGTCTGCAGGCCGATGTCCTTCGGTTCTGATGCTGCCCACCGCTGAAAGCGGGCGAAGATGTCCGGCAGATCGAGTCCGCCCCGCTCCAGCAGGGACTCCGCGACCAGGACGGCCATCTGCGTGTCGTCAGTGGCCTCGCCGGGGTCCCAGCCACCGCCTCCACTCATCTCGCTACCGGCACCAGGTGCGGGAAACCGCGCGGAGAACGCTCCCGGGGGACCAAACTCGAAGGGGCCGCCCAGAGCGTCACCCACCGCCGAGCCGACGACCGCGCCAGCGGCCCGCTGAATCCGCTTCATGCGCGCACGTTATCTGCGTTGCGCCGACGGCCGCGCGGGCCTTCTTCTTCTTCTTCTTCGGCTCCCCGAACCAGATCGTCGCCCCGCACAAGCGGCGTGAAGGAACTCTGAGCTCTGAAGAGGCCGACGGCCGATCCCCGGTGGTCAGCGCCGTACGCGGACGCGGTCGCGTGAGCCGAGCCGCGGGCGCCCTGCATCCCCTCCCGCTCCTCCCCGGCCGAACTGCCAGCCGGGGAGGAGTGGTGCGCGGTTGCTGGGAGTGCCGCACCCCGGTCCAGGGCGGCGCGGCAGGCCTCGCAGAGCACCGCCACACCATCCACAACCTCTGCCGTCACTACGGCGACCGCCATACCCCCCCATCACGCTCCAGATCGACTTCTGAGCCGACCGGCACGCCGAAGGAGACCCGCTCATGCCCATGTCCGCCGCCGCGGAGGCGTACTACGCCGCCCACACCCAGTCCCTGCGCGAGCACGGCGCGATGAACGCCGCCCGCCTTTGGCCGCGCCAGGCCCTGCAGTACACGACCGTCAACGGCGCCCGCTTCCTGCCGTTCCAGTCCCGGATCCCCGTCCGGTCCGTGGCCCCGGCCGTCCGCTCCGCCCTCACGGAGCACCTGGTGCACGAGTACGACTTCGCCGGCCGCGACGGCTCCCCGCTGCGCATCGTGTACATCCGGCACGCCCCCGGCTCCTGGTCCGGTGGCGATGACGTCATCGATGTGTACGAGGTCGCCGCCGAGGAGCCAGCTGTGCCGTAGCGGTGATGGCCCTCCGTGCAGCCCCGACCCGTGCCGATCCGGCCGGGGCCGGGGCCGTCGCGGTGGTCCCTCACCACACCTAGCACAGAGAGGAGCTGGACGTCATGCGCCTGCGGATCTACGAGGTAGACGTCCCGATACACGACACCACCGACCCGGCCCGGCGGGAGGTGTGACTGAGCGTCGTAGTTGGCCACTGAGCGTTCTAGTTGGCCGGAGCCGCGCAAAGCGGCTGCGCCGGAGCCTACCCGTAACGGGAGTCCTGGAAATGGAGGTGCTGCCCCCTGGCCTGCGCAGGCAGGATCTCCCCATGTCGACAGATGTCAGCGGAATGATCGAGTGCCGGCCGGGGGCCCGCCTGTGGGGCCCTGACGATGAGGACTCCGCATGGGAGGCCGGCATCGATCTCCTCCTCTTGAACGCAGGCAACGCCTACGACGGCCTGGCCTGCCTTTTCGGAATCCGGAACTACTTCGGTTTCCAGCCCCTCGCGGAGGATCGCGGCTTTCCGGATGACGCCTCGGAGGGGCTGCGACGTGAGTTCGCCGACTGCGGCGGCCCTGACGATGTGCACGGGACGACCTGGCTGACCTGGTCCGAGCTGGAGACCACGGACTGGCAGGGGACCGATGCCTCGGGCACGCGAACCCGCGCCTCAGCTGCGGGGATCGACACCCACTGGGGCCCAGTCTGGAAGGTCATGCGCATCCTCAGCGAAATTCACGGCGCCGAGAACGTACGCCTTGTCACCTGGTTCCACTGACTCGCGGCTGAGCGTCGTAGTTGGCCAGTGAGCGTGATGGTGGGCCATTCTGAGCACTGGCGTTCGTGCAGGTCAGGGGCGCCGCACAGCTATGCCCGCACCATGGAGGACGCAGCTTCGACCCTGTCCCCCAGTCGCCGAAACAGCCATCTCCGCAGGTCAGACGGGCGTGGCCAACCGCGATGCAGTAAGGAACTGCTTTCACAGGCAGCCGCAACATTGTGGCTGAGCGCCGCCTGACCTGCGCTCGCCAGTTCAGCCGCCTTGGCTGAGCGTCAGCTGGGGTCGCAGGACGGCGTAGGCCGGCTCAACGCCGACCCGCGTGAAGAAGTCCTCGGCAAAGGCAAGCGAGGTCTCCCAAGCCCAGAGGGCCAGGCTGTGCCCTAGGCAGCGGTCCGGGAAGAACGGATTGTGAGGCGTGGTGAAGGGGTGCAGCACGAGGCCAAGCGGTTCCATCTCCCTGGCGATCCAGTAGTCCCCCGGAGCGGTTCCGGCGGTGCGCCATTCGGGCCGGTAGTGGATCAAGCGGTTTCGGAAGCGTGCCAGCGTTTCGGCAGGCTTGTACGGCGCCCCACCCTCATTGAATTCCTCCCTGCCGAGACGCTGTAGGACCGCCTGAGCCCGTTCCACGAGTGGCGGCGGGCGGTAGCCCCACTGGTTCCCCAGCTCCGTGAGAACTGATCGCTCGGCACTCTGAAGTCCTCCCGCGCCTCCACCTACGGCGAGGTTATCCATCTGGGCCGACTCCACCAGTTCGTTGAAAGCGGCTTCCAGGAAGGCCGCAGCATTCAGGATGGTCGCCACCGCGTAAGTGCGGTGCTCAGCCGCCTGAGCTTCGGACCAGGTGAGTCCCCGCGCCCTCTCCTCGGCATTGGGCGGAACGGGGTTGCTCTCCAGTTCTCCGCACTTGAGACAGAGCAATGTGGCCGCGAGCGCGTGATCACACGAGAACCAGTGCCACGCCTTGATCTGCGCGTTAAACGCCGACGCCTCCACCATGTGGACATACTCAACCCAATCGATAAAATCCGCCCGCCGGAGGGGTGCGCTCTGCCGAATCACTGGCGCGACCTTCAGCCGGCAGTAGCCCGGGGAGCGCACTCCAGGGGCAGGCTGAGCGCCAAGGGTGGCCAAGTGGCGTGCTCACTGGCCAACTGAGGCGCACAGTCACAGGAGGACCCTCCCCAAGAACGTCACGCTCGTCGGCCTGCGGCAGGACCGCATGCTCTACGAGGCGTTTGCCACCGGTGATCCCCTCAAGCTGATGCGGCTCTTCGGGATCACCGCGCAGACCGCCATGCGCTATGTCGGCGCCGCCTGCCCGGAGCGCACCGCGAAACTGCCCAGGTAGCGGGCCCGCTCCGAGCCCGATGCCAGCTGAAAGCCCGTGGCGGCGTAGCAGTGGGTCCGGCATCATCCCCATGTGATTGTGATGCAACCCGTTCTGGAGATCTCCGCCGCCGACGACTTCGCGCTCTGGCCGGTTGGCGAGCGGAAATCTTATGGCTACCTCGTGCTGAACGGGGAGCTGACTCCGGCGGAGGTCGGCACGGCGGTTATGCAGATCGCCGACTGCAACGACTTCGAGATGGAGGAGGAGCACGGGCCGTGCCCGACCGACCCGCTCGGCACATTCCTGCACGGGCTGCTCACCAAGCCTGATCTGTTCGCAGCCGGAGGATTCCGGGTGACCGAGAATGCCACCGACACCGTCTTCGTCGAGCCGGGCTGCTGCAACGGCCTGGAGACCTGGCGGGACTGGCTGGAGGTGCTCGAGGGTACCGGCTGCTCCTACTTCGGCCACGATCCGTCGTCGGTGGCCGAACGCGTTGGCGACATTGTCCGGCTGACGTTCGACGCTTACAGGACGGACGGCAGCCCAGTGATCGAGCTGTCGGTAGACCAGGCACGCAGGCTCGTCGCGGGCGCCCAGCAGGATTTGCAGGACTTCCTCGGTCTTGCCGGAATCTGGGCTGAACAACACCTGCCAGCACACGCCGCCGCCGTCACTGCCGCCCTGGCACGGGCACTGGACCTGGCGCCCACACAATGACCAGCTTCCTGACCCACCGATCGCACGTGCACGACGCCCGTCTCCCCCTCCGCCGCCGGCACAGCGCGCTGCGGACCTGCATCACCCTCTTTGCTCCGTACGGCTTCCGGGCGACGTACCACCACCTCACACTCAGCGCCGCGATCCCCCGGCGGCTGGAGGCGGACCCGGACGCGCTGGTGCGGGCGGTGGAGGAACTGCATGAGGCGCGGGTGCTGTGGCTCGCGCGAGCGGAGGAGTACACCGCGCAACGCCGGGCGGAGAAGCGGGCGGGGCGGCGGGCTGTAGTGAACCCGCGACCGTGGTGGCTGCGGAGCTGGTGGGAGGGCCCGAACCGCGCCTGGTACGAAGACCCGTTTCGCCATCCGTCGCTGCGGCTGCCTGAGTACGTCCGGCGACAGAACGCGATTCTGGACGGCGCCGACCTCCCCGGCTGCCCCGCCTGCGGAGACGAGAGACCGCTGGTGTCGAACTCGACCGGGCACGGCTGGGTGGAGCTGTGCCGTGGGTGCGCGTGGGTGCTGGCGCCATGTCCGTGCGGGCAGCGGCACCGGTTCGTCCCGGAGACGCCGTTCAGCTGGAAAGGGATCTGGCAGCGGGCGCACATGAGCGATGACGGCATGCCGAACCCACATTGGCCTGCGGGCTAGCCGGTTGGATGCGGCACGGGGGCTTGAGTGTGGCTGATCAGCTGGGTCGTGCGCGCTCTTCAGATCGTTGCCCGCCGCGCAGGTGATCGTTGCCCGGCGCTCCTCGTAGCGAGGAGATATCACGGATGCTGCTGGGAGGTCGTCGGCTGGTCACCACACGTCGACGGACCAGACGTCGCCCCTCTGATGTCCGTCTGGATCTGGGTCGCCTGACCCGTACGGGTCAGGGTCAGCGACGACGTGGATGCGGGCGGCGGACACGGATACGCGGTAGCAGTCCATGTCAATCGACGTGTTGTGCTTGTCGAATTCGATCATGTGGCCCAGGGCCAGGATGGCGGTCTGCAGTTCCTTGAAGGGGACTCTGGTTGCGAATTCCCCGTATTCCCGCGAGAGCGGGGACGGCACGGTGCTCGGGGACTGGTCGTACAGCAGTCGTTGGATTTTCACGCCGAAGCCGAAGCACGACATCTGCCCTTGCCGCCCTGGCTGGTCCGGCGAGAAGTTGATTTCCACGAGCCCGTAGTCCCGCCGCAGTAGGCCACCACCGGGAACATCGAGGCATGTCGCCCCCAGGGCGGCTTCCCAGGCTTCCGGGTCGGCACCGAGGCCAACTCCCAGGACCTCACCGCAAACGGCGACGTGAGCGTAGAAGTCCAAAGCGGACACCGCCAACTCCCTCCACTATCCGGACAGGGAACCACTTGCTGATCTCCGCACAGGACACGCGGACCAGCGCCCAGCGTTCGGTGATCGTACAGAGCAGCCTGTCAGGGCAGTCGCCGGGTGAGTTCGTCGCCGTCGTCGAAGTCGAAGTCCCAGGCGGGATGCGTCTTTCAGATCAGCTGTGGTCTTCCCAGTCCTCCTGGCAGAACCGGGCTTCGCTCACCATGTCCGTCAGCGAGGCCGGAACCCGCGCATGAGACCGCCGCAGCCATCAACTGGCATGCAGGTTCCGGCTTACCAACATTCAGGATTCCGGGAACCGGCGCGCTTCGCCCGGCGGGCACGTCGACGAGGGGGAAACCTCCCTCACTGCCGCCGTCCGCGAGTTGGACGGTAGCTGGGGCCCTGGATGGAGATCACTCCGCAGTGTTGGAGGAGCCAGTCGCCTCGGGATCGACGGCCGCAGGAAAGCCCAAGCGATCCAGAAGCGCGTCGAAGAGCTCTTCCACGAAGATCTCGTGAGACCGCAGGACCTCCTCGATCACGGTCGCGTCCGCGCCGTTACCGACCCCTGCAGACCGAGCCCAGGACAGGGCATGGCGGGCGCCGACGGGTACAGAGGCGTCCAACTCGGCCAGCGGACGGTCCAACATCTCTGCCGCGATCCGGAGATTCAGCCACACGTCCCACTCGTCGCCACCAGGCGCCAGACCCGACACCAACGCGACGTCACTGTCGTGCACGGACGCCACACAAGCCGGAGCCCCTGTCCACTCGACTACGGCTCGCAGGACGTCCTCGGCCCCGTCGGGCAAGGTCCCGTGGAACTGCCACATCTGCCACCCACCGGGCCGCGGCCACCAAGCGGCTATGCCGCCCTCGTCGTCCTCTTGAGCACCGCCGAAGACTGGGACCTCGATCAGTGGACGCTCACTGCGGCCGAAGACCAACTCACCCGAAAACCCCATGGTTGTTCCTCTCCCTCATCGTTGCCCGCACGATAGAGGCGACCTCTGACAACGAGGGGCGGTCAGCGGATTCGTACGGTAAAGCAGGTGAACGTCGTGTCCTGGAGCAGCGCTGGAGTGATGGCGACGCCGGTCAGGTGTTCTGACAGCGCGAACGCCGCCAGTGGAGAGAAGTCCGGTTCCGGATCCTCTACCTCGAGATGGAAGCCGATCCGTCTCATGACGTCGAAGAGTTCGTCGGGCGCGGCGCCCCAGCGGTCCTCCGGGAACATGGGGTCGAAGCACAGCCGCAGCACCTGGTCCTCTGCCCAGAGGAACGTGCCGACGGCGTTGATGTTGGTGAAGTGAGAGATCCAGCTCGTTCCGGCGGAGGCCGGCAGCGCTTGTTCTTCGGTGACCCCGAGGTAGCCGTTGGGCTCGATCAGAAGTGTCCAGGTACCCGCAGTCGTCATGGCGACCAGCTGGCGGTTCCCGTCCTCCAGGTCGTACTGGGCGAAGGTGGCGTCGACGACTGCGGCTATGCCCTGCAGGGGTGCCTCCGGTCGTCCTTCGAGCCGGGACATCAGCTCAGCAGGCGACAGACCCCGCACCAGGGTGAAGCAGTACGCCTCGGCGATGCCTGGAAAGTCGTCCTCGAGCCACGTGTAGTCCGCTCCGGTCTTCGTCATGCCGCCCATCCTTGCCCCTGCCTGTGACAGCGGGCGGTGCCCGGCCCCGTCGCAGGCGGAGTGGGAAACGATCTCCGTCGGTTTGGTAAGCGATCTTCGTACGCCCTCGGAGTGCCTGGTCAGGCGTACCGTGAACACCCCAGTTGGAGGTGGAGACCGGCGTCCGCGTGGCCGAGGACGAGCTGCGCCCGGTCGGTGTCTGGGACCAGCCCGACCGCGACCCGCGCGGCCGGTACGTCACCGTCACCTACCTCGCCACCGTCCCCGCCGGCACCCAGGCCACCGCCGGAGACGACGCCCGCGACGCTCGCTGGTGGCCCCTGACCAACCTGCCTCAGCCGTTGGCGTTCGACCACGCTGACATCCTCACCGCGGTCCTGCCGCCGACCCCCTGACACCCTCGTCGCTGTCTCACGCCAGCGGGGGCGCCCTGACACCAGGGCGCCCCCCGCCCGGCGGTTCTCCGGTACTTCCGAGGAGCCGCGCCACCCGGTCCCGACCGGGAGATTCCGTATGCCGAGCGTTCTTCCCAGGCAGCACACCGTCCTCGAGTGGCGAAAAAGCCCTCCTCCACCCCAGGGTGCTTACGCCGTAAGCACCTCGAAGACGGAGGCCGACCAGATCCCTGAACCCTTGACCACGGAGCGGCCCGAACCGACTTCAACGACGGGTGCTTACGCCGTAAGCACCCCGGTAGCCACAGGGGAGACCGGTACGGCAACCAGGACCGAGCTGCCCGGAGCAATCGAAGCGGACAAGGGCAACGAGATCGCACCGAAGCTTTGGGCCGATGGTGCAGCCGCGATGGATCAGGCGTTTGCGACCATGGACCTCGTCCAGCGCAGCCGCTTCCTGCACCGCTACGTCGAACTCGTCGGCAGCACCGATGCGCTGGTCGAGGACCTTGCCCGCGGACTTGTTGAAAGCGGTCGGCTGCGCCTTGCCACCATCCTTGAGGAGACGTCTCAACGACTCCGACAGGTCCGATAGCGGCGTGCTTCAGAGGGGCCGACCTACGTTTGTATGGTCGGCCCTTCCAGGCGTGAGGCACCCGCGCTGGCTCGCGCAGACCCTGCCAGCTCACCCTGCGGTACAGACCGGCTAGTACTCCAGCAGGACTTTGCTGTCTGACCTACGGGTTTCGGTGGGCTGCTCCCCAGTTGTTCGTCACCCCCCGGGTGTCACACCGCATGGCGGCGGGGCGGCCCATGGCGGCCGCCGCCAGAACGGCACGGCTGATCGGGTGCACCACTAGCCTGACCAAGTCGTGGTAAGTCAAGGGGAGGGAGCGGCGGCAGTGGAGGCTCTACAGGGCGGGGATCCTGAGCGGATTGCCAACTATCGCCTGATCGGCCGTCTCGGCGAGGGCGGTATGGGAGTGGTCTATCTGGCTCGAGGCCCTCGGGGACGCATGATGGCGGTCAAGACCATCCGTCCCGAGCTGGCGGCGATGCCGGACTTCCGGCTTCGCTTCCGCCGCGAAGTCGCTCTGGCCCAGCGGGTCGGTGGTGAGTGGACCGCCGCCGTCATCGAGGGTGACCCGGACGCCGTACTGCCCTGGGTGGCCACGGAGTTCGTGCCCGGACCGACGCTCCATCAGGTGGTCCAGGACCATGGTCCACTGCCAGAGCTGTCGGTGTGGGCCCTGGCGTCCGGCCTGTCCCGGGCGTTGGCTGACGTACACGCGGAAGAGCTCGTCCATCGTGACCTGAAGCCCTCGAACGTCCTAGTGACTATTGAGAGGCCTGTCGTCATCGACTTCGGGATCGCGCGGGCCGCCGGTTCCGCCGCGAGCGGCTTGACCTCGACCGGCGCCATGGTGGGCACCCCTGGATTCATGTCTCCCGAGCAGATCCGCGGCGAGACGCTGACACAGGCCAGTGACATCTTCTCCCTGGGCGCCGTCCTCGCATTCGCCTCCACGGGGCGCCCGCCGTTCGCCGTGACGGAGGGCCAGCTGCCGGCCCTGCTCTACCAGATGCTGGAGGGACGTCCGAACCTCGCCGGTGCGCCCGCAGGCATCCGCGGCCTCATCGAGGACTGCCTCCGGAAGGACCCAGCAGAGCGCCCGTCCCTTGCCGAACTGCGCCGCCGCGTAGAGGCGGACGCCCGGCACCTGCAGGCCCCCTGGTTGCCGTCACAGGTCCTCGCCCGGCTCGGGCGGGACGCCGTCCACCTCCTGCAACGGGACGACCCGCACACCTATGTACCGACTCTCGTGCCTTCGGCGCTGACGACACATGCCGCCGACGCCCCGGTGTCCGCCCCACCCTTCGCCCAGGGGGCCGCGCGCCCTGACCGGCCTCTGCCCCGTCCCCGCCGACGGCCCGGCGTCACCGCAGCCGCGGCGTTCGGCTGGCGCACACCGGCGGTGTACTGGCTCCTCTCCCTGCTCTCACTGACCTGTCTGGCCTCCGTCGTCTACTACGCGTCCCTCGATTTCGAGGCGCGCACATACAGCTACGAGGGGCGGCTGCCCGAAGGGGAGGACCTGTTCGACATCGATGCCTGGGGCGACGACCCAGTGTTCTATGTCCTGCTCAGTGGCAAGATCCTGCTGACCGCCGCTCTGGTGGTGTGCTGGCTCCTCTGGTTCACCCGCGCGCGGGCCGTCGCTGAATTGCGGCAGGCCAGCAGCACCCGCTACAGGGCTGCGATGTCCGTCGTCGGCTGGTTCCTTCCCCTCGCCAACCTGGTGATTCCCAAGCAGATTGCCGACGACATCTGGTGCGCCTCCGTCGCTGGCTCCGAGCGCGCCAGGCCGCCGGCCCGGGTGCACGTCTGGTGGGCGCTGTGGCTGGCGACTCTTGCGGCAAGCCCTCTGATCTTCACGCCATTCACGAACCTGCTCAGTAAGAAACAGGTCGAAAGCGGCACCTACCGGTACGAGGGAACATTCGAGGCGTGGCTCAACCTGCCGGCGCACCTCCTGGTCGTCGCGGCAGGCATAGCGGCGTCCCTGTACGTCCGAGACGTGACCGCCCTTCAGACCGATAACCCCGCGACGTCCCGGCTTCCATGAAAGGGACTGGGCGACCAGGGAGATCGATGAGCCTCACGGCGGCCACCGTCCCCAGCTAGGGCAGGTCCGCTGGCGCCAGCCGAACGCCAGGCGGCGGTAGCGGCAGCGCCGTTGGCCGTCAGCAGTCGCCCGCCGCTGTCACTACCTGCGGCGTTGTCGCACGATCGAGGGGCGGTCTCCGTGAGACCGCCCCCGCACGATTGAAGTCCCGCTACACGCCACCCGCCCACCGAAACCCGCAGGTCAGACACCCCCTAGCGGTCCGCGCTGAGATCCCGACATCCTGCGGACGCGATGCCTTTCAGGGCCGGGTCAGGATGGCGTGTGTGCCGATGCGGCCCCAGACGATGTGCCGTTCCCCAGTGGTCCGCGCCCGGCCGTACGACCACGTCGCCCGCCCGTTGCCATCCCAGGTGAGCACGAAGACGCCGGGTGCGCGCCGCACGCCCTTGATGCGTAAGCCGGGGCGGAACCGGCGGCCGGTGCGCAGGTCGGGCACGAAGGCGTCCAGGACGACGCGGCGGAAGTGCCGGCGCTGGGCGGGGGTGAGGTGCTGGAGGTCAGCGGTGAAGCGGGGGAGGGTCGCGAAGGCGGGCACGGTGGGCTCCTCCGGGTAGCACGACGAAGCCCCGGCGGTTGTCGGGGGCTGCTGTAGGCAGTGTTCGTTCCTTGGCGCGTGTTGATGCTCAGTGGTGCTGGATGGTGTTGTGCGGGTCGTGATGTGCGTGCTGCCGGAGAGCGATGACATTCGTGCCGGCCCGGGGCCGCTTCCCGCCCGGCGGGCGCCTGAGAAGAAAGTTCGGCCGCTGCTCCCGCCTGGCGGGACGTGCCGCTGATCGGCCCTTTCTTGCATGTCAGAGCGGTGTCGCGTGGTCTGTATGACAGTGGATATCAGGGTCATCCGAGCCGGTCAGATGTACCGCTACTACTTCCGCGAGACCGTCGTCGGCGACGGCCGCCGCCCGGCGCGCACGCCGCTGCGCGCCGCCCAGGAGCAAGCCGGGGTCCCAGCCGGGCGCTGGATGGGCCGGGGACTTGCCGCGCTCGGACTCGCACCGGGGGAGGAGGCCACCGAGGCGCAGCTGCGGAACCTGTTCGGTGAGCGGGGCCGGCACCCGTACGCGGACCGGATCGAGGCCGACCGGCTTGCCGCGGGCGACTCCCCGAAAGCGGCATTCAAGGCCGGCGCCCTCGGACGCCGGGTGACGGTCACCGGGGTCGACTTCGTCTTCCGGCCGCAGCCGACGATCTCCCTCCTGTGGGCGTTCGGGGATGAGGAGACCCGTCTGGTGATCGAGGCCGCGCACGAGCAGGCGATCGAGCGGGTGCTGGAGTGGATCGAGGACGAGGTCGCGGTGATCCGGTACGGCAAGGACGGCATCTACCGGGTTCGGCCGCCCGGCGGTCTGGTCGCCGCCCGCTTCCGCCACTACGAGGCGCGCTCCGGGATGCCCTTACTCCATGACCATCTGCTGCTGTCGGTGAAGGGGCAACGCCTGGACGGAAGTGGGGCTCGATCCACACCACGGCCCTGCACGAGAACACGGTGGCGGCCTCCGCGCTCTACAACGAGGTGGTGGCCGCGGAGGTCTGCGAGACGCTAGGGCTGGCGACCGAGCCGCGCACCGTCACCCCGGGGCGCCGGCCGGTGATGGAGATTGCCGGGATACCGCACGAGCTGATCCGCTGGACCGCCCGCCGCAGCGACCAGATCGCCGCCTGCCTGACCGAGCTGGAGCACGAGTACGTCACCGCCGTCGACGACGACGGCAAGCTGAAGTTCCTGCCCCTGGTCTCGGAACGGGCCCGCGCCAAGCTGAACCAGATCGCCGCCCGCAAGACCCGCCCGCCCAAGCAGAAGACCCAGCCGCTCGCGCAGCTGCGCGCCTGGTGGAAGGCGAGCGCGATCCTCACCTCCGGCATCGCCGCCGACGTCATCACCTCCCTCCTCGAGCACGCCCGCGCCGCGGCCGCCGCGATCCGGGCCCGGGTCGTCGCCGTGGTCGACGTCGCCCTGGCGGCCGTCGACGTCACCGCGACCGTGTTCGTGATGAACGAGGGCGGCCGCTTCCACCGCCGGCACCTGCTCGCCGAAGCCCGCCGACATCTCGCCCTGGTCCTGCGTGGCCGCCGCCGCGACCCCGGTCTGGACGAGGAGATCGTGGCTGCGGCCATCTCCGCTCACTGCCTGGACATCACCGCGCCGAAGACCGTACGCGGCCGGGAGGCCGCCTACCGCCTCTACACCGCCCGGTGGTCCCTGTCCGACCTCCCCGCCCGCCGCCGACCACCCACCCCCGCGCCCGACCCGGACCGGCAACCCCCGGCCGATCCCGGCGAGCCGGCCGAACCCCGGCCCCCGGGCCAGGACGCGGGGGAGCGGGAGATCCCCCGCATCCCGCTCCAGTACGAGCGCGCCGTCCTCGCCGGCACGGTGGTCCGCGAGCAGCTGCGTACCACCACCACCGCCACCGCTGTGCGGGGCCGGGCGTATGACGTCGTCGCCCACCAGCAGGCGGCGATGCCCGAGCAACTGCTCACGCCCGAGCCGGCCGACCCCGAGCACGACGACCAGGAGCCGAAGGCCGGTCGCGGCGAAGCGATCGACATGACGGCGCTGCGAGCCTTGCGGGCATCCCGCACGGACGTGGAAGCCCTCGATCTCACCGCCGACCGGCTGCGCCGCCTCCAGGAAGCGGCGACCAAGATGGTCAACGACGCCCGCGCCCGCTCGGACCGCCACACCACACAGGCCGACGCCAGCGCGGTGCGCCCGGTGCGTCCAGACGACCAGCAGGCGCACCGCCCACAGCAGCCCGGAGCGCACCGCGGCCGGGAGGCCGGCCACTGAGTGGACCCGATGGTGTGCACCCGGTGCGGTGGTGCGCACCGGGTGCGCCCTCGTCCACTCCACCGAGTGGAGTCCACCGTCCGGGAGTGGATGCCACCGCGCTCCGCACCCACTCCACGAAGTGGAGCCCACCGAGTGGAGTGCACCGTAGGACCGCTCCACCCGGTGCGTTTCTCCTAATCCAGTGTGTAAGCAGACGGCCCGGGACCGTGCAACACCCCGGGTAGCTGCTCGCATAGGACAGCGAATGCCTGGATCCCCCCTGGCCGTCAAGGCCTCCTCAAAGAGCGGCATCGCTGTCCGTTGCGGGGTCCGCCGTGATGACGCGGGCGCCGGGCTGATGCCTCCGTTTCCCCGGGCCCTTGAGGCCTCTGTCAAGAGCGGCGCAGCCCGGCGTCTCCGTGGTCACCGCGAAACTCGCGGGGCCAGGTCGGACGTTAATCGTCACGGCGCGAGCCCTCTCCAGGGTCGACCTCTTGTTCATCCGCGAGCCCGCGAGCTCTGCGGGCCGCCCTCAAACGCAGTGGCCGCCTCCGCGGCTGCGACGCGGAAGCCGAGCGGCTGCGGGACGTCTTCCGCGCCGAGTACGCCCACCAGCTGCCCGGCGTCGAGGACGCCTTCGGTCACCAGCTCCTGGCCCTGCTCAAGCAGCTGGACGCCACCTGCCAGGCCGCGGACGATCTCGCGGAGGCGGCCACAGCCGCCTTTCACCAGCACGCCGACAGCGAGATCCTGCTCAGCTTCCCGGGCCTAGGGGTCGTCTTCAAAGGCGGTCTGGTGATGAGGGATCATGCTTGTCGTGGTGCGTCGTCATGAGCTTTCGGATGCCGAGTGGGCTGTGTTG
>NZ_JBITBZ010000020.1:0-52662 GCF_044452745.1 Streptomyces sp. NPDC051822 | reverse complement strand
GCGATGGTCGCCGTGCAGGCGACGGAGGACGAGGTCCTCCCGCTCCTGGACGGTCCGGTGTCGATCGCCGCGGTCAACGGGCCGCAGTCCGTCGTGGTCTCCGGTGAGGAGTCGGCGGTTCTCGCGGTGGCTTCGCGTCTGGAGGAGCAGGGCCGCAAGACGAAGCGTCTGACGGTCAGCCATGCCTTCCACTCGCCGCTGATGGACCCGATGCTGGAGGAGTTCAAGGCCGTCGCGTCCCGGCTGACGTACGCCTCCCCCCGTATCGCGGTGGTCTCGACGCTTACCGGCAAGGTCGCCACCGGTCAGGAACTCCGTACCGCCCAGTACTGGGCCGACCAGGTCCGTGGCACCGTCCGCTTCGCCGACGCCGTGAACACCCTCGCCGCCCAGGGCGTCACCGCCACCCTGGAACTCGGCCCCGACGGCATCCTCTCCGCCCTCGCGGCCGACCTCGTCCCCACCGCCGTCCCCCTCATGCGCCGCGACCGGCCCGAGGCCCTCACGGCCGTCACCGTGCTCGGCCGGCTCCACCAGCACGGCGCCCCCGTCGACTGGGCCGCGTTCTTCTCCGGCACCGGAGCCCGCCGCGTGCCCCTCCCCACGTACGCCTTCCAGCACCAGCGGTACTGGGTCGAGCAGACGGCCGCCTCCGCCGACGCTGCCGGGCTCGGTCTGCGGGCGACCGGGCACCCGCTGCTCGGCGCCGCCGTCACCCTCGCGGGCGCTGACGGGTCCGTGTTCACCAGCACGTTCTCCCCGCGCACCCACCCGTGGCTCGCGGACCACACCGTCTCCGGCTCCGTGGTGCTGCCGCCCGCCGCGCTCGTGGAGCTCGTGATCCGGGCCGGGGACGAGTTCGGGACGACGCTCCTCGACGAACTCGTCCTCGACGCCCCGTTCGTCCTCGCCGGGGGCGGCACGCATCAGCTCCAGGTCGGTGTGGGCGCCCTCGACGCCACCGGCCGCCGCCCGGTCACCGTGCACGGCCGCCCCGACGACCCCGACGCGCCGTGGACCGCGCACGCCCACGGCACGCTGAGCGTCGCCGCCGAGGGGCCCGCGTTCGAGCCGGTCGCGTGGCCGCCCGCCGACGCAGAGGAGATCGCCCTCGACGAGCTGTACGCCCGGCTCGCGGAGACCGGCCTCGCGTACGGGCCGGCTTTCCAGGGCCTCACGGCCGCCTGGCGCCGGGGCGACGAGCTCTTCGCCGAGGCGGTCCTGCCCGAGCAGGCCGGTGCGGGGGCCGGTTCCGCTTCCGGTTCCACTTCCGCTTCCGGTGCGGAGACGTTCACCCTGCACCCGGCGCTCCTCGACGCGGCGGTACGGCCCCTGCTGTCCGACGCGGCGGAGGACGGCGCCCCGCTCGCAGGCCACTGGCGCGGCGTACGGCTCCACGCGACCGGTGCCACCTCGCTCCGCGTCCGCATCGCCCCGCAGGGCCCCGGGGACGCGCGCGTCGAACTCTCCGACCCGGCGGGACAGCCCGTCGCCCTCGTCGCCGGGACCGCGGTGCGCGGTGTCGGCGGCGGCGACCTCGCGACCGCCGTCGACCGGCACGGCGACGCCCTGTTCCACCTGGACTGGACGCCCCTCGCCGTGCCCGGTGCGGGGGAGACCCGGCCGGCCACGCTCGGCGCCGGCGGCGACTTCGCGACCCCGGCCGACGTGGCCGCCGCCGTCGCCGACGGCCGGTCCGTCCCCGTCGTCGTACTCCGCGTCGGGCCCGAGCCGGCGGGTTCGCTGCCCGGCTCGGTCCACGCCACGACGGAGCGGGTCCTCGCGCTGGTACAGGAATGGCTGGCCGACGAGCGTCTTGAGGGAACGCGGCTCGCCGTCGTCACCTCGGGCGCGGTGGCCACCGCCGACGGCGAGGACGTCACCGACCTCCCCGGCGCGGCCGTCTGGGGCCTGCTCCGCTCCGCCCAGTCCGAACACACGGGCCGCATCACCCTCATCGACACGGACGGCCTCACCGACACTGACGCCCCCACCACCCCCGGCTCCGGGGGCCCCGCCCTCCTCGCCGCCCTCGTCTCCTCCGGCGAACCGCAGGCAGCCCTGCGCGCCGGGCGGGCGTTCGTGCCCCGCCTCGCGCGGGCCGCCGCCCCCGCGCCCGGAGCCGCCCCGGCCTGGAACCCGGACGGCACGGTCCTCATCACCGGCGGTACGGGCAGCCTCGGCGCCCTCTTCGCCCGCCACCTGGTGACCGTCCACGGTGTGCGGCACCTGCTGCTCACCAGCCGCAGCGGCCCCGCCGCCCCCGGCGCCCGGGAGCTGTCGGCCGAACTCACCGCGCTCGGCGCCCGGGTCACCCTCGCCGCCTGCGACACGGCCGACCACACGGCGCTCGCCGCGCTCCTCGGCACGATCCCCGCCGACCGTCCGCTCACCGGCGTCGTCCACGCCGCCGGTGTCCTGGACGACGGACTGATCGCGACGCTCGGCCCCGAGCGGCTGCACGCCGTGCTGCGGCCCAAGGCCGACGCCGCCTGGAACCTGCACCGGCTCACGCAGGACCGTGCTGAGGTCACCGCCTTCGTCCTGTTCTCCTCCATCGCGGCCGTCGTCGGCGGCCCCGGCCAGTCCAACTACGCCGCCGCCAACCAGTTCCTCGACGCCCTCGCCCAGCACCGGCGGGCCCACGGCCTGCCGGCCACCTCCGTGGCCTGGGGCCTCTGGGAGCAGTCCGGTGGCATGAGCGGCCACCTCAGCGAGACCGACCTCGGCCGCATCGCCCGCAGCGGCTTCCTGCCCGTCCCCCAGGCGCAGGGGCCCGCGCTGCTCGACCGGGCGCTCGCGCTCGGCCTGCCGGACGTCGTCGCCACCCCGGTGGACATCGCCGTCCTGCGGGAGCAGCCCGGCCGTATCCCGGTGGTCCTCACCGGCCTCGCGCCCGCGCCCGCCCGCCGGGCCGCCGCGGAGGAGGGCGCGACCGCGACCGGCTCGCTGGCGGACCTGATCGCCGGGCTCGACGGGCCCGAGCGCGAGCAGGCCGTCCTGGAGGCGGTCCTCGGCCGGATCGCGGCCGTCCTCGGCCACCCGGACACCAGCGCGGTCAACGCCGACCAGCCGCTGACGAAGCTCGGCTTCGACTCGCTGACCTCCGTGGAGCTCCGTAACCGGCTGAGCGCGCTGGCCGGGTCCAAGCTGCCCGCGACGCTCGTCTTCGACCACCCCACCCCCGCCGCCCTGGCCGCCTTCGTCTCCGGACGGCTCGCCGGCGGGACCGGAGCGGACGGCGACCCGGCGGCGCCCGCCGTGGACTTCGCGGCCGAGGTGCGGCTCGCCGAGGACGTACGCCCGGCGGACGAGGTCGTACGGTCGGCCGACGACCCGCGCGAGGTCCTGCTGACCGGGGCGACCGGCTTCCTCGGCGCCTTCCTGCTGCGCGACCTGATGCGGACGACGACGGCGCGGATCCACTGCCTCGTCCGCGGCGCCGACCAGGACGAGGCCCTGGCCAGGCTGCGGACCAACATGGAGTGGTACCGGCTGTGGGACGAGGTCGACGAGAGCCGCCTCTCCCTGGTCCTCGGCGACCTCGCAGAGGAGCGGCTCGGTCTCGCCGAGGACGACTTCGACGCGCTGGCGCGGACGGTCGACGCCGTCTACCACAACGGGGCCCGGGTCCACTGGCTGCAGCCGTACACCGCGCTGCGGGACGCCAACGTCCGCGGTACGGAGGAGGTGCTGCGCCTGGCGGCCCGTCACCGCACGGTGCCCGTGCACTACGTGTCCACCGTCGGCGTCTTCGACGGCGTACGGGAGGAGGGCGTCCCGCTCAAGGTGACCGACCCGACCGGCCCGGCGGAGGCGCTGCCCAGCGGCTACCTCCAGAGCAAGTGGGTCGCCGAGCAGCTCATCGGCATCGCCCGCGACCGGGGCCTGCCGGTCTCCGTCTACCGGGTGGACGTCATATCCGGCGACACGCGCAGCGGCGCCTGCCAGACCCGCGACTTCGTCTGGCTGAGCCTCAAGGGCATCCTCCAGTCGGCGGCGGTGCCCGCCGGCACGAGCGGCCGGTTCCACCTGCTGCCGGTCGACTACGTCAGCGCCGCCATCACCACGCTCTCCCGGCGGCCGGACACCGTCGGCCGTACCTTCCACCTCTTCAACCAGAGCTCCCTCAGCCTCGCCCAGTGCGTGGAGTACCTGCGGGCGCACGGCTACGAGCTGGCCGAGCAGGACTGGGACACGTGGAGCGAGCGGGTCGGCGGGGACGGCGACAACGCGCTCCGGCCGCTGCTGCACGCCTTCGAGATGATGACCTCGGACACCGACGGCTTCTACCCGCCGATCGACACCTCCGAGACCCTCGCGGCCCTCGCGGGGACCGGAGTCGACTGCCCGCCGCTGACCGCCGAACTCTTCGCCAAGTACGTCGAGTTCTTCGTGGAGGTGGGCCACTTCCCGCCCGCGCGGACACGAGAGCCGGCCGGGGTCTGATCCGGGGGTCCGGGCCGGGGTCTGATCCGGGGGTCCGGGCCGGGGCGCGACAGCGTGCCCCGGCCCGGACCACCGCCCCGGCCTCCGACTTGACACATCCTTTACCCGCCTCGGCCGAAGGTGGCCGGAACCGACCCGTCCGGTGGCAGCATCGGCGCCATGCTGGATACGGGTGAGATGCTGCGTGACAAGGTGATTCTGATTACGGGGGCGAGCAGTGGCATCGGTGCCGCGGCCGCGTACGTCTTCGCGAGGGAAGGCGCGTCGGTGGTGCTCGCCGCACGCCGGGAGGAGCGGCTCGGCGCCCTGGTGGCGGAGCTGAACGACAAGGGGTTCGAGGCCTCGGCGGTGGTGTGCGACGTGACGCGCGCCGAGGACGCGCGGCGGGCGGTCGCACACGCGACGGAACGTTTCGGCCGGCTCGACGGGGCCTTCAACAACGCGGGCGTCGGCGGGGACCGGACGCCTCTCCACGAGATGGGGGACGAGGTCTACGACGCCATCCTCGACACCAACGTCCGAGGCCTGTGGAACTGCCTGCGCGCCGAGATAGGCGCGATGCTCGCGGGCGAGGGCGGCGCCATCGTCAACAACAGCAGCGTGGGCGGTCTCGTGGCCATCCCCACCGCCGCTCCGTACGTGGTGTCCAAGCACGCGGTGGTCGGTTTCACCCGCGCCGCGGCCGACGAGTACGCCCACCGGAAGATCCGTGTGAACGCGGTGGCGCCCGGTCTGACGCGCAGTGAGATCACGGCCGACTGGTTCTCGCGCAACCCCGGCCTGGAGCAGGAGATCGAGGCGACGATCCCGCAGTCGCGGACCGCCGCTCCCGAGGAGGTGGCCGAGGCCGCGGCCTGGCTGCTCAGCGACCGGGCCTCGTACGTCACGGGCACCGTCCTGCCGGTGGACGGCGGCTACGTCAACCGCTGACCACCGACAGGACGGGCGTACCACCGCTCGTACGCGAGCGGACCTATCCGGCGCAGTCCATGTAGACGGAGAAGGTCCGCTCGCCGTTCTGTACCCCGGTGACCTCGACGCGGACGACGCCCTCGTCCGGGGCCGGCACGACGGCGGCGTCGATCCAGCACGGAGCGTCGAACTCGACGTAGCGGTCGAAGGTGCTCATCACCCGGACGGGGGGTCGGCCCGGCCCGGTGACGGCGTGCGTGGCCTGGTAGGCCGCCTCGATCAGGACCAGACCGGGCACGTGGTCGACCCGGTGGTCGTACAGCGCCTGGTTGGTCACGTCCGAGCGCAGCTCCCAGCGGTTCGGGAGGCCGCTCGGCGACAGGACGACCTCGTGGTCGGCGGCGCGCCCCACCGTGTGCGCCGGCACGGGAGCGGTCGGGAGGATCTCCCCCCACGCGACCTCGGCGTGTTCGCCGCGCAGTCGGCGGTAGGCCCCCGGCGCGATCCAGCTGTAGTCGAGCAGCGACTCCGCGACCAGCCGGCCTTCCGACAGGATCGACAGTTCGACGCGGGACGAGCGCGGGTTGTTGGGCGTACAGGTCAAAAGAATGAACAGGTTGTCCGGTTTGTTTTTGGGATCGTAAAAATCCTCGGAGACGTTGAAGTCCATCCACTCCATCAGGGTCTGGTGCTTGAGCGGTACGCCTAACTCCGCATGCCCGATGAGCAGGGCGCTCTGGCGGATCGTCTGGGTGATCAGCAGCGGTACCGAATTCCCGTAGACGCCCCCGTCGGGCCATTGCGCGGTCACCGCGTAGCGATCCGATCCCAGCGCGGACCAGTTCGTGAGCAGGATGGCGTCCGTTTCGCGCAGGTGTACGTACTCCTGGGGCACGGTCGGGACGGGTGCGGCCATCCGATGGATGGCATGGGTGTGCCGTCGGCGATCGGAGAGCAGGGCTTTGGGCATGATCCCCCCTGGGTCAGGCCTAGATTGAGGTGCCGGGTTCCGACGCAAGATAAGATACCGGGTAACCGGTCCTTTTCAAGGTAGTTCAGAACACGAGTACGAGGGGTGGGTGGCTGTGGCGCAGCAGGAACGTGCGATCCGTACCCGGAGGGTCATCCTGGAGACCGCCGCTGTGATCTTCGACGAGCGAGGCTACGAGTCGACGACCATCGCCGAGGTCCTGGAGCGGGCCGAAGTGACCAAGGGAGCCCTGTACTTCCACTTCCCCTCCAAGGGGGATCTCGCGCGCGGCGTCCTCGACGCCGCCGTGACCACCGACGGCGTACGCCCGCAGGCCCTCAAGCTGCAGGAGATGATCGACACCCTGCTGCTGCTCGCCTACCGGCTGCCCCGCGAACCCATGCTGAGCGCGGCCCTGCGGCTGGCGGTCGACCTCCAGTCCCGCCGCCAGTTCGGCACCGCCTGGCCCGACTGGATCGAGCTGCTCACCGGAATCCTGAGGGACGCCAAGGGGCGGGGTGAGGTCCTCCCGCACGTCGACGAGGCCGAGATCGCCCGCATGCTCGTGTGCACCTGGACCGGTGTCCGCGTGGTGAGCGAAGGGCTCGCCGGCGGCCGTGACCTGCCCGGTGAGGTCGCCGTGCTCCTCCAGCTCCTCCTGCCCGCCGTCGCGACCCCCACCGTCCTGCCACGCTTGGAGGTGTCGTCCGCCAGGGCCGCCCACCTCTACGACGACATGCCCGCCTGGCGGGCGGAGACGGCCGAGTCCACCGTCGGCCTGACCCGCTGAGGGCCCCCGGCCACCCCACCGGGCCTGACCCGCTGAGGGCCCCCGGCCACCCCACCCCTCACCCCGTACGGGCCGACTCCCACAGCGGCACCACCACCGCGCCGCCCCCGCGCTGCGCGGGCGGTGTCACCGGGACCCGTGACGGGCTCAGCACCCGCTGGTGCAGCCACTGGATGTCGGGCGACGGTTCGAGCCCCAGCTCCTCGCGGAGGATCCGCCGGACCGTCCGGTAGGCGTCGAGCGCCTCGGCGCGCCGCCCCGCCTGGTGCAGGGCGGCGATCAGCTGGCCGTGGAACCACTCGTTGAGCGGGTAGTCGTGGACCAGCGTGCGCAGTTCGGGGACGAGTTCGCGCAGCCGCCCGAGCCGCCGCATCGCCTCGATCCGCAGCTCAAGGGCCCTGATCCGCAGCTCCTCCAGGTGGACCACCCGGCCGGCGAGCACGTCGCCCGTCGGTACGTTGGAGAGGACCGGGCCGCGCCACAGGCCGAGCGCCAGGGCGACGGCGTCGGCCGCCGCCTCGTACCGGCCCGCCCCGAGGTCGTCCCTGCCCCGTGCGACGAGCCGTTCGAAGACTTTGATGTCGATGGCCGAGTCGTCGACGTGCATGGTGTAGCCGCCGAACCGCGTGGTCAGCAGCGAGTGTTCGGAGTCCGGGCGGGCGTCCCCCGTCAGCAGCCGGCGCGCGTGGTGGACGTAGGTCTGCACGGTGTTGAGCGCGGAGCGGGGCGGGCTGTGCTGCCACAGCTCCTGGATGAACGTGTCCGGCGTGACGAGGTCGTTGGCGTGGGTGAGGAGCAGGGCCAGGATCTGGGAGACCTTGGGCGTCGCCGCCGGAAGGACCTCACCGTCGTCGGCGATGATCTGGAACGGTCCCATGAGGGTGAACCGCATGACGCACTCTCCTTCAAGGTGACGTCGCAGGCGTGCCGGCCACGGGCGCGGGGCTTTCCGGCGCCCGGTACGAGTGAATACGAAGTAAAAACGGGGTACACGGTCTGTTTTGAGGTCATGAAAAAACGCTCGGCACGTCAGCCGGCCCTGAGCAACAGCGGCCGTCCGGCGGCGCCCACGCGGGCCCTGGCCATGCCCCGGTGGGCGGCGGCCCCCACCGTCCCCGCCGCCGCGCCGCCCGCCCGTACGCAGGCGAGATGGGCGACCGAGGCGAGCGTGATGTGCCGGTGCCAGCCCTGGAAGGACCGGCCGGCGAAGTCCCGCAGCCCGACCCGCGCACTGGCCAGGGCGTCGTCGCGGTCCACCACCTCGGCGAGCGCGGCGAACCGCAGCGCGTCGCCGGGACGCATCCCGGGGTCCGCCAGCCACAGCCGGACGGCGGACGGGTCGGCCTCGGGCCACTGGGCCACCAGGAGCCGCGCCCCTCCCGCCTCCCGGCCGCCGCCGCCGTCCCGCGCCTCGTGCAGGGTGACCGGCACGGTCATCGTCAGGCTCCGGCCGCCCCCCGTGAGCGGGGCGTACGGCCGCCAGAGTCGGCGCAGCGAGGCGACGAGCCGGCCCGGCGTGTGCGGGAGGACGCCGTGGCCCGGGAGGGCCAGCGGGTCCACCCGGAGCCGTATCCGGTCGTCGACGCGCTGCAGCAGCGGGATGCCGGCTGCCTCGAAGTGCCGGCCCATCCGCAGCGGATCGAGGCCGGGGGCGTCGAGCACCACCGGGTGGGGTGTCCCGGGCAGGGAGCGGGCGGCGCGCAGGGCGACGTCGCCCGCGTTCTCCTCCGGGCTCAGGGCCCGGCTGGTCTCGGGGATGTGGGCCCGCCGCCGCCGGGAGTCGTCCTCGACCCAGTCGGCCGGCAGGACGAGCTGCCAGTTCACCGGCACGCCCGCGGCGGGCGAGGCCAGCCACGCGCCGTAGGACTGCTGCCCGGTGACGGTCCGTCCGAGCGCCGGCACGAAGTACTCCGCCACGCCGACCGAGTGGCCGCCCGCCTTGGGCACGACGGTGGGCCGCACCACCCAGGCCTGCGGGTCGAGCAGCTCGTCGGCGTGCCGGGCGAGACCGCGGCGGACGGGCTCCCACTCCCAGGAGGACTCGCTGATGAAGTGGTGCACGCTCTGCTTGCGGGCCGCCTCGCCGCCGAACTGGTCCGCCACGTTGCGCAGGGTCTTGCGCCCGTGCGCGGCGAGCAGCCCGGCGACGTACTCCTCGGCCTTCAGCCGCTGGTCGCTGCGAGGCAGCGAGGCGAACAGGTCGAGGGGCACCCCGGTGAGCGTCTCGGGGAACGTCGGGCTGTCCGAGGTCGCGTGCATCTCCATCAACTCCCTGCGAAACCGTGGCGTCCGTCTCCGGTCATGGCACGCCGAGGGAAGCCATGCCGTGCGAGGAGCCGCGCGGCGAGCCATACAGCAAATGAAACCACACACCCGGTTTGTTATGGCCATCTTCGACGCCCGGAACTCCTCGAACACGGCAGTCAGGAGAGGGAAAGCACCGGAAGATCACCTACCGCGACCGTGCAGACACACCGTGGTCATGTGTCGGCCATCCGGCCCTCCGCGGACCTCGTACGGACGGGCGCGCCGCTCCGCTACCACGCGAGAAGCCCGCGACACGCCAACCACCGCCCTGCCGAACCCAATTGACACTCTCTCGGCCCAGGGCCGTGGGCCGCCCGACGAACGTGGCTACCGTGTGCAGTCGACGCCGAGGCACATGCGAAGCGGACGCCGACGACCCGAACAGGAGCGTGTGCAGTGCAGTTCAATCTCATCGGTCCGTTCGAGATCACCACGGACGACGGCCGAGAGCTCGCCCCCGGCGCACCGAGGATCCGCCAGATGCTGGCGCTCCTGGCGGTCCAGCCCCGCGAGACCGTGTCCATCGACGCCCTCGTCCAGGAACTGTGGGGCGACGACGCGCCCCCGAGCGCCCTCAAGATCGTCCACACCCATGTCTCGCAGGCCCGCCGCCTCTTCGCCGACGAGGCCGTCACCTCGCCCGACCGGGAGCTGCTCGTCACCCGGGCCCCCGGCTACCTCCTGCAGGTGAACGACGACGAGGTCGACGTCAAGGGCTTCGAGGGCTTCGTCAGACGGGCCCAGTGGGAGTTCGCCGAAGGCACCCCCGACCGCGCCGCCGACTTCCTCACCCGCGCCCTCAGCCTGTGGCGCGGACCCGTCCTCAGCGACATCTCCGTCGGCTCCGCCCTCGCCGGCTGGAGCGCCCGCGTGGAGGAGCTGCGCATACGGGCCCTGGAACTGCACATCGAGGTCGAGAACCACTTCGGGCGCCACCGTGAACTCCTGCCCGAACTGCGCACCCTGGTCAGCGCCTACCCGCTCCACGAGTGGTTCCACGGCCAGCTCATCTCCGCGCTGCACCGCTCCGGCCGCCGGGGCGAGGCCCTGGAGGCGTACGGAGACCTCTACCGCCTCCTCATGAGCGAACTCGGCCTCACCCCCTCACCGGACGTGCGCCGGCTCCAGGCCGAGATCCTCAACGCGACCGGCAACGAACTGACCCTGGCACCGCGCCCCCGGCCCGTCAGAACCGGCCTCCCGGCGTCCCAGGCCGCCGTCGCCATCGCAGGCTGAACCGTCCCACCCGAACAGGAAAGAACCTCATGCCCTCCCTTCCCACCCAGCCCCCTCACCAGGACATGCCCGCCCTGCTGCGCCCCCTCCACGCGGAGGTGCTGCGGCGCAACCCGGGCGAACCCGAGTTCCACCAGGCGCTCGGCGAGGTCCTGGAGTCCCTGGAGCCGGTGCTCACCGCACGCCCGGAGCTCCTGGAGGCGGGGCTCCTGGAGCGGATCGTGGAGCCCGAGCGCCAGATCATGTTCCGGGTGCCGTGGCAGGACGACGCCGGCCGCGTCCACGTCAACCGCGGCTTCCGGGTGGAGTTCAACAGCGCGCTCGGCCCGTACAAGGGCGGCCTGCGGTTCCACCCCACCGTCGGGCTCGGCACCGTGAAGTTCCTGGGCTTCGAGCAGATCTTCAAGAACGCGCTCACCGGCCTGAACATCGGCGGCGGCAAGGGCGGCAGCGACTTCGACCCGCGCGGCCGCTCCGCCGCGGAGGTGATGCGCTTCTGCCAGTCGTTCATGACGGAGCTGCACCGGCACCTCGGCGAGCACACCGACGTCCCGGCGGGCGACATCGGCGTCGGCGGTCGCGAGATCGGCTACCTCTTCGGCCAGTACCGGCGCATCACCAACCGCTGGGAGCCGGGCGTCCTGACCGGCAAGGGCATCGGCTGGGGCGGCTCCCTGGTCCGCGCCGAGGCGACCGGATACGGCAACGTCCTCTTCGCCCTGGAGATGCTGCGGACCCGCGGCGAGGACCTGGAGGGCCGTCAGGTCACCGTCTCCGGTTCGGGCAACGTCGCCCTCTACTCGATCCAGAAGGCCCAGCAGCTCGGCGCGCACGTCGTCACCGCCTCCGACTCCGGGGGTTACGTCGTCGACGAGAAGGGCATCGACCTCGCCCTCCTCAAGGAGATCAAGGAGAACGAGCGCGGCCGCGTCGGCGACTACGCCGAGCGGCGCGGCGCCTCGGCCCGGTACGTGCCGGGCGGCCGGGTCTGGGACGTCCCCGCCGACGTGGCCCTGCCCTCGGCGACCCAGAACGAACTGGACGCCGACGCCGCGCTCACCCTCGTACGCAACGGGGTGAAGGCGGTCTCCGAGGGCGCCAACATGCCGACCACCCCCGAGGCGGTCCGCGTCCTGCGCGAGGCCGGAGTCCTCTTCGGCCCGGGCAAGGCCGCCAACGCGGGCGGCGTGGCGACCAGCGCCCTGGAGATGCAGCAGAACGCGGGCAGGGAGACCTGGACCTTCGAGCAGGTGGAGACGCGGCTGGCGGGCATCATGCGCGATATCCACGAGACCGCCCGCGCGACAGCGGACCGCTACGGGGCCCCCGGAGACTACGTCGTCGGCGCCAATATCGCCGGGTTCGAACGGGTCGCCGACGCGATGCTCGCCCAGGGCCTCGTCTGACGGGTACGGCCACGGGGGCGGGGACGACGTCCGCGGCCGACGGCGCGGCGGCGTCACCGGCGGCGGCCTCCGCCCCCACCCCCGCCTCCGGCCCGGGCCCGGGGTCACGGGCCCGGCGGCGGGCGGCCGACAGGGCGATCACCGCTATCGCGAGCGCGGCGACGGCGAGGAGCACCGTCGCCGTACGGAAGGCGGGCAGCCAGTCCGCCGCGCCCGTCCCCGGGGTCGCGCCGCCGCCGGGCACGAGCCGGTGGAAGAAGACGAGACCCGTCACGGCGATGCCGAGGACGCCCGCCGTCTCCTGCGCCGTCCCGAGCACCCCCGCGGCCATCCCGGTGAGCCGCGCCCGCACCCCGGACAGCGCCGCGGCCGTCAGCGGGGCCATGAGCAGACCCATGCCGGCGCCGGTCACCGAGAGACCCGCGACCAGTCCCCACGGCAGCCCGCCGGACCCGACCGAGGAGGCCGACCAGCCGATCAGCAGGAGCCCCGCCGCGAGGACCGTTCCGCCCAGGACTGCGAGCCGGCCGCCGAGCCGGCCCGTCAGCCGGCCCGTCTGCATCGAGGCCGCGAAGAAGGAGGCGTTGAGCGCGACACCCACCAGGCCCGCCGTCACCGGCGACATCCCCCGGCCCTCCTGGAGATAGAGGGACAGCACGAACGTCAGCCCCGCCGAACCGCCGAACAACAGCGCGACGGAGACCACGCCCCGGGTGAAACCGTGGTCCCGGAAGACCGCCGGATCGAGCAGCGGGCTGCGCCCCGCGGCGATCCGCCGGCGCTGGTGCGCGGCGAACCCGGCGAGCAGCGGCACGGACAGCGCGAGGCTGAGCCACGTCCACGTCGGCCACCCCGTCTCGCGGCCCACCACCAGCGGCAGCACGAGCGCCACGAGACCGGCCGCGGAGAGCAGCGTTCCCACCGGATCGAGGCGCCGGCCGCCGCGCCGCCCGGGGCCGTCGGCCGGCAGCAGCCGGAGGAGGGCGAGCGCGAGCACGCCGAGCGGGATGTTGATGAGGAAGGAGGCGCGCCAGCCGAGCCCGCCCGGGTCGACCGCGAGCAGCAGCCCGCCGACGGCCTGCCCGCCCGTGCCGGCGACCCCCACGGTCGCCCCGTACCAGGCGAAGGCACGGGCCCGGTCCGCGCCCTCGAACAACCGGCCCATCAGGGCCAGGACCTGCGGGGCCATCAGGGCGGCGGCGACGCCCTGCGCGATCCGCGCCGCCACCAGCATCTCCACCCCGGCCGCCAGACCGCAGGCCGTGGACGCGGCGGTGAACAGCGCGAGCCCCACCGTGAACACCCGCCGGGGCCCGTACAGATCGCCCAGTCTCCCCGCGGTGATCAGCCCGATGGCGTACGCCAGGCCGTACCCGATCAGGACGGACTGCATGGCCGCCTGCCCGGCGCCCAGGTCCCGCCGGGTCGCCGGGGCCACGGCGTTGACGATGAAGAAGTCGAGCGTCGTCATGAACACCGCGGCGAGCAGCACGAGCAGCGCCCACCGGCGGCTCCGGCCGGCGGCTCTGGCCGCGGTCGGCGTACGAAGGGCGGGGAGGCGTGCGACCGACGACATGGGGTCCTCCTGACGGGCCGGGGAACGGGCCAGGGAAGGGGGCCGGGGAACAGGGCCGGGAGAAAGGGCCGGGGAACGGCGCAGGGGCAGCCCGGATGGAACTCGGGCTACCCCTGCGCGGTGGTACGGGACGTGCGGGCCGGTCAGTGCCCGACGGGCACGTGCGCCTTCGGCGCCTCGGCCGGCTCGGTGTCACCGGCGACGGCCTGCGGCTGAGCCGACTTGCGGCTCAGCAGGAGGAGCAGCGCGGTGACGAGACCGACCAGGGCGAAGACCGCCGTGGCCAGGAACCCGGCCTGGAAGCCGTCGTTCAGACCCTTGGCGTCCGTACCGGTGGTGTAGGCGAAGGCCACCGAGGAGGCGATCGCGATACCGAGGGCGGCGCCGATCTGGAAGACGGCGTTGTTGATGCCCGACACCAGACCGGACTCCTCCGGCTTGGCACCCGTGAGGGAGGCGACCGCGGCGGCCACGTTCGTGGAACCGATACCGGCGCCGAAGATGACCAGACCGAAGAACAGGTCGCTCCAGTAGCCGCCGTTCGGGTCGATCTGCGTCAGCATGAGCAGACCCACGGAGAGCAGGGTCATACCGACGATGGCGATCGGCTTGTAGCCGACCTTGGCGACCAGCCGGGCGCTGACGTTGGCGCCGATGATCGACATCACCGCGTACACGGCGGTCGACAGACCGAACTTGACGGCGCTGTAGCCGAGGACCTGCTGGGCGTAGAGCGAGGTGATGAGCGCACCGCCGTACACCGCCATGGCGACGATGATCATCAGGATGTTGCCGCCGACCACGGTGGGGGAGCGGAAGATCCGCAGCGGGATCAGCGGAGCCTGCGACTTGGCCTCGATGACGGTGAAGATGACGAGCAGCACGGCGGCGGCGATCAGCATGCCGATCGTCTGACCGCTGCCCCAGCCGATGAGCGGGGCTTCGGAGACCGCGTACACCAGGAGAGCGATCGCGGCCGTGATGGTCACGGCGCCGGCCGGGTCGAACTGACGGCGTCCCTGACGGACCGGGGTCTCCTTCAGCAGACGCGGGCCGAAGATCAGCACCGCGGCGACCACAGGGACGTTGATGTAGAAGATCCACTCCCAGCCCAGACCATCGGTGATCGGACCACCGATGAGCAGCGCCGCGGTGGCACCGAACGCGCCGACACCGGTCCAGATGCCCAGCGCCTTGTTGCGCTCGGGACCCTCGGCGAAGGTGTGCATCAGCACGGCCATGGCGGTCGGCGTCATGACGGCGGCGGCCACACCCTGGACGACACGGGCCGTGATCAGCACCTCGTCGGTCCAGGCGAGACCGCAGAGGACCGAGGCGACACCGAACAGCGCGGTGCCGAGCAGGAACATCTTGCGCCCGCCGAGCAGGTCGGCGGTACGACCGCCGAACATCAGCAGACCGCCGAAGCTCAGCAGGTAGGCGCTCATCACCCACTGGACGCCGCCGGCCGCGAAGCCCAGCTCCGTCTCGATGGCGGGCAGCGCGAGCATGACGATCTGCGAGTCGACGATCACCATGAAGAACGCGGCGACCAGCAGGGTGAGCGCCAGCCATCGACGCGAGTCAGGGGCGTTCCCGGCGCGGTCCGCGCCCTCCGCCAGGTCGCGCGACCCGGGGCTACTGGGACGAGTGTTACGGGATTCGCGAGACATGGGGTCCTCGATTCCTCGATTCCTGGATCTGCGGATCTCCCGACGTTCCGGAACCCCCTCCGGGGTACCGAACGTTGTGGAGTCACTGCGTGCCGGCCGCCGTTCCACTTCCCCTTACGACGGCTTTATGAGAACCACCCTGACCCCTGCTTCTCTCGGCATCCTCACGGCGCACTCCCGAATGTCACTTCGCCCGCTCACGGGCGCTCACGGCCGCTCACGGCGCCTCACGGACCCGCCCCGACCACCGCACCCCCGCCCCACGACGGCTGGGCTACTGTGCGGCCATGCGCTTTCGGGTACTCGGTCTCCTTGAGGTGTGGACCACGGACGGCAGACCGGTCGCCGTGGGGGAACCCAAGGTCCGCGCCCTCCTCGCCGACCTCCTCATACACGCCGGCCGTCCCGTCTCCACGGACCGGCTCCTCGACGACATGTGGGGCGAGGACCTCCCCGGCAAACCCGCCGCGGCCCTCCAGACCAAGGTGTGGCAGCTCCGCCGCACCCTGGAGGAGGCCGAACCCGGCGGACGCGCCCTCGTCGTCTCCCGCGCTCCCGGCTACCTCCTCGACGCCACCCCCGACATGATCGACGCCGGCCGCTTCGAGGACCTGACGGCCCAGGCGCGCGCCACCACCGACCCCCGCCGCAAGGTCGACCTCCTCACCGACGCGCTCGCCCTGTGGCGCGGGCCCGCCTACACCGAGTTCGAGGACGAGCCCTTCGCCCGCAGGGCCGCCCAGCACCTCGGCGAACACCGCGTGTCCGCCCTGGAGGAACAGGCCGCCGCCCGCCTCGAACTCGGCGAACACCACCTGCTCGCCGACGAGCTCGCCGGCCTCGCCGCCGCCCACCCGCTGCGCGAACGCCTCCACGCCATCCACCTGCGCGCCCTCTACCGCTCCGGCCGCCAGAAGGACGCCCTCGACGGCTACGCGCGGCTCCGCACCCGGCTCCGCGACGAACTCGGCATCGACCCCGGCGCCGAACTCATCGCCCTGCAGCGGTCGATCCTCCAGCAGGACCCCGCCCTCGCCGCTCCCGCCCTCGCCGGTCCCACCCTCGCCGGTCCCACCCTCGCCGGTCCCGGCCCCGCCGGTCCCACCCTCGCCCCTCACGGCCCCGCCGCGCCCGCCACCCCCGCCGGTCCTGCCACCGCCACCCCGTCCCGGCCCCGCGGCAACCTGCCCGCCCCCCTCACGGACCTCGTCGGCCGCGCCGACGACCTCGCCGCACTCCACACCCTGCTCGGCACCCGGCGCCTGGTCACCCTCACCGGACCCGGCGGCGTCGGCAAGACCCGCCTCGCCCTCGAAGCGGCCGCCCAGACCGCCGACGCCCACCCCGACGGCGTCTGGCTCGTCGAACTCAGCGGCCCCGCCGCCAAGACCGAGACCTCCGGCGGCGTCTCCGGCACGGCCCACCTCATCGCCGCCGCCCTCGGCATGCGCGACGACACCGCCCCCGACCCCACCGCCGACACCGCGGGCCGCCCCGACACCCCGGCCGAACGCCTCGCCACCGCCCTGCGCGCCAAACGCGCCCTGCTCCTCCTCGACAACTGCGAACACATCGTCGACGCCGTCGCCGAACTCACCGGCACCCTCCTCGCCCGCGCCCCCCACCTGCGCATCCTCGCCACCAGCCAGGAACCCCTCGGCATCGCGGGCGAACACCTGCGCCCCGTCGGACCGCTCGGCCTCCCCGACGCCACCGCCACCGGACCCGAGACCCTCCGCCGGGCCGGGGCCGTCCAGCTCTTCGTCTCCCGCGCCCAGGCCGCCGACCCCGGCTTCGCCCTCACCGCCGACAACGCCCCCGCCGTCGCCGCCATCTGCCGCCGCCTCGACGGCATCCCGCTCGCCCTCGAACTCGCCGCCACCCGCGTCCGCTCCCTCGGCGCGCACGCGCTCGCGGCCCGCCTCGACGACCGGTTCCGCCTCCTCGCCGGCGCCCGCCGCGACGCCCCCGCCCGCCAGCGCACCCTGCGCGCCGTCATCGACTGGAGCTGGGAACTCCTCACCGACGCCGAGCAGACCGTGCTGCGCCGCCTCAGCGTCCACGCCGACGGCTGCACCCTCGACGCGGCCGAGGCCGTCTGCGCCGGCGACGGCGTCATGGAGGAGGACGTCCTCGACCTCCTCGCCCGCCTCGTCGACCGCTCCCTCGTCGTCGCCGCCGACACCCCCGGCGGCGTCCGCTACCGGCTCCTCGAATCCGTCGCCGCGTACGGCCTCGAACGCCTCGACGACGCCGGCGAGACCACCGCCGTACGCCGCCGCCACGCCCGCCACTACCTGGCGCTCGCCGAGACCGCCGCCCCCCTCCTGCGCGGCCGTGAGCAGCGCACCTGGCTCGAGCGCCTCGACGCCGAGGCCGGCAACCTCCGCGCCGTCCTGGAGACCTGCCTGCGCACCGGCGCCGCCGACGACGCCCTGCGCCTCGTCATCGCCCAGTCCTGGCACTGGTTCCTGCGCGGCCGCCTCGGCGAGGCCCTCCGCTCCTTCGACACCGCCCTCGCCGTCCCGGCCGAGGAGACCGACGTCTGCCGCGCGCACCGCGCCGACGCCACCGTCCGCCGCGCCGCCCTCGCCCTCCACTCGGGCGACGCCGAAGGCCCCGCGGCCGCCGCCCGCGCCTTCCCCCTCGTCGAGCACATCACCGACCCCTGCGACCGGGCCCACGCCCTCTGGCTGCTCTCCTTCACCCTCTACGGCTCCGGCGACCTCGCCTCCAACCAGGACAGGGTCACCGCCGCCCTCGCCGCCTTCGAGGAACTCGGCGACCCCTGGGGCAGAGCCGCGACCCTCGCCGTCACCGCCGGCCACGCCCTCATCCGCGGCGACTTCCCCGCCGCCGCCGACGACGCGGGCGTCAGCCTCGCCCTCTTCCGCGAACTCGGCGACCGCTGGGGGCAGTTGAGAGCCGGAGACACCCTCGCCTCACTCGCCGAGATCCACGAGGACTACGCCGAGGCCACCCGCATGCACCGCGAAGGCCTCCGCATGGCCGAAGAGCTGGGCCTCTGGACGGACGCCTCCTACAAGTGGTCGGGACTCGGCCGCATCGCCCTGCTCACCGGCGACCACGCCGACGCCCGCACCTTCCACGAGCGAGGGCTGCGCCTCGCCGCCGACCAGGCCCACAAACGCGGCGAACAGTTCGCCGAGACCGGCCTCGCCCTCGTCGCCCGCCGCGAAGGCCGGCTCGATGACGCCGAGGCCCACCTCACCAAGTGGCTCGACTGGCTGCGCGCCGTCTACGGCGACCTCGGCACCGCCCTCGTCATGGCCGAGCTCGGCTTCATCGCCGAACAGCGCGGCGACGCCGCCACCGCCCGCGAACGCCACCTGGCCGGCTACGCCGCCGCCCGCGAGACCGGCGACCCCCGCGCCCTCGCCCTCGCCCTCGAAGGCCTGGCGGGCACCAGCGCCCTGACGGGCCGCCACGCCCACGCCGCCCGGCTCCTGGGCGCCGCCACCGCCGCCCGCGCCTCCGTCGGCCGCCCCCTGCCCCGTACCGAGAGCGGGGACGTCGACCGCATCACCACGACCGTCCGCACGGCCCTCGGCGACGCCCGCTACGCCGCCGAGTTCGCCACGGGCCGCGACATGGACGCCCGGGACCCGGCCCTCCTTGAGGAGCCGGCAGGAGCCTGACGCTTCCCGTCAGTCCTGAGCGGCGGGTCCTGTCGGGTAGGAGTCCACCAGGCGGGCGAGGTGACGGCCCGTGGTGTGCAGGGGGTCCTCGCTGCGGCGGACCTGGGAGGCCACCTCGGCGCCTTCGAGGGCGCTGATGACCGTCGTGGCCAGGTCGCGGGCGTCCGCGGCGGAGAAGCCGGAACGGATCAGGCGTTCCGCGACCAGGTGTTCCCAGTTACGCAGGGCGGCCGCGCACGCCTGCTGGATGTCGGAGTCGGTGCCCAGGGTCTCCAGGGCCGCCGCGGTGACGGGGCAGCCGTCGGTCCACCCCGACTTCCGTAGATTTTCGGCCAGTTCGCGGGCGCAGGCGTCGACGGCCGCGCCGGGCTCCTCCCGGCTGTCCAGCGCGGTGCGCAGGACGCTCGCGAACTCCCCCTCGCCGTGCCTGATCGCGGCGACCGCGACGGCCTCCTTGCCGCCTGGGAAGAAGTGGTAGACGGAGCCGAGCGTGGCGTTCGCCTCCTTGGCGATCTGCTTGATCGCCGTGCCCACGTAGCCCTGGCGCTGCAGAAGGCTTGCCGCCGCGATGACGATGCGGTCCCGGGTGCCTGGCTGATTCTCCATGGCGCCAGAGTACTAGATAGAGCGCTCGCTCTAGAGCTGTGTTACGTTTACACCAAGCCGCTGGATAGAGCGTTCGTTTTATTCCCGTGGGGTGAGTAGTCGAAACGCCGTCCGGAGCAATGCCGTCCTTACCCGAAAGCAAAGGATTTCCCAGTGAGCACCAAGCAGGCTGTGACCGTCGTCGGACTCGGCCCCATGGGGCAGGCAATGGCCCGGGCCTTCCTCGACGCAGGGCATGCCGTCACCGTCTGGAACCGCACCGCCTCCCGCGCCGACGACCTCGTCGCCGGGGGAGCGGTGCTGGCGCCCAGCATCGAGGCCGCCGTCAAGGCCAACGACCTGGTGATCCTGAGCCTCACCGACTACGAGGCGATGTACAAGGTCCTGGAGCCCGCGACCGGCGCGCTGGCCGGCCGGGTGATCGTCAACCTCAGCTCGGACACGCCCGAGAAGACCCGCGCGGGTGCGAGCTGGATCGCCGGACACGGCGGCATCCACATCACGGGCGGGGTCACCGTACCGCCGTCGGGCATCGGCAGCAGCGAGTCGTACACCTTCTACAGCGGGCCGCGCGAGGCCTTCGACCGGCACCGCGCCACCCTCGAGACCCTGACCAGCACGGACTACCGGGGCGAGGAGCCCGGCCTCGCCGCGCTGATGTACCAGATCGGCATGGTGATGTTCTGGACGTCCATGCTCAGCTACTGGCAGGCGGTCGCCCTCGCCGACGCCAACGGCATCAAGGCGGAGGACATCCTCCCGCACGCCAACGCGACGATGGCCGCGATGCCGAACTTCATCGAGTTCTACACCAAGCGCATCGACGCGGGTGACCACAGCGGCGACGTGGACCGCCTGGCGATGGGCATGGCCAGCGTCGAGCACGTCCTGCACACCAACGCCGACGCGGGCGTCGACACCGCCCTGCCGGCCATGGTGGTCGAGCTCTTCCGCCGCGGGATGAACGCCGGGCACGAGGCCGACAGCTTCTCCAGCCTGGTGGAACTCCTCAAGAAGAAGTAGGTCCGCAAGGAAGTAGGTCCGCCTCCGGGGTGGCCGTCCCCCCACCCCTTCCCCCATCCCCTATGCGCATCGCCCTGGCCGTTGATCCCCCGTCGGGCCAGGGCGATGCCCCCGGTGCACGTGGCACGCGGCAGGGCCCGGACCACCTCCTCGGAGGTGGTCCGGGCCCTGGGCCTGTCGTCCGGATCAGGCCGGGCACGTGAGGCGCGCGCACTCCGCCGGTCCAGGGCGGCGGGGTGGGGGAGCCCCCGGCCGGGGGCTCCCCGTCGTCCGTCCGTCAGCCGGCGATGACCGCGGCCTGCTGCGCGGCCCTGAGGCCGGACTCGATGGCGCCTTCCACGAACGCCCCGTACCAGCCGCTGGCGATGTCCGCGCCCGCGAACACCATGCTCCCGTGCGGCTGCTGGATGGACGGCAGCTGACGCAGCAGCTGCCCCGGCTTGCGCAGGCCCCAGCCACCGCGCGTGTACGTGTCCTTGCCCCACTGCATGGCCCGGTAGCTGGCCACGGTGGCTTCCGGTACCAGGTTCCGCACGGCCGTCTGGACCGCCGCGGCGTCTGAGACGTTGAGCCCGGCCCCGGCGAAGGCCACGTAGAGCCGGCTGCCGTCGGCGAGCTGCTTCTGCGGCAGCATCATCAGGATCGGGGAGCCCTCGGGCGCCTGGGCGTAGACGGCGTCGGAGACGCCCCGCACCTGCAGCCAGATCTTGGTGGCGGTCGGCACCCCGACGCCTTCGAGGGCCGCGTCGGCGTGCACCTTGGGCAGGCCCGGGTTGAAGGTGATGGTCCGCCAGACGTTCACCGGCACGGCGACGACGACCACGGGAGCCCGGAAGGACACGCCGGCGGCGGTCTTGACCGTGGTGAGGCCGGTGCTGCCCTGAGTGATCGCCGTGACCGGCGAGTTGTACCGGACCTTGGCGGTGGACCCCGCGAGCATCGCCTGGAGCAGGGAGATCATGCCGCCCGCGGGCTTGAGGCTCATGGTCGACAGGAAGCCGTCGTACGTACCGCCGGCGAGCTGGTACCACTGAGCCATGCCCGACAGGCCGCCGGTGGAGCTGGGGCCGCCGGCGAAGACCGAGGTGGAACCGTTGATCCACTTCTGGTCGGTGGCCGAGAGGCCCAGCTGGCCCAGCCGGGCGGCCAGCGAGGTGGCGTCCACGCTCGCCAGCAGGTCCTGGCGGTACAGCGGCTCCAGGGGACGCTCGAAGTACGTCTCGGAGCCGGCGTAGAACTGGCCGAAGAGCGTGCCGAGATGGCCGAAGGCGTCCGCCGGGGCCTGGCTCGTGAAGCCGGTGCCGCTCGGCATGACCGCACGGGTGGCCGCCACGTCGTGGCTGGTGGTGATGTTGTAGCGCAGGAGCTCGCGCTCCACGTTGGTCTGGCCGGGGCCGAACCAGCCGCCACCGATCTCGACCTGCTCGCCGGCGAAGGAGCCGGTCCATATACGGCCGCCGATACGGTCCCGGGCCTCGAGCACGAGGGTCCTCATGCCCTTGGCCGCCAGCTCGCGGGCGGCCGTGCCACCCGCGTAGCCGGCGCCGATGACGATCGCGTCCCAGGCCAGCTCCTCCGTGGCCGAGGCCTGCCCGACCGTGGTGGCGGCGAGCGTGGAAGCGAGGGCCGTGGCACCTGCCGCCTTCAGCAGCGACCGGCGGCCAATGGTCCGGTCCGAGGAGAGGGCGTCATTTCCGCCATGACGATTCACATGGATTCCTTCGTGGTGGGTGCTTTCTGGACACCGCAGTGCGATTCGACAGCCGTGTTTGTCTGACTACGGTCCGTCACTCCGCGCCTTCCGCGTGTGCCGGGGCGGCGTGAACATGCCTGCTTGCCCGGCGTGTTGACCGAAAACATATCCACTGGAAACGACGTCGCCCTCTACGGAGAGTCATCCTCCGGTATGCGGCGGATCATCGTCGGAGGCCCACCAGGAATGCCGGATTCCGGCCACCGTCGAGGGCGGGGGCGCGACCCCGGTACGGAACGAGCCAATACCTCGCTGACCTGCGAGGCTACGGAAAACCGAGACCGCCGTACGACAGACGGGGGCGGCGCCTGTAGGCGCCGCCCCCGCTCGTTCTCGTGCTCGTTGCTCGTTGCTGTTACGCGTCTCCCGCCAGGGTCAGCAGGATCGCCTCGGTCGGGCAGACGTCCAGGACGTTGCTCGCGTCCGTGACGTCCGCCGGGTCGTCGAGCTCGGTCTTGAGCGCGACCGCGTACCCCTCGGGGACCACCCGGAACAGCTTCGGGTGCATCGCCTCACAGGTGCCCGCCCCGGTGCAGACGGTCTTGTCGACGGAGAGCTTGTGTGTCATCGGTCCCTCACTTGGCGGCGGGGCGAGGCCCGTCGCCGTACAGGTCCACGGGAAGGTTCGGGAGGCTGCGCAGCAGCCAGTTCTCCTCGAACAGGACCTCCGAACGCGGAATCGAGAGCCGCATCTGCGGGAAGCGGCGCAGCAGCGCCGGGACCGCGATGCCGGTCTCCAGGCGGGCCAGGGCCGCACCCATGCAGTTGTGCAGCCCATGGCCGAGGGCCAGGTGCCGCGGGCCCTCGCGGGTGATGTCCAGGCGGTTGGGCTCGGAGTACTTCTCCGGGTCGTGGTTGGCGGCCTGGAGGCCGGCGACCACGGGGGTGCCGGCGGGCACCGGAACGCCCTTGAGGACCAGGTCCTCCTTGGCGATGCGGAACAGGCCGACGCAGAAGGCCCCGTCGTAGCGCAGGAACTCCTCGACCGCGGGACCCGCCAGCGCCTCGTTGTCGACCAGCAGCTTCCGCTGCTCCGGGTGGTCGAGCAGCCCGAGGACGGCGGAGCCGATCAGGTTCCGGGTGGTGTCGATCCCCGCCATGATCATCACGGCGACCATGGAGACCAGCTCGTCCTCGGTCAGACGGTCCTCGCCGTCCCGCGCCTGGATGAACACGGACGTCAGGTCGTCGCCGGGGTTGCGGCGCTTCTCGACGATCAGCTCACGGCCGTAGGTGACGATCTCCTCGAACGCCGCCGAGACCTCGGCCTCGTTGTTCGGGTTGTCCGGCTCGGCACGGAAGGCGCGCTCGATGGCGTGGAGCATGTCGGCGAACCGGTCCAGCGGGAAGCCGAGGATCTCACCGGTCACGACCGCCGGGATCTTGCTCGCGAAGTCCATGACGTCGGGGCGGTCCGACTTCGCCAGGTCGTCCAGCGCCTCCTGCACGATGCGCTCGACCGGCTCCGTCCACGTGGCCGCGCGACGAGGCGTGAACGCCCCCATCGCCAGCTTGCGGACACGGGTGTGGTCCGGCGGGTCGAGCACCGTGAGAATGCGGCCGATCAGCGTGTCGGCCCCGAATATCATTCCGGACTGCTTGAACTGCTCACTGCCATAGGCGGCGCCGTCATTGCTGAACCGCTGATCGGTCAGCAGCTCCTTGACATCGTCGTACCGGGAGAGGAAGACCATCGGTACGTCACCGACGGGGAAACGGAACGAATGGACCGGAGAATTCACCCGGAGCCAGTCGTACACCGAATAGGGATCCTGGTAGTACGCGGAATCGAAGAGCGTCGGAGCCTCTTGCGTTCTGGTCATGTGGTGCCTCCTGAATCCGACCGGTCAGATGTAATCGGTACGGGGCTCGAGCCCCAGCAGGACGCGGCCGTGCGCCTCCAGGGAGGGCACCGGAGTGAGCAGGCCGTGGAGCGACAGCGCGGTGATGTCGCGGAAGACCCGCTGGAAGGGGTTGCTCCGCAGGATCGTCGACGCCGAGCTGATGGCGTAGAGCGTCTCGACCGCTTCCTTCGTCGTCTGCACCACGTAGCCGACCTGGCCGCGGATCTCGGCCTTCTCCTCGACGCTGAGCTTCTGGCCCGCGTCCTCGCGGCTCTGCATGACCGACAGCCACTTCCCGGCGAGCGCCTCGCACGCGGCGACCTTGTTGGCGGCGACAGCCAGCTGGATGTGCGTGTGCGGGTGCTGGGCCTGGTCCGTCCACTCGGTGTAGGCGACGGCCTTGCCGGGCGTCCGCTCCGTGAAGATCTCCACGGCGGCCTTGGCGAGACCGATGTACACCGGCGCGCAGGTCGCCAGGACGTAGCTGGTCAGGCCGTAGTTGCGGCCGTTCACGTCGGCGTTCCACCGGTCACGCGTCGAGGCGTCGAACACGGCGGCGTCCACCACGCGGTGGGCCGGCACGAACAGGTCCTTCACGGTGGAGGTCGCACTGCCCGTGCCGGACGCGCCGAAGACGTCCCAGTCGTCGGCGACGTCGACGTCCGCGCGCGGCACGATCGCGAAGAGCTCCTCGTGCTGCCCGTCCGCACGCTCGACCAGCGCCGCGTGGACGTTCCAGTCCGCGCCGCCGACACCGGTGTTGAAGCGCCAGGTCCCGTTGAGCAGGTACCCGCCGTCGACCTCCTTGAGCGTGCCCGACGGGGTGAACCCGCCGGAGATCCGGACGGATCCGCCCGCGAAGATCTCCTCCTGGGCCTTGTCCGGGTACAGCGTGGCGATCCAGGCGGTGGACACCCACACCATCGCCACCCAGCCCGACGAACCGTCACCGCGTGCGATCTCCGACAGGATCTCGGACTGGTCGGCCACCGGCAGGTCCAGGCCGCCGAAACGCTCGGGAACGGCGATCCTGAAGACGCCGGCCTTTTCGAGAAGGGCGATGTTCTCGTCAGGGAGCCTCCGCTGCTTTTCGGTCTCAAGACCGTTGCTGCGCAGGGTGGGGATGATTTCCTTGACTGCATCGAGGACGCCAGTTGCGGCAGTGTCGAATGTTGTCATTCTTCCTTCCTCCGGGAATATCGGATCGGTGCGCCGAATAGGCGTGAACGATCCAGTGCTGGCGCCTTGCGACGGGCCAACTCTAGCTATTTGGCCGAAGTCCCCACACATTCCGCAGTCATCCCCCGATCACTGCACGGGACCGTGGCGGAGGCCGCGCGGAAGGGCGCTCACGCCCCCGCGCCCGGCCGTCGGCGGTGCACACGTCCGTACTCCCCCGGGAGTAGTCACCGCCCCGCACCACCGCGCGAAGTACCTCTCACCTCGGCCTTCAGCCCGAGGAATCGCCCCCCGAACAGCGGGAATCTGGGAGCGACCCGAAGAGGACCGATGAAGGGAGGCCCCGATGGAGGGCCGCAAGAGGACCATCGGCTGGGGGGTGCTGACCCTGTGGGTGATCGTCATGGCCCTCGCCGCACCCCTGGCCGGAAAGCTCGCCGACGTACAGCGCGACCGCGCCGTCGACTACCTGCCCGCGAGCGCCGACTCGACCCAGGTCGCGAACATCATGGAGCGGATGCCCGGCGGCGACTCCACCGACCTCGTCCTCGTCTACCACCGCGACGGCGGACTGACCTCCGCCGACAAGGCCACCGCCGCCCGCGAAGTACGACAGGTCGCGGCCGAACACCCGCTCACCGCGCCGCCGCAGGCCGTCCCCTCCGAGGACGGCACCACCCTCCTGTACGCCGTCTCCAGCACCGAACCGGGCACGGACGAGACCGCCAGGGACGCCTTCGTCCACGACGTCCGCGCGACGGTGAGCGGCGAGGTCGGCGGCCCCGGCGCCCTCGCCACCGACGCCGCCGAGGTCTACGACTCCCTCGACGGCCCGCTCCTCTACACCATGGTCGCCATCGTCGCGATCCTCCTGATCGTCATCTACCGCAGCCCCTTCCTCTGGCTCGTCCCCCTGGTCGTCGACGGCGTCGCCGACTTCCTCTCCAAGGCCGTCACCTACGCCCTCCACCAGGGCTTCGACACCACGTACGACACCGACGAACACGTCATGCGGGCCCTGCGGGCGGGCGCGTCGGGCTTCGTCGTCAAGTACATCCACCCGGCGGAGCTCCTCGCCGCGATCCGCACGGTCGCGGCGGGCGAGGCCCTGCCGTCACCGGGCCCGACGTCCCGGCTGATAGCCCGGGCGCTCGCCCTGCCGGACACCCTGAAGACGGGCGGCCCGGAGGGCCTCACGGACCGCGAACGCCAGGTCCTGGCACTGGCGGCGAGGGGCCTGAACAACACGGAGATCGCGGAATCCCTGAGTCTCTCCCCCCTCACGGCGAAGACCCACGTCAGCCGCATCATGGGAAAGCTGTCCGCGAGGGACCGGGCCCAACTGGTCATCATCGCGTACGAATCAGGCCTGGTGACCCGCCGGAACTACCGCAGGGTGACCCTCCCGACGACCGGCAGGTGGTCGCTGCCGGTGGCGGGCAGGGTCCGAAGGCGGCCGACGGTGGCCGAGCGGGCCATGACCTGGTCGATCCGGGCCACGGGGAAGGCGGCGGGGAAGCTGAAGGCGAGGCCCCGCTCCGCCACGTTCATCCGTGAGGTCAGCGGGGCGAGCCCGCGGTCGTCGACCGTGCCGTTGAGATCGCCGAGCAGGATCACCCTCTCCACCTTCTCGGCCGCGACGGCCGCGCCGAGGAGACCGGCGCTCTCGTCGCGCCAGGAGGACGCGAGGCCACTGGCCCGGACGCGTACGGAGGGCAGATGCGCGACGTACACGGCGATGTCACCACCCGGCGTGCGGACCACGGCCCGCAGCCCCCGGCTCCAGGGCCCGGCGATCCCCCGCGGCCTGACGTCCAGCGGCCGGTCACCGGTCAGCGGATGCTTCGACCAGAGCCCGACGGTGCCGTGGACGGCGTGGTACGGGTAGGCGGGGGCGAGCGTCTTCTCGTAGACGGCGAGCGCAGGATGCACCAGCTCCTGCAGCGCGATGAGATCGGGCCGGCCGCCGGCCAGCGCGAGCGCGGTACCGGCGGGATCGGGATTCACGTCACTGACGTTGTGCTGCACCACGACCAGGTCGTGGCCGGACTCTTCGCCGGGCAGGAGCAGCCCCCCGAAGAGATACGTCCAGACGGCGACCGGCAGGAGCAGGGCCACCAGCGCGGTGACGGAGCGGCGCGACAGCGCGAGCCCGAACAGGGCCACGACGACGAGCCAGAGCCACGGCAGAAAGGTCTCCAGCAGACTGCCGACCCGTCCCACCGAGTTGGGCACCACCCGGTGGAACGCCAGAAGGCCGGCGAGCAACACGGCGGACGCGGCGCACACCCGCCCCCGAGCCCAGGCCGATCGCTCCCACCAGGGCACCGTCGCCTCCACCCGCCATGTCCTCCGCTCGTCCATTCGGTATTACTTCGAGTAGTTGTAGACGGTCGCCCGGGAGACGCCGAGCTGGTCGGCGATGAGCTGTGCGGAGCTCCGGGTCTCGAAGAAGCCCTCGCGACGCAGCTGCCGCACCAGCTCGCGCTTCTGGTCACGGGGAAGACCGCGCGGGGTGCTGGAGCGCTCGGCCGCGAAGGAGTCGATGGCCGAGCGGAGTTCGCGTCCGGTGCGGTCGCGCAGCGTCTCCAGGGCGGCGTCGCCCTGGTGGGCGACGTCCGCGGCGACGAGGTTGGCCAGGGTGAGGGCCAGCGGCGACAGCGTGCTGACGTCGAGGTTCAGGCACAGGGCCGCGACATAACGTCCCTCGGCGTTCTTGATGCCGATCGAGGTGCTTTTGGCCGGACGTCCGTCGGGGAACCGGTTGCCGTAGTTCTGGATGACGCCGGGGTAGTCGGGGTCGGCGATGCGGCGCAGGCCCAGCTCGGTGGCGGAGTCGCCGACCTGGCGGCCGGACAGGTTGTTCTCGATGACGCGGATGGCGTGGTCAGGACGGCGCAGATCGTGCAGGACGACCTCGCACAGGCCGGGGAACATGCGCCCGACGGCGACGGCGATGCGCTCGGCCTCCTGCAGGAGGTGCTCGTCGTGGGTCATCGGGCGCCGCCCGGTTCCTGCGCGAACACGGCGGCCATCTTCTCGGCGGACTTCAGCCCCGCACCGGTGAGCACGACCACGGTGGTCTCGTCCGGAGCGATCTGCCCGGACGCGAGGAAGTGATCGAGGGCCGCCGCGGCGACGCCGCTGGTCGGCTCGACGTACAGGCCTCGCGCGCTCAGCGCGCGGACCGCGGCGTGGATCCGCGCCTCGGAGACGGCGCAGGCGCCGCCGCCGGAGCGGCGGATGGCCTCCACGGCCTCGGGCAGCCGGACCGGATGGGCGATGGACGCGCCCTCGGCGATCGTCGGCACCCGCTCGCCGCGGCCGGCCGGGTCGATGCCGTTGAACGTGTCGGCGATGGTTGCCCAGTGCTCGGGCTGCCCGACGAACAGGCGTGGACGCCTGTCGATCTGGCCGGCGGCGAGCAGTTCGCCGAAGGCGAGGTCGCACCCGATGACGTTGCTGCCGGCCCCGGCCACGAGGACGACGTTGTCGGGCGCGGTGAAGCCGAGGGACTCCCACATCTCGTAGGCGACGGTCTTGGTGCCCTGGATGAACATGGGGTGCCAGTTGTGGCTGGCGTAGGGGATCCGCTCCGACTGCCGGATCGCCTCGTCCGAGACCTCGTCGCGGGTGCCGCCCACGAGCTCGATCTCGGCTCCGTGGGCGCGGGCCTGGAGGATCTTGGCGGCCGAGGTGGCGGCGGGAACGATGATCTTGGCGCGGATACCGGCGGCGGCGGCGTAGGCGGCCACCGCGGCACCGCCGTTGCCGGAGCTGTCATCGAGGACGCGGTCGACGCCGTGCGCCACGAGGTGGGACACCATCACCGACACGCCCCGGTCCTTGAAGCTGGAGGTCGGGTTGAACCACTCCAACTTGAAGTGGACGCGCCGCCCGCCCCACTCCAGGGGGACCATCGGCGTACACCCCTCACCCAGGCTCACCCGCCGGGCGAACGGGACCGGCAGGACGGCGTGATAGCGCCACAGGGACCGCTCGGCGGTGTCGATCTGCCCAGGCCGGAGCCCTGGCAGCGCACCGACGGCGAGCGGACTGCCGTCCTCACCGCGCCAACGGGGATCGTCCAGGGAGTACCGCTGCCCGGACCGGTCGTACAGACCGACGGCGTCGAGGTGCTGTTCGGCTGTCATGGTCGCTTCCGACTTCTACTCGCGGGGTACTGTCGTCCCTCCCATCCTAGACGCCGCATCCAAATATAAACAGAAAGTCCAAATGCTGACGGCGGGTCACTGTCCGTCGGTGATGTAGTAGTCGTTCTTGAGGTACTCCAGGGTGTAGCTGCCGAGGTCGCTCTCGGTGAAGGTGGCGGAGGACCTGACCGCTTCGAGCGGCATCTCGATCTTTTCGAGGGTGCGGACGACGACCCGCTGCGGATCGACCGTCGCGGTTCGCAGGGCCTTCTTCTGCTCGGGCGAGATCATCTGGAACACGATGACGTACGTCGACGTGCACGGGCCGAACCCCTGATCCTGTGCCTTCTTCGCGCCCGGCCCGGCCACTTCGCAGACCGTGCCGATGTCCTCGTGCCCGAGGCCGTGGAGGTACTGCTCGTACCGTTGGATCGCGCGCTCTTTCGTCATGGGCGCGGGCTGCTTGCCGGTAGCGGCGGCCGACGGCTTCCCGGTGCCGGCGGAGGGGGACGGCACGGCCGACGGCTGTTTCGCCGCCGTGGACGCGGACGGCTGCCGCGAAGGTTTCGTGGCCGCGTCCTCCTCCGACTTCCCCGGACCGCAGGCGCACGCCGCCAGCACGACACAGGCCGATACCACCGCGCGCACCATCGCCTGCGTTCTCATCAGATCCCCCCACCAGCCGACTTCACCATCAAGGCTTCACGCAGGTTCCGGGGGAACGGTTCCCCACCCCGTGACGGGTGCAGCGCCCGAACCCGTCTCGCACCGCGCCCCCTGCCTCCCCTGTGTCCCCTGTCAGGGGCGCGGTCACGTCCACCAACCGGAGCCGTGCACTCGTCAGGGTGGACCCGGGCCGCGCCGCCCGCCGTCCCATGACGCCTCCGGCAGCGTGATCCCATGCACCCCCGCCGTACGACGCTCCTCATCCTCGCCGCGCTCCTCACCAGCGGATGCGTGGCCGTCCCCCACGCCCCGGCCCCCGCCGCCCCCGCCCGCCCCGCAGGACTCGCGCCCGCCGCCGACCGTCCCCCGGCCCCGCTCCCCACCTGGCCGGAGCCCACCCAGGCCGCCCCGCGCGAGGAACTCACCACCACCGACCCCCGCCCCGCGCCCGAGCGCGCGAAAACCGCGGCTCCCGCGGCCGCCGTCCCCGCGGGGCGCCCCCGTGCACGGCCGGACACCGCCCCGTCCGACCGCCGCACGCAGCCTCGCGAACGCCCCGCCGCCGCCCCCGAGACGAAGGTGAAGCGGAAGAACCCGAAGCCGTCGAAGCCGACCACCAGGAGGGTGATTCCGAAAGTCCAGGCCCCCAAGGAGAAGCAGCGGCCCGCCGCTCGCCGCCGGCAGCCGTCGGCCGGTCAGGCCCCCGACATGCGGTCGCTCTGCCGCGAGGCCGGCCGGATCGGCGCACCGATGGGCGCGGCGGACCTCTGCCGCAGCACATACGGCCGCTGACACGGCTTGTCCGAATCCCACGGTGCCGACTGTCAGTGGTGGCCGCGAGACTCTGAGCTGATCGCCGTTCAGAGGGGGGAACCATGGCGTTCCGGGCCATGCACGCCGAGTGGGGAACCGTCTTCGCGCACCTGCCCGATCTGGGGTGCGGGCAGGCGTGGGAGTCGGTGTGGAAGGTGCGTCCGCCCGCGCCGATCAGCTGCGCCGAGTGCGGGCACCCGATGCACGCGAAGACCTCCCACAGCGGGCTCAAGTTCTTCGCCCACGCCCCGCACGCCCCGGACTGCGAGATCGCCCGCCAGGGCGAGTCGGAGGCGCACCACCTGCTCAAGCTCGAACTCGCCAACGCCGCACGGGACGCGGGCGCCCACGCCGAGCTGGAGGTCCGGGCGCCGGACGGCTCCTGGCGCGCGGACGTGCTGGCCACCGATCCGGCCGGGTCGTGGCGGATCGCGCTGGAGGCCCAGCTCTCCCCGATCACCGCGGCGGACGTCACCGCCCGCACGGCGCGGATGCGCGAGGACGGCGTCGCCTCGTGCTGGTTCAGCGACCGGCCCCGGCCCCCGTGGCTGGGCACGGTGCCCTCCATACGACTGGCCGCGGCGGACGGCGGCGGCCTGGTCGTCGCCGAGGGCCTGGTGAAATTCACCGGCAGCGGCTGGTCGGTACCGCCCGGGGCGACCTTGACCGACTTCCTGCGCTGGGTCTTCACCGGCAAGGTCGTCTCCCACGCCCCGCGTACGGCACTCGGCTACCCGCTGCGGCAGCTCGCGCACGTCTGGACGGCACCGCAGTACACAGCCGCCGAGGACACCTACCTGGTGGAGGAGGACAGGCGGCAGCGCGAGCTGGAGGAACAACGGGCCCGCTACCAGGCGAAGGCGGCGAAGAAGCGCGCCGAGACCGACAAGAAGAACGCCGCCTCGCGCCGGGCGGCGCTGGAGCGGGCCACGAAGGCGGAGGCGGACGCACGCCGGCTGCACGGCACCCCGGCCGGGGCGAGGTGGCAGGCGCAGCTCATGACCCGCAGGGGCCTGCGGCAGGCGGTGGACCACCTGGCCCGCGAACACGGCATCACCGCGACCGCGGGCCTGAGCCTCAATGACCGCCGGTGGGCCGGCGGCACGCCGCTGATCGGTCCCGACGGCGTACCCGTCGCGGTCCTCGCCCCGGAGTCGGCATTGGTCAACGGCGAGGCGTTCCGGCTGCTGGCCGGGATGCTGCTGGTGTTCGAGACGGTCAAGGACGCCCAGCGGTTCGACCGCAACACCCGGCGCCGCAGGAAGATACCCATCGACGGCTGGCGGATTGCGTACACCGTCGCCCCGGCCCCCAAGCCCGCCGGAAAGCCCGCCGGAAAGCCCGCCGGAAAGGCCGCTGCCAAGGCGGCCGTACCACGCTGCCGGCCCTCGGGCGGCCCCTGCCGGTGCCCGGAGCCGGAGCTGTCGGTGACGATCTCCGGCCTGCCCCGCCCTGCCGAACCCGCCGACCGTATGACCCCGGCCGCCGCGCTCTACACCGCTTCCTGCCACGCCTGCGGCGGCCCGTACGACAAGCCGTGGCGCCGCACGGCATGACGGCCTGATGTCGCCTCATGTTCCGCGAGTACCGCTCGCCGGGTGCGAGCGAGTCGTTCGACGCGTCCGGGACGTGCCGTGCTCAGATGAGACGGCGCAGCGAACGGCACAGGGAAAGGTTGCGGGATGTCCGAGGACACCATGAGGGCGATGGCGTACGAGACCTATGGTGGGACGGAGGTGCTCCGCGAGACCCGGCTGCCACTGCCGAAGGTCGCCCCTGGGGAGGTCCTCGTCAAGGTCCGGTGCGCCGCGGTCAACCCGGTCGACTGGAAGATCATGGCGGGCGGGCTCGACAGCCTGATGGACGTCGTCCACCCGGCGGTCCCGGGCTGGGACGTCAGCGGCACCGTCGAGAGGGTCGGCATCGACGTACCCGAGTTCGCGGTCGGTGACGAGGTCATGGCCTACGCCCGCAAGGACTACGTGCACGGCGGCACCTTCGCGGAGTACGTCAGCGTGCCCGTCCGCGCCCTTGCCGCCAAGCCCGCCTCGTTGAACTGGGCACAGGCCGCCGGGCTGCCGCTGGCCGGCCTGACCGCCTACCAGCTCCTCACGCGTCTGGGTACGGCGGCCGACGACACCGTCCTCGTGCACGGTGCGGCCGGCGGTGTCGGGTCCTTCGGCGTCCAGCTCGCCCGGGCGCTCGGCGCACGGGTCATCGGCACCGCCTCCCCGCGCAACCACGACCGGTTGCGCGGGTTCGGCTGCGAGCCCGTCGCCTACGGGGACGGGCTGACCGAACGCGTCCGCGCACTGGCTCCGGACGGAGTCACCGTCGTCGCCGACTTCGTGGGCGGGGTCCTCGAGACCACCCTGGCCGTCCTGGCCGAAGGCGGGCGGCACGCCTCCATCACCGACCACACCGTGCTCGGCGCGGGCGGTCAGTGGATGTGGGTCAGGCCGTCCGGCGAGGACCTCGCAGCTCTGGGCAGGCTCTCGGACGAGGGCCGTCTCACGGTCGACGTCGCTGCGACGTTCCCGCTCGCCGAACTCGGAGCGGCCTTCGCCCTCAGCCAGGAAGGCCACACCGCGGGAAAGATCGTCATCGAGATCTGAACCCGTGTTCGCGCCGTATCGGTGTGGCGGAAGCCGGAGGGGTCAGTGGCCGCAGGCGGGTCTGGGGTAGTCGAGGTATTTCCAGGTGGTGGGGCCGACCTGGCCGTCGACGGGAATGCCGGAGCAACGCTGGACGGCCTTGACGGCGGTCTCGGTGTCGGCGCCGAACCTGCCGTCTTCGGCGAGGGTGTAGTCGTAGTTGTGGTTGAGGAGGCACTGGACCTGGGCGACGTTGGTGCCGACCATGCCCTTGGCCAGGATCACGCGACGGTTGGGCTTGTAGTGGGCGCATGCGGTACGCCCTTCCTCGCCGAGCGACGCGGCTGTCGTCGGTGTCGTCGCGGGCTCGGTCGTTGCCGCTGTAGGCGTCGCCGTCTGCGGTGCTGTGGTCGGGACCGAAGAGGAGGGGGCCTCGTCCCGTGGCGCCTGGTCGGCCGGGGGAGCGGTGTTCGCGACGCCGGACGACGTCCCGGGCCCGGGGGATCCGCTGTCGCCGGGGCCGGCGGCGGGGAGGTCCTGCGGTTTGCCGTCGCCCGCTGTCGTCGGGCCGCCGGAGGGCTGGGCTGCGTCCTGGAGCGACTGCTCGTCGCCCGTGCCACTACCTTCGCCGGCGCCCCCGATGTCACCGGGCGAGGCTTCACCGCCGGCCCGGGGAGCCGCGATGTCGTTCTTGTCAGGGTCAGGCATAGCGGCCCAGCGACCGATGAGGAGCACCACCGTGAGCGCCAGGAGTGTGATCAGCAGCTTGGCGCTCTTCCCGGTCTTGGTGGCGGGCGCCGGTGCGGGGACCGGACGGACGACGCCGACCTCCGCCGGGCCCGGTGCCGAGGCGGGCTGAGCGGCGCTGCGCTCCCCGCCCGCCGTGGGTCGCCCGTCGGAGGCGTGGGTGTCTGTGACGGGGGACGGCGGGGAAGCGGCTGCCGCCGACTCGGCGGAGCTGTCCTCCTCGTGGTCGGCCGGAACTGGTGGAGCGGCAGTTCCTCCGGTCCCGGCCACCGTGGTGGTGCCCGGGAGGGGCAGCTCGCCAGGTTCTGTGGCATCGCCGCTCGGGACGGCGGCCGTGGCTGTGGCCGTGGCTGCGGCCACGGGACCGGCGCCGCCCGCCGCGGCGTCGGCCTGCTTGATGGCCGCGTCGGCGGCCTCCCACAGCCCCACCAGATGCTGCGCTTCGAACCGGGGTTTCCTGCTGAGCCGCTCGATCTCCTTGCGGGGCGGGAACGACTCGCCTTTCAGCACCCGGTTCCAGGTCGACCGGGAGATCTCGCTGTCGCGGGCGAGGCCGGTCAGGGAGAGTTTCTTCTCCTCTTTGATCCGTACCAGTTCGGCCCGGAGGGCCTCGACTTCCGGCAGGTCGCCTCTCGGGCGCCCCTCGTCCTCGGACAACACGCGTCCCTCTCGACACGATCACGGGAAACCGGGCGTTCCAGCTCTCTGTTCTCGCAGGTCGCAGGCCATGCGGAACGACTGGAACGCGCGGAACGACTGGAACAGTGGATCAGGCTACCGATGGAACGGCGGTACCCCGAATCTTCCTTCCGTCAGCGCCGCCCGGCCGGGCGGCGTAACCGCTCCCACGCCTCCCGCACCAGCGGGAAGGCGGGTCACGTGATCGAGGGATGAAGATGCGAAAGAACGTCAGGAACCTTCTGCTGCAGAGCCTCGCGGGTGTGCTCCTTGCCGGCGGTGTGCTCGGCGCGGTGAACACCACCGGCGATGAGGCCAACGCCTCCACGAAGCCCGGCCCCCGGGCCGGATCTCACGGCACCGCCACCGAACCCGCCGGCTTCCGGGGCGTGTGGCCGGTGCTGAAGACCGGGTCCCGGGGTACGGACGTCTTCACCGTCCAGCACCTCCTCGCCGCCCGCGGCCACGCCGTGAAGGCCGACGGCGTCTACGGCAAGCACACCGCGGCCGCCGTCGCGAAGTTCCAGAAGCGGGCCGGCCTGAAGGCCGACGGGGCCGTCGGACCGAAGACGTGGGCGAAGCTGACCGCCCTCACCCTCCGCTCCGGCGCCAAGGGGTCCGCGGTCAAGGCCGCCCAGGTCCAGCTCGGCGTGAAGGCCGACGGCGTCTACGGCAAGAAGACCGCGGCCGCCGTCCGCACCTTCCAGACCAAGAAGAACCTGCCGGGCAACGCCGTCGTCGACGCCAGGACGTGGAACTCCCTGATCACCGGCTCCAGCGCCAAGCCGGTCATCAAGGGCTACTCCCTCCAGTTCGAGAAGAACTGGAAGTACCCCACCTACTCCAAGCTCTCCCTCGTCCGCGACGGCAAGACCCTGAAGTCCTGGCGCGCCGGCTCCGGCAAGAACAAGGACGAGTGCGCCTCGGAAGTGGGCTGGCTGCCCAGCGGCTCGTACAAGGTCCAGGGGCACTTCACCAACCGCGACGGCAACGCCATCGACGGCTACGCCATCCAGCTCCCCGACAAGCCCTGCCGGCCCAAGGCCGGCACGAAGCAGCAGCGCGTCACCCGTACCGACCTGTTCATCCACAGCGAGATGACCCGCACCGGCGGCCAGGGCGAGGACGACCCCAACCGCGACGACTCCGACCGCTGGGAGAACGCCGACGACTACAAGTCCCTCGGCTGCATCAAGCTCACGCCCACTGACATCAAGGACCTCTTCAAGCGCCTCGACCAGGCCCGCTGGCCCAAGAACCTGACCCTCTACGTCAGCTGACCCGGCCCCACCTTGCCCGAACCGCCCCCGGCAGCACCTGCCGGGGGCGGTCGGCGTTCCCATTCCAGTGACGACCTCGAAACGGCATACATCGCCTATGAGCTACCGAATAGGTATTTTATGGGGCGCAATTCGCCATGGCGCGCCAGTCGGAACCCGGGTTCGCTAGGGGGCCGTCCATCGGGGAGGAACACCATAATCGGAACACGGAGGCGCCCCTCCAGTTCCTCCGGAGGCCGTACACACGAAGTGGCCGGGGCTCTGGGTGCCACCAGAACCCCGGCCACGGTGTGCGAGGCGTCGAGGTGGGTCCGGCCGATCATGTGCCGGTCGGGCCCGCTTCACTCAGGCCACGACTTGCCGTCCGGTATCCACCCGCCCACAGCGCTCCTAGCGCGCGAACTGCGCCACACACCCCGCGATCGATGTGACCGCGCCGAGCACAGCAATGACCACCTGCGCTCGGATGTCCGGGCCGATCCTCTTGCGCTGGCCCGGGCGCTTGACCCGCTTTCGCATGTTCACCTCCCTCCAAAAGACTCCAGCCGACACGAAGGCGCCCCCATCCTCGGATCGGGGCGTCCTACGTCTACTTGACACCCGCCCACCGATGGCGGAACACCGGGCGCACCCTGGCCAACCCTGGCGAATAGTTGCCCGGCGTGCCGCAGGGGGCCGCCGCACGCCCGTATGTCGCGGCGGTCTACGGGCCCACGCCCCTGTGCGGGGAGCCGGTAGACCGCGCGCCGCGAGTGAGGCCGCCAGCGCCGCGAGCCGGTCTACCGGCCATCCGGTGCCCGCGCTCATCCGTGACCGGTGCCACAGCTTGTGCGCAGAGCCATGCGTTCCACCGTCCTGTTTCTCCAGGTCATAGCCCTGCGGAACGGGCCGGCGCGAGCCCGGAACAGATGGAACACCTGGAACGCGGATCCGGCTTTCAAAGGAACGGCGGTACGCCGACTCTTCACCTCGTCAGCGCCGCCCGGCCGGGCGGCGAAACACCCCCACCCTTCCGCCGCGAGCGGAGACAGGGGACTTACCGATGAGGATGACGATGCGTAAGAACGCCAGGAACCTTCTGCTCCAGGGCCTCGCGGCCGTTCTCCTCGCCGGCGGCACGTTCGGCGCGGTGAGCGCGACCGGCGACCAGGCGAACGCGTCGGGCAAGCCGGTCGTCCGCGGCGCCTCCCACGCCGGCACCATGGCCAGGACCGGGGCGTGGCCGAAGCTGAAGACCGGCTCCCGGGGCACGGACGTGAAGAGCGTGCAGTACCTCCTGACCGCCCGGGGCCACGCGGTGTCCGCCGACGGCATCTACGGCAGGAAGACCGCAGCCGCGGTCGGGAAGTTCCAGAAGCGCGCCGGCCTGAAGGCCGACGGCGTCGTCGGGGCGAAGACCTGGAGCAAGCTCACCGCCCTCACCGTCAACCTCGGCGACCGCGGCCCGGCCGTCAAGGCCGCCCAGGTGCAGCTCGGCGTGAAGACCGACGGCGTCTTCGGCAGGCACACCAGGGCCGCGGTCCGCGGCTTCCAGACAAGGGCCGGCCTGAAGGTCGACGGCACCGTCGGCCCGAAGACGTGGAACGCCCTGATCACCAGGCCCACCCCGGCCACCCCCAAGCCCACCACCCCCAAGCCCACCACCCCCAAGCCGGCCGGCAGCCCCGCCGCCCTGGCCCGCCAGCTCCTTACCAAGCGGGGGATCACCTACGCCACCAAGCACTCCGAGACCGTCGACCCCCGTTCCACCGCCTACCGGAACATCCACGACATGGCCAACGGCATCGGCGCCGCCACCAGCGGCAACAGCCACGTCGGCTACAAGCGCGTCCCGCTCGATCCCCGTATGCTGCGCGCCCTGATCGCCCTGCACGACAGGTACGGATACAAGCTGCGGATCTCCGAGTTCGTCGGCGGCGTCCACGGCAAGAACTCCCGCCACTACCGCGGCCTCTCCTTCGACGCCAACTTCATCAACGGCATCCACGTCGGCAGCGGCGCCCCCCACAAGAAGGTCATGAAGCTCTGCACCACCCTCGGCGCCACCGAGGTCCGCGGCCCCGGCGACCCGGACCACAACACCCACATCCACTGCGCCTGGAAGTAACCCCACCCGCGTACCCGCGGCCGCGCCCCCTCTTCGGGCGCGGCCGCAGTCGTCTGTCCCTCGTACACTGACGAAAATGGAGGACCACACGGCCACCGGGATCGGTGCACGTCCGGCGCCCGCCTTGCGGCAGTACGTCGACTCGTACGTCGGTTTCGACCTCCGCGGGCTCCCGGCGGGGGTGCACTGCGGCCCGCCGAGCCGCGCGCTCACTGCGGTGATCAGCCTGTCGGATCCTCTGGAGGTGGCGGCGGGCGTGGACGACGGGTCACCGGTCACCCGATTCAACAGCGTGGCCGGCGGTCTGATGTGCCGGTCCGTCGCGATCCACCACGACGGACGCCAGCAAGGCGTGCAGGTATCGCTGACACCGCTCGGGGCCCAGGCCGTCTACGGCATGCCCGCCGCCGAACTCGCCCACCGACTGGTCCCACTCGACGAGCTTCTCGGAGCGCTCGGCATCGAGCTGGTCGACCGGCTCCGGTCGGCGACGACATGGGCGGCTCGGTTCACGACGCTGGACGAATCGCTCCTCCGGGCTGTCGGCCGTGGCGCCTGCGGCGACCGTGTGCGCCGGGTGCGCCCCGAGGTGGCCGAGGCGTGGCGCCGCCTCGTCACCGCGCGGGGTTGCGTGCAGGTCGGTGCGGTCGCGGCGGAACTCGGCTGGAGCCGCCGGTACCTCACCGAGCGGTTTCGCGGTGAGGTGGGCCTGTCACCGAAGACCTTCGCCCGGGTCCTGCGCTTCGAGCACGCGCACGAACTGGCGGCGGCGCGGGACCCGCTCCCGTGGGCCGATGTGGCCACCGTCTCCGGCTATGCCGACCAGGCCCATCTCGTGCGGGACTGGCGCGAGTTCACGGGCCGTTCGCCGACGGCCTGGCGCCGCGGCGAAGTCCTCCTCGGAGCCGGGTAGCCGCCTCTTCCCTTTTCTTCAAGACCGCCCGACCGCTGTCGTGGACGATCGTCGGCATGAGACTCCTCAACCACGAACGCAACGCCATGGACCTGCGGACCACCCCCGTGCACCTCGGACTGGGATCGAGAGCGAAACCCGTCGAGGGCTTCGCCTGGGACCCGGAGGTGCTGCATGCCTACAGCGCCGCCGTCGCGGCGGACGGCGCCGAGGGCCGGATGGTGATGATCTTCGACGGCGACGGGCTCGGCGACCACTGGGAGAGCCACCCCGCGGGCGACGAACTGGTCGTCTGCCTCAGCGGGTCCGTGACGGTCACCCGCGACGTGGACGGGGTGCTCGACCGCGTTCTGCTCGGGCCGGGCGAGGCCACCGTCAACCCGGCCGGGGTATGGCACGTGGTCGACATGGAGGGTCCGACGTCCATCCTGTCCATCACCGCGAGCCTCGGCACCGACCACCGCCCTCGGACGGACACGCGCCCGACCGAACGCGCCGGCACGCCCGGCCCGGAGGAAGCGCCGTGACGACACGCATCGCGTGCCTCGGCGACAGCCTCACCCGCGCGCAGTTCAGCGTCGACTACCTGGATCTTCTCGGACGAGGCCACCCTTCCGGTGACGTGCGGCGTGCCCGCTTCGGCGCCAACGGCGACTTCGCCTACAACCTCCTGCAGCGCCTCGACGCCGTCGTCGCGGACCCGCCCGATGTGATCACCGTGCTGATCGGGACCAACGACGCCCGAGCGAGCCTCGCCGGCTACCCCGTAGAGAAGGCCACGAAGCGCAAGCAACTCCCCGAGCGCCCGTCAGCCGGCTGGTTCCAGCAGTGCCTGGGAGCCGTCGTCGCACGGCTGCGAGCGGAGACCGACGCGACGATCGGCCTGCTGTCGCTCCCGGTACTGGGCCAGCGACTCGACGGAGCAGCGGCACAGGCATCGCAGGCGTACAGCCGGATGATCGCCGAGGTCGCCGTCACCAATGAGGTGACCTACCTTCCGCTCCACGAACGCCAGATCGAGGAACTGCGCCGAGCGGACCCGCCGCCGATTCCCTACCGGGAGGTGACGCCCGCGGGGGTCGTCGGCGTCCTCGTCCAGCACGCGGTGCTGCGCCGCAGCCTCGACACGATCTCCCGGCGCCGAGGTCTCGTGCTCACGACCGACCACATCCACCAGAACAGCCGCGGCGCCACTCTTATCGCTGAGGTCATCGACGCCGGTCTACTGACCCGGAGCGCGTAGCTGCACGCGCAGTCTCAGCCTGCCGGACGGGCCACGGGCCACCTGAGACGCTCAGTCACGCCAGAGCCACGCGTGCGACGTCACGGATGCCGCATGCGGGTGCGGCACCACGGTGTCCGGCCGCGAGCACCTGGTCGACGAAGTTCCGCACGAGCGCGAGCGCGAGCGCGTCAGTGGCCAGTGCTTCCTCCCTCCACTGCGTGGGCCAGTGCTGGTGGCGGTCCAGGCCGAAGACATGCCCGTGATCGGTGCTGTCCAGATGCCTGTCCTACGGAGCTACAGGGCAGCTGGCGTGCCGGGATTCGACCTCCAGGGCCTTCTCCTGCCGGCAGCGGGCCCGCATCTGCCCGTACGGGCACGCCCCGCGGATGTCCGGTGTACGCGATGAACTCCGCTCCCCGAGCACGGCGGGCACATCGTCACGTACCCGGACGGGGTCGGTGTCCTCCAGCCGCTCCAGCGTGGCCCGCGGGCCCGCAGCCGGTCGACGGCCGCCCCGGGTCGAAAGAAGCGCCGGAGTCGGCCCGGGACGTGAGGGCGGCGCGGGCGGGTCCACCGTGAGGAGCGGGGATGGCCCGTGCGAGTGACGGCCCCTGCGAGTCGGGGCAGTGGACCAGCAACAGAAAATCGAACAGGCGTATGATTCGAATGTGGCTGACACTCCTCCCTTCCCCGACGACCTGATCGAGACCCAGCAGCGTCTCCACCAGGCCCGCGCCGAGTACACGGCCCTGTTCCGGGCCCTTCCCTGGTCGGTGGAGCCGCTGCCCGGCTGGCCCGGCGCAGCCCACCCGCACACGGGAGAGATCACGGGCGGCCGCGACGCCTCCCCCGGGTACACGCCGGAGCAGGAGGCCGAGGAGAAGCGCCTGTGGGACCTCGTCCGGGAGCTGTCGGTCGCTGTGGTCACCCACCCGTACTGGGCCACTCTGGAGAAGGACCCGGGGCTGGTGAAGGCCCGCACGGAGCTGAAGCTCCACCCGAAGGCCCAGCCGGACGCCGTGAGCGCCGCCGGCGCCGAGGCGGCCTGAGCAGGGACGCCGTCATGGGGGCCGGGGGCTCCTGGACCCTGACGGCGTGATGGGCGCGGTCGAGGAAGTGCCCGGACCTGGAGACGTGCTGCGACGTGTGCGCGCCGTGGGGGAGTCTCGGTATCGACAAGCCCGCAGATCGGCCCGCGCTGCGGGCGGAGGTCGAGTTCCCCAGGGATAGGGATTCGGATCCGCATCGCTCCGAATAGGTGGCGATCGGCCTCCCGACGGAGGTGCGCCCCCGCTGATCGCCGAGGGCGTCGCACAGTGAGGGGTGTGGATGTCGAGGAGGTCGCCGAGGAGCTGTACGGGCTGAAGCCGTCCGAGTTCACCGCGGCGCGGGACGCGTACGTCGCCCAGGCGAGAAAGGCGAAGGACTCGGCGGCGGCGAAGGCGATCGGCGGGCTGCGCCGGCCGGGGCTCGCGGCGTGGGCGGCGAACCTACTGGCGCGCGAGCGGCGCCAGGAGGCCGATCAGTTCCTGGCGTTGGGCGAGACGCTCCGGCAGGCCCACCGGACGCTGGATGCCGAGCAGCTGCGTACGGCGAGCCGGCAGCAGCACCAGCTCATCTCCGCGCTCGCTCGCACCGCCGCCGCACTGGCCCGGGACGCGGGTCAACCGGTGAGCGACACGGTGCTGCACGAGATCGAGCAGACCCTCCACGGCGTACTCGCCGACCCGGACGTCGCCGGGCGGTGGTCGAAGGGCCGGCTCGTGAAGGTGCCCGAAGCGGCGGTCGGCTTCGGCGCCGTCACCCCGGAGGCGGCGCCCGCCCGCCCGGCCCCGGCCGAGGAGCCCGCGCCGAAGTCGAAGTCGAAGCCGGGACGTGAGGGGGCGCGGCTGCGCGATCTCGAGCGCGCTCGTACGGCGGCGCAGGCAGCCGACGCCGAGGTTGAACGGCGCGAGCAGGCGCTCGGCGAGGCCCGGCAGGTGCACGAGGACGCGGCGGCGAAGGCCGAGGAGGCCGGCGAGCGGGTCCACGGACTTCAGAGCGAGCTGCAGGACGCCCGGCAGGCGCAGCGGGAGATTGACGCAGCAGCGGCCGAGGGAGGCAGGGCCGTCAAGAGTGCCGAGGTTGCTCTGCGCAAAGCTCGCCGCGCCGCCGAGCGGGCTCACGAGGACCTTGAGCGCCTGAACCAGTAAGGCGAGCGGGCTCTGTTCACAACCATCGGCCACGGGCCGCAGGGAGGGCGCCAACCCAGGCCCGGCCGAGCGGGGGCGGCACACGGCACGGTCCTCCCCGGACTGGCGAGCGACACCAGACCACGCCCCGGCCCGAGGAACCTCCGACGCCAGGTGCGTCAACGCCCCGCAACGCCAGGTGCAACGCAGCGCGGGGTTTGATCGCGCTGGTCGGCCCTGCTGTCGGACCCGTGTGCGAGCGTGTAGCGCGAAGCACGCGACGTGTGGGAGGGGGAGCGGTGACAGCAGAGAGTGACGGCTGGGCTGGCATGGGCTGGGACTGGACGGATGTCGACGACATCCGCCGCCGTCTCGACGAAGGGGCCGATCCAGAGAAATGGAGCGGGGGCCGACCGCTGCATCGCGCAGCGGTGTTCGGGTCCTCGGAGGTCGTCGCGGAGCTGGCTGGTCGAGTTGCGCAGGTGGACGCGCTGGAGAACGGGGTGACGGCACTTTGGGAGGCCGTCGTGTTCGGGAAGCCGGAAAATGCACGAGCCCTCGCCGCTGCCGGGGCCGACCCTTGGCGGCTGTCGATCGGCGCCTGGTCACCGGGGCGGCTGAGCCTGGCCGGACCGACGCCGCGGCTGTTCTCGGTACCGGAACGGGTAGGCCTGACCGACACGGAGCGTGCGGCAGCGGAAGAGGCCGATCGGCTCACCACGGCACTGGGCACATTCCACTACGACGGTACGGGGCTGGCCTGCGTGGCCGGCATCGACGCGGCCGAGGCGGTGCGCCGTCTGGAGGCAGCGCCGGTGGCGGACGAAGTCATCGATGAACTGCTGGAAGATCCGTACGAGTACGGCATGGACGAGAGCTTGCAGATCATCGGCGTGACGTCCGTGCCGGGCGGCTGCGTCGTGACACAGCCCTGGGGGTACGCGCCGCAAATGCCCGGCGTGCTGACCCGGTTGTCTGCCGACACGGTCTGCTACGGCCTGTACGCCAATCCCAAGAGCGGCAACCAAGGCAGCATCGCCCGTCATGGAACTGTCGAGGGCTGGGACCTGCACCCGGGCGGGGGACCGTACGAGAACGACACCTCCGAGGAGGTGTTGGCTTCGTACCTCTACCACTACAACGCCGTGGCCTACTCCTGCGCCTTCGCGGGACTGCGGCTGACCGACAGGCGTGCCGTGGCCGGACCTCCCGATGTGTGGGTCGAGCTGCCCCGCCGCGACTACTGGAGTCACTGACGCGAAGGTCCCGCACCGAGCAACAGGCCCGCACGGAGCAAGCGGCCCGAACCGAGCGCGCGGCCCCCAACTGCCTTACATCCAACCGGTGTTCGCGCTCGAAGACGCAAGCCAGTAGCCTGATTGAACGGAGTCCGTGTGACCTGGGGGTGGTGAGTGCAGGCGCCTGCGACCGTCGTGCAGCTGGCTCTGCTCGTCCTTCTGGTGCTGCCCGGGGTCACCTATCAGTTCGTCCGGGAACGCCGCCGCGGGCCGGTGCCCGGTGAGCGTGATCTGGGTGAGCGGGTGCTGCGGGCGATCGTCGCGTCGATCGCGCTGGACGCCCTGTACGCCGTGGTGGCGGGGCCGGCGCTGGTTCGCCTGGCTCAAGGCGACGGCGGCGACTGGGACGGCTTCGTGGAGCGGCCACGAGTGGTCGGCTTCGTCGCCCTGGTGCTGTTCCTCGTCGTGCCGGCCATGGCGGCGGTCACCGTCTCCCTGGTGGATCGGCAGCGGCGCAAAGCTCGGTTCCTGCTCACGCCCAGCGCCTGGGACCACGCGTTCCGCGACCGCGAACCGTGCTTCGTGCGCGTGCGGCTCAAGGACGGCAACTGGGCGGGCGGCTGGTACGGGGACCGCTCGTACGCCTCCTCGTACCCCCACCCGGCCGAGCTGTACCTCGAATCGGCGCGCGTGATGGGTGCCGACGGGTCGTTCGGCGCGCGCGTGCACAGGACGGCAGGCCTGCGGCTGCGGGCGGAAGACTTCGACGTGCTGGAGTTCGTCGAACCCGGAGAACCGGCGACCGCGCCGGAAGAGGAGCGATGATGGCGCACGAACCCGAACTCTCGCCCGAAGAGGCGGCCTTGCTGCAGGAGGCCACGGAACGCGGCTACACCCCGAAACGCACGGTCACCGAGCCGGACGAGGCACCCGGCGGGAAGGCCGGCACCTCGAACGGCACCGAGGACTGACGCGTGGGTGGCGGGCCCGCGAACGACCTGGCCGACCGGTTCTGGGAGGCGTTCCGCGTAGCCCGGCACAGCGCGGACCCCGCGTCGGTCGAGAAGGCGATCGACCTCGGCCATGCCCTGCTGGCCGCCGAGGACGTGGCCGAGCGCCGCTCGGTCCTGTCGAACCTCGGAGGCCTGCTGCAGACCCGCTACCACCAGACCGGCGACTTCGCGTTCCTGCAGGAAGCCATCCGTGCGGTCACGGAGGCCTACCTCCTGGCGTACGAGAGCCCGGAGGAATCGGCGAGCTACGCCAACAACATCGGCATGCTGCTGCACACCGCGTTCCGGCAGAACCAGAACCGCGCAACCCTGGCCGACGCGCTGGACTGGAGCCGGACGGCCGTCGACGAGGAACCGTCCACGAGCAAGGCGTTCTACCTGGGCAATCTCGTTGTCGCGCTGCGGACGGCGTTCAACGTGACGGGAGATCTCGCCGCCCTGGCGGAAGCCTCCGAGCACGCACGGGCCGCCGTCGCATGCTCCCCCGATGACGAGTCCGCCGCCACGAGCCTGCACTTCCTCGCCGTCGTCCTGCGCGACTGGTCCCGTGAGACAGGCGAGACCGGTGTCGTGGAGGAAGCCGTCGATGTAGCGCGGCGAGCGGTGGAGCTCACGCCGGCCGGGTCGTCCGACGTGCTCGACCGGTTGAAGAACCTCGCGTACCTTCTCGACGACCGCTACCGGGCTCACGGAGCGCGGGATGATCTGGCCGAAGTGCTTCGGGTCCGGCAGACGCTGGTGGCCCACACCCCGGTCACCGATCCCCGGCACTCGCAGAACCTCTTCGAGCTGACGACCACGGAAGGGGACTGGGCCGCGCTCACCGGCGAGCGCCCGACATCGCACAGTGGCTCGGAACGCGCCGATACCCAAGCCGAAATGTGCGGCCGGTACGCCGCCGAGTTCAAGCAGACCCGGGACCCGGCCCTGCTCGACCGGGCGATCGAGCTCGGTCGTTCCGCGGCGGCCGCGACCCCCGCCGGGCACCCCCACCGAGGGGTGCGGCTGGACCACTTCGCCACGGCGCTGGCCACCCGGGGTGAAGAGTTCGGGGACCACGCCGCGCTCGCGGAGGCCGTCAGCATCGAGCGGGAGGCGGTCGCCTGCACGCCGGCGGGCCATCCGCTGCGGGTCCAGTTCATGGGCAACCTCGCCGTCAACCTGAACGCGTTGTTCCACGCGACCGGAGACCTCGCCCACGTCATGGACGCGATCGACGTCGCCCGCCGTGCCGCCGAGGTCACGGCCGGGCAGGGCGACCACCCGCGTTCGCTCGCGATCCTCGCCGCCATGCTGCACAACCGGTTCCAAGTGACCGGCGAGCTGGCGGTGTTGGCGGAGGCGGTCGACCGTGCGCGGGAGTCGGTCCGCCTCGGCGCGAACCTGGTCGTCGGGCAGGCCCAGCGGCTCTCCAACCTTGGCACCATGCTGTCCGACTGGTTCACCAGAACGGGCAAGGCGAGCGTGCTCGACGAGGCGATCGCCGCGCACCGAGCGGCCGCGGACGTGACGGCGGACGACGACCCCGGCCGGGCCGGGCGGCTCGCCAACCTCGGCGGTGTGCTGGGGGTGGCCTACGAGAAGTTCGGCGACCGGAACGCGTTGCGGGACGCGATCGCCGCGCGCCGCGCGTCCGTGGCCGCGACTCCGCAGGACAGCCCGGACTGGCCCGGGTACACCGCGAACCTGGCCGCCGCGCTTGGCGACTGGTGCACGAACCCCGCCGCACCCGCCGTCGCGCGACGGGAGCCACCGGATCCGCACATCCTCGCCGAGGCGATCGGCCTGGCCCGGAGTGCGGCGCGGAGGCCCGGGCAGGACGCCTATTCCCGGGCGGGCCTGCTGACCAGCGTCGCCAACGTCCTGGCGCTCGGCTTCCGGCACCTCGGCGCCGGCGACGCGCTGACCGAGGCGCTCGACTGCTACCGGGAGGCCGCGGCGTCTGCCGGATCGCCGACGGAGAGCAGGGCGGAAGCGGCGGACCGGTGGGGCGATCTGGCCGCCGAGGCCGGGCAGTTCGACGTGGCCGCCGAGGGGTACGCCGCCGCGGTCCGCCTGCTCCCCCGGCTCGCCGGGCGCCGCCTGGGCCGCGAGGACGCCCAGTACTGGCTCGGCCGGTTCGCCGGGGTCGCCGCCGACGCGGCCGCGTGCGCGCTGGCCGTCGGCGACGAGGTGAGCGCGGTGACCCTGCTCGAATCCGGACGCTGCGTGCTCGCCGCCCAGGCACTCGACAGCCGCGGCGATCTTTCCGACCTGCGCGAGCGGGCACCGGAGCTGGCCGAACGCTTCCGGACACTCACCGCGGAGTTCGAAACCGACACCACGAGCGACCGCGTGGCCCTCGCCGACGAGCTCGACGCGGTGACCGACCGGATCCGCGCGCTGCCCGGGATGGAGCGGTTCCTACGGCCCCCGCTGCTCACCGACCTCACCGCGCAGGCGCACCAGGGCCCGATCGTGTACGTCAATGTCAGCCGGCACCGGTGTGACGCGCTGAACATCACTCCGGACGGGGTCCGGTCACGGGCGCTGGACGGGCTGAGCGAAGAGACCGTGAGTCAGCGCGTACGCGCTCTGCACACCGCGTTCACGGAAGGGCGGCTCGCCGCCGAGCAGGCGATCCATGACACGCTCGAGTGGTTGTGGGACACCGTCGTGGGCCCGGTGCTCGGCGAACTGGGGCTGACGGCGGAACCGGCGGCGGATGCTCCGTGGCCAAGGATCTGGTGGGCCCCGGTCGGGTCACTCAGCCTGCTCCCCCTGCACGCGGCGGGTCACCACCGCGACGGCGGACCTGTGCTCCTCGACCGCGTCGTCTCCTCGACGACGCCGACGATCCGCGCTCTGGCCCACGCCCGCGCGGGCCGCCGCGACGACCGGAACGAGCCGCGGCTGCTGGTGGTCGCGATGCCGCACACTCCGGACGCCCCGGACCTGCCTGGCGCACAGGCCGAAGCCGACCACCTGGCCGCTCTCCTACCCGGCGCCACGGTCCTGATCGGCGCGGACGCGACTCGTGCCGCCGTTCTCGACGCCTTGCCGGCCAGTGGCTGGGCGCACTTCGCCTGCCACGGGTACAGCGACCCGGACAACCCTTCGGACAGCCACCTCGCGCTGCACGACCACGACCGCGCGCCGTTTCGGGTGCTGGACCTTTCCCGGCTGCGCCTGCGGAACGCGGAGTTCGCGTTCCTGTCGGCCTGCGACACGGCCCGCACCACCGCGCGCCTGTCCGACGAGGCGATCCACCCGTTGGCGGCTTTTCAGATAGCCGGGTTCTCCCAGGTGGTCGGCACGCTCTGGCGCGTCGACGACGCCGTGGCACCAGCCTTCAGTCGGCTGATCTACGACGAGTTGACCGCGGATCGATCCGGTGCGTTGTGCGCGTCGACGGCCGTCCACCGCACGGTCAGGCAGCTCAGGACGAAATACCCGAACCTGCCGTCGGTGTGGGCCGCACACGTCCACGCGGGCGCCTGACTCTGATCTCTCCGTTCGGTGTCAGTGCAGTGGGTGACAGTGCTGGTCCGGATCGACGGGGTAAGGCGCAGGTCAGGGCGGTGTGACGCCGTTCGGGCTCACTGCAGGGCGGCCGTGGACTTCCCTGAAGGGGACCAGCCTCATCGTCATCCCCGAACTGCCCTCGTTGTCTACAGCAGATGCCGATTCGGCGCCTTCGCGGCGCGGGCGTACTCGGCCAGCTCGACGACGGTGACGCCCGCGTGCTGGAGGAGCTCGGTGCCGTCGGCGCCGGGGACGAAGGTGTCGGGCTCCCGCCAGGCGGTGACGACCCGCAGGATCCCGGCGTCCTTGATGAGCTGGGCGCACGGTGTCGGGCGTGAGGCGCGTCTCGCGCAGGGCTCGAGCGAGCTGTAGACGGTGGCGCCGGCGAGACGCGGCTCGTCGGCGGGGAGTTTGGCGAGCGCGCCTTCCTCGGCGTGGTCGTGGGGGTCGTTCTCGCGCGAGTGGCCGCGGGCGAGCTCGGTGCCGTCCTCGGCGACGATGACCGCGCCGACGCTGAAGGCGGTGGACGAGGGCGGGCAGTGGGCGGCGAGTTCGCAGGCGAGGGCGAGCCAGGCCCGGTCCGCGGTGGTGGCCTCGGGACCGGGGCCGGGCTGTCCGCAGCTGCCGGGGCCGGGGGAGGGGGCGGGTGTGGAAGTCATCGGGGCTCCGTGCTGATGTCCTTGGGTGCGTACCTGAGGAGTACCACGTCGCCGATCTGCCGGGTCTCCAGAAGCCGCAGGCGTGCGGAGGGTCCGCCCATGTAGTGGGCGGGGCCGAGCATGCGGACGGCATCGCTCTGACCGACGAGGAGCGGAGCGATGACGAGCTGCAGCTCGTCGGCGAGATGCTGCGCAAGAAGCTGGGTGTGGACGGTTCCACCCCCCTCGACCATCAACCGGCGCACGCCGTACACGTCGCCGAGGACGTCGAGGGCGACCGACCACGTCGCACCGTGCGGAACGCCCTGAACGGTGGCAAGGCCGCCCAGCGCCTTCCCGGCCCTCTCCGCGGCCTTACTACCGACGGCCAACACGAGCTTCTCGCCGCCGTGATGCCAGAAATTCCATTTCGGATCAAGATCGCCACTCCCGGTGATGGTGACCTTCAGCGGATACTCCGAAAGCCCGGCAGCGACCCGATCAGCACGCCGCCGCGCGGAATTCACCAAAAGCCGCGGATTGTCGGAACGCAGCGTTCCGGCACCGACGAGAATCGCGTCGACGGACGCGCGCACGGAATCGACCCGGTCGAAGTCCTCGGCGTTGGACAGCATCAGCCGCTCCTCACCCGGCCGGGTGTCGAGGCAGCCGTCCAGGGAGACAGCGGCGGACAAAAGGACGTACGGACGGGGTGACACGGGCGGCTCCGATGCGCGGGTAGGTCAGGCGGGATACAGGACGATCCGGTCCAAGGTGCTAAGCCTCGGGAAGGCCGCGGAGCATGACGGCGTACACGGGGGAGTCGGCGAAGGGCCGGCGTTCGCCGATCTTGCGGTAGCGCCAGCTCTCGTAGATGGCCTGGACGCGGGGGTGGGTGGTGTCGACGAGGAGGACGGTCAGCGAGGCTATAGCGTCCGCGAGCCGGGGTTGGGCAGGAGTGGGCTGCTTGGACGGTAGTGCTGTCGAAGCCTGCCGTCTTTCCCGCTGGCTTCCCTTGGAGGGGAGCCGTGTACGTGCCTCCAGGGCCGCTGGGTCTTGTTCCGGAGGACTAGAACAAGACGGTTCTCCTGGTGGTACCGTCGCCCGCGCTGCGCGCTGTTGAACTGCGGTTTTCCCCGGAGGGGGCGGTGTGTGCCCCGCATCCCGCTCGTGGCGGTGCTTGTGTTCTGGAGATCTAGAACGTGTCGGTATCTCTGGTGATACCGACGTTGTCTTGCAGTGCCCTGGGGATGCGACCGGCGCCGCAGAGCCCAGGAGGCGGCGGTGCCGCGATGCCGGGAAGGTCCCTGTGGGGTTCCTCAGGCGCTTTTGGCGAGGTTCGCGACCTGGGCGGCGAAGCGGGCCCGGCGCTGCTCTGTGAAGTCTTCTGCGGGCGTTGTGTTGATCTCAGGGACTGCCATTGCGGTGCGGGCGATTCGGCCGCCTGTGAGGACGGGGTGGAGCTGGTAGCAGCCGCGGCGCAGGATCCAGGCGAGGCCGGCTTCCCTCAGTTCCTTGAAGCCGCGGTTCACTGCGGGCTTTCCGGCTCCGAGTTCGTGGGCCATCTCAGCTTGACTGATGCCGACGGCGCCGCTGTCCGGGTCCTGGAGGGCCAGGAGTACATCGAGCACGCGGCGGGCGGTCAGGGAGATGTCCACGAGGGCGAGCATCCGCAGAGCGTCGCGGGAGAGCATGATCGGCTCGTTGGACGGGGGGCCAGGTACGTAAGTGGTGCTCACGAAGGCCTCCTGGTCGATGTCGTCTGGCTTTGAGGATATGCCAGTGGGTGTCACGCGCTCGCCTTCCGTGCGGGCGGCCGGCGGCGAGACAGCGTCACGACCTTCTCGCGGCGGCGGGTGGCTTCGGCTTCCTTCTTCGCCTTCGCCCGTTCCGCACGCCACTCGGCGGGGTAGTTCGGGGCCGGGATGATGCAGGCTGGGCCCTTCGCGGCGTTCCATTCTTTCTGCCACTGCTCCTGCTCTACGGAGGTGCCGGCCACCGTGAGCCACGGGTTCAGTTGGAGTACGCCGGGCTTCGAGGTCCGCATCCAGCCGATGTGGTGGAAGAACTGCGAGGGTTCGCTCACCGAGGCGGCGGACAGGTTGCACAACTGCTGAAGGTCGCGCTGGTTGATCGGGACGTACCCGCGAGGTGCCTTCGTACGGTCCACTCCGTGGTACGCCGGGTCCTGAGCGGCCATGAGCTTGCACCACACCTGGAACCAGCTACCTGGCATCTTGAGGCTGCCCAGGACGTCCATCAGTAGCCGTGCGTCCAGGACGTATCCCTTGACCTCCGCGCTGACCGCGAACTCACGTCCTTGGATCTTTTCGACGCTGACGACCATGCCGCCTTTGCCGTCAGACCGCGCGACCACGCGCTGGCCGGGCCGAACGACTGGCAGCTGCTCCATCAACGCCTCCAGGGAAGATCATCGAGCTGCCCGAACGGTATCACTAGGGGAACCGTCTTGTTTCAGAGATCTAGAACAAGCCATGTCCGTAACGAGTTGCTGCAGCCCATGACACGCTCCGAGTTTGTTCTAGATCTCCAGAACAAACTGACCCTCCCTTGTTCTGGAGATCTAGAACACCCCATTCGACGTTTGCCCAGGTCAGAGCTCTTTCAGGCCGTGGGCCCTCTTAGGTAGTCACAAGACGCCAACTGGGTCCTGAACGGGTGAGGGCCTGCCCCTCACAGGGGTGGCAACATCACGTGGCGTCGTTGATGATCACTCGTTCGTGGTGGTTGGGGTGTTGTGGTTGGGCTCGCTTCGCGTGCGGGTTGGTGGGTTGGATGCGGGTTGGGGACAGCTGGAGCGTTGCTGAGTCTCGGGTGGTGCCGGCCGTGACGGACAGGCAAGGGCAGGGGTGGCCGGTGTGGGTGGGTGGTTTCGCCGCTCGGCCCTGGGGGCCGTTCGTCTTCTGTGTCTCCGTCGGCTGGTTTTTTGGTTTCGGGTTTTGTGGGGTTGTTGTTCTGTGGCTGGGGTTGAAGGCTGCCAAGTTTTGACGTCTGATCAAATGCTGGCTGTGTGAGGTTTTTGGGTGTCTCGTGTTTCTGCCATTGGTACATGCTGCATCAACTTGGGGCACCATGTAGTGGCGTGCTTAGGCGGGGGAGCGCAGCGGACCCGCCGGCCCCGGGCTGGCTTCGTGTAGCGAAGCATCCCTCTCGATTTCGGGAGTGCAGCGGACGAAACGTCATGCTTCTTCCATAGTGGAGGGGATCGGCAGGCCCGCGTAGCGGGCCGCCAATTGAAGGCAGAACTTCAATATCCCCGCGCAGCGGGGATATTCACTCATCGCATGTTGCGCGGTGGGGTGTTCGGTGTACTGCGCGCAGCGCAGTGGTTCACCCTGCCTGCATCGCGCGCAGCGCGATGGCTCCGCCTCCCACACCGCGCAGCGGTGTGGGAGGCACCCAAAGGCGGGACGCGCAGCGTCCCGCCAGCGCTCACGCGGAGCGTGAGCGCAACACCCGCGCGCAGCGCGGGTGTTCGCTTGCATAGCGCGCAGCGCTATGGGACCCGCTCCGCGGG
>NZ_JBITBZ010000019.1:0-54398 GCF_044452745.1 Streptomyces sp. NPDC051822 | reverse complement strand
ACCGCGGCGGCGAACGGCACGATCTTCGCCTCCGCGAGAGCACGCACCGACTCCCGGAGCATGTCGTGCTCCTCGGAAGGCCGATACAGGTCGAAGTCCTTGCCCATGATGTGGAGCTCCCCTAGACGCTTGTGGCACTGAGTACCCTCAGCAAAACACACTCAGTGCCATGACGCCAGAGCGCCCCGACACCGTTCCGCGTCGGGGCGCTACAGAGACCGTTCGGTCGGTTTCTATTGCTCGGAAGTCTCCGCGAGATATCCCTCGTCCCTGCGGAGCCGGTTCGCGTCGTATTCGGCACCCAGCTGCCGGGCCCGCTCCTCCGTCATGTCCAGACATGTCAGCAGGGCGGGGGTGCAGATGCTCGGCAGGAAATGCTGGAGAAGCACCGAGACCCGATGGGCCAGATCGCTGCGATCGCACAGGATCTGGGACATCGCCTGAATTCCGGAGAAGGCGCCGGAGAAGAGCTCGGCGGTGTCCGTGACGTTCACGTGGACCAGAAGCTCACCCCGGGCCTTCGCGACCATCAGGATCTCCGACACCTGGTCGATCCACGCCTGGAAGGGAGCGGCCCGGTCGACCCCGGTGGCGCCACTGTCCAGTGCGAGGGCGACGCTGGCCCGCACGAGCGCGTCACGCTGCAGACGGTGGGTCAGCAGAAAGGCCTGGTCCGCCAGCTCCTGCAGCTTGACCGCCTGCGGCGCCAGCGGGACGTCGAGCATCTGGGCGTCGAGCACACCGAGGGCGAGATCTTCCTTGGACGCGAAGTGGAAGTACAGAGCCCCCTTGGTCACCCCGGCGCGCACCAGGATCTCCCCGATGGTCGTCCGCTCGTAGCCGCGCTCCGCGAACACGGTCGCGGCCGATTCGAGGATCATCTGCCGGGTCCGGATTGCACGCGCTTGCTGCGCCAAGGCGCCTCCTGCTGTCTCGCTGTCTGTGCTCAACGTGTGACGTGATGCATTGAAAAGAAAACCGCGCTGTACGTATTCTAATCGGGGCGGACGCACCGCCCGGGGGCGCGGGGATGCGAGGGGGATCCATGGATCAGAACTGTCGAGGGGCGACGACACACGTCCCCGGGGAGTTCGTTCACCGAGCGGACCCCGCGGACATCATCCCCACGGGCTGGACCCAGCTACGGGAGAACCGATTCTCCGTCTCCGCGCGCTGGCCTGCCGCGCATCCCTTCTTCTCACCGGTGGCAGGGGACCGGCACGACCCCGTACTGGTGGCCGAGACGATACGCCAGGCCACCATGCTGATAGCTCATGCCGAATTCGGGGTACCCGTGGACGACCAGTTCGTCATGTGGGGCCTCTCCTACAGCGCCGATCCCGAGGCGCTCACCGTCGACGGGCTCTCCTCCGACCTCACCGTCGACGTCGTCTGCTCCGACCTCAGCAGCAGCGGCGGGCGGCTGCGCGACCTCCGCACCACCGTGGTCCTCACCCGCGACGACCGCTTCCTCGGCACCGGCAGCGCAATGGCGCGCTGCACCTCCGCGCCGGCGTACCGCAGGATCCGCGGCGCGCGGATGGCCGCGCTCGGTCGGCCGGTCCCGCTGATTCCGGGCGTGGCCCCGCACCTGGTCGGCCGCGAGCTCTCCAAGGACGTCGTCCTGGGACCGGGCACCCGCCCCGGCCAGTGGCAGCTGCGCATCAACACCGCCCACCCCACCCTCTTCCGCCGCCCCAACGACCACGTGCCCGGGATGGTGCTCCTCGAAGCCGCCCGGCAGGCGGCGACCCTCACCATCGGCACCGGTGCATTCCTGCCCACCGTCATGGACGTCTCCTTCTCCCGCTACGCCGAACTCGACAGCCCCTGCTGGATCGAGACCGAGATCGTGTCCGGCGTCGACCCCTCGACGCACAGCGTCAGGGTCATCGGCCACCAGGACGGCCACCGGCTCTTCCACTGCATGCTCACCTCCCCCTGCCGGGAACTGGCGGTGGCCGGAGCCGGCCTCGACACCCGGCTGGCGGGTTGAACCGGAGCGGACCGATGGGCCCTCGCGTTCTGATCACCGGCGCGACCGGATTCATCGGCGGCCGGGTGGCGGCCGCGGCGTCGTCCTTCCCGGCCCTCTCCCCGAGCCCCTCCCCGGCTTCGTCGGCGGAACCCGCGTACGTGCGGCTGCTCGCCCGCCGCCCGCTCACGCCGACCGGCCCGCCCGCCCCGCCGGGCGAGCGGGTGGGACCGGAGACCGGGACCGTCCTGGGCGACCTCCGCGACCCCGACTCCCTGCGTCGCGCCTGCGCGGGGATCGACGTCCTGATCCACTGCGCCTCGGCGATCGGCGTGGAACCGGAACTGGCCCGCGCGGTCAACGACGAAGGCACCCGAGCCCTCGTCGACGCGGCCGTGGACGCCGGGGTGACCCGCATCGTGGCCCTGAGCACCGCCTCCGTGCACGGCCGGGGCCCCTTCCGGGCCGCCGCCCCCGGCACCCTGCCGCTCGCACCCGTGTCGGCGACCAGCCGCACCCGGGCGGCGGGCGAGCGGTACGTCCTGGACGCCGGCGGGACGGTGCTGCGACCGCACCTCGTGTACGGCACCGGCGACCGGCAGCTGATGCCCGGCCTGGTGCGGCTCCTCGCGGCCCTGCCCGCCCCGCTCGACGGGGGCATGTCGCTGCACTCCCTGATCGACGTGGACAGCCTGGCGCGCGCCCTGCTCGGCGCGGCGCTCTCGCCCCGTACCCGACCGGGGCCGTACTACGTCGACCATCCCGAGCCCGTCCCGGTCGCCGACCTGCTCGCGGCGGCCGACGGCCTGCTCACCCGGCGAGGCGGGGCACCCCCGGGCCGGGCCGTGGACATCCCCACGGCCCGCGCGCTGCTCGCCGGGGTCCCGTTCGCGCAGCACCACCTCGACATGCTCGCCACGGACCACTGGTTCGCCGACGACCGCCCCTGGCGCGAGCTGGGCTGCGATCCGGGGCCCGGCTTCACGGAGGGATTCGCCCGCCACGCGTCGTGGTACCGCACGCAGATCGACGCCTCGTAGCCGATCCGTGCGGACCGCGAACTCTGTGCGGTACGGCGACCTCTGCGCGTACCGCGACCTCTGTGCGTACGTGTGCGGCGGGCGTACCCGCCCACCCGGGTCCGCCCGCCGCTTCGTGTGACACTGCGCGCGACTTTCGGTACGACGCTCCTAGTGCTTGGTCGCGTCCTTGGCCTTCTGGCCCGCCTGCTTCATGTCACCCTTGATCTGCTCGGCACGCCCCTTCATCTCCAGGCTCTCGTTGCCGACAGCCCTGCCCGTCGCCTCCTTGGCCTTTCCCTTGGCTGTCTGAGCGGCGTTCTTGGCCTTCTTACCGGCGGCCATCCCGCACCTCCTGTTCGAAATCTTCCCTTTTGTCCTCTTCCCTGCGACGGGGGAAATACTCCGGAAGTGCACCGGTCACAGTGGTGGCAGGAGGTGTCCCCAAGTGGCCCGAGGTCGTCGAGGGCGGTCAGCCCGGGGCGGCTCACCGGTGCTTCCGCGACGATGACGGCGTTCGGGGCCTGCTTCTCGGCGGTTTCACTACCCGTCTCCGTCCCGCCCGCGCGGGTACGGCTTCCGCTGCTCCTCGCGCCCGAGACCCGACCCCTGCCGTTTGGCGGTGCTCCCGTCCTCGTCCTCCATGGCGGCCTTCGACCGGTCAAGCGTCGCCTCCTCCGCCTGGCGCCGCGCCTCCGTGTCGCCGCTCTCACCCTCGGCGTGGGACGGGGTCGTCCGCGGGGGCGGCTCGTGCGAGTGCTCCCGGTCGCTGTTGTGACGCCTGCCGTGGTGGCTCATGGCTCTCTCCCTCACACCGCGCGTGTACGCCCCGGCCCTCGGGGCGACACAAGTGCCGCTGCCCGGGTGTGACCGGCTGAAACGGGGGGTCGACGGGCCTGAAGTGTCCATGCTCCGGACAGCGCCCCGTGGATAAAGTAGGGACACGATGACACGTTTTCGCGAGAGTGTTCGATCCCTGTTGCGCCAGCAGGTGCTCGACGCCGCCTACCGCCTCGTCGCCGCCGAGGGCTGGGGCGTGCTGCGCATGACCGTTATCGCGCGGGCCGCCGGTATCAGCCGACAGACCCTCTACAACGAGTTCGGCTCGAAGGAGGCCATCGGCAGCGCCCTGGTCCAGCGCGAGCTGGAAGGCTTCCTGATCGGCATCCAGCGAGAACTGGACGCACACCGGGGTGACTTGGAGAAGGCGGCCGCCGCCGGGGTCGGCTACACGCTCCGGCAGGCGGTGGAGAATCCGCTCATCAAGAGCGTGCTGCTCGCCGCGCGGGGCGGCGAGGACGACCTCCTCGCCTACCTGACCACCCGCCCGGAACCCGTCTTCGGTACGGCGATGGCGATGCTCGACGCGTACGCCGTCGAGGCCTGGCCCGACGTGGAGGAGGAGTCGCGCGGACTCGCGGTCGAGACGATCGTGCGGCTCACCGTCAGTCACATCGTGCAGCCGGTGGACTCGCCGGAGGAGTCGGCGCGGCGCATCGCCCGGATCACGGCGAGGATCGCGTACCCGGGCGGCGGGGGCTGAGCAGCGGGGCCGGCCCCTCTGGCTCTCTGGCTCCCTGAGGGTAGGGCGAGGCCCGATGTCGGACACGGGGGATCTCCGGCACCGGGCCTCTGTTGAATATTGTACGAGACTCTGCCCGTGCTCCGTGCACGCGGCCGTCCCGGCGGGCCGGGGCCCTTCCCGTAACGGGCGAAGAGCGGGCCGGTGGGGTAGAAGTCCCCTGAGACGCGGACGCGGCCCGACGGGCACGGTTCCCCCCTCGGCCGCGTCGCCGGTGACGACGAGGAGGCCGCCGTGGAAGGCAGAAGCAAAGGGTTCGTGCAGTCCTTCAACCGTGCCGGCGGGTACGGATTCGTCCTTCCCGTGGGCTCCGAGGAACAGGTCTACTTCAGCGCCGTGGACATCGAGGGGGAGGAGCGCTCGCTCTCCGAAGGGCAGCAGGTCTCCTTCGTCCTCGTCCTCGGCGACGGCCGCTTCGAGGCGAAGGAACTGCGCGTCTGACGCGCCACGCGGCACGGCCGCGCCACCGGCGGCGCCCCCGGGCGGGGGACACCGCCGGTGGTACTGTGCCGAAGCCAGTCGCACCTTTGTACGCACCCGAACGGGTGTGTGCACGGGTCAGGGAATCCGGTGCGAAACCGGAACTGACGCGCAGCGGTGAGGGCGACGGGCGGAGCATCGGCCACTGGGCGGCACGACGGGCCCGGGAAGGCGCTCCGTCCGGCTGACCCCGAGTCCGAAGACCTGCTGGCGGCCCCGGCGGCACGCTGCCGTACGGGGAGCACCGTTACGACAGGCTCCGCGTATGAGCCGTGGCCGCAGAGGAAGTTCCCGTGCCGCTCGCACACCCCGCCCGCTCCGCCGTGCTGTTCCTGGCCGGCGCCCTGCTCCTGACCGCGACCGGCTGCGGCGGCGGATCCGCCGCCCCGGGCGCGAAGAACCCGCCCGCGAAGCCCGCGAAGAACCAGGCCGGAGGCGTCGGGCAGGGGTACCCCGTGACCTTCGACGACAACTGCGGCCGCCGGGTCACCGTCGACCGGTCCCCGCGGCGGGCCGTCGCCCTCGACCAGGGAGCGGCCGAGATCCTGCTCTCCCTCGGCCTCGCCGACCGGATGGTGGGCACCGCCACCTGGACGGACCCGGTCCTGGCGGGCCTGGAGAAGGAGAACGCGAAGGTACCGCGCCTCGCCGACCGCTACCCCTCCTTCGAGAAGGTGCTCGACACCGAACCCGACTTCGCCGCCGCCTCCTTCGCGTACACCCTCGGCAAGGGAGGGGTCGCCGACCGCGAGCGGTTCGAGAAGCTCGGCGTCCCCACCTACCTCTCGCCCACCGACTGCGTCGGCAAGGACAACAGCGGCGACGGCGACGGCGTCCGCACCCGGCCGCTGACCATGGACACGGTGTACGGCGAGATCCGCGACCTGGCCCGGGTGTTCGACGTCCCCGAGCGCGGCGAGCGGCTCGTCGGACAGCTCAAGTCCCGCGTCACGAAGGCCACCTCGGGCGGCGACTTCACGGACGCCACGGTCCTCTACTGGTTCTCCGACGCGCAGTCGCCCTACATGGCGGGCTGTTGCGGCGCCCCCGGCATCGTCACCAACGCCCTCGGCGCGAAGAACGTCTTCGACGACACGCGCGCGGAGTGGCCCCAGGTCAACTGGGAGACCGTCGCCGACCGCGACCCCGACGTCCTCGTCATCGGCGACCTGACCCGCCGCTCGCAGTCCGCCGAGAGCGCCGCCAAGAAGATCGAGTTCCTGGAGTCCGACCCGGTCACCCGGAACATGACGGCGGTACGGAAGAAGCGGTACGTCCTGCTCAGCGGCCAGGCGATGAACCCCACGATCCGTACCGTCGAGGGCATCGAGAAGGTGGCGGCGGCCCTCCGCGCGTACGGTCTCGAGAAGTGACGGCGTCCGTTTCGGGCAAGGCCGCTTCGGGCAAGGCCGCTTCGGGCAAGGCCGTTTCGGACGGGACCGCCGTGCGCGCGGGGGTCACGGCGCCGCTGTGGACCGCGGCCGGTCTCGCCGTCCTGGCGGTGTCGGTGGCCGTGGCGATCACCATCGGGCCTGCGGACATCGGCGTCGGTGACGTGTGGTCCGTGGTCGCCGCCCACATCGGCGGCGAGACCGCCGAGGTCTCGCCGATCCGGGACGGCATCGTGTGGGACCTGCGGCTGCCCCGCACCCTCCTCGCCGCCGTCTGCGGCGCGGGGCTCGCGGTCTGCGGGGCGGTCATGCAGTCGCTGCTGCGCAACCCGCTCGCCGACCCCTTCGTCCTCGGGGTCTCCTCCGGGGCCTCGACCGGCGCGGTCGCGGTCGTCGTCCTGGGCGTCGGCGGGGGCGTGCTCTCCGTCACCGGAGGGGCGTTCATCGGGGCGGTGTGCTCCTTCGCGCTCGTCCTCCTCCTGAGCCACACCCTCGGCGGCTCCACGGACCGTGTGGTCCTCTCGGGCGTCGCCGCGATGCAGCTCTTCTCCGCCCTCACCTCCTTCGTCGTGATGACGGCGGCGGACGCCGAGACCACCCGCGGGGTGCTCTTCTGGCTGCTCGGCTCGCTGGGCGGGGCCGACTGGGGGGACGTCGCGGTGTGCGGAGCGGTGCTCGCGGTGTCCCTGCTGATCTGCGGCGGGTACGCGAGGACCCTCGACGCGTTCGCGTTCGGCGAGGAGGCCGCCGCGTCCCTCGGCGTCGCCGTCGCCAGGACCCGGCTCGTCCTGCTGTGCGTCACCGCCCTCCTGACGGCCGCCCTGGTCTCCGCCGCCGGGGCGATCGGCTTCGTCGGACTCGTCCTGCCGCACGCGGCACGGGCCCTGGCCGGGCCGGGGCACGCCCGGCTGCTGCCCGTCACCGCCGTGACGGGGGCGGTGTTCCTCGTTTGGGCCGACACACTCGCGCGGACGGTCCTCGACCCCCAGGAGGTGCCGGTGGGCGTGGTGACCTCGCTGATCGGCGTACCGGCGTTCGTCCTCGTCCTGTACCGCACCAGGAGCAGCCGATGAGCGCGCACACGGAGACGGGCGCGGATGCGGGCACGGACACGGGCAGGGGCGCCCGCGCCGGGCTCCGCGCCGACCGCGTCTCGCGCACGGCGGGCGGCACCCTCGTCCTCGACGGCGTCAGCCTCACCCTCGCGCCAGGGACCGTCACCGGCCTCCTCGGGCCCAACGGCTCGGGGAAGTCGACCCTCCTGCGCCTCCTCGCGGGCGTCCTCGCCCCGGGCTCGGGCGTCGTCACCCTCGACGGCGACCCGCTCGGCGCACTCGGCCGCCGCACGGTCGCCCGGCGCCTCGCCACCGTCGAGCAGCAGGCCGACACCCAGACCGATCTGTCCGTCGCCGACGTCGTACGCCTCGGCCGCGTCCCGCACCGCAGGGCCTGGGCACCCCTCTCGGCCGCCGACGAGACCGCCGTCCGCTCGGCCCTCGCCCGCACCGGGCTCACCGACCGGGCCCGGCAGTCCTGGCGCACCCTCTCCGGCGGCGAACGCCAGCGCGTCCAGATCGCCCGCGCCCTCGCCCAGGAGCCGCGCGAGCTGCTCCTCGACGAACCCACCAACCACCTCGACATCCAGCACCAGCTGGACCTCCTTTCGCTCGTCGCCGAGCTGCGCCTCACCGCCGTCGTGGCGCTGCACGACCTGAACCTGGCGGCGATGTACTGCGACCGGCTCGTGGTCCTGGCACAAGGCCGCGTGGTGGCCGCCGGCGCTCCGGGCGAGGTCCTCACCGAGGAGCTGATCGCCGAGGTCTACCGGGTCCGGTCGGCGGTGACCCGGCCGGAACCGGGCGGACCTCCGCACATCCGCTTCCTGGGTACGGTGCCGGGCCCGCCCGCCGGGGAGTGAGACGGAACCGGCGCCCATGAGTGAGGGCCGGTACCCCCACAGGGGTACCGGCCCTCACTCATGACCCGGCCGAGGTCACTCGCCCGGCGCCGGCGACAGCGCGTCCATGAACGAGCTGACCGAGAACACCGCCCGCCCCGGACCGGCGGGCCCGTACCCGGGCGGCGCGGTCAGCCCGTGCTCCTCCAGCGTCGCCGTGTACGCCTCCAGGAGACGCAGGTGGTACTCCAGCGGAGCGCCGTCCGGGTTCTCGCGCCCCAGCGGGGTCGTCGGCTCCGGGCACCAGGTGGTGAAGCGGGGAGTGATCCCGCGCGACATGAAGAAACGCAGCCCCTCCCGGGTGGAGGCGATCGCCTCGTCCACGGTCAGGAAGCCGGAGGGACGGGCCATCTCGACACCCGCGACGAAGTTCGGGATGACGTTGCGCGGCCCGAAGACCTCAGCCGAGTCCAGGATCCGGCGGTGCCACTCGTCCCGGCCGATGTAGCGCTCCTTGCCGGGGCAGTACAGCTCGAAGAGCCGGCGGTCCCACACCTCGTAGTTGGGGTGGTAGATCCGGATGCCGTAGTCGTGGAAGCGTTGCACGTCCTCCTTCGGCAGGGCCTGGGCGACGACCTTGCCGATCCAGCGGCCGGGGAAGCGCTCCTCGATCGCGCGCGCGTACTGCCCGTAGAAGTCCGCCTCGTCCTTACCGCCGACCTGGGACGTGACCGCCCCGCCGGTCAGGGTGTACGCGGTCGACGTACGGGCCGTGTCGTGCCGGTCGATGATCTCCAGGGCCTCCAGGACCTCGTCCACCGGCTTCACCCCGGTGTACGGACGCCCCGCCGCCTTGTGCTGGCGCCAGTTGTGGTTGATGTCGCAGTACTGGCACTCCTCCTTGGCGCCGAAGTACTGGCACACCCGGAAGACCGTCAGGTAGATCAGATAGCCCCACTGGATCGTCGGCGCGACCTCCATCACCGACTTGCCGTTCGAGAGCGGGTGCCGGTAGTACTCCGGCATCGGCGGCAGACCGACATCGGCGATCCGCACCCCGTCGAGGAACAGCGCGAGCGCCCCGTCGGCGTCCGGCGCCACCCGGTACGGCGAGGAGGGGTTGACCCGCACCGACACCACCGTGCGGCGCAGACCGTACGGACCGCCGGTCAGCACGATCTCCTCCGGCGGGCGGTTCAGCGCCGCCTCGCCCAGCTCCGGCAGCGTGCGGTGGTCGAAGGAGAAGATGAAGTACGACTTCGGCTTCACCTCGCCCCCCTCGTTGCCGCTCAGCGCGGCCGGGTCGAAGGCGAGCCCGCCGCGCAGCAGGTCCTCCTTGAACACGGCCTCCGGAGGGATCCCGGGGAAGCGCTCCATGAGGGATTCCACGACAGCGGTACGGGTCGGGACAGCGCTGGACACAGGCGATCTCCAGTGGTGAGAGACGACGGAGCCGACACCGTCACGCTACGCGCGCGTGCTCCGGTCGCGACGACCGGGACCCCGGCGCGGCGGGTCCCGGCGCGTCCCGCCGCCGCGAGCGGGCAGGGATGCTAGAAGTTCCACGATCCGAACACCCGAACCACCCGCCGGAGAGCACCCATGAGGATCAACCTGGCCAGCCTCCTCGTCGACGACCAGGAGAGGGCCCTGCGCTTCTACACCGACGTGCTGGGCTTCGTGAAGAAGACGGAGGTCCCCCTCGGCGAGTACCGCTGGCTGACGGTCGTGTCGCCCGAGCACCCCGACGGCGTCGAACTCGTCCTGGAGCCCGACACCGCCGTCCCCGCCGCCCAGACGTACAAGAAGGCGCTGGTCGAGGCCGGCATCCCGCTCACGTCCTTCGCCGTGGACGACGTGCGCGCCGAGTACGAGCGGCTGCGCGGACTCGGCGTCCGCTTCACCCGGGAGCCCGTGGACATGGGCCCCGTCACCGTCGCCATCCTGGACGACACCTGCGGCAACCTGATCCAGATCGCCCAGTACGCGTAGGGCCGGCTTCCTGTTACTTGTTGACGGTGAAGCCCTGCTCGTTGCCGTACGTGACGCTCGCCTCCTGCCACGCCTTCAGGCCCTCGGAGAGCTTGGTCGGTGAGACGTACGCCTTGCCGACGGTGTCGTTGAAGACCGAGTTCGCGTACACCTGGTACGGCAGGTAGGACCAGTCGGCGCGGGTGGCGGGGAAGGCGCCCGCTGCGACCCGGCTGCTCGCGCCGGCGCCGGTGGTGGCGAACTCGGTGAAGGCGTAGGCCAGTTCCTTGTTCTTGGCGGCCCTCGGCGGCTGCGCCCTGCGCGGCGGCAAGGGCGGAATCGGCGGCACGCTCCTCGCCGTCGCGCTCCTCGGCTGTCTGGAGAACGGCCTCACCGTCCAGGGCATCAACTCCTTCCGGCAGAACGTCGCCCAGGGCGTCCTGCTGGTGGTCGCGGTCGTCGTCCAGCAGCGCCGCAACGGCGAACGGGCGGTCGGCCTGCCCGACTGACCGCGGCGTCGCCACCCGTGCCCACCGGCGGTCCCGCCGGCTCAAGGTGCCTGCGGGCGCGTCTCTGGTTACGCTGCGCAAAGAGGGGACCGAGCGGTTCCGGACAGGGCCGTGGACCGGGATGTGCCGGGGGCCGCCGGGCGGCCGTCCCCGGGCGAGTGAAGCGAGAAGCCCTGATGACGAACCCTCCAGACCCCCTGAACCCTCCGGACCCCCTGACTCCTCCGGACCCCTCGGTCCCTCCGGACCCCTTGATTCCTCAGGGGCCCGCGCTCCCTCCCGTCCCTCCCGTTCCCCCGACCCCTCTGGTCCCTCCGGCCTCGACGGTGCCCCCGCCCCCTCCCGTCTCCCCGGTCCTTCCGACTCCCATGGACACGGTCACCCTGGAACGGCACATCGCCGCCCGCCCGGAGACGGTCTTCGGCCTGCTCTCCGACCGTGGGAAGTGGCTGTCCTGGATGGGCGTCGACGGCACGTTCTCCTTCGAGCCGGGCGGCTCCTACCGCACCCGGGTCACCGGCGCCGCCGTCGCGTCCGGCCGTTTCATCACCGTCGACCCGCCCGGACGGGTCGTCTTCAGCTGGGGATGGGAGCCGGACCCCACGGCCGCCGCACCCGGCTCCGGTACCTGGGAGTCGGGGCCGACGCCTGTGGCGCCCGGCTCCAGCACGGTCGAGATCACCCTGCGTGCCGAGCCGGAGGGCACGCTCCTCCGGCTGATCCACAGCGGCCTCCCCTCGACGGAGGCCTGTGAGGAACACGCCGAGGGCTGGCAGCACTACGTCGACCGCCTCGCCTCCCGCGCCGAGGGCACCGACCCCGGCGCGGACCCCTGGACGGGACGGCCCGGCCGCTGACGTGTCAGGCGCCCACGGCCACCGGGGCCCGGCCGGGGGAGCCGGTGCCGAGTTCGCGGGCGTGCCGGAGCCCGAGGCGCAGGTAGGCGGCGAGGTCGGCGCGGGGCGCCTTGCGGACGAGGTGGCGGATGGCCTGCATGGCCTCCCAGGCCGAGGTGTGCGCCAGGGACTTGCCCCAGCTGTCGCCGAGACCGTCCCAGAGGTACGCGCTGAACCCGAGCTGGAGCGCCCCGGCCCGGCGCCGCTCCTCCTCGTGCGCGTCCAGGGCTCGTACGAAGAATCGTTCCGCCTCCACGGGGGGAAGCGCGGAACGGATGATGCGCAGGTAGGGCGCGACGAGCGACGCGACCTCGGGGCACTCCCCACCGGGAACGCCCGGGTCGCCGAGAACGGATGCCGTGGTGGGCTCGCATGTGTGAGTCATGAACCCATCGATACGTCATCTCATCGCAGGATCGGCCGTGGCGCGCCCACGCACCCCACCGGTTCGCCCCACGGAGCCAGGCCCGGCCGCCCCTTCGGGCCCGGGCCCGAAGGGGCGGCCGCGTCGCGAACTCGTCAGGAGCCGGTGAGGACGACGAGCTGCCGGGTCGCGCGGGTCATCGCGACATAGCGGTCGACCGCTCCCTCGATCCCCTCGCCGAAGGCGTCCGGGTCGACGAGGACGACGAGGTCGAACTCCAGGCCCTTCGACAGCGACGGGGTCAGCGACCGGACGCGGGACGTCGGCCGGAACCCGGGGGCGCCGATGACGCACGCGGTCCCGTCGGCGTTGGCGGCGAGCCAGTCGTCGAGGACCGTGTCGAGCTCCGTCACGGATCCGTGGACGACCGGGATGCCGGCGGCGCGGACGGACGTCGGCACGTTGGCGTCGGGGAGCGCCGCCCTGATGGCCGGCTCGGCCTCCGCCATGACCTCCTCCGGCGTCCGGTAGTTGATGCTCAGGGACGCCACGGTGATCCGGTCGAGTCCGACCCGTTCGAGCCGCTCCTCCCATGACTCCGTGAACCCGTTCCTGGCCTGGGCGCGGTCCCCGACGACGGTGAAGCTGCGGGACGGGCAGCGCTGCAGCAGCATCTGCCATTCCGCGTCCGTCAGTTCCTGCGCCTCGTCCACGACGATGTGCGCGAACGGCCCGGCGAGCAGGTCCGGTTCGGTGCCCGGCAGCGCGGCCTCGTCGACCAGGCTGTCCTTCAGGTCCTGGCCGCGGAGCATCGTCACCGCGCCCTCGCCGTCGTCGTCCGCCGCGAGCACGTTGTCGATGACGTCGGCCATGCGCGCGCGTTCGGCGGCGACCGTGGCCCGCTGCCGGCGCATGCGCCGTGCCGCCTCCGGGTCGCCGAGCCGCTGCCGCGCCGCGTCCAGGAGCGGCAGGTCGGACACCGTCCAGGCCTGGGCGTCCGCCCGCTGGAGCCTGTGGACGTCCTCGCGGTCGAGCCAGGGAGCGCACTTGCGCAGGTAGGCGGGGACCGACCAGAGGTCCCCGACGAGGTCGGCGGCCTCAAGGAGCGGCCAGGCGCCGTGCAGGGCCCCGGCCAGCTCCTCGTCCTGCCGCAGCGCCCCGCGGACCGCGTCCTCCGGGACCTCGCCGTCGAGCTTGGCCAGGAGGATCGTGCCCAGCTCGTCCCAGATCTGCTCCCGCGCCTCGTTGTGCGGGGTACCGGCCTCCGGCGCATCGAAGGCCTCGGCCCAGTCGTCGGCGGTCAGCCGGATGTCGGCCCAGTCGGTCGAGACCGTCACCCCCCGGGCCGGCGGCTCCTCGTAGAACCTGACGGCCGCCTCGATCGCCCGCACCAGGTCCGCGGACGACTTCAGGCGGGCCACCTCCGGGTCGCGCTCGGCGGACGCCTTCGCGCCCTCCGCGACGAGGTCCCGCACGGTGCAGGTCTGCACGCCCTCCTCGCCGAGGCTGGGGAGCACGTCGGCGACGTACGCCAGGTAGGGCTGGTGCGGGCCGACGAACAGGACGCCGCCCCTGCGGTGACCGAGGCGCGGGTCCGCGTAGAGGAGGTGCGCGGAGCGGTGCAGCGCGACGACCGTCTTTCCCGTACCGGGGCCGCCGTCGACGACGAGCGTGCCGCGCGAGCCCGCCCGGATGACGGCGTCCTGGTCGGCCTGGATGGTGGAGAGCACGTCGCGCATCCGCGGGGACCGGCTGCCGCCGAGGCTGGCGATGAACGCGGACTGGTCGTCGAGGGCCGCGTGCTCCTCCAGGCCGTCGGCGGTGAAGACCTCGTCCCAGTAGTCGCTGATCCGGCCGGCGGTCCAGCGGTACCTGCGGCGGCTCGCGAGCCCCATCGGGCGGGCGTGGGTGGCCGCGAAGAACGGCTCGGCCGCGGGGGAGCGCCAGTCGACGAGGAGCCGGTGCCCCGTGCTGTCGGTGAGGCCGAGGCGTCCCACGTACACGGGCTCGCTGCCGTCCTCGCCGACGACGCGTCCGAGGCACAGGTCCAGGCCGAAGCGGCGCAGGGTGCGCAGGCGGCCGGTCAGCCGGTGGATCTCCGCGTCCCGGTCCATCGCCTCCCGGCCGGCGCCGCCGGGCGCCCTGCGCGTCGCGTCCAGCCGCTCGGAGAGCTCCGCGACCGACTCGTCGAGGCTCTTCGCGATGGCCGCGAAGTGCTGCTCGTCACCGGCGATCAGCGCCGGGTCGGCCTTGGGGGAGAGGCGGTCGGGAAGGTCGAAGGCGCTGGTGCCGTACGACTGGTCCACCGACGAAAGCACACGCACGGGATGGGGCTCCCATTTCTGCAGGGGATGGCTGAGATCAGCGATTCTGCGGTACCACCGGGGCCTTGCCGCAAGCCCCCCTGTGCGCTATAAGTTAAGAGTGGCAAGAGGTGATTACTCCCCTTGCCACTCTTCGTTTCACCTTCTGTGCGCCGCCTTCGGTGCGATCAGTGCGGCACCACCGCGCCCGCGTAGACGTTCTCCGGCGTGACGATCGTGGTGATCGCCCGGGCGAGCAGGGTGGACGGCTCCTGGCCCTCGTGGAGCGAGTCCGTGTTGATCATGACGACCATGGTGGCCTTCTTCGACGGCAGGTAGACCGTCACCGTCTCGTACCCCGGGATGGAGCCGTTGTGCCCGATCCACCCGTTGGTCTCGAAGATGCCGAGACCGTAGCGGGTGCCGGGGAAGGTGGTCGGCAGCGTCTTGAGCCGCTCCGCCTGGGTCTCGGGGCTGAGCAGTTCGCCGGTGGCGACGACCTTCGCCCAGCGCCGCAGGTCGTGCAGGTTCGAGATCATCGCACCGGCCGCCCACGCCCAGCTCGGGTTCCAGTCCGTGGCGTCGGCGACCGCACCGCTCAGCGTCTGGTCCGTGTAGCCGCGCGCGTGCGGCTCGGGGAACTCGGCACCCTGGGGGAAGAGCGTGTGGTGCAGCCCGGCCGGCCGGAGGACCCGCCGGTGGATGAAGTCGGCGAGCCGGTGGCCGCTGACCTTCTCGACCACCAGGCCGAGCAGGACGAGGTTGGTGTTGGAGTACTCGAACTTCTGGCCCGGCTCGAAGGTGTTCTTGTGCTTGAAGCCGTACGCGAGCAGTTCGTGCGGGGTGTACGGGCGCTGCGGGTCGCTCAGCAGGTCCTGCACGAAGCCGGGGTCGGAGGTGTACGGGAACAGACCGCTGCGCATCTCGGCCAGATGGCGCAGGGTGATCCGGTGGCCGTTCGGCACGTGGCGGACGTACTTCGAGATCGGTTCGTCGAGGCGCACCCGGCCGTCGTCCACGAGTTCAAGGAGTGCGGTGACCGTGAACGTCTTGGTCTCGCTGCCGATCCGGACGAAGCTGTCGGCGAACATCGGCTGCCGGGTGGCGGTGTCGGCGACCCCGGTCGCACGGACGTAGCTGCCCTTGCCCGGCATCCAGAGTCCGACGACGACACCAGGGATGCCCGCCTGCTTGCGGACGTCCTCGATCGACTTGTCCAGCCGGGCGGTCAGCTCGGGGCCGAGACCGCCCGGCGGGCAGTCGTCCTCACCGTGCAGGACGGCGCTCGCGGCGGATGCGGGAGCGGCGTGTACGGGAGTGGCGGGGGTGGCCGCCATCGGGGCGAGCACGGACGCCACGAGCAGCGTCGCGGCGAACAGCCGGCGGTGGGAGGTACGTCGCATCGGGGGATGCCTCTTCCGGGTCACGGGTCTCGGACGGCCATTCACCACCGGCACCCACGGCCGAGGGCCCGCCGTCCCGCCCGCGGACCGGCGAGTCCACTCGTTCGGCGCCACTCGTGTCACCGGGGCGGCCCTCCGGTACCGGACCGGTCGATGCGGACCGGTCGATCCGAACCGGTCGATCCGAGCCGGTCGATGCGGTGCGCCTCGCTCACCTCGCTGATGACGGTCGCCGGGCCGCGCAGTGCGCCGGGGCCCCGGGTGGCGTCTGCCCTCAGGCCGCCTGCTCGTGCTCGCAGGCGTCCTCGATGCCGTACGTCTCCCACGCGGGGAAGGCGTCGTCGGCGGGTACGGGCTCGCCCGGTGCGAGGAGGCAGGCGTCCAGAGCCGCGCGCAGGGCGTCGGCGCGCAGTCCCGTGCCGATGAAGACCAGCTCCTGCCCCTGTGCGGTCTCCGGGCCGCGGGCCCCCGAGGGCTCGAACCGGGCGACGGCGCCGGCCTGCGACCACAGTCCGGTGACCCGGGGCCGCGTGGCCAGCCAGAAGAAGCCCTTGGAGCGCAGCACGCGCCCGTAGGTTCCGCTGTCCATCCCCTTGGTGACGAAGGTCCACAGCCGGCCCGGGTGGAACGGCAGCCCGGAGCGGTACACCAGCGAGGAGATGCCGTACTCCTCGGTCTCCGGCACGTGGTCGCCGTTCAGCTCCTTGACCCAGCCGGGGGCCTGTTGGGCCCGCTCGACGTCGAACAGGCCGGTGCCCATGACCTGTTCGAGCGGCACGCGTCCGCGCACGGCGGGAACGACACGCGCCTCCGGATTGAGCCGGGAGAGGGTGGCGCGGAGCCGACGGGCCTCGTCAGGACCGACCAGGTCGAGCTTGTTCAGGACGATGACGTCCGCGAACTCGACCTGTTCCACCAGGAGATCGCTGACCGTGCGCTCGTCGTCCTCGTAGGGGGCGAGGCCGAGCTCGGCGAGCTCGTCGCCGGCGTCCAGCTCCGGCAGGAAGTTCGCGGCGTCCACGACGGTCACCATCGTGTCGAGGCGGGCGAGGTCGCCGAGGGTGGCCCCGTCGTCCCGGGGGAAGGAGAAGGTGGCGGCCACCGGCATGGGTTCCGAGATGCCGCTGGACTCGATGAGGAGATGGTCGAAGCGGCCCTCGCGGGCCAGCCGGTCGACCTCCTCCAGGAGGTCGTCGCGGAGGGTGCAGCAGATGCACCCGTTGGTCATCTCGACCAGTCGCTCCTCGGTACGGGACAGGGCGGCCTCACCGCCGCGCACGAGCGCCGCGTCGATGTTGACCTCGCTCATGTCATTGACGATGACCGCGACGCGCAGTCCTTCGCGGTTGCCGAGGACGTGGTTGAGGAGGGTGGTCTTCCCCGCGCCGAGGAATCCGGACAGGACGGTGACGGGGAGTCGCTCGGTGGGCGTCATGGGGGCTCAGCCCTCCGGGTGGAGCAGGCCGCGCTCGTACGCCTTCACCAGGCGCTGCGGCACCTGGTACACCGACCCGTCCACGGTGACGGGTACGAGCTGGGGGGTGCTCGCCTTCCACTGGGCGCGGCGGTGGCGGGTGTTGCTGCGGGACATCTTCCGCTTCGGGACGGCCATCAGGGATCTCCTAGGGGTCTGGGGGGAGGAGGAGCACGGCGAGGCTATATGAAAATGGATCCCATTATCAATCTGGCCGATGCGCCCCTTCCGCCCCAGGGGCCCCCGTCTTGGTAATGAAAACCATTGCCATATACTCCTCTCGTGGCACGCCGCGGAGCGCTGCCCCCACCCCCCCGCCCGACCACCGAAAGGCCCCGCAATGAAGCCCGGCATCCACCCCGCCTACGGGCCCGTCGTCTTCCGCGACTCCGCCTCCGGCACCGCGTTCCTCACCCGCTCCACCATGACCAGCGACAAGAGCATCGACTGGGAGGACGGCAACACCTACCCGCTCGTCGACGTGGAGATCTCCTCCGCGAGCCACCCCTTCTACACGGGCACCGCCCGCGTCCTCGACACCGCCGGCCGCGTCGAACGCTTCGAGCGCCGCTACGGAGCCCGCTGATGGAGCACGAAGGCAAGCTCCCCGTGGTGATCGTCGCCGGCATGCACGCCGACGCGCGGCGGGAGGTCGTCGAGCGCCTCCTGCACACCGTCCAGGGCAGCGTGGCACTGCACCACGACCTGTCCGGTGCACCCGACGGCACCGTGCTCCGCGTGATCCGCGACGCCTCGGGCCCCGTCTCCCGCGACGACACCCCCCTGGTCAACGACTGCGCGTGCTGCGCCCTGCGCGAGGACCTGGTCCCCGAACTGGAGCGGATGGCGGACGCCGGCCTGACCCGGCTCGCCGTGGTCGAACTGTGGGACTCGGTCGAACCGAAGGCCATGGCCGAGGTCGTCGCGGGACACGGCGGAGACCGGCTGGCGCTGACCGGCGTGATCACCGCAGTGGACCCCGCGCTCGTCCTGCCTTGTCTCGCCAACGGCGACGACCTGGCCGAGGCCGGCCTCGCTGCTGCCCCCACCGATCAGCGCACCGTCGGGGACACCTGGGCCCGCCAGCTGGAGTACGCGCCCGTCCTCGCCGTCGTCGACAACGACGAGGCCGACGACGAGGACCGGGCCCTCCTCGCGCAGCTGCACCCCACCGCGCGCCGGGTCCCGGCCGCCCCCGCATCCGACTCCTCCTCCGACCCCTCCTCCGACTCCTCCTCCGGCGAACCCGCCCGTTCCGCGTCCGCCGAACTCGTCCGGGCCGCCTTCGCCGGCGTCGACATCGAGGCCGCCGCCGCGGCTCAGCACCCCGCGTGCGCGCTGCTGCCCCAGGAGGCCGACGAGGCGGGCGTCTCCACGCTCGTCTGGCGCCGCCACCGGCCGTTCCACCCCGAGCGCCTCTACCAGGCGCTCGAAGACCTGTGCTGCGCCGCCGCCCGCAGCCGCGGCCGGTTCTGGCTCGCCGACCGGCCCGACACGCTGCTCGCGTGGGACGCGGCCGGCGGGGCGCTGTGCGTCGAGAGCGTCGGCCCCTGGCTGGCGTCGCTGCCGGACGCGGCCTGGGACATGGTCCCTGCCGTGCGCCGTGCCGCGGCCGCCCTCGACTGGCACCCCGACCACGGCGACTGCTGCCAGCACCTGGTGTTCACGTCACCCGGCCTCGACCGGGACGAGCTGGAACGGCTCCTCGACTCCTGCCTGCTGACGGACGAGGAGTACGGCTCGGGCCGCGAGGCGTGGAAGCACCTCCCTGCCGCCTTCGACTCCCTTCTCGACGCCTCCTGACCTCGTACGACCTGATCACACCGCCCGAAGAGCCCGTACAAGGAGATACGCCCATGGCCCGACGCCACGAAGCCCGCAAGCCCGCCACGCCCCGGCCCAACCCGCTCGACGCGGCCGGGATCACGTACATCGACTACAAGGACACCGATCTGCTGCGGAAGTTCATCTCCGACCGGGGGAAGATCCGCAGCCGTCGCGTCACCCGGGTGACGGCCCAGCAGCAGCGGGCCCTCGCCGCCGCCGTCAAGAACGCCCGCGAGATGGCCCTGCTGCCGTACGCCGGTCGTTGAGGCACCACTCGCCGGGCGGGCCCGGGTAGGCGTCGCGGCACCGGGCTTCCGGCGGGAAAACGGCTCGTCCGGCGCTGTGCCCGCCTGTTAGCGTCAGCGGCATGTGTTGCCACGTCATCCACAACTGGCCTTCCTGCCGCATCCGTTAGGCGTCCTGACCCTGCCGTGTCGGCCGTCGCCGACCCCGGGTCACACGTCCGCCGTTCACCTCACCTCCGGATGACGAGGATCCTCACCATGCGCGCAGACCCGCGCCCCACGTTCGTGTTCGTACACGGCGGCTCCAGCAACGCCAAGGCCTGGGGCCCGCTGCAGAACGAACTGGCCCTGCTCGGACACCGCTCGTACGCCGTCGACCTGCCCGGCCACGGCGACCTGGCCGACGGCCCCGCCGCGTACTACGGCCACCCCCAGGACACCGCGGCACTGGCCACCGCGCCCTCCCCGATGAGCGGCGTCACCCTGCACGACAACGTCACGCATGTCGTCGGCGTCCTGCGCCGGATCGCCGCACGCGGTCCGGTGATCCTGGTCGGCAACAGCCTCGGCGGTCTCACGATCAGCGCCGTCGCCAACGCGGTTCCCGAACTCCTGCACCGAGTGGTCTACCTCTCGGCGCTCTGCCTCAGCGACCCGGCGATGCTCACCGAGCCGTGGGACGCCGTCGACGACAACCTGCTGGACGCCGCGGCGGCCCGTATCGCCGTGCCGACGGACCTGCCCGATCCCGGGGTCGTACGGCTGAACTGGCGCGGCGCCCACGCCGATCCGGAACTGTTCGCCGCCCTGAAAGCCGCCGTCATGGCCGACGCGACGGACCACCGGTTCCGGCTGCTGCTCGACTCACTGGACCCGGACGAGAACTACGCGGTCCTCGCCCCGGCGGCGCTGGTCAGGGCCGACGGCTGGGGGCGCGTCCCGCACACGTACGTCCGTCTCTCCGAGGACCGCAGCCTCACCCCGTCCGTCCAGGACCTCATGATCCGCGAGGCGGATGCGCTGACCCCGCACAACCCGTTCGACGTGCACACCCTTGCCACCTCGCACATCGGCTACTTCGGCCGCCCCGGCCTCTTCGCCGAACTCCTGACCCGCCTGGTCTGAGCGCGCAGCCGGCCCGGGGCCGGCGTCGCGCTCACACCACGGTCGTGCTGCGGCGCTCGACTAGGACGGTGTCGCGCCAGCCGCCGTTCATGCGCCCGATGCGTTCGCGCGTGCCGATGACCCGGAAGCCGGCCCGCGCGTGGACGGCGAGGCTGGCCGCGTTCTCCGGGAAGATCCCCGCCTGGATCGTCCAGATCCCCGCCGCCTCGGTGGAGGCGACGAGCGCCTTCAGGAGGGCGGCGGCGACGCCCCGGCCGCGGGCGCCGGGGTGGACGTAGACGGAGTGCTCGACCACACCGGCGTACGCGCACCGGTCGGAGACCTTGGTGGCCGCCACCCAGCCCAGGACCCTGCCCGAGGCGTCGACGGCGGCGAAGCGGTGCTCGGGCAGCTTGGCCGCGTCGAACTGCTCCCAGGTGGGAGCGGTGGTCTCGAAGGTGGCGTCGCCCTCGTCGATGCCGGCCTGGTAGATCGCGACGACCTCGTCGGCGTGGCCGGCGGTCAGCGGCACCACCGAGAGGGTGTGAACGGAGTCGCAGTCGGAGTCGTTGGTCATGGGGCGGAGTCTGCCAGCACCGCGCTCGGCCGGCCCCGACACCGAGGCGGCCCGGCTTCCCGGACGCGTCGACGCCCGGGGGCGGGCGTGGGATCCGGGCCCGCCTGGCGATCGGAGCCGACGGCAAGGACTCCGCCGTGGCGAAGTACGCCGAGATGCCCGCGCGGCGGTACGAGAACACGCGTTCGGCTATCTCGCGCACTTCCGCGACCTCCCGCTGCGCGACGGGATCGGCCACACCTGGTTCCTCGAACCCCCGACATGGCGTACGCGCTTGCCAAGGCGACCGCCGTCGACCTCAGTCACCGCAAGGCGGCGGTCACGCGCGCGTTGAGCCGGGTGAGGTGGTGGACGACCAGGAGAAAACGACCTAGGCGCCGTCGACGACGTTCGGGTTGACGGCGTCGAAGACCATGACGCCGGTCGCGGGATCCAGCAGGAAGGTCGCCGTGTACACGTCGCCGGTGACCGCCGAGGTGAAACCCTCGCTCATCTGCCACGAGGTGCCCGCGGGTACCTCGGGCGCGATGGCCTCCAGGACGGACGGTGGCGTCTGGCCGGGCACCCAGTCGTACTCGGTCTGGAGCCGCCGCACGTCCGCCTTCGCGAGGGTCGCCACACCGGAGAACCGGAAGTCGGTGGGACCGGGCACTCGGGAGGACCCGCTGCCGAGGGGAGCCGAGGCCCACTCGACGCCGGTGATGTTCCCCAGCTGCGGGAACCGCCTCAGCACCGGATCCCTGTCCCGCCTGACCTCCACCGGCGGGTTCTGCTCGGCCGATCGGCTGGGCGCGTCGGCCGCGACGCGCCCTCCGTCCGAGCCGCCCGAGCCGCCCTGGGTTCCGCACCCGCTGATCAGAGCGAGCACCAACAGCGCTCCGACCGCCGTACGCCGTGCGTCGGCGAACCCCCTGGCCACCATCGCGCCGTCTCCCACGTGTCCCCCGCTCCCCCCGATCCGTCCACGAAGAGCTTCAGTGGACCACGTACGGCCCCGATCGGACCACCGCCGTTCCTAGGGGATGTCTTGCCGATCAGGCCGGGCGCCAGTCGGGGTGGCGGCCGCTGAGGCCGATCACGCGGTCCAGGAGGGGTGCGTCGGCCGGTACGGGGACGATCGGGCCGAAGAAACCTTGGCCGGAGGAGTCTTCGGTCGGGGTCAGCAGGGCCTCGGAGACCCTCAGTTCCTCCTCGCTCACCTCGTACGGCTGTCCGGTGGACCGCGCCAGGTCCCAGCCGTGGATCAGCAGTTCGTCGAGGGCGATGCGGCCCATGACGGCGGCCGGCAGGTCGATCCCGCCGGCCCGCGTGTCGCCCTCCCAGGCGCCCGGCTCCCGCCAGGCGGCGGCCAGTTCGTCCACCGCCTTCGGCAGTGCCGTCCGCCAGTCGTCCGCCAGTACCGGCCGGGACGAGCCGGGCGGGGTGTCGGTCGTGGGCCCGAAGTGCTTGCGGGCCGCGTCGCGGAAGGCGACGCTCAGCCCGGCGACGTGGGCGAGCAGTACCCCCACCGTGTACTCGGGGCAGGGCGTCGGGTCGCCGAGCCGCTCGTCGGCGATGCCCTCCGCGAGCCGGGCGACGCGCTCCGCCGCCGCTCCCAGGTCGATCTGTTCCATGCGTGAGGTGTTCTCCATACAGGGCAGACCGCCAGGCCACCCGAAACTCATCGCTCCGCGCCACCCCTCCGCCACGCATCACCGAAAGGCCTGGCCAGGGCGCGTACCCGGTGAGGGCGCACCCGGCTCTCAGAGGTGGGCGTCGAGGAGCTCCCGTACCTCCGTGCCGGTCAGGGGCCCCGTACCGTGGGCCAGCGCCTCTCCGTCCCTCAGGAGGACGTACGAGGGGGCTCCCGTGATCCCGTACCGCTCGGTCGCCGCCGGGCAGCGCGCGATGTCGGCGCGTACGACCGTCAGGCGGCCCGCGTACGCGTCGGCGACGTCGCCCACGACGAGGTCCATCGCCCGGCAGGGCTCGATGGCCTTGGGCCACGTCCCGATGAAGTAGGCGAGGACCGGGACTCTGCTCATCCGGAGGATGAAATCGAACTCCGCGTCCTCACGGGGCTGGTGAACCGGCTTCGCCATGGAAGCTCCTGACCTCGCGTTCCGTCATTCCGTCCCCATCATCCCCCGCGGGACGCCGACCGCGTTCCAGCCGGAAAATCCAAGCCCCGTGGGCGAGCGTCCATGTGCACGGCCGACGGCCACGCGCTTCTGTGTAACCAGCCGCCGTCGGCACCGGTCGGCAGTGGATGCGCCGTCGTGGAGCGCGGCGCACGGAGACCAGCCCAGGGAGTACCCGTTGTCAACTCCTGCAAGAAGTCCGCTCGGTACGGTTCTCGCCGTGACCCTCGCCGTATCCCTCGCGGTGGCCGGAGGGGGCGCCGCGGCGGCCCCTCCGGCCACGGCGGGCACATCCGCGTCGACGGCCGCCACCGCCGCCACGTACCAGGTCACCGTCGGCGCGAAGGGATCGTGGACCCACCCCGACGACACGCCGGCCGGCACCTACATCGACAAGGACGGCACCTTCTACTTCCAGCAGGCCCACGCGCTCTACGGAGCGACGCAGGAACGGAAGTGGAACTTCTACACCGGCACGAACTTCGACACCGCCGTCCGGTCGAGCGCCCTCAGCGACGCCGTGAACCCGGCGAACGCCGACGACAGGAACAACGACACGACCTGGCGGTGCAACAACAGCCCGACCGGTCTGGAGTCCACCCCGCCGCCGGCCGGTTCCGGGTACTCCCAGCGGAACTTCTGCGACCTGGCCGGGGTGTGGGTCGACCCGGACACCGGCGACTGGTACGGCCTGGTGCACAACGAGTTCACCCCGCAGCCGTTCGGTGACGGCGTCCACTACGACGGGATCGACTACGCGGTCTCCACCGACCAGGGCAGGACCTGGACCATCAAGAGCCACGTCATCACCTCCCCGTACAGCACCCGGCGGGGCGACACGGCGGCCTTCCCGCAGCAGACCTACCACTACGGCGACGGCGACCAGCGCCTGTTCGTCGACACCGCCTCGGGGTACTTCTACGCCTTCTACGGCTCGCGGATCGTGGAGAAGAACGGCGGCTGGAAGGCCTTCCACGCGCACGTGGCCCGCGCCCCCATCTCCGCCAAGATGGCGCCCGGTTCGTGGAGGAAGTGGTACGACGGAGCCTGGACCGAGCCCGGTGTCGGGGGCCGCGAGAGCAACATGACGCCGGTCGGGACCTCCGGCGGGACCGGCTACACCCCCGTCGGGGACGAGTACGACCCGGCGAACCCCGGCACCGTGAGCCAGCAGGTCGCGGCCGGCACCATGCCCGCCACCTCCCCCCTGTTCGTCATGGACATCACGTACAACGCCCACCTGGGGCTGTACATCGGCGAGCCGCAGGCCGTCGACCAGAGCGGCAACGCGCCCCAGGAGATCTACGCCACCGACAACCTCGCCACCCAGAAGTGGTTCCGACTCGGGGACACCGGCAGCTACCGGAACGCGTCCTGGTACCGCTGGTTCCTCGACGGCGTGAACAAGACCGGCTCCGGGATCGTCGGCAGGAACTTCCGCTCCTACTGCTCCTTCGGCTGTTCGGGCGGAACGTCCAGCGAGTACGTCAACCTGGCGATCGACACCTCCGCACCCGCCGCGCCCGTTGACACGAACAAGGCGTACCGCGTCGCCGACGCGAGCGGCCGGGTGCTCGCCCAGGTCACCGGAGGCACGGCCACCACGTCCGTGCCGTCGGCCACCGGCGCCGCCCTGGAATCGTGGATCTTCCACACCAACGGCGACGGCTCGTACCGCATCGCCAACGGCGCCACCGGACACCTCCTCGGCGTCGACTCCGCCACGACGAGCACCCGCGCCTGGGGTACCAGGCCGACGGTCACCGCGGCCCAGGCGGGCGGCCCCGGCGTCGGGCAGCAGTGGTTCGTCATCCCCGGCACCTCCGCCGCGAACGGCTCCCCGAACGGCACGTACCGACTGGTCAACCGCTACAGCGGCCTCGTGATCGGCATGTCCGCCGCCTCGAACCGACCGGTCGAGACGACCCCCACCCGCACCTGGACCAACAGCACCGGCAACGCGGTGGGCGGGACACGCACCGCGAACGAGCAGACCCTGACCCTCACCCCCGTCGGCGAGGCCCCCGGCACGATCCCCGACGGCGGCCACACCCTTGTCGCGAGCGGGAAGGCGCTGGACAACCCCGGCCACAGCACCACCCCCGGCACCCAGCTCGTCACCTGGACCCCGAACGGCGGCGCCAACCAGAGCTGGCGCTTCACCCGCCGCACCGACGGCTCCTACGAGCTCGCCAACGCCGAGTCGGGGCTCTGCGCCGACGTCGAGGGCGGGGCGACGGGCGCCGGCGCCAAGGTGATCCAGTGGACCTGCACCGGCGGCACCAACCAGCGCTGGACCGTGACACGGCAGGCGGGCGGCACGTACACCGTCACCTCCGTGAAGAGCGGTCTGGTCCTCACCACCGCGTCCGGCACCGACGGCGCCGCGGTCACCCAGCAGCCGGACACCGGAGCGCCCCTGCAGCGCTGGACGATCAACTGACCCCGGCCTGAGCCGCGCCGCCGTACGGCGCACGCGACCGGTACGGGGGAGGGGAGGGGCACGTGACCCGCGGTATGCCGATGACCGCGGGCCACGTGCGCCCTACGCCCCACGCCCCACGCCCTACCTGCCGACGGAACCGTCGGCCTGCTCTCGGAGGATGTCGGCGTGGCCCGCGTGGCGAGCCGTCTCCTCGATCATGTGGACGAGCACCCACCGCATCGATCGCACGACGCCCCCTCTGCCCGCCGCCCGAGCGCACGGGAGGCTCAGGTCGTCGCAGCGCTCGATGACCTCGTTCGACCGTTCCACGGCAGCGCGATAGGCGGCGAGGAGACTGTCCGCGCTGTCCTTCTCGGAAAGGTCCATGCCGAGGTCCGGATGCTCGATGTCGGCCCCCTCGAAGGCCCACGAGAACCAGTACACCTCCGCCGCGGCAAGGTGCTTGACCAGACCGAGGACGCTGGTCCCCGAAGGCACTCCGGGCGTTCGGCCCTGCCCGTCGTCGAGGCCCCGCGCCTTCGCCGCCACCGCGTCGCGGACGTAGTCCAGGAACGCGAGCAGGGTCGACTGCTCGTCCGACCCGCCGTCAGGAGGGCCCACATCGCGGCGCTCTCGTGTCCCTGTCATCGGAGCACACCAGCCGGATCGCCGAACGCCGGTCCGGCCGGCCACGGCCGGCGTCCCGGTCCGGTCGGGTGCGTGCCGGTGACGCCCATGACCACCGAGTACAGGCTGGTCTCCGCGGTGATGAAGAGGCGGTTGCGCTTCGCGCCGCCCCAGGAGATGTTGGCGACCGCCTCGGGGACGTTCAGGCGGCCGATCAGGGTGCCGTCGGGGTCGTAGCAGTGCACGCCGTCGTCCATCGCGGCGGCCCACAGCCGTCCGCCGTCGTCGAAACGGAGGTTGTCGAAGCGGGCCTTCCCGCGGGCTCCGGCCTCGGCGAAGACCTTGCCCTCGGACAGGGTGCCGTCGTCGCGTACGTCGAAGACCCGGATGAAGCCCGCGCGGGTGTCGGAGACGAACAGCTGCCGCTCGTCGAGCGAGAAGACCAGCCCGTTCGGCGCGCCGAAGCAGTCCGCGACCAGCCGCACTTCGCCCGTGGCCGGATCGATCCGGTAGACGTTGTTGGCGCCGATCTCGCTCTGCGCGCGGTACCCCTCGTAGTCGCTGGTGATGCCGAAGTCCGGGTCGGAGAACCAGATGGAGCCGTCGGACTTCACGGCCGCGTCGTTCGGGCTGTTCAGGCGCTTGCCCTGCCACCGGTCGGCCAGCACGGTGACGGTGCCGTCGTGCTCGGTCCGGGTCACCCGGCGGTTGCCCTGCTCGCAGGTGATCAGCCGGCCCTCGCGGTCGAGGGTGTTGCCGTTGGTGTGTCCGGCGGAGCGGCGGAAGACACTGACGGCGCCGGTCTCCTCGTCCCACCGCAGCATCCGGTCGTTGGGGATGTCGCTCCAGACCACCTGGCGCCAGGCGGGCACGTAGATCGGCCCCTCGGCCCAACGACAGCCGGTGTACAGGACCTCCAGCGCTTCGTCACCGTTCATGCACCTGCCGGTACGGAACCGGTCGTCAAGCATCTCGTAAAGACCCGGGCGGTCGCCGCTCATGAAGTCCACTCCTCACGAAACCCCACACATGCCGAATGTGAATCGGCCTGAGGCGCATGTTGCAAGATGGGATACTGTCCTGGCTAGTCGATTCCGAATGGAGAGTTGTGGATCACATCGATCGCGCACTGCTGGCGCAGCTCCAGCAGGACGCCACGCAGCCCTACGCCGCGCTCGGTCAGGCCGTCGGCCTGTCCGCCGGTGCCGCCCACGAGCGGGTGCGGAAGCTGCGGGAGCGCGGCGTCATCCGGCGTACCGCCGTCGACGTGGACCCGGCCGCCGTGGGCAGCGCCGTCCTGGCCTACGTGATGGTCGACTCGACGTCCTGGATGGGTGACTCGGCGCGGGACTTCGCCGCGCTCCCCGAGGTCCTGGAGGCGCACGTCATCGCCGGCAGCGCCTCGGTGCTCGTGAAGGTCAGGACCGCGACCACCGAGCAGCTGCAGGACGTGCTGCGGCGGATCTATGCCATCGAGGGGGTCAGCGGAACGCAGGCGACGGTGGTCCTGGAGACCTTCTTCGAGCGGCCGCTGTCCCCGCTGGCCACGGATCAGGCGTGACCGCCCCAAGCCCGGGGCCGGCCGCCGTCCGCGTCGGTGAACGTCCAGTCCACGCCGTACGGGGCGAGCTGGGTGGTGATGCGGCGGCGTAGGGCGGGGTCGGAGACCGGAGGCAGGGACACCACCGGGCGGCCGTCGGTCAGGTCGCACCGGATCTGCCGGTCGGAGAAGGCGATGCCGATGGCGGCCAGGGCGCCGGAGAAGGCGCGCCGGGTGGCGTCGAGGTGCAGGGGCACCTTGGAGGGCTTGCCGATGTCGGTCAGGGGCAGCGTCGTCAGGATGATGACGTCCTTGGGGGCCGCGGCTCGCTCGGGTACGTGTCGTGCGGCGAACGCGATCAGTTCGTCGGCGCCGGTGGCGGTCTCGCCGGGGGCCAGGGTGACGTACGCGACCGGGACTTCGCCGGAGTGCGGATCGGGGCGGCCGACGGCGCTCGCGCCGGTGACGGCCGGGTGGGCGAGGAGCGCGTCCTCGATGACGGCGGGGTCGATGTTGTGGCCGCCGCGGATGATCAGGTCCTTCGCGCGGCCGAGCAGGTGGATGAAGCCGTCGGCGTCCACGCGTGCGAGGTCACCGGTGTCGAGCCAGCCGTCGCGCACGGTGCCGAGGGTGTCCAGGCGCGGTCCGTCGGCGTCGTGGCCCACGACGTAGCCGGGGAAGACGGTGGGGCCGCTGATGGCGAGGACGCCGGGTTCACCCTGCGGAAGGTCGTGCCACCGGCCGTCGCCGTCGATCCGTACCGTCTTCACCCGCTGGTACGGCATGCGCTGCCCGGCCGCCTCGGGCCGCTGGTGTCCGCGCAGGAAGCTCCGGGCGCTGCCGCAGGTGGCCTCGGTCAGTCCGTACCCCTGGCACAGGGGGACGCCGGTGTGGTCCTCGAACGCCGCGCGTACCGCAGGCGGCAGAGGGGACGCCCCGACGATCGCGAAGCGCAGCGAGGTGATGTCCGCGTCGAGCGGCACCCGGGCGAGTCCGGCGTAGACGGTCGGAACGGCGGACATGGTGGCGATCCGGAAGTGCTCGACGATCTTCCAGATGACCTTGGACAGCGCCGGATCGCGGTAACCGAGGGGACCGGCCCACACGCTGTGCTGACCGCGCAGCAGCGGCGCGAGGAGGGTGACGACCAGGGCGTTGACGTGGAACAGCGGCAGCCCGGCGAAGAGGACGGAATCGGAGTCCAGCAGGCTGTTGGCCGCGATCATCCAGGCGTCGGTCACCTCGTTGGCATGGGTGTGCGCGGCCAGCTTGGGAGCGCCGGTGGTACCGCCGGTGTGGAAGTACGCGGCCAGGTCACCCGCTTTCGGGGGCACCACCCCGGGACGGAGTTCCGCCGGCTGGGCGGCGGCCGCGACGTGCAGATAGGCGACCTCCACCCCCTCGACCGGCTCCAGAGCGGGGGCGGCGGCGGGCGCGCCGACGGGGCGCAGCGCGAAGAGCGCCGAGCAGCGGAGCGATGCCGCCACGGTGCGGGCCGTCCGCCAGGCGCCGGGGTCGAGTTCGGGTCCGGCCGCGACCAGGATCCTCGCCCCGCCGAGACCCAGCAGGCGTTCGGCGTGCTCGGCGGCGAGGGAGGGGTTGACCGGTGCGGCGATGCCCGCGAGCTGGGCGGCCAGGAGTGCGGCGGGCAGCAGGCCGGTGTTGGGGGTCAGCAGGCCCACGGCGGTGGTGCGGCGGACGCCGTGCTGGTGGAACAGGTTCGCGATGCGGTGTACGTCGTCGCGCAGCCGGGCGAAGCCCACGGTCTCGCCACGCGTCCACCGCTCCGCGCCGGGCAGCGCGGTGAGCGCCGGCCGGTCGGGCCACAGCGCGGCGGCGCGGGCCAGAACGTCGTAGGTGGAACCCGGCAGGCCGCGGTCCTCCAGGGGGACGGACTCGACGGTCTTCAGGTCGTCCGGCTCGCCGTACGTCGGCCAGAGCGGATCGCCTTGCGTGGTGCTCACGGGAACTGCCTTTCGTGCGAGGGCTGGTGGAGGGGGGCGAGAACGAGAGGCCTCTACGCCAGCCGGTCCTCGATCCGCGCGTACGACCAGGGGCGCAGGATCTCCAGGGCCTTGCCGACGCGGAAGACGGCCGGGTCGTCGTAGGGGTGGCCGACGATCTGGAGGCCGGTGGGCAGTCCCCAGCTCGACATGCCGGAGGGGACGTTGAGGACGGGGCAGCGGTTGTTGATGTTGAAGGGGCTGGTCATGGCGCTCCACAGCGTGTCGGCCACCTCCTCGCCGTGCACCACGATCTTCTCGCCCGCGAGGTCGTCGCCCGCGTGCCAGCCGGGGACGGCGGTGGTGGGGCAGAGCATGGCGTCGAATCCGGCCATGGCGGTGGCGAGCTCCCGTTGCAGCCGGTGCTCGGCGCGCAGGGAGTCGAGGTAACTCACCTGGGAGCGGGCGTACGTCATGGCGTCGGCGAAGGCGACCGCGTACGGGCTCAGCAGGTCGCGACGGGTCTCGGCGGCCTCGATGACGAGGGCGCCGAAGATGGTCGAGAAGTGGCCGGCGAGCGAGGTGAGCAGCTCGGTACGGGTCCAGGGGAGGGTGATCTCCTCCACGTGCGCGCCGGCGTCGGAGAGGGCCTGGGCGGACGCGCGGGTGTGGGCCTCGACCTCCGGGTGGACGTCGTACTCGCCCAGCCGTACGCACAGGGCGATCCGCATGCCGCGGACGTCCTCGTACGCGGTGGGCAGCGTCAGCTTGGGGCGGATCGAGGTGTGGTCGCGGGGATCGGGACCGGCCAGGACGTTCTGGAAGGCGAGGGTGTCGTCCACCGTGCGGGCCATCGGGCCGTCACCGCGGTAGTGGTCGGCGGTGAGCACGCCGAGCCCGGGATTGCGGCCGTAAGGAGCCTTGAAGCCGACCGTTCCGGTGAACGCGGCGGGGATGCGGGTGGAGCCGCCGATGTCGGAGGCGGTGGCGAGCAGGGTCGTGCCGGCGGCGAGGGCGGCGCCGGAGCCGCCGGAGGAGCCGCCGGGGGTGAAGTCGAGGTTCCACGGGTTGCGGGTGACGCCCCACAGGCGGGAGTGGGTGTAGGTGGAGAGGGAGAACTCGGGGGTGGTGGTGCGGGCGTGGATGATGCCGCCCGCGTCGAGGACGCGATCGATCACGGGAGCGTTCTCGGTGGCGATCCGGCCTTCGTGGACGAGGGAGCCGTCCGTCAGGGTGCGGCCCAGGATGGCGTGCTTCTCCTTCGCCGCGACCGGGACGCCCTCCAGCGGGCGGGGCGTCAGGCCGTTCTTGCCGAGGTAGCGGTCCTCGGCGTGCCCGGCCTGCTCCAGGGCCTCGTCGAAGAGGCGCTCGCTGAAGGCGTTGATCCGCGGTTCGACCTTCTCGGCGCGTTCCACGACCGCTCGCATCAGCTCGACCGGAGACACCTCGCGGCGGGTGAAGAGCCGGATGGCCTCGGTGGCGCTGAGGTGGACAAGGCCGTCGCCGGCGGGCGTGTGGCTGGACATGGGCGTCCCTCTCGGTCATGGGCTGAGGCCGGCCGGTGGGCCGTCTGCCGGTGGTGTCAGCCTCATGGACCGGTCCCGTCCGCCCCGCGGATTGCATGGATCCGCCACGACCGGGGGCGCTGTGCGGGAAACCGCAGCTCGCTCGGGCGGGCGTGATTCAGGCGACCGGGGCCCACAGGTCGATGGGAACGAAGCCCGTACTGCGGCCGTCGTCGGCGAGCAGGCGCCCCATGCGCTTGATCCATCGAAGGTTCACCGCGCGGTTGAGAACGCGCACGGAGGTGATCCTGGCGGCGGTCTGGGCCTCGTAGCGGGCGAGGTCGTCCAGCGCGTGCAGCCACACGACGCTCAGCAGATTGGCCTCCGAGGACACCGACGCCGCCATACGGGTGCTCCGCAGTCGACCCAACTCGTCACCCGCCAAGGTGAGTTGCGCGGGCGGCACCGACATCCAGACGGTCGCCGAGCTGCGCCAGCCCGAGTGCACGTGGGCGGTGTCGACGCGCAGTACCGCTCTGCCGCCGTGCAGCAGGGAGTGCAGCAGCCGCCGCACCGTCGACTCCGGCCGGTCCAGTTCGGCGGCGATCGAGGCGATGGACCGGCGGCCGTCCTGCGCGAGGGCGAACATCAGGGCACGGTCCTCGGGCGCGAGGACCGCGGCGGCGTGACGGGCGGCACTGTCCTCGGCCTCCGCCAGATCCCGCCGCTGATCGCGGGAGAGCGAGTCCATGCGCCACTCGCTTCCGTCCTGGTACAGGTGCTGCACCAGATGGGTGCGGGTGCCGGTCACCGCCTCGTCCCGGCCGAGAGCGAGGACGTACGCGGTCATCGACGACCTGGTGGCCGTGGCCAGCGTCAGGAGCAGGTCGCACGATCCCGCCACCAGCTCCACGCTCATCGCGTGCGGGTGTCGCGCGAGCCGGTCGGCGAGGGCCTCCCGGGCCTGCGGCACGCACGACACCTCGATCAGGGCGAGGGCGCCGTGCGCGACCTGGGAGGGAGCCGCATGGCAGGTGACCCACGCCTCGCCGGAGGCACGCAGCCGGGCCCAGCGCCGCGAGAGCGTCGCCGCGTCCACGCCGAGCGGGCGCGCCAACTGCGCCCAGGGGGCGCGGGGTGCCATCTGCAGCGCGTTGACGAGCGCGAGATCGAGTTCATCGAGTGTTCCCCGGGGCGGGGTGTCGACCGCGGCCGGGCCGACAGATGCTGCGGATCCATGCATGTGAGCGCCTCCCAGCTGCGGATTCTTGCAATTTCGGGCTGGTGCCGGAAGTGGCCTGTTCTGTATGCCGCATCACACCGCAGCGCCGCCCCCCCGCCCTCAGTCCTCCGTCCCGGGGAGTCCTCCATGCACCGTTCGCGATTTCTCTCCGGCGCCGTCACGGTCGCCGCCACGTCCCTCCTGGCCTCCGCCTGCACCACCGGCTCCGCGGTCGGCCCCTCGTCGAGCGGCGCCAAGAGCGGGGGGACCATCAGGATCGGTGTCACCTCCGACGTCACCTCCTTCGACCCGGCGAAGGGCGCGGGCGGCACGGACTACGTGATGACGTCCCTGCTGTACCAGCCGTTGATCGGCCAGGACGACGGCGGCGTGTTCGTCGCCGGTCTGGCCGAGACCTGGACGTCGACGCCCACGAAGACGACCCTCACCCTGAAGAAGGGCCTGACCTGCTCCGACGGCTCCTCCCTCACCGCCTCGCAGGTCGTCGCCTCGCTGCAGCGCTACCGGAAGACCTCGGCGGGAGCCCTGCTCACCTTCGGCGCCGCGAACGCCGGCGAGAAGACGACGATCACGGGCGACGACGCGGCCGGCACCGTCTCCATCACCACCGCCACCCCGTGGGGCGAGGTCCTCAGCGGCCTCTCCGGCACCGGTGCCGGGATCATCTGCAAGGCCGGTCTCGACGCGGGCACCGCCGCACTCGCCCAGGGCGCCGTCGCGGGAGCGGCCTCCGGCCCGTACGAGATGGCGACGGCGCGGCGCGGCGCCTCGTACGAACTCAGGCTGCGCAAGGGCTTCGACGCGTATCCGCGCTTCGCCTCGCTGCCCGCGGGGAAGCCGGCCGACACGCTGCGGATCCAGATCGCGAGGAACGAGTCGACCCTCGCCAACCAGTTGCAGACCGGCGCCCTCGACCTGGCCCCGATCACCGGCACGGACGTCACGCGGTTCACCGGCGACGCCGGGTACGTCATCAGGTCGGCGCCGTTCATCCGCAACTACATCGCCTTCAACCAACGCCCCGGGCACCCGGGCGCCGACCCGAAGGTCCGCAACGCGGTCGCGCAGGCGGTCAGCGCCACCGCCTTCAACAAGGTCTTCGGCGGCGCGGGCCGGCCCATGACGTCGTACGTGGACGACACGTCCGCCTGCGTCTCCACCGACACCTCCCTGCTGACCACGACGGACCCGGCCGCCGCGAAGAAGACCCTCGCAGGAGTGTCGATCAAGCTGGAGGGGTCCAACGCCGTCGCGGGCGGCGCGGGCAACTCCTACGTCGCCGAAGCCCTGCGCACCGCCGGCGCCGACGTGAAGCTCACCAACGCCGACAACGCCACCTGGGCCACCGACGTCACCGCCAACCAGGGCGACTGGGACGTCACCGTCTTCCCGCTGATCAGCGGGCTCCTCGCGCGCGGCGGCGCCTACCTCCTGGGCCCCGAACCGGCCGGCGGCGGCCAGAACTACGGCGCGGTGAAGAACACGGCGTTCGCGGAGAACTACGTCAAGGCCACCGCCACCACCGACCGGAACGCCAAGTGCGCGGCCTGGCAGAAGGCGCAGGAAGCCCTGCTCAAGGCCGACGACGTGATCCCGCTCGCCACGGTCAACGTGCACTACGTCGCCCGCAAGGGCGTGTCGTTCGCCATGCCGGCCGGATCCCTGACCGTCTCCACGCTCCGGGTCACCGGCTGATGGCGACGACGACACCGGCCGGCAGGACGGCCGTGGGGGCGGGGCGCACGACGGCGCCCGGCCCCTGGGGCGGCTTCCTCCTCCGGCGACTCGTCGGGCTCGCCGCCGTCGCGATCACGCTCGTCGTCGGCACGTTCCTGATGGTGCACCTCATCCCCGGCGACCCGGCGCGCGTGGTCGCGGGCGCCGACGCGACGCCCGCCGACGTGGAGCGGGCCCGCCACGAACTGGGGCTCGACCAACCGCTGTCCACGCAGTTCGGCACGTACGCGAGCGGCCTGCTCAGCGGCGACCTGGGCACCTCCTTCCAGACGAAGGAACCCGTCGCCGAGATCATCGGCGGCCGACTGCCCTTCACCGCCGAGATCGCGTTCCTCTCCGTCCTGGCGGTGCTGCTGCTCGCCGTGCCGATCGGCCTCGCCGTCGCCGCACGCGGCAGCCGGCGCACCGACGGATCGTTCACCTTCGTCACCGGCCTGGTCGGCGCCACACCCGAGTACATCATCGGAACGCTCCTCGTCCTCGGCTTCGCGATCGGACTGGGCTGGCTCCCGGCGGCGGGCGCCGAGACGGTGACGTCGATGGTGCTCCCCATCGCCGCGCTGGTCCTGCCCGGGACCTGCGTCATGGCCCGCATCGTGCGCAGCGAGGCCGCACACGTCCTCGCCCAGGACTACATGCGCACGGCGCGGGGCCGCCGCCTGCCACCCCTGCGCCTGTACGCCCGCCACGCCCTGCCCAACCTGCTGACCGCCACGCTCACCCTCGGTGGACTGATCCTCGCGGGCCTGCTCGGAGGCACGGTCGTCGTCGAGTCCGTCTTCGCCTGGCCGGGCATCGGCCAACGCGTCGTCGAGGCGCTCCTCGTCCGCGACCACCCCGTGATCCAGGGCTGCGTCCTGGTCCTCGGCCTGCTCGCGGCCCTGCTCAACCTGCTCGTCGACGTCGTCCTCGCGCTGCTCGACCCGCGCACCCTCGCCGGAAAGGGAGGCCACTGATGCGACGCGTACGGTGGAACGCCCCCCTCGTCGTGGCCCTCACCGGCCTCGGCCTGATCGCCCTTCTCGGCGTCGTCGCCCCCTTCCTGTGGGAGGAGCGGGCGACCGCGCTCGGCGGCTCCGCCCGCGCGCACCCGTCCGCCGCACACTGGCTCGGCACCGACGCCCTCGGCCGCGACGTACTGGCCCGCACCCTGGTCGCCACCCGCCTCACCCTGGAGATGACGCTCGCCGCGACCGCGCTCGCCGCCGTCGCGGGCAGCCTGCTCGGCACCGTCGTCTGGGTCTCGGGCCGGCGCGTACGCGAGCTCGGCCTGCGGCTGATCGACGTGATGATCTCCTACCCGGCGCTCATCCTGGCCCTGGTGATCGCCACGGTCCTCGGGACAGGGCCCACCGCATCGGTCCTCGCGATCGGCCTGGGCGGCGCACCCGCGTTCGCCCGCCTCACCGCCAACATGGCGGCCTCGGTCGCCCGGCGCGACTTCGTGACGCAGGCCCGCCTGATGGGCGTACCGCCCTCCCGTCTGCTCGCCCGCCACCTGCTGCCCAACATCTCCGGGCCGCTGCTCGTCCTGCTCTCGGTGGCCTTCGCGAACGTACTCGTCGCACTGTCCGGCCTGTCCTTCCTGGGCATCGGCGTGCAGTCGCCGGCCTACGACTGGGGGGCGCTGCTCAACTCCGGCCTGGAGGCGCTCTACACCAACCCGGCGGAGGCGATCGGCCCGGCGGTCGCCATCACCGTCACCGGCGTTCTCGCGGGCTTCGTCGGCGACGGCCTCGCCACGGCACTCGACCCTCGTACCGGCGGAACGAAGGCCAGGACGAGGCGCCCGGCCGTCGACGTCTCCGCGAGCTCCCACCGGGCGCCCGTGGACGCCCTGGTGACGGTGGACGGCCTCGTCGTCGCCCTGCCGGACGGTACCCGTCTCGTCGACGACGTCTCCTTGCACGTCATGCCCGGCGAGATCCTCGGCCTCGTGGGGGAGTCCGGCTCCGGAAAGTCGCTGACGGCGATGAGCGTGGCCCGGCTCCTGCCGGAGGGGCTGACCGCGTACGCGGCGGAGCTGACCCTGGACGACCTCGACCTGACCGGCTCCGCGATCGACCCCCGGCGGCTGGCCACCGAGATCGGCATCGTCTTCCAGGACCCCTCGGCCTCCTTCAACCCGGCCCTCAAGGTGGGCGGTCAGCTGACCGAGACGCTCCGCGTGCACCAGGGCGTGCGCGGAGGGGAAGCGCGTGGGCGTGCCGTCGAGGCCCTGGAGCAGGTACGGATCGAGAACCCGGCCAGGGTCGTGAAGCAGTACCCGCACGAGCTGTCCGGCGGCATGCGGCAGCGCGCGATGATCGCCGCCGCGATCCTGCCCGGTCCGCGGCTGATCGTCGCCGACGAACCCACCACCGCCCTCGACGTGACCGTCCAGGCCGAGGTGCTCGACCTCCTGAAGGACATCAACAGCACCCGTGGCACGAGCATGCTCTTCATCTCCCACGACATCGGGGTGATCGGCACGGTCTGCCATCGGGTCGTGGTGATGTACGCCGGCCGGGTGGTGGAGGAACTGTCCGCGGCCGACCTGCGGGCGGGCCGCGCCAGGCATCCCTACACGAAGGCCCTGCTTGCCGCGAGCCCGCGCCTCCAGGACACGGACACGGGCACGGATACGAGTACGGGCACGGATACGGGCACGGACGCCGTCGCGGCGCGCGCACCGCTCGCGACGATCCCGGGCCGCCCGCCGGCACCCGCCGACCGCCCGGCCGGCTGCGCCTTCGCCGACCGCTGCCCGGTGGTGCTCGACGGCCTCTGCGGGACCGAACGCCCGCCGATGGCCGACGCCGTCGCCTGCCACGCCGTACGCCAGGAGGTGCAGCCCGCATGACCACCACGTCCCCCTACAAGCTGGCCGTCGAGGACCTGACCGTCACCTTCGGGCACGGCCGGCGCACCAGGACGGTGCTGCACGGCGTGTCCACCGGGGTCAGGGCCGGGCAGACGCTCGGCCTGGTCGGCGAGTCCGGATCGGGGAAGTCGACGATCGCCAAGGCGATCGTGGGCGTCCACCCCGTCCGTACCGGCCGCGTCACTCTCGGCGGAGAGGACCTCACGGGCCTCCGGGGGAGGGAGCTCGTCGCCGTACGCCGCCGGGTACAGCTCGTCTCCCAGGACCCGTACGCCTCGCTCAACCCGCGCATGACGGTCGGTGAGGCCATAGCCGAGGCCGTCGACCCGGTGCGGGCCGACGCGAGGAAGCACGCGGCGACGGTCGGGCGGTGGCTGGAGACCGTCGCGCTGGACGACTCGGCCGCGGCCAGGTACCCGCACGAGTTCTCCGGCGGCCAGCGCCAGCGCATCGCGGTCGCCCGCGCCCTGGCCGTGGAACCCGAGGTGGTGATCGCCGACGAGATCACCTCGGCGCTCGACGCCTCGGTGCAGGCCGAGGTGCTCAACCTGCTTGAGGAGCTGCGGCGTTCGCTGGATCTGACGATGGTCTTCATCTCCCACGACCTGGCCGTCGTCCGCCATGTCAGCGACGAGGTCGCGGTCCTGCGCCAGGGGGAGATCGTGGAACAGGGACCGGTGCGGGACGTGTACCGCGCGCCGAGGAACCCCTACACACGCCGCCTGCTCGCGAGCGTGCCGGCGTTCGAGAAGAAGCCTGAGGTGACGTCCGAGAAGACGCTCGGGATGAAGGAGTCAGCAGCATGAACGAGCCGACCGCCGTGGCCGACCGCACCCGGCAGATCACCGCCGGTCTGAAGCCCGCCGCACTGGAGGAGTTCTACCGCGACCTGCACCGCCATCCCGAGCTCGCCTTCCAGGAGCACCGCACCGCGGCGAAGCTCGCCGCGTGCCTGCGCGCGGCCGGCTATGACGTGGCGGAAGGGGTCGCCGGCACCGGTGTCGTCGGTGTCCTCGTCAACGGCGACGGCCCGGTCGTCTGGCTGCGGGGCGACATGGACGCGCTGCCGGTCCAGGAGGCCACCGGCCTGGAGTACGCCTCCACCGTCGACGGAGTCATGCACGCCTGCGGCCACGACCTCCACGTCACCTGGCTCGCCGGCGCCGCCGAGGCACTGGCCGCCGCCCGCGACACCTGGTCCGGCACGCTGGTCGTCATCGGGCAGCCCGCCGAGGAGTCCGGCGGCGGCGCGGCCGCCATGGTCGCCGGTGGACTGCACAGCCGCTTCCCCCGCCCCGACGTGCTGCTCGGCCAGCACGTGGCGCCCGGTCCCGCCGGGTTCCACCCGCACACCCCGGGCCTGACCATGTCGGCCTCCGACGACATCGACGTCGTCGTGCACGGCGTGGGCGGCCACGGCTCACGTCCCGAGTCGACGATCGACCCGGTCGTGACAGCCGCCTACATCGTCACCCGCCTGCAGACGGTGGTGTCACGGGAGGTCGCGGCGGCGCACTCGGTGGTGCTGACGGTGGGCCGGTTCCATGCCGGTACGAAGCACAACATCATCCCCGCCGACGCCCGGCTCTCCCTGAACCTGCGCACCCAGGACGCGCACGTACGCGACCGGGTCCTCGGCGCCGTCCGCCGCATCGTCGCGGGCGAGTGCCGGACCGCCGGCTGCCCGGAGCCGCCCGAGGTCACGGTACGGCCCGGCTACCCGAACACCGTCAACGACGTCGTACTCGACGGACAGATCGCGGCCGTGCACCGCGCACTCTTCGGCGCCGAGACGGTGTTCGACTTCGGACCGGCGATGGGCAGCGAGGACTTCTCCCTCCTCGTACCCGGCGGCGTCCCGTACGACTACTGGTACGTCACCTCGACTCCGGCCGACGTGTGGGAGGCGGCGCCCGGCAGGGACCTGGCCGAGAAGTTCGGCAACGTGCCGGGCAACCACAGCCCCCTGTTCGCCCCCGACCTCTCCGTGCTCGTGCCAGGCGTCCAGACCCTGGTGTCGGCGGCCCTGAGCCGCCTGGCGTGACCGGACCGGGCGGCACCGCACGTACCTCGGCCTCGCGCGTGCGCGCCCGTGACCCCGCGCGGATTCCGTCCCTGACCGGTTGTGCGCTGTCGTGTCAACCCCTGGGCGCCGAAGGTCAACACGGCCGGTCGGGCCGCTCGTAGCGTGAAGGTGTGCCGGGCCGCGGGAGTGCGGTGGGCATCTACCGACCGCTGCGAGAGGACCCCCTCATGTTCGACATAGACAAGGTGCAGGCCGCGCCGAGCAAGGATCTGCTGACGCCGGACAACTCGGTGATGCTGTTCGTGGACCACCAGCCGCAGATGTTCTTCGGTACGGGCAGTGGTGACCGGGCGGCGATCATCAACAATACGGTGGGTCTGGCGAAGGCGGCGCGGGCGTTCGGTGTGCCGGCCGTGCTGACGACGGTGGCCGCCGAGTCGTTCTCCGGGCCGCTGCTGCCGCAGCTGGCGGAGGTGTTCCCGAAGCAGGAGGTCATCGACCGTACGACGATGAACGCCTGGGAGGACGAGGCGCTGGTGGCGGCGGTGAAGGCGACCGGCCGCAAGAAGATCGTCCTGGCCGGTCTGTGGACCGAGGTCTGCCTGGTGCTGCCCGCGCTCTCGGCGCTTGAGCAGGGGTATGAGGTGTATGTGGTCTCCGACGCCTCCGGTGGCGTCAGCCCGGCCGCGCACGAACACGCGCTGCAGCGGATGCTCGCCGCGGGTGCGGTGCCGGTGACCTGGGTGCAGGTCCTTCTGGAGCTGCAGCGCGACTGGGCGCGCCAGGACACGTACGGCGCGGTCATGGAGATCGTCAAGGCGCACGCGGGCGCGTACGGCCTGGGTGTCGTGTACGCGCAGAGCGTCATCGGCGCGCACGCGGCCGGCTGACGTCCGTGGACACCGGCATTCTGGTTCTGCGTCTGCTGGTGGGCCTGCTCGTCGCCGGTCACGGGGTGCAGAAGGTCAGTTCGCACCTGGGCGGCAGGGGGCTTGAGGGCGGTACGGAGGAGTTCCGCGCGGACGGCTTCCGCGGCGGTGCCCTGACCGCCCTGGCTGCGGGCGGTGGTCAGATCGGATCCGGGCTGCTGCTCGCGGCCGGCCTTCTGACTCCTCTCGCGGTGACCGGTGTCATCGGGGTGATGACGGTCGCGCTGACGGTGAAGTGGCGTCACGGGCTCTGGGTGCAGAACGACGGCTATGAGTATCCGCTGGTCCTCGTCGTCACCGCCGCCGCCCTCGCCGCGACCGGCCCCGGGGCGTGGTCTCTCGACGCGGTCCTCGGTCTCACGCCGTATCCGGTGTGGTGGGCCGCCGTGGCGCTTGCGGCCGGTCTCGGCAGCGGACTCCTCACCCGGCTCGTCCTGCACCGGACCACCACCCCGACGACCCGGACGGAAGCCCTCGGCGAGCGCTGAGCGCAGGCCGCGCAGACCGGGTCCGGCCGCCCGCGTTCCCCCCGACCGGGCGGCCGGGTCCTTCCCGCCTTCTCTCCCGAACAGGAGCATTCGATGGACACCCTCACGACTTCGCACGGCGGCGGTCAGCCGCTGCTGCACCAGAAGGGCGCCGAGACGCAGGCGTTCGGCACGCTCAAGCAGTTGCCGATCGGTCTGGGGCACGACACCCGCATGTACGCGTGCCAGCGGCTGAACCGCGTACTCGCCGACACGCAGATCCTGTACTCCCTCTACAAGAAGCACCACTGGCTCATGCGCGGGGCGACCTTCTACTCGCTCCACCTGATGCTGGACAAGCACGCCGAGGCCCAGCTGGCCATCGTGGACGCGCTGGCCGAGCGGGTCCAGAGCCTGGGCGGTGTCGCCGTCGGAGACCCGCGCCACGTCGCGGAACTGACCGCGATCCCCCGTCCGCCGGACGGCGTCGAGCCGGTGCCGGTCATGCTGTCGCGGCTCCTCGACGCGCACGAGCGCATCCTGATCGACGCCCGCGACGCCGCCGCCCGGATCTCCGGGGAAGGCGACGAGGGCACCACCGACCTCCTCGTCTCCGAAGTCATCCGCACCGGCGAGGCACAGGTCTGGTTCCTCGCCGAACACCTCGTCGACACCCCCTTGGTGCGCGGCTGATGGACACGTACGACGTCGGCACCGACCTCGTCTGCGACGAGGTCCTCGCCGACGTCGGACTGCGCCCGCGCACCGCGGACCTCGGCCCGGACTCCGTCGGCCTGGTCGCGAGCGTCGGTCTCACGGAACGCGCGGCACGTGCGGCGGTCTCGCGGTACCTACGGTGGAGCGCCGCATCGAGACGCCGCCGGAGCCGCGCTCCACGGGGACGACCACCGAGGCCCCGCCGAGCCCGTCGTCGACGAGCCTCGAAGCGACGTCGGCTGCGTACTCACCGGCCTGACGGAGACCGGGCTCATCCGCCCGGCCACCGTTGCTCTCGGAGGCGTACGACCTCTGAGGCGACGCCCCTACCGCCGGACCGGCGCACCCGCCCGAGCGCCCCCGAACGCTTCACCACCCGACAAGGAAACCCCCATGCATCCCACGAGACGCACCCTCGCCCTCGCCCTGGCCCTGCCGGCCGCGGTGGCCTCCCTGCTGGGTGCCGCACCCGCCGGATCCGCCCGCCCCGCGAGCGGCCCGGCCGCCGCCGAGACCGACACCGACACCGACCGGCACGGTCCCAAGCCCACGATCGTCCTGGTCCACGGGGCGTTCGCCGACGCCTCCAGCTGGAGCGGCACGATCAGGCGGCTGCAGCGCGCCGGCTACCCCGTCCTGGCCCCGGCCAACCCGCTGCGCGGTCTCGCCGCGGACACCGCCTACCTCCGCAGCGTGCTGGCCGCCGTCGAGGGACCCGTGGTCCTGGTCGGCCACTCCTACGGCGGGGCGGTCATCAGCGGTGCCGCGCTGGGCGACAGCCGGGTGAAGGCTCTCGTCTACATCGCCGCGTTCACCCCGGACAAGGGCGAGAGCGCGGCCGAACTCGCCGCCAGGTTCCCCGGCTCCACCCTCGGTGACGCGGTGAACCCGCGGTCGTACCCGCTGCCCGGCGGTGGCACCGGCACCGAACTCGTCATCGAACGGGCCAAGTTCCACGAGCAGTTCGCCGCAGACGTCCCCGCCGCCGACGCGGCGGTCATGGCCGCGACCCAGCGCCCGGTCGCCACCGCCGCCCTGGAGGAGAAGGCCGGGGAAGCGGCCTGGCGGACGATCCCGTCCTGGGCGCTGATCGCCACCGCCGACAAGAACATCCCGCCGGCGGCCGAGTGGTGGATGGCCCGGCGCGCCGGCTCGCACATCACCGAGGTGGACGCGTCGCACGCCGTGGCCGTCTCCCGGCCGGCCGTGGTCACCCACGTGATCCTCGCCGCCGCGCGCGCGACCCGTTGACCCTGCCCCGTACCCCCTTCGAAGGAGAACCCCTCATGCCGAACCGGCCGATTCTCGAGCCCGCCGCCCAGGCGTTCGCCGATGCCACCGCCGAGCCGCCGTTCCTGTACCAGATCCCCGTCGCCGAAGGCCGCAAGGCCGTGGACGGTGTCCAGAGCGGTGAGGGCGTCGCGCTGCCCGCCGTCGACGAGGAGTGGGTCACCGTCCACGGTGGCCCGACCGGCGACGTCCGTGCCCGGATCGTCCGCCCGCGCGGTGCCGCCGGCCCGCTTCCCGTCGTCCTCTACGTCCATGGAGCTGGCTGGGTCTTCGGCAACGCCCACACGCACGACCGGCTCGTCCGTGAACTCGCCGTCGGTACGGGCGCTGCGGTCGTCTTTCCCGAGTACGACCTGTCGCCCGAGGCCCGCTACCCCGTCGCGATCGAGCAGAACTACACCGTTGCCCAGTGGGTCGCCCGCGAGGGTCACCACAAGGACCTCGACGGCACACGGCTCGCGGTCGCGGGCGACTCGGTCGGCGGCAACATGACCGCGGCCCTGACCCTGATGGCCAAGCGGCGCGGCGACGTCCGCATCGCCCACCAGGTCCTCTTCTACCCGGTGACCGACGCGAGCTTCGACACCGACTCGTACCACGCCTTCGCCGAGGGCTACTTCCTGCGCCGTGACGCCATGAAGTGGTTCTGGGACCAGTACACGACCGAGGACGCCGAGCGGGCCCAGATCACCGCGTCGCCGCTGCGCGCCACCACCGAGCAGCTGACCGGTCTGCCGCCGGCGCTGGTGATCACGGCCGAGGCGGATGTGCTGCGCGACGAGGGCGAGGCGTACGCGGCGAAGCTCCGTGCCGCCGGCGTCCCCGTCACGGCCCTGCGCGTGCAGGGAGCCATCCACGACTTCGTCATGCTGAACGCGCTGCGCGAGACGCGGGCCGCGGAACTCGCCATCCGCCTCGCCACCGACACCCTCCGCGAGGCCCTCGCATGAGCGGGCAGCCGACCGGGCAGCCGACCGGGCAGCCGACCGGAGGACCTCCGGTGCACGGCCCGTCGACGAGCATGCCGGTCGCGGGCCTCGTCCCCGCCCCCGGGCGGGAACAGGCGCAGGCCGACCTCCTCGTCCGTAACGCCAAGGTCTACACCGGTGACCCCGACCGCCCCGAGGCCCGTGCCGTCGCGATCCGCGACGGCCGGGTCGCGGCCCTCGGCGACGACCACGACCTCGCCCACCTCGTCGGCCCGGCGACGAAGGTCGTCGACGCCCTCGGCCGCCGGGTGATCCCCGGCCTCAACGACTCCCACCTGCACGTCATCCGGGGCGGCCTGAACTACGTCCTGGAACTGCGCTGGGACGGCGTCCGCAGCCTCCGCCAGGCCCTCGCGATGCTGCGGGAGCAGGCCGGCCGCACGCCGAAGGGGCAGTGGATCCGCGTGGTGGGCGGCTGGACCGCCGAGCAGTTCGCCGAGCGCCGGATGCCGACGGTCGCGGAGCTGAACGCCGCCGCCCCCGACACCCCCGTCTTCGTCCTGCACCTCTACCAGTCGGCGCTGATGAACCGGGCCGCCGTGCGGGCCGCCGGATTCACCCGGGAGACCCCCGACCCGCGCGGCGGGCAGATCGTCCGGGGCCGGGACGGCGAACCCAACGGCGTGCTCCTCGCCGCGCCGAGCGCCCTGATCCTGTACTCGACGCTGGCCAAGGCGCCGGCCCTCGACGAGACGGACAAGCGGACCTCGACGCGCCACTTCCTGCGTGAGCTGAACCGCTTCGGACTGACCTCGGCGGTCGACGCCGCCGGCGGCTTCCAGAACTTCCCCGACAACTACGCCACCGTCATGGACCTCGCCCGGTCGGGTGAGCTGACTCTCCGGATCGCCTACCACCTGTTCCCGCAGACGGCCGGCCAGGAGCTCGCGGACCTGAAGCGGTGGACCGAGATGGTCAAGCCCGGGGACGGCGACGAGTGGCTCCGGCTCAACGGCGCGGGGGAGAACCTGACCTGGGCCGCCGCCGACTTCGAGAACTTCTCCGAACCCCGGCCCGAACTCGCCGCAGGCTACGAGGACGGGTTCGAGCAGGCGGTCCGGCTGCTGATGGACAACGGCTGGGGCTTCCGGCTCCACGCGACCTACGACGAGACGATCCGACGCGACCTGGCCGTCTTCGAGAAGCTCGCCGCCGAAGGACTCTTCCCCGGCGGCAACCGCTGGCTCTTCGACCACGCGGAGACCGTCTCGGCCGACAGCCTGGACCGGATCGCGGCCCTGGGCGGCGCGGTGTCCGTGCAGAACCGCATGTCGTTCCAGGGCACCGCCTTCCGTGACCGCTACGGCCCCGAGGCCGCCGCCCACACCCCGCCGGTGCGGGCCATGCTCGACCGGGGCCTGACCGTGGCCGCGGGAACGGACGCCACCCGCGTCTCCTCCTACAACCCCTGGGTCGCACTGCACTGGCTGGTCACCGGCCGCACCGTCGGCGGCACCGCCCTCTACCCGGCAGGCAACCTGATCGACCGCGAGACCGCCCTCGGCCTCTACACCCGGGGCGGGGCGGAACTCACCGGCGAGCAGGACGTCAAGGGCGTCCTCCGCGAGGGTTTCTACGGCGACCTCGCGATCCTGTCCGACGACTACCTCACCGTGCCCGAGGCCGTCATCCCCGACATCGAGTCCGTTCTCACCGTCGTCGGCGGCCGCATCGTCCACGCGGCCGCGGAGTACGAGGGCCTCGACGAGGCCGTCCCGCCGGTCAGCCCGGAATGGAGCCCGGTGGCCCACTTCGGCGGCTACCAGTCGAGCGGTGCGCACCAGGCGGCGTCCGTGGCCGAGGCTGCCGCCGAGTCCGAGCAGCACCGCCGCTGGCGCGTCGCACGCGGCTCCGTCCCCGACACGGCGCCGTCGTTCGTCGACCCCTGCTTCGACCACTGAGAGAGAGATCCCCCGATGCCCGCAGCCTCCCCCGCCGCCGACGGCGGCGACACCCCGGCGGCCTCGCCGGACGCGCCGCCGGGACGCCGCTTCGAACCGGACCTCCGGTCGATGACACGGATCAACCTGCACCCCATCGCCTCCCCCATGCCGCTCGGGTTCTTCACGATCGCCATCGCCTCCGTGATGACGGGCTGCCTCCAGCTCGGGGTGTTCGACGAGGCGGCCCGCGCCGCCGTCGCCTTCACCGTGCTTCCGGCCTTCGTCCTCCAACTCCTCGTGAGCGTCCTGGCCTTCGGCGCCCGTGACGTGATAGCGGCGACGCTGATGGCGGTCTTCGCCGGCAGCTGGCTGGCGTACGCGCTCGTCATGTTCAGCGGCGCGGCCGACGGCCTCCAGGTCCTCGGCGTGTTCAACCTGGCGCTGCTCTGCTTCGGCGCCCTGATGACCGCCGTGACCCGGCCCAAGCGCGCCCTGTGGCTCGTCCTCGCGGTCTCCCTGCCCCGCTGGGCGACCACCGGCCTCGCTGGCGTCACCGGCGCCGAATGGCTGACGCGCACGTCCGGCGCGCTCGGCCTCGTGGTGGCGCTGGTGGCGATGTACACGGCGTTCGCCCTGATGTTGGAGGACATGCGCAGCGAGCAGGTCCTGCCCATCGGCCGCAGCGGCCCCGCCCACCTCGCCGTGGAAGGCGACCTGTCGGTCCAGCTCCGCAACCTGGAACGCCAGGCGGGCGTGCGCCGCACGCTCTGACCCGCGCCCACCCACCCGTCACACCACGACCGCACAGGAGCACCCATGGCACCGCAGGTGAAGGACCAGCCCCAGAAGTCCCGTTACGAGATCCTCGCCGGCGACGACGGCACCGAGACCGCGGGCTTCGCCGAGTACCACCTCTCGGAGGGCGAGATCGCCTTCATCCACACCGAGATCGACAGCCGGTTCGCGGGCCAGGGGCTTGGCGGGCTGCTCGCCCGTGGAGCCCTCGACGACGCCCGCGCGCGCGGGCTCCAGGTCCTGCCGTACTGCCCCTTCGTCCGGGGCTGGATCGGCAAGCACCCCGAGTACACCGACCTGGTGCCCGAGGCGAGGCGCGCCCGCTTCGGCCTGTGAGGCACCACACGCCCCGCACCTCCCGCTTCCCCAGTCCCATCCCCCGTCACACACCGAGGAGTTCCCCCATGTCCCGCCACGCCCGTCCCACCGTCGTCCTGGTCCACGGCGCCTTCGCGGACGCGTCCAGCTTCGCCCGGGTCATCCCCGAACTGACCGCCGCAGGCATGGAGGTGGTGGCCCCCGCGGTCCCCAACCGCAGCCTCGTCGACGACGCCGCGTACATCGCCTCCGTGGTCCGCGCCGTCGAAGGCCCCGTGATCCTGGTCGGGCACTCCTACGGCGGCGCCGTCATCACCCTCGCCGGCGCGGAGGACAACGTCCGCGCACTGGTGTACCTCGCGGGCTACGCGCTGGAGGAGGGCGAGAGCCTGGGCGAGCTGCAGGGCCGCTTCCCCGACTCCGGTCTCGCCGACGCCCTCGTCTACACCCCGTTCCCGGTGGCCGGCTCCACCGAGACCGGAACCGACGTCTCGGTGGAGACCAAGAAGTTCCCCGCCCTCTTCGCCGCGGACGTCGACCCCGACCTCGCCGCGGTCCTCGCCGTCTCCCAGCGCCCCCTGGCCGCACGTGCCTTCTCGGAGGCGGCGCCTGTCGCGGCCTGGAAGACCAAGCCCTCGTGGGGCCTGGTCGCCACCTCCGACCGCACGATCAACCCCGATGTGGAGCGCTTCGGCTACGAGCGCGCCGGCATGACCACCGTCGAGGTCGACTCCTCACACCTCGTCATGCTTGCCCAGCCCAAGGCCGTGGCGGAGCTGATCCAGGACGCGGCCCGGTCCACCGCCCACTGACCCGACCGGTCGGGATCGAACGATTAGTCGATTTTGTTCGAGCGCTGGTAGCTTCGGATCGCCCCCCGAGGACACCTCGGCGGGCGATCGGAGGAGATACACCCATGAGGTTCGGCGCGAGGCTCACGCTCGCCGTCATCACCCTCGCCGCCCTTGCCACCGCCTGCGGTGTGCCGCGGGAAAGTGGTCCGCAGTCGCACACCGCCGTCGACTGCGAGCCGTACGCCAGGTACGGCGAGCACCCCGGCACCAAGGTCACCGTCTACGCGGAGAACCGGGACCGGGAGGCCGACCTGTTCGAAGAGACCTGGGCGGACTTCGCGGACTGCACGGGAATCGACGTCCGGTACGAGGGCGACGGGGAGTTCGAGGCCCAGATCCAGCTCCGCGTCGACGGCGGGAGCGCGCCCGATGTGGCGTTCTTCCCTCAGCCCGGACTCCTGGAACGCTTCGCGCGGGCGGGGGACCTCAAGCCCGCGAGCGCCGGGGTCGTGGCCCTCGCGAAGCAGGGCTGGACGGCCGACTGGAACAGCTACGCGACCGTGAACGGCACCCTCTACGGCACGCCGCTGGTCGCGAACGTGAAGTCGTTCGTCTGGTACTCGCCCACGTTCTTCCGCGACAGGGGACTGAGCGTTCCCCGCACCTGGTCCGAGCTGATGGCCGTGACGGAGAAGGTCGCGGCGTCGGGCGTCACACCGTGGTGCGCGGGAATCGAGTCCGCCGAGGCGACCGGCTGGCCCGTGACGGACTGGATCGAGGACGTCCTGCTGCGTCAGCAGGGCACGGACGTCTACGACCAGTGGGTCACCCACAGGATCCCGTTCAACGACCCGCGGGTGATCAAGGCCATGGACACCGTGGGCTCCGTCCTCAGGAACGACCGGTACGCCAACGGCGGTTTCGGACCCGCCCGTTCGATGGCGTCGATCTCCTTCCAGGAGGCCGGCACACCGGTTCTCTCCGGCGACTGCGCGATGCACCGCCAGGCCTCGTTCTATGCCGACCTCTGGCCGAAGGGCACGGAGATCGGACCGGACAAGGACGTCTACGCCTTCCTGCTGCCGGGGGCCGACCCGGCCCACCGCCCCGTACTGGGCGGTGGGGTGTTCACCGCGGTGTTCGCCGACCGTCCCGAAGTGCGGGCGTTCCAGGAGTACCTGGCCTCCGCGGACTTCGCGAACGAGCGGATGAAGAAGGGCCCGTTCGTCTCGGCGAACAAGGGCGTGGATCCGGCGAACGCCGCCACCCCGGTCGACAGGCTCTCGATCCGGCTGCTCCAGGACCCCGGGACCCAGTTCAGGTTCGACGGTTCGGACCTGATGCCCGCGTCGGTCGGCGCCGGGACGTTCTGGAAGGGAGCCGTCGACTGGATCGGCGGCGCGAGCACCCGGCAGGTCACCGACTCCATCGAACGGTCCTGGCCGAGCCGCTGATGTCGTTCGACGCCGTCGCCCAGCAGCCCAAGCTGCTGTACCTGCTCCAGGGCGTCGCCGCCTTCGCGGCGGTGGTCGCCCTGATCCTGCTGGCGCTGCACCGGGGGCCGGTCCGGAGGAGGGCCGCGGCCCTGATCCTGCTGGCCCCCGCCCTGCTGCTGCTCACGGTGGGTCTCCTCCTGCCCGGCCTGCGCACCCTGGCGCTGTCGTTCACGGAGAACGGGGGAGACGCGTGGGCCGGCTTCGACAACTACGTGTGGATGGCCACCGACCCCCGGGCGCTGGTGGCGCTGCGCAACACCCTGGCGTGGGTGGTGCTCGTGCCGCTCCTTGCGACCACGGTCGGCCTGCTCTACGCGGTGGCCGTCGTACGGTCGCGGTTCAGAGCATTCGCGCTGTCCCTCGTCCTGATGCCGATGGCGATCTCCTTCGTCGGCGCGGGCGTCGTCTGGAAGTTCGTCTACGCCTACCGTCCCGCGGAGGCCGGGCAGATCGGGCTGCTCAACCAGCTCGTCGTCGCGTCCGGCGGCGAACCCAGGCAATGGCTCGTGGACTCTCCCTGGAACGTCCTGTTCCTCATCGTGGTGATGGTGTGGACTCAGGCGGGCTTCGCGGCCGTCCTCCTTGCCGGCGCGATCAGGGCCGTCCCCGGCGAGCTGACCGAGGCGGCCCGACTCGACGGCGCGTCCCCCCGGCAGATCCTCTGGCGGATCACCATGCCGTCGATCCGGCCCACCCTGCTCGTCGTCGTCCTCGCCCAGGCGATCGGCACCTTCAAGGCCTTCGACATCGTCAAGACCATGACCGGCGGACAGTTCGACACGGGCGTCATCGCCCACGAGATGTACGACCAGGCCTTCCGCTACGGCGACACGGGCCGCGGTGCGGCGCTCGCCGTGCTCCTCTTCGTCCTCGTCACCCCCTTCGTCGCCCACCAGGTCCGGGCACAGCGGAGGGCGGCGTGAACGGCGTACGGGAGCGCCTGGCCTCCCGCGCCTTCACGGCGATCGCCGTGGTGATCGCGGTCCTCTGGACGACACCGACCCTCGGTCTGCTGCTCTCCTCGTTCCGCCCCGAGGAGGAGATCAAGACGACGGGCTGGTGGACCGTGTTCGGTACACCGCATCTCACGCTCGACAACTACGGCGAGGTGCTGTCCGGCGGCGGGAACGGGTCGGGGCGGCTCGCGGAGTACTTCGTCAACTCCGTCGTCATCACCCTGCCCTCGGTGCTGTTCCCGCTCGTCCTGGCGCTCTTCGCGGCCTACGCCCTGGCGTGGATCGACTTCCGGGGTCGGGACGCGCTCGTCGTCGGCGTCTTCGCGCTCCAGGTCGTGCCGCTCCAGATGGCGCTCGTCCCCCTCCTCAAGCTGTTCTCCCAGGGCTGGCTGTTCCTGCCCGCGTGGAACCTCACCGGTGCCGCCCGTTTCGGCCAGATCTGGTTCGCCCACACGGCCTTCGCGCTGCCGTACGCGGTGTTCCTCCTGCACAACGTCCTGGCGGGCCTGCCCCGGGAACTGATCGAGGCCGCCCGCGTCGACGGCGCGTCGCACGGGACACTGCTGCTCCGGATCGTGCTGCCCCTGGCCCGCCCGGCCCTGGTCTCCTTCGCCATCATCCAGTTCATCTGGGTGTGGAACGACCTCCTCGTAGCACTGACACTGTCGGGCGGGTCGGCCGAGACCGCGCCGATGACCGTCGGACTGGCGAGCCTGGCCGGGACGTACGGCAACGAGTGGCAGCGGCTCACCGCAGGAGCCTTCGTGGCGGCGTCCGTCCCGCTGCTCGTCTTCTTCTCCCTCCGGCGGCACTTCGCACGGGGACTGCTCGCCGGATCGGTCAAGGGATGAGCACCGACGGGCCCCGCGGAGCAGGCACGGAGGCGCCCGGGAGCACGGCGCTGAGCCGGCCGGGGCTGCGGGGCCGCGAAGCCGAGCTGGAGCGGCTGCGCGCCCTGGTCGAGGGGGTGCGCGACGGCGAGGGGGGAGCGATCGCGCTGCTCCTGGGCGAGCCCGGGATCGGGAAGACCGTACTGCTGCGGGAGACCCTCTCGATCGCGCGGGCTCACGGGTTCCTCGTCAGCCACGGACGCGCCGAGGAACTTCACGAGCTGGCACCGCTCGCCTCGCTGGCCTCCGGTCTCCTGCACGGCGACCCCCCGCTGCTGTCCAGCACGGACTTCGCCGACCTCGCGGGCCGTCACGACCAGCGCATCTGGCTCGTCGAACGACTGGCCCAGCTGATCGAGGAACGTTCGGCGAGCACGCCCGTAGTGATCGCGGTCGACGACGTCCCCTGGGCCGACCCGCTGAGCCGCTTCGCCCTGAGCGTCATGCCGGCACGGCTGCTCAGCTCCCCGGTCCTCTGGCTGCTCACGGGCAGGAGCGACCCCGAGCTGTACGGGCAGGGGCCGCGGACGACGACCCTCCCCCTCCGGCCGCTGTCCGACACGGCCCTGGCCGAACTGGCACGGGACGTCCTCGGCGGCGACGTGCCGACGCGGGTCGCGGAACTCCTCGACGGGGCGGGAGGCAACCCCTTCCTCGCGGCCGAGATGCTCACGGGTATCGCGGCGCCGGGCGCGGACACGCCGCAGCCGCCGGAGCGGCTGGTCCTCGGTGTACGCGACCGGCTGGCCGATCTCCGGCCGGACACCCTCCACTTCCTGCGGATCGGCTCGGTCCTCGGCCGCGCGTTCTCGCTCGCGGACGCCGCCGCCCTGTGCGGCAGGCCCGCCTCCGGACTCAGCGCCGAAGTGGACGAGGCGATCGCGGCCGCCCTCCTCCACGACGACGGCGACCGCCTCCTGTTCCGCCACGACCTGCTCCGCCAGGCGGTGTACGCCGATCTCGCCCCCTCCGTACGCCGGGCGCTCCACCGCGAGGCCGCCAGCCGGCTCGTCGCGGCGGGCCGGAGCTCCACCGACGCCGTCCCGCACCTGCTGAAGAGCGCCGAACCCGGCGACCAGGAGGCGATCGGGCTGCTCGGCACGGCCGCCGCGGACGTGATCGCCGTGATGCCCGACCTCGCCGCCGACCTGGCCGTACGCGCCCTGGAACTCGTACCGCCCCATGCGCCCATGATGTTCGACGTGGGAGAACGGGCCATCGTCGCGCTGACCCGCGCGGGCCGGTACACCCGTGCACGGGACACCGGCGACACGCTGCTCGCCCGGCAGCCGCCCCTGGACGTCTTCGCCCGGCTGCAGTCCGTACTCGGCGACACGCTGTGGCACCTCGACGACGTCCACGAGCTGACCCGACGCTCGACGGCGGCACTCGCGGCCGTCACCGACCCGGTGATCCGCGCCCGGCTCACCGCCCGGCAGGCCCTCGCCCGGTCCCGCGGAAGCGACCTCGGGGCCGCTCGCGAGACCGCCGAACGGGCGCTCGCCGAGGCGGCGCGGTCCGGTGACCGGGAGGCCCGGGTCCTCGCGCTCTGGGGGCTCGGCGAGATCGCCCTCAACGCGGGCGACTGCGCCGCCGCCGTCGAACACCACACGGCGCTGAGCGTGTTCGACACGGCCTTCCTGCCCGAGGAGGCCGTCGCCCGCATCCACATGGACGACTTCGACACCGTACGGCGACTGCTCCGGACGGCCGGCGACGCTCCCCTGCGCCCCGCCATGCTGATCTGGGCCCAGGGAACCCTGAACATGGGGCTCGGCCGGCTCGACGACGCGGACGCCGACCTCGTCACCGCCGAGCGGCTCGAAGCGGACCTCCACGTGCCCGGCAACCTGGTCAACATCCGCGTCAACCGCGGCCTGCTCGCGCTCCTGCGCGGCGACCGCGAAGCCGCGCGGGAACACCTGGACGTCGTGCGGGCGACCGTGGCCGACCGGCCGAACACGGGCAACCACGCCACGCACCAGTACTTCGAGGCCGTCGTCGCCGACGCCGACGGCGACCACGCGGCAGCGGCCGAACTGGTCCGAGCCGCGCAGCGGGACCACCCCTTCCTCCGATGGCGCCTCCTGCGCCCCCATGTCGTCCAGGCCGTGCGGATCGCCCTGCGCGGCGGGGACCGGAACCTGGCCGAGGAACTCGCGGTCCAGGCGGCGGAGCACGCCACCCGCAACCCTTCCGTGCCGACCGCACAAGGGACGGCCGCCCACGCGGCCGGCCTGGTGAACGCCGACCACGGACTCCTGGAGCGAGCGGTCCGCGTCCTCCTCACCGGCCCCCGGCCGCTGCCCCTCGCCGCCGCGTCCGCCGACCTCGGGCGCGCCCTGCTCGCGGCCGGCGACCCCGCCGCCACACCCGCCCTGACCAGGGCGCACGACATCTACGCCCAGGCGGGGGCCGACGCGGAGGCCGACCGGGTGCGGGCCGATCCGGACCGGGCCACGAGCCGCTCCGGCCGACGCACCGGAGGCCCCCGGCCGCGCCCCGGACAGGGCTGGGACGCGCTCACGGCCTCGGAACGCAAGGTGGCCCGGCTGATCGCGGCGGGCCACACCAACCGGTCGGCCGCGGAGGCCCTCGTCGTCTCCCCGCACACGGTCAACACCCATCTGGCGTCGATCTTCCGCAAGCTCTCGGTGCGCTCCAGGGTCCACCTGGCCCGGGTCGTGCTCGCCGAGGACGACACCGGAACGGCCACCGGCGGCTGAGCGACCTCTGCGCCCCCGTGCAAGGAGTGGTGCGCGGTACGGCAACAGGAGGTGCGGGTCCGGTCCTAGCGTGACGGGCATGCCGCGCCGCTTCGAGGCGCGGACCAGCCGACCCGAATCGAGGAAGCATCCCCATGCCGTACATCACCGTGGGCCAGGAGAACACCAACCCCGTCGAGCTGTACTTCGAGGACCAGGGCGCCGGTCAGCCCGTCGTCCTCATCCACGGCTTCCCGCTCGACGGACGCTCCTGGGAGCGCCAGAGCGCCGCGCTGCTCGACGCCGGCCACCGCGTGATCACGTACGACCGCCGCGGTTTCGGGCAGTCCTCGCAGCCGACCACCGGCTACGACTACGACACCTTCGCCGCCGACCTGAACACCGTGATGGAGACCCTCGACCTGCGGGACGCCGTCCTCGTCGGGTTCTCCATGGGCACCGGCGAGGTCGCCCGTTACGTGTCCACGTACGGTTCCGACCGCGTCGCCAAGGTCGCCTTCCTGGCCTCGCTCGAGCCCTGCCTGCTCAAGAGCGACGACAACCCCGACGGCGTCGCGCCGAAGGAGTTCTTCGACGGCGTCGTCGCCGCCGTCAAGGCCGACCGGTACGCCTACTACACGGCCTTCTTCAACGACTTCTACAACCTCGACGAGAACCTCGGCACCCGCATCAGCGAGGAGGCCGTCCGCAACAGCTGGAACACCGCCGCCCGCGGCGGCTCCTTCGCCGCGTCCGCCGCGCCGGCGACCTGGTACACCGACTTCCGCGCCGACATCCCCGCCGTCGACGTGCCCGCCCTGATCCTGCACGGCACCGCCGACCGCATCCTGCCGGCCGAGGGCACCGCACGCCCCTTCCACAAGGCCCTGCCGTCCGCCGACTACGTCGAGATCGAGGGCGCCCCGCACGGCCTGCTGTGGACCCACGCGGAGGAGGTCAACACCGCACTCCTCGCCTTCCTGGCGAAGTGACGCCGCACCGTTGACCCGCGGGGTGACGCCGGTGCACCGGCGTCACCCCCGCCCCCGGTGCCCGCCGCGGGCCCCCCCGCGCGGGGGGGGGGGTTCGGGAGGGGGGCGGGTGGGGGAACAAGGGTCGGGCC
>NZ_JBITBZ010000018.1:46363-59450 GCF_044452745.1 Streptomyces sp. NPDC051822 | reverse complement strand
CCCGCGGAGCGGGTTCCATACCGCTGCGCGGTATGCAAGCGAACACCCGCGCTGCGCGCGGGTGTTCAGCTCCCGCTCCGCGGGAGCTGAAGGGGGGCCGGTGCGCGGCCCCCCTTCAGCGGATTCCCCAGCGCTGCGCGCTGGGGGGAGGGGCTACACCGCTGCGCGGTGTACAGGAGAAGCCACACCGCTGCGCGGTTTCGTAGGCCGGAGCCATCACGCTGCGCGCGATGGCAGGCAAGGTACTGCGCTGCGCGCAGTACCACAGAAACCCGCTAAGGGAAACCCAACCCCCCCTGCATAGCATGGGAGTTGGGTTTCTGCTACACGGAAGAGAAGAAGCCGGCCGCTACGCGACCCACACCCCTTACCCCACAGAAGGGAAGAGGGTTTCGTCCGCTGCGCTCCCGAAACCAAAAGGACACGCTTCGCTGCGCGAAGCACACACCATGCAATGAAACAGAGACCCCAGGGGACGGTGGGTCCACTGCACTCCCCCACCAAAGATGAGGAGTACCCGGGACGTCGGCTACCTGTAGGTGACGCCAGCTACCTGTGACGAATTCTGCATCAAACTGATGCAGCATGTAACAACGGCAAAAATATAAGGTACCCCCAACAACCCTTACAGAAGCGTTTTTGACTACACATCAAACCGAAACCCACCCACACACAAAACACACAACCTTTAAAAGCTTCAACCCAACCACAGAACAGCAACCCCCCAAAAACCCGAAAGCCGAACAACCAGCGCACGGGAGACAACACAAGCCGCACGCCCCCCGCGCCGAGCGGCGAACCACCCACAGACACCAGCCACGCATCCCCCTGTCTGGCCGTCACAACCCCGCACCACCCCAGACTCAGCAACGCTCCAGCCACCCACCACCCGCACCCAAAGCCAGCCCAACCACGTCGGACCCGACCACACGATCGAGTGGTTGTCTGCGGAGACACACCCACCCTGACAACCCCACACAACACACCTCACAAACACACGGCGCCGCACACGAAGCCCCCTCAGTCACGTCGGATCCGGGCCACCAGTGCGGCGCAGACCGTCGACGGCCGCCAGCGGCAGTCAACTGGCAACGAGGCCCCCGGAGCCGCAGGAAGCCGCTGAGGGTCCCGTACGTACCTCCGTGGGCCGACTGCTCCCAGAGGCAAGAGCGGGGAGCAGTCACCCGAGCCGTCGGCGCGGTTAGCCCACGAGTCCGAGGCCCTGATGTGGCCCTCGCGCGCGCGTGCGTCTTAGGGAAAAGAGGGCCCTCACGAGAAACCCGTCCTGACCTGCGATTTTACGAGGAGGTATGTGTTGGTTCTGACACATCGACCCTGGGTTTTGTGCTCTCTCCGACACACAGAGAGTAATTTTCATCACGGAAACAGGGACAAATCTAGATCGTCCCTGATCAGACGCGTATCCGAGCGTCGTGATGCCCCGAGGCGTGTGTCGGCATCGACACCAGGGGGCCACGCGGGAAGGGATAATTGTCCCTGTCTGCGTGGCCAAAATCGACTAAAGTGCCGATGGACCAGGGAGATCGACGAAGCGGGGGGGCCATGGCGGGGGTACCCGGAGGCGCGAGGCGCTCCAACACCAGGGGCCCACGGTCCGCGAAGCAGGGCACTGAGCCTGCGAGTTCGAAGTCGCTTGCCGACAGCTTCGTGGAGGCGCTGGAACGCAATCCGCCGAAGCCTGGACGGCCTGTCCAGGCAGCGAGCGTGGAGTACCGCTACCGCGCGCCGCACGAGGCGTTCGGGCGCAACGGTTACAGTCAGGTCAGCAACGACTTCCTGTCAGACATCCTGGCCGTGCTGATCGCCCGGCACGGGATGTCTCCGGCCCAGTCGGCCGTGCTGGTGCTGTGCATGGGATGGCAGCGGAAGGGCCGATTCAAAAGCACTCACGCGAAGATCGCCACGCATCTGGGCATCGAGCGGGCGAACGTGACCAAGGCTCTGGGCAAGCTGGAGGGCTGGCACATGATCCAGCGTCGGCCGAACTCGATGATCCTGGTGAACCCGATCATCTGCTTCATGGGCAACGGTGACGTGCAGCAGGAGATCCTGGAAGCGTTACGGCAGGATGCCAAGGCCGCGCTCCGGAAGCACTTCCCCGAGATGCGGGAAGATGACGTGGAGGAAGCCGCCGAGGAGAGCTTCCCCCGATTCAAGCCGCCAGTGGCACCGAAGCCCCGTACGCGGCAGCTGGCGTTCGGTGACGACGTGGAGGAACAGGCATGCTGATCCAGGCTCACCTCGGGTACGCGATGTTGCACCGTCTGGGGCTCTCCAAGGCCGCCTACGACCTTCTGAGCACCATGGCCGAGGTCCAGCGCCCCGGAGGCGAAGTGAACGCCTCACAGGCCGAGCTGGCGCAGTCCGTGCCCCTCAGTAAAAACCGGACGTCGATCGCGATGAACCAACTGGTCGAGCGCCACGTCGTCCTGCGCCCCCACAACCGCTACCGCAGCTACTTCATCCACCCCTACTTCGCCGGGTACTCCAACCTGGAGGAGATGGAGGAAGCCCTGCACACGGCGAACGAGGCCATCAGAGCCGGCGAACTGCCCGAGCCCTCGCTCCCCGACGCTCCACGGCACCTGTCCGCCGTACCGGACCGCCGAACCGCGTAAACGTTTACTCCAACGAGCAGACGCCGATGGTGTGCCAGCCCTTTCGTTTCAGCACCCTGAAACAGAACGGTTTCGACAGCGCTACCGTCAAGTGGCCCGCTCCTGCCAACCCCACGCCCCACACCACCACGTGAGGGCGGGCGCGGGAAGCCCCGGGCCCCTTGAAGATTATAAAAGGAGCACCACTCTGACCTGCATAAACGTGAGATACGAATGCAGCCTGTCGTGAGCTGGGGATGAGCGGCGAGGGCCGGGGCGAGGAGCCGGTGGGCGTGCCACCAAACGCGGCGCGGTACGTCAGACGCCGCTCGAAACCACCTCAGAGGCGAAGGTCAATCCATAGCTGACGTTCAGGCGAGTTTCGTGTCGACGCTGCCGTGTTTCGGTGGCAATACTGCCACGGTTCTCCGTACTGCCAGTGGAGTAACCGAGTTTGACCAGCGCTCGCCTTTAGTCCGCGGTACAGCCCCAGTAGGCGACTTCGGTTGGTTCGCCATCCCGGTACAGCACTGTGCACCGGCCCACTCCACGGTCGATCGGGTCGAGCAGTCGACGCCACTCGGCTTCCCACTGGTCGTGTGTGGGCCGGCCGTCGGGAGCCCAGCTGCGTATCTCGTTCTCGGTCAAGGGGCGCATCATGGCGAACTCGTCACCTGCGTCGGCGTCGATCAGCGCGTAGAAGTCGAGCACCGTGCAGGTGCCTCCGGTCAGGATGTACTCCCGCCAGCCCTCGTCCTCCCACAGCTCGCCGATTCCCCGCCCCGGAAAGCCGTGATCATCCTTCGTCAACTCCTGGTGCTGAGCCTGTCGGAACGCCGCCGCCAGATCCTCCTGGTACGGCCCGGTCGCCATCCACGTGTTGCCGCCCACTGCAGAACCCCTCCCTCGTCGCCGACCCTCGGCCTCGACGCAGGCTAGCCACCACCACTGACACAGGCGGGCCGTAGCACCAGGTGAACCGCTTCGCCACGGACGTCGGCCGCTCAACGTCGGCGGAGACGGTGCGTTCGGTGTCCTGGTCCGGGCGGGCACTGCGGTCGCGCCGGCCACGTTGACCGAGCGGGAGACGGCCCATCAGCTGGTCGCTTCCCAGCCTTACCTTCTCGTCTCCCGCGGTCGCGCGCTCGTGAGTGGCATCGAAGACGTCAGAGGGGATGTTCTGGATGGCGTGATCGAGCACCCCGTGCCCGAGGGCCCCTGTGGGAACCTTCCGGACCGCGGTGGGTTCGAGGCACCGAACGGCTGACGTCGGCGGGCTTGGTTGGTCATCGGGGGGTCGTGGGTGGCGTAGTGTTGTGCCTACCGACGCGGGGTGGAGCAGCTCGGTAGCTCGCTGGGCTCATAACCCAGAGGTCGCAGGTTCAAATCCTGTCCCCGCTACTGAATGGTTTGAGGCCCGGATCCTTTGGATCCGGGCCTCATGCGTTTTCTACAGTTCGAACTCCAGGCTCAGGAGGTCGTTGATCTCCACCTCTCGCAGGGAGCCCGCTCGGCGGCCGTCGTCCTGGAAGTAGACCTCCCGGAGTGAGTTGGCCGCGATCTGCTGGAGTTCGTTGTCCGCGGCGCCCTGCTGCTGGGCGTCGAAGAGGCGGGCCGCGTACGGGGGCGGGAGGGCCACCGTGAGGTGTCGGATGCGGTCCTGGTCCGTGGTGCCTTCCGGAGCCCCCGTGTAGCCGAAGCGGGCGTGGATGTCGATAACGATGCCGGTCGTCGACGCCGCCTTCCGCCGGGCCCTCGCCTGGACCTGCGGCTGCCACCTGAGCTTCACCTCGCGCTCCAGGCGTGCGGCGAGGTCGGGCCGGGGCTTCTTGATCTGGTCCTTCACGTACCGCTCGACGGTGCGCTGGGAGATGCCGAGCAGCTGGGCGACCTGCCTGGTGCCGCCCAGCTGCCTGACCAGGAACCGCATCCGCGCGCCCGCGCTCTTCGGCACCGGGCGGGTGAACGCCTTGTGCACGGCCTCGTCGAGGCTGTCGTCGAAGTCGCCCATCGCCTACCTACTCCCCGCTGTCGGCATCGGAGACGATGCCGGCCTTGATGTAGCGGGCCAGGTTCAGTTCGGGCGCCTCGTACTGCTCCCGGACTCCCTCGCCCCACAGGACGGTCTGCGTGCCCTCGTGCTTGACCAGGCCCGGGTTGACGCCGAGCTTGAAACCGCCCGGCAGCGCCTTGCCCTGCCGGTAGGGCAGGAAGTCGAGCGGCGACGTGCCGTCCACGGCGTACACGACGCAGTCGGACAGGATCGCGACAGGGTACTGCCCCGTGAACGCCGCGTGCTTCACGACCTTGCGGTGGAGATTGACACGGGTACGGGAGATGACCGCCGCGCGGATGTCCGGCCGCCAGGTGGGGCGGGCCAGCGCCCGCCACGGCTCGCCCGGCCGCCAGCCCTCCCCGCGCGGGCGCTCACGCAGCTTGCCCAGGCCGCCCTTCACCGTCGCCTTGATCGCCGAGACGACGATCGCCAGCTCCGGATCGCGCTTCTTGTAGCCGTCCATCGCCTTGAGGAAGTCCTCCGGGCTCGTGTCGGCCCGGACGCCGAGGTCCGCCATCGTGGCGAGGTACGCGTCACGGAGTCTGGCGTACCAGCTGTCCAGGTAGCGGCCGTTGTCGTGGCGGACGTACGCCTCGGTGGGCGCCACCTCGTAGCCGAGCTCGACCGCGTACGCGACGGTGGGCGTCGCGTACCAGGCCGGGCCCGTCGGGCGGTCGCCCTTCGGCGTGAACGGCGACGGCAGGAGGTCGCCGCGGAGGTCCACCCACTCCTTGCCGACCTTCACGCGCGACAGGTCCACGTGGGAGAGGTCCACCAGCCACGCGCCCGGAAGCTTCGGGTCGAAGACCGGGTTCTTCTCGTGGGTCGGCGCGCCCAGGCCGACGATCAGGCCGTTCGCGCCGGCGGCGAACGCCATGTTCACGTCGAGGCCCACCAGGTGGGCGCGCATGCACTCGTCGTCGGTGAGCGGCCTGGCCCAGTCGTGCGCCTCCTCGAAGATCTTCTCGGCCGGCCCGCGGACGTAGAAGCGGGGCAGGTCCTTGAGGAGCGGGTGGCCGTCGATCGCTTCGCACGGCGCCGGGTCGACCGGCTCCTTGCCCAGGCTCCCGGGGTTGTGCTCGGAGTGCCGCTTGCCGTCCGCGTCGGGCTCGGACGCCCGGGTCGGCGGGTGAAGGGCCGTCATCAGCTCCAGGCCGGTCACCGCCGTGGAGCCCCGCGGCGTCATCACCCGCGCCGCGAAGACGCCCAGAACGCGGGCGAGGTCCGCCGGCGGGAGGGATCCGGCGCCGTCCCAGTGGCGGGGGTCGAGCGCGCCCCAGGACGGGATGCACAGCTGGACGCAGGCCCGCTCGGAGCCCGTGGCCGGACGGTAGATCCGTGCCCACGGCCCGAAGCCGCGCTTCGTCAGCTGCCACTGCGCGCGCTTCAGCTGCTTGACGACCTTGTGGGCCTCCGGGATCCGCCCGGCGGTCCGCTCCTCGGGGGTGAGGGACGTCGGGAGGCCGAAGCGGTTCAGCGCCGCCTCGGTGAGGACGAGGAGCGGGTCGGCGTCCTTGCCCGGGCCCGACAGCCTCGGCTGGCCCAGCCTGCCCTCGGTCAGCGTCCACTCGACCAGCGACGGGAGCGACTTGGCGGGGACCTCCAGGATCAGGCCGCCCTGGCAGTACGCCAGTACCTGGCCTGCGGCGTCGCCGTCGCCGTCGCCGTCGCTGTTCCTGTCGACATCGATTACCGCGAGGGGGCCGTTCGCGAAGCGGTCGTCCTTGACGGCGGTGGGGGTGGTGCCACCTGTTGTCCGAGCGCCCGTTGTCCGCGTGCCCCTTATCGGAGTAGCGGTGGGCTGCGGGGCGGGAGTGGGATCGGTGGGGGGTTCGGGGTCTTCTTCTTCCTCCGTCGCCTCCGCCTCCTCCTTTTCGTCCTCGGCCGGCGCCGGGTAGAGCTTGGCCAGGCCGTCCAGGAGGCGGGCGTACGCGTCGCGCTCCGGTGGACGCGGTTCCGTCCTGCCGGACTCCCAGCTGGTGACCGTGGCCCGGCGCACCTGGAGCGCGGCGGCCACCTCGTCGACTGTCAGGGCATGGGCCTGCCGCAGCCGCTTCCGCTCTTCCGGCGGCGGCAGGGCGGCGCGAGACGCCAGCAGTGCGTCGACCGCATCGAACAACCCGGGCATGAGAACACCTCCTCAGAGGAGCCTACCCTCGTCGTTTGTACTTTCCGCGCACATATGCCGCTCATATGGCGTACAACGTGCGTGCTCATCGCGTGCGGAACGCGTACGGCCGTGCCGTCCTACTCCGCCATCAGCCGATCGGCTGATGGCGCTTCGAGCTCGATGGGCGATGCCCCGGTTCCCTGCGGGGCGCCAGCATCTGCGTATGTCAGTCATCGAAGTCAGAGGCCTGCGCAAGGCCTACGGGGGCAGGACCGTCGTCGACGGTGTCGACTTCGCCGTCGAAGAGGGCGAGATCTTCGGGATCCTCGGCCCCAACGGTGCGGGCAAGACCACCACCGTCGAATGCGTCGAGGGCCTGCGGATCCCCGACTCCGGCACAGTACGGGTCGCGGGCCTCGACCCTATCGCCGACCACGACCGGGTCACCCGGCTCCTCGGCGCCCAGCTGCAGGAGAGCGAGCTGCAGGCCAAGCTCACCGTGCAGGAGGCGCTGGAGCTCTACAGCGCCTTCTACCGCAAGCCCACCGACTGGCGGCGGCTCGCGCTGCGCCTCGGTCTGACCGACAGCCTCGGCACGCGCTTCGGCCGCCTGAGCGGAGGCCAGAAGCAGCGCCTGTTCATCGCGCTCGCCCTCGTCGGCGACCCCAGGGTCGTCGTTCTCGACGAACTCACCACCGGGCTCGACCCGCGTTCCCGTCGTGACACCTGGCAGCTCATCGAGGAGGTCAGGGACTCGGGGGTCACGGTCCTGCTCGTCACGCACTTCATGGAGGAGGCGCAGCGGCTCTGCGACCGGGTCGCGGTCATCGACAAGGGCCGGGTCGTCGCGCTCGACACCCCGGCGGGAGTGATCGGCCGGGCCGCGAGTTCGACCGTCATCTCGTTCACGCCCTCGCTCCCGCTCGACGAGCGGGAGCTCGCGGAGCTGCCCGGCGTCGCCTCCGTGACCGCCTCCGCAGTCGCTTCCGTCGTCGCTTCCGGACGGGAAGGGGCTGAGCGCAGGTTCGTCATCAACGGGACCGACGAGACCGTCACCGCCGTTCTCTCGCTGCTCGCCAGGCACCGCATCACGGCGGGCCGACTGCGGGTCGCGGACGCCACCTTGGACGAGGCGTTCCTCGACCTCACCGCTCAGGAGGCATGACATGTCTGTTCCCGTGACCCCTGCCCCCTCCCCCGGTGTCGCTGATTCCGCCGGTTCCGTCAGGTCCGGTGCCTCCGCCGCCGTGCTCAGGTCCGAGGCCCGGCTCTTCCGCCGCGAACCCGCCGTGCTCTTCTGGATCATCGCGTTCCCCAGCCTGCTGCTCACGATCCTCGGACTCGTCCCTTCCTTCCGGGAGGCGGACGAGGCGCTCGGCGGCCGCCGGGGGATCGATCTGTACGTCCCCGTGGCCGTGGTTTTGTCCGTGCTCGTGGCTGGCGCGCAGACCATGCCGGGCGTCCTCACCGGCTACCGCGAACGCGGCATCCTCCGGCGCCTGTCCACCACGCCCGCCAGCCCCAAGTCCCTGCTCGCCGCACAGATCGTGCTCCACGGAGCGGCCATCCTGCTCTCCGTACTCCTCGCCCTCGCGATCGGCAGGCTCGCCTTCGGCGTCGCGCTCCCGGAGCAGCCCGCCGGCTACGTCCTGGCGATGTTCCTCACCGTGCTCGCCGGGCTGGCACTCGGCGCCGCCGTCTCCGCGCTCTCCCGCACCACGAAGATCGCGCAGACCGTCGGCACGATCGCCTTCTTCCCGATGATGTTCACCGCCGGTGTCTACGCTCCCGTACAGGTCATGCCCGAACTCCTCAGGGACGTCGTCGTGCTGACGCCGTTCGGCGCCGCCTCCCAGTCGCTCGACCAGGCGGCCGCGGGCGACTGGCCGAGCTGGTCGCACCTCGGGGTCACCGGCCTCTGGGCGGCTCTGCTGATCGGCGCCGCGGTCCGCTGGTTCCGCTGGGAATGATCGTGCGGGGCGAGGTCGAGGAGTGTGGGCTGGGGGCGGGCGGACACGGCATGCTTGACGCCATGACGAGCCAGGCACCCAGCGCCGAGGAACGGTGGGGGAAGTTCTACCGCTGGGGTCCCTACGCGCTGCTCGCCTTCGCCTCGGCGGTCGGCGCGGGCACCGCGTCCTTCTTCATGACCCGCGCTGAGATGTACGCGGCCGGGGTGCTCGTCGCGGGGGCGTTCGTCCTGCAGGTGTGGTGGGACAGGAATCGCTCGGAGCGTGCGTCCGGCGGGGCTTTCTACTACGCCGCACGTACCGCCCTCGCCTTCGTGCTTACCTGGTTGAACCCGCTCTTCTCCATCTTCGCGGTCATCGGCTACTTCGACGCCAACCACCTGCTGCCACCGCGCCGGGTCAGAGCCGGACTCCTCGTCACCGCCGTCACGATGGCGGGGTCTCAGTCCGGCGGGCTGCCCCCCGCCTCGGCGGCCGCGTGGATGCTCTTCGGGGTGATCTTCGCCCTCCATGCCGCGCTCGTCCTGATCTTCGGCACCCTCGGCGAGAAGGAGGCCGAGGAGGCCCGGGCCAAGGCCGCCACCATGGCCGAGCTGGAACGGACCAACGCCCGCCTGGAGCAGGCCCTCGCCGAGAACGCCGGGCTCCACACGCAGCTCCTGCTCCAGGCGCGCGAGGCGGGAGTCGACGACGAACGGCGCAGGCTCGCCGCCGAGATCCACGACACCCTGGCCCAGGGCCTCACCGGAATCATCACCCAGCTCCAGGCGGTCACCGCGGCCGACGATCCGGCCGTCGCCCGCGAGCACCTCGAACGTGCCCAGGCCCTGGCCCGGCAGAGCCTCGGGGAGGCCCGCCGCTCGGTGCAGGACCTCGGCCCCGGCGCCCTCGAGCACGACGCGCTGCACGAGGCCCTGAAGAAGACCGTCGCCGAGTGGTCCGTACGGGCGGGCGTACGGGCCGAGTTCACCGCCACCGGCACCGTCGAGCCCCTGCACGAGGAGATCGAGGCCACGCTCCTGCGCATCGGTCAGGAGGCCCTGGCCAACGCCGCCCGGCACGCCCGCGCCACCCGCGTCGGCGTCACCCTCTCCTACATGGACGGCGAGGTCACCTTGGACGTGCGCGACGACGGCCGCGGCTTCGATCCGCGCACCCTGCCTCCGCGGGGCGCGTCGGGCGGCTTCGGGCTCGGCGGGATGCGCGCCCGCGCCGAACGCCTCGCCGGGACCGTCGACATCGAGTCCGAGCCGGGGCAGGGCACCGCGATCTCCGCCCGCGTACCGTTGGTGCGCCATGACTGACCGGACGATCACCCTTCTCGTCGTCGACGACCATCCCGTCGTACGCGACGGGCTCCGCGGCATGTTCGACTCCGCGCCCGACTTCGAGGTGCTCGGCGAGGCCTCGAACGGCGTCGAGGCGGTGGAGCTGGCCGGCCGCCTCGACCCGGACGTCGTCCTGATGGATCTGCGGATGCCGGGCGGCGGCGGGGTCGACGCGATCGCCGAGCTCGCCCGCCGGGGTGCCAGAAGCAAGGTCCTCGTCCTCACCACGTACGACACCGACTCCGACACCCTGCCCGCGATCGAGGCGGGCGCCACCGGCTACCTCCTCAAGGACGCCCCGCGCGAAGACCTCTTCACCGCGGTACGCGCCGCCGCCGACGGCCGTACGGTCCTCTCCCCCGCCGTCGCGACCCGCCTCGTCTCCCGGGTCCGCGGCCCCTCCGTCACCCGCACCTCCCTGAGCGCCCGCGAGCGTGAAGTTCTCGGGCTGGTCGCCCGGGGCAGCGGGAACCGGGAGATCGCCCGCGCCCTGTTCATCAGCGAGGCCACGGTCAAGACCCATCTCACGCACCTCTACGCCAAGCTGGGCGTCAGCGACCGCGCGGCCGCGGTGGCCGCGGCGTACGACCGGGGGATCCTGGGCGACGGCCGGCAGGGCTGATCGCGGCGGTTCGACCGGTCCGCCGGTCGCGCGGTCGCTCCCGTCGTCCGGGGCTGTCGTGCCGTCATGGGCCGGTCTTCATAACCGGGTTATGAAGGTCCCCGCCGGGCCGGTCTTCATAACGGCGTTATGAGGATCCTCGCCCGGGCGTCCGTTATGGCCCGGTTGTGGAAGCTCTCGTTCGGCCGGTGCTTCATAACCCGGTTATGAAGCACCCCGTCTCGTCGTCCTTCATAACGCCGTTATGAAGGACGACGAGGCCATTTCGTCGGTGAACCTATCGTGTTGATGCTTGAAGCGATCTTGGATGTTAGTAAGGTGTCGCGTATGACTCAGCCCTCCCCCGGCGACCGCGAGAAGGTCGTCTCGAAACTTCCGGCCGAGCTGCAACGCGATCTGAAGGTTCGCAGCGCTCAGCACGGCATCGGCATCCAGAACGCCGTCGAAGCCGGCATCACCGCCTGGCGCGGGCTGGGCTCCAACCTGCCCCCCATCGACACCTCCGGCGCCAAGTCCTTCTCCACCTTCCTTCCCGAAGGACAGTGGGACGGCTTCCGCGCCGACTGCGCCGCCCGGGGCGTCTCCATCGTCCAGGGCCTCTCCCAGTCCGTCGCCCTGTGGCTCGACAAGAACCCGGCGCCCGCCGTCCTCCGGCCCCGGTACGTCCGACGCATCATCGTCTGCAACCAGAAGGGCGGCGTCGGCAAGACCGCCGTGGCGGCCGGCGTGGGCGAGGCGATGGCCGAGGACTCCGACCAGCTCCACATGGTCCGTATCTCCAAGCACCTCGCCGCCCTCATCGAAGAGACCACCGACGCCTTCGACTACGAAGAACTCCCCGGCCTCGGCCTCAGCGTGCTCCTCATCGACTTCGACCCCCAGGGGCACATGACCAGCCAGCTCGGTCACACGCCCCTGCCCATCGAGGGCGACAGCCTCACCAAGCACATGTCCGGCGAGGCCAAGGGCCGGCTGCAGGACCTCATCGTGCAGGTCGACGACGAGCGGTTCGGCGACCGCCTCCACCTGCTCCCCGCCTGCACCGACGCCTTCCTGCTCGACGTGAAGCTGTCCGGCGTACGCGCCCGGGAGGCCGCCCTGGAGCGCGCCCTCGGCTCCGTGGAACAGGACTACGACGTCATCGTGGTCGACTGCCCGCCGAGCCTCGGCCTCAGCATGGACGCCGCCGCCCACTACGGACGCCGGCGCGACGGGGAAGAGCCCGGCAACTCCGGCATCCTCGTCATCGTCCAGGCCGAGGACAGCTCCGCCGACGCGTACGACCTCCTCACGTCGCAGCTGGAGGACCTCCGTACCGACATGGCCCTCGACCTCGACTACCTCGGCATCGTCGTCAACCAGTACGACGCCCGCCGCGGCTTCATCGCCACCTCGTCGCTGCAGGGCTGGATCGACATAAAGGATCCCCGCGTCGTCGGCGTCATCGGCGACCTCAAGGAACAGAAGGAGGCCGTACGCATGAAGAGGCCGCTCCTCGCCTACGCCCCGCGCTGCGACCAGGCCGTCGGCATGCGCGCACTCGCCAGGGAGATCTCGTGAGCAAGGCCGAACTCCTCGGCGCCGGCAGTTCCTTCCAGCGGGCCCGACCGGTCAGCGCCCGCCGCGCCGCCATCGACCAGGCGACCAGCGCCCCCACGGAAGGCGTCGCCGCGCCCACCGAGCTGCCTCTCGACGCGGTCAGCCTGAACCCGGACAACCCCCGGAGCGAACTCGGCGACCTGACCGACCTGGCCAACAGCCTGCGGGACCACGGCCAGAAGACGGCCATCAGCATCATGACCCGCTTCGCCTACCTCCAGGCCCACCCCGGTCGCGAGGCCGACCTCGAGCCCGACACCCAGTACGTCGTCATCGACGGGAACTCCCGCCTCGCCGCGTCACGCGAGGCCGGCCTCGGCACGCTCAAGGTCATGCTCGACGACGAGCTCGGAGCCGATCCCGACGCCGTCCTCGAATCCGCGCTCGTCGCCAACATCCACCGCAGGGACCTCGATCCCCTCGACGAGGCCAAGGCCCTTCAGCAGCTCCTCAAGCTGCACGGCACGCAGGAGAAGCTGGCCGAGCGTCTGCACCGGACGCAGGCCTGGGTGTCCCAGCGGCTTGCCCTGCTGAACCTCACGCCCGCGCTGCAGCAGCGGCTGAAGGACGGGACGGAGCAGGCCGCGCACCTGCGCCGGATCGGGAACAGGAAGCCGGAGGAGCAGGAGGGCCGGCTGAAGGAGATCAAGGCGCGGGAAGCGGCGGCGAGTGAGGCCAAGAGGCGGGCCCGGCGGGACGGCGCGGACCGCGGAGCCGACGCGCAGGGGGTCGGCTCCGGATATAACGGCGTTATGAAGAGCTCGGGTGCCGAGCAGAGCGGCGC
>NZ_JBITBZ010000018.1:0-46264 GCF_044452745.1 Streptomyces sp. NPDC051822 | reverse complement strand
CTTCGGGAGCCTCGCCGTCGGGCCATCTTCATAACGGCGTTATGAAGAGCTCGGGTGCCGAGCAGAGCGGCGCTTCGGGAGCCTCGCCGTCGGGCCATCTTCATAACGGCGTTATGAAGAGCTCGGGTGCCGAGCAGAGCGGCGCTTCGGGAGCCTCGCCGTCGGGCGACCTTCATAACGGCGTTATGAAGAACCCGGCCGTCGACCAGAGCGGCGCTTCAGGAACCTCCCTGCCCGTCCACCTTCATAACGCCGTTATGAAGTCCGGTGCCCAGGCCGTTCCCGAGCCTCGGGAGAACCCGGTCGTTGCCGGGCGGGTGGCGGGTGGTGCCCCCGAGTCGTCGTTGCAGGTGGGGCTGCGGATTCCCTGGCACGACGGTGAGGCCGTCGCCGACCTGCTGCTGCGCAGGATGGACCGGGAGCAGCAGTCGATCCTCCTTGCGCGGCTTCGTGCCGCGCACGACGCCGAGTCCTAGCCTCCGACGCGGATCAGGCTGTCTCGTAGGCAAGGATCACCAGTTGGGCGCGGTCGCGGACGCCGAGTTTCGCGATCGCGCGGGTGACGTGGGTCTTGGCGGTGAGCGGGCTGACGAAGAGCTGTGCGGCGATCTGGGCGTTGGACAGGCCGGTCGCGATCAGGCGGGTCACCTCGCGTTCCCAGGCGGTGAGCACCGCGAGCCGTTCGGCGGTGTCGCCGGGGGCCGCCGGGCGGTGCGCGAACTGCTCGATCACCCGCCGGGCCGTGACCGAGACGGCGGTGAGGGTGGTCAGGGCCGTACGGAGGCCTGGTCGTCGAGCGGCGAGTGTCCCGTGGAGCAGTACGGCGGCGGTCGGCAGGGCGGCGAAGGCGAGGAAGGCGGCGTTGCCGTGGACGAGTTCGGAGGGGGAGGGGCGGTTCCAGTGGCCGGGCGGGTCCGCCGGGAAGAGGACGGCGAGCAGGAGGCCGGCCGTCCACACGAGGAGCGCCGCCCTGCCCGTACGCCGGAACCCTGCGCCGAGCCGTATCGCTAGGACGGCGGAGGCGGTGGCGGCAGCCAGCAGTCCCACTGGGAGGAGCCAGCCCGCCGTGCCGTGTACGTACCGGCTGAGGGTCTCGCTCACCAGGTCGTACCCCGGGTTCAGCATCTCCAGTGTGGCCATCGCGAGCGCCCCGGTGGCCAGCAGGGGGAGCGGGGCCCGTAGTCCCGGTCCCGGTCCCGGTGCCGTGTTTGTCGACGTCATGGCGTCCTCCTCCGTGTTTTTGCGGTGATCCAGAACCTACGGAGGGCGGGTGAGCGGTCACGTCGACCTGATGCAGACATCCGGTCGTACACCGGATGGTGTCCTCCGGTCGGTCGGCTGCACCGTTCGGTGTACGGGCCCGGGGACCGTCGGTACAGCTGGCGGTTCCGGATATAACCCGGTTATGAAGAGCTCGTTCCACGGGCGGAGTGACGCTCCGGGAGACTCGGTACCGGTCTTCATAACGGCGTTATGAAGACCGGTACCGGTGGTGGTCGGTGGCCCGGAGTTATGAGACGGCCGGCACCGAGTCCTCGAAGGTGGTGCCCGCCGAGCGGTACGCGCCGATCCTGGCCGCCACCTGTGCCGGGGTCAGCACCTGGTCCTTGACGTGCAGGACGTAGTCCACCTTCTGGTCGTAGGCGCGCGGGGTCGTCGAGGTCTGGCCGGCCAGGTCGATCAGCCACTGGTTGAAGTTGATGGACATGGGCCGCTCGGGCAGGTACCGGGCGTCGTGGCGGCCGAACTCCTGGCCGTCGACGTAGTAGACGATCGTGTTGTCGTCGATGGTCAGGACGAGGTCGTGCCAGCCCGCGTAGCTCGCCCGGACCTCCGAGTGCTGGTTGACGGCCTCCCAGGGATCGGGCCGGTACGTCTCCCACGACGTCGTGTAGAGGATGTTGGCGGGCTCGCCCCAGCCGCCGTTGGGCAGGTACTCGAAGTCGTACTCGGCGTAGTCGTCCGCCATCGGGGCCTTGAGGTCGTTGATGGTGAAGAAGGTCTGGACGACGCGGTCGCCGTCCGGCCCGGACAGCGGCGCGTCGGAGAAGCGCACGCGCGCCGCGTACGTGCCGTTCTTGAACTTGCTCGCACGGGTGAGGATCTCGGTGTGCTTGGTCGATTCGCCCGTCCCGGCGGTCGAACTCCTGAGGTTCATGATGGAGTTCGTGCCCTCCTTGGCGAAGGTGACGTTCTCCGGGGCCCAGGTGGCACCCGGCACTCCGGGGCCGCCGGAGTTGGACCGCACGCTCCAGCCGTGGGTCGCGATGGCCGGGTCCGTGTGACCGGTGTAGTCGAAGTCGTCGAAGAGCGTGGCTCCCGTGGGCGGGGGAGTGGTCGGATCGGTCGGCGTCGGCGTGGGTTCGTTGCCCGCGGGGGCCGTCCCCCAGACCTGGACGCCGCCGACGGTCGCGGTGACCTTCGACCAGTTGGCGTACGTGGTCTGGGCCGGCCCGAAGGAGTAGTCGTCGTTCTGGTTCAGCGGCTGCCAGTTGGAGCGGTGGAAGCGCAGCTGCATGTCGCCGGTGTCCGCGCCGGGCGCGAGGGAACCGGCGCCGGCGGTGAAGCCGACCTCCAGATAGCGGTCGGCTGTCGCGGTCGGGTTGGCCGGCGTCCCGAAGGTACCGGTCAGGTTCGCGCAGCCCTTCACGGCCCAGGAGCAGGCGTAGGTGTACGAGGCTCCCGCGTCGGCCTTGAAGTAGTACCGCACCTTCACCAGGCTCAACGGCACGCTCGACGTGCCGGTGTTGACCACCTTGAACCAGGGCTCGACCTGGTCGCTGCCGGTCGCGCTCTGCCGGTACTGGACGGTGACGGCCTCACCGGCCGCGGCCGCCGGCAGCGCGGTGAGCGCGGTGGCACCGAGCCCGGTCACCGCGGCCACGGCGAGGGCGGCGCGGATCCGCAGGCCGCCCGCGGTCTTCTTCGTGGGGTCGTTCATGGTGGTGGTTCCTCTCCTCAGGTGGGGACTGATGTGGGCGAGAGACGGCGCGGCACCCCGAGGGCGTCGAGCCGGGTCCTGTGGTGGCTGAGGCGTTCCTGAAAACCGGGCCAGTCGTGGCGGCCGGTCCAGACGACCTCGGCGAGGGCGCAGAGCCGGGGGAACGTCAGGTACTCGGCGTGCGCGGCGGTGGGCACGTACTCGGTCCAGAGCTGGACCTGGGAGCCGAGCACCCGGGCCGACTCCTCGGGGCTCCAGTCCGCCGGCGCCGGATCGTTGCCGTGGACCGCGTGGAGGTCGACGACCTCCCCCGCCTGACCGGGCGGCTCTGCGGGACTGGCGGACTGGGGGTAGTCGAGGTACGTGGTGCGGTGGGGTGCCATGACGACGCGGTGTCCGCGCCGGACGGCGACCCGGCCGTGGTCGGAGTCGCGCCAGGGCATGACGGTGAAGTACGGCGGGAGGTCGGCGCCGTTCTCGGTCCAGCCGAGCGGCTGCCGGCCGGCGTCGAGGAGGTGCCGTCCGATCCGTTCCATGAACCAGCCGTGCAACGCCTCGGGGCCCGCGAGTCCCTCCTCGGCGGCCCGTCGCCGCGCCGCCGGGGAGGCGTGCCACTCGGTGGTGGGGCACTCCTCGCCGCCGATGTGGACGTACGAGGAGGGGAAGACGTCCATGACCTCGTCCAGGACCGTGCGGCAGAAGTCGAGGGCCTCGTCGTGGACGCCGAGGATGTTCTCGCAGACGCCCCACCGGTCCCAGACGTCATAGGTGCGGCCCGGGTGGTTGCCGAGCTCCGGGTAGGCGGCGAGGGCGGCCCGGACATGGCCGGGCATCTCGATCTCGGGCACGACGGTGACGCCGCGCTCCGCCGCGTACGCGACCAGTCCGGTGAGGTCGGCGCGGGTGTAGGCACCGCCGTGCGGCACCCCGCCCATCTCGGTGAGCCGGGGGAGTGCGGCGACCGGCATGCGCCAGCCCTGGTCGTCGGTGAGGTGGAGGTGGAGGACGTTGAGCTTGTGGAGGGCGAGCAGGTCGACGTACCGGCGCAGGTAGGAGACGGGGCGGAAGCGGCGGGCCACGTCGAGCATCGAGCCGCGCCAGGGGAAGCGCGGGGTGTCGGTGATCTGCACGCAGGGCACGGACCACACGACGCCGGGCGCGGGCTCGCCGCCGAAGGCGTCCACGGGCAGGAGCTGGCGCAGCGTCTGGACCCCGGCGAGGAGCCCGCCGGGGCGGGCGGCCCGCAGCAGGATGCCCTCCGTGCCGACGGTGAGGCCGTACCCCTCCTCGCCGAGACCGGTGAGCGCGCTGTCGAGGGCGAGCACGACGGAGCCGTCCGGGCGGGCGGGCAGGGGCAGGCCGGTGGCCGGCCCGAGCAGGGTGCGCAGCAGCCGGGCGGCGGCGTCGGCGCCGGGTGTGACCTTCAGCGCGGTCGTCGTGTCGAAGGTGAACAGGCCCGGCAGCCGCGAGAGATGGGTGGGTTCGGGGACGAGTCGGGGCAGGGGCATCGAGGTGCGTTATCCCTTCACGGCTCCGCCGGTCATTCCGGCGGCGACCCGGCCCTGGAGGACCAGGAAGAGGACGAGGACGGGCAGGGCGAACAGCGTGGAGGCGGCCATGGTGGCGCCCCAGTCGGTGCCGAAGACGTTCGAGAAGGACGAGAGCCAGACGGGCAGGGTGCGGTCGTCCTGGTTCTTGATGATCAACATGTTGGCGAAGGCGAACTCGTTCCAGGCGGTGATGAATCCGAAGAGCGAGGTCGCGAGCAGCCCGGGGGCGAGCAGGGGGAGCGTCACGCGGCGGAAGGCGACGGCGCGGGTGCAGCCGTCGACCTGCGCGGCCTCCTCCAGCTCGGCCGGGACGGCGGTCAGGAAGGAGCGGAGGGTGACGATGGTGAAGGGCAGCGTGATCATGAAGTAGACGAGGCTCAGGGTCACCAGCCGGTCGAGCAGGCCGGCGTCCCGGGCGATGACGTACATCGGGATCAGAAGCGCTTCCCAGGGCGCCACTTGCGCGAGGAACACCATCAGGATGAAGCCCCGTCGGCCGCGCCAGCGCATCCGGGCGACGGCGAAGGCCGCGGCGAGCGCCACGACCAGCGCGAGCAGCACGCACCCGGCGGTCACGAGCAGGCTGTTGCGCCAGAAGATCCAGAAGCCGTCCGCCGCCATGGCCTTCCCGAAGTGCTCCAGGGTGACGGACACCGGGAGGAAGCGGGGGGTCTCGGACTGGATGTCGCGGGTGGGCCGGAAGGCGGTGAGGAGCATCCAGTACACCGGGAAGACGGCCAGGACGAAGACGAGCGCCGCCGCCGTGTTCAGGGGGAGTCGGCGCAGGGCGCGCGGGGTCACCGGTCGGCCTCCTGTCGGAGCAGCTGGCGGAAGTAGGCGATCAGCACCGCCACGAGGAGGAGGACGGTGAGCGTGGACACGGCGGCGCCGAGGTCGTAGCGGTGCAGGGACTGGGCGACCCGGTAGGCGTAGACGGGCAGGGTGGTCGTCGCCTCGCCCGGGCCGCCCTTGGTGACGGCCCAGATCTGGGCGAAGCAGCGGAAGACCCAGATGACTTCGAGGCACAGGACGAGACCGAAGATCGGCCGGAGGATCGGCAGCGTGATCGAGCGGAAGATCCGCCGGCTGCCGGCGCCGTCGAGGCGGGCCGACTCGTACAGCTCGGCGGGGACGGTCAGCAGCGCCGAGTGCAGGGTGATCGCGGCGAAGGGGACCGACTGCCAGACCACGAGCAGGACGAGGACGGTGAAGGCGGCGGGGCCGTCGGCCAGCCACGAGTACCCCTCGAAGGACTCGAAGCCGAGCCGGACGAGCAGCCAGTTGACCACGCCCAGGCGGGAGGCGAAGAGCCATTGGAAGACGGTGGTCGTGGCGATGACGGGGCTCGCCCACGCGAGGACGAGGCCGCTCGTCACCAGGATCCGCATCCACCGGCCGAGCCTCAGCATCATCAGGGCGACCAGTGTGCCGATCACCATGATCAGGACGACGTTGACGACGGTCCACCAGAGGGTGCGGTGCACGACCTCCCAGAACTCGGGGTCGGAGAGGACGGTCGTGTAGTTGCGGAGGCCGACGAAGGGGGCGTCGCCGCGGATGAGTTCGCCCAGGCCGTACCGCTGGAAGGAGATCAGCAGGTTGCGGACGAGGGGGTAGCCGAGGAGGAGGACGCCGCCGAGGACGGTGGGGGCGACGAGGAGGTACGGCCAGAGGGCCTGCCGGTGGGGGAGGCGGGGGAGTCGGGCGGGTCGGGGGAGTCGGGCGGGTCGGAGGGGACTCGGGGGTGCGGGCGGCCTGGCGGGGCGGGGGCCATCGGTGGGCCGGGGGCGCTGATCCGGCAAGGGGCGCTGGTCCGGCAGGGGGCCATCGGCGGGCCGGGGGCCATCGGTGGGCCGGGGGCCATCGGTGGGCCGGGGGCGCTGGTCGGGCTCGGGGACCCTGCGTCTGCTCTTCGGTTCCGGTCGGCTCACGAGCCGAGGGTCTTCGTGATGCTCCGGGACGCGGTCGCCGCCGCCGTCGCGGGATCGGCGCCGGTCAGCACGGCGGTCATGTACTGCTTGATCGGGTTGGTGGCCTCGACGGCCGCCCATTGCGGGGAGTTGGGCGTCGCCCGGCCCCGCGTCGCCCCGGCGGCCATCGCGGCCGTGCCCGCGTCGTCCTGGATGACATGGGCGAGCGAGGTGCGGTTGGGGACGTAGCTCATCGTTCTCGCCATGTCCGTCTGCCACGTGTCGCCCGCCAGCGCCGCCACGACCTCGTACGCGGCCTCCGGGTGGGTGGAGGCCTCCGGGACGATCAGGTCGGAGCCACCGGTGAAGACCGCACCCGGCCGGCCGGCCGTCTTGCCGGGAACGGGGAAGAAGCCGAGCTTGCCCTTGAGCGCGGGGTTGAGCTCCTCGACGATCTTCGCTCCGCCCGGCACGGCGATGATCTGGGCGACGTCGCCCTTGGCGAAGACCTCGGCCTGCGGGGGTTTCGCCTCGTCGGCGTCCTTGGGTCCTTTGCCGAGTGCCTGGAGCCGGCGGTAGAAGTCCATGCCGGCGAGGGCCTGCGGGGTGTCGAGTGCGCCCTTCCACGCCGTGCCGTCCTGGACGGCGAGGTCGCCGCCCTCCTCCCAGACGAAGCCGGAGAGGACGAACCAGTTCTGGCCGGGGAGGTAGATGCCCTGGGTCTTGCCGCGGTTGAGCTTCTCGGTGACGGCGAGCCACTCGGCCTGCGTCTTCGGAGGAGCGGTGACGCCCGCTCGGGAGAAGAGGTCCTTGTGGTAGATCACGACGCGGTTGGCGGCGTACCAGGGGATGCCGTACTGCCTGCCGTCGACCTTCCCCGGCTCGGCGAGCCCCGGCAGCCAGTCCGCGCCGTTCAGCTCGCTCACCTTGTCGCTGAGATCGCGGACGCCGCCGCTCGCCGCGTACTGCGCGACCTGGGTGTTGCCGACCTCGATCACGTCCGGGGCGTCCTTGCTGGCGAGGGCGGCCGTGACCTTCTCGCCGATGCCGTCCCACTCCTGGATCTGGATGTCGAGGTCGATGTCCTCGTGCTCCGCCTCGAAGGCCGTGCGGAAGCGGGCGAGGAAGGAGTCGGTGACGCTGTCCTTCATGATCCAGACGGTGACCTTGTCGGCACCGCCGGACGCCGCGGGGTCGCCCGAGCCGCTGCAGGCGGTGGCGGCGAGGACGGCGGCCACCGCGAGGGCGGCACTACGGGGCAGGGTCTTCACAGGCACCTCGATGGAGAGTTGACCAATTGGTCAAGTGGTCAGGTGTGTGACCAGAAGGTGGCATGGACCAATCGTGCCGTCAATCCCCATGAATAGATGGGCTGTTCAGTCAGTGACAGGTCAACACCACCGACTAATATCCGGCTTACCAGTTGACCAGTGGGGAGAGCGGCATGACGGACGGCACAGCATGAAGGACGGCTCATCCAGCGGAGTGCTGAAGAGGGAACGGGTACGGGAACACCTCCTCGGCCTGATCGAAAGCGGCGGCCCCGGCGACCCCATCCCGTCCGAGCGGACCCTCTGCGCCGCGCTCGGCGTCTCGCGCCCCACCCTGCGCGCCGCCGTCGGCGAACTCGTCGCCACGGGCGCGCTGGTGCGGGAGCACGGCCGCGGCATGTTCGTCGCACCCGCCAAGATCACCCAGCGTCTCGCCCCGGACGACGCGGCCTTCGCCGTCCCCCGCGCCTCCGGCAGCTGGTCCAGCACCGTCCTGGAATCCGCCACGATCCGGGCCGGCGCCCGGATCGGCCGCAGACTCCGTCTCTCGCCAGCCGCCGAGCTGCTCTACATCGCTCGCCTCCGCCTCGTCGACGGCGCGCCCATGGCCATCGAGCACCTGCACATCCCGGTGGACCTGGTGGGCGCCGCGCTCACTCCGGAGGAGCTCGAAGCGGGCGACCTCTACGACCACCTGCGCGACCGCCACCAGGTCCACGTCCAGGAGGCCACCCAGTCGATCGAACCCACCGTCGTCAGCGAGGACGAGGCCGCGCTCCTCGACGTCCCCGTGCTCTCGCCGGCCCTCCTGATCGAACGCCTCACCCTCGACACCGCCGGCCGCCCCGTCGAGTACGTCCACTCCGTCTACCGGGGCGACCGCTACCGCATCGTCTCCCGCCTCGACCTCACGCGCGACGGCCTCGTGACCCCCGCCGCCGAGGGAGATGCATACTGACGCGCAGCCGACCAAACGACGGGGAGGGACCGGGATGGGGCCCAGCGGAGGGGACCGGCCGCGGCCGGACGCGGGAGACACCGTGCGGCCGGACGCGGGGGCCGGGCCGCTGCCGGGCGCCGCCCGGCAGGACGCCGGAGGTCGGACGGAGCTCAAGCGCGAGCGCGTCCGGGAGCACCTCCTCACCGTCATCGACGCGCGCCGCCCCGGCGACGCCATCCCGTCCGAGCGGACCCTCTGCGCCACTCTCGGCGTCTCCCGTCCCACTCTGCGCGCCGCCGTCGACGAACTGGTGGCCACGGGCCTGCTGGTGCGGGAGCACGGCCGCGGCATGTTCGTCGCGCCCGACAAGATCACCCAGGAGCTGGTCGCCGAGCACCACGCCGCCGCAGTGCCCCGCAGCCGGGGCAGCTGGACGAGCACGGTGCTCGAACTCCGTACCGTGCGTGCCGGTGCGCGGATCGGCCGCAAGCTCACGATCTCCCCAGCGGCCGAGCTGGTGCGCGTGACCCGCCTCCGGTACGTCGACGGCGACCCGATCGCCCTGGAGCACCTGCACGTCCCGGCGGACCTGGTGCCCGGCCTCACAATCGCGGACATGGAGGGCGGCTTCTACGCCCACCTGCGCGAGAAGCGCGGGATCCGGACCGCGCAGGCGGTCCAGTCCATCGAGCCGACGGTGCTGAGCGAGGAGGAGGCGGTCCTGCTGACCGTGCCGGTGCTCTCGCCCGCGCTGCTGTTCGACCGGATCACCTCCGACACGGTGGGCAGACCGGTCGAGTACGTGCGCTCCCTCTACCGGGGCGACCGCTACCGCATCGTCTCCCGGCTCGCGCTGCGCGACGGCGCGACCGACCACCCGGCGGCGGACGCGGCCCGCGCCGGAGCGTGGTGGGGGACGGTGGAGTGACGTGAGGGTGGCCCCACCACGTGAGTGACCGGGCGGCTCGGGGCACGGGCACCGCCCCAGGCTGCCGGCTCCCATCCTGCCGGCCCCGGCCTCCGGCAGGATGGTGATCATGAATCACGTGGGGGGAAGCAGGGGAAGCAGTCACACGAGGGCCGAACTGGTCGCCCTGCTGGACCGTGCGGGTCTGGAGATCGCGGGCCGGTGGGGACCGGAGAACGTCCTGACGCCCGCGGCCGCCTGGCGGCCGGTCACCTCGTACGAGACCGTGCCCACGGCGGTCGTACGCGACGACCGTCCCGACCTCGTCCCCGCGCTCAACGCTCAATGGCACCGTCTCGCGCGCGAGCACGGAATCCTCGACACCAAGGGTGAGTTCCTCATCCACGTCGCAGGCGACGACACCTGGGCCAGGGTCCGCCTTACCCCGGACTGGGACCTCGCGGGCGTCCTCGGCGACCGACCGGGGCGGCCCGAGTTCGTGACCCTCTCCCTGGACGGAGAGACCCTGCTCGGAGTGACCGGCGAGGAGTACGAGGTCTGGCTCGTCGCCGTGGGCGGACTCCGGGAGCGGCGCGAGGAGGCGGCCCGCGCGGCGGCACGGGAGACCCCCGAGGGCCGCGAGGCCGCGTGGGAGAGCCTGACAGGCGCTCGGCTGCGGCCCCCGAAGCGGCTCTGGGGGGAGTGGGTGGAGGGGCTCGGCTTCAATGCCGGCGCGAGCGACGAGGTGCTGATCCGGCTGCTCGACCTGGGTGTCGTCCACTTCCTGCACCGCACGCTGTCCGCCACCGTCCTGGACGCCGCTGTCGCCCACCCCGACCGGAGGGTCCGGGGAGCGCTCGCGGAGTACCAGCGGTCCATGGCGCCCGAGCGATGGACCGCGCTGGTCCTGGGCGAGGAGAGCGCGGCACGCCGCGCGCTCCTGGTCGAGATCGCCGCCACCCGTGGGGGCCTGACGGCCGACGGCCACGACAGGATCGCCACCGACCCGTCCCCGCTCGTACGCGCCGAAGCCGCCCGGACCCCGGGCCTTCCGGCGCACCTCCTGGCGGACCTGGCCGACGACCCGATCGCGTCCGTACGGAGAGCCGCCCGCGGAGCGAGCGACGGGGAGAACGGGCGCGACGGGGACGGCAGGGACGGCAGGGACTGGCTTGACGCCGAGCAGGAGGACGGCGGCCAGGACGACCGGGGACGAGCCGGCCGGGGGCGACACGACCACACCACGCATCAGGCCGCGTACGAGGCCCTCGCCGCGGATCGTGGAGCCGTCGCCTCCCGCCGTATCGCCCCCGAGGTCGCCGCGCTGCTCGCGGCGCACCAGGACCCGTACGTACGACGGGCCCTGGCAGCCAACCCGTACGCGGGACCCGAGGCACTCACACTGCTCGCCGCCGACGAGGACGAGGACGTCCGGCGGACCCTTGCCGCTCATCCCTGCCTCCCGGCCGACGCCCTCGCCGCGCTCATCGAGGACGAGAGCGAGCTGGTGCGCCGGGCGGCGTCCGTGCACCCCGAACTCTCGGAGGCGCAACGGTCGAAGTGCCTCACGGGTCTCGATCTGGACGGCATGCGGCGCGACGTGCGGTGGGTGCGGGACCTCCACGGCGACGCAGAGGCCATGCGACGGATCGCCGCCTCCTGCCACCCGCTGCTGCGCTCCACCGTAGCCCGCGCCCGGCGCCTCCCACCGGACGTCGTCGCCCGCCTCGCGCGGGACGAGGACAGGGTGGTGCGCCTCTTCCTCGCGGAGTCCTGCGACGACGCCCCGGCCGACATGCTCCTGGAGGTCTGGCTGTGGTGGAACGGCAGCCTCAGCTTCCCGGGGCGGCCCCGCACGCACCCTAACTTCCCCCGCACCGGCCTGCTCCCCTATGCGACGCACCCCCACCCTCGGCTGCGTCAACTGGCGCTGGACGACCCCGGCTCCACCTCCGCTCTGGTGGAGAGGTTCAGCCGGGACGAGGACGGTGAGGTCCGGCTCCGGGCCGCTGTCGACCCGCGGCTCTCGGCTGCCTCGGCGGTCCGCCTCCTCGACGACGGGAGCGACGCCGTGCGGTACACGGCGGCCCGCCATCCCGCGCTGCCCGCACGGGCGCTGGTCCGAGCGCTGCGCGACGGCGACCTCCGGCGGTGCGCCGTCATGAACCCGGCACTGCCCGAGCCCGTGATGCACTGGATGATCGACACCGCCCTGTCCGGACTGAGGGAGCTCCGAAGGTGACCCCAGCGACCGAAAAAGGCGGCCTGGGTGGATGAGACCGAAGAACAGCTACTGGGGGAGTTTCGGTCGCTTTTGGGTCGCTGAGATGAAAGTGCAGGTCAGGGGGGTCCAGTAAGGCCAAACAGCGACTGAAGCGACTGAAGGCTTCTATCTATGACGCGCACACGCGCACGCGAATGTCCTTATAAAGTCCGAGCTTGGGTCGCTTCGGTCGCTCTTGGGGGGCTGACACGGCTCTGACCTGGGATTTTGTGAAAGCGACTCAACGAAAACTCAGTCGCTGAGGCGCTGGATTCTTCGGTCGCTGGGGGGCCTGCGCCGGGATCGACCCGAGCGACCGAAGGGGAAGAGGGCGGGGGCAGCGACCGAACAGTCGCTGCCCCCGCCCTCTTCTGCAGCAGGTCTCAGGTCTCAGGTCTCAGGCCTCAGGCAGGATCATGCCTAGTTCCCGCATCGCCGCCGACTCCGGGCCGCCCTCGGAGCGCTGGGTCTTGTAGCCCTTGATGCCGGGAGCCACCGTGCGCGGGTCGACGGCCTCGGAGGGCGCGCCGGACGCGTACAGGCCCGTGGGCTGCCCGTCACGGTCGTGGGGGAGCAGCCAGAACACCCGGCGCACGAACGTGCCCGAGGCGCGTGAGGAGCGGGCCTTCGGGCCGAGGATCGCGTAGCCGACCATCCGGCCCGCCCGGTGGTAGGCCGGCTTGCCCCGGCGGGTCGGCAGCCGGTCCAGGGTCTGCCGGACGTAGTCGAGTGGCTCGATGTCCTCCAGCCACACGAGTTCCGTCTCGGAGCTGAGCTGCTCGGGCTCGATGAGCGCGCTCATACCGTCTCTCCCATTTCGGCGTTGAGTCCGATGCCCGGGTAGAACTTCCGCTGGTTCGACAGAATCATCTGCTTGGGCGTGCTGATGCCGATGGTTTCACGTACCCGGGCGGCGAAGGCCCTGGACGACACCGGGTTGGCTCCTTCCAGACGGCACCACCCGGTATAGCTGCTGTACAGCTGGCTCTGTTCCGCCCGCATGGCGGGATCCAGTGTGCAGCACTCGCCCAGGAACCGTCCGGTGTGGTCCTCGGTCTCGGCGTAGGCCGTGGTCGCGGTACGGACCTGCTGCGGGCCGGTCAGGTCGCGGGGGCCGCTCAGGTAGCGGCGGGCGCCAGCGATGAGCCAGTGGAGGATGCCGGGGCCCTCCTCCGTGACCAGGACGTCCGCGAGGTTGTCGATCTGCCGGTCCGCCGCGACGACCCGTTCGAACGGGATCAGCTTCATACGGCGCCAGAAGGCGTATCCGCCGGTGCCGACCTCGGGACGGTGGTTGCCCAGCAGCCACAGCTTGTGGGTCGGGGTGAAGCTGAAGAAGTCCTGCCGCATCCGGCGGGCCTTGATCCGGTCGCCGCCGGTGAGCAGCTTCACCCGGGCCTCGTCGAACCGGTCGCCGGGCTTCAGCTCGGAGCACACGATGATGCGGCGGCCGTGGAGCTCGGCCAGGTCCGTGGGGTGTCCCTCGAAGGGTCGGGCCATGAGGAAGCCGGGCGGGGCGGCGTCCGCGTAGTCCCCGAGGAGCTTGACCATCACGTCCAGGAGGACGCTTTTGCCGTTCTTCCCCTGCCCGTACAGGAACGGCATGATCTGCGCGCCGACGTCCCCGGTGATCGAGTACCCCAGGAGCTCGTGCAGGAAGTCGATGAGCGCCCGGCCGTCCTCGTCGTCGCCGAAGGTGTCGGTGAGGAACCGGTCCCAGCGCGGTGTCGACATCGCGCGGGCGGAGACGCTCGTCGCCCGCGAGTGGAAGTGCTTCTCCGGGTCCGGCGCCGACAGCTGCCCGGTGGCCAGGTCGACCACCCCGTTCGGCGTGCACAGGGCGTACGGGTCGGCGTCCAGGCGTGCCGCGTTGAGCACCATGCCGGGGGCGGCCTTCGCCTGGAGCAGCATCGCCTTCATGCCGGACGTGGACAGGGCCCGGCGCTGGTGGCGGCGGAGCTCCGCGGTGCTGCACCGGCCGCTCGGGTCGTTCTCCGCGAGGGACTCGGCCATCTCGCCGGCGGCCCACACCACGGTGTCGTCCTCGTCCAGGGCCCAGCGGTAGCCGGACCAGCGGTACCAGCCGATGCCCGGGACGTGCCGGAAGTCCCGTCCGTACAGGGCGACGAACAGCTTCGCGTTGCCCCGGTCGCTGAGACTGTCGGGGAGCAGGCCGTGCTCGGTCGCGTGCGGCGGCACGGTGGTGTTCGGCGCCTGGGCCGGTACGGCGGGGTGCGGGGTCGAGCGCAGGATCTGCCGGGCGATCTCCGCCGGGTCGAACAACTCCTCCTGGGGCTCGGGTACTCGGGTCACGAATGGTCTCCCGGCATGAGAGGACGCTGTTGGCCGGCGCTCATTCCGCTGCGGATGATCTGCAGGGCCCTTCGTTCTTGCGTGGGGCGGGCGTGGAGGGCGGCGGCGAGCAGCGCGGACTCGGCGGCGGAGGCGGTCAGATGACCGGCGCTCACCAGCCCGCCCGCGGTGTAGGCGGCCCGGTTGAGTTTGTCGCTGAAGGCGGCCCCCTCGGGGACGGACGCGCAGCCGGACACCGCGGCCAGGACCGTGGCGAGGGTGCGCCCCGCGACCGCCCGGCCGCCGCCCGCCGCGATGACCGCGGCGCGGGCGCGCTGCGGGACGGGGGAGCCGGTGCGCTGGGCCGGCGGTGCGGGCAGGTGCCCGGTGCGGGCGAGTTCCAGGGCCAGCCAGGACGGCAGCGGCGCGGGGCGGCGGGCGCTGCCCACCGCCGTGTACGTCCCCGCGTCGGTGGTGGTGCCGGGGGCGATGATGTAGCCGCCGTGCGCGCGGACGTCGACCTGCCAGGCCAGGGCCCGCGAGGGGCTGGACCCTGCCGAGCACTGCCACGCCTGCCCGGGCTCGGCCGCGTACCAGACGTGCATGCCGCCGGAGGGGGTCCGGACCCGCAGGGTGCTCGTGTCCTCCGCCGGGTCGGGCTGGCCGCGCAGCGCCGCGAGGAGGGCGAGGCTGTGGTACCCGTGGCGCAGCCCGTTGAGGGAGACGGACGGGGGGATGGGGATCCCCGGCAGGAGCCGCTCCCGCTGCGGGGGCAGGGCCTCGTGGGCGTCCACGTCGATGACGACGAGGCCCGCGCCGCCGCAGGCCACGCCCACGCCGAAACCGGGCTGCTGTCCCCACCACTTCTCGATGCGGGCGGGGTCGGTGGTCGCCGCGTGGAAGCCGTGGCACCAGCGGCCGGAGGGGATGCAGGGGCAGTCCTGCGCACTGTGGCTGCGGACCTGACACTGCCGACAATTCGCGCTGGGTGTCTTGCGCCGGGGTGCGAGAGGATGCACGGGCCATCCCTGGCCGGCGCACCACAGGGCGATCTCCAGGGGAGTACCGGGGTGGTCGGCGCGATCCGTGCGAGTGCCGTGGCTGTCGGGGTGGTCGGCGTGGTGAGTGCCCCGGCGATCGGCGTGGCGGTCCGCGTGGTGATCGGCGTGGGTGCCGGGCTGAGCGCGCCGTCTTGAGTCGCTGGTGGATTTCCCCAGGTCAGGGGTCATGCGGAGTTCCTCTCAGCGACCGAAGCGACTCAAAGTCAAAACATGCTTCGAGTAGGTTAGCGGAGGCCGGGACGGAATCCCGTGAGCCCCTGCGGAAACCACGGGTCGCGAAAGGCCGGATGGACCCGACGAGCGGGGGGAAGGCCGGGTCCACCCGGCGGCCCGGCCGATGCCCCGACGGGGAGGCCGGATGTGTCGGGTCAGCTCCAACTACCTCGCACGAGTGGCATGGAGGAGGCGCCGTCACCCTCCGTGCGTACAGCGAGGACCTGGTTGACGCCGATGCTGTTGCGCTCGAAGCCCAGGGCCGATGCCGCCATGTACAGGCGCCAGACCCTGGCCCTGCCCCGCGAGGTGAGACGTTCCGCCTCGGCGAAGTGCTCCTCCAGGTTCCGCACCCACGCCCGCAGCGTCAGCGCGTAGTGCTCGCGCAGCGCCTCCAGGTCACGCACCTCGAAGCCGGCCTGCTCCAGGGAGGAGACCGTCGACCCGACGGGGGAGAGCTCGCCGTCCGGGAAGACGTACCGGTCGATGAACTCGTCCACCCGGTACCCGGCTTCGTCGGCCAGCGGGCGGCGCGCGATCTGGTGGTTGAGGAGACGGCCGCCGGGCTTGACCAGCCGGTGCAGGATCTCCGCGTACTCCCGGTACCGGACCTGGCCGACGTGCTCGGCCATCCCGACCGAGGAGATCGCGTCGTACGGCCCGTCGTGGACGTCCCGGTAGTCCTGGACACGGATCTCCACCCGGTCCGTCAGACCCGCCTCCGCCGCCCGCTTCCGGGCAAGGTCGGCCTGCTCGACGGAGATGGTGATGCCGGTGGCGCGGACGCCGTAGTGCTGGGCCGCGTGCAGGACGAGCGAGCCCCAGCCGCACCCGATGTCGAGCAGGTGCTGCCCGGGGCGCAGCGCGAGCTTGCGGCAGATGAGGTCGAGCTTCGCGTACTGGGCGTCCTCGAGGCTGCCGTCGGCCCGGTCCCAGTAGGCGCACGAGTAGACCATCGAGGGCCCCAGGACGTGCGCGTAGAACTCGTTGCCCACGTCGTAGTGGTGGCTGATGGCCGCCCGGTCCCGGCGCTTGGTGTGCGCCTCGCCCCTGCGCCGGGACTCCTCGGCCGGGGGCGGCGGCGGTACGCCGGGACCCGCGAGCCGGATCAGGCCCGCCGCGATCCGCAGGGCCGTACCTTCGCGGACCATCCGGCGGCCCAGTTCGCGGCCGCCACCGTCCGGGACGACGGCGGTGAGCCGGTCCAGGGCGTCGTACAGGTCGCCCTCGACGTCTATCTCCCCGGCCACCCACGCGCGGGCCAGACCGAGTTCGCCCGGGTGCCACAGCAGACGGCGCAGGGCGCGGCGGCTGCGGACGACCAGGACGGGGGTGTCCTGCGGCCCGGTCTCGCTGCCGTCCCAGGCGCGGAGCCGGAGCGGCAGCGGGGTGCCCAACGCCTGTGCGGCGAGGGCGGCCAGTCGGTGTGCGGCGTCAGGAGCCACGGGGTTGCCTTTCTGTCTCGTCCTCTTCGGAACAGCGGTTGGTACGGGGTGAGGGGCGTGGGGCGTGGGGGGTGGGGGGTGGGGGGTGGGGTGTGGAGGGTGAGGGGGTGGGGAGTGGGGGAGTGCGGCGGCGGTCGTACGGGGTGTAAAGCGGGGGTGTCGGGCGGAGTGGGCGTCACAGTGGCGAGAGGTCCGGGCGCTTGGGGCCCATGCCGTCGCCCGCCGACTGGCCGGTCAGCCGTCGCACCAGCCACGGGAGGAAGTGCAGGCGGGCCCACTGGAGGTCCTCGACCTGGACCGCCGGCCACGGGCGGTGCTCCGGCCCCGGCAGCAAGGCGGACTTCGGTACGGAGGCGGGCTCCGGCTCCGGCGGGAGACCGAGGACCTCGGCGGCCCGCCGGGCGACGTGCTCGTGACCCTCGGAGGAGAGGTGCAGCCTGTCCTCGCTCCAGGCGCCCGGATGCTGGATCGCCCGCAGCGACCACAGGTCGACCACCACGCAGCCGTGCCGGTCGGCGATGGCCCGGATGTGGGCCGTGTAGATGGCGATCTTCCCCCGCAGCCGGCGCAGCACCGGCGTGTCGCGGGGGTCGAAGCCCGTGAAGACGAGGACCGTACCGGCCGCACCGGTCAGCTCGGTGACCGCCGCGTCGAAGCGGGCGGCGATGTCGTCGGGGGAGCTGCCGGGGTGCAGCATGTCGTTGCCGCCTGCGCACAGGCTCACCAGGTCCGGCGCGAAGTCCCGTACGCGCGACACCTGTTCCTCGACGATCTCGTCGAGGAGGCGGCCCCGGACGGCGAGGTTGGCGTAGCGGAACTCCGGCGCGGGGGAGTGCGGGGCCAGCCGGGCGGCGAGCCGGTCGGCCCAGCCGACCACGGCGCCGCCGGGGGTCTCGTCGCCGACGCCCTCCGTGAAGCTGTCGCCGAGGGCCGCGTAGGAGCTGATGCCGGGGCGTGTGTGGCGTGTGTACGGGGCGGTGCTCAGACCGGCGTACGCGCCGGGGTCGAGAGGGGGAGCGAGGACGGTGGACGGGGGCTGGTTCTCTTCCGGCACGTCGCGTCCCCCGCCTCTCGGTTCCGGCCGGCACCGTCGGAGGCACCGGAGCTGTCACGGTGAGGCGGCACGGGGCAGGGGCAGTCAGGGCATGAAAGGACCTGGCCCCGCGCCGTCTCGTGGCCAGAGCTTCACCCGGCGCCCGGCGGGGGGCCAAAGACCGCGCGGCGAGAGTGTCACATTCCGCGCGGTCGGTCTGTTTTGGTGGAGGGCCCTGAGGAGGTTTCTGTTGGTTTGCCCCGGAGGCTTCTTCTGCCGTGGAGACTTCTGTGGAAGTCTCCACGGCGGTCACGGCCGCCGCAAAGGCCTACGAGCGGCCCGTCTCTCACGGCCGCAGGACGACCTTGCCCGTCGTACGCCGCTCCAGCAGGTCGGTGTGGGCCCTGGCGGCCTCGGCGAGGGGGTACTCGGTGCCGGTCACCGGGCGCAGCCGCCCCTTGAGGGTGAGCGCGAACAGCTCCTCCAGCGGCTCGCGCAGCCCCCCGGGCCTCGCCAGGGTGGGCCGCAGCCAGAAGCCGACGACGGCCGCGTTGAGCCGGCTGAGCCGGGCCGGGTCGAGCGCGGCGAAGGCGGTACGGGAGGCGTTGCCGTACGTGACGAGCCGGCCGAAGTCGGCGAGGGAGCCGAGCGCGTGGTCGAAGAGGTCGCCGCCGGCCGCGTCCAGGATGACGTCCGCCCGCAGTGGCAGCGGATACCGCGCGACCTCGTCCGCGCCGAGCTCCAGGGCCAGCCGCTCCTTCTCCGGCGTGGACGCCTGCGCCAGGATCCGGCCCGCCCCGAACTCCCGGGCGAGCTGCACCGCCAGGCTGCCCACGCCGCCCGCGGCGGAGTGCACGACGATGCTCTCGCCCGCCTGCAGCCGGGCCGCGGAGCGCAGCAGGTGCCAGGCGGTGAGGCCCTGCATCAGCAGGGCGAGGGCACGGGGCGCGTCCAGCTCCTCGGGGACCTCGACCAGGGCGGACTCCTTCGCCACCACTTGTTCCGCGTAGCCGTGGCCGACCTTGGCGAGGACCCGGCGGCCGTCCTCGGTCCGGCCGACGACCTCGCTGCCGGGGACGTGCGGCAGCAGGCTCGGGTCGAGGTAGGAACCGTCGACCTGGAGCGTGTCGGCGAAGTTGACGCCGGCGGCCTCCACGGTGATCAGGACCTCGCCGGGCATGGGGACCGGGGCGGGCACGTCGACGGGCGTGAGGACTTCGGGACCGCCGAAACGGTCGAACCGTATAGCGAGCATGAGCAGGCACGGTACCCGCGGGCGGCGGGCGGATGCGCGCCTTCCGGTCCTGGCGCCCGGGCTGTGCGCTCCGGGTGGCGGGGTCTCCGTAGTCGGCCGCCCAGGCCTTCCGCTGCCGACCGCCCCAGCCGGTCCCGGCCGGCCGGCCCAGCCGGTTTCCCGGCCGACCGCCCCAGCCGGTCCCGGCCGGTCGCCGTGGCGCGCCCCCGCCGGTCCCGTCGCCCGGGACACTCCGGCTCCACGCGAAATTCAAGAGCGACTCGCCAAGGTGTGCTCCGACAGTGCCAGGGCGACGAGGAGCGGGGATGGTGCAGCAGCTCACCAGCGAGCGGCCGGCGACGGACACCGGGCAGGGCGACGCCGAACCCGTTCCGGCCTGGTTCGTGAACACCGTGTTCGGCAACCTGCCCCGCTCCGACCAGCGGCGTTGCGCCAAGTCGTACCTCCGGGCGCTGCTCACCTCGCCCGGCCGCAAGACCGTCCGCGCCATGGCCGGTTCCACCACGGACCTCCAGGCCCTCCAGCAGTTCGTCAACCAGAGCCCCTGGGACTGGCGGCCGGCCCGCCGGGCGCTCACCCGCCTCGCGGCGGAGTGGATGAACCCGCGGGCCACCGTCCTGGAGCTCGCCCTCGTACCCAAGTACGGCGAGCAGATCGTGGGCGTCCACCGGCGCCCCACTCCCACCGGGGGCTCCCTCAACTGTCAGGTCGCGCTCGGCATGTTCCTCACCGAACAGGACCGGAGCCTGCCCGTCGACTGGCAGCTCTACCTCAACCGCGCCTGGGGCGAGGACGAACAGCACCGGCGCCGCGCCCGGATCCCCGCCGACGTGCGCCGCCGTCCCCTGGAGGACCTGGCCCTCGACCTCCTCGACCGGGCACCGGAGCCGCGGCGGGGCCGTACGCCCCCCGTGATCCTCGACCTGCGCGGCACCGGGGACACCGCCCGCGCCGCCGCCGGCCTTATGGAGCGCGGAACCGGGTTCCTGCTGTCCCTGGGCGCCGAGGAGCAGCGGCGGGCCAACGTCCTCAAGCCGCCGGTGCGCGGACCGCTCGTCACCCTGGCCTCCCCGGCACGCCTCGACCTGCGGGGCGCCGCCGGAGCGGGACGGTTCCGGCTGCTCGCCGAGTGGTCCCCGGCGCGCGACAGGCCCCGGAAGGTGTGGCTGACGAACCTGCTGGACGGCGCGTCGAACGACCTCCTCGCGCTGCTGCGGCTCAAGGGCACGTCGGGCGCGGCGCTGAAGGCGGTCGACGAGGACTACGGAATGGGCGATTTCACGGGCCGCTCGTACCCCGGCTGGCACCACCACATGACGCTGGTCTCCGCGGCGTACGCGGTGGACACGCTGGAACTCTGCGAGCAGGACGACGGCGATTCCGGCGTTCCCGGCGAGCCCGGCTTCACCGGCCGGCTTCCCGGGGGAATGAGTAACTGACCTGGAAGTACGTACTTCCGCGCGTCTGTGCCGTGACGCATGATGAATGGGGACCCCGAACCGCATCGCCCCGGCTTCCAAGCCCCGGTCGGCCGGGGCGGTGCACGGGCCCCCGTACTCCCGCCGATTCACGCGCGGGTGTTCTTATCCTCACCCGGTGATCACCGGATTCCCCCTGTATTTCGCAGAGTTCCGGATGAGCTTCATATGACCCTGTGTCCGGGAGGATGCGGAGCACTCGCCGCTGCCTTCGGAGCGGGTTTCTCGTAGCTGAGGCAAGGGAGCGAGTCTCATACGGGAAGCGACTGCTGAGGAGTCAGGATGACCAGGAACGACAGCGGTGTCATCGCGGTACTGGACGAGGTGACGGCCCTGGTCCCGGTGCTTCGGGAGAGCGGAATCGAGGGCGAGGAGCGCCGCTGGATTCCGGACGAGAACATCGAACTTCTCGAAAAGGCCGGGGTATTCCGGCTCGCGGTTCCGCGCCGGTTCGGCGGCCTCGGCGTGCCGGTGGCGGACCAGGCCGCGGTCCTGAACGAGATAGCCCGGGCCGATTCGGCCACCGGATGGGTCTCGATGATCTGGGTGTCCAGTTCCTGGGTTCCCAGCCTTTTCCCCGAACAGGCCCAGGAGGAGGTGTACGCGGGGGGCGCGGTCCGTGTCTCCACCGGGTTCACCCCCTCCGGGACGCTGACGGCCGGCACCGCTGACATTGCCGCTGCGGACTCAGGGACCCCGGGCGACTACACCCTCGACGGTTCCTGGAAGTGGATATCCGGCTCCCGGGGCGCGGACTGGGCCGTGCTCGCCGCGCTCCTCACCGGGCCGGACGGGACCCCCGTCCCGTACGCCGCCCTCGTACCGTTCTCCGCGCTCTCCGTCGCCGACGACTGGTACTCCTCCGCGGGCGCCGGGACCGGCAGCTCCACGGTCACCGCCGCCGGCGTCACCGTCCCCGCCCACCGGGTGCTGCCCCTCGCGGACGTCCTCGCCGGCGGGGACTACGCCTTCGTGCCCTACTTCATGGCGCAGGGCGCCGCCGCCTACATCGGCATGGCCAAGGGCGCGTACGAGAGGTTCCTGGAGCGGCTGCCGGGGCGCGGCATCACGTACACCTCCTGGACCGACCAGAGCCAGTCGCCCCTGACCCAGATCCAGGTGGCCGTCGCCGCCAACAAGATCGAGGCCGCCGACGCGCTCCAGGAGCGCTGGCTGCGCCGGCTCCAGGAACACGCCGACGCCGGCACCCAGCCGGACGTGGCGGAGCGGGCCGCCGCCCGCGGCCGCGCCGCGTACGCCGTCCAGCTCGCCAAGGAGGCCGTCGACGAGCTGTTCGAGGCCGGCGGGGCGTCGGTGATCCTGCGCGACGAGCCGCTGCAGCGCTTCCACCGCGACATCCGCGGCCTGTCGCTGCACGCCCTGTTCACCTTCACCACCAACCAGGAGGTGCACGGCCGGGCCATCCTCGGCCTCGCCCCCGACACGCCGTTCCTGTGACCGCCCCGGACCATCCGAACCGGCCACCCCAGGAAGGCGCAGCGCCGCGATGACCTCCATGACGACCATGACGACGAAGACCGACGACGACCACTCCGACATGACGGTGCTCGTGCTCGGCGGGACCGGCAAGACCGGCCGCCGGCTCGTGCCCCTCCTCCAGGACCACGGCGCGAGCGTACGGGCGGCCAGCCGCCGGGGCCCGGTCCGGTTCGACTGGGACCGCCCGAACACCTGGGAGCGCGCCCTCGAAGGCGCCGACGCCGTCTACCTCGTGGACGCGCAGGACCGGCCGGGGCAGTGGGACGCCGAGGGCTGCATCCGCGCGTTCGCCGACCTCGCCGTGGACCAGGGGGTGCGCCGGATGGTGCTGCTCCAGGCCCGCGTGACCGAGCGGGTCGGCGGCAAGTCCCTGATCGCGGGGGAGCGGGCCGTGCAGGAGTGCGGGGCCGAGTGGACCGTGCTGCGGCCCAACTGGTTCTTCCAGAACTTCGACGAGGGCGTCTTCCTCGACTGCCTGCTCGCGGGCGAGCTGCCGCTGCCCGCGGGGGAGGGCCGGGAACCGTTCGTGGACGCCGAGGACGTCGCCGCGGTGGCGGCGGCCGCGCTCCTCCAGGACGGCCACGCCGGTGAGACGTACGAACTCAGCGGCCCGCGCGCCCTCAGCTTCGGCGAGGCCATCACCTCGATCGCGCACGCCACCAACCGGGACATCCGGTACTCGCCCGTCGGGCACCAGGACTACGTCGACGAACTCGTCTGCTACGACGTGGCCGCCGACTACGCCCTGTTCCTCGCGGAACTGGTCGCCCAGATCCGCGACAACAAGAACTCGGCCCCGACGGACACGGTGCGCCGGGTCCTGGGGCGCGAGCCGCGGGACTTCGAGGACTACGTGAAGGACGCGGCGTCGCGGGGGGTCTGGGACCTCTGAGCGGCGACTTCGGAGCCGGGACCGCCGAGCCGGGACCCCTCGCTCACCGACCCCACGACCCGACGACCCGACGACCCGACGACCCGACGATCCGACGGCCGGGGCCCGGCCCGGCCGCCCCGTTCAAGCATCAGCCAGCCGCCCCTTTGAAGCATCAGATCGAGCATCAAACCGAGCATCAGGAAGACCTCATGAGCGACGCATCCGCCCACATCGGTGTCACCGGCCTCGCGGTCATGGGCCGCAACCTGGCCCGCAACTTCGCCCGCCACGGCTTCACCGTCGCCGTCCACAACCGCACCCCCGCCCGGACGCGGGCCCTCGTCGACGAGTTCGGCCACGAGGGCACCTTCGTCCCGGCCGAGACCGCCAAGGAACTGGTGGCCGCCCTTCAGCGTCCCCGTCGCCTGATGGTCATGGTGCAGGCCGGCGAGGCGACCGACGCCGTCATCGACGAGTTCGCCCCGCTCCTGGAGACGGGCGACATGATCATCGACGGCGGCAACGCCCACTTCGCCGACACCCGCCGCCGCGAGGCCGCCCTGCGGGAGCAGGGCATCCACTTCGTCGGCACCGGCGTCTCCGGAGGCGAGGAGGGCGCCCTGAACGGCCCGTCGATCATGCCCGGCGGGTCCGCGGAGTCCTACGCGGTGCTCGGCCCGATGTTCGAGGCCATCAGCGCGAAGGTCGACGGCGAGCCGATGAGCACCCATGTCGGCACCGACGGCGCCGGGCACTTCGTCAAGATGGTCCACAACGGCATCGAGTACGCCGACATGCAGCTCATCGCGGAGGCGTACGACCTGCTGCGCCAGGTCGGCCGGTACACCCCTGCCGAGATCGCCGACATCTTCCGTACGTGGAACACCGGCCGCCTCGACTCCTACCTCATCGAGATCACCGCCGAGGTCCTCGCCCACACCGACTCCGGCACCGGGCTGCCGTTCGTCGACATCGTCGCCGACGCGGCCGGCCAGAAGGGCACCGGCCGCTGGACCGTGCAGAGCGCCCTCGACCTCGGCTCCCCGGCCACCGCCATCGCCCAGGCCACCTTCGCCCGCGCCGCCTCCTCGCAGCAGGCCCTGCGCACGGCCTACCGGGAACTGCCCGGCGGGGTCAGCCCGGACCTCACGCGCAGCGAGGCCGCGCGCTTCACCGCACAGGTCGAGCAGGCGCTGTACGCGTCGAAGGTCATCGCGTACGACCAGGGCTTCACGATGATCCGCGACGCGGCCGACGAGTACGGGTGGGACATCGACCTCGGCGCCGTCGCCGGGATCTGGCGGGCCGGCTGCATCATCCGCGCCGCCTTCCTCGACCGCGTCCGCGCCGCCTACGCCGAGTCCCCCGCCCTGCCGAGCCTGCTCTCGCAGCCGGAGTTCGCGGCGGAGATCACCGCCGCCCAGGTCCCCTGGCGCGAGACCGTCGCGTCCGCCACGCGCCGCGGCATCCCGGTGCCCGCGCTCTCGGCCGCCCTCGCCCACTACGACACCCTGCGCGCGGACCGCCTGCCGGCCGCCCTGCTGCAGGGCCAGCGCGACTACTTCGGCGCCCACACCTACCGGCGCACGGACCGCGACGGCACCTTCCACACCCACTGGGCCAAGGAGGACCGCCCCGAAACCCAGTCCTGACCGGCTCGCTCTCGGGCCGGGCGGCAAACGGGGCAGCCGCTCTTCCGGAGCCTGCCCGGGCCCTCGCCGTATCGACCGGCGAGGGCCCGTGGACGGGTCTCCCTGCGGGCCGCCGACCGATGAGTCCGCATCAGGATCCGCGTACCAGCACGAGTACGAGTACGAGACGAACCCGGGCCGAGCCTGCACGACAGACCTCGACCCCTTCCTCGCCGGCGTGCCTGGACGCGAGCCACCGAAAGCCAGCCACGACGGCGCGGAGGTTCGACGACGGCCGCAAGGAGGTCACCTGAGCCACGTCCGGCATCAGCCACCCTGCCCATCGACCGGCGCCCAGCCCACCGCGAGCCAGAGCGGCTCGGACGGCGGGCGGTGACGACACGAGTTCCGGCGTACGGCCTCCCGTGGTTGCGGTTCCTCCGTATACGTACAGAGGGCGCAGCCACCCGGAGCGTTTGACCTGCGGAAACGCGGTTTCGATAGGCATCCTACGATGCCTATATCGGCATCCTAGGATGCCGATACATGTCGCTGAGCGACATGTCGCCAGGCGACATCGAGAGAATCCCTGGGTTCGTTCGATGACCACTCACGACATGTCGTCTGGGGTAATCTCTGAGTGTTCGGGAGGCGCAGGTCAGGGGTTGTCGGTGCGGAACCACACGCGCAGCACTCACCGGAGTCTGGTGAACAGGGAGACCGGGGAGGTCTACGACTTATGGGAGAACGAGCCTGATCCTTCACGGCGCCGGTCGTACAGTCTCGGCGGCCGGTTCGGACAGATCTCGTTCGACCGTGTTCTCGCGATGCTCGCCTACGAGTCCGGTCTCACGGGAGACGACATCCGTGTCTTCTTCTACTGCGGGATCATGACCTACGAGAAGGGCGGCGCCAGCGCGGGCGAGGCTGCCCGGCACCTCGGGCTCACTCCTCAGGCGACGCGGCGCATCGCGAAGAGACTGGCGGACAACAAGCTCTTCCTGGTCACCGAAGTCGTGGGCCGGACGATCACATACCGTGCGAGCCCGCACATCATCTCCAGCCTGACCGGGGAGGAGCAGTCCGAGGAAGCCGCGGCCTATCATCTGCCGACACTGCCGGGCAGACCCGACGCGGAGAAGAAGGAGACGACCGATGGGACGTCACAGTCCGTACCCCGAGCTCGCCGAGCTTCAGCGTCGGATCAGCGAACTGCCGCACCTCAAGCAGAACATGCTGATGACGTACGCGGTGCACGGCGGACTCGATCACGCGGTGGAGAAGACGGCGGCCGAGCTGGCTGAGCTTGTCGGAGCGCCCGCGCCCCACTTCTCCCGTGCCCGCCGGGAGCTCGCTCAGGACGGCTGGCTGGAGTACACCCACAGCGAGGGCCAGGTGAAGTTCTTCCGCCTCGGCGAGAAGGCCACCGGCAAGAAGGTCGTCGTACCCATACGACGCAGCGGCTGAGCCGGGACCCTGTTGCGGGCCCAGCTTCCAAGGGTCGTCTTGGGCCTAGGGTGCGATCAACGCGATCTTGATTGCGAGGGCGCCGAGCGGCTGCGTACGCCGCGCTCGTCGGCTGGCTCTATCAGGACGCCGGTGACCTGAGCGCGGCAGCTTTCTGGCGGGGCGTCACCCAGGAGATAGCGCTCCGGGCCCGCGATCCGCATCTCATCGGCTACGCCATGATCAACTCGGCGCCGAGGCCGACCGGATCCTGCCCCGGGTCGACGACGACCTTCCCTGGGGTAACGCCTGCCGCCGAACCCCCGGGTACCTGGAGGTGCAGCGCGCCACCTGCTACGGCCGGCTCGGCCTCGGCGCCGAAGCGAGCGCCCTGTGAGGGCAGGTGCTCGGCGTCGTCCCCAAAGAGGCACGACGGGACCGCGGGGTCTACATGGCTCGGCACGCGACGGCGTCCGCGACCGCGCGCGAACCGGAGCAGGCCGTCGCGATCGCCCGGGATGTTGCGGTGATCGCCGTCGAGACGGGATCTGCGCGGATGCGGCGTGAACTGGCCACCCTGAAGCGGGCCATGCAGCCATGGCATCCCGCCCCGGTCGGGCGGGACCTCACCGAGGCCCTGGCGCCCGTGACCGAGGGGAGCTGACATGGGCGTGCCTGAGCCGCTGACCGAGACGGAGATCGCGGCCGCACTGGCTGGTGTGCCGGGGTGGGAGCGCGATGGGGACACGATCAGTCGTACGTACCCGATCCGGTATCACGCGGCCGTGGCAGCGATCGTGACCATCGCGGACCGATCGCGGCGAATTCAGCACCATGCGGACCTGGACCTGCGGATGGACCACCTGCGGGCGGCCATCACGACACACGACGCGGGGTACCGGCTCACCGCGGCAGACTTCGACCTTGCGCAGCGGATCGACGCGATCGTCGCGGCGCACCAGTCTCTTCCGCTCGACTGACCCAGGGACACGACGAAGCCCGCCCCTCCGCCCGAAGGCGGAAGGCGCGCGGTGTTCAGCGGGCGGACTGCTCGACGGCAGCCGGGGCGGACGGGGGCGGGATGGTCATCGGCCGCCTCCGTTGGCGTCGACAAGGACGAGTCTTCAGCGGTCGAGGGGCCTCGGCGGACGGCAGGGCCATGGACGTCGGCGAGATCGCCAACGACGGGGCGAGGGCTGCGGCGGGCACGACATGTTGTCAGAGGTAACGGGCGATCTTGGTGGACCCCGCTTGGACACGAGCCACCGAAAGCCAGCCACGACGGCGCGGAGGTTCGACGACGGCCGCAAGGAGGTCACCTGAGCCACGTGCGGCATCAGCCACCCTGCTCATCGACCGGCGCCCAGCCACCGCGAGCCGAAGCGGCTTCGACGGCGGGTGGTGACGACACGAGTCCGGCGTACGGCCTCCTGTGGTTGATCGGCATCCCAGCGTGCCGATATATGTCGCTGAGCGGCATGACGCCAGGCGACATCGAGGGAACCCCGGAGTCCGTCGGTGACCACGTCGGCGGTGGTCCGTGTCTTACAGAAGGAGTCCGCAGGGCGCATGCCTCTGACCTGCGACGGTGCCAGGCAGAGCATTCCTCCAGGAGGAATATTTGACGGCTCTCGGACCCTCGCAATATTCCTGTAGCGGAATATTGAGCAAGGGGCAAGCCTCGCCCTGCCCAACCTGCAATTCTTGCCGTTTTTGCTAAGATCTGGCTACTGAGCAACCAGGGAGGGGCAGGTCATTGGCTGCACCAGCGCGGCAGAGGAATACTCCACCGCTTCCCACCAGGAGTCGGCACGCCACTGCCGTGCTGCCTGCTCCCGCGCTGCCGCCGGAGCCGACAGACCGCGCTCGGGCGATGGTCGAAGCACTGGACCGGGTCTCCCAGTCCGGTGGCATGGTCTCCTTCGACGGCCGGAAGCGTTCGTACGGCTTTCCTTCGAAGCAGCACATCAACATGGACCACGACCTGTGGCTGAACCTTCACCGGTTCAAGATGTCCGCCACCGCCGGGCGCCTCTTCACCTTCCTCGTGGGCACGCATGACGAGGAGGGGGAAGTCCATGGGACCCAGGCCGAGTTCGCCGACGAACTGGAGTGTTCACAGGGGGCGCTGAGCAAGGCTCTCAAGCAGCTCGACGGCCACAACCTTGCCTGGCCCGCCCGGAAGAAGGTCATCCAGCTCAACCCGCTGGCGGCATACCGGTTCCGGAGCGACAAGCATCATCGGCTCATTGCGACAATGGGAGCCGAGCTGCAGAACCGTACGATCGAGATCCCGCGAGGAAGGCGGCAGTCATGACCGAGCCTGTGCGCACCAGCGGCGTCCGGCACCCGGACTACTTCGAGAACATGGCTGACGCAGAGCTCACCAAGACCGGAACGAAGGTCTGGAACATACTGCAGAGCCGCCAGGAGTACGCCGGGACAGTCCGGCTGCGGCAGAAGGACCTCTCCCAGCGTCTGGGGCTCACGGAATCGACGGTGTCGCGCGCGCTCGACGAGCTGAAGGAGCGCGGCCTCGTCCATCCTCAGGGCACGAAGCGCGGCGTCATCCTGATCAACCCGCTCTTCGCAGCGTACGAGTCGACAGCCCACATGGTGAACCATCTGGCCGACCCTTCCACGTACATCTGGCCTGTCACCTTCCCCGAGCGTACGATCCGGCGCCGTGTCTCCGACCCCCGGACCGGCACGGGTTTCGACCCGGACCCGGACGGTGGTGAGGAGGCGTCGGCTCCCCAGGAGCAGCGGCCGAACCTGAGGCTCGCGGGCTGAGGGCCCGAGGGGGCCCGCTCCATGCTGAGCCCGGGCCCCGTCATGGCGGGGCGTCTGTTCAGACCGCTGTTTCCGGCAGGAGGGAGCGTCCCCGCTGTCGGAGGTCGGCCGCCTCCGGAATGTGTGTGTACCGGTCGAGGCGTACGGCCATGTCGTTCGCGGCTTCGGCGATCTTCACGGAGCGGATGCCGTCCGCACAGTCGACGAATGCCGTCCAGGTGGACAGTGCGGCGTCGATGTCGCCTTGGCGCAGGTGGACCTGGCCGAGGTCTGCGAGGACGATCGCGCGGCTGCGGCGGCGGTCGAGCCCGTGGATGTCCAGGGCCTGGCGCAGGTGCTCGGTCGCCGCGTCCAGGTCGCCGAGCCGGGCGAGGATCATGCCGGAGTGGTGGGCCCAGCGGCCGATGCTGAAGTGCGATGCCCATGATTCGCCAGGCGGCGCCTCCGGCATCTTCTCGATGGCGGTCTGGGACGCCGTGAGCGCGCGGATCGCGAGCCGGCGATCGCCGTCGAGCGCGACGGCGTCCGCGAGGGTGGTCTGGTAATACGAGACGGCCCGCGGGTCGTCGAGGCTCTTGGCCTCCTCGACGCACCGTTCGGACAGGCGCAGAGCGACGGCGTGGGATTTCGGGCCGAGGCCGATCGCCTGGACGGCCAGACCGCGCAGGGCGGTCGAGGCCGGTTCCGGGGCGCCGGCCTCGGCGGCCAGGCGGTAGGCGTGGACGTAGTACCGCTGAGCCAGGCCCTCGTTCCCTTCGTCCTGGGCCATCCACCCGGCCAGGTGGGCGAGCTGGGAGGAGGCAGCGAACAGCTCCCGGCCCGTCTGCTCCGTGTAGGTGCCGTTCAGCCAGGGTCCGACGTCCTGGACGAGGTAGCGCACGGCAAGGTGCCGGGCGTGGCCGCCGCCCAGCTCGGCCGCAGCGTCGCCCAGGCCCTTCGTCATCTGCCGGACGGCGGCGACCTCACCGGCGCCGACCCGGCCGGCGCCGGCCTTGTTCGCCCGGCGAGTGACGCTCTCGGCGTCGGGCAGGTTCAGAGCGCCGAGGGCGTATGCGCTCGTCGCGGCGATGAAGTTCCGCCGAAGCACGTCGCTCCTGCCCCAACTGGACTACTGACGCCACGGTATCCATGTCGAACCTCGTGGGCGCGGAGGATTCGGTGGCCTGGGCCGAGCGTGCGTCGAGTCCGAGACCCCGGCCTTCTGATGTCCCACTCAACGGGCGCGTTCGGTGGGCCCGCTTGGACGCGAGCCACCGAAAGCCAGCCGCGACGGCGCGGAGGTTCGACGACGGCCGCAAGGAGGTCACCTGAGCCACGTGCGGCATCAGCCACCCTGCTCATCGACCGGCGGCCGGCCACCGCGAGCCGGAGCGGCTTCGACGGCGGGCGGTGACGACACGAGTCCGACGGACGGACATGACGCCAGGCGACATTGAGGGAACCCCAGGGTTCGTTCGATGACCACTCGCGACATGTCGTCCGGGTGGCGGGCGAGCTTGGAGCGAAGCGCCGCCGGGAGCTTGTTGTGAGTGGAGCGCACGCGCCACGGGAAGCCGCCGTGGTTGCGGTGGTTTCCATGTATGAAGAGCGCGCAGCCCCCGCAGGGCGCTGACCTGCGAAAACGCCCGAGGCGATCCGATCCGTGAGTAGGGAAACCCGATCCTGGGAGCGGGTAACCCGATCCCAGGATCGGATCATCCCGATTCCAGGATCGGATCACTTGCCATTTTGGTAATTACTGTGGGGGTAAGCGATCAGTTCGTGCGGGAGGGTCGCTTACCAAACTGGTAATGACCTTTCTGGTAAGCGACGGGCGATTCGGGGGGCCTCATGGCGGCAGCGAGAGGGAGGGTCCTCGCGTTCGTGGATCCGGCCACGGGCGAGATGGAGGAGATCCCCCAGGCGCCGTACGCCTTCGACGGGCCTCACATCAACGTGGGAATCCGCCGGGGCCGCGAGCTCGCCTCCAAGGGATCGGGGCTGAGTGACCGGGAGTTCCGTGTGCTGGTCTGGTACTGGTTCGCCACGGAGGAGGCGCAGGGGCCCGTTCAGATGACCGGTGCCGATGTCGCCAAGGAGATGGGTATGAGTCCTGATGCCCTCGGCCGCACCGTGAAGATGCTCAAGGCGTCCCGCCTCCTGGTCGAGGCAGGAGGTATCGGCAGGACCACGTTCTACCGCACCAACCCGCACCTGGCGTTCATCGGCTCGGGGTTCGCTCACCGGGAGGCCGTCAAGGAGTGGAACCCGCCTGCCGTCCAGGTGGGAACCCCGGCCGAGCGCCGGGTGAAGAAGCAGACGAAGGGTGATGCGTCATGAGGATCCACGACCGCGAGGACGTCCTGTACCTGCTCAGACGGACCGGCCGGGTGCTGACCCCGAACCAGCGTCTCGTCGTCCTCGAGTACGCCGCTTCGGAGCAGCGTGCCGACGGTGGGGTCATGGTGAAGGCCACGGAGATGGCGGAGCTGCTCGGTATGACGGCTCCCGTGTTCTCCCGGACTCGGAAGGAACTCGTCGCCCTCGGCTGGCTTCGGGAGGTCGGCAGTGTCGGACAGGTGAGGATCTACGCCCTCGACCCGCGTATAGAGGAGGAACGTGGCCGCGCCGGCGGCCACCTTCGCGCCGTCGGCGGGTAGCCGCCGTCGGCGGGCGGTGGCCGCCCGCCGACCGGGGGGCTCAGGCCTTGATGTCGCAGAGGGGGGCGCCTGAGGTGACCGACGAGCCGATTTCCGCTGACAGGCCGATCACGGTGCCGGACTTGTGGGCGTTCAGGGGCTGTTCCATCTTCATCGCTTCCAGGACGACGATGAGGTCGCCCTCCTCGACCTCCTGGCCCTCCTCGACCGCGATCTTCACGATCGTGCCCTGCATCGGGGAGGCGAGGGTGTCGCCCGAGGCGGCCGGGCCCGACTTCTTGGCCGCGCGGCGCTTCGGTTTCGCGCCCGCCGCGATGCCCTGGCGGGCCAGGGTCATGCCGAGGGAGGCGGGGAGGGAGATCTCCAGGCGCTTGCCGCCGACCTCGACCACGATCGTCTCGCGGTCCGACTCGTCCTCGTCCGTGTCCGTGCCGGCGGGGGTGAAGGGTGCTATGTCGTTCGCGAACTCCGTTTCGATCCACCTCGTGTGGACGCGGAACGGGTTCGCCGTGAACGCCGGGTCCGCCACGACCGCCTGGTGGAACGGGATCGCGGTGGCCATGCCCTCCACCTTGAACTCCGCCAGGGCGCGGGCCGCGCGCTGGAGCGCCTGCTCGCGGGTCGCGCCCGTCACGATCAGTTTGGCAAGGAGGCTGTCCCATGCCGGGCCGATGACCGAACCCGACTCGACGCCCGCGTCCAGGCGGACGCCCGGGCCCGTCGGCGGCTGGAAGAGGGTGACCGTACCGGGGGCCGGGAGGAAGCCGCGGCCCGGGTCCTCGCCGTTGATGCGGAACTCGAAGGAGTGTCCCCGGATCTCCGGGTCGCCGTAGCCCAGTTCCTCGCCGTCGGCTATGCGGAACATCTCTCGGACCAGGTCGATGCCCGTGACCTCTTCGGTCACCGGGTGTTCCACCTGCAGGCGGGTGTTCACTTCGAGGAAGCTGATCGTGCCGTCGGTGCCGACCAGGAACTCGACCGTTCCGGCGCCGACGTAGCCGGCCTCCTTCAGGATCGCCTTCGACGCCGCGTACAGCTCCGCGGTCTGGTCGGCCGTCAGGAACGGCGCCGGGGCCTCCTCCACCAGTTTCTGGTGGCGGCGCTGGAGTGAGCAGTCTCGGGTGGAGACGACGACGACGTTGCCGTGGGTGTCGGCCAGGCACTGGGTCTCGACGTGGCGGGGCTTGTCGAGGTAGCGCTCGACGAAGCACTCGCCCCGGCCGAAGGCCGCCACCGCCTCGCGGACTGCGGAGTCGTACAGCTCCGGGATCTCGTCCAGCGTGCGGGCCACCTTCAGGCCGCGGCCGCCGCCGCCGAAGGCCGCCTTGATCGCGATCGGCAGGCCGTGGGCCTCCGCGAAGGCGACGACCTCGTCGGCGCCCGAGACCGGGTCGGGGGTGCCCGCGACGAGCGGGGCGCCCGCGCGCTGCGCGATGTGACGGGCCGCGACCTTGTCGCCCAGGTCACGGATCGCCTGCGGCGGCGGGCCGATCCACGTCAGGCCCGCGTCCAGGACGGCCTGCGCGAACTCCGCGTTCTCCGACAGGAAGCCGTAGCCCGGGTGCACCGCGTCGGCGCCCGTCTCGCGCGCCGCCTCCAGGACCTTGGCCACGTCCAGGTAGCTGGTCGCCGGGGTGTCACCGCCCAGGGCGAACGCCTCGTCGGCGGCCCGGACGTGCAGGGCGTCCCGGTCGGGCTCGGCGTACACGGCCACGCTGCCGATGCCGGCATCCCGGCAGGCACGGGCCACACGGACAGCGATCTCGCCACGGTTGGCGATCAGGACCTTGCGCACGACGGCTCCTCACACCTGTGTCTCATATTCGGGCGGCCCATATGCGTGCCGATCCGTGCCGGTGCGGTCGCAGCGGCAGGTGGGCCTCCACATGGGTCCCCTCGGCCGGCGAGCTGCTGACGGTCAGCCGGCCGCCGGCGTCCTCCATCCGCTCCGCCATGGAACGGAACCCCTGATGGGGATGGCCGGGCCGCAGCACCCGATCGACGTCGAAGCCGCGGCCGTCGTCCTCCACACTCGCGTACGCCCACCAGCGGGTGGACCGTACGGAGACCTTCACGCGCCCAGCACCCGAGTGCGTGAAGCTGTTGCGCAGCGCCTCACGGACCGTGAGGTACAGATCCCGGCGCCGTACGTCGGGAAGGAGGCCCTCGTCGCCCGTCACCTTGACGGTCACGCGGACCCCGGCCGGGGCGGCCTCGGCGGCGAACGCGCGCAGCGCCATGTCGAGCGGCGGCACCGTCGACCGCTCCCGTACGCCGCCGACCAGGGCGCGCAGCTGCGCGTCCGTGGCCCGCAGCGCTTCGCGGGCGACCGCGATCCGTTCGGCGGCGACCCGCTGCGGCAGTTCGTCCCAGTCCTCCAGGGCCACCCGGGCCGCGGCGACGTCGTCGCCGACGGCGTCGTGCAGCTCGCGGGAGATCCGGCGCTGTTCCTGCCAGCAGCACACGGCCTGCTCCACCGGGCCGCCGTTCTCGTCGGCCCGGCGGACCGCCTCGGCGAGGGCCCGCACAGACCCCTCGTCGAGGCGGCCGCTCTCGAGCATCTGGAGTACGGCGCACTCCATCAGCAGGACCGACACCGCCGCGCTGTGGTGCGGCGCGAGCTGCGCCGGCGCGACGGACGACACCGCCACGGACTCCCGGTCGGCGCCTTTGCCGATGCCGGGGCCGATGCCGGTGCCGGTGCCGAAGGCGGCGGTGAGGACGGCGCGTGCCCGGTCGTTCAGCGCCTGGCGTACGGAGCTGTCCCAGCGTTCCGTCGTGGTCAGGATCGCGGGCAGCGCCGACTCGAAGCGGCGCAGCACCGCGTCCAGGTAGGCGGGACCGGGCCCCTGGGGGGCGCTCTCCGGCATCCTGGGGACGAGCTGGTGTGCGGGGGGCGGCCCCGGGGACGCCTGCTTCGCCACACGGACGAGCCCCTGCTGCAGGGCCTCGGCGAAACCGGGGCCGATGACGGACTCCCAGCCGCCGACCGTGGGGGCGGTCATCGGGATGGGGAGTCCGCGCGCTGGAACGCGCCGTTGAAGAAGAGCAGTGCGTCCTCGGCCTCGCCGCGGCTCGCTCCGACCACGTCGCCGATGAAGACGGTGTGGTCTCCCGACTCGTAGGCGGCGGAGACCTCGCACTCCAGCCAGGCCATGGACCCGCTCAGGAGGGGCGCGCCCGTCTGGGGGCCCTCCACCCAGTCGACGCCGGTGAACTGGGTGGGGCCGAGGGGCCGCTTCTTGTCGGCGAAGAACCGGGCGAGGCCCTCCTGGCCGGCCTCCATGATGGAGACGCCGAAGTGCCCGGCCTTCGTGATCGCCTCGTACATCACCGCGTTGTGCGCTATGCAGCACAGGACGGACGGCGGGTCGAGGGAGACCGACGCGAAGGCGTTCGCCGTCATGCCGTGGATGTGCTCCCCGCCGACGGACAGCACGGTGACACCGGTCGCGAACAGGGACATGACCTCGCGCAGGGGGGCGGGATTCGCCGCGGGCCCCCGCGAAATGGCGACGTCAGTGGATACGGAATTCATGCCGCGCCTTTCATGTAATCCATGGGAAGAAATGTAAGGGCGGCGTCCCGCGGGTCAGGAACCGTCGAGTAACTGTCCGCTCAGCAGTGCGCGGAGGAGCGGAGGATTACCGTCTCGTGAGCGGGTGTTCATGGGGGGTTACTTCCCCGTGGGTAGGATCTGGGCGTTTCGGTCAGGGCACTATTTGGTGAGGGGTGGCATGAATACCGTCTCTGCTGATCCGCAGCTCGCGGAACCGTATCTGCTCGGATGGCTGGCTTCACTCGGACTCGACGTCGATTACGTACGGGCCGAGGGAAATACTCTCTATTACCTCGGGGAGAGCGGCGAGGAGATTCCCGTCCTCGATTTCGCGGGCGGGTACGGTTCGCTGATCCTCGGACACAACCATCCGGAGATCACGGAGTACGCGCAGCGGCTGATCGCGTCCCAGACGCCGGTGCACGCGCAGTTCTCCCGCCATCCGTACGCGAACGACGTCGCCGTCGCGCTCAACCGGATCCTCCAGCGGGAACTGGGCACGGACGAGAACTACTCCGCCATCTTCGCCAACACCGGCGCGGAGGCGGTCGAGGCGGCCGTCAAGCACGCCGAGCTCGACCGCGGGCTCCGGCTCGCCGAGCTCCGCTCACGCCTTGCGGAGAACCTGGCCGCCGCCCGTGCCGCGGTCGCCGGCGGGGCGGCCGTGGCGGCGGAGGCGTACCGCCTGGTGGGCGTGGAGGCGCGGGACGGGGCGGCGGGCTTCGAGGCGCTCGCGGCCGAGATCGAGCGGCGCAACGCCGAGCAGACCGGCCGGCCGCCCGTTCTCCTCACCCTGGAGGGCGGCTTCCACGGCAAGCTGGTCGGCAGCGTCCAGCTCACCCACAACGAGGGCTACCGGGCGCCGTTCGCCGCGCTCGCGACGCCCGCCCGGTTCATCCCGGCCGGCAGCGCGCAGGCCCTCAAGGCCGTCCTCGAGAGCGAGCGGGCGACCGTGTTCGACCTGGTCGTCGACGGCGGCACGGTCTCGGTGGCCGAGCGGAACTCCCCGGTGTTCTGCGCCTTCGTCCTGGAACCCATTCAGGGCGAGGGCGGCATTCGCGTCCTCTCCGACGAATTCGCCCAGGAGATCCAGCGGGCGTGCGCCGAGGTCGACTGCCCCGTCATCGTGGACGAGGTGCAGAGCGGAATGGGCCGCAGCGGTGATTTCCTGGCGAGTTCGGCGATGGGCCTGCGCGGCGACTACTACGCGCTCGCCAAGAGCCTGGGCGGCGGAATAGCGAAGACGTCCGTCATGCTCACCCGCCAGTCCCGTTACCGCTCCGAATTCGAGCTGGTGCACAGCTCGACCTTCGCGAAGGACGCCTTCTCGTGCTCCATCTCCAGGAAGGTCCTGGAGATGCTCGAGGCCGATGACGGCGCCGCGTACCGGACCGTGCGCGAGCGCGGCGAGAAGCTGCTCGGCATGCTGGAGGCCGTACGCGCCGACTTCCCCGACGTGGTGAAGGACGTGCGGGGGCGGGGCCTGATGCTGGGTCTGGAGTTCCACGACCAGTCCGGTTCCGGCTCCGAGACGATCCGGGAGGCCGCGCCGCTGCTCGGCTACTCGGTCGCCGGCTATCTGATGCGCGAGCACCGGATCCGTACGTTCCCGACCGCGAGCGCCGTGAACACCCTGCGGTTCGAGCCCTCGCTGTATCTGACCGACGCCGAGATCGAGCAGCTCGACGGGGGACTGCGGGGCGCCTGCCTGCTCTTCCGCACCCACGACGGGGCCGGTCTCACCGGGACGGCCGCCGAGGTCTGAGCGGGCCGGGCCCCGACGGGGTACGCGGGTCGGGCCCCGACCGGGTCCCGGCCCCCGCCCGGCCGGATCAGACCCGATCGGATCAGACCCGATCGGATCTGGCTCCGACCGGATCAGACCCCGACCGGGCTCGCCAGGGCCGCCTTCCGCGCCGCCTGCACGGCGGCCGGGGGGTGGTTCGCCGGCGGCAGCAGCGTGAGCGTGGAGACCCGGCGCCGTCCGCCGCCCCAGCCGGGGCGGCGTTCGAGCAGTTCCGGCCGGGCCGTGGCGACGACGATCAGCGGCACGGACCCGGCCCCGTCGGCGAGCTGCTCCAGCCGGTCGAGGAGCGCGTCGTCGGCGCGGTGCACGTCGTCGAGGACCACGACCAGCGGTTCGAGCGCGGCGGCCACGGCGAGGAACTCGCTCCACACCGCCAGGACCTCCGGCATCCTGACCTGCTGCGGCGCCGGCATCCCCGGCAGCAGCGGCAGCAGTGTCCGGCGCAGTCTGCCCCGGCGCTCCTCGGTGACCGGCAGCCGCCACAGGGCCGCCGTGAGCTTCTCCCGCACCACGCGCGCCGGGTCGCCCGGCAGAATCCCGCTGTACTCGGCGAGGATCTGTCCCGGCATCGTCTCGGGCCCGTCCTGCGCGGTCGGCCCGCGGGCGACGAGGATCCGGCCGGTGGTCTCGGGCTGCCGGGCGATGCTGTACCCGAACTCCCGCAGCAGGTGGGACTTGCCGACGCCGGGCGCGCCGAGCACCGTCACCAGGTGCGGTACGGAGCGGTTCCTGGCCCAGTCGAGCAGGCCGTTGAGCACGCCGAGCTCGTAGGCGCGGTCGGGGACGCCGCCGGTCTCCTGCCGGGCGAGGGAGACGGCCTGCCAGGCGTCCGGGATGTCCCCGGCCGGCCGGGCGACGACCGCGGTGCCGGTGGCGCGCCGGGTGGCGCCGCTCATCCACACCTCGCCCTCGGGCACCCGGGTGAGCAGGGTCCTGCCGTCGTCGAGGACGGAGCCCGCCGCCGTCAGCGGGGACGCCCCTTCGGCGCCGCTGCGGAGCCGTATCAGCGCCTGACCGGTGGTCACCGCGGCCCGCAGCGAGGGTTCCTGGTCGTCGGCGAACCGTTCCCTCAGGGTGAGCGCGGCCCGTACGGCGCGCTCGGGGTCGTCGTGGCGGGGCCCGTGCACCCCGAAGAGGGCGAGCGAGACGGAGCCGATGGAGGCCGTGACCGTACCGCCGAACCGTTCGACGACCTGGCCGACGACGTCCTCGGCGCTGCACAGCGTGCTGTTGATCTCGCCGGGGGCCGCGTCGTCGAGGCCGTTGTGGCGGACGTTCACGAGGACGGCGGTCACGGCGATGCGCTGGGTCACCGTGGTGGGCGCGCCGCCGGTGCGGGCCGGCGCGGGGGCCGGCCGGGGCTCGTCCTGCGGTCCCGCGGGTACGGGGGCCGGCTGCGGCGTCTCGGACGGCGCCGGGGCCAGGGTGGTGGAGGACCTGCGGATCACGGGCCACCCGACCTCCTGGGTCAGTGCGGCGTCGTGGGTCAGTATCGAGCGCTGAAGCATCCGCAGGCCGTGCCCCGGCTCCAGGCCGAGGTTGTCCACCAGGGCGGAGCGGGCCCGGTCGTAGACGTTGAGGGCGTCGGCCTGGCGGCCGCAGCGGTAGAGGGCGATCATCAGCTGGCCGCAGGCGCGTTCGCGCAGCGGCTCGGTGTCGACGAGCGTCGTCAGGTCGCCGATCACCGAGTGGTGCCGTCCGCACGCCAGTTCGGCGTCGAAGAGATCCTCGAGGGCGTCGAGGCGGGTCCTGCGGGTCGCCTCGATCTCCGGCCAGGCGAAGCCCGACTCGGCGAGGTCGGCGAGGACCGGGCCGCGCCACAGGTCGAGGCCCTCCCGCAGGAGCTGCGCGGCCGTCTCGGGGGCGTCGGCGGCGAGCGCCGCCCGCCCCTCGGAGACGCGCCGCTGGAAGACGGACAGGTCGAGGTGGTCGGGGTCGACGCGCAGAACGTAGCCCGGGGTCCGGGTCACCAGGGCCGGCGGGTTCCCGAGCACCGGGGCGGGTAACGAGGCCAGCATCGAACGCAGTCCCCAGATCGCGTTGTGCAGGATCTTCCGGGCCGTGACCGGGGCGTCGTCGGAGTCCCACAACGCCTGCACGAGCTCGCTGGCGGCGACGACCCGGTTGGTCCGCAGCAGCAGATAGCCCAGGGTCGCCCGTTGCTTCGTCCCCCCGAGTGGAACGGGCTCCCCCTCGGCCGTCACTTCCAAAGGCCCCAGCAATCCGAACTGCATAGCCCCCCGCTCTCCGGGAACAGAACATTCCCTCTCATCGAATGGCTCTCCGACCCGAATCGGAGTGGAAATTCTTGGAGCATCAGATGGCCCGAGTCGCCCCGGTCGGAGGATTCGGCTCGAAGTATGGCAGGGGCTTCTTGAGGTCCCCTTGAAGTCCTTCCCGCCCGTCTGGTAAGCGCGTTCGGGCGCGCGCGGAGGGTATCGGGAGGTCCGCGGGACGGTATCCCCTGGATAACTCACTGACCTGAAAGTGCGTGGTTCCGTGAACGGCGGGACTGCTGCATGCTTGATCCGTGAGGCGCCCCCCGGCCCACACTCAACCCCCCTCAGCCTGTCCGAAGGAATCGCCATGGCCGTCAAGGTGGAGACATTCTCGGAGATCGAGGGGGAATTCTTCGACTACGTCAGGGACATCGTCTACTGCACCATGATCACCGTGGACAGGAGGTCCCGGCCGAGGGCCCGGGTCCTGCTGCCGGTCTGGGAGGTCGTCGACGGCCGGCCGGTCGGCTGGCTCGCCGTCCACCGGACGCCCGTCAAGACGGCCCATCTGGCCAACAACCCGCACACCACGTACTCGTACTGGAACCCCCGGCAGAACGCGGTCTTCGTCGACAGCGTCACGACGTGGGCCCCGGAACCGGAGATCCGGCAGTATGCCTGGGAGCTCTACCGCAAGGGGAGCCCGCCGGGGGTCGGCTACGACCCCCGCAACTTCTGGCGCGGCGGGCCCACCGACCCCGAGTACCACGTGTTGCGCATCGACCCGTGGCGGGTCCAGGTGCTGCGCGGCACGGACCTGTCCAGCCGCATGTGGACGGACGAGTCCGAGCGCTGAATCGCTGGTACGCGGACGTCCGAGCGCTGAGCCCCCGGTACGCGGTCAGCCGATGCCGCGGTCAGTCGATGCCGCGGACGATGTGCGTCTCGCCGGGGCGCTCGTCGTCGCAGCCGGCGAGCTGCAGCGGCGGGTGGAACACGGTGCGCCGCAGCGCCTCGGGGAGGGCGTGGCCCTCGCGGAGCACATGGAGCAGCGCCTCGGGGAACGCATGGTCGACATCGGGCTCGTACAGATCGCGCATCATGTCCTCCGGTCGTCGGTGGGGGATCGGATCCGGCGCCAGGGCCTGTCCTCCGGATCAGGCCGGGCCGGGGCCGGACGTCGTGTGCTGCGCGGGGCGCAGGCCGATGGCGGTCACCACCAGCCCGTTCCCCGCGCGCCACCGTCCGTCGAAGGCGGTGATCCGGACGCCGTCGACCACCGGTCCCGGGACCAGGAGTTCGGCGCGGAAGGTGCCCGCCGACGGATCGGGTGTGATCACGGCCTCGTCGAAGTCCAGAGGCCGCCCGGTGAGAGGGAACCAGGTTTTGTAGACGCTCTCCTTGGCGCTGAACAGCAGCCGGTCCCAGGAGACGCCGGGCCGCCGCGCGGCGAGTTCGCGCAGCCAGACCCGCTCCTGGGGGAGCGAGATGAGTTCGAGCACGTCGGGGGAGGGCAGGGGCGCGTTCGGCTCTGCGTCGCAGCCGATCGCCACCAGGTCGGCGCGACGGGCCACCGCGGCCGCCCGGTAGCCCTGGCAGTGCGTCATGCTGCCGACGACGCCGTCCGGCCACCGGGGCGCTCCGCGCGGGCCCGGCAGCAGCGGCGCCGGCGGCAGCCCGAGGCTGCCGAGCGCCCGGCGGGCGCAGGCCCGCACCGAGGCGAACTCCCTGCGGCGGGAGGCGACCGCCCCCGCCACGACCCGCTCCTCCTCGGGGAAGAGACCGAGCGGCTCGGGCACGTCGTGGAACAGCTCGGCGGTGGCGGCCCGCGGGGGCAGCAGCGACGCGATCATGCCTGCCTCCCCGTGCTCCCCGGGCTCGGCGACGCGGTCACGACGGGCCCCCCGTCCCCGGTGACGATCACCACGGCCTCCCCGCGTCCGGTGCCGTGGCCGGCAGGATCCGTACGGGGCGGCCCGGTGCGGTCGAGCGGTGGCGCCATTCGCGGGGGTAGCCGAGCGACACCTCGTGGTGCGGGACGCCCTGCTTCCGGATCAGCCGCGGGATGTGCAGGTGCCCGTAGACGACGGCGGCCGCCCGGTACCTGACGGGCCAGTCGGCGGTGGACTCGGTGCCGCACCACAGGGCGAACTCCGGGTAGCGCAGCACCTCGGTGGGCTCGCGCACCAGGGGGAAGTGGTTGACGAGCACGGTCGGCAGGTCGGCGGGGAGCGCCGCCAGGCGTTCGGCGGTGCGCAGGACGCGGGCCCTGCACCAGTCCGCGACCGTGGGGTACGGGTCGGAGTGGAGCAGGAACTCGTCGGTGGCGACGACCCCCGCCTCGTCCGCGCGCCGCAGCGCCTCCTCGGCCGTGCGTACGCCGGGCTGCCGGAAGCTGTAGTCGTAGAGGAGGAAGAGCGGGACGACCGCCGCCGGCCCGCCGGGCCCCCGCCACACGGGGTACGGGTCCTCGGGGGTGGTGACGCCCAGGTCGCGGCAGAGGCGCACCAGGGCGTCGTAGCGGGCGGCGCCGCGCGCCTGGACCGGGTCGTCCGGCGGGGTCCAGAGCTCGTGGTTGCCGGGCGCCCAGACGACCTTGCGGAAGCGGGCGGCGAGCGTGGCGAGGGCCCATTCGACGTCCGCCATGTGTTCGCCGACGTCGCCGGCGACGAGCAGCCAGTCCTCGTCCGATGAGGGCCGCAGCGCTTCGACGACGGCGCGGTTCTCCGCGTAACGCACGTGCAGGTCGCTGACGGCCAGCAGGCTGCCGGTGGGGGAGGGGCCGTCAGGGGGTGGCGGTGTCACGCCGCCGAGCCCGCGGCGAGCAGGCCGTTCGTGATGATCTCGCAGACGTCGGCGGTGCGGTCGTCCAGGTAGAAGTGACCGCCGGGGAGGATCTCGAGACCGAAGTCGCCGGTGGTGTGGTCGTGCCAGGCCGCCGCCTCGTCGATCGCCACCACGGGGTCCGCGTCGCCGACGATGGCGGTGACGGGGGAGTCGAGCGGGGGCCCGCCGTCCCAGGTGTATGTGCCGAGGGCGCCGTAGTCGGCGCGGAGGGCCGGCATCACCATGTCGAGCAGCTCGGGGTCGTCGAGCACGGCGTGGCCGGTGCCGCCGAGGCCGCGCACCGCGGCCAGGATCTCGGCGTCGCTGCCGAGCCGGTCGTGCGCGTTGGGCAGCCTGGAGGGCGCTCCGCGTCCGGAGAGGAAGACCCTGCGCGGCCCCGGCCGTCCGGCCGCGGCGAGCCGGCGGGTCGTCTCGTACGCGAGGACCGCGCCCATGCTGTGCCCGAACAGGGCGTACGGCTCGTCGGTCAGCGGCGAAAGGGCCTCGGCGAGGGCGTCGGCGTGGGCGGTGATGGCGTTGTACGGCTCCTCGCGGCGCCGGTCCTGACGGCCCGGGTACTGGACGGCCAGCACGTCGAGACGCCCGCCGAGCGCCCGCGACAGGGGAAGGAACGAGCTGGCCGCGCCGCCCGCGTGCGGGAAGCACACCAACCGCATGCGGCCCTCGGGGGCCGGCCCGAAGCGCCTGAACCACGTGCTATCCATTACGTCCCTTTCTGCGGGCCGGTACCCGGCGGCACCAGACGGGGGAGCATGAACTGCCAGAACTGGCCCAGCCGTTCCTGGGAGAGCCAGGCGGGATCCTTGCGGCCGAGCGCCTCGAAGCCCACGGTGGACGCGGCGACGACCGTGACGACGTCCTCCGGCTTGGTGCCGTCGGCGAGCGCGCCCAGGTCCGAGGCGTGCCGCAGCGCGGACTCGATCCAGTCCCGCCACTGGCCGTGCAGGTCGACCCGGCTCTGCCACGAGGGCTCGCAGCCGAGGGTGAACCCGGCGCGCAGGACGACATCGTTGTTCAGCTGGTCGAAGAGCCGCCTTGAGGTGTCGACGAGGTTCTGGATCGGGTCGACGTCCGCAGGGGACGCCTCGGACCGCTCGTCGGCGCCCGGGTCGGGGCCGGTGATCAGTCGCAGCCGCTGCTCGGCCGCCTGCTCGATCGCGTCCGCCAGTGCCCCCTTGCTGGCGAAGTGGAAGTGCAGGGCGCCACTGCTCACTCCGGCCCGGTTGCAGATGGCGGAGAGCGAGGCCGACACGAATCCGTCGGTGTCGAAGATCTCCGCAGCGGAGCGGAGGAGCGCCTCGCGTGTACGAACAGCGCGTTCCTGCTTAGCCATGTGCACTCCGTGGATGCCTGGGGACTCTGCTGACGGCCCCTCAAGAACGTCCAGCGTAATGAACCGCGCTTGCGGTTTGCTATCGCCCGACAGGAAGGGCGTCTTGAAAGAACCACCCAGCCGGAGCGCGAGAGTCCGGATCCTGGCCTGCCCGGGCGGGGGAAGGACCGGGCAGGCCAGGAGAAGGGGGCCCTACTGGGGCAGCAGGGTGCCGGCGACCGGACGGTCGATGGACATCAGCCACCGGCCGTCCTCGCCGAGGCGGAGCACGTCGGTGCAGTTGCCCTCGATGCGGACGGGCTCACCGTCGGGGCCCGTGCTGTCGACGCTGAACTTCACGCCGATCAGGGCCACGTCGCCGGCCACGTACGCGTGCGTGATCTCGGCCTTGAGGAACGGCTTCGGCGCCAGGAATTCCTTGAAGAACTCCGTGCGCTCCTTCCCCGTGAGCGGCGAGCCGGAGAAGTTCGAGATCGCGTCATCGCGGTAGAGGAGGTCGAACAGGGCGCCGTCACCGGAATTGAACAGCTGGATGAAGATCTCGTTCTGAGTGTCCGAGTCGCCGGTCAGATCCGGGTTGTCGACATCGAAGTCGACCGTGATACCGGGAATGCTCATGGTCTGCGACACCACTTTCTTTGGTCAGGGGATGGCTGCGGAGCCTGGCACGACGGGGAGCGGTCAGTTCTGCTCGCCGTACGGGTCGTCGATGGCGTAGCGCCAGTTGCCGTCGTCCCCCTTGCGCAGCACGTCGACGCCGACGCCCGTGAGGAGCTCGGGGTCGCCCGACTCGTCGACCGTCGCTATGGACCAGTCGACGATCAGGAGCGCGGTGTCGCCCGTGACGAACGTCTGACGCGGCTTGGCGCTCATCTTCGGCTTGAGAGCCAGGAACTCCTTGACGGAGTCCTTCCGGGCCTGGCCCGTGAGCGGCTTGCCCGGCTCCCAGACCGCGACGGCCTCGTCGGTGTACATCGCGTTCACGGCGTCGACGTCGCCGGCGTTGAAGGCCGCTTCGTACAGCGCGGTGTGCTTTTCGACATCGCTGGTGAGATTGCTCATGGCGAGACCATTCCTGCTTTCTTCCGGCATGGCACCCGGGAATACGAGGAGTTTCACGCAGATCTGTCCTGAACTTAACGGGTCGATGCTCACCGGCCGCCCACCGATAGGTAACGGACCGGCCACCTGATGGCCGAAACGCACGGTTACCCGTGCATGAGCCGGTATTGAGAGGAAACGGGCCGACGAGACTTAGGGTCGACAATGCGGGGTTCCATATCCGGGATACTCAGGCCGCTTCGAAATCAGTCTGGAAAGGGCAGCCGAGCGCCATGACGACTAATCGCAATTCTGTGGAGAGCCGGGCGTCGCGAGGCGACGACAAGGCCATCGCCGTCATCGGCATGTCCTGCCGGCTCCCCATGGCCTTCGGCCCGGCCGACTTCTGGCAGCTGCTGCACGGCGGCACGGGCGCGATCACCGACGTGCCGCCCGGCCGCTGGGACACCACGGAACCCCCCGCCGGATCCGGCGTCCGCCGCGGCGGATTCATCGACGGCATCGGCGACTTCGACGCCGCCTTCTTCGGGATCTCGCCCCGCGAGGCCGCCGCCATGGACCCGCAGCAGCGACTCGTCCTCGAACTGGCCTGGGAGGCCCTGGAGGACGCCGGCGTCGTCCCCGCCCGGCTGCGCGACTCCCGTACCGCCGTCTTCGTCGGCACCCTCCGCGACGACTACACGAGCCTCGCCAACCAGTACGGCGAGCAGGTCATCACCCAGCACTCCATGACCGGCCTCAACCGCGGCGTCATCGCCAACCGCGTCTCCTACTACCTGGGCCTGCGCGGGCCGAGCCTCACCGTCGACGCCGCCCAGTCCTCCTCGCTCGTCGCCGTCCACCTGGCCTGCGAGTCCCTGCGGTCGGGCGAGTCCACCACCGCCATCGCCGCGGGCATCAACCTCAACATCCTCGGTGAGAGCGCCGTGACCGAGGAGCGGTTCGGCGGCCTCTCCCCGGACGGCACCGCCTACACCTTCGACGCCCGCGCCAACGGCTTCGTACGGGGTGAGGGCGGCGGCGCCGTCATCCTGAAGCCCCTGGCCCGCGCCGAGGCCGACGGCGACCGGATCTACGGCGTCATCCGGGGCAGCGCGGTCAACAACGACGGCGCCACACCCGGACTCACCGTGCCCAGCCGCGAGGCCCAGCGCGAGGTCGTCCGCGAGGCCTACGAAAAGGCCGGAATTAGCCCCTCCGATGTTCAGTACGTCGAACTGCACGGCACCGGCACCCCCGTCGGAGACCCGATCGAGGCCGGCGCCCTCGGCGACGTCTTCAGCTCCCACCGCGCGCCCGGCGACCCCCTGCTCGTCGGCTCGGCCAAGACCAACGTCGGGCACCTGGAGGGCGCCGCCGGCATGGTCGGCCTGCTCAAGGCCCTTCTCAGCCTCACGCACCGCGAGATCCCCGCGAGCCTCAACTTCGAGACCCCGAACCCGGCGATCGACCTCGACGGCCTCGGCCTCTCCGTGCCGCGCGAACTCACCGCCTGGCCGCACCCCGACCGCCCCCTGGTCGCGGGCGTCTCCTCCTTCGGCATGGGCGGCACCAACTGCCACGTCGTCCTCACCGAAGCGCCCGCCCCGGAGACCGCGGACGCGGGGCCGGCCACCGTGGACGCCGCGGACGCCCCGGACGCCTCCTTGGCCGTACTGCCCTGGATCCTCACGGGCCGGGACGCGGACGCGCTGCGCGCCCAGGCCGCGAAGCTGCGCGCCTTCGCCGCCACGAGCGAGGCCGGGACCGCCGACCTCGGCTGGTCCCTGCTGACCACCCGCACCACCTTCGACGAGCGCGCGGTCGTCCTCGCGGACGGGAAGGACGCCTACCTCGCCGGCCTCGACTCCCTCGTGGACGGCACACCGGGCGCCGGAGTCGTCACCGGACACGTACGGGACGGCCGGCTCGGCTTCCTCTTCACGGGTCAGGGTGCGCAGCGGGTCGGGATGGCGCAGGAGTTGTACGCGTCGTTTCCGGCGTTCGCGGCGGCGT
>NZ_JBITBZ010000017.1:0-97158 GCF_044452745.1 Streptomyces sp. NPDC051822 | reverse complement strand
GGCGCTCAGCGAGTCCCGGAGGCGGCGTGGCTGGGCTTCAGGCCCCGCTGGTCATTGTGGGTGGGTGGTTGGGGTGGTGGCCGGTAGATAACTCTTCTCTCGGTGGTCCGGTATGGGTTACTTGTACCCTTTGGGTGGGATTCCTGGGGCTGTTACCGCTGGTAGGGCGGAGTTATCTACCTCTCCCACCCACCAAGAGTCACCAGCGGGGCCTGAAGTCCAACCACCCCACCTCCCCGACCCGCTAAGCGGAGCCCGACCGCCCCATTCAACTTCCGCGCACCCCGAACCGACCGCGACGGACCCGCCCGCCCGTCACCACTAGCCAAGCCCCCACCCGCTAACCGTCAGACGCACGCCAACCCCTGGCCGCTGCCCGGGGCTTCGCGGGGCCCGGCCCCCGGACCGCCCTCCGAGAGGTCTTTCGCTCCTGGAGGTGGTGGGTCAAGGGTGGAGCGAAGCGGAATCGGCGAAGCCGACGCGACGCAGGAGCGCCCTTGACGCACCGCCGGAAGGAGCGACTCTCGGAAAGAGGGCGGTCCCACCCGCGCCAGGGAAGTCGGCCCGCCCCTGGAGCCCGCCCCGGCCGCGTCACGAAGCGCCCTCCGCCCTTATGGGCGGGGGCCGTCGTGCCGTCCGGCTGGGTCGTACCCCGCCACTGTTCAAGATCGTCCGGGGTGCAGAATGAACCTTATGCCTCTGTCGAACACCCCGAAAACGGCAATAATCGACGACGCCCCGATGGTCAGCGGCGTGCTGGCCCGGGCCTTTCGTGACGACCCGATGATGCGCTGGTTCTTTCCCGACGACGCCTCGCGCGAGGCCGGTCTCGGCCGGTACTTCACCACCCTCTTCGCCCGCCAGTACGGCCTGCACGGTGTGTGCGAGCGCACCGACGCCGCCGCCGCTTTCTGGGTGGCGCCGGAGGGGCAGGACAAGGCCGTTCCCGACGCGGAGACCGTCCAGGAGCTCCAGGAGATCCTCGGTGACCGTGCCGGTCTCTTCCGCGCGGCTGTCGAGGCTGCCGCCGAGCACTCGCCCCAGGAGCCCCACTGGTACCTCGCGGTCATCGGCGCCGACCCTGCCGCCCGGGGGCAGGGCCACGGATCCGCGCTGCTGCGCTCCGGCCTCGCTCAGGCCGACGTGGCAGGCCTGCCGGTCTACCTGGAGTCCTCCAAGCCGGACAACCTCCCCGTGTACGAGCACTTCGGCTTCGTCGTCCTCGGCGAGGCGAGCCTGCCGGGCGGCGGTCCGACCCTGTGGGCCATGCGGCGCGCGCCCCGCGACCCGTCGGGCGTCTGAGCCGCCACCGGCGGCCTGGGCTTCCCGGTCACGGCGGCGGCCGCCTGGGCTCCTGTGCCCTCCGCACGCGGAGGTGGTCCAGGAGGCCTGCGGGCTCCGGGTACGGCTCCTCGTTCGGCAGCAGCCTGCGGGCGCCTTCCAGGTCGCCCGAGCGGACCAGGCCGCGCACGTCGTGGGCGAGTGGCGTCACGTCGCTGACCGACACCGTCCACTCGTCCGCGTACCGGCGAGAGGCCTCGCCCGAAAGCCCGAGCTGCAGCGAGCGGTACGGGAGTGCCCTGAGCTGCGGGTCGCGCTCCGGGTCCCACTGGACACGCGTCGGCGCCTCCCTCAACTGCCGCTTCCAGGAGGCCTGGTCGGGGTGGAACCCGCGCTCGTAGTGGGAGAGGCAGGCGTTCCGCAGGGCCCACTCGAAGCCCTCGCGGGTGATCTCCACGGCGAGGACCGTCTCCTGCCCCTCCTTCGTCCCCCAGCCGGAGCGGTACATCATCCACAGGAACGACGGCTTGATCCACGTCATCCGGTCCCGCTTCCAGGTGGCCGGAAACCGGCCCTCGCGGGCCGCGGGCAGGCCGATCTCCGGTCGGTACGCCTGGTAGACGGTGACCGTACGGTCGGTGTGGAGCGCGCGGATCCGGTACTTCGGCTCATCGATGGCCGGCTTACGTTCTTCCATGGGCCCCAGGATGGGCGAAGTCGCCCGGGGAGGACCACCGGTTATCCGTGGCCCTCCCCGCGTGACGTCCTCAGGACGCCGTCGCCGCCTCCTTGGCGTCGTACTCCTCCCGTGCCGCCGCGATCTCGTTCTGGTGCCGCTCGGTCCAGGTGACCAGGGAACGGATCGTGGTGTGCAAGGTGCCCCCCAGAGCCGTCAGTTCGTAGTCGACGCGCGGCGGCACCACCGGGTGGACCGTGCGCTTCACCAGGCCGTCGCGCTCCAGCTGGCGCAGCGTCACGGTCAGCATGCGCTGGCTGACGCCGTCGATCTCGCGCTTCAGCTCGGTGAAGCGCAGGACGCGGCGGTCGAGGAGGGCGATGACCAGGAGGGACCACTTGTCGGCGACCCGGTCGAGGATCTGCCGCACCTCGCAGTCCTCCCGGGTGTCCCACTGGAAGGGGTCGGCGTCGCCCTCCGTTGCGTACGTTCCCGCGCAGTGACTCGGTTCCTTCAAAGTGCCTTCTTCCATGGCACCCGATGGTCCCGCAGGATGCAGGTGGTTACAAGAGGGAACCGACCCTCGGATCGGTAACCGGCCATCCCAATCCGTCGTGCCCTGGAGGCAGTTGTGTCCCTACGCGCCTGGAGTCTGCTCCTCGTCCTCTCCGGGACGATCTTCCTCGAAGGCATCGACGTCGCCATGCTCGCCGTCGCCGTCCCCACCGTCCGCGCCGACCTCGGCCTCACCACCGGCACCGCCGCCTGGGTCATGTCCGCGTACGTCCTCGGCTACGCCGGCTTCACGCTCCTCGGCGGCAGAGCCGCCGACCTGCTCGGACGGCGCCGGATGCTCCTCGGCTGGCTCACCGTCTTCCTGCTCTTCTCCGGCCTCGGCGGCCTCGCCGACGAGGGCTGGACCCTGATCCTGGCCCGCTTCGTGACGGGCGTCGCCGCCGCCTTCATGACCCCGGCCGCCCTGTCGATCATCACCACGTCCTACGAGGAGGGCCCGCAGCGCAACCAGGCGCTCCTGGTCTTCGCCGGCACCGCCGCCGGCGGCTTCTCGCTCGGGCTCGTCATCGGCGGACTGCTCACCCAGCTCGGCTGGCGCTGGGTCTTCTTCGCCCCGGTCCTCCTCGCCGCCGCCATCCTGGCCGCCGCGATCGCCCTGGTCCCGAAGGAGCCGCGCCCGGCCCGTGCGAAGGACTCGGCAGGGGCGGGGGACTCGGTCGGCGTGAAGGGCTCGGGTTCCGTGCGGGGCGGCTTCGACCTCGGCGGGGCGCTCACCGCCGCCGGAGCCATGCTGCTCCTCGCCTACGGCATCATCCGTCTGGAGCACGGGCTCAGCGGCTGGCAGCTCACGGCCGCCGTGCTCGCCGCCGGACTCCTCCTCGTCGCGGCCTTCGTCGCCGTCGAGCGCCGGGCCGCCGCCCCCCTCGTCCGCCTCGGCATCCTCCGCAAGGCCTCGCTCGTCCGCGCCGACCTGGGCGCCCTGCTCTTCGTCGGCTCCTTCTTCGGCTTCCAGTTCGTGGCCACGCTCTACCTCCAGGAGCTGCGCGGCTGGTCGTCGCTCCAGACGGCGCTCGCCCTCCTCGTGATGGGCGTCGACGCGGTCCTCGCCCCGACCCTCACCCCGCGGCTCGTGGCCCGGTTCGGCAACGCCAGGGTGATCCTCGGCGGCTTCGTCCTCGCCGTCGTCTCCTACGCGCTGTTCCTGCCGGTCGGCCCGGACTGGTCGTACGCGGCGATGTTCCCGACGCTGTTCCTGACCGGGCTCGCGTTCGCCCTGGCGTACGGGCCGCTCACCATCGCCGGTACGGAGGGGATCGCCGAGGAGGAGCAGGGGCTCGCCGGCGGACTGCTCACGACGGCGACCCAGTTCGGCTCGGCGGTCGGCATCGCGGCGGTCACCGCGGTGTACGGCCTGGCGGGCGGCGGCCTCGACGGCTTCCGTGCGGCGCTCGTCGTCCCGCTGGTCATGGTCGTGCTCGGCGCCGTGATCACGGCGACGGGGGTACGCGGCGGGGCGGCCCGCGCGCCGCGGATCCCGGAGGCCACAGAGGCCACAGAGGCCACAGAGGCCTCGGAGGTCCCGCGGCCTGCGACGAACGTCACGGTCTGAACGCCCTCACCCGCACCTAATGTGGAGGGATGGACCTTTCGCCCGGCTGCCCGCTGATCGGCGTCGTCGCCACGTACATGCCCCGGCTCTCGGAGTTCACCTTCGAGCCGGGGCTCGTGGCCGCCGTCGACCAGCACGCCGCCGCCGTGTGCGACGCCCTGATCCCCGCCCAGCGGGGGACGGAGGGCCGGATGCTCCGGCGCGAGGAGCTCGCCGACTACGTCCTCGGGTTCACCGACTGGCTCTCCGAGGTCGACTGGACCGAGCCCGTCGGCCACGACTTCGCGACCCTGCGCCTCACGGCGGTCTGCTGGCTGATCAGGGAGCACGACCTGCTGGCCGTGTGAGACGGGATCCGGTACCTGGATCTACATCGGGTCCATCGGAGGAGGTTCCTGACCGGGACGCCGCTCCATCGGCTCCTGCCCCTCGCCCCGCACCATGCGCTCCTGCGTCGCCGGCATTCCACTCCGGGCGTCCTCGCGGCCCCGCTGGTAGGCCGCGACCTGGTCCTTGGCCCGCCCGGTCTCGACCTCGGCCGCCGACAGCCAGCGCTCCCAGCGTCCCCGCATCGGGGTGATGAGACCACCGCCGACGCCGACGATGACGACACCCGCGATCGTCGCGAGCACGGCCGTGAGCACCGGCCCGGTCACCGAGGTCGCGATGCCCGCCTGGCTCAGCGCGGCGATCACGCCGAGGCCGACGATGAACGCCCAGGCCGCCGTGGCGAGGACCTTGCCGTAGGACGTCTGGCTCAGCGCGCCGCTGATGATGTCCCGTACCGCGCGGGCGATGGCCATGGCGACGACGACGATGACGCAGGCGACGATCGCCCTCGGCAGCCAGGCGACGATCCCGTTGATCATGACGCTGACCGGGTTGGGCCCGAAGACCCCGAAGGCCAGCTGGAGGGCGATCAGCAGGACCGCGTAGTAGAGGATCTTGGCGATGATGCCGGTGGCGTCGTACTTCGACCCCTTGAGGGTGTTCGAGACGCCGCTGCGCTCGGCCATCCGCTCGAAGCCGACGCGGCGCAGCAGCCGGTCGGCGACCTTGGCGATCATCTTGGCGACGAACCAGCCGATGAGCAGGATCGCGAGGAAACCGATGAACTTGGGCACGAATTCGGCGACGGCGGACCATGCGTCCGTGAATCCCTGGCCGAAGTCGACCGAGAGGGCGAGGGGCTGCGCCATGGAGCCATCTCCACTCGGAAGGGCCCCTCTGGTTCGGGGGCCTGGACCTCCGACGTAACTACGGCGGGGCCGCCTCCGCCCCCGGTCAGCGTCCCGGCTGGGCCGAAGGGGTGGAAACCGCCATGGTCCCGGTCTCTTCACCGGCGTGTCCGGTGGCGGGCGGCACGGGTGCACCGGTCCCGGCCGCGCCCGCCTCGGCCGCGCCCTTCGCCTTCTCGACCGCCGCCCGGCTGCGGCGGGAGGTGCGCAGGGCGTCCCAGGTGAGGATCGTCAGGGCCAGCCAGACGAGGGAGAAGCCGGCCCATCGCTCCGGCGGCATCGCCTCGTGGAAGTAGAGGATGCCGAGGAGGAACTGGAAGGTCGGCGCCAGGTACTGGAGGAGGCCGAGCGTGGACAGCGGTACGCGGATCGCCGCCGCCCCGAAGCAGACGAGCGGGACCGCCGTGACGATGCCGGTGGCGGCGAGCAGGAGCGTGTGGCCGGTGCCGTGGGAGCCGAAGGCCAGGCCGCCCTGGCCGCCGAGCCAGACGAGGTAGCCGAGGGCGGGCAGGAACTGGACGGCGGTCTCGGCTGCGAGCGATTCGAGGCCGCCGATGTTGACCTTCTTCTTCACCAGGCCGTACGCGGCGAAGGTGAAGGCGAGGGTGAGGGAGATCCAGGGCGGCTCTCCGTATCCGACCGCCAGGACGAGGACGGCGGAGAAGCCGATGCCGACCGCCGCCCACTGCGCCGGGCGCAGCCGTTCCTGGAGGACGAGGACGCCGAGGGCGATGGTGACGAGCGGGTTGATGAAGTAGCCGAGGGAGGCCTCGACGACGTGGCCGGTGTTGACGGACCAGATGTAGAGGCCCCAGTTCACCGTGATGACGGTGGCGGCGACGGTGATCAGGCCGAGCTTGCGCGGGCTGCGGAGGAGTTCGCGTATCCAGCCCCAGCGGCGGAGGGCGAGCAGGGCGAGGCCGACGAAGGCCAGGGACCACACCATCCGGTGGGCGAGGATCTCGATCGCCCCGGCGGGCCTGAGGAGCGGCCAGAAGAGCGGGACCAGTCCCCACATGCCGTAGGCGCCGATCCCGTAGAGCAATCCCGCTCGCTCCGTGTCGTCCGTCTTCACCGGACCTCCCGCCCTGTGTCGCGCTGTCCTGTCGAAGGTAGCGCCGCACAGGGTGGCTTGTCATGTCCGTACCGCGATACGGTCATGACGCTCAGGAGGCGTTCAGCGCTTCCTTGATCGACACGGCGATCGGGGTGGTGGGGCGGCCGATCAGGCGGTTCAGGTCGCCGGTCTGCCGGGCGAGCGCGCCGTGCTCGACGGCCCGGTCGACGTCGACCAGGATCTCGGCGAAGGGGGCGGGGACGCCGGCGCCGGTGAGGATCGCGAGGTGGGTCTCGGCGGGGACGCTGCTGTACGCGATCTCCCGGCCGGACTGGGCGGCGACCTCGGCCGCGTACTCGGCGAGCGACCAGGCGGTATCGCCGCTCAGCTCGTACGCCCGGTTCAGGTGCTCCTCGGCGGGGCCGGTCAGGACGGCGGCCGCGGCGGCGGCGTAGTCGGCGCGGCTGGCGGAGGCGATCCGGCCCTCGCCCGCGTTGGAGACGACGGCGCCGTGGGCGAGGACGGGGGCGAGGTTGGCGGTGTAGTTCTCGGAGTACCAGCCGTTGCGCAGGAAGGTGTACGGCAGGCCGGAGGCGAGGATCAGCCGCTCGGTCTCCTTGTGCTCGGCGGCCAGGTCGAAGTCGGCCTCGTCGCCGCCGAGGACACCGGTGTACGCGAGCTGGGCGACGCCCGCCGCCTTGGCCGCGTCGATCACGGCGGTGTGCTGGGCGACGCGCTGTCCGACCTCGCTGCCGGAGATCAGGAGCACCCGCTCGCCGGCCTCGAAGGCGTCCGCCAGGGTCTCGGGACGGCTGTAGTCGGCGATCCGCAGCTCGACACCGCGCTCCGCGAGGTCGGCGGCCTTCTCCTTGTTCCGTACGACGGCGGTGACGGACGCGGCGGGGACGCCTGTGAGGAGGGCGTCGATGACGAGACGGCCGAGGGCTCCGGTGGCTCCGGTGACGACGATGCTCATGGTGCTTCCTTCTCCCGTGGGGGTGCGGTGGGCGGTGCACTCACCGGTACTCACCGTACGAGGGGCGCTGTCATTTAGAAAGTACCCACTTTGAAGTAAGGTACTGGTATGGGAGTAAGTGAGATGAGCGAGAAGCCGAAGGCGCTGTTCACGGACGTCGTCGGCGGCGTGTGCCCGGCCCGCCTCGTCCTGGAGCACGTCACCAGCCGCTGGGGCGTCCTGATCCTGATCGCGCTGCTGGAGCGCTCGTACCGCTTCAGTGAGCTGCGCCGGAGGGTCGGCGGCGTCAGCGAGAAGATGCTCACGCAGACGCTCCAGGCCCTGGAGCGCGACGGCTTCGTCCTGCGCGTCGCCAGGCCCGTCATCCCGCCCCACGTCGACTACAGCCTCACCGCCCTGGGCGAGGAGGCCGCCCGGCAGGTCTCGGAGCTCGCCCGCTGGACCGACAGCCGGGTCCCGGAGGTCGAGGAGGCCCGCGCGCGGTACGACCAGGCGCGTCGCGAGAATGCCACGGATCCGTCCCAATGACGCTGTAACCGGGGCGAGTTGTCAGTCCCGGGCCGTACGATCGGCTCACCGTTCGTGGGGAAACCGTGAGGGACCGTGGGGGGACTGTGGTGTACGGGGAGCGGAAGCTTCAGCGTGTCTGCCGTGCCGTGGTGGTGGGCGGGATGCTGGGCGGGGTGGTCCTGACGGGCTGTTCCGACGGGGGTGACGACGGGAGGAGACCCGACGGCAAGGGGAGTACGAGCACGTCGGCCGCCCCGACCAAGGCGTCCCCGACCACGCCCGACCCGACCACGGCGTCCCCGGTGCCCACCGCCCTCCCCTTCGTCCCCGACCCGAAGCGCGCGCCGAAGACCGAGGCCGACGCCAGGCGGATCGCCCTCGCCGTCGTCGCGGGACCCGACGCCTGGGGCCCGGACTACGTGAAGCGCACCCCGCACCTCAGCGACCCGGCCTACTGGCCGGTGCTCGGTGCCGACTGCTCCTGGGGGACCGGCACGCGGCCCGCCACCGTCCTCCACAGCGTCACCGCCTACAGCGAGATCCCCGCCGACGGCGCCCTCGGGAACCTCCGGGTCGCCGCCACCGTCACCGTGCACCGCACGGAGGCCGACGCCGACTGGGAGATGGCAGGGACCCTGGAGGAGGCGCTCCGCTGCCCCGACCAGAAGCTGCGCGACGGCGAGCGGATCTCCGGCCTCATCTCGCTCGGCAACCCCTTCGGCACCGGAGGCAACTTCACCGCCCACGACTCCCTCGGAGAGCGCGGGACCTACCTCAACGACGCGGTGAAGGGGAAGCAGTTCTACGGCTGGTACCAGTCGCGGATCGGCCAGGTCACCGTCGCCACCGTCGTCAAGGGCGCGCCCGGCTACAGCGAGCAGGAGGGGACCGGCACGGTCGGCACGGTCACGTCCCAGGTCCAGGCCCTCGTCACGATGCTCCAACGCGCCGAGGACGAACTGGAGGTCAAGTCATGAGCCCCGTCGACCCCACTGGGCCCGTCGACCCCACTGGGCCCGTCGACCCCACTGGGCCAACTGGCCCTTCGGCCTCTGTCCCCGAGCCCCGCCGCGTTCCCGAGCCCGGCGCCCTCCAGCCCCTCCTGCCCGCCGATCCGTCCGTCATCGCCGGCTACCGGCTCCTCGGCCGGCTCGGTGCCGGCGGCATGGGCGTCGTCTATCTGGGCCGTACGGAGAACGGCGAGCTCGCCGCCGTCAAGGTCACCCACGCCGACCAGGCCGACCAGCCCGACTTCCGGGCCCGGTTCCGCCGCGAGGTCGAGGCCGCCCGCCGGGTCTCCAGCCCCTGGGCCGTCCCCGTCACCGGCGCCGACCCGGACGCCCCCGAACCCTGGATGGCCACCGCCTTCGTCGCGGGCCCCTCCCTCGGCGAGGCCGTCACCGCGCACGGCGCGCTGCCCGAGCGGAGCGTCCGCCTCCTCGGCTGGGCCGTCGCCCGCGCGCTGTCCGCCGTGCACGCGGCCGGACTCGTCCACCGGGACGTCAAGCCGGGCAACGTCCTCCTCGCCGTCGACGGGCCCCGTCTCATCGACTTCGGCATCGCCCGCGCCACCGGCGAGACCGCCCTCACCGCCACCGACATGGTCGTCGGCACCCCCGGCTTCCTCGCGCCCGAGCAGGCCGAGGCCCGCACCGACGCCATCGGCCCGCCCGCCGACGTCTTCGCGCTCGGCTGCCTCCTCGCGTACGCGGCGACCGGCCGCCCGCCCTTCGGCACCGGCGCCGTGGACGCCCTGATGTACCGGACCGTCCACGACGAACCCGACCTCACCGGCGTACCCGAAGGGCTGCTCGACCTCGTCAGGGCCTGCCTGGCCAAGGATCCGGCCGCCCGGCCCACGGCCGCGGAGATCGGCGTCCGGCTCACCGAGGACAGCCCCGCCGGCGGCGCCGAATGGCTGCCCGCCCCCGTCGTCCGGACCATCGCCGAACGCTCCGCCCGGATGCTCGCCCTCCCCGAGATCGACGCGACCGGGGCGGGCACCGGGCCGGCGGAACCGCCCCGGCGCAGCCGTCGCGGCTTCCTGCTCCTCGCCTCCGGCGCCGCCGTCCTCGCCGTCGGCGGGGGTTCCTTCGCCGCGTGGGCGGGACTCAAGGACGACGAGACCGACGGTGAGGTGGACGGCAAGAAGCCCGCGCCGCCCCGCACCACCTGGAAGATCGGCGTCCTCGCCGACCTCTCGGGGCCGGGGAAGGAGATCGGCCTCGCCCAGGAGCGCGGCGCGCGCCTCGCCGTCGAGCGGTTCAACGCCCGCAAGGACAAGCCGTTCACGCTCGAACTCAAGGTCTCCGACGAACGCGGCGACCGGGCCACGGCCCTGGAGGCGGCCGGCAGGCTCACCACCGACCCGGGCGTGCTCGCCGTCCTCGGTCCCACGTCGGACGACGTCGGGCAGGCCGCCCTTCCTGCCTTCGAGGAGTCCGGTCTTCCGCTGATCACGGTCTCCGCCGGGTTCAACCTCCTCACCGTCCGGGACGCGGAGAGCGCACCGAACACCACCGTGCTGCGGGCGATCCCGCACCACCCCTTCGCCGGGATGCACCTGGCCTACGCGGTCACGCTCCTGTCGGCCATCCGCAGACCCGGAGTCCTCCAGGACCGCACCGACGACGCGTACAGCTGGCAGCTCGTCCGGGGTGCCCACTTCGCCTTCGGGCAGGCCGGTCTCACGCCCCACTTCCGCGTGGTCCCGGCCATCGCGCGCGACTACCGTTCGGTCCTGGGCGAGATGATCGACGCCGGCATGGACGCCTACGTCCACTGCGGAGTCCGGGAGACCGCCGTCCTCGCGGCCCGCGCGCTCAACGAACTGCGCTTCACAGGCCCCCGGTTCGCCGGTCAGCACGCCTTCGGGCCGGCCTTCCTGAAGGAGGCCGGTGCCGACGCGGAGGGCTGGTTCTTCGGCGCCCCCGTGCTCGACGCCGTCTCCCGCAAGGAGGCCGCCGGCTTCGTCGCGGCCCACCGCAAGCGGTTCGGGGCCGCCCCCGCGTACTACACGGGGGAGTCGTACGACGTCGTCACCATGACCCTGGACGAGCTCGCCCGGCGCGCGAAGGCGGGCGGGGGCCCGGCCCGCAAGGGGCTCTGGCAGGCGCTGAGGAAGCAGAAGTACACGGGTGTCATGGGTGGTTACACCTTCGACGAGAGCGGTGACCTCACCAACGGCGGGACCTTCGTGCACGCCGTGCAGAACGGCGCCTACAAGGTGATCGGCCCCGCACCCGTCGTCCCGGCGGACAAGGGGAAGCGGAAGGCCTGACCGTGCAGCCACTCCGTAAGGCCGACCCGTCCTCGATCGCGGGCCACCGGCTCCTCGGCCGGCTCGGCGCCGGCGGCATGGGCGTGGTGTACCTCGCCCGGTCCGGCGGCGGCGCGCTCGTCGCGCTCAAGCTGATCCGGGCCGAGCACGCCGCCGACCCCGGATTCCGGGAGCGGTTCCGCCGCGAGGCACGTGCCGCGGAGCGGATCACCGGCCGCTGGGTCGTCCGCGTCCTCGGCGCCGACCCGGAGGCGCGGGAGCCGTGGCTGGCGACCGAGTACGTGCCGGGGCCCTCCCTCGCCGAGGCCGTCGCCGCGCACGGAGCCCTGCCCGAGCCGACGGTACGGGCCCTGGGCGCCCGGCTCGCGTCCGCGCTCGGCGACATGCACGAGGCGGGGCTCGTCCACCGGGACGTCAAGCCGGGCAACGTCCTGCTCGCCCTCGACGGGCCCCGGCTCATCGACTTCGGCATCGCCAGGACCGCAGGGGCGACCGCGCTGACCGCCACCGACGCGATGATCGGTACCCCCGGTTTCCTCGCTCCCGAACAGGCCCGCGTCGGCGGGGCCGGCGAAATCGGCCCGCCGAGCGACGTGTTCTCGCTCGGGTGCGTCCTCGCGTACGCGCTGACCGGTGAGCGCCCCTTCGGTACGGGTGGGGTGGCGGCCGTCGTCTACCGCACCGTCCACGAGGAGCCCGACCTCGCCGCCGTACCGGAAACGCTCCTGCCGCTGGTCGCGGCCTGTCTGGCCAAGGATCCGGCGGACCGGCCGACGGCGGCGCGGGTGCGGGCCGCCCTGGGGGAGGCCGAGGGGCCGGCGGGGGACTGGCTGCCGCCCGGCCTGCCCGCCCTGATCGCCCGGCGCTCCTCGCGGGTCCTGGAACTGCCGGTCGCCGAGCCCACGGTGCTCGTGAACTCCCCACCGCATCAAGGGCTTTCGCGGCGCAGGCTCCTGATGGGCGGCTCCGCGGCGGCCGTGGCGGGTGCGGGCGGCCTGACCGCCTGGCTCCTGAGCCGCGGGCCGTCGGAGAACGGCGTGGGCACGGTCGGCGGCATGGGAGGCACCGGGGCCCCGCTCCCCGCCTACACCCTCGGTCTGCTCACCGACCTCAGCGGCCCCTCCAAGGCGTACGGCCTGGCCCATGAGCGTGCGGCGCGGCTGGCCGTGGAGACCTACAACGCACGCGGGGACCGTCCGGTCGACCTCGTCCTGCGCGTCATGGACGACGGGGGGACCGCGGCCCGGGCCACGACCGCCGCCCGCACCCTGCTCAGGGACGAGAACCTGATCGGTGTCTTCGGCCCGGCGACGGCGGACAGCGTCCTCGCCGCGATGGCCGAACTCGTCGACCGGTCGGTGCCCATGGTGAGCGTCTTCGCCTCGGTCCCGGTCGGCAGCACGGTGAAGGGGCAGACCATCAGGAAGACCTACTTCGAGTCCCGCGCCTCCCCCGACTCCCTGATCATTCCCTTCGTACGTTTCCTCGCCGAGCGCGGGGTCCGCAGGACCGCCCTCGTGGAGGACCGCGCCGGCGGCCGGTACACCTGGTTCGCGGTCAAGAGCATCAAGGACACCCCGCCGGGGGAGGCCGTCGGCGGCAGGGTGACCTCGCATCCCGTCGAGGCGGGCAGCGAGGACTTCGCGTCCGCCGTGCGGACCGCCCTCGCCACCGACCCCCAGGGTGTGATGTACGTGGGTACATCGCCGCGGCGGGCCGCCCTCTGCGCCAGGGCCCTGCACGACCAGGGGTACGAGGGGTGGCGAGGCACCGTCGAACTCGCCCTCCGGCCGGAGTTCCTCACACTCGCGGGACCCGCGGCCGAGGGCTGGTACTTCGGCACGGCCTACGCCGACCCCGACGGGATCCCGGCGGCGAAGGCCTTCGCCGCCGTGTACCGCAAGCGCTGGGGGATCGCCCCTACGGCGCCCGTCGAGCCGTACGCCACGGAGGCGTTCGACGCGGTCAACTGGGGGATCCAGGCGCTGGGCGCGGCGGTCAGGAACCACGCGGAGTCGGAGGCGGCCGGGGTGGCGAACGGTCTGCGACAGGAGTCGTACCGGGGGCTCGTCAGGACGTACTCGTCCACGGGCAGGGACACCAGTGCCGCGGCCCTCGCCGGACTCTTCCTCTGGCAGGTGAAGGACGGAGTGCCCCGTTTCCTGGGGGAGTTCGAGAAGGCGGCGGTCGCGGGGGCGTGAGAGAGGGCCCGGTCCGTACGGATGTACGGCCCGGGCCCCTCGTACGCGCGCGTGCTAGCCGACGACCGTCCAGGTGTCGTTCCCGGCCAGGAGCTGCCCCAGGTCGCCCTTGCCGTACCGCTCCACCGCCGTCTCCAGCTGGTCGGCCATGAGCGTGTCGTACACCGGCCGGTCCACCGAGCGGAACACCCCGATGGGCGTCTGGTGGAGGGTGTCCGGGTCGGCGAGCCGGGAGAGCGCGAAGGCGGTGGTCGGGGTGGTGGCGTGGGCGTCGTGGACGAGGATCCGCGACTCGTTCTCGGGGGTGACCGTGACGACCTGGAGGTCGCCGGTGGCCGGGTCGCGGACGACGCCCTTCTCGTCCTCGGCGCCGAAGCGGATCGGCCGCCCGTGTTCGAGGCGGATGACCGCCTCCTTGGCCTGGTCCTTGTCCTTGAGGACCTCGAAGGCGCCGTCGTTGAAGATGTTGCAGTTCTGGTAGATCTCGACGAGGGCCGTGCCGTTGTGGTCGGCGGCCTGCCGCAGCACCTCGGTGAGGTGCTTGCGGTCGGAGTCGACCGTGCGGGCCACGAAGGACGCCTCCGCGCCGAGCGCGAGCGACACCGGGTTGAAGGGGGCGTCGAGCGAGCCCATCGGGGTCGACTTGGTGATCTTGCCGACCTCGGAGGTGGGGCTGTACTGGCCCTTGGTCAGCCCGTAGATCCGGTTGTTGAAGAGCAGGATCTTCAGGTTGACGTTGCGGCGGAGCGCGTGGATGAGGTGGTTGCCGCCGATGGACAGCGCGTCGCCGTCGCCCGTGACGACCCAGACGGACAGGTCGCGGCGGGAGGTGGCGAGGCCGGTGGCGATGGCCGGGGCGCGGCCGTGGATCGAGTGCATCCCGTAGGTGTTCATGTAGTACGGGAAGCGGGAGGAGCAGCCGATGCCGGAGACGAAGACGATGTTCTCCTTCGCCAGTCCGAGCTCGGGCATGAAGCCCTGGACGGCGGCGAGGACCGCGTAGTCACCGCAGCCCGGGCACCAGCGGACCTCCTGGTCGGACTTGAAGTCCTTCATGGACTGCTGGGCCTCGGCCTTGGGCACCAGGTGGAGGAGGGGCTCAGGCATCGATGGCCTCCTTGAGGGCGGCGGCGAGCTGCTCGGCCTTGAACGGCATGCCGTTGACCTGGGTGTGGCTCCGGGCGTCGACGAGGTACTTCGCCCGGACGAGGGTGGCGAGCTGGCCGAGGTTCATCTCGGGGATGACGACCTTCTCGTACCGCTTCAGCACCTCGCCGAGGTTCTTCGGGAACGGGTTGAGGTGACGCAGGTGGGCCTGGGCGATGGGCTTGCCCGCGACCCTGAGGCGGCGGACGGCCGCGGTGATCGGCCCGTAGGTGGAGCCCCAGCCGAGGACCAGGGTGTCGGCGCCGTCCGGGTCGTCGACCTCGATTTCGGGGACGTCGATGCCGTCGATCTTGGCCTGCCGGGTGCGGACCATGAACTCGTGGTTGGCGGGGTCGTACGAGATGTTGCCGGTGCCGTCCTGCTTCTCGATGCCGCCGATGCGGTGTTCGAGGCCGGGGGTGCCGGGCAGGGCCCAGGGGCGGGCCAGGGTCTCGGGGTCGCGCTTGTACGGCCAGAAGACCTCGGTGCCGTCGTCGAGCGTGTGGTTCGGGCCGGTGGCGAACTGGGTCCTCAGGTCGGGGAGGTCCCCGACGTCCGGGACGCGCCAGGGCTCGGAGCCGTTGGCGAGGTAGCCGTCGGAGAGCAGGAAGACCGGTGTGCGGTAGGTGAGGGCGATCCGGGCCGCCTCGACGGCCGCGTCGAAGCAGTCGGCGGGCGTCCTGGGGGCGACGACCGGCACCGGCGCCTCGCCGTTGCGGCCGTACATGGCCTGGAGGAGGTCGGCCTGCTCGGTCTTGGTGGGCAGGCCGGTCGACGGGCCGCCCCGCTGGATGTCGACGATGAGCAGCGGCAGCTCCAGGGAGACCGCGAGCCCGATCGTCTCCGACTTCAGCGCCACGCCGGGGCCGGAGGTGGTGGTCACGGCGAGCGAGCCGCCGAAGGCCGCGCCGAGCGCGGCGCCGATGCCGGCGATCTCGTCCTCGGCCTGGAAGGTGCGCACGCCGAAGTTCTTGTGCTTGGACAGCTCGTGGAGGATGTCCGAGGCCGGGGTGATGGGGTACGAGCCGAGGTAGAGCGGCAGGTCCGCCTGCCGGCCCGCGGCGATCAGCCCGTACGAGAGGGCGAGGTTCCCCGAGATGTTCCGGTAGGTGCCGGCGGGGAAGGCGCGGGTCGCCGGGGCGACCTCGTAGGAGACGGCGAAGTCCTCGGTGGTCTCGCCGAAGTTCCAGCCGGCCCGGAAGGCGGCCACGTTGGCCTCGGCGATCTGGGGCTTCTTCGCGAACTTCTGGCGCAGGAAGTTCTCGGTGCCCTCGGTCGGCCGGTGGTACATCCAGGACAGCAGGCCGAGCGCGAACATGTTCTTGGAGCGCTCGGCCTCCTTCCGGGACAGGCCGAAGTCCTTGAGGGCCTCCACGGTGAGCGTGGTGAGCGGCACCGGGTGGACCCGGTAGGCGTCCAGCGAGCCGTCCTCCAGGGGGGACGTCTCGTAGCCGACCTTGGCCATGGCGCGCTTGGCGAACTCGTCGGTGTTCACGATGATCTCGCCACCGCGCGGCACGTCCCCGATGTTCGCCTTGAGGGCGGCGGGGTTCATCGCGACCAGCACGTTCGGGGCGTCACCGGGGGTCAGGATGTCGTGGTCGGCGAAGTGCAGCTGGAAGGAGGAGACGCCCGGCAGGGTTCCGGCGGGTGCCCGGATCTCGGCGGGGAAGTTCGGCAGCGTGGAGAGGTCGTTCCCGAAGGACGCCGTCTCCGAGGTGAACCTGTCACCTGTCAGCTGCATGCCGTCACCGGAGTCACCCGCGAAGCGGATGATCACCCGGTCGAGCCGGCGTACTTCCTTCTCTGTACCGTGGTGCGGCTTGGCCGGGGCGCTGCGCTGCTCCCCGAGCAGGGCCTCACCGGCCTCGCTACTGACCTGGCTGGTCACTGAACTGGACCTCCCTCGCGGCAAGGGGACTCTCCGCCGGAGGCGGGAGAAGGCTCGGGCTGCGGTCGGCCGATCACCGTCCGTCCCGTGCCCACCCTACGACGGTAAGGGGGGCCCTCCCGGGACTTCTCGCATAGTGGACCTCTTTTTGAGACGCCCTCTTGCCCTGAATTGTCACGTTCTGTCGCCACCCGGATTTCCGGAATGCCGGATTCCGTCCCCTCCGGGGGCCCGGGGGCCCCGGGGTGCCGACAGCCGGCCTTCCGTCCTCCAGGTCACCTGACAGGGTGTCAGATCATCAGGATCTCAGATACGTCAACACTGCGAGTACCCGACGATGATCGCCGTCACTCGGCGAGAGCCCCAGCTTCAGGAAGATGTTGCTGATGTGCTTCTCCACCGCGCCGTCGCTCACGACCAGCGCTTTCGCGATCGCCGAGTTCGTCCGGCCCTCCGCCATCAGGCCGAGGACCTCCCGCTCGCGCGGAGTGAGGTTCGCCAGCACGTCCTGCTGACGGCTCCGGCCGAGCAGCTGCTGCACGACCTCCGGATCCAGCGCCGTACCGCCGCCGGCGACCCGTACGACCGCTTCCACGAACTCACGGACCTCCGCCACCCGGTCCTTCAGCAGATACCCCACACCCCGGCTGGAACCGGCCAGGAGTTCGGTGGCGTACTGCTCCTCCACATACTGCGAGAGGACCAGCACGCCGAGCCCCGGATACTCCTTGCGCAGCCGCACCGCCGCCCGCACGCCCTCGTCCGTGTGCGTGGGCGGCATCCGTACGTCCGCGACCACGACGTCCGGCAGAGCACCCTGGCCCGCGAGCCCGGCCACGGTCTCGACGAGCGCCTCACCGTCCCCGACACCGGCCACGACCTCGTGCCCCAGATCGGTCAGGAGCCGGGTCAGTCCCTCCCTGAGCAGTACGGAATCCTCGGCGATGACCACCCGAACCCGCTCCGCCACGCCTTGCACAACCAGCCCCCATGTCCCCGGTCCACCGATACGGCCTTCAGCATCGCAGGCCGACGCCCCGGACGTGGGAACCTCTGCCGATCGCTTGGGGCGGGCGCCGGGCGTGCCGGGTGGCGACGCCGCCTGGGCGCCCCGCGCTCGCCCCGGGTTCCGGCGGCCCCATGCTCACTCGGGCTCCGGCAGCCCCCTGCTCACTCCGGGCTTCCCGCGGGCTACGCCCGCCACGGCAGCTCCGCCGTGACCGTCGTCGGCCCGCCCGCGGGCGAATCCACCGCGAGCACTCCGTCGACCGCGCCCACCCGCTCCGTCAGACCCGCCAGGCTCCGGCCCGCCAGGGACTCCGCCCCTCCGACCCCGTCATCCTTGACCCGCACCATCAGCCGGTCACCCGCCCGCCACACGTCCACCCGGGCGCGCCGGGCGCCCGCGTGCTCCGTGACGTTCCGGAGCAGCTCCGACACCGTGAAGTAGGCGATCCCCTCGATCGCCGGCAGCGGCCGGGCCGGCAGGTCCACGTCCACCGACACCGGGACCGCGCACCGCGAGGCGACCGCGGAGAGCGCCGCGTCGAGACCGCGGTCGGTGAGGACCGCCGGGTGAATGCCCCTGGCGAGGTCCCGCAGCTCCCGGAGCGCGAGCTTCACCTCGCCGTGCGCCTCGTCGACCAGCACCGCCGCCGCCTTCGGGTCCGCCGCGAGCTTCTCCTTCGCGAGCCCCAGGTCCATGGCCAGCGCGGCGAGCCGGGCCTGAGCGCCGTCGTGCAGGGCCCGCTCGATGCGCCGCAGGTCGGCGGCGGCGGTGTCGACGACGACACCCCGGTCCGACTCCAGCTCGGTCACCCGCGTGGCCAGCCGGGACGGGCCGAGCAGCCCCGAGACGAGGACCCGGTCGACGGCGACGAGACCGCGCAGCAGCCACGGCCCGACCATCACGAGCAACAGCCCGACGGCGCTGGTCACGGCGATCTCGAAGGGCGAGTCGAGGTAGAGGTCGTGGGAACCGTCGCCGTACAGCTGCATGCCGTCCTGCCCCAGGTACGCGGGGAACACCCACTGCCACAGCGGATACAGGAAGAGGCCCCAGCCCGTCGCCCAGAACGTCACCGTCACCGTGAACGAGAACACCGCCCACGGCATGTGCACGACCGCGTACAGCAGGTGCCGCCACGACGCCCCGCTCTTCAGCATGGCCCCCATCCAGGAGAACGCCCCGCCGGTCCGGCCCCGCACGGGCTCGGGCGGCCGGACGTCGAGTCCGAGCAGCCCGCGCGCCCTGGCCCGCTCGACCGCGCCGAAGCCCCGGCACATCGCGAGCGCCCCGGCCAGGATCGGCACACCGAGGAAGGTGATGAGCAGCCCGACGCCTGCCGAGACGAAGGAGACGGAGAGCGCGAACCAGACGACACCGAGCGGCAGCCCGATCAGCACGTAGACCAGGGCACGCCAGGTGCGGGCCTCGAACGGCGCGCGGATCGCGGCGGGGAGTCGGGGGGAGGCCATCACGGGGGTCCTTCTCTACGAGTCGTACGAGGGAGAGGGGGAGCGGGCGGTACGTGTCCCAGGCTTCCGTGCGGCGGCCCGCCGGACCATGAGGTGAGTCGGCGTCTACGGGCGGGGGTTTTCCCTACCTGCGGCCGGGGGCCGGGCCGCATTTGCGTTCACGGGCTGCCCGAACCCGCCTTCACGGGCCGCCCGAACCCGCCTTGACGGGCCGCCCGAACCCGCCTTCACGGGCCGCCCGAACCCGCGGTCACGGGCCGGTCGACCCGGGTCCGCAGGCCGCCCGAACCGGGGCCCGCGGGCCCCGCCCCACCTGTGTTCACAGGCCCGGCCGCGAGCGCCACGGCAGCTCCGCCGTCACCGTCGTCGGACCGCCCTCCGGCGACTCCACGACCAGGAGCCCGTCCACCGCGCCGAGCCGCTCCGCGAGCCCCGCGAGCCCCGTACCGCCGTCGAGGCGGGCCCCGCCCGCGCCGTCGTCCCACACCCGCAGCAGCAGCCGGTCCTCCGCCCGCCACACGTCCACGGAGGCGGACCGGGCGCGCGCGTGCTTGGAGACGTTCTGCAGGAGCTCCGACACCGTGAAGTACGCGATGCCCTCGATCGCCTCCGCCGGCCGCTCCGCCAGGTCCACCGACACCTTCACCGGAACCGTGCACCGCGCGGAGACCGAGGAGAGCGCGGCGCTGAGCCCCCGGTCGGTGAGGACCGCGGGGTGGATGCCCCGGGCGAGGTCCCGCAGCTCCTGGAGCGCGAGCTTCACCTCGCCGTGCGCCTCGTCGACCATCGCCGCGGCCGTCTCCGGGTCGTCGAGCAGCTTCTCCTTCGCCAGGCCGAGCCCCATCGCGAGCGCCACGAGCCGGGCCTGCGCGCCGTCGTGCAGGTCGCGTTCGATGCGCCGCAGGTCGGCCGCGGCGGTGTCGACGACCACGCCCCGGTCCGACTCCAGCTCGGCGATCCGCCGCTCCAGCTCGTCGGAGGGCGAGAGCAGCCCCCGGACCATGCCCCGGTCGGCGTTGGCCAGACCCCGGGAGAGGAGGGGGAGTACGGGCCACAGGACGAGGAGCGAGACCAGGGCGAGCGTGAAGGTCACGATCCCCCAGGGCAGCCGGATCAGCCCGTACAACTGCGTCCGCCAGGCCACCGGGTCCCTCAGCGAGGTCCACAGCCAGCCGAAGAAGCCGTCGCGCGACGGCAGCGGGGACGGCTCGGCGACCTCGACGTCGAGCAGCCCGCGCGCCCGCGCCCGTTCCGACCGGCCGATCAGCCGCGCGCCGCGCAGCCCGAGGGCGAGCAGCGGCAGCCCGATCACCGTGACCGAGAGGCTGACGCCGAGGAGCACGCTCACGACGGAGTAGACGAAGCCGGCCAGGGCGGTGAAGAGGTTGGAGAGGAGGAAGGCGATCTCCTTCCAGGTCTCCTTGCCGTAGGCGGTGCGCTGGGGTGGACGGGGTGCGGGAGGGGTGGATTCATGATCGGCGCTCATGCTCCCCAGACTGCCGGTCGGCCGCCGCGCGACGCCATGGGGGAGGTCGGTGAGAGAGAGGGGGGATATCCCTACCCGCGACTGCTTACGGCGCCTTTAGCAGGGCCTAGACTCGCGTCCGTACAGAAGTGACCCATGAGACACGAGACCGAGGGGCGGACGTGCGGGAACCGACCGTTGTCGCGGCCGACGCGGCGGACTACTTCCAGACGTACTCCGTCGTCGGCCTGCTCGCCGTCGTCGGCGTGCTCTTCGTCGCCGTCGCGTTCGGCGCGGGCCGGCTGCTGAGGCCCGTCGTGCCGACGCCCGAGAAACTCCTCACCTACGAGTGCGGCGTCGACCCCGTGGGGGAGGGCTGGGCCCACACCCAGGTCCGCTACTACGTGTACGCCTTCCTCTACGTCATCTTCGCCGTCGACTCGATCTTCCTCTTCCCCTGGGCGACGGTCTTCGCGGCTCCCGGCTACGGAGCCACCACCCTGGTCGAGATGTTCATCTTCCTGGGCTTCCTCGCCGTGGGGCTGCTCTACGCATACAAGAAGGGCGTCCTGACATGGACGTGACCCCGCTCCCCGCCCCGAAGCTGGGGCCGCTCGCGCGCCTGGCCCCGGAGCCGATGAAGGTGGTCCTGAACTGGGGCCGCCGCTACAGCCTGTGGGTCTTCAACTTCGGGCTCGCCTGCTGCGCGATCGAGTTCATCGCCGCGTCGATGGCCCGGCACGACTTCATCCGGCTCGGCGTCATCCCGTTCGCACCGGGCCCACGCCAGGCCGACCTGATGATCGTCTCCGGCACCGTGACGGACAAGATGGCCCCGGCCGTCAAGCGCCTGTACGAGCAGATGCCGGAGCCGAAGTACGTCATCTCCTTCGGCGCCTGTTCGAACTGCGGAGGCCCGTACTGGGACTCCTACGCGGTCACCAAGGGCGTCGACCAGATCATCCCGGTCGACGTGTACGTTCCGGGCTGCCCGCCGCGCCCCGAAGCGCTGCTCCAGGGCATCCTCAAGCTCCAGGAGAAGATCGCTCGCGAGAGCCTGGCGGAGCGGTACGCGAGCACCGCGTCGGTCTCCCAGCTGACGAGCCCCCTGGTGCAGGGGCCGGGAGGCACGGCATGACCGCCCCCGCCTACGACTCCCTCCCCGACTCCGTGACCGAGGTCTTCGGCGAGGAGGCGACGGCGGAGCGGGCGTACGACCTGCTGACCGTCGACGTCCCGCCGGCGTCCTGGATCACGGCGCTCGAAACGGCCCGGGACGCCCTCGGGTGCACGTACTTCGACTGGCTGAGCGCGGTCGACGAGCCGGGCACGGGCTTCCGGGTCTGCGCGCACGTGGTGTCGCTCGCGGAGGGCCGCCCGCGCCGCCTCCTCGTCCGTACGACGGTCCCGCACGCCGCCCCCGTCCTGCCCACGGCGATCGGGGTGTACGCGGGCGCGGGCTGGCACGAGCGCGAGACCCACGAGATGTTCGGCGTCGACTTCACCGGGCACCCGCACCTCGTCCCCCTGCTCCTCCCCGACAACTTCGAGGGCCACCCGCTGCGCAAGGACTTCGTCCTCGCGGCCCGGGTCGCCAAGGCGTGGCCGGGCGCGAAGGAGCCGGGCGAGTCCCACGACGGAGGCCCGAAGCGCCGCCAGATGCTCCCGCCGGGCGTCCCGGACCCCAACGAGTGGGGGCCCCTGAAGGGCCAGCTCCCGCCTGCCCCCGCCCGCCCGGCCCGAGCGACGGGAGACCGTCCGGCCCGAGCGGCGGCGGCCGACCGCCCGCCCCGCCGCGCCCGCTCGGTGTCGGAGGGTTCGGCGAGCCAGGCGGAAGCGACCACTCCGCCCCCGGCGGACGCACCGGCCGAGACTCCCCGCCCGCCCCGCCGCACCCGCTCGGTCGCGGAGGGCTCGGCGAGCCAGGTGGTACCGCCCTCGGACGACGCGACCGCGACCGGCACCCCGACCTCTGAGGCCCGCCCGCCGCGCCGCTCCCGCTCGGCTTCGGAGGGCTCGGCGAGCCAGTCGGCCCCGGACGCCCCCGCGCCGAGCACGGAGGCCGCCGGTCCGGCCGCTGCCCGTACCCGCAGTGCGGACGCCCCCTGGCACCACGCCCGCCCGGCCTTCGACGAGGAGCCGACCCCTCAGGCCGCCCCGGAGGTGAAGCCGGAGCCCGGCCCCCCCGCCGACCCGACCGACCCGGCCGACCCGGCCGAGCCGGCCGAGCCGGCCGAGCCGGCCGACCCGGCCGACCCGGCCGACCCGGCCGACCCGGCCGAGCCGGCCGAGCCGGCCGAGCCGGCCGAGCCGGCCGAGCCGGCCGAGCCGGCCGAGCCGGCCGAGCGCGTCGAGCCGGCCGAGCCCGTCGAGCCCGCCAAGCCCGACGCCCCGGCCGCAGGCCCCGACACCGCCGCGCAGGGCGACGACACCGACCCCACCACCCCCGCCGGAGGCGATCCCGCGTGAACGACGTACTCGACGTCGCCCTCCGGCTGCTCGTCGTCTTCGCCGTCTTCCTCGTGCTGCCCCTCGTCGTCGGACAGACCGAGCACAAGGTCATGGCCCACATGCAGGGCCGCCTCGGCCCCATGTACGCCGGTGGTTTCCACGGCTGGGCCCAGCTCGTCGCCGACGGCGTGAAGTTCGCGCAGAAGGAGGACGTGGTCCCGAAGGACGCCGACCGCCGGGTCTTCCAGCTCGCGCCGGCCGTCGCCCTCCTCCCGTACCTCCTCGTCCTCGTCGCGATCCCCATCGGGCCGAGCGAGGGGGCCGTCGGGCAGGTCGTCGACGCGGGCATCTTCTTCGTCCTCGCCGTGATGGGCGTCGGCGTGCTCGGCAGCCTGATGGCCGGCTGGGCGTCCGCGAACAAGTTCTCGCTGCTCGGCGGCCTCCGTACCGCCGCCCAGCTCCTCGCGTACGAGCTCCCCATGCTGCTCGCCGCCGCCTCCGTGGCGATGGCCGCCGGCACCGTCTCCCTCCCCGGCATCCTGAACGCCTTCGAGTGGTGGTGGCTGCCCTGGCAGATCGTCGGCGCCCTCGTCTTCTTCGTGGCGGGGCTCGCGGAGCTCCAGCGGCCCCCGTTCGACATGCCGGTCGCCGACTCGGAGATCATCTTCGGCGCGTACACCGAGTACACCGGTCTCCGTTTCGCCCTGTTCCTGCTCGCCGAGTACGCCGGCATCGTCGTCCTGTGCGGTCTCACCACCGTTCTCTTCCTCGGCGGCTGGCACGGCCCCTTCGGCGCGGACGGTCTCGGCTGGGTCTGGACCCTCCTCAAGACCGCCGTCCTCGCGTTCGTCGTCATCTGGCTGCGGGTGAGCTACCCGCGGCTCCGTGAGGACCAGCTCCAGAAGCTGGCCTGGACGACGCTCGTCCCCCTCGCCCTCGCGCAGATCGCGCTCACCGGCATCGTGAAGGTGGCGATCCAGTAATGGCCATCCCCGGCTCCGGCCTCGCCAAGGGCCTCGCCGTCACTCTCCGCACGATGACGAAGAAGACCGTCACCGCGCAGTACCCGGACGTCCAGCCCGAGCTGCCGCCCCGCACGCGCGGGGTCATCGGGCTGTTCGAGGAGAACTGCACGGTCTGCATGCTGTGCGCCCGCGAGTGCCCCGACTGGTGCATCTACATCGACTCCCACAAGGAGACCGTGCCGGCCGCCGCCCCCGGCGGCCGCGAGCGCAGCCGGAACGTCCTCGACCGCTTCGCCATCGACTTCTCGCTCTGCATGTACTGCGGTATCTGCATCGAGGTGTGCCCGTTCGACGCGCTGTTCTGGTCGCCCGAGTTCGAGTACGCGGAGACCGACATCCACGAGCTGACCCACGAGCGCGACAAGCTCCGCGAGTGGATGTGGACGGTCCCGGAACCGCCCGCGCTCGACCCGCAGGCGGAGGAACCGAAGGAGATCGCGGCGGCCCGCAAGGCGGCGGACAAGGCGGCGGAGAAGGCGGCGGCCGCCGCCCAGGCCGAAGCGGAAGCCCAAGCTCAGGCCGCCGCCCAGGCCCAGGAGGACCAGCAGTGATCCTGGCAGCACAAGCGGCCGCGGAGGCCCCCGGCTTCCTCTCGCCGACCGGCGTCGAGATCGCCTTCCTCCTCGTCGGCCTCGTCACCCTCGGCGCCGCCCTCGTCACGGTCACCACCCGCCAGCTCGTGCACGCCGCGCTCTGGCTGGTCGTGGCACTCGGCGGCCTCGCCGTCGAGTACCTGCTCCTGACGGCCGAGTTCATCGCCTGGGTCCAGGTCCTGATCTACGTCGGCTCCGTCGTCGTACTCCTCCTCTTCGGTCTCATGCTCACCAAGGCCCCCATCGGCCGCTCCCCGGACGCCGACTCCGGCAACAGGCCGGCGGCCCTCGCGGTCGCCGTGGCCGCCGCGGCGGCCCTCGTCTGGGTCGTCGTCGACGCGTTCCGCACGACCTGGATCGACCTGGACGGAGCCGTCCAGGGCTCCACCGAGGTGTCCGGCGAGATCCTCTTCCGGCACTGGGTGCTGCCCTTCGAGGCGCTGTCCGTCCTCCTCCTGGCCGCCCTGGTCGGCGCCATCGTGCTCTCCCGGAAGAAGAAGGAGGGGGAGCGCTGATGCATCTCGTCTACCCGGCCGTCCTCGCCGCCCTCCTCTTCGCGATCGGCGTGTACGGCGTCCTCGCCCGCCGCAACGCGATCCTGGTCCTGATGTCCGTCGAGCTGATGCTCAACGCCGTCAACCTCAACCTGGTCGCCTTCGACGTCTGGCTCCGCGACACCCTCCACGCCGGCCAGGCCCTCACCCTCTTCACCATCGCCGTCGCCGCCGCCGAGATCGGCATCGGTCTCGCGATCGTCCTGATGGTCCACCGCAACAAGGGCACCGCGGACGTCGACCGCCTCCGCGACACGGCGGAGGACCCGCACGACAGCACCGACGAGACATCCACCGACGGGACGTCCGGCGCGACGCCCACCGGCGAGAAGGCCGAGGCCACCGCGTGACCACCACGACCCTCGCCGCCCTCGTCCCCCTCCTGCCCTTCCTCGGCTCCGCCGCCGGACTCCTGCTCGGCCGCACCGCGCCCGGCTTCGTCCGCCCGCTCGCCGTGCTGCCGACGCTCGCCGCCGCCGTCCTGGCCGTCCTCGTCGCGGTCCGGCAGGGCGGTGACGAGACGATCAACGCGGCCACGCAGCTCACGCCGACAGGCTCCGTGCCCATCGACCTGAGCCTGTACATCGACGGCTTCGCCGCCCTCGTCGCCGTCCTGGTCGGCGTCGTGGCCACCTGTGTGCAGATCTACTCGACCGGCTACCTGCGCGACGACCCGCGCTACCCCTCGTACGCCGCGCTCGTCTCCCTCTTCACCTCCGCGATGCTGCTCGTCGTCTACTCCGGCGACCTGATGGTGCTCCTGGTCGGCTGGGAGATCATGGGCATCTGCTCGTACTTCCTCGTCGGCCACTACTGGGAGACCCCCGAGGCGCGCGCCGCCTCCCTGAAGGCCTTCCTGGTCACCAAGCTCGGTGACGTCCCCTTCCTCATCGGCCTCTTCGCCCTTGCCGTCGACGCGGGCACCTTCCGGATCACGGGCGTCCTCGGAGCCGTCGCGAACGGCGGCCTCGACCACCCCACCCTGATCGCGCTGCTGCTGCTCGCCGGTGTGGCGGGCAAGTCGGCGCAGTTCCCGCTGCACACCTGGCTCCCGGACGCCATGGCCGGCCCCACCCCCGTCTCGGCGCTCATCCACGCGGCGACGATGGTCGCCGCCGGCATCTACTTCACGGCCCGGCTGCTGCCCGTCTTCGCCGCCTCCGCCGCCGCGATGACGGTGCTCGCCGTGATGGCCGCGATCACGATGGTCGGCTCGGCGCTCGCCGCGCTCGCCCAGGACGACATCAAGCGGGTCCTCGCCTACTCGACGATCGGCCAGCTCGGCTACATGGCCGGTGCCCTCGCCGTCGGCGACCGGGGCGCCGCCGTCTTCCACCTCCTCTCGCACGCCGCCTTCAAGGCGCTGCTGTTCCTCGCCGCCGGCGCGGTCATCCACGCCGCCGGTACGAACTCGCTGACCGCCATGTCCCGCATGAGCGGCCTCGCGAAGCGCACCCCGGACGCGTACTGGACGATGACCGTCGCCCTGCTCGCGCTCGCCGCGATCCCGCCCTTCGCCGGCTTCTTCTCCAAGGAGGCCGTCCTGGTGGCCGCCGAGCACACCGCGCTCGGCGACCAGGCCATCCGGACAGCCCCCGCGGGGGCCGGCTGGACCGTCCTCGTCGCGGGCCTGCTGACCGCCCTCCTCACCGCCGCGTACGCGCTCCGCCTGTGGCTGCGCACCTTCCGCGGCCGGGGCGCCGAAGCCCCGGACCACGGCCGCCAGCCGATCGCCATGACGAGCGTCCTGTGGGTCCTCGCCGTCCCGTCCCTCGGCTTCGGGCTCACCGCCACGTACGTCGACGACTGGTTCGACGGGCACGCCCTCACCCCGACCGTCACCACGGCCGTCCTGGGCACGGGCCTCGCCGTCGCCGGAGCCGCCGTCACCTACGCGATCTGGCGCACCCTCGCGGCCCGCACCCCGGTCGCGGCGCCCGCGCCCCCCTTGCCGCACGTCGCCCACCCCGACGCCGACGCCGGGCGGGTCGAGGCCGAGGCGCTGCACCTGCCGCACCCCGCCGAGGACCCGGCCGACCCCGGCCGCGCCCTCCTCGGGCCGCTGCACGGCCCCGCCGCCGACGGCTTCCACCTGGACGCCGTCTACCGGACCGCCTTCGTCCGCCCCGTCCTCGCCGCCGCCTCCCTGGTCCGCTTCCTGGACCGCGAGGTCGTCGACACGTACGTCCGCGCCGCGGGCGACTCCGCCAAGGGCCTCGGCTGGCTCGTCCGCCGCGCCCAGACCGGCAACGTCCAGACCTATCTGAGCGCCCTGCTCGCCGGCTCCGTCGTCCTGGCGATCGCCGCAGTCGCCCTCGCCAACGCCGTCGCCGGAGCGTGAGCCGTGATCGATATCAGCGAATCCGTGATGCAGTTCCTTCTGGCATTGATCGTCGCCGGCCCGCTCCTGGGCGCCGCCGCCGCTCTCCTCCCGGCCCCGCCCGGACTGAAGGGGAAGTCGCCGGACCAGGCCGTGCTCCGCCACGGCGTCACCGTCACCGGCGTGATCCTGCTCGCCGCGATCGTCCTGGCGCTCGGCTTCGACCACGACCAGCCGTCGAGGATGCAGGCCACGACGGACATCAGCTGGATCCACGCGCTCGACGTGCGCATCCACCTCGGTGTCGACGGCATTTCCCTCCCCCTCCTGGTCCTGACCGCGCTGCTGACCTTCCTCTGCGCGCTGTACAGCTACTTCAAGCAGCAACATCAGCGGCTGACGCCGCGGGCCGCGGGCCCTTCCCCCAAGGGCTTCGTCGCGCTTCTCCTGGTCCTGGAGTCCGGCACCCTCGCCACCTTCGCCGTCCTCGACCTCGTCCTGTTCTTCCTGGCCTTCGAGATGGTCCTCATCCCGATGTACTTCCTCATCGCCCGCTGGGGCGGCGAGGGCAGGCAGGCCGCCGCCTGGAAGTTCATCCTCTACACGCTGCTCGGCTCCGTCGTCATGCTGCTCGGCCTGCTCCTCATCGGCGTGAAGGCGGGCACGTTCGACATGGTGGCACTGGCCACTGACAACGGCCGTGGACTGACCACGTCCGTGCAGGTCATCGCCGTTCTCGCGATCGGTCTCGGGCTCGCCGTGAAGACGCCGATGTGGCCGCTGCACAGCTGGCTCCCGGACGCCCACACCGCCGCCCCGACCGTCGGCTCGGTCCTCCTCGCCGGCGTCCTGCTCAAGATGGGCACGTACGGGTTCGTCCGGATCCTGCTCCCGATCACGCCCGACGGGATGCGGACCTTCGCCCCGTACCTCGCCGCCTTCGCCGTCGCCGGGATCATCTACGGATCGCTTGCCTGCCTGGCCCTCGTCAGGCCCGGCAACAAGGGCGACCTCAAGCGCCTCATCGCGTACTCCTCTGTTGGCCACATGGGCTTCGTCCTCCTCGGCATCGCCTCCATGACCCCCACCGGAGTCAACGGCGCCCTGTTCGCCAACGTCGCCCACGGCCTCGTCACCGGCCTGCTCTTCTTCCTGGTCGGCGCGATCAAGGACCGGTACGGCACCGCCGACCTCGACACCCTCGCGGGCGCCACCGGCGCCGCCCTCTACGGCCGCGCCCCGCGCCTCGGCGCCCTCCTGGCCTTCGCCGCCGTCGCCTCCCTCGGCCTGCCGGGCCTGGCCGGCTTCTGGGGCGAGATGCTGGCCCTGTTCGGCGCCTTCGATCCGGCCGAGGGCCTCAGCCGCCCCGCCTTCCTCACCTTCACGGCGATCGGCGCCTTCGGCACCCTCCTCACCGCCGCCTACCTCCTCCTCGTGGTCCGCCGCGTCTGCATGGGCGGCCCCAGGCCCGCAGGGGAGACGCCGATCGCCGACGTCCAGGGGTACGAGTTCGCCGCCTGGACCCCGCTCGTCGCCCTCACCGTCCTCGCCGGACTCTGGCCCGCGGTCCTCCTCGGCCTCACCGACCCGGCCGTCCAGCAGCTCCTCGCCGGAGGCACCCGATGACCCCAGTGGCCAGCGAGTCGCTCGTCCAGTCCGTCGACTGGCTCACGATCGCGCCCCCCACCCTCACGGCCGTGGTCGCCCTCGTCGTGCTCGTCGCCGACCTCTTCGTCCCCGAGGGGCGCAAGCAGCTCCTCGGCTGGACCGCGATCGGCGGCCTCGCCGCGGCCCTCGCCCTCCTCGTGCCGCTGCGGGCCGGCGACCGCTCCACCTTCTGCCTGACCGCCGACACCCAGGTCACGGCGTGCAGCTACACCGCCGACCACTTCACCCTCGTCATCCAGCTGCTCGTCCTCGGCGGCGCGCTCCTGACGGCGCTGCTCTCGCTCACCGAGACCCGCGAGAAGCTCCCCGCCGGCGAGTTCTGGTTCCTGCTGCTCTCCTCCGCGGCCGGCGCCGCCCTGCTGCCCGCCTCCCGCGACCTCGCGACCCTCGTCGTCGCCCTCGAAGTGGCCTCGCTGCCCGCCTTCGCCCTGGTCGGCCTCAAGCGCGGCGACCGCATGTCCGGCGAGGCGGCGCTCAAGTTCTTCCTCTCCTCGGTGACGGCGACCGCCGTCACCCTGCTCGGCGTCAGCTTCGTGTACGCGGCGACCGGCACCCTCCACCTCACGGAGATCGCCCAGCGCCTCGACGACGTGCCCGGGCAGCTCCAGACGCTCGCCGAGGCGGGCGTGGCCCTCACCCTCGTCGGCTTCGCCTTCAAGACGGCCGCCGTCCCCTTCCACTTCTGGGTGCCCGACACGTACGTCGGCGCCCCGCTGCCCGTCGCCGCCTACCTCTCGGTGGTCGGCAAGGCCGTCGGCTTCACCGGACTCATCCTGGTGACCGTCGTCGCCTTCCCCTCGTACGCCGACGTGTGGGGCCCGGCGCTCGCCGTCCTCGCCGCCCTCACGATGACCGCGGGCAACGTCGCCGCCCTCCGCCAGCTGTCCACGCGCGCGTGGAGCGCGGTCCGGCTGCTCGCCTGGTCCTCCGTCGCCCAGGCCGGCTACCTCCTGGTGCCGATCGCCGCCGCCGCGTACTCCAGCGACGACCAGATCGGCGCCACCGTCGCGTACGCCCTGATGTACGCCGTCGTGAACCTCGGCGCGTTCGCGGTCGTCGCGCTCGTCGCCCGCAGCCACCCCCGGAACCGGATCGAGGACTACCGCGGCCTGTACGCCGCGAGCCCCGCCGCCGCCCTCGCGCTCGCCTTCTTCCTCCTGAATCTGGCCGGTTTGCCCCCGGGTATCATCGGCCTCTTCGCCAAGGTGACCGTCTTCTCGTCGGCCGTCGACGCGGGCCTCGGCTGGCTGGCCGTGATCATGGCCGTCAACGTCGTGATCGCGCTGTACTACTACCTGCGCTGGACGGCTCTGCTGTTCCGGACGCCGGAAGGGGCGGCCGGGAAGGTCCGCCACCGGCCCCCCGTGCCGATCACCCTGGCGATCGTGCTGACCGCAGCCGCGGGAGCCGTGCTTTCGGGCTACCCGCAGTTCGCCCTCCGCTTCGCCACGGACAGCCTCTTCTGACCCCCCAGAGCCACACCTAGGAGCAACACCCCGTGCTGAACGGATTCAAGGACTTCATACTCCGCGGGAACGTCGTCTCGATGGCCGTCGGACTGGCCGTCGGAACGGCGTTCACGGCTGTCGTCACCGGCTTCAGCAAGGCGTTCATCACCCCGCTCATCGGTCTTGCCACCGGCTCCGTCGGTGACTTCAACGCGGCAAAGTTCAGCGTCGGCAAGACCGTCTTCCCCTACGGCCTCGCCATCTCCGCGGCCATAGCCTTCGTCATCACCGCCGCGGTCCTCTACTTCCTGATCGTCGCCCCGCTCGCGAAGGTCCAGGACAGGTTCGCCAAGGCGGAGGCCGCCGACCCCAAGTCGGAGAAGCGCGACTGCCCCCGCTGCTTCACCGAGATCCCGGCCGTCGCCACCCGCTGCGCCCACTGCACCAGCGAGATCGAGCCCACCGCCGCCACCCTGGAGATGATCCCGGCGGCCCGCTGATCACCCGAACGGCCCACAGTGCCCCCGGTGCGGCCGGGGGAACCCGAACCTCCCGCCTGGCGTTGACCAGTACGGAAGGGTCCACTGGACGAGTGGACGAAGTGGATGACCACGAAGCAAAGGGTTCCCCTGCCGCACCACTTGGAGGGCGTACCGTGCACCGTCGGCACAACGGGCTGAGGACCGCCGTACTCCTCGGAGGGCTCTCGGCCCTCATCATCGTCATCGGCAGCTTCTTCGGGCGTACGGGGCTGATCGTCGCGCTGGTCGTGGCGCTCGGCACCAACGCGTACGCGTACTGGAACAGCGACAAGCTGGCGCTCCGGGCCATGCGGGCCCGTCCCGTCAGCGAGTTCGAGGCGCCCGCGCTCTACCGGATGGTGCGGGAGCTCTCCACCCAGGCGCGCCAGCCCATGCCCCGGCTCTACATCTCGCCGACGCAGGCGCCCAACGCCTTCGCCACCGGCCGCAACCCGCGCAACGCCGCCGTCTGCTGCACCGAGGGCATCCTCGCGATCCTCGACGAGCGCGAGCTGCGCGGGGTCCTCGGCCACGAGCTCAGCCACGTCTACAACCGGGACATCCTCATCTCCTCGGTCGCCGGAGCACTCGCCTCCGTGATCATGTTCCTGGTCAACTTCGCCTGGCTGATCCCGGTCGGCCGCTCGAACGACGACGACGGCCCGGGCATCCTCGGCTACCTGCTGATCCTCATCCTCGGCCCGATCGCCGCCTCGGTCATCCAGCTCGCCATCTCCCGCTCCCGCGAGTACGAGGCCGACGCCTCCGGCGCCCAGCTCACCGGCGACCCGCTCGCCCTGGCCGGCGCGCTGCGGAAGCTGGAGGCGGGGACCAAGCAGCTGCCGCTGCCCGCGGAGCCCCGGATCGAGACGGCCAGCCACATGATGATCGCGAACCCGTTCGGCCCCGGCCGGGGCATGTCCAAGATGTTCTCCACCCATCCGCCGATGGCCGAGCGAATCGCCCGGCTCGAGAAGATGGCAGGTCACCGCCCGTGAAGACGATCCTCAACGTCATATGGCTGATCCTGTGCGGATTCTGGATGTTCCTGGGCTACATGCTCGCGGGCGTCCTGCTCTGCATCACGATCATCGGCATCCCCTTCGGCCTCGCCGCGTTCCGCATCGGGATCTACGCCCTGTGGCCCTTCGGGCACACGGTCGTCGACCGCAGGGATGCGGGAGCCCCCTCCGTCATCGGCAACGTGCTGTGGCTGATCCTCGCGGGCTGGTGGCTCGCCCTCGGCCACATCGCCACCGGCATCGTCCTCTGCGTCACCATCATCGGCATCCCGCTCGGCATCGCGAACTTCAAGCTGATCCCGGTGTCGCTGCTCCCGCTCGGCAAGGAGATCGTCCCCACGGACCAGGCGTACGGGTACGCGGCGGGCCGCTAGGGGCCAGTCTTAGAGCGCGGTCCGGCCCCGGCCGATGGCCCACGCCACCACACCGGCGGCGACGACGCCCGAACCGGCCAGCACGGAGCCGAGCGGCAGCGCGAACGCGAGCACGCCGCATCCGGCCAGCCCGAGCGCGGCGAGCGGGCGCCGGGCCGGTCCCAGGGTCCACGCCGAGGCGTTCGCGATCCCGTAGTAGACCAGCACCCCGAAGGACGAGAAGCCGATCGCGTCCCGCACGTCCGCCGTGGCCGCCACGACGGCCACCACCGCACCCACCGCGAGCTCCGCCCGGTGCGGCACCTGGAACCGCGGGTGGACGGCCGCGAGCGAGGTCGGCAGGTAGCCGTCGCGCGCCATCGCCAGGGTCGTACGGGACACCCCGAGGATCAGCGACAGCAGCGAGCCGAGCGCGGCGACCGCCGCCCCGACCGCGACCACCGGCACCAGCCAGGCGGCGCCCGCCGCACGGGCCGCGTCGGTCAGCGGGGCGGGGGAGTCGGCGAGGGCAGCGGGGCCGAGGACGGTCAGCACGCTCACCGCGACGAGCGCGTAGACGGCGAGCGCGATCCCGAGCGCGATCGGCACCGCGCGGGGGATGGTCCGGGCCGGGTCACGGACCTCCTCGCCGAGCGTGGCGATCCGCGCGTACCCCGCGAATGCGAAGAAGAGCAAACCCGCGGCCTGGAGCGCCCCGCCCGCCGTGAGCTCCCCGCCGGGGGCGAGCGGCGATGTCTCGCCCGCCCCGAAGGACACCACGACGACGGCTGCGAGGACCGCGAGGACGAGCGCCACGATCACCCGGGTGAGCAGCGCCGACTTCTGAACTCCCCCGTAGTTGACGGCCGTCAGGGCAACCACGGCGGCCACCGCCACCGCGTGCGCCTGCCCCGGCCACACATAGGCCCCGACGGTCAGGGCCATCGCCGCGCAGGAGGCCGTCTTGCCGACCACGAAGGCCCAGCCGGCCAGGTAGCCCCAGAACGACCCGAGGCATTCGCGACCGTACACATAGGTGCCGCCCGAACTGGGGTAGCGGGCCGCGAGCCGGGCCGACGCCATGGCGTTGCAGTACGCGACGACGGCGGCGATCCCGAGCGCCACGAGCAGCCCGGTCCCGGATCCGGCCGCCTCCGCGGCGGGTCCGAGCGCGACGAAGATCCCGGCGCCGACCATGGCGCCGAGCCCGATCACGACCGCGTCGAAGACGCCGAGCGTGCGGCGCAGTTCCGATGTCATGCCCCGCACATTAGAGGCTGAGACCGGTCTCCCTGAGCGTGATGTTGAGCCGCCCCCGCAGGCCGAGCGCGGGCTCCGCGGTCCCCGGGTACACCTTGGGAACACCGTGGTGAACCCACCGCGAAGGGCCGCCGAACACGAACAGGTCCCCGGAGGCCAGCTCGACGTCCTGGTACGGCCGTCCGCGGCCCTCCTCGTTCCCGAACCGGAACACGCACCGGTCCCCGAGGCTCAGCGACACCACCGGCGCCCCCGACCGCTCCTCCCGGTCCTGGTGCATGCCCATCCGCGCCCCCGGCTCGTAGAAGTTCACCAGGGCGGTGTCGGGCGCGAATCCCCCGTGGTCCCCGTATGCCTCGGCGAGCGCCTCCCGGCCCAGCGTGACCAGCCATCCGGGCAGCGGGACCCCGACCGTGTCGAGATAGCGGTACGGCACCCACTGCCGGCCGAGACACAGCGTTCGCACCGACATGACACCCCCGCCGGGCAGCACCGTCCGCCGGTACGGCACGGGCCCGCGCCCCCACTCGCGGCAGGCGTCCACCAGCTCCCGCTGCCGCGCGAACGGCAGCCACCCGGGCACGTGCACGGCCCCTGGGGCGACGGCGGCCCGCTCGCGGGGGAAGAGCCCTTCGGTCACACCAGAGCCCCCTCCAGGCCCAGGAGCCGCTCCTTGCGCTCCAGCCCGGCGGCGTACCCCCGCAGGCTCCCGTCGGCCCCGATCACCCGGTGGCAGGGCCGCACCACGAGGAGCGGATTGCGCCCGATCGCGGTCCCCACGGCCCGCACGCCGGCGCCCGCGGAACCGACCCGCCGGGCGATCTCCCCGTACGAGACGGTCGTGCCGTACGGGATCTCATCGAGGGCCTGCCAGACGCGCCGCTGGAAGACGGTCCCGGCGTCCGTCGCGAGCGGCAGATCGAACCGGTCCCTGCGCCCGGCGAAGTACTCGCCGAGCTGCCCGGCGACGTCCGCGAACGCCTCGGGCGCGAGCGTCCACCCGTCCTCGACCCCGACGCCGCCCTTCTGCCCCGGCAGGGACAGCGAGCGCAACGCGACACGGCCCCCTCCGGCGAGCTGCCCGACAAGCAGCATCTCGCCCAGGGGGCCGTCGACGTACGCGTACACGGTCATGACTGGGTCCTCTCCCCGCACGGTCTTCCACGACCCAGTGTGCGGGGCCCGCCGAACCTCGGGCTGGCGGTATTCGGACACGGCCCTCGACCGGGCGGAGGGATCAGCGGTAGTTCACGAACTGGATCGCGAAGTCGAAGTCCTTGCCCTTGAGCAGCGTCTGAACGGCCTGCAGGTCGTCCCGGCTCTTCGAGCTGACGCGCAGCTCGTCGCCCTGCACCTGCGCCTTGACGCCCTTGGGACCCTCGTCCCGGATGGCCTTCGCGACCTTCTTGGCGTTCTCCTGCGAGATGCCCTCGGTGACCGAGGCGAAGAGCTTGTACTCCTTGCCGGACAGCTGCGGCTCACCCTCGACGTCCAGCGACTTCAGCGAGATCCCGCGCTTGATCAGCTTGGTCTGGAAGATGTCGAGGATCGCCATGACGCGCTCCTCGCCGTTCGCCTGCATCAGGATCTTCTCGCCCGACCAGGCGATCGAGGCGTTGGTTCCCTTGAAGTCGTAACGCTGGGAGATCTCCTTCACGGCCTGGTTGAGGGCGTTGTCGACCTCCTGCCGCTCGACCTTGGACACGATGTCGAAACTGGAGTCGGCCATGACTCGTGGCTCCTTGCTCGGATGCTTGGGGTACAGCCCAAAGCCTAGGGGGTGCGCCACGGCCCGAACCGCTGATCAATCCGGTGGCGAAGCACCCCGGGGGATCAGGTATTGTTTACGTCGTTGCCACGGAACACCGCCGAAAAGCGGCTCCACGGCAGCGATCTCATGGCGATGTGCCCGAGTGGCCAATGGGAGCGGACTGTAAATCCGTCGGCTTAGCCTACCCAGGTTCGAATCCTGGCGTCGCCACGCGAAGAAGGTCCCCGGTGCTTGCACCGGGGACCTTCACTCGTTTCCGGGGGCGTACGGCCCGGGTCAGTTTCCGGCCACGTCCTTCACCGCCACCGACAGCGGGGTCGAGCCCGCGATCAGTTCCAGGGTGAGGCCGGCGGTCGCCGGGGTGTCGAGGAGTTCCACCAGGGTCGCCGCCACGTCGTCGCGGGAGATCGGGCCCCGGCCCGTGTGGGCCTCGAGACGGACCAGGCCCTTGCCCGCGTCGTCCGTCAGGATGCCGGGCCGCAGGATCGTCCAGTCCAGGGCCGTACGGGAGCGGACGTCGTCGTCGGCGGCGCCCTTGGCACGGAGATAGACGTCGAAGACGTCGCTGCCCTGGTGCGAGGCGTCCGCGCCCATCGAGGACACCACCACGTACCGCCGCACGCGCGCGCGTTCCGCCGCGTCCGCGAAGAGCACCGCCGCCGCCCGGTCCACCGCGTCCTTGCGTTCCGCGCCGCTGCCCGGCCCCGCCCCCGCCGCGAAGACGGCCGCGTCGGCGCCCTGGAGGACGGCGGCGACCATCTCGACCGACGCCGTCTCCAGGTCGAGGACGACGGGCTCCGCGCCCGCGTGCCGCAGGTCGTCGGCCTGTTCCGGTCTGCGGATGATCCCCGCGACCTCGTGCCCGCCCGCCGAGAGCAGCCTCTCCAGGCGAAGGGCGATCTGTCCGTGTCCCCCAGCGATGACGATGCGCATACTCACGACCGTACGACGGGACCGGCCGGCGGGCTTCCCGGCTCGGGCGGCCGCTCCGGACGCGCCTGGCGCGGCAGGTCGAGCGCCGCCGCCGAGTCGCAGTACTCCCGCACCGCGCTGGTCCTGGCCACCACGCGCCCCCGGTGCACCACGATCCGGCTGTACGCCAGGGACAGCACACCCGACAGGCGCTCCCCCCGGACCGCGAGCAGCTCCGCGGGGAACCCGGCCTCCACCCGCACCTCCGGCAGCCCCATCGCGGCCCGCGTCTCCCCGCTCACCGCGGCGTACGCCTCCTCGGGCGGGAGGCCGCCGAGCGAGGCCAGCAGGTACGCCGCCTCCAGCGGATCGCCGCGCCCCACCGGGTTGGACACGTCCCGCAGCGCCCCGCTGCCCGCCGCGACCCGCACCCCGGCCGCCCGGAGCAGCCGCACCGGTGCCGCGCCGCGCCGCTCCGTGCCCCCGCAGCCGCCCTGCGGCAGGCACATCACGGTCACACCGGCCGCCGCCAGCTGGTCCGCGGCCCGCCGGGCCGCGTCGGCGGGGAGCCGGCCGAGGCCCGCGCACGGGCCGATCGCCACCCCGGGCCGCAGTCCGCCGGCCATCGCCGCGAGCCGGGCGAGCCGGGCAGGGTCCTCCCCGTCGGTGTGCAGGTCGACCGGGACGCCGTGTTCGGCCGCGACCTCGAGGACCGCCTCCACGTAACCGGCCGGGTCCGGGTCGAGATCCGGGCAGCCGCCGACCACCCCGGCGCCCATCTTCACGGCGTCCCGCAGCATCGCCAGGCCGTCGGCGCCCGCGACGCCGGTGAGCAGCCGGGGCACGGCCACGGTGGTGAGGTCGGCGAGGCCGCGCAGCGAGCGCCGGGCCTGGAGTACCGCTTCGAGCGGCCCGAGTCCCTGGACGCCGCCGATCCGCACGTGGGCGCGGAGGGCGGTCGCGCCGTGGCCGAGCTGGAGCAGGGCGGCCTCGGTGGCCCGGCGCTGGACGTCCTCGGGGGCGTACGAGACGGGCCCGGGGGAGTCGGCGGAGAGCGCGGTGTCGGCATGGGCGTGGGGTTCGGCGGCGGCGGGCAGCAGCAGATAGCCGGTGAGGTCCACGCGCGAGCCCACGGCGGCGAGGCTGCCGGCGGTGCCGACGGCCTCGATCCGGCCGCCGACGAGCCGTACGTCGACGGTCCGCCCGTCGGTGAGCCGTGCGTGGGAGAGCAGGAGCGAGGCCGAGTCGGCGGTGGTGGCGGCCCCGTCCTCGGGCGGCTGGGGCTGCTTGCTGTCGGCTGACATCGGGCTCCTCAAGGCTCCTCAAGATCAAGATCACGCAGCGTGGGGCCGAGCCTAGGGGCGCCTGCGGCGAGCTTCGAGGAGGAGCGCAATAGTCGTACCGATGAGTCCACGAGTGGCGTACGTGACGCCTGGTGAGGGCACGCGCGCGGGGTCGCGGAAACGGATTTGGGTGATGGGCCGGAGACCGTGTAATGTCTTCCTCGCTCGCCCCAATAGCTCAGTCGGTAGAGCGTCTCCATGGTAAGGAGAAGGTCTACGGTTCGATTCCGTATTGGGGCTCTGGTGAGAAGGAACCCACCCTCGGGTGGGATCCGGATCATCAAAGCGGTGTAGCTCAGTCGGTAGAGCAAGCGGCTCATAATCGCTGTGTCACCGGTTCAAGTCCGGTCACCGCTACACACGGTAGCCGATTGTGGGGTCGGTCCTTCGATCGGCTACTCTTTTATGCGTTCATCCGTCCCATCCGTCCAAGGAGCACTCACGTGGCTGCCACCGACGTCCGCCCGAAGATCACGCTGGCCTGCGTGGAGTGCAAGGAGCGGAACTACATCACCAAGAAGAACCGGCGTAACAACCCGGACCGTCTTGAGATGAAGAAGCACTGCCCCCGCTGCAACTCGCACACTGCACACCGCGAGACGCGTTAATCAGGCTCGTACACGAGGCCGTCCCCACCAGGGGGCGGCCTCGTGTCGTTTGTCGGCGATCGTTTGTCGGCGACGACAGAGGCACCAGGCAACCAATCCAGGAGGTATCGAGTCCATGGCGCTCGACCAGTCCTTCGTGGGCCGGACCTATCCGCCCACCCCGGCCTACGAGGTCGGTCGCGAGAAGATCCGCGAGTTCGCCGAGGCGATCGGGGACGCCAATCCCGCGTACACCGACACCGAGGCGGCCAAGGCGCTCGGGCACCCGGACGTGATCGCCCCGCCCACCTTCGTGTTCGCCATCACGTTCAAGGCGGCCGGCGCCGTCATCGAGGACCCGCAGCTCGGGCTCGACTACAGCCGCGTCGTCCACGGCGACCAGAAGTTCGCCTACACCCGGCCCGTACGCGCCGGGGACCGGCTCTCGGTCACCTCCACCATCGAGGCGGTCAAGTCTCTCGCCGGCAACGACATCGTCGACATCCGCGGCGAGGTCCACGACGCCTCCGGCGAGCACGTCGTCACCGCCTGGACCAAGCTCGTCTCCCGCGCACCCGAGGGGGCCTGACCATGGCCGCGAAGATCAGCTACGACGAGGTCGAGGTCGGCACCGAGCTGCCGGCGCAGACCTTCCCCGTGACCCGCGCCACGCTCGTCCAGTACGCCGGCGCCTCCGGGGACTTCAACCCCATCCACTGGAACGAGAAGTTCGCGGTGGAGGTCGGCCTCCCCGACGTCATCGCCCACGGCATGTTCACCATGGCCGAGGCGATCCGCGTCGTGACCGACTGGACCGGCGACCCCGCCGCCGTCGTCGAGTACGGCGTCCGCTTCACCAAGCCCGTCGTCGTCCCCAACGACGACAAGGGCGCGGCCGTGGAGGTCAGCGCCAAGGTCGCCGCGAAGCTGGACGACCGGCGGGTGCGGGTGGACATCACCGCGATGAGCGCCGGGCAGAAGGTGCTCGGCATGTCGCGTGCCGTGGTCGAGCTCGCCTGACGGTACGAGCGTCACGGGCCCGTCGCGGAAGCGGCGGGCCCGTACTCTTGTGCCCGTGCAGCCACTCCACGACGCCCTCCTCGCGCCCCTCACCACCTTCCGGCTCGGCGGTCCCGCCACCCGGCTCGTGACCGCCACCACCGACGACGAGGTCGTCGCGGCGGTACGCGAGGCCGACACCACGGGGACGCCGCTCCTCGTCATCGGCGGCGGCTCCAACCTGGTCATCGGGGACAAGGGCTTCGACGGCACCGCGCTGCGCATCGCGACCACCGGCTTCACCCTCGACGGGACCCGCCTGGAACTCGCCGCGGGCGAGGTCTGGACGGACGCCGTCGCCAGGACCGTCGAGGCCGGGCTCGCCGGCATCGAGTGCCTCGCCGGCATCCCCGGCTCGGCCGGCGCGACCCCCATCCAGAACGTCGGCGCCTACGGGCAGGACGTCTCCGCCACCGTGACCGAGGTCGTGGCCTACGACCGGCGCGCCGGGGAGACGGTCACCCTCACCAACGCCGAGTGCGCCTTCTCGTACCGGCACAGCCTCTTCAAGGACCAGCCCGAGCGGTACGTCGTGCTGCGGGTCCGCTTCGAGCTGGAGGACGCGGACGGCCTGTCCGCGCCCGTCAAGTACCCGGAGACCGCCCGGGAACTCGGCGTCGAGGCGGGGGACCGGGTGCCGCTGGCCAGGGCACGCGAGACCGTCCTGAGGCTGCGCGCCGGCAAGGGCATGGTCCTGGACCCCGAGGACCACGACACCTGGTCCGCCGGTTCCTTCTTCACCAACCCGATCCTCACGGCCGGGGAGTACGAGGCCTTCCTCGCGCGCGTGGCCGGGAGGCTCGGCGCGGACGTCACCCCGCCGGCCTTCCCCACGGGAGAGGACGGCGCGGTGAAGACGTCCGCCGCCTGGCTGATCGACAGGGCAGGGTTCACCAAGGGGTACGGCTCAGGGCCCGCCCGGATCTCCACCAAGCACACCCTGGCCCTCACCAACCGCGGCGAGGCGACCACCGAGGACCTGCTCGCCCTCGCCCGCGAGGTCGTCGCCGGGGTCAGGGACGCGTTCGGGATCACCCTGGTCAACGAGCCGGTGACCGTGGGAGTCCAGCTCTAGGGCCCCGCTCAGTACGCCACGCCCACGCCCTGCTTCACCGTGGCCGGGTCGTCGATCATCGCCAGCATCGCGTGGGCCACGTCCGCGCGGGCGAGGGAGCGGCCCCGGGGCGGGGTGCCGCCGACGACCGTGCGGTAGCGGCCGGTGGCCGGCCTGTCGGTCAGCTTGGGCGGGCGTACGGAGGTCCAGTCGGCCGTGCTGGTGGCGAGGTCGGACTCCATGACCCGCAGATCGGCGTAGACGTCCTTCAGGACCGCGTTGACGATCGCGAGCACGGCCTTGTCGAGGACGGCCTGGCCGGCCGGGGCCGGGCCGAGCGGGGCCGCGCTGACCACCAGGAGCCGGCGCACCTTCTCGGCCTCCATGGCCGTCAGCACCGAGCGGGTCAGCCGGGCGGCCACGCCCGCGTCCGCCCGGCTCCGGGCGCCGAGGCCCGAGAGGACCGCGTCCCGGCCCTTGACCGCGCCGCGCAGGGCCTGCGGGTCGGACAGATCCGTCCGCAGGACGGTGAGGCGGCGGCCGCTCGCCGTGAGCCGTGCCGGGTCCCGGACCACCGCCGTCACCTCGTGGCCCGATGCCAGGGCCTGGCGGACGATCTCCTGGCCGATGCCGCCGGTCGCGCCGAAGACTGTGAGCTTCATGTCGCACCCTCCCGGGGTGGGTAAGTGTTCACTCACCCCCAGGGTGAGTGGATACTCACTCACACGTCAAGCGTGGCTGGAGGATGCATGGAACAGAGGCCGACCCGGGTACGGATCGTCGACGCGGCCCGCGACCTGATGCGGACGGCGGGGCTCGCCCGCACCACGACCAAGGAGATCGCCAAGGCCGCCGGCTGCTCCGAGGCCGCCCTCTACAAGTACTTCACCAGCAAGGAAGAGCTCTTCCTCACCGTCCTCAGCGAGCGGCTGCCCCAGCTCGGCGGACTCCTCGGCACCCTGGCCGCCGACCCCGGCGGCCGCACCGTCGAGGAGAACCTCACCGAGGTCGCACGCCAGGCGGCCCGCTTCTACGAGCAGACCTTCGCCGTCCTCGCCTCCCTCTACGCGGAACCGCAGCTCAAGCAGCGCCACGACGAGGCCATGCGCACCTACGGCAGCGGCCCCCACAAGCCCATCGAGGGCCTCGCCGCCTATCTGCGCGCCGAACAGCGGCACGGCCGCGTCGCCGCCGACGCCGACCCGATGGCCGCCGCCTCCCTGCTCCTCGGCGCCTGTGCCCAGCGCGCCTTCGCCTGGGAGGCCACCCCGGACCGCAGGCCCCCGGACTCCCTCGACGACTTCGCGAGCGCCGTCGCACGCACCCTGCTGCGAGGGATCAGCTAGCGATCCAGTCGTCGATCCCGGCCAGCAGCTTCGCCCGGACGCCCTCCGGCGCCGCCGAGCCCCGCACCGACTGCCGGGCCAGCTCCGCCAGCTCCACGTCCGTGAAACCGTGGTGCCGACGGGCGATCTCGTACTGCGCCGCGAGCCGCGAACCGAAGAGCAGCGGGTCGTCCGCGCCGAGCGCCATCGGCACCCCCGCCTCGAAGAGGGTCCGCAGCGGCACGTCCTCGTGCCGCTCGTACACCCCGAGCGCCACGTTGGACGCCGGGCACACCTCGCAGGTCACCCCCCGCTCCGCGAGCTTCCGCAGCAGCCGGGGGTCCTCCGCCGCCCGCACCCCGTGCCCGACGCGCGAGGCCCGCAGGTCGTCCAGGCAGTCCCGTACGGACGAGGGGCCCGTCAGCTCGCCGCCGTGCGGGGCCGCCAGCAGGCCACCCTCCCGCGCGATGGCGAAGGCCCGGTCGAAGTCCCGAGCCAGGCCCCGGCGCTCGTCGTTGGAGAGCCCGAAGCCCACCACGCCCCGGTCCGCGAACCGCACCGCGAGCCGGGCGAGCGTACGGGCGTCGAGGGGGTGCTTCATCCGGTTCGCCGCGACGACCACCCGCATCCCGAGACCGGTCTCCCGCGACGCCGCGTCGACCGCGTCGAGGATGACCTCGAGGGCCGGGATGAGCCCGCCGAGATGCGGCGCGTACGAGGTGGGGTCGACCTGGATCTCCAGCCACCCCGAGCCGTCCCTGACGTCCTCCTCGGCCGCCTCGCGCACGAGCCGCCGGATGTCCTCGGGCGAGCGCAGACAGGACCGGGCGATGTCGTAGAGCCGCTGGAAGCGGAACCAGCCGCGCTCGTCGGTCGCCCGCAGCTTGGGAGGCGTACCGCTGCTCAGCGCCTCGGGAAGATGCACGCCGTACTTGTCGGCCAGCTCGATGAGCGTCGTGGGCCGCATCGAACCGGTGAAGTGCAGGTGCAGATGGGCCTTGGGCAGCAGGGTGATGTCGCGGGAATCGTGCTCCATTGGCCGATCCTGCCGCACCCGAATGGACCAGGACACCCCCTTTCCCCGATCGGGACCCCGCTAGAACGCAAAAACGGGCCCCCGGTTCCGAAGAACCGGGGGCCCGAAGCACACCTCAACGTTTAGGGGAGAGGTCAGACGGTCGCCTCGGCCAGCAGCTTCTGGATCCGGGACACGCCCTCCACCAGGTCCTCGTCGCCCAGCGCGTACGAGAGGCGCAGGTAGCCCGGCGTGCCGAAGGCCTCACCGGGCACGACCGCCACCTCGGCCTCGTCCAGGATCAGCGCGGCCAGCTCGACCGAGGTCTGCGGGCGCTTGCCGCGGATCTCCTTGCCGAGCAGCGCCTTCACCGACGGGTACACGTAGAACGCGCCCTCGGGGGTCGGGCAGAGCACGCCCTCGATCTCGTTGAGCATCCGCACGATCGTCTGTCGGCGACGGTCGAAGGCGCGCCCCATCTCCGCTACCGCGTCCAGGTTGCCCGAGACGGCGGCGAGCGCGGCCACCTGCGCCACGTTGCTCACGTTGGACGTGGCGTGCGACTGCAGGTTGGTCGCGGCCTTCACCACGTCCTTCGGGCCGATGATCCAGCCCACCCGCCAGCCGGTCATCGCGTACGTCTTGGCGACGCCGTTGACGACGATGCACTTGTCGCGCAGCTCCGGCATGACCGCCGGCAGGGACACCGCGGAGGCGCCGCCGTAGACCAGGTGCTCGTAGATCTCGTCCGTGAGGACCCACAGGCCGTGCTCGACGGCCCAGCGGCCGATCGCCTCGGTCTCGGCCTCGCTGTAGACGGCGCCGGTCGGGTTCGACGGGGAGACGAAGAGGACGACCTTGGTCTTCTCCGTACGGGCCGCCTCCAGCTGCTCCACCGAGACCCGGTAGCCGGTGGTCTCGTCGGCCACGACCTCCACAGGGACACCGCCCGCGAGGCGGATCGACTCGGGGTACGTCGTCCAGTAGGGCGCCGGGACGATGACCTCGTCGCCCGGGTCCAGGATCGTGGCGAAGGCCTCGTAGATCGCCTGCTTGCCGCCGTTGGTCACCAGGATCTGCGAGGCGTCGACCTCGTAGCCTGAGTCACGCAGCGTCTTGGCGGCGATCGCGGCCTTCAGCTCCGGCAGACCGCCGGCGGGCGTGTAGCGGTGGAACTTCGGGTTCTTGCAGGCCTCGACGGCCGCTTCGACGATGTAGTCCGGCGTAGGGAAGTCGGGCTCACCCGCGCCGAAACCGATCACCGGGCGCCCGGCGGCCTTGAGAGCCTTGGCCTTGGCGTCGACGGCGAGGGTGGCGGACTCGGAGATCGCACCGATGCGGGCGGAGACCCGACGCTCGGTGGGAGGGGTAGCAGCGCTCATGCGGCCCATCGTCCCAGACCGCCTCAAGGCCCGGCACACAGGTTTCACGGACCGGACAGGAACGGTCATTCCTGGTCGTACGCGCGTCGGGCGGCGGGCCGGTCACGGTTCTGTCGCCGTTTCTGTTCGACGTAGGGGCCCCTGACCACGTATGCTCACTGCTCGTTGGCCCGCACCGACCACATCTCACGATGCGGTAGGTTGGGGACACCAACAAAGGGTCGTAGCTCAATTGGTAGAGCACCGGTCTCCAAAACCGGCGGTTGGGGGTTCAAGTCCCTCCGGCCCTGCTACACACACCGCCAGGTGTTGTGCGCATGTACGTACTTCATTGCACCGCCGTGCGGCTCCACCCGGGCGCGGCACGGCCGACCCGGAATCAGGTGAGAGATCGTGACGGACGCCGTAGGCTCCATCGACATGCCTGATGCCGATGACGATGCCGCAGAGTCGAAGAAGAAGTCTCGCAAGGGCGGCAAGCGCGGAAAGAAGGGCCCTCTGGGCCGTCTCGCGCTCTTCTACCGTCAGATCGTCGCGGAGCTCCGCAAGGTCGTCTGGCCCACGCGCAGCCAGCTGTCGACGTACACCACTGTGGTGATCATCTTCGTCGTCATCATGATCGGCCTTGTCACCGTGATTGACTATGGCTTCCAGGAAGCAGTCAAGTACGTCTTCGGCTGACTTTTTGTTCCACCCCATCTGTATCGCAGGAAGAAGCAGCCACCGTGTCTGACGCGAACCTGAACGACGCCTTCGAGTCCGAGTCCGTCGAGGACGAGCTGGACATCGTCGAGGCCGCCGACGAGGACCAGGCCGACGCTGCTGACGACGTTGCCGGCGAGGCCGCCGAGGAAGCCGCTCTCCACGTCGAGTCCGATGAGGACGACGACGAGGACGAGTCGGAGACCGACGAGGCCGCCGAGGGCGACGACGACGAGGCCGCCGACGACGTCGAGGCCGCCGAGGGCGACGACGAGTCCGTCGAGGACGAGGACGCCGAGGAAGAGACCGAGGAGGAGGCCGAGCCGGCCGCCCCGGTCGACCCGGTCGCCGCGCTCCGCGAGGAGCTGCGCCTCCTGCCCGGCGAGTGGTACGTCATCCACACCTACGCGGGCTACGAGAAGCGCGTGAAGGCCAACCTGGAGCAGCGCGCCGTCTCGCTCAACGTCGAGGACTTCATCTACCAGGCCGAGGTCCCCGAGGAAGAGATCGTCCAGATCAAGGGCGGCGAGCGGAAGAACGTCAAGCAGAACAAGCTTCCCGGGTACGTGCTCGTCCGCATGGACCTGACGAACGAGTCCTGGGGCGTCGTCCGCAACACCCCCGGCGTCACCGGCTTCGTGGGCAACGCCTACGACCCGTACCCGCTGACCCTGGACGAGATCGTCAAGATGCTCGCCCCGGAGGCCGAGGAGAAGGCCGCCCGCGAGGCCGCCGAGGCCGAGGGCAAGCCGGCTCCGGCCCGCAAGCTGGAGGTCCAGGTCCTGGACTTCGAGGTCGGCGACTCGGTGACGGTCACGGACGGTCCCTTCGCGACCCTCCAGGCGACGATCAACGAGATCAACCCGGACTCGAAGAAGGTCAAGGGCCTCGTCGAGATCTTCGGTCGCGAGACCCCGGTCGAGCTCAGCTTCGATCAGATCCAGAAGAACTGATCCCACCCTCTTCCGACCAGGTCAGAGTGGCTGTCACAGCCGCTCTGACCTGCTCGGTTTTTAGCCGCGCGTGTATACCCGTTATCGTTGTGCGGTATGCCTCCATCCGGATGACCGGATGGCGGGCTGAACACTCTCACTAGGACCCGGAGAGAGCAATGCCTCCCAAGAAGAAGAAGGTCACGGGGCTTATCAAGCTCCAGATCAACGCCGGTGCGGCGAACCCGGCCCCGCCGGTCGGCCCCGCGCTCGGTCAGCACGGCGTCAACATCATGGAGTTCTGCAAGGCCTACAACGCCGCGACCGAGTCGCAGCGTGGCATGGTCGTGCCGGTGGAGATCACGGTCTACGAGGACCGTTCCTTCACCTTCATCACCAAGACTCCGCCGGCCGCCAAGCTGATCCTCAAGGCCGCGGGTGTGGACAAGGGCTCCGGCGAGCCGCACAAGACCAAGGTCGCCAAGCTCACGGCCGCCCAGGTCCGCGAGATCGCCACGGTCAAGCTCCCCGACCTGAACGCCAACGACCTGGACGCCGCGTCCAAGATCATCGCTGGCACCGCCCGTTCGATGGGCATCACGGTCGAGGGCTGAGCAGCCCCCGTTCGACCTTTTCAGTGGTAGGGCCAGCGCCGGCCCGCACCACGACTCCACACCTGAACCACCAGGAGAAGAAGTGAAGCGCAGCAAGGCTCTCCGCGGCGCGGACGCCAAGATCGACCGGGAGCGGAACTACGCCCCCCTCGAGGCCGTCCGTCTCGCCAAGGACACCGCCACCACGAAGTTCGACGGCACCGTCGAGGTCGCCTTCCGCCTGGGTGTCGACCCGCGCAAGGCCGACCAGATGGTCCGTGGCACCGTGAACCTTCCGCACGGCACCGGTAAGACCGCCCGGGTCCTGGTCTTCGCGACCGGTGACCGTGCCGAGGCCGCGATCGCCGCCGGCGCCGACATCGTCGGCTCGGACGAGCTCATCGACGAGATCTCCAAGGGCAACCGCCTGAACGAGTTCGACGCCGTGGTGGCCACCCCGGACCTCATGGGCAAGGTCGGCCGCCTCGGCCGCGTCCTCGGCCCGCGTGGTCTCATGCCGAACCCCAAGGTCGGCACCGTCACCCCCGATGTCGCGAAGGCTGTCAACGACATCAAGGGCGGCAAGATCGAGTTCCGCGTCGACAAGCACTCGAACCTGCACTTCATCATCGGCAAGGTCTCCTTCGACGAGACCAAGCTGGTGGAGAACTACGCCGCGGCTCTGGACGAGATCCTCCGTCTGAAGCCGTCCGCCGCCAAGGGCCGCTACATCAAGAAGGCGACCCTGACGACGACGATGGGCCCCGGCATCCCGCTGGACTCCAACCGCACCCGCAACCTCCTCGTCGAGGAGGACCCGGCTTCTGTCTAGCCGGGCCGAACCCCGCGGGGTTCGCTGAAGTGCATCGGCCGGCCCCCGCCTCTCTCCGGAGAGGCGGGGGCCGGCTCTTTGTTACGGTTCACAGGACCGCAAGGACCTTGATCAAGGGGTGGGGAACTCTCATGAACAAGTCGGTAGGGAAGCGCGCGGGCATAGCCGCCACGGTGGTGGCCCTCGCCGTGGGCGTCGCAGGCTGTCAGGACGGCACGGGCAAGGCGTCCGGCGCACCGGCGTCCGAGGCGCCGAAGACCCAGAGCCTCGGCGACGTCACGAAGGTCATCCAGGCGGCTTACGAGAAGACCTCGGCGGCGAAGGCCGCCAAGGTCAAGATGACGATGAGCATGACCGGTACCGGAGCGGACTCCGGCACCGTCGAGATGACCGGCGTGCAGGGCTGGGACCCCGCGGTGATGGACATCACCATGAAGGGCTCCATGCTGAGCGCGGGCGGCACCGGCGGCCCCGAGCAGATGCGCATGGTCATGCTCGACAACGTCATGTACATGGACATGGGTGCCGAGCAGGCCGCCGAGATGGACGGCAAGCGCTGGATGAAGATGGACCTGAAGGCCGCCGCCGACATGTCCGGCGACAAGTCGCTCCAGAAGCAGATGACCGGCGGCCTGGACAACATGAACCAGGACCCGGCCCAGCAGCTCGCCCTGCTGCTCGACTCCCCGAACCTCAAGCACGTCGGCGCCGAGAAGATCAACGGCATGGAGACGCAGCACTACAAGGGCACGCTGACCTTCGAGCAGATGCTGGAGGCCAACAAGGCCTCCAAGGCGTTCTCCAAGGAGGAGCACGACGCCCTCGTCGCGAGCATGAAGAAGGCCGGCCTCAAGGGGTACGACACCGAGGTCTGGGTCAACGCGGACGGCTACCCGGCGCGTATGGACGTCGGCATGACCATGTCCGAGGGCTCGATGCAGATCCGGGCCGACTACAGCGACTACGGCACCCAGGCCGCCGTCCAGGCCCCGCCGGCCAAGGACACCCTGGACCTCTTCGAGATGCTGAAGGGCGCAGGACAGGCCTGATTTGCCCGAAGCCGACCCGGTCGCGTACTCTTCCACAGAAGCCAAAGACCGCTGGTTGTCACTGTGCCGTCAAGGTGCGGTGGCCGAAGGATTCGCTGAGACGCGAACGGCCCGCGCAGGTGATTGTGGAAGAGTTCCCGGATCTTCGTGATGCGGTAGAGCTGAGCCCCGAGCGCCTGCGCCCGGGGCGTTTTGTTTTGTCAGCCCCTTCTGAGCGGTCCTCATCACCCGGAAGGAGGCCGACGCTCTATGGCAAGGCCCGACAAGGCTGCTGCGGTAGCCGAGCTTGAGGACCAGTTCCGCAGCTCGAACGCCGTTGTGCTGACCGAGTACCGGGGTCTCACCGTCGCGCAGCTCAAGACGCTGCGTCGCTCGCTCGGTGAGAACGCCCAGTACGCCGTGGTGAAGAACACGCTGACCAAGATTGCGGCCAACAACGCCGGGATCACCTCGCTCGACGACCAGTTCACCGGTCCGACGGGCGCTGCCTTCATCACCGGTGACCCGGTGGAGTCGGCGAAGGGTCTTCGTGACTTCGCCAAGGAGAACCCGAACCTCATCATCAAGGGCGGTGTCCTTGACGGTAAGGCGCTGACCGCCGATGAGATCAAGAAGCTCGCGGACCTCGAGTCCCGCGAGGTTCTGCTCAGCAAGCTGGCCGGCGCGTTCAAGGGCAAGCAGTCTCAGGCTGCCTCGCTCTTCCAGGCGCTGCCGTCGAAGTTCGTCCGCACCGCGGAGGCGCTTCGCGTCAAGCTCGCCGAGGGCGGTGCCGAGTAATTCGGCTCGCGCACTGATCCACGCCGCCTAGTGCGTGGGTCACAGCGGGCCGTTACGCCCGCCTCTACATACATCCGGCACCTGCCGAATTAGTGGAAGGATCGCCCATCATGGCGAAGCTCTCTCAGGACGACCTCCTCGCCCAGTTCGAGGAGATGACCCTCATCGAGCTCTCCGAGTTCGTGAAGGCCTTCGAGGAGAAGTTCGACGTCACCGCCGCCGCGGCCGTCGCCGTTGCCGGCCCCGCCGCCGGTGGCGCTGCCGCCGAGCCCGAGGCCGAGCAGGACGAGTTCGACGTCATCCTCGAGGGTGCCGGCGACAAGAAGATCCAGGTCATCAAGGTCGTGCGCGAGCTCACCTCCCTGGGCCTCAAGGAGGCCAAGGACCTCGTCGACGGCACCCCGAAGCCGGTCCTCGAGAAGGTCGCGAAGGAGGCCGCCGAGAAGGCTGCCGAGTCCCTCAAGGCCGCCGGCGCCTCCGTCACGGTCAAGTAAGACCGTTTCGAGTCGCTGAAGCTGACTCCCGCCCCCGTGTAACGCGGAGGCACCGAAAGGCGATCACCCTTCTGGGTGGTCGCCTTTCGGCGTTCCCCGGGAAGGGCGTGGCGCGGGCCGTGAGGGCCGCCGGGAGCGGAGTATGGTGATCTTCGCCGTGCGCCCCGCAGACCGGGGGGCCTTGACGAACCGCACGCAGCGCGCAATTCTCAGGACGCGTCGTCACAACGATCCGTTTCCGAGGCATGGATCGACGGCTGAACGGGCAGTATCGAGGTGCGCCACACGGCGCGAGGTACCGCGGAGTTGAGAGCAACGAGGGTCGCGAATTACTCGCCCTGGACATCAGTGAGCCAAGTGGCTACACTGACCCTTTGCGCTGCCTGTTAGCTGCCCCCTGCCCGTCACCAGGGGCATACCTTCGCATCTGCATCATTGGCTGACCCCTCTGAACTGGCCTTTCGGTCATATCAGGAAACGTCTGCCATGACGCACTGCTGAGGGACCGGTACGCGCGTAGTGAGTCCGAGCCCTCGGAAGGACCCCCTCTTGGCCGCCTCGCGCAACGCCTCGACCAATACGAACAACGGCGCAAGCACCGCCCCGCTGCGCATCTCCTTTGCAAAGATCAAGGAGCCCCTCGAGGTTCCGAACCTCCTCGCGCTGCAGACTGAGAGCTTTGACTGGCTGCTCGGTAACGCCGCCTGGAAGGCTCGCGTCGAGGCTGCCCTTGAGTCGGGACAGGACGTCCCCAGGAAGTCCGGCCTGGAGGAGATCTTCGAGGAGATCTCCCCGATCGAGGACTTCTCCGGGTCGATGTCGCTGACCTTCCGCGACCACCGCTTCGAGCCGCCGAAGAACTCGATCGACGAGTGCAAGGACCGTGACTTCACGTACGGCGCCCCGCTCTTCGTCACCGCCGAGTTCACCAACAACGAGACCGGCGAGATCAAGTCCCAGACGGTCTTCATGGGCGACTTCCCGCTCATGACCAACAAGGGCACCTTCGTCATCAACGGCACCGAGCGTGTCGTGGTGTCGCAGCTGGTCCGTTCGCCGGGTGTCTACTTCGACTCCTCCATCGACAAGACGTCCGACAAGGACATCTTCTCCGCCAAGATCATCCCCTCCCGGGGTGCCTGGCTGGAGATGGAGATCGACAAGCGCGACCTGGTCGGTGTCCGCATCGACCGCAAGCGCAAGCAGTCCGTCACCGTCCTCCTCAAGGCTCTCGGCTGGACCACCGAGCAGATCCTCCAGGAGTTCGGCGAGTACGAGTCCATGCGTGCCACCCTGGAGAAGGACCACACCCAGGGCCAGGACGACGCGCTGCTCGACATCTACCGCAAGCTGCGTCCGGGCGAGCCGCCGACCCGTGAGGCCGCTCAGACGCTGCTCGAGAACCTCTACTTCAACCCGAAGCGCTACGACCTCGCCAAGGTCGGCCGCTACAAGGTGAACAAGAAGCTCGGCGCGGACGAGCCGCTGGACGCCGGCGTGCTCACGACCGATGACGTCATCGCCACGATCAAGTACCTGGTCAAGCTCCACGCGGGCGAGACCGAGACGATCGGCGAGAACGGCAACGAGATCGTCGTCGAGACCGACGACATCGACCACTTCGGCAACCGTCGTCTGCGCAACGTCGGCGAGCTCATCCAGAACCAGGTCCGCACGGGTCTGGCTCGTATGGAGCGCGTCGTGCGTGAGCGCATGACCACCCAGGACGTCGAGGCGATCACGCCGCAGACCCTGATCAACATCCGGCCGGTCGTCGCCTCCATCAAGGAGTTCTTCGGCACCAGCCAGCTGTCGCAGTTCATGGACCAGAACAACCCGCTGTCGGGTCTGACGCACAAGCGTCGTCTCTCGGCGCTGGGCCCTGGTGGTCTGTCCCGTGAGCGGGCCGGCTTCGAGGTCCGAGACGTGCACCCGTCCCACTACGGACGCATGTGCCCGATCGAGACCCCCGAAGGCCCGAACATCGGTCTGATCGGTTCGCTCGCCTCGTACGGCCGCGTCAACGCGTTCGGCTTCATCGAGACGCCGTACCGCAAGGTCATCGACGGTCAGGTCACCGACGAGGTCGACTACGTCACCGCCGACGAGGAGGACCGCTTCGTCATCGCGCAGGCCAACGCCGCGCTCAACGACGAGATGCGCCTCACCGAGAACCGCGTCCTGGTGCGCAAGCGTGGCGGCGAGGTCGACTACGTCCTCCCGTCCGAGGTCGACTACATGGACGTCTCGCCGCGCCAGATGGTGTCGGTCGCGACGGCCATGATCCCGTTCCTCGAGCACGACGACGCCAACCGTGCCCTCATGGGCGCGAACATGATGCGTCAGGCGGTGCCGCTGATTAAGTCGGAGGCCCCGCTCGTCGGCACCGGCATGGAGTACCGCTGTGCCACCGACGCCGGCGACGTGCTCAAGGCCGAGAAGGACGGTGTCGTCCAGGAGCTGTCGGCCGACTACGTCACGGTCGCCAACGACGACGGCACGTACATCACGTACCGCCTGCACAAGTTCTCCCGCTCCAACCAGGGCACCTCTGTGAACCAGAAGGTCGTCGTGGACGAGGGCGACCGCGTCATCGAGGGCCAGGTCCTCGCCGACGGTCCCGCCACCGAAGACGGCGAGATGGCGCTCGGCAAGAACCTGCTCGTGGCGTTCATGCCGTGGGAGGGTCACAACTACGAGGACGCGATCATCCTGTCGCAGCGCCTCGTGCAGGACGACGTCCTCTCCTCGATCCACATCGAGGAGCACGAGGTCGACGCCCGTGACACCAAGCTCGGCCCGGAGGAGATCACCCGGGACATCCCGAACGTCTCCGAGGAGGTCCTCGCCGACCTCGACGAGCGCGGCATCATCCGTATCGGTGCCGAGGTCGTCGCCGGCGACATCCTCGTCGGCAAGGTCACGCCCAAGGGCGAGACCGAGCTGACGCCGGAGGAGCGCCTGCTCCGAGCGATCTTCGGTGAGAAGGCCCGTGAGGTCCGTGACACCTCGCTGAAGGTGCCGCACGGCGAGATCGGCAAGATCATCGGCGTCCGCGTCTTCGACCGCGAGGAGGGCGACGAGCTTCCCCCGGGCGTGAACCAGCTGGTCCGCGTCTACGTCGCCCAGAAGCGCAAGATCACCGATGGTGACAAGCTCGCCGGCCGTCACGGCAACAAGGGCGTCATCTCGAAGATCCTCCCGATCGAGGACATGCCGTTCCTGGAGGACGGCACCCCGGTCGACATCATCCTCAACCCGCTGGGTGTCCCGTCCCGAATGAACCCGGGACAGGTCCTGGAGATCCACCTCGGCTGGCTCGCCAGCCGCGGCTGGGACGTCTCCGGCCTCGCGGACGAGTGGGCGCAGCGCCTCCAGGCGATCGGCGCCGACCAGGTCGCCCCGGGCACCAACGTCGCCACCCCCGTCTTCGACGGTGCGCGTGAGGACGAGCTCGCGGGTCTGCTGAACCACACCATCCCGAACCGCGACGGCGAGCGCATGGTGCTCCCGACCGGTAAGGCGAGGCTGTTCGACGGCCGCTCCGGCGAGCCGTTCCCCGACCCGGTCTCGGTCGGTTACATGTACATCCTCAAGCTGCACCACCTGGTCGACGACAAGCTCCACGCTCGTTCGACCGGTCCGTACTCGATGATCACCCAGCAGCCGCTGGGTGGTAAGGCCCAGTTCGGTGGCCAGCGCTTCGGTGAGATGGAGGTGTGGGCGCTGGAGGCGTACGGCGCCGCTTACGCCCTCCAGGAGCTGCTGACGATCAAGTCCGACGACGTGACCGGCCGCGTGAAGGTCTACGAGGCCATCGTCAAGGGCGAGAACATCCCTGAGCCCGGCATCCCCGAGTCCTTCAAGGTGCTCATCAAGGAGATGCAGTCCCTGTGCCTCAACGTGGAGGTGCTGTCCTCGGACGGCATGTCCATCGAGATGCGCGACACCGACGAGGACGTCTTCCGCGCAGCGGAGGAGCTCGGCATCGACCTGTCCCGGCGCGAGCCGAGCAGCGTCGAAGAGGTCTGACGGGAGTTCGGTCGGGGACTCGGCGTAACGCCGCCGAGTCCCCGGCCGGCCCCAGGACCCCCGTATCAGACCCCAAGCCTTACAACCCTGAGAGGGATTGACGCATAGTGCTCGACGTCAACTTCTTCGACGAGCTCCGGATCGGTCTGGCCACCGCTGACGACATCCGTCAGTGGAGCCACGGCGAGGTCAAGAAGCCGGAGACCATCAACTACCGCACGCTCAAGCCCGAGAAGGACGGACTCTTCTGCGAGAAGATCTTCGGTCCGACCCGGGACTGGGAGTGCTACTGCGGCAAGTACAAGCGTGTCCGCTTCAAGGGCATCATCTGTGAGCGGTGTGGCGTCGAGGTCACCCGCGCGAAGGTGCGCCGTGAGCGGATGGGCCACATCGAGCTCGCCGCTCCCGTCACCCACATCTGGTACTTCAAGGGCGTTCCGTCGCGTCTTGGCTACCTGCTCGACCTCGCCCCGAAGGACCTCGAGAAGGTCATCTACTTCGCGGCGTACATGATCACGTTCGTCGACGACGAGCGTCGTACGCGTGACCTGCCCTCCCTGGAGGCGCACGTCTCCGTCGAGCGTCAGCAGATCGAGAACCGTCGCGACTCCGACCTGGAGGCCCGCGCCAAGAAGCTCGAGAACGACCTCGGTGAGCTGGAGGCCGAGGGCGCGAAGGCCGACGTGCGCCGCAAGGTGCGCGAGGGCGCCGAGCGTGAGATGAAGCAGCTGCGCGACCGTGCGCAGCGCGAGATCGACCGTCTGGACGAGGTCTGGTCGCGTTTCAAGAACCTCAAGGTCCAGGACCTGGAGGGCGACGAGCTCCTCTACCGCGAGCTGCGTGACCGCTTCGGCACGTACTTCGACGGTTCGATGGGTGCTGCCGCTCTGCAGAAGCGCCTGGAGTCCTTCGACCTCGACGAGGAGGCCGAGCGCCTCCGCGAGATCATCCGTACCGGCAAGGGCCAGAAGAAGACCCGTGCGCTCAAGCGCCTCAAGGTCGTCTCCGCGTTCCTGCAGACCGCGAACAGCCCCAAGGGCATGGTTCTCGACTGCGTGCCGGTGATCCCGCCGGACCTGCGTCCGATGGTGCAGCTGGACGGTGGCCGCTTCGCGACCTCCGACCTGAACGACCTGTACCGCCGCGTGATCAACCGCAACAACCGTCTGAAGCGTCTCCTCGACCTCGGTGCCCCCGAGATCATCGTGAACAACGAGAAGCGCATGCTTCAGGAGGCCGTGGACGCCCTCTTCGACAACGGTCGTCGTGGTCGTCCGGTGACCGGTCCCGGCAACCGTCCCCTGAAGTCCCTCAGCGACATGCTGAAGGGCAAGCAGGGTCGATTCCGTCAGAACCTTCTCGGCAAGCGTGTGGACTACTCTGCGCGTTCCGTGATCGTCGTCGGTCCGCAGCTGAAGCTGCACCAGTGTGGTCTGCCGAAGGCCATGGCCCTGGAGCTCTTCAAGCCGTTCGTGATGAAGCGCCTGGTGGACCTGAACCACGCGCAGAACATCAAGTCGGCGAAGCGCATGGTCGAGCGCGGCCGCACGGTCGTGTACGACGTCCTCGAAGAGGTCATCGCCGAGCACCCGGTTCTGCTGAACCGTGCGCCCACGCTGCACCGCCTCGGCATCCAGGCCTTCGAGCCCCAGCTGGTCGAGGGCAAGGCCATCCAGATCCACCCGCTCGTCTGCACCGCGTTCAACGCGGACTTCGACGGTGACCAGATGGCCGTGCACCTGCCGCTCTCCGCGGAGGCGCAGGCCGAGGCCCGCATCCTGATGCTGTCCTCGAACAACATCCTGAAGCCCGCCGACGGCCGTCCGGTCACGATGCCGACCCAGGACATGGTCCTCGGTCTGTTCTTCCTGACCACCGACGGTGAGCTCCGTGACACCAAGGGCGAGGGCCGCGCGTTCGGCTCCACGGCCGAGGCGATCATGGCGTTCGACGCCGGCGAGCTCGCTCTGCAGTCGCAGATCGACATCCGCTTCCCGGTCGGCACCGTCGCTCCGCGCGGCTGGGTCCCCCCGGTCGCGGAGGAGGGTGACGAGCACGTCCCGGCCGCCGAGTGGCAGCAGGGCGACTCGTTCCGTCTGCGGACGTCCCTGGGCCGCGCGCTCTTCAACGAGCTGCTGCCCGAGGACTACCCGTTCGTCGACTACTCCGTCGGCAAGAAGCAGCTCTCCGAGATCGTCAACGACCTCGCCGAGCGCTACCCCAAGGTCATCGTGGCGGCGACGCTCGACAACCTGAAGGCGGCCGGCTTCTACTGGGCGACCCGTTCCGGTGTCACCGTGGCCATCTCCGACGTCGTCGTGCCCGAGGCCAAGAAGGCCATCGTCAAGGGCTACGAGGAGCAGGACGAGAAGGTCCAGAAGCAGTACGAGCGCGGTCTCATCACGAAGGAAGAGCGCACTCAGGAGCTCATCGCGATCTGGACCAAGGCGACCAACGAGGTTGCCGAGGCGATGAACGCGAACTTCCCGAAGACGAACCCCATCTTCATGATGGTCGACTCGGGTGCCCGAGGAAACATGATGCAGATGCGTCAGATCGCGGGTATGCGTGGTCTGGTGTCGAACGCCAAGAACGAGACGATCCCGCGTCCCATCAAGGCGTCCTTCCGTGAGGGCCTCACCGTTCTGGAGTACTTCATCTCCACGCACGGTGCCCGTAAGGGTCTGGCGGACACCGCCCTGCGTACCGCCGACTCGGGTTACCTGACCCGTCGTCTGGTGGACGTCTCGCAGGACGTGATCATCCGCGAGGAGGACTGTGGCACCGAGCGCGGTCTGAAGCTGCGGATCGCCGAGCGCGGCGCCGACGGTGTCCTGCGGAAGACGGACGACGTCGAGACCTCCGTGTACGCGCGGATGCTCGCCGAGGACGTCGTCATCGACGGCAAGGTCATCGCGCCGGCCAACGTCGACCTGGGTGACGTGCTCATCGACGCCCTGCTCAACGCGGGCGTCGAGGAGGTCAAGACCCGTTCGGTCCTGACCTGTGAGTCCGCCGTCGGTACCTGTGCGTTCTGCTACGGCCGTTCGCTCGCCACCGGCAAGCTGGTCGACATCGGTGAGGCGGTCGGCATCATCGCCGCCCAGTCCATCGGTGAGCCCGGTACCCAGCTGACGATGCGTACCTTCCACACCGGTGGTGTGGCCGGTGACGACATCACCCAGGGTCTGCCCCGTGTCGTCGAGCTCTTCGAGGCTCGTCAGCCCAAGGGTGTCGCCCCGATCTCGGAGGCGGCCGGCCGCGTCCGTATCGAGGAGACCGAGAAGACCAAGAAGATCGTCGTCACCCCGGACGACGGCACCGACGAGACGGCGTTCCCGATCTCGAAGCGTGCCCGTCTGCTCGTGGGCGAGGGCGACCACGTCGAGGTGGGCCAGAAGCTCACCGTGGGTGCCACCAACCCGCACGACGTGCTCCGGATCCTCGGTCAGCGCGCGGTCCAGATCCACCTGGTCGCCGAAGTCCAGAAGGTCTACAACTCGCAGGGCGTGTCGATCCACGACAAGCACATCGAGATCATCATCCGGCAGATGCTGCGCCGCGTGACGATCATCGAGTCCGGCGACGCGGAGCTGCTTCCGGGCGAGCTCGTCGAGCGCTCGAAGTTCGAGACCGAGAACCGTCGTGTGGTCACCGAGGGCGGTCACCCCGCCTCCGGCCGTCCGCAGCTGATGGGTATCACCAAGGCCTCGCTGGCGACGGAATCCTGGCTGTCGGCCGCCTCCTTCCAGGAGACGACCCGAGTCCTGACGGATGCGGCGATCAACGCCAAGTCCGACAGCCTCATCGGCCTCAAGGAGAACGTCATCATCGGTAAGCTCATCCCGGCCGGTACGGGTCTTTCCCGCTACCGCAACATCCGGGTCGAGCCGACCGAGGAGGCCAAGGCCGCGATGTACTCGGCCGTCGGCTACGACGACATCGACTACTCGCCGTTCGGCTCGGGCTCCGGCCAGGCCGTTCCGCTGGAGGACTACGACTACGGTCCGTACAACCAGTAAGTAGTGGTGCGAAGGGCGGTCACCCCGGAAACGGGGTGGCCGCCCTTCGGCGTTCGCTCCCCCGGAGGGGTTATCTGGCGGCCAGCTCCCACACCGCGACGAGCGCTCCGGCGCTCGCGGCGAGCGCCACGATGCTGGTCAGCGGCCAGCGGGCGCGTTCGAGGCCGTCGAGGCGGGCCTCGTGGTCGGCGAGCTGCCGGTCGGTCTGGTCGCTGCGCTGGACGAGCAGCGCGAGCGCGCCGTCGACGCGGGCGAAGCCGGCTTCCAGAGTGCCGCGGAGCCGTTCCAGTTCGAGGGCGACGGCCACGGGATCGTTCGGGTCAGGCTCGGTCATCGGCACCGCCCCGGGCAGGGGTGCTGCGGAGCCAGGACGGCAGCAGGCGCTGCGCCGCGTCCAGTGCCATCACCCGGGTGAGACCGCCGGCGACGGCGAGCGCCCCGGCGACCCACGGGAGGGTCGCGGGGATGCCGGAGGCGTCGACGATCGCGGGGAGGACGACGGCGATGCCGACGGCGGACTGGAGGACGGTACGGGCCGTGCGCTTGGCGGCATCGGACATCGGTGTGCTCCTCGGTGGTGGTTACTTCGTGTACGGGACCTTCAGGGCGCTCCAGGAGGCGGCGCCGGGGATGCCGTCGGCGTCGGAGCCGCGGAAGCCGAGCTTGCGCTGCCACCTGGCGTAGCTGAGCCGGTCGGCCTCGCTCCAGCGGGGGCCGGGGCCGACGGCGTACGCGGAGCAGCCCTCGGCGACGAGCCGGCGGCCCATGGCCGTGACGACCGGGGAGCTCGTCTCCTTGCGGAAGAACGAGGAGCCCGGGAACGGCTGGAGGCGGGGCGGGGCCGGCTTCGTGCTGCCGGGGGTGGTCTTGGCGGGGTCCTTGCCGAGCCGGGTCTGCACGCGGGTCCGCATCGTCGGCATCGCGAACCCCTTGGGGTCGGACTTCCAGTCGGACCACTCCAGGTGGCCGATGACGGACTTGGCGCCCCAGCCGTGGGCCCGGCAGAGGGCGGCGGAGACCCGTTCGATGGCGTCGAGCTGGGCGGTCGGCCAGGGGTCGGTGCCGTTGCCGAGGTTGACGCACTCGAAGCCGTAGAAGCGGGAGTTGCCGTCGACGGCGCCGGGGCTGCCCTGGTGGACGCGGGGCGCCGGGGGCCGGTCCCCGTACGTCTCGGTGATGACGGCCTGGAGGACGGAGGGGTCGCCGCCGCCGGCGTGGTTGGCGCGGCCGTTGCCGACGAGGTGGACCGTGCCGTCCTTGGCGATGACGCCGTGGCAGAGCGGTCCCGGCAGTCCCTCGTAGCCGTTGAAGCAGAGTTCGACGGAGTTGGCGGTGCCGGAGCTGACGGTGTGGTGGATCATCACGCCGGTGACCGGGCCCCAGGCGCCGGCGTGGTTGCGGTGGTGGGTGCGCCAGCCGGGGTGTTCGACGACGGTGACGCCTTCGGCGCGGAGCGCGGCGACGAGCCGGTCCGCGGGGAGGGGAGTGGCCATCGGGTGTCCTCCAGACATGCGGGAGCCCCGGCCTTGGGGGGGCGCGGGGCGGGCGTACGGGTGGGGCGGGGATGCGCTCGGGGGTGCGTGCCGGGGGCTTACGGGGCGGGCTCGGGCTCCGGGGTGGGCTCGGGCTCCGGGGTGGGCTCGGGCTCCGGTGCCGGGGCCCAGGTCGCGCACAGGTCGGCGTAGGCGGAGCGGCGGGCCTCGAAGTCGGCGAGCGCGGCGGCGACGGCGCGCTGGACGGCGGTCGGGTCGGGCACGGCCGGGACGCCGTCCTTCGCCTCGACGACGGCGAGACCGTAGCCGCGGAGGGTGGCGTCACCCCCGCTGCCGGTCTTGGAGAACTCGGCGGTGACCTGCACCGACGGGTACTGGCCGGTGAACGGGTCACGTTCCAGGGTGTAGCCGAGGCTGTTGTCGAAGACGCGTACGGAGAGGGTGTGGCCGTTCTCCACGACGGTGGCCCGGCCGGCGTAGTCGATGGCCACGCCCCAGGGCAGGGTGGGGTCGATGTTCACGTGTGTGCTCCTCGCTGGCTCAGGTCTGGGTGCCGTACATGCTGACGGGCTGGGCGTATACCGTGCCGGTGCCGCTGGCGATCCTGGCGTGGATCTCGACCGTCATCACCTTGCCGAACTTGGTCGGCAGGTCGACCGGCAGCAGACCGGTGTAATCGAAGGTCTGTCCGGCAGTGACGGTCGGGCCGAACTGCACGCCGTCGACCATGACCTTCACCTGCCCGGTCGCGCCGCTGGACACCTTCGTGTACATCGCGAGACGCATCTTGGGCTGCCAGACCGGGTTGAAGGACTGGGCGATGGCGGTGAAGGCCGTGCCTGTGGTGGACGGCCACTTCGCTTCCTTCAGGTGGTCCACCGGCGGCATCAGCTGCAGCCACGGCCTGGCGAGGCCGCCGGTCACCAGGTCGTCGGCGAACAGCTCGTGTTCGTGGGCGTCGAAAACCCGAAGGACCGGTTTGGTGGGCTTCGACTTCTCGGGGTCGGGACGGATCTCGTTGAAGAGGGGACGGGTGTTGACCGCTGTGGACAGGGCCTGGATCCGGCGCTCCATCTGGATCAGCCGGTCGATGATGTCCTCGGGCAGCAGTGCCATCAGGTCCTCTCAAGGGCGAGTTCGGCGGTGTCCGGACGGCCTCGCTCGGCCGGCCGGACCTTGACGCCGACGATGCGGTAGCGGGCGTCGAGGCCCGTCGGGTGCCACTCGTCGGTGATGCGGATGCGGGCGGTGCGGCCGAGGAGCGCCGGGGGGACGATGCCGCCGAGCCGGATGCTGATCTCGGGGATCTGCACATGGCCCGCGGCCTCGTTGACGGCGGCCTGGGCGAGCGAGTTCAGCGTGGCCTTGTCGCTGACGTCGTTGTGGTCCGAGGACAGGTCGAGCTGGGGCCACACGTCCGGGAGCGGATCCGTCGGCACGGCGATGTCGGACAGGGTCGGCCTGGACTCGGCGCCGCCGTTGCTGTTGGTCGAGGCGCCGCGCGCCAGGGCCTGGGTGCCGCCGCGGGTGGCGTCGTCCGGCAGTGAGTACGACAGGATCGTGCCGGGCCGGTCGAAGATCATGTCGGTGGCGCCGTTGCTGATGGGCGAGCCGAGCCGGAGTTCGCGGACGCGCTTGCTGTCCTCCGGGTCGCGGTAGACGAGGACCTGGTACTCGAAGCCATTGTTCTGGGATCCGAGCTGGTCGAGGGCCTCCTGGTAGACGGTCTCGTCGCCGTGCCGCCAGGAGACCGTCCGCATGACGCCGGACAGCACGGTCTCGTCGCCCTCGTCGATCCTGCTCTCGCCCAGGCCGTCCGACAGGCTCTTCCAGAGCTCGCGGGCGATGACGTACTGGTCGGTCGGCTGGGTGAACCGGGTCTCGAAGTCGTCCGTGCGGATGCGTCGTCGGGCCGCGTACGAGTCGAAGGTGGAGGCCTGGATGCCCAGGGTCACCACGCCCCGGTCGCTGCTCTGCAGGTTGGTGGTCCAGACGATGCCGCCCCACCACAGGTCTCCGCCGCGCTCCAGGTAGACCGTGGTGCGTCCCGGCTTGATCTTGTGGGCCCGCTCGGCGAGGGCGCGGTCGGGGATGGGGATGGTGCCGGACAGGGAGCCGGCCCGGCCGATGTAGTCCTCGAACGAGACGTCCCGCAGCGGCAGGATGTCGAGGGCCGTGTCGCTCATGAGGTCGCAGAAGATGGCCCGGTAGGGCGTGTCGAGTGCCATGGGACAGCCCCCTTACAGGACGTAGGTCGCGGCGAGGCGGATGTTCCGGCCGGCGACGAGGGCGCCGTTGGACGACCAGGTGCGCAGGCTGACCTGGCCGGAAGGCCCGATGTAGCCGCCGCCGTTGCCGAAGCCGTCGCAGGCGGAGGTCTCGTAGTCCATGGCCGGGCGCCATCCGGCGGGCAGGGTGCACAGCCCCTCGTCGTTGAAGTTGCCCGCGCCGTCGACGTTGATGGTGGCGCCGTTGCGGGTGACGGTGATGAGGACGGTGGCCAGGCCCCGGGAGCGGCGGCCGGAGAAGGCCACCACCGTCCAGCCGCTCAGCGCGGTCGCGCCGCTCGTGGTGGTCTCCACCTCGACCGGCGGCTGGTAGTTGGTCCAGGTGGTGCCGTTCCAGCGCTGGAGGGTCCCGGCGTTGTCGCGGAACTGGCCGGTGTAGCTGCCGGTGGTGAGCGTTCCGCTGGGGACGACGCCGCCGATCTCCTTCGGGTACGCGACCCAGCCGTTGCCGTCCCAGCGCTGGAGATAGTGGGCGTTGTCGTTGTCCTGGTATTGGCCGGGGTACGAACCGGGCACACCGGCGTTGTTGTAGACGGGCAGGATGCCGCCCAGGCCGACGACCGTGGTCCGCAGGTCGGTGACGGCCGTGGCCCAGGCGATGCCGCCGGTGCCGGCCGAGGTCTGCTTCTCCACCCTGACCGAGAAGAGGGGGAGGGAGAGCGCGGGTGCGCCAGGAGCGGTCGGCACCGCCTTCGGCTCGCCCTTGATGACCTCCAGGGCGGCTTCGCTCCTGGTCTGGTTGTCGAACTCGTCGTCGTACACGCGCAGGACGACGAGGTCGATGCGCGGGTTGACCGGATCGCCGTCGCCGAAGCTGAGGACGGTGTCCGCGTCGAGGGTGACGGGGTAGGCACCCTGGATGTTGGGGCCCTGGACGACGGCGCGCCCGGCGTAGACGGTCGCGCTCATGGGGCCGCTGCCGCTCATCCAGAGGCCGCCGACCCGGTACTTGCCGTCGGCCGTGCCGGGCAGGACGCCCGAACGCGAGGCGAGCGGGTTGACCGGGGTGGTCGCGCCGAGGGCGGTGAGGCGGGTGGTGACTCGGGTCTGCCCGGTCGGGGGGAGCCAGCCGCTGCGCAGTGCCATGGTTTTCTCCTGTCGGTGGGGGTTGGATCCGGGCTACGGCAGCGGGTCGACCCTGATGAACGTGTTGTCGAAACCGGCCTTGAGGACGGTGGGGGCGGCGGAGACGACCTTGAAGAAGGCCGTGAGCGTGTACGTCGCGCCCGCGGTCAGGCCCGACTGACGGGTCATGGTGGACACCGAGACCATGTGCTCGCTGGCGGCGAGCGCCGCGTAGTCGTCCTCGAGGTCGCTGATGACCGTGTTGCCCTGGGTGAGCTTGAGCGCCATGAACGCGTAGTGGTCGGCGCTCGTCGACCGCAGCTTGCAGCCGAAGCTGATGATCACGGCCCTCGACGGCGGTGCGACGAAGGACAGCGTGAGCGGGTTGGTGATGCGGCCCGCGAGCGTCGAGGTGTACGTGGTCGACGTGGTGTCGCCGTAGTCGCGGTTGTCGACGAAGTACGGGCCCGCCACGACCGGGATCCACTCGGAGCCGTTCCAGCGCTGGAGCTTGCCGCTCGTCGAGTCGCGGTACTGGCCCGTGTAGCTGGCCGGCGTGGTGGACGCTGAGGACGGGATGATGCCGCCGAGCGCCGCCGGGTACGACACCCAGGCGCCGCCGTCCCAGCGCTGGAGCGCGCTGCCGGTGTCCTGGTACTGGCCGGGGTAGGCGCCCGGCAGGGACGCACCCTCGACCGGGAGGATGCCGCCGAGGGAGACGACCGGGGTGCGCAGGTCCTTCAGCGAGCTGGCCCAGGGGATGCCGCCGTTGCCCGCGCTGGCACCGGCGGGTACCAGCACCTCGTACAGGGGGAGGCAGCGCGGCGGGACGACCGGGGCCTTCGGGGACTGCTCGGCCGCGCCCTGGATGATCTCGAGGACGGCTTCGGTGCGCGTTCCGCCGTCGTACAGCTTGTCGTGGACCCTCAGGACGAGCAGGTCGATGCGGTTGTACGTGGCGTTGCCCGGCGCGAAGGTCACGACCTCGGAGTTCGGCAGCGTCACCGGGAAGACGCCCTGGGAGATCTCGCCCTGGATGACGGCCCGGCCCTCGGAGACGGTCGCCGTCATGGCGGCGGACCCGAAGGTCCAGAAGCCGGAGAGCCGGTACCGGCCGTCGTACGAGCCGGGCAGGACGCCGGAGCGGACCTGGACGGGGTTGGTCATGGTGGTGACACCGGTCTGGGTGAGCCGGGTGTCCTCGCGGGTCTGGCCGGTCTCGGCGACCCAGCTGCTGCGCAGGTTCATGGGGTTTCTCCGTTCGAGAGGTCGGGGGACGGTTCAGCGGTCGGGGGCGTCAGGACCTGATCCATTCGGCGTCGAGGCTGCAGCCGTAGCCCGAGCCGCCGAGGGTCTTGATCGCCGCGGTGTGGTTGTGGAAGCCGGCGAGCTGGAGGGTCTGGCCGGCGACGAGCCTGACGATGCCGCTGCCGCCCACGGAGACGGCGCCGTTGCCGGCGGGGATGAGCCAGGTCATCCGGGACTGTCCGACGCCGGCGACCACGACGCGGGCGCCGCGCATTCCGGTCTGGGCCTCGTTGGCGAAGGTGGCGTGCGCGGAGACCCGCCACCAGCCGGTGCGCGGCACGACATAGGTGGTGTTCGAGGTCCAGCCGGCGGCGTCGTCGATCTCGACGGTGGGCAGGCTGAGCACGGTCCAGGTGTTGGGGGCGATGCTCTGTTGCTGGGCGGTCAGCCACTGCGTGGCGCTGAGCAGCAGGGTGGAGGCGCCCTCGACGTACTGCCAGGCGGTGCCGTTCCAGCGCTGCAGCCCGCCGCCGTTGTCCCGGTACTGGCCGGTGTAGCCGCCGGTGGTCGTGGTGCTCGGGGCGATGCCGCCGATGGCCTTCGGGTACGAGGCCCAGGTCGTGCCGTCCCAGCGCTGGAGGAGACCCGCCGTGTCGCGGTACTGGCCGACGTACGCGCCCTTGAAGCCGCTGGCGGGCAGGATGCCGCCGAGCGCGACGGCCGGCCAGTGCTGGGTGGTGACGGCGGTGGACCAGGCGATGCCGCCGGTGCCGGCCGAGGTGCCCTTCGGGACCCGGATCGTGTAGAGCGGGATCGTGCTGCCGGGACCGCTGAGCGGGACGGTGGGCGTGGCCGCGGGGGTGCCCTCGACGAGCCGCACGACCGCCTGGGTGTCGCCCGAACGGTCGTAGGTGTCGTCGAGCACGGCCAGTTCGATCAGGTCGATCCGGTCGTTCTGCGGATCGCCGTCCGTGAGCGTGAAGCTCTCCGGGGCGGTGACGGCGACGAGGTAGGCGCCCTGGGCGGTGTCGTCGCCCTGGACGATCGCGCGGCCGGTGCCGATGGTGGCCTGCATGGGCGCGCTGCCGGTCAGGACGAAACCGCCCGGGACGATGCCCGCGCGGGAGCGCAGCGGGGTCTCGTCGGGGCTCTGGCCGCTGGGGGTGAGCAGGGCGGCGAGGGTCAGGCGGGTGTCCTCGCGGGTCTGGCCGGTGGACTGGAGCCAAGCGGCGCGTACGGTCATGGGTCACCTCTCCGAAGGGGGTCGGGTCGGGGTGTCGGCGTGGGCCGGGTGGTTCGTGGGCTGGTGAGGTGGAACCGCCGGCCGCCGCCGCCCGAGGGCGAACGGCGGCCGGCGGCGGACGCGTGGCGCGTCCTGGGGGTCACCACTCGGCGCTGCGCCAGCGCACGGTCATCAGCGCGTCCTCGGTGCCCGCTTCCGGCCGGAAGGACAGGTCGGTGCGACCGGGATCGAGCACGAACAGCTCCTCCGGGGTGGAGTCGGCCATCGCGGTGTGCAGGCGGGAGGCGGAGTTGTTGAGCATGACCGTGCCCGCGCGCGTGTCGACGGTCAGTTCGTCGCCGGCGGTCAGGTCGATCGCGTACCGCAGCCGGCGCCTGCTGATCCGCTCGGTGACGGTCGGCATGGAGCACGGGCCGCGGAAGACGATGACCGGGTGGACCGGCGCCGAACCGGTGTTCTCGACGACGGCGTCACCGGTGCTCTTGGCCTGGCCCCAGGAGAGCGGCCAGGTCAGCGGCCAGGTGAGCCCCGACTCCGGCTGCGGGGGAGTGGTCGTCGCGGTCTGCTCGTTGACGACGTACCGGCGCGGGTCGGAGGCCAGCCACTGGACCGACATGCGGGAGCTGCCCTGGGTGGCGAAGCCCTGGTCGGCCGGGACCACGCGCTGCGCGATCCGGGCGCGGACGGTGAGCAGCTCGCCGTGCAGGCGGACGGTGAGCCACCGCTCCTCGTCGAGGAGGGCGAGCGACTGCCGCAGGGCGCGGACGGCGCCCGCGGTGCCGCCGTACTCGGGCATCAGCACGATCGTGCCGCCGACCTTGCGCGGCTTGGCGTACCGGGCGCCCGGCCAGGCGCCGTGGGAGGTGGGGCGGTCGGCGTCCGAGGAGTCGTACTCGGGCAGGTCCTCCCAGCCCGACAGGCCGGACTTGTCGACGGCGAAGGGGGTGCCGGGGCCTATGAGGAGCCCGGCCCACTGCATCTGCCCGTCCTGGGTGATGAGCGAGCCGGGCGCGAGGTCGGCGGTGTAGGAGTTTCCGGCGTACGTGGTCGTGGTCTCGGCCATGGGGCCGTCACCTCACTTGGGATGGGGTCGGCGGTGGGCGGTCAGCGGGGGCCGGCTGCGGCCGGCGGTCGGCGGTGGCGGCCGGGGCTTCGCTGCCGGCGGTCGGCGGCGGTGGCCGGGGCTTCACGGTCGGCCGCGGCCGGCGGTCAGCGGTGGGCGGTCGCGAGGAAGAGCAGGTCCTCGGCGGTCGACCGCGGACCGGCGCCGGGCTCCTCGTGGAACTCCCGGATGCGGTGCGGCCGCGGCAGCGGCTCGGTGAGGGCCGGGACGCGGCGGTTCTCCAGCTGGGAGAGCGAGTCGATCCGGTAGTCGTCCGCGGTGCCCGGGGAGACGATGCCGCCCTCGGCGAGCATGGGGAGCTTGTCGAGTTCGACGCCGAACTTCTTGCCGGTGAGGGGGATCTCGAAGCTGAGCTTGTTGAGCCCGTCGATGATCCAGTTGGCGAACGCGATGAGACCGTTGATCGGTCCCTTGACGACCCCGAGCACGGCGCTCAGCGCGCCCTTGATCAGGTCGCCGATGCCGCGCAGCGACTTGCTCACCGCGTCCTTGGCGGTCCGGAAGAAGCCGGGGATCTTGTCGGTGATCCAGTCGACCACCGGCCGTACGGCGCTCTTGATGCCGCCGATCGTGCGGGAGGCGATGCCGCGCAGCGCGTTGGTCGCCGAGCGGACGGCGGAACCGATCCTGGAGATCCCGCCGATGGCCGATCCGACGATCCTGAGCGCGGTCTTGAAGACGGTCAGGTACGCCTTGACGTACGTGCCGATGGCCGTGCCGAGGAGCTTCATGAAGGGCTGGATGAACTTCCAGACCGCCTGGAAGCCCTTCAGGGCCTGCTGGAAGACCTGCTTGATGATCCGCTGACCGGTCTCGGAGTTGACGGCCAGTTCGATGAGGTACGCGGCGACGGGCACGATCAGGCCGACGAGGAAGCCGAGCGGGTTGGCCCGCATGGCGACGTTGACGCCTGTCATGGCGACCGATGCGATGGTCATGACGGTGCCGAAGGTGCCCATCATCGTCGCGATGACGTCCGTGATGGGCAGCAGCGGCAGGAGGAGGCCGAGGACGACCCCGGCGCCGGTCCCGATCTTGCGGGCGGCGGTACGGGCCTTGCCGGCGGCGGTGCCGATCCGCTTGACGCCCGCGGGGGCGGTGGAGCGGCGGATCTTGGTCATGGCGGTGGCGGCGCCGGAGGCGTTCTGGGCGAGGGTGCGGAGGGGGGCGCCGGCGGTGCGGGCGGCGGTGGCGAGGCCGCCGATACCGCCCGCCGCCCGCTGGACGTTCTGCCGCAGGTTCTTCAGCGAGCTGCTCGCTCCGCCGAGCCCCTGCCGCAGGTTGCCCATCGGCGCGAGGGCCACGCGGAAGTTGGGCGCGACACGCAGGGCTACGGCACTCATGCCCTGGCTCCACGCGCCTTCACGAGGTACATGAGCGCCGCGGCGGTGGTGTGCGGGTCACTGTTGCGGGCCGCGTGGTAGTGCTCGATGTGCAGCCCGGTGCCGGTGCCCGCGCCCTGGTGTCCGCCCTGCGCCAGGCGGGCGCGGCGGGCGGTGGTGGCGAGCAGCCGGTCCAGCTTGGAGAGCGGGAGGACGGCCTCGGCCTCGCCGGCCTCGGCGAGGATCGCCGGGACACCGCCGGTGCGCGGCATGACGACACCGCCGGTGGCGAGCATGGGGATGGTCGGCAGGTTGACGCCGAAGGTCTTGCCGCCGACGACGGGGACCCAGCCGGGGACGCTGACCTTGACGCGGTTGAGGCTGCCGATCATCGAGTTGATGAGGCTGATGACGGCGTTGATGGGGCCCTTCACGCCGCTCTTGATGCCCTCGAACGCCCGGGACGCGATGTCCTTGAGGCCGTTCCAGACGGACGACATCTTGTCCTTGACGGCGCTGAAGGCCTTCGGGATGGCGCTCTTGATCCAGTTGACGACCGGCGTGATGACGGCCTTGATGCCGTTCCACACCGAGCTGATGACGCTCTTGATGGCCTTCATCACCGTGGTGATGACCGTCTTCCAGATCTTCACGTACGTCTTGATGACGGTCGCGACGGCCTTGACGACGGTGGAGATGGCCTTCTTGATGCCGTTCCAGACCGACTTGATCAGACTGCCGGCCTTCTTCATGATCGGCCCGACGGCCTTCATCACCGAGCTGATCACGGTCTTGATGGCGCTGAACGCCTTCTTCAGGACCGTCTGCATCGTCTTCGAGCGAAGCGCCATGTCGACGATCGTCTCGATGAGCGGCATGAAGAGTTCGAGCAGGCGGACGAGGAAGTTGCCCTTCATGGACTTGTTGAGCTTGTCCTGGCCCTTGGCGGCCTTGCCGGCGCCGGACTCGTACTTGGAGAGCTTGCCGCCGGCCGACTGAGCGGTGTCGCCGGCCTTCTTCATGGCGCGCTCGGCCTGGTCGGACGCGGTCTTGAGGTTCTTGAGCTGGGTGGTGGAGCCCTGGGCGTTGGTACGGAGCGTCTTGAGCTGCCCGGACGCGGACTTGCCGGCGTCGCCGACCTTCTTGACCGAGGTGCCGGCACCGGACGCCTGGGTCTTGAGGGCGCGCAGCGAGTCGGACGACTTCTTGAGGGAACTGACGAGAGACATGGGTTACCTCCTTTCGGGGTGGGTGGGGATCAGGCGAGGGCCCTGGCGGCGAGAAGCGCCTCGTCCTTGAGCTTCTGGAACGAGGTCTTCAGCTCATCGACGGTCCTGCCGAGGTTCCGGGTCTCGGTTCGGGTGTTCTGGAGGTCCTGGGGGATCTTGCCGGGCTTGAAGTCCTCCATGGCCTTCTTGAGGTCATCGACCTTCGTGGCCATCGTCCCGACGTCCGAGATGGTGATCCTGTCGAGAGCGTCGGCGATGGCCTCGATCCCCTTGGCCGAGCTCTTGATCGCGCGGGCCGAAGGCATCTTGTTGAACTTGGTGCGGAACCCCCCGGCCTTGCGGTTGAAGACCGTGATCTTCTCGCTCAGCTTCTCGAGTTCCTCGCGGACGCCGCGGAGGCTGTCCTCGCTCGGGATGGCGCCGATTCCGCCGCCGTTGAAGACCCTTGTCTCCCGGTCGTTGATGGCCTGGACGTCCTGCCGGCTCCACGTGCCTGCCTCGTTACGGGCGTACGCCTGTCCGCTGAAGACCTTCGACTGGAGAAAGCGGGACCAGTCGGTGAACTTGGAGACAAGGAGCAGGCCGATGGCCGGGATGGCGAGGCCCACGAAGGCGGCGACGAAGTAGGTCCACCAGTTGCCCTTCCCCTCGTAGATCTTCTCGACGCCGGCCGCCACGCCATCGAGACCAGCGGCTTCGAGCCACTCCGTCAGCGGGGCCTTCACGACCTCCTCGTGGATGTCGGCGATCTGCTTGACGAACGGCGCCGCCTTCTCCTCTGTGAGGATCTTGGGTGTATCGCCGATGAGGGACTTCTTGAGCTTGGAGACCATCGCTCTGCCGTCTTCGACGAACGGCTCCTTCTCCTTGGTCTCCTCTTTCGTGTTTTCGACCATGTACTTGACCTCGTGGTTGGCCTCATCGACAAGGGCCTTCTTGAGGTCGGCGATCAGGTTGGGGATGTCTGGTTCTGCCATGATTTGCTCCGCTTCCGGCCCGTGAGGGCCAAGCGCCGAAAAGCCCCTGCCGGTTTCGGCAAGGGCTTGTTCGTCTGGGGCAGCGGGTGGTGGCTAGGCGTCCTCTTCCCGGTGGGGTCCGCGGTGCGTCGTCGCGAGCGCGTCGTTCCAGCCGGCCGCGTACGCGACGGTCTCGCAGCGGGAGACCTCGGCGTACAGCGTGCCGAGCAACGCTCTCTTGTCGAGGGCGACGGGTCCGTCGAGGAGCTGGCGGAGGCGGTCCTGGAGTGGGATGTGCGGTCGCGATGCCTCGGCCTGCTGAGTCATGGACGCCTGCCTTCCGGTTGCTTGCCCGTGCGTGTGTGGCGGCGCCGCGGAGTGAGGAGCGGGGGCACCACGTGTTCGAACTGCTGTGCGAACAGAGTGTGGAACACCTGTTCGGTGTTTGTCGAGCGGGAAACCTCTGACGGCGTGTCTTCTGGCTGAAATCCCGAACGTGTTGGCGGCTGATCGGAGCTTCTGTTCGACCGGGTAACCTGGAGGACGCGTTCCCCGGGACCGACCACTCCGGAGGGGCGAGGGGCGCGAGGGGCGCGCGGGGACCCCAGGGGGCTGGAAGGCAGTACTGACGCATGGACACGGAGCCGGGAGCGAACCCACGGGAGCGCGTAGTCGACTGGCTCGCGACCCATCCCGATCTGCCCCACCTCTTCGCCCGTCTCTCCGAGCTCGTGCACGTCCATGGGCACGCCCCCGAGGACCTCGTCGTGATCCCCCGGAGCGAGGTGGACCGTCGCGAGACGACCGCCTTCACCTCCGGCTGGGCCGAGGCCGTGTCGGACGAACTCCCGCGCATACGGCGGGAGTACGAGAAGCGCGTCGCGGACGCCTACGCGCAGGGCCAGGGTGACGCGCGTGGAATCCGCCGCCCCCAGCGCCGCATGGACGGCGGCCAGGACGGCGCCCGGGTCATCACGCTGCCCTTCGCCCGTCTCCTCGAACCGCCGGCCGCGGTCGTCGAGGCCGAGGAGCGCGTACGCAGGGAACGTGAGCTGTTCGAACAGCGGCCCGAACCCGAGCGGGAGCCCGCGCCGGTCGCTCCCGCCTCCGCACCGGACTCCGAACCCGAGCCCGCGCACCGGAGGGAACCAGGGCCGGAGTCGGAGCCCGACGTCCTCGTCACCGCACAGGAGAGCCGTACCCGCAGGAACGGCCAGCCGGTACGGAAGGTCGTCCGCGGCAAGGGCGGACGCCCGATCGTCCCGCCGCTGGCCGGCGTACCCGCACAGGCCACGACCGGGAGCGAGCGCCGGGCCGCCGAGTCCGCCGGAGCGGAGCCGCGCGCGGGTCAGCCGCGCCGGCTCTCCGAACGGGCCAGGGCCCTGGAGCAGGACATGACCTCCGAGCGAGCACAGGAAGCGCCCCCGGAGTCCGCTCCCTGAGGGGAACGGCCTCCGGGGGCCGCGGGGATGTGGCCGGAACCTGCCCTTGCCGGCTTCAGCCGAAGAACCGGGCGAGCTGTCCGGGGGAGATCTCGGGGGTCTCCGCCTCGGGAGAGTCCCCGTCCTGTCCTTCGCCCTCCTCGTCCTCGTCCTTGACGCCCGGCCGGGGCACGGGCATCGGCGGATCCGGCTGGTCGCCGTCCTCGGACGCGTTGACGCACTGGAACATCCAGTTCGCGACGGCCAGGTGATCCACCGTCGCCGCGAGGAGGTGATCGGTGATCGACCACTCGGCGACCTCGCCGTGGAGCTCGCGCTGTAGGGCGCTGTCCCGCGGCAGATGCTTGATCAGTGTCAGGACGCGCCTGCTGGAGAGCTCCTCGCGGTGCCAGTCGAGGATGTCGACCCCGTAGTAGCGGATGAAGTCAGCCTCAAGGGCCTCGGCGTGTTCTTCGACGAACTCGACGAGGCTCAGTCTTCCCCCAGGCCGAGCCCCGTCTCCTTGCCGTAGGCCTCCAAGATGGCGGCGATGTCCTGCATGGTCACGTCGTGCTGCTCGAAGCGGTTGAACTGCTCCTCACCCATCAGGAGTGCGAGCAGGCCGTCCACGTCGTTGTCGTCGAGCTTGCGCAGCCCCTTGGCGGTGGCGCGGCTCAGCTCCGTCGGAAGGGTGTAGGACTCGCCGTCCAGCTCGAAGGACCACTTGCGGCCGTGGGCCTCCTGGCGCTGGGCGCGGGCGGCGTTGACGTCGAAACGGGCCATGGTGATGCGTACTCCTTGATTCGGGTGAAGGGAAGGAAGAAGGAGGAGAGGGCGGGGCGGGACGGCGGTCGGCCGTCCCGCCCCGGGTGGAGAGGGATCAGACGGCCGCGCCGTACTGGCTGTCCTTCATGAGGAAGGTCGCCAGCGGCTTGCCGTCGCCCTGCGACATGGCCGTGAAGGTCACGCCCAGCTGGGACGCGGCCTTACGGGCCAGCTTGATGTCGTCGGACGCGGTGACCTGGCCGCGCGGGATGATGAAGCGGTACGTGACCGCGGTGGTGCCACCGGCCTTGACGTCGGTGAACTCCAGGCCGAGGGCCCGAACGTCCGCGTACGGACGCTCGGCGATCTCGTACTTGAAGGTGTCCGTGGCCGCGGCCGGCTCGGCCTCGACCGTGCCGCCGCCCATGAAGAACGGCAGCGTCAGCTCGTTGAACTGGAGCATGGAGAACTTCAGCGAGAGGTCACGGCTGGAGTAGATGAAGTGCACCGGGGAGACCGACTGCCACGAGTCGATCGGCTCCAGCTTGTCCTTCTTGGCGAAGGTCACGCCGTCGCCGGTCGTGAAGCCGAGGTCCTTCCAGCCCGCGCCGGTCCAGTCGGCCGCCGCGTCGGCGCCGAAGGTGGCCGGGGCGGAGGCACCGGCGGCAGCCACGTAGAGCTTGCCGCTGCCGGCGACGCGGATCTCGGACGAGTTGTTTCCTGCCATGGTGGATTTCTCCTTGTGATGGGGTGAGGGCGCCGCCCGGGTGTGGACCCGGGTACGGCAAAGGCCCCGCCGGACGGCGAGGCCTGGTCTGGGGGACCGAGCGGGGTCCGAAGAGCGCTCGGAGGGCGTCCGGAGGACGCTGCGGAATCGCCTAGAAGACGGTGAGGGAGAGGCGGATGACGCAGAGGTAGCGGTTGGCGCCCCGGTAGAGGTAGTCGGGCAGCCAGCGCGGCCCGTCCTGCTCCTCCACGTCCTGGACGACGTTGTTGGCGCCGATCTGCTTGCCGATGGTGGCGAGCAGGCACCGCCGGGCCGCGTTGGCGAGGAGGTGGGCCGCGTTCTTGCTCGGCCCGTACACCTCGAACTCGATCAGCGGCATGTCGAGGTGCAGGTCGCCGATCCAGGCACCGCCGCGGCGGTTCACCAGGACCGCGCTCTGCGTGCCGTCGAAGCCGGCCGGCGCGTTGACCGCGATGGTCGCGCCGGCCAGGGCGGGGTCGGCCTTGAGGACGTCGACGACCAGCTTCTCGACGTCCGGGAAAGCACTCGGGGGAGTGGTCATGTCGGTTCTCCTCGGGAGAGGGGAGGGGCGGGATGGCCGGAAGGGGTGCCGTCCGGGGCGCTCCGGCGGGAGGGGGCGGGGCGCGGCAGCGCACCCGGACGGCGGACGGCGGAGCCGCTTCCCGTCCTGCGGGCGCAGCTCCGCCGCTGCACCAACTGTGACAGCGATCGTGCGCGCACGCAACTAGAACGGTGAGCGGATCCGTACCGACCCCACACGACGACCCTGGACCGGGAGGGCGGCACCCCGCGCCGACCCGCACGACGACCACGAACCGGGAGGAGCGGGACCCCCCCGAGCCGGAACCGCCCCGCCCGGAGGGCACCCGCCCCGATAGGTTGACCGCCACCGAACCGAGGGAGCCGCCCCGTGCCCGCCGACCGTCCCCGTCTGCTCTACGTGACCGACCTGACCTACCCGGCCAAGGGGCGGCGCTACGGCGACGAGGACGTCCACCTCACCGCCCGGCTGCGGGCCGACTTCGACCTCGCCCTCTGCCACCCGCTCGACGCCGCCGCCCTCATGCCGGGCTTCGACGCCGTCGTCGTCCGCAACAGCGGCCCCGTCCTCGGGTACCAGAAGGAGTACGAGGCCTTCCGCGAGCGCGCCCTCGCCCTCGGCACCCGCGTCTACAACCCGCTCCACGGGCGCGGCGACATGGCCGGCAAGCAGTACCTGCTCGACCTCACCGCCGCCGGGTACCCCGTCATCCCCACCGTCGACCGCCCCGAGGACCTCCACCGGCTGCCCGCCGCCCCCCAGTACGCGGTCAAGCCCGAGGCCGGGGCGGACTCCATAGGGCTGCGCTTCATGGCGTACGAGGAGCTCGCCGGGCTCACGTACGGCGGACTCCTCGTCCAGCCGCGCATCGACTTCCGCTACGAGGTCTCCTTCTACTTCGTCGACGACCTCTTCCAGTACGCCCTGTACGCCCCCGACCCCGAGCGCCGCTGGGTCCTGGAGCCGTACGAACCGACCGCGGACGACCTGGCCTTCGCCCGCCGCTTCATCGACTGGAACACCCTCGAACACGGCATCCAGCGCGTCGACGCCTGCCGCGCCCCGGAGGGCGGACTGCTCCTCGTCGAGCTGGAGGACCTCAACCCCTACCTCTCCCTCGACCGCGTCGCCGAGCCGGTGCGCGAGCGCTTCGCCGACACCCTGGCCCGCTCCCTCCACGCCTTCCTGGGGGCATGACGAAGCGCCCCGGTCCGGATCAGGACTCGGGGCGCTTCGGTGACGGACGATCAGACGGTGTGCGCGGTACGGCGGCGGGCCAGCCGTTCCGCCGCGAAGACGTCCTCCAGGCGGAAGAGCTGGGCGCGGCCCGCCTTGCCCGCGGCCCGCAGGTGGCCCAGCTGGACCCACTTGCGGATCGTCGCGGGGGCGACCCCCGCCTCCTCGGCGGCGAGCGGCCCGGGGATCAGCGCGGGCAGCGCGGGCAGGGACGGCATCGCGGGCATCGCGGGCGTGCTCAGCATGAGGTCTCCTTCGTGTCGTCCATCGCGGCTTCGATCTCCTCCGTACGGGTCCCCGAGGCCTCCGTCAGTTCGGCCCACGCGTCCTCCGGCCACAGGTGCCGGTACGAGGGGTCGTCCTGGCAGCCGCACGCCGCGTCCGTGCACACGCACGCCGGGTTCACGCAGAGCACCGCGCGCCGGTCGGGGAACGCCCGCAGCGAAACCGAGTCGCACCAGGGGCAGCGCCCCGAGACCCGGACGATCGTCTCCGAGTCGCCCAGGGTCCGGGCGCACCGGCGGGCCATGCGCCGGATCTCGTCCCGGACGTGCCGGGCGAGGACCGGGTGGGCGGCGACGGCGTCGAGCAGGCCGACGATCCGGCGCAGCCGCTCGATCACCCCGGCCCTGCGCGGGCGCGGCAGGGCGAGCCGGGCGCATACCGCCTCCTCCAGTTCCACCACGCCGTCGGTGATGTCCCGGATGGCGTCGGAGATGTGGAGCCGGATCGGGGCGGCGCCGTGCCCGGGTACCGAGAGGCCGTGCCGCTGTTCCAGGAGCAGCGCCTCGCGCCGCTCCTGGCGGATCAGCTCGTCGCGGCCGGGGTGCGGGGCGCTGGGGGCGGTCCCGGCGGGGGAGCGGCGGCCGGGCGCCAGCTCTTCGGAGAGCTCGGGGAACTGTCGTACGAGAGAGGCGGTCCAGAGGGCGATGTCCCGCAGCACGAGCTCGACGGCGGGACCGGCGGGACCTGTAGGACCGGCGGGACCCGTGGGACCGGCGGGGAGGGCGGGGCCGACGCCGCCGGAGTGGCCGGTGCCGTCGGGGTTCGTGCTGCTGCGGTCGGTGAGGTCAGCCACGGCGGCGCCCTCCCGCCTGCGCGACCGCCTTCGCGACGCGCTCCGAGTCCGCCGGGCGGCCGTTGCGCCACAGGCGGCCCGCGCAGACGCCGTCGAAGTAGCTCTCGGCCGGGGCGACGGCCGTCTCGCACTCGCGGCGGACGGGGCAGTCGGCGCAGGCGCGCAGCGCCGGGGCCGCGTCTTTGGGCCGGCGGGCGAAGACGACGGACGGGGAGAGGCCGGCGCACGCGGCGGAGGCCTGCCAGGGGGACGGGTCGGTCGGGAACAAGAGGTTTCTCCACGGGCCGGGGCCACCAGGGCGTCCATGGGGCCGGTGGGGCTTCTGGGGCTCAGGGGGCCGACGAGTGCGGCGAAGAGCAGCCTTACACGTTGCGTGCGAGCGCGCAACAAACTTGTGCGCAGGCTCCGACCAGGTCTTCATCGATTCGACACGATTGCGCGCCCGAAAGCACGTAATTCTGTGCGCGCAAGCACGCTAAGGTATGGAATCCGGAGGGTGGGGAGTGAGGGAGCGGTACACATGACCAGTCAAGGGCTCGACGAATTCGCGGGATGGGTCGAAGGCCTGATGAGAGCGCGGGGCTACGACATCGACAGCCCGCGCGGCGGTGGCAAGTCGCGGATCGCGGACGAGGCCGGCGTGCACCGCGCCGCCGTGACCCGACTGCTGCAGCGGCAGAGCATGCCGGACCTCGAGACCATGCGCAGGATCGCCCCGCTGCTCGGCGTCTCCGTCCGCGACATGCTCATCAGGTCCGGTCGCGTCACGCCGGAGGAACTTCCGATGGCGGCGGACCTGCTGCCACCGAACGACTGGCAGCCGTCGATGGAGGACTTCGCCCGCTGGCTGGGCGTGCCCGACGAGCGCATGGGCGTCTTCGTCAAGGTCGTGAACCAGTTCCTGGAGCCCGACGCGGAGGCGGAGCGGCCCGCGGAGGCCGCCGAGCCCCGCCGGACCGCCCGCGACTGACCCGCGACCGACCAGGGACGATCTTGTCCGGTCCCGGCCCTCGCGGCCGGGACCACGTGCGCGTGGGCATTTGTTTTGACCGGAGTCCATGCGATAGGTACGCTCAAGCCTTGTGCCTGGGGTGTGCCTGGGCTCGCGTGCGTGTCCTCAACCGCAAGGCGAGTCATATACCGGCCATCGCAATCCGCGCCCTTTCCGTCTTGTGCGGGGGGTCCGCGCGATTCGACACACCCGACCGCGTGGGTCGGTGGATGTTCCAGGTTAGTTTTACGACGGCACACAGAAACCGGAGAAGTAGTGCCTACGATCCAGCAGCTGGTCCGGAAGGGCCGGCAGGACAAGGTCGAGAAGAACAAGACGCCCGCACTCGAGGGTTCCCCTCAGCGTCGCGGCGTCTGCACGCGTGTGTTCACGACCACCCCGAAGAAGCCGAACTCGGCCCTCCGTAAGGTCGCGCGTGTGCGTCTGACCTCCGGCATCGAGGTCACGGCCTACATCCCGGGTGAGGGTCACAACCTGCAGGAGCACTCGATCGTGCTCGTGCGCGGTGGCCGTGTGAAGGACCTGCCGGGTGTTCGCTACAAGATCATCCGCGGTTCCCTCGACACGCAGGGCGTCAAGAACCGTAAGCAGGCTCGCAGCCGCTACGGCGCCAAGAAGGAGAAGTAAGAATGCCTCGTAAGGGCCCCGCCCCGAAGCGCCCGGTCATCATCGACCCGGTCTACAGCTCTCCTCTTGTCACCTCGCTGATCAACAAGATCCTGCTGGACGGCAAGCGTTCCACCGCCGAGCGCATCGTGTACGGCGCCATGGAGGGTCTTCGTGAGAAGACCGGCCAGGACCCCGTCATCACGCTGAAGCGCGCTCTCGAGAACGTGAAGCCGGCCCTCGAGGTCAAGTCCCGCCGTGTCGGTGGCGCCACCTACCAGGTGCCGATCGAGGTCAAGCCGGGCCGCGCGTCCACGCTGGCCCTCCGCTGGCTCGTCGGTTACTCCCGCGCCCGTCGCGAGAAGACCATGACCGAGCGCCTCATGAACGAGCTCCTCGACGCCTCGAACGGCCTCGGTGCGGCCGTCAAGAAGCGTGAGGACACGCACAAGATGGCCGAGTCCAACAAGGCCTTCGCGCACTACCGCTGGTAGTCGCAACCCACATCGAGACCGAGAGAAGACTGAGCCGATATGGCTACCACTTCGCTTGACCTTGCCAAGGTGCGCAACATCGGCATCATGGCGCACATCGACGCGGGCAAGACGACCACCACCGAGCGGATCCTGTTCTACACCGGTGTCTCGTACAAGATCGGTGAAGTCCACGACGGCGCTGCCACGATGGACTGGATGGAGCAGGAGCAGGAGCGCGGCATCACGATCACGTCGGCCGCGACGACCTGCCACTGGCCGCTCGAGAATGTCGATCACACGATCAACATCATCGACACGCCGGGCCACGTCGACTTCACCGTCGAGGTGGAGCGTTCGCTGCGCGTGCTCGACGGTGCTGTCACCGTGTTCGATGGTGTGGCCGGCGTCGAGCCCCAGTCCGAGACTGTCTGGCGTCAGGCGGACCGCTACGGCGTCCCGCGTATCTGCTTCGTCAACAAGCTCGACCGTACGGGTGCCGAGTTCCTCCGCTGCGTCGACATGATCGTGGAGCGCCTCGGCGCCGTCCCGATCGTCATGCAGCTCCCGATCGGCGCCGAGATGGACTTCCAGGGCGTCGTCGACCTCGTCCGCATGAAGGCTCTTGTCTGGTCCGCCGAGGCCAGCAAGGGTGAGATGTACGACGTCGTCGACATCCCGGCCTCGCACACCGAGCTCGCCGAAGAGTGGCGCGCGAAGCTGGTCGAGACCGTCGCGGAGAACGACGAGGAGCTCATGGAGCTCTTCCTCGAGGGCGTCGAGCCCACCGAGGAGCAGCTCTACGCTGCCGTCCGTCGCATCACCATCGCCTCCGGCAAGGGTGGCGGCGAGAAGACGGTCACCCCCGTCTTCTGTGGCACCGCGTTCAAGAACAAGGGCGTCCAGCCCCTGCTCGACGCTGTCGTCCGCTACCTCCCCTCCCCCCTGGACGTCGAGGCCATCGAGGGCCACAGCGTCAAGGACGCGGAGGAGATCGTGCGGCGCAAGCCGTCCGACGACGAGCCGCTGTCGGCCCTCGCGTTCAAGATCGCGAGCGACCCGCACCTCGGCAAGCTCACCTTCGTCCGGATCTACTCCGGTCGCCTGGAGGCCGGCACCGCGGTGCTGAACTCCGTCAAGGGCAAGAAGGAGCGCATCGGCAAGATCTACCGCATGCACGCGAACAAGCGTGAGGAGATCGACTCGGTGGGCGCCGGCGACATCGTCGCCGTCATGGGCCTCAAGCAGACCACCACCGGTGAGACGCTGTGCGACGAGAAGAACCCGGTCATCCTGGAGTCCATGGACTTCCCGGCGCCGGTCATTCAGGTCGCCATCGAGCCCAAGTCCAAGGGCGACCAGGAGAAGCTGGGTGTCGCCATCCAGCGTCTCGCGGAGGAGGACCCCTCCTTCCAGGTGCACTCGGACGAGGAGACCGGCCAGACCATCATCGGTGGTATGGGCGAGCTTCACCTCGACATCCTCGTCGACCGCATGCGTCGCGAGTTCAAGGTCGAGGCGAACGTCGGCAAGCCGCAGGTCGCGTACCGCGAGACGATCCGCAAGGCCGTCGAGCGACTTGACTACACCCACAAGAAGCAGACCGGTGGTACCGGTCAGTTCGCCAAGGTGCAGATCGCGATCGAGCCCATCGAGGGCGGCGACGCCTCGTACGAGTTCGTGAACAAGGTCACCGGTGGCCGCATCCCGAAGGAGTACATCCCTTCGGTCGACGCGGGTGCGCAGGAGGCCATGCAGTTCGGCATCCTGGCCGGCTACGAGATGACTGGCGTCCGCGTCATCCTTCTCGACGGTGGCTACCACGAGGTCGACTCCTCCGAGCTGGCGTTCAAGATCGCCGGTTCGCAGGCCTTCAAGGAGGCCGCGCGGAAGGCTTCGCCGGTCATCCTCGAGCCCATGATGTCCGTCGAGGTCACCACCCCCGAGGACTACATGGGTGAGGTCATCGGCGACATCAACTCCCGCCGTGGCCAGATCCAGGCCATGGAGGAGCGCAGCGGCGCTCGCGTCGTGAAGGGCCTCGTGCCCCTCTCGGAGATGTTCGGCTACGTCGGAGACCTCCGCAGCAAGACCTCGGGTCGCGCAAGCTACTCGATGCAGTTCGACTCCTACGCCGAGGTTCCGCGGAACGTCGCCGAGGAGATCATCGCGAAGGCCAAGGGCGAGTAACTCTCCCGAGTTCACGCTTTAGGCTTGACACCAGTCGCCGGGGTTCCGCCCCGGAACCCCGAGGAACGGGCCCCGGCGACTGGCATCCCAGCAAAGATCACCTGGCGCCGATGAGCAAGGCGTACAGAACCACTCCGCAGGAGGATTCAGTGGCGAAGGCAAAGTTCGAGCGGACTAAGCCGCACGTCAACATCGGCACCATCGGTCACATTGACCACGGTAAGACGACCCTCACGGCCGCCATTACCAAGGTGCTGCACGACGCGTACCCGGACCTGAACGAGGCCTCGGCCTTCGACCAGATCGACAAGGCTCCCGAGGAGCGCCAGCGCGGTATCACGATCTCGATCGCGCACGTCGAGTACCAGACCGAGTCGCGTCACTACGCCCACGTCGACTGCCCCGGTCACGCGGACTACATCAAGAACATGATCACGGGTGCGGCGCAGATGGACGGCGCCATCCTCGTGGTCGCCGCCACCGACGGCCCGATGCCGCAGACCAAGGAGCACGTGCTCCTGGCCCGCCAGGTCGGCGTTCCGTACATCGTCGTCGCCCTGAACAAGGCCGACATGGTGGACGACGAGGAGATCCTGGAGCTCGTCGAGCTCGAGGTCCGTGAGCTCCTCTCCGAGTACGAGTTCCCGGGCGACGACCTTCCGGTCGTCCGTGTCTCCGCGCTCAAGGCCCTTGAGGGCGACAAGGAGTGGGCTGACAAGCTCCTCGGCCTGATGAAGGCCGTCGACGAGGCCATCCCGCAGCCCGAGCGCGACGTCGACAAGCCGTTCCTGATGCCGATCGAGGACGTCTTCACGATCACCGGTCGTGGCACCGTCGTCACCGGTCGTATCGAGCGCGGTATCCTCAAGGTCAACGAGACCGTCGACATCATCGGCATCAAGACCGAGAAGACCACCACCACGGTCACCGGTATCGAGATGTTCCGCAAGCTGCTCGACGAGGGCCAGGCCGGTGAGAACGTCGGTCTGCTCCTCCGTGGCATCAAGCGCGAGGACGTCGAGCGCGGCCAGGTCATCATCAAGCCGGGTTCGGTTACGCCGCACACCAGCTTCGAGGCCCAGGCCTACATCCTGTCGAAGGACGAGGGTGGCCGTCACACCCCGTTCTTCAACAACTACCGCCCGCAGTTCTACTTCCGTACCACGGACGTGACCGGCGTCGTGACCCTCCCCGAGGGCACCGAGATGGTCATGCCGGGCGACAACACCGCCATGAGCGTTGAGCTGATCCAGCCCATCGCCATGGAGGAGGGCCTCAAGTTCGCCATCCGTGAGGGTGGCCGGACCGTCGGCGCCGGCCAGGTCGTCAAGATCAACGCCTGATCTTGAAGTGACCCGGTAGCTCCACGAGCTGCAGGCAGAAGGCCCCGCACCGAAAGGTGCGGGGCCTTCTCGCGTCTCACGTCCGCCTCGTCTCACGTCCGCGCGCTCACGTCCGCCAGCTCCAGGGGCGTCCGTCGGCGCCCATGCCCACCACGGTCGCTCCGTCCGCCCCCAGGTGCAGCGCGGTCGACACCGCCTCGGGGCCCGTCGTACGGGTACGGAGGCGGCCGCCGGCCCGTACCGTCACCCTTCCGGCGGTGTCCGTGCCCAGGAGCACCGTCCCGAGCGCCGCCGAACGCGCCACGGCCACGTCCCCGTACCCGTCGAGACCGGCGTCGCCGTCCGGACCGAGCAGCGCCGCCGCCGCCGGAGCCCGGTGGTACACCTCGCCGCCCGCGCTCGCCACCGTGGACCCGGAGAGCGGCAGCCCGCCCTCCCGCACCACCCCGTCCACCCAGTGCCGTACGGACTCCCGCCCCGCCGCGTACAGGTGCACCCGGCCCGCCGCGTCCACCGACACGGCCAGACCGTCCTGGACCTCCGCCGGCCCCGGGAGGGCCAGCCACGGACCCCAGGACCCGTCCGCCGCCCGCACCCGGGTCGAGACGCCCTTGTCGGCGTTCCGTACGAAGAGGTGGACCCGGCCGTCGGGGTCCGCGACCGCCACCGGAGCACCGATCCGGCGCCCCCGGTCGTCCCGGCGCTCCGGGCAGCCGAGTCCCCGCCAGGCGAGGAAAGGACCGCCGGGGGAGCGCTGCTCCAGGAGCACCACCTCGCGCCGGTTGGCCCCGCCGTGCCCGTCGAGCGCGGCGAACCGCACCCCGAAGAGCAGCACCCGGCCGTCCGCGAGCACCGCCGAACCGAGCGCGGGCGCGAGCGGCCCACCGCCCAGATCCGCCGGCTCGCTCCAGACCCCGGGCGCCGACTCGCGCCAGCGGACCGCGCGCAGCCCGAGCACCCCGTACGCGATGAGCCGCCCGTCCGGCCCCTCGACGAGCGCCGGGCGAGCGCCGGGCCAGCGGTGGTGCGTGGAGCGGACCCAGCCCTTGCGGTTGGTCAGCGGCCGGTCGCCGCCGACGCCGTAGTCGCCGCAGCCCGAGGGGTTCCCGCACTGCCAGGAGGGGTCGCCCCCGTACGGGACGAGGCGCGCGGCCTTCTCCTCAAGGACCTCCGGCGGCAGGTTCTTCGGCCAGTGCCGGTTGTAGTAGCCGCGGAAGGCCTTCGCCGTGAACGCCGGTATCGGTTCGCCGTCCCGGACCGCGTCCGACACCCAGCGGCACAGCGCGGCCCAGGTGAAGCAGCCGACCGCCGTGTGGTCGCCGTGGTCCGAGAACCCCGGCTGCTCGGAGTTCCGCCGCCGGGTGGCGTCGTCGCCGTGCTGGACGTCCGGGTCAGGGTCCAGGGTGTGCACCACCGTGGGCCGGTAGCGGCGCAGCAGCCCGACGAGGGCGCCGACCAGCTGGTCGTAGTCGTAGGTGTCGGCGCGGGTGACGGGGGAGCCGGCCGACAGATGGGTCCGCAGTTCGAGGGCCCGGTCGTCCCAGAGCGCGGGCATCGCCATGTACCGGCGGGAGGTGTGCATCGGCAGGTTGAGGAAGACCAGCTCGATCCGGCGGCCGCCGTGCGTGAGCGTGTCGACCTCGGCCCGCCGGCCGCCCGGCAGCGGCAGCGTCTCCCGCCGCCACGGCGTGAACACCGGAAGCCCGAGCGCCACGGCGTACGACTGGCGCAGGCCCTGGTGCCGGGCCGCGGAGTAGGCCGCCCGGTCCGGGGGAGTCTCCGGCATCCCGGCGATCCGGTTCCGGCCGGTGTGCTCGCCCGCCGTCACGTACACGGAGACGAGGGGGACCCCCGCGTCCAGCAGCCGCTGCGTGTCCGGGTTCATGAAGTACAGGTCGTCGTCAGGATGCGCGGAGAACTGCAGCACCAGCGCCCGCCGGGCCCGGGCGTCCGCGATCGGCTTCCCCGGCGCCGGATCGGCCGTCGGGGCGGCCCGGCGCGGCTCCGGTACGGAGCACCCGGCGGCGGCCGCCGTGGCGGCGGCGAGGGCGGCGGCGAGAACCGCTCGCCGGCGGGGTGGGGTGGGCAGCACGTGCGGGTCCTTCGCTCAGGGGTCGCCTGGAAGACGGCTGCGCGGGCGAAGAGGTTGTGCCGTACGGACGCCGGGAGAAAAAGTTCGGGAAATCCCGCGGAGGGATGTCGAAGCGGTGATCATGGCTCCGACCCAAGGGTGAAAGCGCGCCACAGGGGCGCGCGGGACGGGGAGGACACCCGAGATGAAGTACGTCGCGATGATCTACGGCAACCAGGCCAAGTGGGACTCCTTCCCCGCCGAGGCCTGGCCCGAGGCGATCGCCAAGCAGGAGGCCTTCAACCGCAAGTACCGGGAGAGCGGCGAGCTGGTCGGCGCGTACGGACTCGCCGACGCCGCCGCCGCCCAGCTGGTCCGCCGTGAGGGCGGCGCCCCCGCGGTCACCGACGGCCCGTACCTGGAGACCAAGGAGTACCTGGCCAGCTTCTACCTGCTCGACTGCGACAGCCTGGAGCGCGCCCAGCAGATCGCCGCCGACATGCCGTTCGCGGACGTCGACCCCGTCGAGCTCTGGCCGGTCCTGCACGAGTCCGCGGCGGACGTGTGACCGGCACGCACGAGATCGAGGACCTGCTGCGCACCTGTGCGCCGCAGGTCCTCGGCGCGCTCGTACGGCGGTACGGCGCCTTCGACGTCTGCGAGGACGCCGTCCAGGAGGCCCTGATCGCCGCCGCCGAGCAATGGCCCCGGCAGGGCGTCCCCGACAACCCGCGCGGATGGCTGGTGACCGTCGCCGCCCGCCGGTACATCGACCTGGTCCGCAGCGAGGCCGCGCGCAGGCGTCGCGAGGACGCCGTGGCCCTCGCGACCCCGGACTCGGCGCTCCTCGCGCGCGCCGCGGACGACGCCCCGGACACCGACCGGGACGACTCGCTGTCGCTGCTCTTCCTCTGCTGCCACCCGGACCTGTCGCCGCCCAGCCGGATCGCGCTCACCCTGCGCGCCGTGGGCGGCCTCACCACCGGGCAGATCGCCGCCGCCTTCCTCGTACCCGAGTCGACCATGGCGCAGCGGATCAGCCGGGCCAAGCAGACGATCAGGACGGCCGGCGGCTCGTTCGCGCTGCCCGAGGGCGAGGACCGCACGGCCCGCCTCGCCGACGTACGGCACGTGCTCTACCTGATCTTCAACGAGGGCTATACGGCCAGCGGTGGGGACGCACTGGTCGCGCCCGAGCTGTCCACCGAGGCGATCCGGCTCGCACGGCTGCTCCACCGGCTGCTGCCGGAGGACACCGAGACGGCGGGCCTGCTGGCCCTGATGCTGCTCACCGACGCCCGCAGGCCGGCCCGCACGGGCCCGCACGGCGAGCTGGTGCCGCTCGCGGAGCAGGACAGGGGGCGCTGGGACGCCGGGCTCGTCGCGGAGGGCGTGGAGCTGATCAGCCGTACCCTGCCGCGCGGCCAGGTCGGCCCGTACCAGCTGCAGGCGGCGATCGCGGCCGTCCACGACGAGGCGGAGTCCGCCGAGGCCACCGACTGGCCGCAGATCCTCGCGCTCTACGAGCTCCTTGAGCGGACCGGGGCGAACCCGGTGATCACCCTCAACCGGGCGGTGGCCGTGGCGATGGTCCACGGCCCGGCGGCCGGTCTGGCCCTCCTGGAGGAGCTGGCGGCGGACAAGCGCACGGCCGGGTACCACCGGCTGCTCGCCACCCGGGCCCATCTGCTCGAACTTCTCGGTGAGAAGGAGGAGGCGGCCGTCGCGTACCGGGAGGCGGCCCGCCGGACGACCAGCGCCCCCGAACGCCGTCATCTCACGGAGCGCGCACGGCGCTTGGGGTGAACCGGGAGGGCGCGCCGTCCGGCTGATCGCGACCCGGCGCTCGCGCCCCGGCGCATGGCCGTACGTGACGTGGGGTACAGTCTCCGGTTCCGATTGGCGGCGGCATGGCCCGGTGTGGCAGACTGTCGGGGTTGCTCGGTTGAGTGCCGATGCTGCGCGCCTCCCGTCGGGAGGACCGGAAGCGAGTCCCACAGTACTCGTCGCCCCTTCTCAGGGGCGGACGTACGGGAATCTTCTGGGAAGCGTCAGCGGGGTACCGGCCAGGCACCCGGTGGGCCAGTGGAGTCAGTGCAGCAGCCCCCGGCCGGCGGTCATGGTGACCGCGCCCCCTTGGTTGGGAAATCCTCAGGGATTTCTGCGTAGAGGGAGCGCGACACGCCCGACCGCGTGGGTCGGAGGACGGCGACGCTCCACAGCTAGCACAGCCGACCAGGTTCCAGAGCGTTTACGAGACAAAGGACTACTAGTAGCCATGGCGGGACAGAAGATCCGCATCCGGCTCAAGGCCTACGACCACGAGGTCATCGACTCCTCGGCGAAGAAGATCGTCGAGACGGTGACCCGCACTGGTGCGTCGGTCGCAGGCCCGGTGCCGCTGCCCACTGAGAAGAACGTGTACTGCGTCATCAAGTCGCCGCACAAGTACAAGGACTCGCGCGAGCACTTCGAGATGCGCACGCACAAGCGCCTCATCGACATCCTCGACCCCACGCCGAAGACGGTTGACTCGCTCATGCGTCTCGACCTCCCGGCGGGCGTTGACATCGAGATCAAGCTCTGAGGGCGCGCGAGATGGCTAAGAACATCAAGGGCATCCTGGGCGAGAAGCTCGGCATGACGCAGGTCTGGGACGAGAACAACCGGGTCGTCCCGGTGACCGTCGTCAAGGCCGGCCCCAATGTCGTGACCCAGGTGCGTACGAACGACGTCGACGGCTACGAGTCGGTCCAGATCGCCTTCGGCGAGATCGACCCTCGCAAGGTGAACAAGCCCCTCAAGGGTCACTTCGCCAAGGCCGACGTCACCCCGCGCCGCCACCTGGTGGAGCTCCGCACCGCTGACGCCTCCGAGTACACGCTCGGCCAGGAGATCACCGCCGAGCTCTTCGAGGCCGGCGTGAAGGTCGACGTCACCGGCAAGAGCAAGGGCAAGGGCTTCGCCGGTGTCATGAAGCGCCACAACTTCCGTGGTGGCAAGGCGTCGCACGGTGCCCACCGCGTGCACCGCAAGCCCGGTTCCATCGGTGGCTGCGCCACCCCGGGCCGTGTCTTCAAGGGCATGAAGATGGCTGGTCGCATGGGCAACGAGCGTGTGACCACCCAGAACCTGACCGTCCACGCCGTTGACGCCGAGAAGGGTCTGCTGCTCATCAAGGGCGCCGTCCCCGGCCCCAACGGTGGCCTCGTCCTGGTCCGCACCGCGGCCAAGGGGGTTTGAGGAACCGATGAGCACCATTGACATCCTTTCGCCGGCAGGCGACAAGACCGGGACCGTCGAGCTCCCCGAGGAGATCTTCGGCGCCAAGGTCAGCGTTCCGCTGATCCACCAGGTCGTCGTCGCGCAGCTGGCAGCGGCCCGTCAGGGTACGCACAAGACCAAGCGTCGTGGCGAAGTCCGTGGTGGTGGCAAGAAGCCTTACCGCCAGAAGGGCACCGGCCGCGCCCGTCAGGGTTCGACCCGCGCCCCGCAGTTCGCCGGTGGTGGCGTCGTCCACGGCCCGCAGCCGCGTGACTACTCGCAGCGGACCCCGAAGAAGATGAAGGTCGCCGCCCTCCGCGGTGCCCTCTCGGACCGGGCCACCCACTCCCGCATCCACGTCGTGACCGGCGTGGTCGAGGGTGACGTCTCCACCAAGGCCGCGAAGACGCTGTTCGGCAAGATCTCGGAGCGCAAGAACCTGCTCCTGGTCGTCGAGCGCTCCGACGAGGCCGCGTGGCTGTCCGCTCGTAACCTGCCCCAGGTGCACATCCTGGAGCCGGGCCAGCTCAACACGTACGACGTGATCGTCTCCGACGACGTGGTCTTCACTCAGGCCGCCCTCGAGTCCTTCGTGTCTGGCCCCCAGACCGCTGAGACCGAAGGGAGCGACGCCTGATGACTGAGGCCGTCGTCACCAGCAAGACCTTCTCGGACCCGCGCGACATTCTCGTCAAGCCGGTTGTCTCGGAGAAGAGCTACGCCCTGCTGGACGAGAACAAGTACACGTTCATCGTCGCGCCTGGCTCCAACAAGACCCAGATCAAGCAGGCCGTCGAGGCGGTCTTCTCGGTCAAGGTCACCGGGGTCAACACGATCAACCGCCAGGGCAAGCGCAAGCGCACCAAGGCCGGATTCGGTAAGCGCAAGGACACCAAGCGCGCCATCGTGACCCTTGCCGAGGGCAACCGTATCGACATCTTCGGCGGTCCGACCGCCTAACGGCGGTCTGGATCGTCCGGAATCGGACGAGGACTGAGAAATGGGAATCCGCAAGTACAAGCCGACTACGCCGGGCCGCCGTGGCTCCTCCGTAGCCGACTTCGTCGAGATCACGCGGTCCACGCCGGAGAAGTCGCTGGTCCGCCCCCTGCACAGCAAGGGCGGCCGTAACAACACCGGTCGGATCACGGTTCGACACCAGGGTGGCGGCCACAAGCGCGCCTACCGCGTGATCGACTTCCGTCGTCACGACAAGGACGGCGTGCCGGCCAAGGTCGCTCACATCGAGTACGACCCCAACCGCACCGCGCGCATCGCGCTGCTCCACTACGTGGACGGCGAGAAGCGCTACATCATCGCCCCCAAGGGTCTGACGCAGGGTGACCGCGTCGAGAACGGCCCCGGCGCTGACATCAAGCCCGGCAACAACCTGGCGCTCCGCAACATCCCGGTCGGTACCACGATCCACGCGATCGAGATCCGTCCCGGTGGCGGCGCCAAGTTCGCGCGCTCCGCTGGTGCCTCCGTGCAGCTGCTGGCGAAGGAGGGCACGATGGCCCACCTTCGTATGCCGTCCGGTGAGATCCGTCTCGTCGACGCCCGCTGCCGCGCCACCATCGGCGAGGTCGGCAACGCCGAGCAGTCGAACATCAACTGGGGCAAGGCCGGCCGTAAGCGTTGGCTGGGCGTTCGCCCGACCGTCCGCGGTGTGGCGATGAACCCGGTGGACCACCCGCACGGTGGTGGTGAGGGTAAGACCTCCGGTGGTCGCCACCCGGTCTCCCCGTGGGGTCAGAAGGAGGGTCGTACTCGCTCGCCGAAGAAGGCTTCGAGCAAGTACATCGTCCGCCGCCGCAAGACGAACAAGAAGCGCTAGGAGCGGGTTTAGATGCCGCGCAGTCTCAAGAAGGGACCCTTCGTCGACGGACACCTCGTAAAGAAGGTGGACGTACAGAACGAAGCCGGTACCAAGAACGTCATCAAGACCTGGTCCCGTCGCTCGATGATCATCCCGGCCATGCTCGGCCACACGATCGCGGTGCACAACGGCAAGACCCACATCCCGGTGTTTGTCACCGAGTCGATGGTCGGCCACAAGCTCGGCGAGTTCTCGCCGACGCGCACCTTCCGGGGTCACGTGAAGGACGACCGGAAGTCGAAGCGCCGCTAGTAGCGGGGTGGAATCGACCATGACAGACACTGGAAGGACAACCATGGAAGCCAGGGCCCAGGCGCGGTACATCCGCGTCACGCCCATGAAGGCCCGCCGCGTGGTGGACCTTATCCGTGGCATGGACGCCACGGAGGCTCAGGCGGTCCTGCGTTTCGCCCCGCAGGCCGCGAGCGTGCCGGTTGGCAAGGTGCTGGACAGCGCCATCGCCAACGCTGCACACAACTACGACCACACTGACGCCTCTTCGCTGGTCATCAGCGAGGCGTACGTGGATGAGGGCCCGACCCTGAAGCGGTTCCGTCCGCGTGCTCAGGGCCGTGCCTACCGGATCCGTAAGCGGACCAGCCACATCACCGTGGTCGTCAGCAGCAAGGAAGGAACCCGGTAATGGGCCAGAAGGTTAACCCGCATGGGTTCCGGCTCGGCATCACCACGGACTTCAAGTCCCGTTGGTACGCCGACAAGCTGTACAAGGACTACGTCAAGGAAGACGTCGCCATCCGTCGGATGATGACGTCCGGCATGGAGCGCGCCGGCATCTCGAAGGTTGAGATCGAGCGCACCCGTGACCGCGTGCGGGTGGACATCCACACCGCGCGTCCCGGCATCGTCATCGGCCGCCGTGGCGCCGAGGCCGACCGCATCCGCGGTGACCTCGAGAAGCTCACGGGCAAGCAGGTCCAGCTGAACATCCTCGAGGTCAAGAACCCCGAGATGGACGCTCAGCTGGTTGCTCAGGCCGTTGCCGAGCAGCTCTCCTCCCGCGTCTCCTTCCGTCGCGCCATGCGTAAGAGCATGCAGGGCACGATGAAGGCCGGCGCCAAGGGCATCAAGATCCAGTGCGGCGGTCGCCTCGGCGGCGCCGAGATGTCCCGCTCCGAGTTCTACCGCGAGGGCCGTGTGCCGCTGCACACGCTCCGCGCGAACGTGGACTACGGCTTCTTCGAGGCCAAGACGACCTTCGGTCGTATTGGCGTCAAGGTCTGGATCTACAAGGGCGACGTCAAGAACATCGCCGAGGTCCGCGCCGAGAACGCTGCGGCCCGTGCGGGTAACCGCCCGGCCCGTGGCGCGGGTGGCGCTGGCGACCGTCCCGCCGGCCGTGGTGGCCGCGGTGGCGAGCGTGGCGGCCGCGGCCGCAAGCCGCAGCAGCAGTCCGCGCCGGCTGCCGAGGCCCCCAAGGCCGACGCTCCCGCCGCCGCTGCCGCTCCGGCTGAGAGCACCGGAACGGAGGCCTGACCGAAATGCTGATCCCCCGTAGGGTCAAGCACCGCAAGCAGCACCACCCCAAGCGCTCGGGTATGAGCAAGGGTGGTACGCAGGTTGCGTTCGGCGAGTACGGCATTCAGGCCCTCACGCCGGCGTACGTGACCAACCGCCAGATCGAGGCGGCTCGTATCGCGATGACCCGCCACATCAAGCGTGGCGGCAAGGTCTGGATCAACATCTACCCGGACCGCCCGCTGACCAAGAAGCCTGCCGAGACCCGCATGGGTTCCGGTAAGGGTTCGCCGGAGTGGTGGATCGCGAACGTCAAGCCCGGTCGGGTGATGTTCGAGCTGTCCTACCCGAACGAGAAGATCGCGCGCGAGGCCCTGACCCGTGCGGCCCACAAGCTGCCGATGAAGTGCAAGATCGTTAAGCGCGAAGCAGGTGAGCTGTGATGACCGCCGGTACCAAGGCGTCCGAGCTGCGCGAACTGGGCAACGAGGAGCTTCTCAACAAGCTCCGCGAAGCCAAGGAAGAGCTGTTCAACCTCCGCTTCCAGGCGGCGACGGGCCAGCTCGAGAACCACGGGCGGCTCAAGTCCGTCCGCAAGGACATCGCGCGGATCTACACCCTGATGCGTGAGCGCGAGCTGGGCATCGAGACGGTGGAGAGCGCCTGATGAGCGAGAGCAACGTGACTGAGCAGAAGACCGAGCGCAACGCTCGCAAGGTCCGCGAGGGCCTGGTCGTCAGCGACAAGATGGACAAGACCGTCGTCGTCGCCGTCGAGGACCGCGTCAAGCACGCGCTGTACGGCAAGGTCATCCGCCGTACGAACAAGCTCAAGGCTCACGACGAGCAGAACGCTGCCGGCATCGGCGACCGCGTCCTCCTGATGGAGACCCGGAAGCTGTCGTCGACGAAGCACTGGCGCGTCATCGAGATCCTCGAGAAGGCCAAGTAGGTATTTCGCGTAAGCGAAATCCAGTAATCACAGCTTGAAGGGGTAACCCTTCGAGTTCGTTCCGCCAGGCTCGGCAGGGGCACTTCGGTGCCCCTGCCGGGAACCGGCAGACAATCAGGAGATAGACGTGATCCAGCAGGAGTCGCGACTGCGTGTCGCCGACAACACTGGTGCCAAGGAGATCCTTTGCATCCGTGTTCTCGGTGGCTCGGGTCGCCGCTACGCGGGCATCGGTGACGTCATCGTCGCCACCGTCAAGGACGCGATCCCCGGTGGCAACGTGAAGAAGGGTGACGTCGTCAAGGCGGTCATCGTTCGCACCGTGAAGGAGCGCCGCCGCCAGGACGGCTCGTACATCCGCTTCGACGAGAACGCCGCTGTCATTCTCAAGAACGACGGCGACCCTCGTGGCACCCGTATCTTCGGCCCGGTCGGCCGTGAGCTGCGCGAGAAGAAGTTCATGAAGATCATCTCGCTCGCGCCGGAGGTGCTGTAAGCATGAAGATCAAGAAGGGCGACCTGGTCCAGGTCATCACCGGTAAGGACAAGGGCAAGCAGGGCAAGGTCATCACGGCCTTCCCCCGCGAGAACCGCGTCCTCGTCGAGGGTGTCAACCGGGTCAAGAAGCACACCAAGGCCGGCCCGTCGCAGGCCGGTGGCATCGTCACGACCGAGGCCCCGGTCCACGTGAGCAACGTTCAGCTCGTCGTGGAGAAGGATGGCCAGAAGGTCGTCACGCGTGTCGGTTACCGCTTCGACGACGAGGGCAACAAGATCCGCGTTGCCAAGCGGACGGGTGAGGACATCTGATGGCTACCACCACTCCGCGTCTCAAGACGAAGTACCGCGAGGAGATCGCGGGCAAGCTGCGTGAGGAGTTCTCGTACGAGAACGTCATGCAGGTTCCCGGCCTCGTGAAGATCGTGGTCAACATGGGTGTCGGCGACGCCGCCCGTGACTCGAAGCTCATGGACGGTGCCGTCCGTGACCTGACCACGATCACCGGTCAGAAGCCGGCCGTCACCAAGGCTCGCAAGTCCATCGCGCAGTTCAAGCTGCGTGAGGGCCAGCCGATCGGTGCGCACGTCACCCTCCGTGGCGACCGCATGTGGGAGTTCCTGGACCGCACCCTGTCGCTCGCGCTTCCGCGCATCCGCGACTTCCGTGGTCTGTCCCCCAAGCAGTTCGACGGGCGTGGCAACTACACCTTCGGTCTCACGGAGCAGGTCATGTTCCACGAGATCGACCAGGACAAGATCGACCGTGTCCGGGGTATGGACATCACCGTGGTGACCACGGCGACCAACGACGACGAGGGCCGTGCCCTTCTGCGTCACCTCGGCTTCCCGTTCAAGGAGGCGTAAGCGAGATGGCGAAGAAGGCTCTCATCGCGAAGGCTGCCCGCAAGCCCAAGTTCGGCGTGCGTGGCTACACGCGCTGCCAGCGTTGTGGTCGACCCCACTCCGTGTACCGCAAGTTCGGCCTGTGCCGCGTGTGCCTTCGTGAGATGGCTCACCGTGGCGAGCTGCCGGGCGTGACCAAGAGCTCCTGGTAATCCCTTACTTGGGATGACCGGAGTCTCTCGGTAAGCACTGGGTTGGCGGATGCCCAGGCCTCCATGGCTTAGGCTAGGAGGGTTGGGCGTCCGCCGCCCGTACGACTTACTACGCCGTAGGTCCCCGCGCCGCACCCGTCCCGCCCCTGTGTGGGGAGAGGGATGGCGCATACAGGAAACCCCGGCGAGAGAGGCCGAAGGCCAATTCATGACCATGACTGATCCGATCGCGGACATGCTGACTCGTCTGCGTAACGCGAACTCGGCATACCACGACTCCGTGACGATGCCGCACAGCAAGATCAAGTCTCACATCGCGGAAATCCTCCAGCAGGAGGGCTTCATCACGGGCTGGAAGGTCGAGGACGCCGAAGTCGGCAAGAACCTCGTCCTCGAGCTCAAGTTCGGTCCGAACCGTGAGCGCTCCATCGCGGGCATCAAGCGGATCTCGAAGCCGGGCCTCCGTGTGTACGCGAAGTCCACCAACCTGCCGAAGGTCCTCGGCGGCCTGGGCGTGGCGATCATCTCCACGTCCCACGGTCTCCTGACCGGCCAGCAGGCAGGCAAGAAGGGCGTAGGTGGGGAAGTCCTCGCCTACGTCTGGTAGTCGGGAAAGGAAGGAAAGCTCATGTCGCGTATTGGCAAGCTGCCTATCCAGGTTCCCGCCGGCGTGGACGTCACCATCGATGGCCGCACGGTCACGGTGAAGGGTTCCAAGGGCACCCTGAGCCACACCGTCGCCGCGCCGATCGAGATCGTCAAGGGCGAGGATGGCGTGCTCAACGTCAACCGTCCGAACGACGAGCGTCAGAACAAGGCCCTCCACGGCCTGTCCCGCACGCTGGTGGCCAACATGATCACCGGCGTGACCACGGGTTACGTGAAGGCGCTCGAGATCAGCGGTGTCGGTTACCGCGTCGCCGCGAAGGGCTCCGCTCTGGAGTTCCAGCTCGGCTACAGCCACCCGATCCTGATCGAGGCGCCCGAGGGCATCTCGTTCAAGGTCGAGTCGCCGACGAAGTTCTCGGTCGAGGGCATCGACAAGCAGAAGGTCGGCGAGGTCGCGGCGAACATCCGCAAGCTGCGGAAGCCCGACCCGTACAAGGCCAAGGGCGTCAAGTACGCCGGCGAGGTCATCCGCCGCAAGGTCGGAAAGGCTGGTAAGTAGCCATGGCATACGGTGTGAAGATCGCCAAGGGCGACGCTTACAAGCGTGCGGCCAAGGCTCGCCGCCACATCCGCATCCGCAAGAACGTGTCGGGTACGGCGGAGCGTCCGCGCCTCGTCGTGACGCGTTCGAACCGCGGCATCACCGCTCAGGTCATCGACGACCTCAAGGGTCACACCCTTGCGTCGGCGTCGAACCTGGACGCGTCGATCCGCGGTGGCGAGGGTGACAAGTCCGCGCAGGCCAAGCAGGTCGGTGCTCTCGTCGCTGAGCGCGCCAAGGCCGCTGGTGTCGAGGCTGTCGTGTTCGACCGTGGTGGCAACAGGTACGCCGGGCGCATTGCCGCTCTGGCTGACGCCGCCCGCGAAGCCGGGCTGAAGTTCTAAGCCCCGGTTCCGGGACTAACGGACGTAACAGAGAGAGGTAAATCCAATGGCTGGACCCCAGCGCCGCGGAAGCGGTGCCGGTGGCGGCGAGCGGCGGGACCGGAAGGGCCGCGACGGTGGCGCTGCCGCCGAGAAGACCGCGTACGTTGAGCGCGTTGTCGCGATCAACCGCGTCGCCAAGGTTGTCAAGGGTGGTCGCCGCTTCAGCTTCACCGCGCTGGTCGTGGTGGGCGACGGTGACGGCACCGTAGGTGTCGGTTACGGCAAGGCCAAGGAAGTTCCCGCGGCCATCGCCAAGGGTGTCGAGGAAGCCAAGAAGAACTTCTTCAAGGTTCCGCGCATCCAGGGCACCATCCCTCACCCGATCCAGGGCGAGAAGGCCGCGGGCGTCGTCCTGCTCAAGCCGGCTTCCCCCGGTACCGGTGTTATCGCCGGTGGCCCGGTGCGCGCCGTGCTCGAGTGCGCCGGCGTTCACGACATCCTGTCGAAGTCGCTCGGCTCCGACAACGCGATCAACATCGTGCACGCGACCGTGGCGGCCCTCAAGGGCCTGCAGCGTCCCGAGGAGATCGCGGCTCGCCGTGGTCTGCCCCTCGAGGACGTCGCCCCCGCGGCTCTCCTCCGTGCGCGTGCTGGGGCGGGTGCGTAATGGCTCGCCTCAAGGTCACGCAGACGAAGTCGTACATCGGCAGCAAGCAGAACCACCGCGACACCCTGCGCTCGCTCGGCCTCAAGAAGGTCAACGACGTGGTTGTCAAGGAGGATCGTCCCGAGTTCCGCGGCATGGTGCACACCGTCCGCCACCTCGTGACGGTCGAGGAGGTTGACTGACATGGCGGAGAACAGCCCGCTGAAGGCCCACAACCTCCGTCCCGCCCCCGGCGCCAAGACCGCGAAGACCCGTGTCGGTCGTGGTGAGGCGTCGAAGGGTAAGACGGCCGGTCGTGGTACGAAGGGTACGAAGGCCCGCTACCAGGTTCCGCAGCGCTTCGAGGGCGGGCAGATGCCCCTCCACATGCGCCTGCCGAAGCTGAAGGGCTTCAAGAACCCCTTCCGCACCGAGTACCAGGTCGTGAACCTGGACAAGCTCACCGCGCTCTACCCGCAGGGTGGCGAGGTCACGGTGGCCGATCTGGTCGCCAAGGGTGCGGTTCGCAAGAACCAGCTCGTCAAGGTGCTCGGCACCGGCGAGATCACCGTGGCGCTGCAGGTGACGGTCGACGCCGTCTCCGGCTCCGCCAAGGAGAAGATCGCCGCTGCCGGCGGCACCGTCACCGAGCTCGTCTGAGACGACTCGTTGGCTTGAACATCCGATCGGGGATGCCTCTCAAAAGGGGCATCCCCGATTGGTCGTTCCTAGGGGGGCACGGTCGCCGGTAAGGTGGCGTGCACTGTCTAGACTCCGTGCGGTATGCCCACACGGAATTGAAGACCGATACCTATCCGTCGAACCTCAAGACCGTCACCCTTGACGCATAGCGCGGGGGTCGCAGGAGGCACCGTGCTCACCGCGTTCGCCCGGGCGTTCAAGACGCCCGACCTGCGCAAGAAGCTGCTCTTCACGCTCGCCATCATCGTGCTGTACCGCCTCGGGGCCCACATCCCGGTCCCCGGCGTCAGCTACGAGGCCGTCCAGCAGTGTGTCAAGCAGGCCAGCGAGGGCAACAACAGCCTGTTCGGCCTGGTCAACATGTTCAGTGGCGGAGCGCTGCTGCAGATCACCATCTTCGCGCTCGGCATCATGCCGTACATCACGGCCAGCATCATCCTGCAGCTGCTGACCGTCGTGATCCCGCGCCTGGAGGCCCTCAAGAAGGAGGGTCAGTCCGGTACCGCCAAGATCACGCAGTACACCCGGTACCTGACGGTCGCCCTCGCCGTGCTCCAGGGCACCGGTCTCGTGGCCACCGCCAAGAGCGGTGCGCTGTTCAGCGGCTGCAACGTCGCCGACCAGGTCGTTCCCGACCCGTCGATCTTCACCATCGCCACCATGGTCATCACGATGACCGCGGGTACCTGTGTCGTCATGTGGCTCGGTGAGCTCATCACCGACCGCGGCATCGGCAACGGCATGTCGATCCTGATGTTCATCTCGATCGCCGCCGGCTTCCCGGGCGCGCTGTGGGCCATCAAGGAGAGCGGCAAGCTCGCCAAGGGCTGGATCGAGTTCGGCACCGTCATCCTGATCGGCTTCGTGATGGTGGCCCTCGTGGTCTTCGTCGAGCAGGCCCAGCGCCGCATCCCCGTGCAGTACGCGAAGCGCATGATCGGCCGGCGTTCCTACGGCGGTACGTCCACTTACATCCCGCTGAAGGTGAACCAGGCAGGTGTGATTCCTGTCATCTTCGCGTCGTCGCTGCTCTACATCCCGGCCTTGATCGCGCAGTTCTCGAGCTCCACCGCCGGGTGGAAGACCTGGATCGAAGCCCACTTCGTCAAGGGTGACCACCCCTACTACATCGCTACGTACTTCCTCCTGATCGTGTTCTTCGCCTTCTTCTACGTGGCGATCTCGTTCAACCCCGAGGAAGTCGCCGACAACATGAAGAAGTATGGTGGCTTCATCCCGGGTATCCGGGCTGGTCGACCTACTGCCGAGTACCTGAGCTACGTGCTCAACCGGATCACTTGGCCGGGCTCGCTGTACTTGGGTCTGATCGCTCTTGTGCCGACGATGGCGTTGGCAGGCTTCGGTGGCGCCAATGCCAACTTCCCCTTCGGTGGGACGAGCATCCTCATCATCGTGGGTGTGGGGCTGGAGACCGTGAAGCAGATCGAGAGCCAGCTCCAGCAGCGCAATTACGAAGGGTTCCTCCGCTGATGCGAATCGTCCTCGTCGGACCTCCTGGTGCGGGCAAGGGCACGCAGGCCGCGTACCTTGCCAAGAACCTGGGCATCCCGCACATCTCCACGGGTGACCTGTTCCGCGCCAACATCTCGCAGGGAACGCCGCTGGGGCTCGAAGCGCAGTCGTACATGAAGGCCGGTCAGCTCGTACCGGACTCCGTGACGATCGGCATGGCCCGGGACCGCATGGAGCAGGCCGACGCCGTCAACGGCTTCCTGCTCGACGGGTTCCCGCGCAACGTGGCCCAGGCCGAGGCGCTCGACGAGATCCTCAAGGCGGGTCACGTCCAGCTGGACGCGGTCCTGGACCTGGAGGTCCCCGAGGACGAGGTCGTGAAGCGGATCGCGGGTCGCCGCATCTGCCGCAACGACAGTGCGCACGTCTTCCACGTGACGTACAACGCGCCGAAGACCGCGGGCGTCTGCGACGCCTGTGGTGGCGAGCTCTACCAGCGCGACGACGACTCCGAGGAGACCGTCCGCCGGCGCCTGGAGGTCTACCACACGGAGACCGAGCCGATCATCGACTACTACCGGGCGCAGAACCTGGTCGAGACGATCTCGGCGCTCGGCAAGGTGGACGAGGTCACCGCGAAGGCGATGACCGCGCTCAAGAAGTAACCCCGGTTCGTCCGATACGGCCGCGGGGGCCCCCCCGGGGCCCCCCCCCCCCAACGGGTTTTTTACCCCCAAAAACAACGAAACACCCCCCCCCCCCACGGGGCCCAAACAAACCAAAACGAAACCCCCCACCCCCAAAA
>NZ_JBITBZ010000016.1:100443-109783 GCF_044452745.1 Streptomyces sp. NPDC051822 | reverse complement strand
GGGGGGCGGGGGGGCGGTGTATGTACTTTGTTTTTTTTTAACCGGGGTTGTGTCAGGGGCAGTCGTTAACGACTGCCCCTGACCCCACGGCTGGTTGTGGCCAATTCTGAGTTTGCAGCCCTCGCGTCAGGTGCTTCTGACCGTGCTTCGCGCGCTCCCCCGTACGCCGTGGTGCGCTCTGCCTTGATGGTCGATCCAGGGATATGTTCGCGCTCAACCAATCCAGCGGCGGGCTGCCCCGCCCCGTTCGAAGGACTTGTAGTTGCCTCAGCTCATGAGACTTTCCCTGCTCGTGTCCGCCGTACTGGCCGCGGCCCTGCTCCCGGTCGGTTCCGCCAGTTCCGCTCTGGCCACACCCGCTCAAGCGCCGACTGCGGTGACGGTGAGCTGCCGATCCACCGTCGACAACGGGCTCTACTGCGGCTACGACCTCAGCAACGCCTACACGGATCGCGGCGACTCCGGTGCGAAGGTGAAGGAGCTCCAGGCGCTGCTGATCTACCGGGGCTACTCGGTGGGCTCTACTGGGGTGGACGGCTACTTCGGAGCCGCCACGGAGTACGCCGTGAAGCGCTTCCAGAGTGCGGAAAGGATCACTGCCGACGGCATCGTCGGCGCGACTACCTGGTCGTACCTCCGGTACTAGTGCCGTATCAAGCAACGTTCGCCCTGTTGTGACGCGCCGCCCGGATCGATTCCGGGCGGCGCGCTGTGCGACATGCTGTGCCGGTGGCTGAGCGTGTGCGGCCCGCACTCCCGTGATCTACCCTCAGCGCCAATCGACGGTTCCAGTAGAGGCCGACCGAGGTCCGGTACTCGTAGCGGCACACCATGAGTACCGGACCGCGGCAGCTAGGGGCGTGTGTCGGAAGTGCTGCTCGCCACCCGGACGAAACTGGGGCGCACGACGGTGTCGGCGGCGCTCTCGCCCCGTCCTCACTACGACGGCGTCCTGAACCCCCAACCCGGCAGATGTCGGCGGCAGCATGTTCCCGCGCACTACGCACGTCGGAGCAGCCTCGCACAGGCCTTTGATGTACTCACACGAGCACTGGTCGCATTTGCTGCACGGTACGCAGGGGTGCATCCGCTGATCGGGTGCGGCCCTCAGGGGTTGGACGGGCGTCTTCTGCCCGCGATCTGCGTTACTCGCCATGGGTAGTCAGGCTTGCTGTAGCTGGGGATCTCATCGCCCCAGGCGTGCCCCTCTCGGACGGCTTGCGCAAGGTGATCCCGCAGGTTCAAGGCGTCGAAGGAAGCTCTCCACCATCCGCTGGCGGGGCCGTGTCCCGGGCCTCCATCGGCGTAGGTCGCCGCGACCTCGATGGCAGTGAAGAACGAATCGAACGCGTAGTGGAGGACTTCGCCTAGCTCGTCGAGGGCCTCGGCGCTTGGGACGCCGCGGGCGTTGAGAGCACGGGTGACTCCGCGCAGCGCGGCAGCGCAGACAATGCCGGCTGCCTGCGGCGGTAGAGGGCCTGCTTCGTTTCGGTCCGGCAGAGGGATGCGCTCCAGGAGCTCAGCCCGCTCGTCGGCGGTCAGAGATGCCAGCAGGCTCTGGGCGAGGGCAGGGATGTCGGCCATGCAGACTCCAGGCGGTGAAGAGAAGGCCCCATGGTGACGCGCGGACCCGGGCGGTGTCCGCGAAAAGGCGCCAGTCCCTGAGTTCTAAAGGTGGTAGCCATCGACTGATCGGGCCGCACGGGCGCCAGACACTTGGGGCCTTGAGGCAGGCTGCCTCGCACTCGAAACCGACACGGCGCTGCTGCCGCTCAGAGATGAGCACAGAACCTTTGCAAAGCCGCCCCGTTTGCGATTCTCAGATTCGATACTGGCAGACACCAATGTGAAGGAGCCAACCGTGACTGACGACGAGCAGCAGCTCGCCGCCCTCCTCAACAACCTTCCCGGGCACGACGACGCCCGGTTCTGGCGCGGACTCAAGGAAGCGGTGGGCATTTACCGCATACGCTCGACGATGTCCTCTGCCGTCCAGGAGGCGCAGGGCGGCGACTTCGAACCGCTCGCCGAGTTCATCCTCGACGTCTTCAACCGCGACGCTCGACTCAAGGACATCACCGCGGCCCTCGCCACCCACCTCGGAAGCACCCTGCGGGCCCGCGCCTGGATCACCGACGCCATTGCGGCCGCTGACCGCATCAACCGGGCCCACGTCGAAGACCCCCTCAACGAGCTCACCAAAAAGTGGTGAAGACGGCGGCCCCAAGCTCAGACGTGGGCGGGGTCTGGCGTTGCCGGCGCCTCGCCCGCGTCGATCGCCCAGTCGATGACGGCGCACAGGGTGATGAGCTCTCCGTGGTGAATGACGCCGTACGGGTGTTGGCGAGCGGCCGCGGGATGCCCTGGACACAGGACACGGCGGCGAGCAGCGCGGCTGTCCGCGCCGGACCGAGGTACCGGGAGACGTCGGCCAGGCAGTAGATCAGGCCGTTGAGCGTCTCCCTCACCGATTCCGACGCACCGCCGTACCCGTACCGGTCGGGATCGTCACGGTCCGTCGGATCCAGCCCGGTCATCGCCTCCTCAACCGCGTCCGCGATCGGCCCCTGACCCAGGACTCGGTCGGCAGGTGTAGGGCCCGCATCCACGCAGCCCCCCGTCTGGCCGGCAGCAGGACCGCCTCCTCGCGAACGGCCTCCTCGACCCGGATCCGCTCCTCCTGTGAATCCAGTTCCGGCTTCGGGATGCCCCGCTGTTCATCGTGGAGCCGCATGAACCGCGCGAGCGTGCTCTCCGTGCCTGTTCAACGAGCGGTCGGAGGCTGGGGACCGGCGATTCTCGTGACGCGCAGGGGGGCCGGGCAGCGCGACGGCCAGGTCGAAGGCCGCCGTGCCGAAAGCTCGACCGCGGCACCGTCGGCCTCGATGTGGAACAATCACGCCGCCCGCTTGCAGCCCCTCGACAGCGTCGCCCCGACCAGCTCCCTGCTCGCGAACCCCCGCCACGTGGCCGACGCCGAGCAGCGCCTGGTGACAGCACAGCGGGCGCTTTCCCGGACGGAGAAGGGTTCGCGGACGCGGGAGAAAGCGCTCGCCGAGCGGCCCTCGGGCGCCTGTGGTGACATCCATGTTTGTGACACAGGGTCAAGGACGCCCGGTTTCGCCGTCGTCGCGTTCGGCGATGGCGAGATCGAGATTACTACGGACAATTCCCAGCAATGGATGGTCCTCGCCCAGCACCCGCACACTGCCGGTGAGGGTCTGCTCGTACATTGGGATCGCCCGTGCCAGGTCCCCCATCGAGTGGTAGGCGTAGGCGAGGTTGTTGCGGGAGAGCAGGGTGCTGGGGTGGTCATTGCCCAGCACACGGGCCCGCTCGGTGAGGGTCTGTTCGTACATCGGGATGGCCCGCGCCAGATCGCCCACCGACTCGTACGCGCTGGCGAGGTTACTGCGGGAGGTCAGGGTGCTGGGGTGGTCATTGCCCAGCACACGGGCCCGGTCGGTGAGGGTCTGCTCGTACATCGGGATGGCCCGTGCCAGGTCCCCCATCGAGTGGTAGGCGTAGGCGAGGTTGTTGCGGGAGGTCAGCGTGTCGGGGTGGTCCTTGCCCAGCACACGGGCCCGGTCGGTGAGGGTCCGCTCATGCATCGGAATGGCCCGCGCCAGGTCTCCGGCCGACTCGTAGGCGTAGGCGAGGTTGTTGCGGGAGGTCAGCGTGCTGGGGTGGTCATTGCCCAGCACACGGGCCCGGTCGGTGAGGGTCCGCTCATGCATCGGAATGGCCCGCGCCAGATCGCCCACCGACTCGTAGGCGTAGGCGAGGTTGTTGCGGGAGCGCAGGGTGTCGGGGTGATCATTGCCGAGCATACGCTCGGAGTCGGCGAGGGTCTGTTCGTACATCGGGATGGCCCGCGCCAGATCGCCCACCGACTCGTACGCGCTGGCGAGGTTGCCGCGGGAAATGAGGGGGCTGGGGTGGTCATTGCCCAGCACACGGGCCCGATCGGTGAGGGTCTGCTCGTACATCGGGATGGCCCGCGCCAGATCGCCCGCCGACTTGTACGCGTAGGCGAGGTTGTTGCGGGAGGTCAGGGTGTCGGGGTGGTCATTGCCCAGCACACGGGCCCGATCGGTGAGGGTCCGCTCGTGCATCGGGATGGCCCGCGCCAGATCGCCCGCCGACTTGTACGCGCTGGCGAGGTTGTTGCGGGAGGTCAGGGTGCTGGGGTGGTCATTACCGAGCATACGCTCGGAGTCGGTGACGGTCTGTTCGTACATCGGGATGGCCCGCGCCAGGTCCCCCACCGACTTGTACGCGCTGGCGAGGTTGTTGCGGGAGGTCAGGGTGCTGGGGTGGTCATTGCCCAGCACGCGCACCACGGCTTCCAAGTTTTGTTCGTGCATGGAGATGGCCTTTGTCAGGTCTCCGGCCGACTCGTAGGCGTAGGCGAGGTTGTTGCGGGAGCGGAGGGTTTCGGGGTGGTCGCTGCCTAGCACGCGCACGATGGCTTCCAGGTTCTGTTCGTGCATCGGGATGGCCCGAGTCAGGTCTCCGGCCGTCTCGTAGGCGTTGGCGAGGTTGTTGCGGGAGCGCAGGGTGCTGGGGTGGTCCTTGCCCAGCACACGCTGGGAGTCGGTGAGCTCCTGTTCGTACAACGGGATGGCCCGCGCCAGGTCCCCCGCCGACTTGTACGCGCTGGCGAGGTTGCCGCGGGAAATGAGGGTGCTGGGGTGGTCCTTGCCCAGTACACGGGCCCGGTCGGTGAGGGTCTGCTCGTACATCGGGATGGCCCGCGCCAGATCGCCCGCCGACTCGTAGGCGTAGGCGAGGTTGTTGCGGGAGCGGAGGGTTTCGGGGTGGTCGCCGCCTAGCACGCGCACGATGGCTTCCAGGTTCTGTTCGTACATCGGGATGGCCCGAGTCAGGTCTCCGGCCGTCTCGTAGGCGTTGGCGAGGTTGTTGCGGGAGAGCAGGGTGTCGGGGTGGTCATTGCCCAGCACACGGGCCCGGTCGGTGAGGGTCCGCTCATGCATCGGAATGGCCCGCGCCAGGTCTCCGGCCGACTCGTACGCGCTGGCTAGGTTGTTATGGAAGGTCAGGGTGTCGGGGTGATCGCCGCCAAGCACGCGTACCGCGGCCTCCAGGGTCTGTTCGTACATCGGGATCGCCCGAGTCAGGTCCCCGGCCGACTTGTAGGCGCTGGCGAGGTTGTTGCGGAAGATCAGAGCGTCGTGGTGATCCTCGCCCAGCACACGGACCCGGTTGGCCAAGCCGCGTTGGAAGTAGCTGGTCGCGCGCGTGAGTTCGCCCTGGTCGTTGAGGATCATTCCGGCGTTGCCGAGGAGGCTTGCCGTGGTGTTGGTGTCGGTGTCGGGAGATGTGTGGTCCGAGAGGGCAGCAATGTGAGGGAGAAGCGTGCGCCAGGTGGGCCAGGTTGAGGGGGTGCCCCAGGTGGCGGGCATGGCGGTGTGTAGCTGGGTGGTGGCGTGGTCGCGGGCTTCGTTGACGAGTTGGGGGGTGCGGTAGGGGTCGTCGGGGTCGGGTGTACGGGCGAGGGATTGGACGAGCCGGTGGACGGCCAGGGTGCCGGTGGCGGGGTCGGGGGTGATCATGCTGTAGGCCGTCAGGAGACCGAGTGCGGCCTGCAGCGCGGGCGGGTCGGCCAGGCCGTCCAGGAGGGTGGCGGGGATGTGGTCGGGGGCGTACCAGGCCAGGATCCGGAGCAGGTCTGCGGCCAGGGGCTCTCGGTCGGTGATCTGGTTGAGGGTGATGTGCCAGATCCGGGCGATGGTGCGCTCGGGCGGGGTGACACCGACGGCGCCTTGGCGGAACATCGCCGCCGGGTACTGGTCGAGCATGGCGAGGTAGGCGCGGGGCGTGGTGAGTGGACTCTGCGCCAAGTAGGCGGCTGCCTGTTCGACGGCCAGGGGCAGGTGGCCGAGTTCGGCGCACAGTTCGGCGGCGCCGGTCAGATCCCGGGGGCCGGCTGCAGTGGTGATGCGGGTGAGAAGGTCCAGGGCTTCGGTCTCATCGAGGACGTCCAGGCGGACCACGGTGGGGATGCCGTGCCAGGGGGTGGCGAGGCGGCTGGTGATCAGGAAGCGTCCCCGCGTCCCGGTGCGGCTTAGGAGCGGGGTGACGTCGGCGGGGTCGCTGACGTTGTCGAGGATCAGCAGCCAGCCGGAGTGGGTGGCCAGCCACTGCATGGCCCACTCCGCCAGCGTCTCGATGGGCAGGGCTCCGGACAGGGCCGGCTGCAGGGATGTGGCTAAGTCGGCCAGGCCCTCCTGCACGCCGGAGGGACTGTCGGCTGTGATCCACCGGATGGGGGATCGGCCGTGGGGGCGGGTGATGGCCCATTGTGCGACCAGGGTGCTCTTCCCGATCCCACCCAAACCCGCTACCGCCTGCACCACCGCCCCGCCTGGGCTGGCGAGTGCCGCGTCCAGCCGCTCCAGCTCGCGGGTGCGGCCGACGAAAAGGCCCGGGCGTACCGCCAGCGTGTCCAGGCCGGCCGGGGCCCTCACCTCGGTCGGGGGCCGCAGCGCCTCGGGCGGCAGGGACACCGCCCGGGAGTGGTCCCCGGTCAGCACGGGCGCGTAGTTGTTCCCCCCGATCGCGACGGCCCGCTCGGCACTCGCCTCCACCTGCGTACCAGGCTTGGGGGCGGGCGCCTCCGGTTGCTTCCCGGTACGGCGGAAAGGCCACTTCACGAGTTTGCGCTTCCGTGCTGGTCGCCGGTGGAGAGTGGGCCGGAGCTGTTCCCGCCGATGGCGATCGAACGCTCCCCGGACGCGGACACCGTACCCGGCGCCCGCGGGGCGGGAGGCTGTCCAGCAGCAGGTTCCACGGGTGCGGGCGGAGTCGGCGTCTGGGCATCGCCGGTGGAGATGGGGCCTTGGTTGCTCCCGCCGATGGCGACGGCGCGCTCAGCCGTGGCCTGCACCGACGGACCGGACGGTGCAGGCCCGGTCGTCGCCCGGCCCCGGGTGGCGAAGCCGTGCCCCCAGGAGGCCGCCAGCGCGGCCAGCGCCGTACCCAGCGCGGAGGCCAGTGACCAGCGGATCGCGGGATCCTCCACCAGCGGTGGCAACACCACCACCCCGCACAGCCACACTGGCACGACGAGAGCCGCCGCCGTCACCAGCCCCGCCACCACCCACCTGAGGTTCCATCCCATACAGCCCCCAACCCCGCCGACCGTCCGTGTACACCCAACGATCGCAGCAACACCCCGACCCTGAGGCGCCCTTGCGTACATACAACCGACCGAGGCTAAACGGCCGACAGGTCAGCGGTCGAGGTGCTCGTAGTGGATGAGGCGGGCGCGGGCGGCCTTCTCCGTCATTCCGAGGGCCTCGGCGATCCCGGGCGCTGGTTCCTCCTGGCCGCGGGTGAGGAGTCTGACGGCGGTCGGGGCGACCGAGGCGACGATCTCCTCGAGTTCGTCGGCTGCCTGCAGCACCATCACGGGCTGGTCCTCCTCCAGCAAGAGTGGTCCAGACGCTCGCGCACCTGTGCCAGCAGACCCGACAGGTCCTCCGGCAGCGGCAGGGCGCGGCCAGCCACCTCGTCCATGTGGGTCGTCCAGTCCCGGTAGGGGCCGGAGGTGTCGTAGGCGTCCGGATCGTCGTCCGCGCGGACCTTCTCCCAGTCGATCGGATAGGTGTTCTTGCCGCGCCATCCGCACGCGCATCGACCCCGCATCGATGTGGCCGTCGGCCGGCGCATCGTCCCGTCGTAGGCCCACCAGTCGATCGACTCGTGAAAGTTGCTGCCGCTGCCCAGGTCGAAGGGCCCGGTTCAGGGCATCCGCTGAGCCACATGGTGGCCTTGGTCCTCCTGGCTCACGGACGCCGCCTCCGGCCCGGCGCTGGTCTCTTTACAGCGGGCGGACTGGCGGAAGGCAGGGCTGAGGGGAAAGTGAGGGCGTCGAGTATCTCGTGGAGTCCCCTATGCTCACGGGGCAGTTGGTACGACCAGTTCTTTGAGGGGGCCGGAGCCGCGTGACCGACGTGATCAGGTACGAGCACAGGACTGTGCAGGCAGTTCGCGGTACCGACGGCTTGGTGATCTCGAAGATGCAGAAGGACGGCTGGGAGCTGGTGGGACAGTCGCAGGGCATGCTGCGTTCCACCCTCGACTTCCGCCGGCCGAAGAAGCCGGTGCCGCGGCTCTTGATCGGTGCCGCGGCCGGCGGCTTCGTGGTCTTGGCCATCATCATCGGCGTGGCCGCGGCGCTCGAGGACGAAGGCGAGAAGGAGTCGAACAAGCCGACGGCGGTCACCGCGAGCGCAGACCCCTCCGCCACGCCGACTCCGGCCGCGGCCGGGTCAGCTGCCGCTGAAGTGATCACAGCCGAGACCAACGCGGAGTTCGCGACGCTGCTGAAGACGCCGGACAGCTGCGACAGCTCGATCTTGGACTTCGCGACCAAGTACAAGGGCAAGACGGTCGCCTTCGACGGCTCAATCGTGCACATGGCCCCCCACGGCGACTACGACACCCGCTACGACTTCCTCCTGGGCCCGGGTGACCAGGGTCCGAAGACGGAGGGCGGACCTGCCTTCAAGTACGAGGACGTCAACACCCACGACCTCAAGCTGACTGGCCGAAGCACCCCCGACACCGTCCGGGCGGGCGATAAGTTCCACTTCGTCGCCGAACTGGTCGAATTCAACGCGAAGCAGTGCCTCTTCTTCCTGGACCCGGTTTCGACCGAGATCCGTTAACCGGACTCAGCTTTCAACGGCGGAGCGGCGGGCCAGCACGAGATGTCGCCACCGTCAGCGGACCGTGTTCTCGGCATCGAGCGGACCTCAGCAGGGCGGGCCGGTCGGCCATGAAGGCGGCGATGTCGGTGTAGTACGCGTAGTCGCCGCCTTCGGTGAGGTCGCGGAGCCGGGCGGTGGTGTCGGTGTGCCCTGGTCGTCGCCGAGGACGGCGTGGTGGAAGCAGACGACGAGCTCGAGGATCGCGGTGGCGATGGCGACGCCGGAGACGCGGCTCTCCCCTGCACATGCCGTGCCGCTGCGTCGATCCCCCTCAGGTGGGACCGCGCATCCGGTCAATGTGCCCCCAGCCAGCTGTCCCTCTCCTCAAGCGGGCTGGGAATGATAAGCGTCAAACATTCATTTTCAGATTATTTAGTTTAACCAATCCCCGTATTAGGCCATTTGACGGCCCTAGTCTCGGGCCGAGCCGTTGCAGGAACGGCACGAGTGAGGGGAACAAGGTCGACATGGCTCATTGGAAGAAGATCGCGGGCGGTCTGACGGGGATCTCGGCGGGGTCCCTGTCCAACGTGTGGGGCGTGAACGCGAATGCGCAGATCTACCGGTTCACCAACGACGACGCCACCCCGTGGCACGGCGTC
>NZ_JBITBZ010000016.1:0-100348 GCF_044452745.1 Streptomyces sp. NPDC051822 | reverse complement strand
GCGTCCCCGGCGGCCTGACCGACATCAGCGCGGCAGCCGACGGCACCGTCTGGGGCGTCAACGCCAACTCCGAGATCTACCGCTACATCGGCGACCAGGGCACCACCGGCCACTGGAAGAAGATCGCGGGCGGTCTGGTGAAGATCTCGGCGGGGTCGCGCTCCAACGTGTGGGGCGTGAACGCGAACGGGCAGATCTACCGGTTCACCAACGACGACGCCACCCCGTGGCACGGCGTCCCCGGCGGCCTGACCGACATCAGCGCGGCAGCCGACGGCACCGTCTGGGGCGTCAACGCCAACTCCGAGATCTACCGCTACATCGGCGACCAGCCCTAACTGGAGCCAGCCTCCACATCGTCGCCCCGTCACCGAACCGCGGTGACGGGGCGCAGGCGCCTTGGCGCGCAGGGGCCACAGCCCGCCGGGCAGGTCGGGGAGCTGTAAGAAGTACCGCCGTAGCCCGTTGATTTGGTGGCGAGCGAACGGGAGAGCGTCGCTCCGAATGCCGGCCGGCCGCCGCTCAGGGCGGTGTCACTCGTCGTCGGCGGCGTCCGCGCCGACGTCTTCGAGGTCCGCGACGACGATGTCGCCCGGAACGCGCAGATCGTCTTCGTCGACGACAGACGGCGGGACTTCGCCGTCCAGGAGCCGGAGCCCGAACCGGCCTCCCTGCTCGACCTGCGGGCGGCGGTCAACGCGATGCGTCGGGGACCCGGCCGGCGACCTCCCAGTAGGTGCCGTCCAGCAGCGCGGCCCGCGCCGCCAGGTCGGAGGGATTCCGAAGACTCTGTCCGACACTGGTGTCCGCCGTGCCGGGACGGCTCCGGCTGCGGAGCAGGCAGGCGACGGGCGAGGTCGGCGGCGAGCTGCCCGGCCGTCTGGCCGTGCCTGTCCGGGTCGAGTTGCTCCAGGTTCTGGAGCAACTCGACCGTCTCGCGAGCCTCCGTGGCGGTCAGCAGAGGGAGGCGAGGCTCGTCGGAGTAAGTGCCGGTCACAGGGGCGGTGTCATGGTCCACGCCGTCTTCAACGGCACCGCCCGGACAAGGGCGCGGGATAGGCGGCGCGGGCCGCCCCGTACGCGGGTCAGGCCGCTCCGACTACCTGCAGACCACCCTCGTGAGTCCGACTCTTCACCGGGCGCGTCTCGCTTCCGATGGTGGCGGTCAATGTGAGGGCGGCGCCGGGCTGTCCATGCGCCCCGAGCCACTGCAGGAACTTCTCGTCGGCCGTCTGGGGCCTGGACCACACACCGAGGATGGCCGGCCCGCCCGAAGGAAGCGGAGCACGACCTCGTACTCGACGCCTTGGTCCTCGAGACTGGTGCTGTCCACGGAGGGGCTTTCCAGTGCTGGTCGGGATGCCGGTGCCCGGCGGGGCGGCGTCGGCTTCACGGGCGCGACCCCACCGGGCACCTTCAGCCTGGCACACCCGTCGCTCCCCGCCGGGGCCGGCCTGTCGAGTCGTGTGCGTGGAAAGGGGCAGCCGGCGGCTGACCCGGTCACGCACCGCCGATACGGCAGTGCTCAGACTGAGCGGCGAATTCGTCGAGGCTGGGGAAAGCCCCGGTGTCGATCCGGCCGGTGCGCTCATACTGCTCGGCTGCCATAGTGAACAGGGTGCGGCGGTAGGTCCACTTCAGGACCTTGGCGGTGTCGGTGAGGTCGGCCGGCTTCATGAGCGCGAGGAAGAACAGCGACTTGATGAGCAGGAACTCGGGCAGGTGCCGGCTCCCCTTGGTCCCCAGGACGCTTCGGGCGGCTTCGTCGAGCGCGGCCACGTACCGCTCGCGCTGGGCCTGGGCGGCGTAGTAGCCCTTGGTGCCGCCCTTGAAGGCGATGATCTCCAGGGCCGGGTAGGTGTCGTAGCCGACCGGCGCGAGACCGTGGTGCTGCCAGTCGATAACGCCGGCGGAAAAGGTGTTCGGCAGCGCGCCGGAGACGACGGTGCGGGTGCGGGGGGTGTCGAGGTCGGGTTGTCGGTGAAGACGTTGTCGGTCCATCCGGCTTCCTCGAACCAGGTGTGCAGGGCGGCGTGGGTGGCGGGTTGCGCGTGCTTCGCCTGGGCCGTGAGGAGCCGGGTGCCGACGGTCGCGGCGTCGTCGACGACGGTGTCGGGCATCGGCCGGCGGGTTTCGCCGACGCTGCTCCAGGCCGCGTCGTGCAGCGAGGCCGGTCCGAGCGAGGACTCCACGAAGTAGAACTCCGCGTCGTCGGAGCGGGTCTCCAGGACGGCCGGGACGGGGTACCCCATGTTGGCGATGCGCTGCTGGAACGCCGCTTCGTTCTCCAGCCGGCTGTCCCCGGTGCGCTTGAACCGGGAGCCGCCCTGGCTGACCCAGACTGCGCCGTCAGCCGCGGTCCTCTTCTTGACGAACGTCCATACCTCTTTCATGCCGTTTCCTCCATTCCTTGGCGGTATCGGGGGTAGCCATTCGGCGTCGGGATCCCTGCTGTGGGTGCGCGGGCGAGGCGGCGCACACCTTGTCGAGGGATGTCGTAAGGCTGATGGCCGGGGGACTGCAGGCACCAAGAAGGGGTTGCCCGCATCATCGGGTCAGTCTTCGTCCAGACCAGGGGGCCTGACCGACTGCTCGTCTCCGCCAGTCGGCAAGGTGCTCGAGTCGAGACGGCCGCGTGCACAGCAGCATCTTCCACTCGCAGGTGATTCCTCAGGTGCTGGCGTTGCCGTGGTTGTCGATGAGCGGAGCGAGCGAGCGGACCCGTTCGTGCAGATCTTCAGCACTGGTGGCCGGCGTGTCAGCGAGGTCGGCGTCGAGGCGGGCGAGGCGGGCGCGGCTGGTTGAGCGCAGTCGTGCTGCGGGTACGCGGTCAAGGACGTCGAGTGCGCGCTGGGCCGCGTCGCCGGGTTGGCCGGATGCTTCGGCCTGGGCAAGGACGAGGGTGGCCGCGGCCCATCCGGGTGTGGCCGGGGAAGTGTCCGCGATGGAGGCTTCGGCGGCGGTGCGGGCCCGGTCGTGGCGGCCGAGAACGATCGCGGATTCGGCCCGGTGCAGGGTGTACTCGGCGGCGTCGAACCCGAATCGGCCGGGAGCGGACCCGGCCGGGTCGGCTTCGAGTTCGCGGGCGGCCGATGCGAGCGCGGCGTCGGCCTCGTGTTCCCGGCCGAGACCGGCGAGCGAGGTCATCTGCGCCCACGCGTGCGCCTGGGACCTGGGCAGGCCGGCCGGGGCGTGGGCGACCGCCTGTTCGGCGTAGGCGAGGGCGGTCTCGTAGCGGTTCTCAGCGCGGGCGACCATGCTCTGCGCGCCCAGGGACCATGCGGTCAGCCGTGCGTCACCAGCGCGGGTGCCGTAGGCAGTGGCGCTGGCCAGGTGCGCACGCGCGCCGGTGTGGTCGTCGAGGTGAAAGGCGAGGTTGCCCATCAGGGCGGAGAGCCAGCCGACGTTGCGGTGCAGCGAACAGCAGGTAGGCGGGGTGCTTGGAGTAGGTGAGGGCGTAGTGCTCGACTGCGGCGTCGGCCAGCTCGGTGACCGCGGTGCTTGCGTGGGGGTCGGCGAGGAGGGCGAGCTGGAGGGATTCACGGACGGCCGGAAGGCCGGCGGCTGTGGTCATGTGCACCACCATTTCCCGTGCGCCAGCGCTGCACGTGTCGGTCTGGGGCCGACCGTACCGGATCACCGCCGACAACTCGCTTCCCGAGCCGAGGTGTTCGGGGAAGCCCAGTCCGAGCTGCGCGGGGGTGGCGCCATAGGCGCGGCAGAGCATGACGGTGTACTCACGGTCAGGGCGCTCGCCGGAGTCGTGTTCCCACCGGCACAGCATCGGTTCGTTCAGGCCGCGCGGTAACAGGCCGTCCGCGACGTAGAGGGCGCGGACCTGGGTGACCGTGGCGGCGCGGGACCAGCCCAGCGCGAGCCTCCAGGCCTCCAGGCCGGAGACCTCCGGCAGGACGCGGCGGATCTCGGCTGCGGTGTGCTCGGTGTCGAGGCGTTCGCGCTGGCAGCGCATCCGGATTCCGGCGGCCTCTTTGACGATAGTGGCTCGGCGTGCGCGGCTGATGGTGGCGGCCATAGGCACCCCTCGGCGGGAGCAGAAGGCTTCGGGAGCAGCAACCGTAGCCCACCCCTGTGACAGCGCGACACCGCTCCCGTACGCGACACGGCCCATTGCGGGAGGCCCGCAATGTCCCTGCCTCTGGGCGGCAATGACGGTCGGTCAGCTGCGGGCGGACTCTGGTGAGGCGAGCCCGGACCGGGCCGCGAGATCCCACGGACAAAGGGGGGTGACTCCGCCATGTCCTACGACCACTGATCACCTGCTGCGTCCCTGTAGCAGGGTCCGGGTCAGGCCTCGGCGCCGGCCCGGACCCCTGCACAACCCCTCCCCGTGACGCTCTGGAGGCGCTCATGCTGCCGGTGCTGACCTATGACCCCCTCGACCCCGCCACCTTGGACAACCCCTACCCGGCCCTGGCCGTGCTGCGGGAGCAGACCCCGGTGTCCTGGCACGACGACATGTCCTCGTGGCTGGTCACCCGCTACGCCGACTGCGTCCAGGTTCTGCGCGACCACGCGACGTTCGCCCGCGACCGGCGCCGTACCGGCGGATCCGTTCCCGCCGCGAGTCTGAGCGTGCAGTCGCTGGACCCGCCCGGCCAGGCTGGCGTCCGGTCGCTGTTCATGAACGCGCTGCACGCCCAAGACCTCGCCGGACTGGAGGCCCGTGCTCGCGCTCGTGCCGTCCGGATCCTGTGCGAGGTCGGGGATGAGCCGTCGTTCGACGTGATGGCCGGCCTCGCCGCGCCGCTGTCCTTGTCCGTGGTCTGCGACCTCCTCGGCGTGGACGAGCCGCCGCTTGCCGGGTTCGCCGCCGCCTCCGAGGCGATCATGCGCAGCATGGACGGCGGCCTCGACCCTGCCCTGGTCGAGCCGGGTCGCCGGGCGAGGGAGGAACTGACCGGCCTGGTCGACTCCTGGTTCACCGGCAGCGGCCGCCCGGACGGGCTTCTCACGCACGTCCGCGCCCACACTCCGCCCGCCGCCGGCCGCGAGGAGGAGCTGTTCATCCGGAACACCGCGCGGGTGATGTTCCAGGGCGGCTACAGCACCATGACCGCCGCGATCGGTAACGCCCTGCACACCCTCACCACCCACCCGGACGCGCAGGAGCGGCTGCGCCGGGATCCGCGGGTGGTGCCGTGGGCGGCCGAGGAACTGGTCCGCTTCGACGGGCCGGTCCAGGGCACCAGCCGCACCGCCACCCGCGCCTGCGAAATTGCCGGAGTCCAGGTCCCCGCTGGCGACACCGTGGTGCTGCTCTTCGCCGCCGCCAACCGCGACCCCGCCCAGTTCCCCAGCTCCGAGCAGCTGCTCCTGGACCGCAGGCACAACCGTCATCTCGGGTACGGCTGGGGCACCCACTCCTGCATCGGCACCCGCGCCGCCCAAGCCTGCCTGCGCGCCACCCTCGACGCCCTGCGCACCTGCCCCACGCCGCTGCGCTCGGCCGGCACCGCGCTCCGGCAGCGTTCGGCCACGATGCGCACCTTCGCCGCCCTCCCGGCCACCCTCCGCCCCTGACACTTCGCCCCTGCCTGTACGGAGACCGTCTTGCGCATCCTGATCGGCAACCACATCGACCCCGCGATCCGCTCACGTGCGGACATGCGGGCCTGGACCCAGCGCCTGGCCTGGTTCGCCCGCCCCGGCGACGTCCTGATCCTGTGCACCGAACCCGACCGCGGCTTCCTCGACTACGCCTGCACGCTCACCGGCACCGGCCTCAGTGAGATCACCGCCCTGACGGCCCCGCCCGGCCGGTACGGCGGGATGCTCCTGGACCCCGAATCGCTCACCGACCCCGTCTTCCTCGACCAGGTCCGTGCCGCGCTGCGCCCGGCGGGCGGCCCGCAGGCGGTCAGCGAGGTCTTCGCCCTGTGGCCGTCGGCCGCCGTCGACCGCTTCGCCGCATCGCTGGGCGTGGCCGACCGGTCCCCTGGCGCTGCGTACTTCGCGCAGGGCGGCGGGGAGATCGGCAACAACAAGGCCAACTTCCGTGCCATCGCCGCCGCGGCGGGCGTCCCCACGGTTCCCGGCGAGGTCTGCCGCTCTCTCGAGGAAGCTGTCGCCGCCACGCACCGGCTCCTGGCCCAGGCCGAGGCTGTGGTCGTCCAGCAGGCCCACAACGGCGCCGGCGTCGGTAACCAGATCCTCCTGCCCGAGCAAAGCACCCTGGCCACCGGTCATGTAGGCGCCCGCCACCTGCACCGCCTCGCCCCCGGCCCGGCCGGCGTCACCGCCTACTGGCACCAGCGCTGGGACTGGGCGTCTACCGACGGCCGTCACCGCGTGGTTGTCGCCGCGTTCGTTCCCGGCGCCCAGGCGGTCTACTCCGAGCACTACGCCGACGACTCCGGCACCTGCCCCACCGAGCAGGGCCGCCTGCACTACGTCGGCCGCCGCCTGTCCCACCAGACCGTCCCGCTCCAGGGCGCCGACCCGCTGCTGCACGCCCGCCTGGTCGACGGCGGCACCCGCCTCGCCGAGGTCTACCGCGCGCTCGGCTACCGCGGCCACCTGTCCGCCGACGCCCTCACCACCCCCGACGGCCACCTGTACTTCACCGAGGTCAACGCCCAGGTCTCCGGCTCCCTGCACATCTACCAGGTCATCGCCCACCGGATCGTCGACGCCGCCGCCCGCCCGGCCCGGGCGGTCGTCGAGTACCACGTCCCCCCGACCTGGCACGCCCCCGACGCCGCCGTCTTCCACCAGGCCCTCGCCGACCTCCGCCTGAACTGGAACTCCGCCACGCGGACCGGGGTGATCGTCTCCATGCCCGTCGTTCCCGGCCCGGACGGCGCCCAGTTCGTTTTCTGCCTCGCCTACGACCCCACCGTGGGCCACGAGGAGTCCTTCGCCCGGCTGGATGCCCGCTTCGCCGCCCGCCCCGCCGACGCCTTCGACGCCGCCGACCACGTTGGCGCCCCTCTCACCGCCTTCTCCTCCTGAACGGAGCCCCGTCATGGCCACCACACCCCTGCCGCCCGCGGCCGCCCGCCTGACCCCGTCCCTGGACGCCGAACGGCTGGCCGACGACCTCACCCAGGTCACCGGCCACACCTGGCAGCTCCAGCAGGGCCGCGCCCCCGGCGGCCTGCTCGGCACCGTCACCGACATCGACTGGAGGGTCCTGCCGCTGATCGGCCCGAACGGAGACCCCGAGCGCACCGACCCCGGCGGCCCCGGCCCCGACACCTACGCCCCCACCCCGTGGCTGGACCGCATGCCCTACCTCGCCGAGATCCTCGCCTCCATCCCGGCCCCGATGAACGCCGCCCGCCTCATGGCGCTCGGCCCGAACGCGGCCGGCGAGCGGCATTGCGACCCCAAGTACAGCCTGGCCCGCGGCTGCGCCCGCCTCCACATCCCCCTGACCACCAACCCCCGGCGCCGTCCTCTACCTCGACGGCACCGAGCACACCTGGCAGGTAGGCGAGTTCTGGTACGGGGACTTCTCCCGCGAGCACGCCAGCCGCAACCTCGGCACCACCACCCGCGTCCACGCCGTCATCGACGTCCTGTTCACCCTCGAACTCGCCACACTGTTCCCGCGCGCTTGGCAGGAGCAGCTGGCCGCCGCCGACGCGCTGATCAACCACCCCACCCCGCTGGAAAGGACCCTCCCCGCCGGTCTGCCCCGCACCCTGCACCTCCCGGCCGGCTTCACCAACTTCAGCCGCGACCAGCCCCTCGACGGCGACTTGATGCCCGCCCGCCTCGACCAATTCGGCAGCCACCTCACGCTCACCACCGCCGAGCGGACCTTCGCGCTGCTGCCCGCGGGCTCGGGGGAGTGGCGGTTCAGCGCCTGGAGCGAGGCTCGCACCCTCGCCCCCACCCCGGGCGGCGGAGCCGTACTGCACGCCCGCCACGGCCGCACCCACACGCACCGCACCCTCACCACAGCCGCCTGACCACGCGAGTTGAAGGAGCCCCACCCATGCGCCTGAGCAGTCACGACGACTTCACCCGCCTGCGCGAGATCGTCGTCGGATCCGCTGCCAACTACACCGGCCACGACCGCGACGTCTCCTTTGAGCTGTTCCACCACGAGAACCTCACCGGCTTCCGCTCCGACTGGGCCTACCCCCGCCTCGTGACCCCCGCCGAAGCCGGTGCGAGGCCGGAGCAGTGGGCGATCAACCGCCGCTACGCCGCCGAGCTCGCCGAGGACGTCGAAGACCTCGCCCAGGCCCTGACCGACCTCGGCATCACCGTCCACCGGCCGATCCCCTTGCCCGCCGACCCGGCGCCGATCGCCGGCCTGGGCTGGACCGCACCCCCGGTCCCCGCCCTGAACATCCGCGACAACACCCTGATCCTCGGCGACGAGATCATCGAGACCCCGCCCGCGATCCGCGCCCGCTACCTGGAAACCCGCCTTCTCGCCCAGGTGTTCACCGGCTACTGGCAGGCCGGCGCCCGCTGGACCACGATGCCGCGCCCCACCCTGACCGACGCCAGCTTCGACCTGTCCTACGCCCGAGACGCCACCACCACCCTGGGCGGCCCCACCGAGCCGATCGACGACCCGCAGCCCAGCCCGTACGACGTCGGCTACGAGATGATGCTCGACGGCGCCCAGGTCCTGCGCCTCGGCAAGGACCTCGTGGTCAACATCGCCCAGGCCAACCAGGCCCGCGGCACCGACTGGCTGGAGCGCCACCTGGCCGGCCGCTACCGGATCCACCGCGTGTACCGCATGGCCGACAACCACATCGACTCCATGCTCCTCGCCCTGCGGCCGGGGGTGTTCCTCGCCCGGCACGACGGCATCCGCGACATGCTCCCCGAACCGCTGCAGAGCTGGAAGTTCATCGTCCCGCCCCAGCCGGACACCGGCGCCTTCCCCGCCTATGGCGACGCCGACCTCGTCCTGACCAGCCCCTACATTGACCTCAACGTCCTCTCCGTCGACGAGGACACCGTCCTGGTCAACGCCGACTGCACCGGCCTGATCAAGACCCTCGAAGCCGAGCGGAGCCGAGCTTGCCGCGGCTCCACCCCTACGGGGAGGTGGCCCTGGGGCGCTACATCACGCCGGGCGGGGGCCGGCTCACGATCGAGAAGACGTCTCGGCACTACCGGATCCGGCTCGACCACCTCGGGTGCCCAGCTCAGGATGCCGAGGAGAAGAACCGCACCTTCAAGCGCCTGGCCCTCGCGACCGAAGGGCACTGTCTGAAAGCCGGGTGCAGGCACGATCCCTCCTACCAGGACGGGATCTACCGGATGTTCGACCTCCGCCTGGACAGCGGCATCAGCCTGGCGGCCTTCATTCGCGCCGTGCTCGCCGTGGAACTCGGGAACTTCCGCCCCGCCGAGGCCCTGGTCGCGGGCACCGAGGAGCTGGTGGGGCCGGTGCCGACGGAATAGCTGGGACCGCTGCTCCCGGCGGTCGCGAGGCCGGGCCCCTTCTTCCCGGAGGGCAGCCGCATCGTCCAAGCAGGGCGTCGCCTTCAAACTCGGCAGCGGCGCCGTCGGCGCGATCACCCTCTTGAGTGGTCATGGACCGGTCGCTCTCCCGGCGGCGGACCCTACGCGTCGGCCGCCGTGGCGTCGGTGGACCACCTCCCGTTCTCGACGGTGCAGGCGGGGAGAAGCGCGATCCGATACGGGCCGCCGGTCTCCCGCATCGCCCACCATGCAAGGCCGGGCGTCTGGCTGGACTGCACGAGCGTGGCGTGGTTGCCGCTGTGGAACGTCGCCAGCATGCACCCATCACGGGCTCAACCTCGTACGCGCCGTACGACGCGGCGCTCCAGCGCTCGACGTCCTCGACGGGCAGACCCAGGCGCCGGCGGGCGGTGGAGGTCGTGGCCGTCACCGCTGCCCGCCTGGCCGAGCGGATCGCCGGGATTGGCATTCGGATCGACTACGCGCCGCTGCCGATGCTCCAGCGCCTCCCGCACGAGCAGTGGACGTGGCAGGCGATCGGACGGCCCGACGGCCAGGCACAGCCCCGCGCGTCGTGATCCGCCCCTCACAGAGCGGGCGATGCGCTACGGTGCCGTCGGCTGGACGCGCACCGCCACCCGCCGCAGGCCGACGCCCACGCCGTCGTCCCGCGATCGGCCAAGGTCCTACGGGGCCCGCGTCGCCCCGACGCCGTTCCTCTTCGTCGACGGGCGGCGTGGGCGTACCCGTCGAGACGGAGAAGACCGATGCCTCGTCGCCAGAACACCGCCGCTCAGCGTGCCCGTGAGGTACAGCGCGAGACTGGCACCAAGTACACCGCTGCTCTTCGCGTGGCCACCAAGGGAGCTGCTCGGGTGGGGACGTTCTCCCTGCAGGAGCTGCTCACCGAGTGCACCACCCTGCCTCAGTGGACCAGCGTCCACCCCGCGGTAGACGACGAGTGGGCGCCGAAGATGTTCGACTCGGCGTTGTTGGGCGGGCCGGTCCCGTACTCGGCGGTCCTGCGGTTGGCCGGCGACCTCGCGGGCAACGGCATGTCCGCCGAAATGCGGCTGGAGTCCCGCCAGGACTTCTCCTCCCTGGTGGTGGCGTGCGGCGTCCGTCGTTTCGAGTTCCTCCTCTACCAGGACGACCAGATGCTCGCCCTCCTTCTCCAGCTGGACGCCGCCTGCACCGCCGCCGGCCAGCTTGCCGACGCGGTGGAAGAGGCCTTCCCACAGCACCCGGATGCCGAGATCCTGCTGAGCTTCCCCGGTCTCGGCACCAGCTGGCCGCCCGTGTCCTGGCCGAGATCGGCGACGACCGCACCCGCTTCGCGGACGCCCGCGGCCTGAAGGCTTACGCCGGCTCCTCACCCATCACCCGGGCTTCGGGCAAAAAGTCCGCCATCACCAGACGCTGGGTGAAGAACGACCGACTCAACCACGCCGGCTACCTCTGGGCCTTCGCCTCGCTCCGGGCGTCCACCAGGGCCAACGCGCACTACCGCCGCCGCCGCGAGCAAGGCGACTGGCACGCGGCCGCCCAGCGCAACCTCTTCAACCGCATGATCGGCCAGCTCTACCACTGCCTCCAGCACGGACAGGCCTTCGACGAGGCAGTCGCCTTCCCGACAGGGGCCGAGGAGACAGCGCAAGCCGCATAGCCCTGGTCATCGGAAAAGGGCATGGGAGCTATGGCTCGGGTGGCTAGGCTCCCGTGCCATGAGCAGCGACCAGTCCTCAGTCTCAGGCCGCTTCGTCGGCGATTTCCGGGAACTCGGGCACGGCCGGAGTGATGGGCCCTCGCTTCATGCTGCTGTACGTGGCGAAGGAGATCCGGACGAGCAGTCCCTCGCGCGTTACCTGCGTGAAGGGGGAGTCCTTGCTGTCACCGGGACCAGGCTTTACGACGTCCTCAGCCCGGAACGCGAGCTGATCGGCGGGCTGTCTTTGCTCACTGACGGCCAGTGGTTCTGGTACTCGGACCTTGCCCACTACGTCGAGCGGTACCACGTCATCCTGGACCAGCGATTCGTCCAGCACGCCCGAACCAGACACTGGAGCCCGCCGCAGCTGACCGACGACGAACTCGTCGCAATCGGAGACACCCTGTTCGAGGAAGAAGAGGCCTGACCTCACCACTCGGGCGGCACGGCTTGACGGCATAGCAACGTGAGGTGTCTACGTTCCTTGCGTCCGAGGCACCGGATCGGGTGGTGGTCGGTACGAGGCCCGCCTCAGGCCTTACCGGGCCACACGGTAGGGCAACGCACCAGACAAGGGTGGACGGCACAAGCGGGAGTCACCCGTAAGAACCCAGGGCGCGCCCCGGGCCCGGGAGGGTCGGTCGGTAGCCCCGCGCTTGGGGGCTGTGGGAGGCCGGTTCTTCGGCCCCGTCTCCAGCCGGATGTAGGCGCAGCTCACGCGCGGCAAGTAGGCGAGCCCGTGACAAGTATTGTGCGTATATGTCATGGGATGCGAGTGGTCGGCCGCATCAGCTGGCGGTGCGCCGGTCGGCGCCGAGCGAGCTGGAGCCGGACCGGTTGCCGGAGGTCCGGGAGCTGGAGGAGCTGGGCTGGATTTTCGCCCCTGCGGCGCCGATGTGGGTGTTCTTGCCCTACGTGTGGCCGCGGAACGCTCGGACGTGGGTGCCCGACCGGTCGACCCGCTGGGAGATCGACACCACCTTTGCCGCGGCCGGTCAGCTGCTGGATGTCGAGTGCCGTCCCGTCTCGGCTGCGGAGAGGGAGGCCCGGGAGCGGGACGCTGCTGCGGACCTGACCGTCGCGGGGATCCCGCCGCGTCCATCGGGACGGCTGTGGCTGCTGCGTCCGGTCGGCGACTTCAACGAGCTGGCTGCGGTGCTCGACCACCTGTGTGCCGCCGCCGAGGAGCGTGAAGTACCCGTCGAACTGTCCGCCGATTTCGCGCGGCTGTGTGAGAGGGAACTGCAGATCCTCGCGGGAAAGAACTGACGGTTTCCCCCGGGAGGACCGGCGGGAGTTCCGTCGGCAGGGTGTCAGGGCTTCCAGGGCACCTGGTAGTACTGACAGCCGGTCGAGGAGTTGCACTTGTGCCACCGGCCGGTGTGCAGCACGCCGGCCTTGAACAACTGCCGGTGGCCGAAGGCGGTGAACTCTCCTTCGTGGTCATCGTGGTACTTCCCGCCCCCGGTCAGGCGCTGCTCGTTGTAGGCCCACCGGTGATTGCTAGGCCACCAGCCACGCGGAGCCGCGGCATTGATCGAGGCGAGGTTGACCTCGCTCTTCCCACAGTAGTCGTCGGGCCCGCCGCTGACGTTGACCCGGCAGTTGTTCGTCCAGACACCGGGATTGATCTCCGGTCCGCTGTCCCAGTCCAGCACGGTGCGCCAGCGAGGCCTCTTCCCGTCGAAGGACTGTCGGTAGACCACGTCGAAGCTGCCGATGGCTCCCTTGCTGTCCCCGTAGGCGCCGTTGCCCTTGACCTCTGCGGTGTAGTCGTTGATCTTCCGGCTGCGGACCGTGCCGTTCTCACACCACGAGTCGTAGTCGTCCCTGCCCGGGGCAGCCAGCCGCGGAGTTGGCGAGGCTGGGCTGTCGGGGGCGATCACGTACGAGACGTCTGTCGTTCGTCCCTGGCTGTCTGTGGTGACCGTGAGAACCCCGCCCATACAGGTCCACGCATGGGGCCGCGTCTTGCGTGCTTCGTCGACGCAAGCCTGCAGGCCCTCGCCGCCTCTGTCCCCCGGAGCCAGTGATCTCCACGGCAGCACGCCATCGGGCGGGGCTGGCAGCGGCAGCCAGGGCGAGCGGAGTGAGGGCGAGGGATAGCGCGGCAGTGCCGAGAAGTTTCCTGATCACGAACGCATGGATAGTGCCCTCGCCACCCCTGATACGCCCAGGTCCGGGGCCGTGTGAGCCGGTCGGGGGAGTGAGTTCACCGGAGAAACGCTCCGCCGCGAGCTCCTATCCCTTGGAGCAGGCGACAGGCGGTTCCTCGGCGAAGGTCCTCCTGCCCACGCCTAATACTCCAGGTGTAGAGCGTGAATCTGCTGGTGAACCGGTATGGGGACGGGTGTGGCCACACCAGGTTCGGCGTCCGGGTGCTCTCTACGATGCTGTGCGCGAAGCCGTCTTCCTTGCCCGACAGGACGTCGGGGAAGCGAGCGGCGCGCAGGTCGCCACAGGCTGTGACCGACGGAGCCTCAGCTATCTCACATGTACTCGAAGTACCGGTCGTGCCAGTCCGATTTTCCCAATTCTTCGTTGGTGTCATCGGCCTCGGCCAAGCCCGCGGCCACGAGCGCCGCCGCCAGCTCCAGGTCCTCTGCCGCCGACAGGACCGACGGCCCGTCGTACGGCTCACAAAGCAGTTCGTTTGGGACGAAAGTGCACCCCGTTGCCGTACAGACACAGTCGAGCCACGTTACGAACTCTTCAGGCGGGCGTGTCTCCCCTCTGGGGACACCCTCACCGACTCTTATTGATGCGGTGACGAAGTAATTGCCGAAGTTGCTCATCGCGACGCCCATGGGAAGGCCGAAGCCCGTCGCGTCCGCTGGGACATCGATGACACCGCAGAAACTGGCGTCCTGGCCCAGGCCACTTGAGCAGGACGGCCCGAAACGTTCCTCAAGAGCGCTCACCAAACGGGTGTAACAGTCCAGCGCAGCCCCCTTGTCGAAGTCCGCAGGGCGTTCCAGGTGGCGGGGGTCGTCGTGCTCCCTCAGGAGCGCCCGGATCTGGCCTGTCGGGAGCATGTGGCGTCCTTCAGTCAGTTCTCGTGTTGGGACGAGTGGTGGGCCTGCGATCCGAGCCCGCCACCCTAATGAGGTCAGGAGCATGTACTCGTTCGCGGTAGACCGTGCTCTTGCAGGTGGGGCCGGTGCGGAAACGGGTGCGGCACCATTGATCATCGTGAGATGTGTGGACAAACGACGAGACGGTGACCGCCGGTCACAGCATAGATCCCGCCCGTTGGCGTGAGGCGTTCGAAGTGGCCGTGAGCCGGATCGCGGGCCGATACGCCCAGGTCGAATCCCGCTGGCGGGCCATGCGGTTCGTCTTCCGTCTACTGATGCTCCTATTGATCGTCAAGCATGGGGAGGCGCTCGCAGGCGCAAGGTACCTTCGCTCCATGTCACTTACTCCCGACAGCGAGGTCCGCAGCCGCGACGAGCTGGTCGCCTTCGTCCGAGAACTGCACAGGACTACCTCCGCCGGGGGCATGAATGGGAGAACCAGAGCCTCGATCACTTCCTAGAGGCCCTCGCGGCATGGATGGACGACTCGCCGGGCTGGTATCAAAACCTCGGGAAGCAGCTGCCCGCGGAAGGGGACTGGACCTTCCTGGCCAGAGCCCTTCAAGCGGCCACCATCTATGAGTGAATCCGCTGCTGGAGCGGTCGGGTCGCAGTGAGCCAGTCTCGGTAGTCGCTGTCGAGGTCGTCGTCGCGACGTGTGCCGCGTTTGAGGCACGAGATCACCGCAGGCCAGACGCCGAAGTGTTCTGCGACGGTGGTGAGGGTGATGTTCTTGGCCTGGCGTGCGGGCCGGAGGTCGGCGACGTCCGGGACGGCGACGGGCGTGGTGAGGTAGAGCAAGATCTCCCGGGTGATCGCCCTCTCGCACTGCGCCGGACGCTCCGGGGCTCCGTTTCAATGGTGGCTCGGTTTTCCGCTGACCGGGCTGAAGTAGGTCGGCGAGGGTGGCGAGCTGACCTGATACACATACCCGGGCAAGACCACCCGTGGCTTCTGCGGGGAGTGCGGCCTTCGGCGGGGCGGTGATGCCGAGGCGTCGTCCTATTTCGGAACACGCGGCTTCCATTTGCGAGCGCCCGCCGCGTGCTGATGGGACGGCAGGACGTCGAGTCGACGCTGACCATGCTCCAGCCAATCCGGCCAGCAAGGTCGGCGTTGGCCTGAACGGCACACAGGATCCGGTCCCACGTACCGTCCGCCGACCAGCGCCGGTGCCGTTCATAAACGGTCTTCCAGCTGCCCCGACAGCCCGGCAGACGTCGGCGCGCCTGCGGGGCCCTCTCACCGAGGCCGTTGGCCAGTCTGCTCGGGAAGGACCTCGACGGCGAGGGTGTCAGAGCGATGTATGTGAGCGGTGCCCATTCCGCTGGCGGACCTTCTCCACGGAAGCTCCTACAGATCGTCAAGCTGGTCGGCTGCGTCGTTTGCATCGTGGTGGCATGCTTCAGCGCGTGATTGAGCCTCCTCGGATCGGTATTCCACCGGTCGTTCCGCCTGTGGCCGCTTCTTGGCGGCGTATCGACGCATGGCTGGCCCGGCATGCCCCCGCCCGGCTCGAGGACCTACGTCCGCCTGCAATGACAGGTGCGATCGACGCCCTGGAGTCGCGGATGAACCTGCGGTTGCCTGACGATCTGCGGGCCTCGCTGCTCTGTCACGACGGCGACACCTCGTATTTCACAGTTCTTCCGTGTGGTCCTCTGTACTCCACCGTGCAGATCGGCGATGCCCGGCGCATGCGCATGGAGCTCTGGGAAGACATCAAGGACCCTGATGACGAGGAAACGCCCTGGTGGCAGGAACACTGGATCCCCTTCGCCGGCCGCCACGGGGACGACTCATTCGTCGACGCCGGCCGGGGCAGGTGGCGTGATTATCTGGGGGACGCCCCGCACGCCGACACCGCGAGCTTCATGGGCTGGCCGAGCCTGGGGACATGGCTCCATGAGGTCGCCGAAGCGATGGAACACCACGACCAACCTGATCGCAGGACGGCGGTAGCCCGACCGGTCATTGGCCAGGACGGGTGGATCGACTGGTAATGCCAACGGTCCAGCGCCGTCCCTGGCCGGCGACGAGACGTGGCTCACCGGCTTCGACGAGTTCCTCGAAGCTGCCGTCGGCCAGAAGGCATTCCCGCTCCACGGCCTCTTCAGGAATGAAGTTGCCGAAGGAGAGGAACTCGAATTCCGGGTCCCGGCCCGGACTGGAGGGCCAGACTCGCTGCCGTGTCGTCCGGCGCCACGAAGAACTTCACGATGGTGCTCACCCGGGCATCATGCCCGACTGCCTACAGCCATGATCGGCCGAACAAGTCCTAGAAGGGAAGCTCGTCGACCGCGGACGGCTCCGTTCCCTGCCACTGGGCCCACCGTCCCGGGACGGCGATGCAGGCTGCCGAGAGGTGGGCCAGCGTCTTGCCCCCGACGTGCAACCAGCTGTAGGCCGTCAGCCCGTCCTGACGCAGAAGAAGCCCAGGAGCCGAGAACCAACGGACCGGAGAATCATCCTTACCCGTCCACATCGGGTAATCCGGGAGGGCGACCCGCCGGAAGAGCCGCGGAATCTCGCTCATGACCTCGGCCGGCAGCTCGCAGGCGTTGTAGAACGCTCCGTCGCTGAACACGTCTCGGATATGACGAGCTCCACACACGCCAGCGAGACCCTGTCCATGAACGGCTGCCAGCCCTCACGCGACTGGACGACGACAGGCGGGTCGGCCTCCCCCAGATCGCGGAGACGCACGCCCCAGAAGGCGCACCCCTGGTTCTCGCTGCGGAAGCACAGCACACCCCCGAGGTCCTCGTGCACGAAAAGCTCTGGGGGAGGCAGCATCGGATCCTGGTGATCGAACAACTCCGGACGTCGGCCGAAGAGCAGGTATGCCTCACGCAGAGCGGTGGGGAGCGATAGGCCCAGCCGGCCCTCGACCTGCTTGAGCTCGTCCTCATCGACGCCGTCACCATCGGTCAAGGGCGTGTACCACCCAGCCGTGAAGGCCCGGATGAAGTTCCACGCCTCCGACCGGTCCGATATGCCGTCGTGCATCGCCGCAGCCGCATCGAAGTCGCCCACCATGCGGTGGACCGTACCCCTTCCGCAGATGCGCCGGGAAGGATCACTTCCTCCCCGGGAAGGAGGCCACCCCACCAGCGCCTTCGTTCCCGCCGCAGCATGCGAAAACCGGACGTCCGACCGGCTCTACGGCCGCTCACTCGAACCGGCTGAGAGGCTGAAGGCCCTCCACGAATGCCCGGAAGTCGGCCGCGAGCGGCAGTTCTGCGCCGGAGTCGGTGTCGAACCAGGTCACCGACGGTTCACCCAACTCGCCGCAGGCCCGGTAGTCGAGCCCGATCCAGTAGTGGCCGTCACCGGACAGCAGTACGACTGGAGATGGCAACCCCCACTCCTCCAACAAGTACGGCGTGTCCAACAGCGACAAGCCGTACCCGCCTGTCCCGATCCCCATCAACTCGGTGAACGGGATGTGGTCCTCGCTCCACGAGGTCGGCTGATTGGTCGGAAAGGCATCCCGGTCGGCCGTGACACCGCCGCCGTTTTGCACACGCAGAAGATTGAGCAGCGATTCGGGGAGTCGCAGCCCGAGGACTTCCTCCGCGTCGGTGACGTTCTCCTGGGTCAAGGCGGGGTGGACACCATAGGTGTGTCCGCTCCAGAAGGACGCCTTGATTTCATCAAACTTCATCGGCTCCTCCCCTCGGGCCGTCGTGGCGAACCAACTGGTCAAGCTCCTCGGCGGAGTCGGCGGCGAGGCGGTAGATGCCCTGGAGGCTCACCGAGCGGATCAGCCGTCCGTCCTCGACGTACTTGAGCAGGCGCTCGCCACGACGGGATGTGAACGTCAGCCGTTCCAGGACCTCCCCCGGGACGACCGTGTCGAACGTGAGTGGGGCACCTGGCGGTCCGACGAGCACTTCAGTGACACATCCGGCCTTGAGCGGGCGCCAGTCCAGCAACGTCACGTAGTCATCATCGGGAAGCACCGAGCCGACGTTCTCGTAGGGGACGATTCGGGCTACCTCCAGCATCCCCAGCACATGAAGGCGGGTGCGGTGGACACGCACCGGGTAGATACGGTCGCCAGGCTGCACCCCCGCGCGCTGGAAGCTCGGCAGCGACTGGTGCGGCCCGCCGAACAGCATCGTCAGCCGCTGACCGGTATAGCCGGATCGCTCAAGCTCTCGGCACAAGTCGTTGGTCCACAACGTCGTATATGAGTTCGGCACGCCAGCACGGTAGCCGTGCCCGCTGACAGGCACCGTGCCGGGAGCCGATGTCAGTACGCAGTGGCATGCTCGCGGCCATGAACAAGGAGCAGTTCTGGACGTTGATCGAGATAGCCCGTGAACACGTGCCTGACACCAGGGACGGTTCCGATATCGCCGGCCGTGCCTCCGCGTTGCTTGCTCGCCGCCCAGCCCAAGAGATCACCGCGGCGCAGCAGACCCTGTGGGATCTCATGGCCGACTCCTACCAGAACCCGCTGTGGGCCGCCGCCTATGTCGTCAACGGCGGCTGCTCGGACGACGGCTTCGACTACTTCCGCGGCTGGCTGATCGCACAAGGACGTACGACATTCCAGCGCATCCTTGCAGCCCCCGACGCGCTTGCCGAACTCCCCCACGTCCGCGCCGCTGCGGCTGAAGGTATCGACCTCGACTGCGAAGACATGCTGAGCATCGCCTGGAACGCACACCAGAAGGCCACCGGCCAGGAACTTCCCGCCGACGCCTTCACCATCCGGTACCCGGACCTGGCCCCTGCCTGGAACTTCAATTTTGACGACCGTGAAGAGATGGCTCGCAGGCTCCCCGCCTTGACCGCGCTGTATTCGTACTGACAGCAGTCGGCAGCATCCCGTGATTCCGACGGAAGCCAGCCTGAGCTGCCCCACCGTAACCGCTACTCGAGTCTTATCCGGAAGGCCATGATGAGCTGGGACGTGATCCTCCTTCGCCTGCCCGAGGGCGTCACCTCGGTGCAGGAGATCCCTGCCGACTACACCCCGGAGTCGCTCGGCCAGCGAGATGACGTGCTCGCGGCTGTCATCCAGACCGTGCCCGATGTTGATCTCTCGGACCCCGCGTGGGGCGAACGTTCCGGCCCCACGTGGTCCATCGAGCTCAACATTGGCTCAGAAGACCCGGTGGACTCCGTCATGCTCCACATCCGGGGCTCCGGCGACGACGTGCTGACGCCCGTCCTCCGTCTCGCTGAGGCTCTGCGGTGCAAGGCGCTCGACTGCGCGGAAGGGGACCTGATCACTCCGGGGCAGACGTCGGGCTGGCACGCTTTCCAGCAGTTCCGCGATCGAGTGATGGGACCCTCTCAGTGATACCTCCCGGTCACAGCGCCGGCATCCACCCCGTGCACCCCGAAACCCGATTGGACCTTCCGCCCGGTCGGATGGTCGCGTCCGATGAGGGCGACGGAGATGTACAACCCCTCTGGCTCAGTGACGGGCCGGCCGCGATCGAGCTGTGGACGCGAATGCACGCCGAACACACACGTTGCGGCCTGTGGCCGCTGCTGCTCGACTCGCTGGACCCGAACGACGGCGAATTCCGCCCGTGGGGATCCGGAGAGGTCTTTCCCGAGCAGATGTCCTCCCCGGCGAGCCACGACTCTGCCGGCCTCCTCGCCCGGTGGTGGGATACCTACACAGCGGTCGACGAAGGCGACATGCTCGACGCAGGCCGGCGCCTCGCCGTCACGGCTCCCTTCGGGCAGACTTGGCCCGGTCTCGCGCCCAGTCGGGAGACGACAACGAACCCCGATCAACTGGCCGCCGGGTTCGCGCAGGCGTTCCTCGCTGACCGTCCCCAGACGCGTCTGGGGCTCGTCGCCGCAGCATCCGGTGCCGAGGCGCTGACAGCCGCGGGCTGGGCCGGCCCCTGCAACTACGACAACGACACCGCGAAGTTCTCCGCGGTCGTCCGCGACTGGGAGCGCCGGTTCGGTGCCCGTGTCGTCGCGGTCGGGTTCTCCACGCTGCACCTCAGTGTCGCCGCGCCGCCTGCGGGCAAGCACGAGGCTCTCCTGGTGGCGGCCGAGCACTTCGCCTTCTGCCCGGACAGCATCTGGCAGGGCAGCAGGCCGTACACACTGCCTGCATACTCCGAGCGGATCATCAAGCGGACTCCTCGTCGCGGTCGCACTGCTCATCGCGTTCCCCCTCCTCAGCGCCATCACGGCCGGCCGGAGCACCGAGGTGCTCCGGTGACACATGCGAACGCCCCTTGACCGTCGAGGGACGCCGAAGGCTCGTGGAGCGCTGCCGCACCCGTCCGATCGCGCACGTCGCCGCCGAGGCTGGTGTCTCCCGCGCCTGCCTGTCCAAGTGGAAGAACCGGTACGACACGCACGGCGAACTCGGGCTGCACGACCACCCAAGCGTCCCGCGATCCTCACCGACCCAGACCCCATCCGATGTCGTCGAACGGATCGAGCAGCTGCGGCGGGACAACAAATGGTCCGCCCGCCGGATCACCTTCGAACTCGCAGGCCAGGGAGTGCAGATCAGCGAGCGCACCGTAGGCCGGTGGTTGGCGCGCCTGGGCATCAACCACCGCCGGTTCCTCGCCCCTGACGGCTCGGCCAACAGGCGCCCGTCGAAACGGATCGTGGCCCGCTACCCGGGCCACATGGTCCACCTGGACGTCAAGAAGGTCGGACGGATCCCCGACGGCGGCGGGTGGCGGGCCCACGGACGCGGCTCCGAGCAGGCCAGGGCCGCACAGCGCGCGAAGACCGGTGGCGCCAAGGGCGGGTACGTCTACCTGCACTCTGCCGTCGACGGATTCTCCCGCTTGGCCTACACCGAGCCCCTTCCCGATGAGAAGGCCGCCACCACCGTGGCGTTCCTCAGCCGCGCCCGCGCGTTCTTCGCTGCCCATGGCATTCACCGGTTATGCGCGTGGTCACCGACAACGGCGCAAACTACCGCGCCGCAGTCTTCATGCGCTCCCTGACCTCGTGGGCCTCCCGCCACCAGCGGACCAAGCCCTACACGCCCCGGCACAACGGCAAGGTCGAGCGTTACCAGCGCATCCTCGCCGAAGAACTCCTATACGCCAGGCAGTGGACCTCTGCAGCAGAACGAGCTCGGGCGATCGCGGTCTGGAACGTCCACTACAACTACCACCGGCCTCACACCGCCGCCAGAAACCGTCCTCCGGCCTCACGCCTCAACGCGAGCGTCACCAACGTCATGGCCAGCAACATTTAGGGCGTGTGTCGTAGTGCTCTAGGTTGGCTGATGTGAGTGCACGGGGTCGGAGTTACCGATACGTCGGACCGGTCGATCTGAAGGCTGCCGTCCGGCCTGGCAGTGACGGGCGCCGGATCAGCTCGGCAGCAGAATTCGACGACTGGATCGCTGGGCGATCGGCGGCGGAGCTGGCCGAGCCGTTCACCTTCGTGGTCGGTACGGACGGTGCGCTTCGGCTGGCGCCGCGCCGGAGTGAGCACGTGGCCTGCGCCGGCGGAGCCATGGTTCTGAGCGCCGGCGAGATCGGTTTCGTGCGCGAGGCGGACCGGTGGGCCGTGAGCGAGATCAGCAACCAGTCCACCGGATATTGCCCCGACATCGGTTCCTGGTCGGAAGTCGCTCGTGCTCTGGACGACGTAGGGCTCGAACGACCCTCTGGCTTCACCCACGAAGTGGTGTTTCGCCGGTGCCCTGGCTGCCAGGAGCACAACATCGTGCGCGAGGACGACTTCGTCTGCGTCTTCTGCGGCAGCGATCTGCCGGAGACGTGGAACGTGGACCCCAACGCGTGATGGCCGAGGGTCACAGCCACTCATCCCGGCACATCGGACCCCGGCTCGCCGCTACGCGTGCACCCGCGGGAACTTCCGCTCCGGGCCCCGCGTCGTACCGGGCATGATCGAATCCACGGACGGCGAGGGCGTCGCCGGCCCATCCGAGACCACCCCCGACCTGCAGGCGCTGATCGGCGCCTGGCAGGGCGTACAGGACGACGTCCGGGCGCACGGAAACCCGGAGCATGACGAGACTGTCCTCGACTGCGTACGGCGACTGGTCGCCGACCCCGGAGGGGACCGCGCCCCGCTGTGGGTGCTCGGCCTCGCGATGACGCTCCCGTACACCGACCGCAGGCCGGAGCGGGTGTCCGGCGCCGTCCACGACGCGCTCGACCGGGCGGACCGCGCGCTCAAGAACCGCCCGTGCACACACGCCAAGCACCCGTACGAGGACGGCCTCGACGACCCGCCGCACTATCTGAAGGACGTCGCCCGCCCCCTGGCGCACGGTGACACGGACTTCTCCGCGATCGGCTGGACCGGCGAACAATGGGCCTGCCCGCGCAACATCGCAGGGCTCGCACGCGTGGGCATGGACCGGCTGGAGCCCGGCTCCGCCGCCGACGTGCCGGCACGCCTCTCCGAGGACGCCCAGGACACGCTCGACAGGCTCAACTCCGTCCTGGAGGGATACGGCTTCGACGCCTACAACGAGATCGCCGACGCCGGTTCGGAACTGCGCTTCGTGACAGGTGACGGGGACCGGGCGGGCGGCGTGCTGGTCGCGACGGCGGCGTCCTGGTACGCGCTGTCCGGGGTCGTGCGCGAGCGATGGGTCCTCGACGACCTGATCGAGACCTTGGAGGAGGTCCCCCTCGATGCCCTCGACCACCCCTGCGCGCACGGCGACGACGGGCACCCCGGGCTGCCCGGCTTCCTCGACGACGAACCGGACCGCCCCGCCATCGCCGACGACACCCTCACCCTGGGCGTGCACCTGGGCGACGACGGCGGCCGCGCCCTCCTGGAACAGGCCGGGATCGACCTCACACTCTGGCTGTGCCCCCGGTTCACCGCCGCCACCGCCCGCAAAACCCTCAGCGCACTACGCGAAGGCCGCGAGGAGCTGTCCGGCCACCGGGAGACCGGGCACCTCGACACGGAGTTCCTGCGCGCCGACGGGACCCTCGCCATCGAGCCTTTCACCGCGCTGTTCGACGGGCGCGACGAGCCGGCCCGCGAGCTCCAGGGCATCTGGGCCGCCCGGCGGCACGCGCACGCCGCGGACGACCGCGAGCGGACCGTACTCGTCCTGACCGCCGCCACAGCCCTGCGCATCACGCATCCCGGCCCGGCCATCGCCCTGGCCCGCGACATCCGCACGCTGCTGCGCACCGTCGCCGAGACCCCGCACCCCCACACCTGCGCCCACGACGACCACCCCGCCCTCGAACGGCTCGACGGCGCGGTCCTACGACACCTCCACGCCCCGGAGATCATCCCGGCGCCGCGCCCCGACGCGGAGGCGTTCGGCTGCCCGGCCCACCTGGCCGCACTCGCCGCAGCGGGCGTACGCGACGTGGACGGATGGTGCGGCGAGGAGGACTAGGGCGTTCTCTTGGATCACCGTGCGGCCCAGAGGATGCCTGCGATATGGAGTAGGTGGCGAGGATCTGCCGCCAGCATCGTCAAGCCCACCCGGATGCCATCCATGCGGTACATGGAGTCCCGGCGGCCGCCGTGTCGCGTAGTGGCGGTGACGCGTTGACTCCATGTGCGGGCATAACTGGCATTCAAGGCAAGGATGAAACTCGTGTCTGAGTCTCTCGACGGCACCGACACCAAGGTCCGCTCCGGCGGCTGTCTGTGTGGCAAGGTGCGGTTCACCGTCACTGGCCCGGTGGATGACCCGCACGTCTGCATCTGCGCGCACTGCGCCAGACGCTCCGGGGCTCCGTTTCAGTGGTGGCTCGGATTCCCGATGACCGGGCTGAAGTGGGTCGGCGAGGGCGGCGAGCCGACCTGGTACGACACATACCCGGGCAAGACCACTCGTGGCTTCTGCGGCGAGTGCGGCAGCCACCTTGCCGCCCGCGACTATGACGACGACACGAGCATCGGCATCCTCGCCACCGCCCTCGATCACTACAGCACCGACTCGGCGTTGGCTCCAACCAACCTGCGCCGGATCGCCGAAGCAGCTCCCTGGCTCACTCATTGCGATGCCGGCTCCGCGGTCGCGGGCTGATCCGGGAGCCCCTCCTTTCGTGCGGTCTGTACCCGTCCAGGGCCTCCGCCCCACCGAGCCCAGTGCCGGGCCCGCACAGGCGGCCGGCCCGGGCGGCGGCGCGGTCCCGTCGCGGGACCCCGGGGACGCCCGCTGAAGGCTGTGCGGCTCCTCTCATCCCTCCGGGCACACCGCGGCCGCCGTCGCGTTCATGGCTGCCGTCGCGCCCTCCTGGCCGTGGGCGGGTGCCGCGTGCGCCGTACCGACGATCGCTCGCGCGATCGGCCTGAGCCCGAGCCCGTTGCCAGGCGCTCCGCGGTGAGACCACTGCCGAGTGAGCGGCGGTTACGGCGGCCAGCGGCGGATCACCTTCGGGTGAGTGCTTCGCTGGCCGCCCTATACGTTCCACGTCACCTTCATACGGGTAGCTCGTTACCAGCGCTGCTGCTGGACAGCGGGGAGGGGCCCATGGCCGAGGAACTCGACTACGGCGTGCTGGTGGAGATCTACCGCCGCGGTGGGAAGGAAGCCGCTCGAGAGCCTCTGGACGATTACGCGCAGCGCGTCTCCGAGACCGAGCTCTACGCTGCAGAGAAAGCCGCGATGCTGGTCCTGGAGTGTGCGGCGGCCCCGTCCGTAGCCCGGCTGGACCAGGCCGAAGCGCGGGCGGTGCAACTCCACAGGCAGAGGTCACTCGACAGCAGGCCGAGATCGACGCACTCGTCTCGGAGCCTCTCGCACGGTTCCTGGCCGACGAGGGTCCCCGGGATGAGCCGCTGCGCTAGCCTCGGGCTATACCCGACCGCCGGAGGAACCAATGGCGCACCTGACCTTCAACGAGGCCGAGCAGCGTGAGCTCCGCGACGCCGCCCGGACCGAGTTCCCCGGGAACCCCGCGCTCGCATACGTCCTGGAGAACCTCGCGGCCCAGGGCATCGACCTCGACCGGTGCCGCGACTGGGACGACATCCGGGCCGAGAAGGGCCTGCCTGAGCAGGAGGCCGGAGCGCAGGGTGTCGCCTAAGCATCACCGCGGCGGCCGCCGGCCCCGCATCGTGTTCATCGAGCCGGCCGAAACCCAGGTGCGTGTCTTCACGACCGCGCAGACCGTCCGCCTCGACACCGCGCTGAACGTGATCGCGGCCGCCCCGGCCGATGTCAAACACCACGCCACGGCGTCGGCGCTGCGGGACTACCAGCACGACGGGATCCGCGTCATCTTCTACGCCACCGCACTGGGCAGCATCCTCATCGTCACCTACGTCGAGGTGGACTGAGAACGCGCTCGTCACCCGAGTCGCGGCCTTGTCACTCCTCGGAGGGGCGGAACTGTCCCTCCGAGGGATGAGAGCAGCTCATGACATCCCGTCAGGCCATTACGGTGAGCCGTGGGAGGTTGTGCCGACTGGTCGTTGGTACGTCTCCCGTGTGCCCCACACTTCGGCGTGGAGCACAGCACGTTCCAGGCCGGGCAGCTACGGGGCCGGGGTGGAGAGGACGGCGGTGCCGCATGATCGGCCAGCCCTACCACTGCCTCCCGAGCGTGAACTCTTCGACGAACTGTTCGCGTTTCCCATCACCCACTGCCCCACGGTCACTGTGCTTTGACCGGCAGTAGCTCTCGCATGTCTTCCGGCAGCTCCGGGTCCTCGCGCCAGGCCGTGGTGATCGAGATGAGGGCCTCCCACGACGCTTCAGCGATGGGTCCGGGGCGACCCGTCGCAAGCTCGCCGTACAGCCGGCCGCACAGGTGGGACGTGACTTCGTACAGGGCCCCGTTGACCTCCGCCACGCGTGCCAGAGCTGACCCAGGGGCGTGTGGCGGCTCTGCGTTGAGCCGGATTGTGGGGACCGCGGCGGCGTATGTCCGTCCGTGGATGAAGTCCCGCAGCGCGACCACCTGATCCCACGTCGGCAAAGAGCGCTGGACAGGGGCCGATGCAGTCATGCGGCAAGGCTATCCGCGAGGTCACCGTTGTTCGAGGCCCCGGTCCCGATTCCGCACAGGCATACCCCGTCCCGCTCACGCTGCAGTCAGCGCGCGCGGACGACCGTGTGGGCGCACGATGGCTGTAGAGCCCGCCCGGGAAGCCATCGCACGTTGCACCGGGCGGGCGCACTTGTGGCGGCCAAGGCCCCTCGCCGAAGAACACCACTGGCGCGCGAGCCAAACAGGCGCCGCCCCCGGCTGGAACGTGGCCGTGCTCGGCGTCGAACGTGTCGGCCCGCTGCAACTGGCACTTGTGTATCGCGCGCTCCGCAAGGCGTTCGAAGACGGCAAGCACGAGCCCGGCGCCGCCGACTTCTACTACGGCGAGATGGAGATGCGCCGGCACGCCGACGACATCTCTCGAAGCGAGCGGAGCCTGTTGACTGCCTACTGGGCGCTGTCCGGCTACGGCATGCGCGCCTGGCGCGCCCTGGGCTCGCTCGCGGCCACCATGCTCGTCACCGTCGTGCTGCTGGTGGCCGTCGGGCTGCCGCAGGACGCTCCTAAGCAGCGGGCGGCCGGCACCGTGCCAGGGCCTTGAGGTCGGCGAGGGCCTCGGCGGACACGTCCCGGACCTGGCCCCGCTTGCGCAGGGTCTGCATGACGGTCAGCTCCGAGGGAGTGCCGTCGGGCAGCAGACCGGGGATGTCCACGGCGTTGTGCGGGGCGTAGACGCGGGAGGGGCGCCGTTTTGACGCGCGGTCGGTCAGTCGTTCGAGCCGGTCACTGATCTCCGGTGAGTCGCTGCGCGAGGAGTAGGGCGAGCGGACCGGCGGGGAGTTGGAAGCGACCTTGGGTCGCGGCGGTGATGGCGTCGTCGAGGGGCCACCATTCGACCTTGAATCCGGCCTCACTCGGGGTGAGTTCCTGGGGTCCCAGGGTCAGGTTTCGGGCGAGGAACAGGGACACCTTCGCTGTGCTGTATGGGGCGATCACGTAGGTTCCGAGGTGGCTCCAGGACTCGCCCGTGACCCCGGCTTCCTCGCGGGCTTCGCGCCGGGCGCACTGCTCAGGGGTCTCCCCGGGTTCCTGTCGGCCGCCGGGGATGAACAGGTGGTCGTCTTCGCCGTTGGTGATCAGGGCGACGTGGTTGCGGTCGTCGATGGCGACGACGATGGAGGCGTCTTGTAGGGGGGAGGGCTGTTGGGTGGTGTCCATGGGCCGCGAGGTTACTCGCGGCCCAGGCTGGTTTGCAGGCATTCGCGCCACTTCGTTCAGATTCGGTTGAGGATCAGGTCTGCGAGGTCTTCGGGGGTGCGGTCGTCGGTGTCGACGATGACCGTCGTGGGGTCCTGGGCGGCCACCGCGTCGAAGTTGGCGCGGAGCCGTTCCAGGCGGCCGGGGACGCGCATCATGTCGTCGTCGTCGCGGTTGTAGTCCGCCTTCGACGCCATGCGGTCTTTGAGGGTCGCGGCCGTGCACCGCAGGTAGAACGTCCGGTCCGGCTGGACGAGGTAGGGCCGGAACGGGCCGATGAGCGCCCGTACCTGGTCCATGTCCAGCTTGTGTACGGCGGAGTGGTACGCGACGACAGAGGAGATGTATCGGTCGGAGACGACCGGTCCGCGCGCCAGGTGGCCGCGGATGATGTCGGAGGCGTGCAGCACCCCAGATAGGTAGAACGCGAACTGCGGCAGGGCCGCCGTGCGGGCGTTCATGACCGGCGCCCACGGCATGTAGTGGTCGGGGACGGTGTGGAGGGTGGCGGCGTCCAGCCGGTCAGCGAGTACCCGGGCGAGAGTCGATTTCCCGATGCCGGAGATCCCTTCGAGGATCACGAGCGGTCCCCGCCGGTCGACCGGCGCCCCGGGGGCGTAGGCGCCGTGCAGGCCGGTCACAGGATGCCGCTCGTGAGGGTGCCGTCCGTGAACGAGGCGACGTGGCGGGCGACGGATTCCATCACCGCTTCCGGGTCGTCGCGCCGCAGGACGGTACTCAGGCGCAGGTCGGTGCGCAGGAGGCACGGTTGGATCCCGCCGGCGTGGTCCATGCGCAGCGCCCAGAACCCTTCGACGCATTGCGGGCGGACGGGGCAGGTTCCGCACTGCCCGACGTGGTGGCGTCCCAGCCCCTTGTGGATGACGTCGATCTCCACACCGTCGACACGGAAGACGCGGCGCCCTTGACCGACTCCAGCGGTCTCTACCCGCTCGTCGCTGGTCAGCGTGCGCAGGTGCCCGATGATGCTGTCGGCCGAGACCGCCGAGGAGCGCTGACCGGCGTTGTAGTCGGTGTCCACGAGTTCGATGAACTGAACCGGCAGGCGGCGTTCCAGGGCGTATTCGAGAATCGGGAGGATCTCGTGTTCGTTCTCGCGCTGGAGAAGCGTGTTCAGCTCGACGCGCTCGAAGACTTCGCGGGCCGCTTCGATGCCGTCCAGGATGACGCCGATACTGCCGACGCCTTCCTTCTTGTACTTCGCGATCTCCCACAGCGATTCGTTGGAGAAGTAGTGCAGGGAGACCTTCACCTTGTCCAGGCGCGTGGTCGCGAGCCATTCCTGATTCCGGCGTACGAGGGTGCCGTTCGTGATCAGGGTGTAAGAGCCGTCGGGACCCGGGTCGGGCAGGCTGTTCAGGACGGGGCGGGCGAGCGGGGAGGCGAGCGGTTCGCCGCCGGTGAAGTACGTGCGCTTGAGGCCGGAGCCGATGGCCGCCGTGAGGATGTCGACGTAGTCGGCGGCGTCCAGCTCCCCGTTTCGCGGCTGGTGCTTGCGGTCAGTACGCGTCAGCGGGGGCGGAACGTCTCCCTCGTTGTGGCAGAACCAGCAAGCGAGGTTGCAGCGCGGTGTGAGCGAGACGCGGAGCTGGCCGCGCAGAGCCGCGAAGTTGTGCAGGGCCGTCCAGTCGACGGCCGGGGCCGCAGTGGGGAGAAGCGGGAGATTCATGGTGTTGCCCTCTCGATCGTTGGGTTCGAGTGGTGCACCAGAGAGCCCCGCCCACCCGGTCTTGCCTGGACGGGTAGCGGGCGGGGCCTCGTGGTCCCGGGTGGCGACGGGGGCGCCTCCCGGGCAGTCCCGCCAGTCCTTCAGCGGCGGGAGTCTGCGGGCCGTCCGGGTCGGTGGGCGGGCGTGGGAGGGGGTGCCCACCGACCGGGACGGAGTTGGTGACCGGCGGCGGCCTCGGGTGTGACGTCCGGACCGGCCGCCGCCGGAGCTTCAAGGGGTGGGGAGCGGGGGCGGGTGCCGTGCCGGTCCGGGTGGGGGTCGGGCCGGTCCGGCAGTGTGTCCGCCGGCGGACGGTCGGGGGTGACGGCCGCGGGCTGCTCGGCGCGGGCCTGCGTCGTCGCGCCGAGGGCGCCGAGCGACAACAGCGGCAGGCCGAGCCCGAGCGTGAGCCGGTCGCGCCACGGCAGCGGCGCGGGCTTGGCGTGGCGGGGAGCGGGGCGTAATCGTGGCTCGTCGACGCCGACCCACCGGGCGCTCACGGCTGCGTCCACTCGCCGCTGCGGGCGATGATCCGCAGGGCGACCGGTTCAGCAGCCCACGGCTCGCCGCCGCCGTACCGGTGGCGCAGCAGAGGCTTACCGCCCTGCAAGTCGGTGACCACGGCGTCACCACCCAGCTCCTGGTCGCGGACCAGGTCCCCGATCCCGGCCCTCGGCTCGCCGGTGCCGGCCTGCTCGGTCTGGGCGGTCATCGGGTCGCCTCCATGCCGGTCTCGCGGGCCTCGCGCTCGCGGCGGCGGCTGATCGTGTCCATCGCCGTCGTGGTCGGCTCGCCGTGGGCCACCCGGTCGCGGTACTCCTGCCAGTCGTCGGGCATCCAGGCGTCCAGCGCGGCTGGGAACTTCTCGTCGCGGTTCATCGGGTCACCTCCGGCACGCCGTACAGGCCCGCGCACTGCTCGCAGGCGCCGAGGGTCGCGGCGCCGCGCAACATCGGCACCGGGAAGCTGCCGGGCGCCCAGTCCGAGCACCAGCAGCAGGACCGGCCGTCGCGCTGCGCGGGGCTCAGCCGGTCGGCGTGGATGGCGGGGGCGTCGGTCAGCCCGCCGGGAACGGGGGCGATGGGTCTGCTCATCGTCGGCCTTCTCGTCCGTCTCTGCGTCTGCCGGTCCCTCTCGGGGGTGGGAAGGACCGGCAGGCCGTCAACCGACCGCCCGACAGAACGTCAACGCGGCCGGTAATCACCCAACACCGGTGCGCGACGACGAGTAAGGGAGCACAGTGGAGGGAGGGTTGAACTGGTTGAACGCACTCGGGGGTGCCACATGCCACGACGTCCACGCACGCCCAACACCGCGCTGGCGGAGATCATGCAGACGGGAGGGATCGGAAACGCGCAGCTCGCACGGCGGGTGAACGCCACCGGCCGCGAACTCGGGCTCACCCTGCACTACGACAAGTCGACCGTGTCTCACTGGCTCGCGGGCAGCGTCCCGAAGCCGGAGGCTCGCCCGGCGGTCGCCGAAGCGCTCTCGCGGCTCCTGGGGCGACCCGTAACGTGCGCCGAGATCGGATGGGAGGCCCCCGCCGGTCAACAGCGCGACACCGTAACGGGAGTGATCGACCTGAGCCGAGCAGACATGGACCCCTCGCGCCGGGGGGTACTCAAGACCGGCATGTACTCCGTCGGCATGGCCGTCCCGGTCTTCGCCGCCTTCGCCGGGCACGCCGAGGCCGCAGACCGGGAGAAGGCCGCGAACACGGGCCGGACGGTGCACATCGGCGAGTCCGATGTAGAGACCGTTCGGATGATGACGGACAAGATCGCCGACATCTTGGACCAGGTGGGAGCGGGCCACGCCCGGCCCATGGCCGCCGCCTTCCTCGTCAACTCCGTGGGGACGTACCTGCGGGCGTCCAGTACGGAGCGGGTGCGCCGGGCTATGCAGGGCGCCGCCGCGGATTTGGTCTACCTGACCGGGTGGATGGCGATGTACGAGAACCGACAGGGGCTCGGCCAGCAGTACTACCTGAAGGCGCTCGACCTCGCCGGCGAAGGCGGTGACCACCTCACCTACTGCCGCACGCTGCGCGGGATGAGCCTCCAGGCCACGCACCTCGGACACGGTAAGAAGGGGCTCGAACTGGCCGATTCGGCCGCCGAAGCAGCCCCGAGCGCGGGCCCCCGTCTGGTGGCCTTCCTGCGTGGCCAGCAGGCCGCCGCCGCGGCGATGACCGGCGACCGGCACATCGCCTTCACGCGACTCCGTGAGACCGAGGACGCACTGTCGAAGGCAGACAACCGACGCGACTCCGTCGGCGGCTACGACCAGGCCGCCTATCACTTCCATGAGGCGCACGTCCGCTGGCACCTGAAGGACCCCGAGGGGTCTATCAAGGCCCTGCGGCGGTCCAACGCGGTCCGCAGCCCGCTGGAGCGTCAGGGGCGTCTGCACTGCCTTGGCGTCATCGCTGAGCGACAGTTCCGGATGCGGCACGTTGAGGCGGCCTGCCAGACGTGGGCCACGTTCCTGGACGAGCACGTCACGATCGCGTCCGCGCGCGGGGACGAGCACCTGAAGACGATGCTCACCGAGTTGCCGGCGTACCGGAGCATCGCCGGAGTCCGCGACCTAGAGGAACGCGCGCGGCACGTCGCCCGACTCAAGGCAGCCTGACCGGCGCATCTCGGCGGCCCGCTCCCCACCCGGGGGCGGGCCGCCGTCACGTCCGGGCACGGCTCAGCGCGGCGGGGCCGCGTTCGCGCGCTCGGTCCAGTGCCGCCGGGCGGCGATGGCGGCGACGGCGACGGGAGTGCGGTGGGACAGGTACCCGAGTGCCTCGTACGGCTCGTCCCAGTCCTGGAATGTGAGGTGCCGGCGGAACATCAGCCACTCCGTCAGACCCTCGCCCTCCAGGGGGATGGGCTGGCCCTCGTCAATGACGTGCGGACTGATCACAGGTCAGTTCTACCCACTCCCCAGTTCGTTGACCAGCGGTTTCGCCTTCTCGTGAGTCGGTGCGATCGAGTTGCCCACTGGGAAGGACATCGTTTCCGGGAGTCGCGCCCTCCGTGCTTCCCGGGAGTTGCCGGATCGGGTTCCGGAAGAAGGCAGCGTGCGGGTTGCGTGGGGCATCTAGGATTCAACGCGGACCACGGCAGGCCCACCCGGAAGCTGCTCATGAGCGAGATTCCTTGGAGTAGTCATGCCTGCCCGCCGAAAGACTGATCCCCTGCTGACGCCCGCCGAGGTCGCGGAGGTCATCGGCGTCACGAAAAAGACGCTGAGCAACTGGCGCACTGTCAGGAACCGTCAGGGCCGGAAGATCGACCTTGGGACTGGTAGGGCCGCATGATCAGGTGTCGCGTATTCTCGGCAGCTCGGTCGCGTTGGTCACGGTGCGTGGTGGATAGAAAGGGCCAGGCCGAGGCAGCCCCGGCGGTCATTTCGCGTCGCCTGAGCCGCCATCATTCACCACCTTGGAAGCGCTCACCGGAGTTTCAACCTTCCTCCAGCCGAGATACTCTGTGATGTCAGCAATCCGAGTAAGTAGGCCAGTGAGCCAGTGGATACCTCCAGCACCTGTCAGCATCATCAATCCAAGGATGCTCCAGAACGTATTCCCTTTTGTTGGATTTCCCCAATAGAGTGCGAGCAGGCAAGCCGTCTCGCCAGCTACGGCACCGAAAATGGCCGCAAGCGGCCCCAGCGCTAGGGCAATCAAAGCCGCTGTAGTGCGAATCGGCTTCGGCCATCCCTCGGCTAGGCGCTTGACGTGCGTTTCGGCCTTCACGTTGAAGAAGTAATTCAACATCAGGAGAGGAATTACGGTGGCGACAACCTGGTAGAAGACTGGAGCGCCATGCGGATGTGAGGTCAGAATTTTAGCCTCCAGGGTCAATGGCAAACAATCCCGACATTTACCGCATACCCTCTCGGTGATCTCTCCGAACTTGACTCACCCCTGGATGCCCCCAGTGGCTCATCAGCTGGGGGACTTGGGGGTGATCAACCTCAAGGACGCGAGAGGCTCAGCGGAACCAGCGTGAACATCTGCGTTTCACCGTCTGTGGTCACCGGGGGCATATCGGCTCCAGGTTCCGCCGGCTTCGGTAACCAGCCGTGTGGCGGTCTTGTCTTGGTAGCCGAGAGCCTTTGCGATGACGGGGGCTGGGGCCTGGAGGACGAGTTGTCGGCTTGCGGAAGTCCTGCCGCGCTGCGGAGGGACGCCGATTTCGCGTAGATGGGCCTGGAGGCTGACCGGGTTCATCGGTTGACCGGGTGCGGATGCGAGTAGTTGGGGCACAGGAAATCCCGGCGAGAACGATCATGGTCGGCCCCGGAGTCCTAGGTCCTGTCTCTTTGGTCACCTGCGAGTCCAGATGAGGATGGCAGCCAGGTGCAGTGCAGCCTGGTAGGCGATGGCGAGTTTGTCGGTTCGCATGGCTAGACCGCGCCACTGCTTGAGGCGGTTGATGCACCGCTCGACGGTATTCCGCTTCTTGTAGATCTCCGGATCGAATCCAGGTGGCCGCCCGCCGTGGCTGCCGCGCCGTTGGCGGTGGGCGAGCTGGTCGGCAGGCTGTGGGATGACGGCCCGGATACCTCGGCGGCGGAGATGCCCACGGATCGCGCGAGAGGAGTATGCGCGATCCGCGAGGACTATTGCAGGCCGACTTCTGGGCCTGCCGGGCCCCACCCGGGAAACCCGAATTCGGCCCATGACGGCCTCGAACGAGGGCGCGTCCCCGGCTTGACCAGGGGTAACAAGGATGGCGAGTGGTCGGGCTTGGTCGTCGCTGGCCAAGTGCACTTTCGTACTCAGGCCACCACGGGATCGGCCGAGCGCGTGGTCCGCCGGCTCGGGCCGGTCAGCTGCAACCTTGCCACCGGCACCTGCTGCGTGATGGTGGGCACGGCAGACGGTGGAATCCACCGACACGGTCCAACCGATGTCGTCGCTGGCATCTGCAGCAGAAAGGACGGCACCGAAGATCCGCTCCCACGTTCCATCGACCGCCCATCTGATCAAGCTTTTGTGCGCGGTTTGGAAAGAACCAAGTTCAGCAGGGAGATCTCTCCAGGGCGAGCAGGTGCGGTATTTCCATGCAATGGCTTCCAAGGTCCGACGATGGTCGGCCCAACGTGGCCCCCGGACCGGATTGGGGGGCATCAGCGGCTCAAGCCGGTCCCACATCGCATCAGTGATCACTAACCGGACGGACACACCCGATCAACTGACTGACCTGTAGAAGGAACACGCTTTACCCGGGCTCGCCGGTGAGGCAGGCGTGGCAAAGGCATCGGTCCGGGTGCGGACTGTACGGTGCCGTCTCGGCGCGGTACTGGCGCGCATACCGCTCCAGCGTCGCGGAGACGTCCGCTGCGTAGTCCGCGCCGAGTCCACGTTCGCGTCCTGCCTCACGCAGCCGTTCCAAGACGCGCGGGGTGTGAACGAGCTTCGGCCGGAAGCCGTGGAGGTGGCGCGTCGCCGTGTCGATGACGATCCACCGACTGGTGTGCCGCTCACGTCCGACCACCGTGACCCGATCGCCTCCCGGACCCCAGTACGCATCGGCCACGTACACCTTCGCCCCGCCCTTGAAGCACTTCGTCCCCGGGCGCAGTTCTTGGCCGCCAACTCCGCATCGACGCCAGGCCACAACGTTCGCCGCCACCAACCAGACCGGCTCATGCCGCGGGACATCGGACTCGTTCACACGCCCCGCCCTCCTCGCGGACACCCTGCCGGATCCGCAGCAGCCATCGTAATCCGGATGGCCACAAGTGCATCGTCGAGCCCGACTGTTATCCTCGTCCGCGCTCGAATGATCAAAGAGACAGTACCTAGGTCTTGTCTGACAAAGGATCTTGGATGGGTTCGCGGAGCCAGAGGATGAGTGAGGCGAGGTGGACTCCGGCCTTGTAACGGGCGGCGAGTTTGTCGAAGCGGCTGGCGATCGCGCGGAACTGCTTGAGTCGGTTGAAGCAGCGTTCGACCGCCGGGCACCTACCAGGCCGTGGTGACCAGTCCGGATGAATCGGTCGTGATGTCGCGAGGGCTGTGCCGCGAGCCGGACAGGAATGACCTCACTGAGTACTCAGCGAGGAGTGGTGGAGATGTTGAAAGCCTCTGAGGGCTGCGCCGGAGCAGGAGTAGCGCGCGGCGGCGTGGTGGTGAGAGCCCGGCGATCTGGCACGCATCTGGCACGCGTCCGCCGGCTCCCTCATTGACCGCGAGCGGCCGCACCTTCCGGCACGTCTGTGACACGTCGGGCGGTCACCAGGTAGCCCGCGAAGCTCACGTCCGGCCTGGCCCTCGAGCATGCGCTCGCCGACCACAAACGTTGGAAGCAGCTGACCCGCTGGACGCACCGGCGAGATGTCCTGCCCGACACCTACCGGGCCATCGCCGACCTCGTCTCCGACCGCAGGACCACCGCCTGACAAAACCACCAGCTCAGGCCCGCCCATCTCCAACGCAATCACGCACCAGCTCGTTAAAGGATTGAAGTTGCCGAAGGAGAGGGACTCGAATGCCGGTCCCGGCCCGGACTGGAGGGCCAGACCTGCTGACGTGTCGTCCGGCGCCACGAAGAACTTCACGATGGTGCTCACCCGGTGATCACCCCCGACTGCCTACAGCCGTGATCGGCCGGACAGGTCCTAGCCGATGGTCACCACGCGCGCCCAGTCGGGCGGGACGTCCGGCTCGTAGTCGGGATCGTTCTCGATCCACGCCCTGCGGCCCGATCCGGCGCGGGGGAACAGCCCCACCACCGTCCGGCACGAAGGCCGTTCGTCCGGCCAGGGCGTCTGTCCGTCCGTCAGGACCACGATGACGTCGGGCCGGGGCACCGTCCGCAGCGCCCGGGCGAAGCCGGTCCGGAGATCCGTACCGCCGCCCCCCACCAACGGGATGCCCTCAGCACTGCACAACGGATGCACCGTGCGGGCCGCCGCGTCGCAGGACATCACCGTCACCAAGTCGCGGCGCCCGCCCACGGCCCGGGAGATCGCGGCCACTTCCAGGAGCGCGCCGCCGAGCTCCGCGTCGCTCACCGAACCGGAGGTGTCCACGATCACCGAGACCCGCGGCGGTCGGCGCCGAAGGCTCGGCAGCACGGCTCCCGGCACCCCCGCCGAGCGCCGCGACGGCCGCCCGTACGAGTAGTCCTCGCCCGCCCCGGCCGCGGAGGCCGCCGAGCGGACCGCCGCCCCCAGCAGGTCCCGCCACGGCTGCGGCGGGTGGAAGACCTCCTCGGCCCACCGCTTCCACGCCTTCGGCGTCGTCCCGGGGCGCCCCTTGACGGCCTGCGCCACCCGGAATCGGACGGCGTCCTGCTGCTGCTCGCTGAGCCCGTCCGCGCCGTCAGCCCCCAGCTCCCACTCGCGTTCCAGCCCGTCGGCACCGCTGCCGCAGTCCAGCCAGGCGAGGTGCTCCATGCCGGAGCCGAGCCCGATCCGGCGCAGGTAGTCCTCCATCAACTCTCCGGAGGCCAGCCCCAGGGAGCCCGGGGTCACCGCGTCCTCCGGCATGACGAGCCCGTCCCCGAACACGTCGTCGTTGATCTCGCAGTCCGCCGCGATGTTCATCAGCAGCCGGGCACCCGGGCCGGTCAGGCCGCGCTCCCAGGCGACCCGGTCACCGCGCCCGTGGTGGTCGCGCAGAAGGTGCGCCACCTCATGGACCCAGACCCCGGCGAGTTCCTCCACCGGTGTCCGCCGCACGAAGACCGGCGACACGTAGCACCGCCAGTACCGGTCGACGGCCATGGTCGGCACCCGTCGGGACTCCACGACGTGCAGGGCGAAGAGCGCGGTCGCCAGATAGGGCCGGGCCCGGACGGCGAACAGCCGCGCGGCGAAGAGCTTGTCGAGGTCGAGGACGGGCTCGGACACCGCGCCGGAGCGCCCGGATGCGCCCGCGTCGGTGCCCGTGACCTGGCTCATCGTGCGCCCGCGGCGGAAGCCACGCCGTTCACCCGCCGTGCGCCGCTCCCAACCAGGGCCGCGGCCTCGTCCGCACGCCGGGACAACGAGACCACGCCGGCAAGCCGTTCGATGGTGGGAGGGACGTCCCACTCCGCACGGCGGAGCCCGGCGAGCGTGGTCGCCGGGACGACGACCAGGTCCGGCGCGCCGGTCTCCGCAGCCCGGGCGAGCAGCGCCCACGCGGCCTCCCAGCGGGCCTTCTCCGGGCGCGCGCCGACTGCGGACACCACACCGTCGAGCGCGGCCTGGCGCAGGTCGCCCCGCTCCGGCAGCTCGGCGCCGGCCGGGTCGGCCAGCAGCACCTCGGGGTCCGGCAGTTCCATGCGGTCCAGGCTCGCAAGCAGTTCGAGCCCCGGACCGTCCCCGACCGTGCCCCTGACCAACAGAGAGAGCACCTCGCGAGAGGAGCCGGCGGCGGTGGCGAAGGCGATCAGGCGCAGGCTCATCTCCCAGCTGCGGGGGGAGGGCCAGGCGCCGCCCCGCCGGGCCTCCCCGCTGGGCAGGCGGTGCACCAGCGAGGGGCGGGTGGCGAGGAGCCCGCACACGGCGCGCCTGGCGAAGTCCACCGCGTGCGGCAGCCGTTCCGGATCGAGCCGGGGGAGCGTCGCCCGCGGCCAGGTGCCGCCGAGGCCGCGGACGACGACGTCGTGGTCGTGGGTCCACTGGAGGTGCACGAAGCGGTTGGCCAGCGGAGGGCTCAGCTCCCAGCCGTCGGCGGCCGAGGCCCGCGGGTTGGCGGCGGCCACGATCCGCACCGCCGACGGCAGCCGGAGCGCGCCGACCCGCCGCTCCAGGACGAGGCGGAGCAGGGCTGCCTGCACCGCTGGCGGAGCCGTCGACAGCTCGTCGAGGAACAGCAGACCGCGGCCCTCCTTCACCAGCCGTACCGCCCAGTCCGGCGGGGCCATCGGGACCCCCTGCTCGGCGGGGTCGTCACCGATGACGGGCAGCCCGGAGAAGTCGGACGGCTCGTGCACACTGGCGATCACCGTCGTCAGCGGAAGGTCGAGGGACTCGGCGAGCTGGGTCAGCGCGGCCGTCTTGCCGATGCCCGGCTCACCCCAGAGGAGTACGGGCAGGTCGGCGGCGACCGCAAGCGTCAGGGCCTCCAGCTGGTCGTCGGGGCGCGGCTCGGTCGTGGAGTCGCGCAACAGGGCGAGCAGGGTGTCGGCGACGTCGAGCTGGGCGGGCGAGGGGGTGCTCAAGGGCATGGGTGATCACCTGTGTATTCGTTGTCGGTGGGGCGAACCGGCGCTGCCGCTGCGGTCGGCGGCACCGGCACACACCGGTGGTGGCGCGGGAGGTCGAGGTACCGGCGCGTGGGCGGGGTGCCGCGTCGGTCAGAGGGACTGGCTGTGGCGAGGGCGGGCGCGATGACTGCGTGGGCGGTCGGGCCCGGGCAGCACACGGCCCGGGCCCGGGCCGTACAGGTCCGTCCGGTAGAGCCCGTACGCGATCCGCCGCCGGGCGGCCGACTCCAGCGCGTCCCGCAACGCGCCGTTGCGCAGCGCGGCGCCGGGACCGAGCAGGCCCTCCACGACGGCCAGCGCGCCCGCGGTGTCGCCGTGGTCCAGGCGTTCCCGGACGCCGGTGAGGCAGTCCGGCCTCCGATGGGCCTCGTCGATGGCCCGCAAGCAGGGGAGCGGAGGGCCGCCGAGCGCGACCAGCAGCTCCTCCCGCCGGATCTCGTCGGGGCCGTGGTCGAGCGGAGCCAGTACGCCATCGGAGAGGCCGATCCGGTGCGGAACCCCCCGGCAGTCCACCAGGCGGGGCCGCCCGGGCGGGTCCGCCGCCGGGGCCGGTCCCGCGGGCGGATGACCGGGGGCGAGGGCCGCGGCCACCAGAGGATGCAGCCGCCCCGCCTCGACGAGCCCGGCGCGCAGCAACTCCAGGTCGGGCAGCACCCAGGTCGCGGCGTCGGGCAGCGTGGGCAGCGCGCCCGGTGCCGCCGGGGAGAGAACCGGGACGGCCGAGACCGGTCCACCGCCCGGCGATACGTCGAGCACCAGCTGCCGGCGGGCTCCGAGCCGTACCCTGACCCGTCCGGAGTCCCGTCCCTCCGCCCTGAGCAGGATCCCGGCCTCCGCCGCCCAGCGGTCGACGGCATGGCCGGTCGCCTCCTCGTCCGGCCGCGGCGGATCCCCGGACGGCGCGGTGTCGGCCCCGGAGCGGCTCCGCAGCTCGTCGCTGCGGGTCGCGTCCCAGAGATGGCGGTGCAGATCCAGGCGGTACCGCCGGCTCGGGCGCGGATGCGGATGTCGCCGCTCGTCGCCGGCGGAACGGGATCCGTCCCACAGCGCGAGACTCATCCGCTGGCCGGCGTCCGCCCACGCGGGCGCGGTCCGCACCACGAGGTAGAGCGGTGGGGACGGGGCGTCCCCGGGGGGTGCGGTGTCCGAGTCGTCCTGCCCGCAGGGCCCGTAGCGGGCCAGCGGCACGGTGAGGCCCGGGCGCAGGACTCCGTCGGGAGCGATCCGCGGCATGTGCCAGCGCAGCAGGTCGGGAGCGAGTCGGCGTAGGTCCGCCCTGACGAGGGCGGCGCGTTCCCGCCCGTACGTGCGGGCGGCGGAGCGCAGGTCGAGATCGACGTCGACGCCCGCTGCGGCGCAGGCGCCCGACCAGTCACCGACGGCGCGGCGGAGGCCAGCGGTCTCGATCATGGAGGGCGGCACGGCGAACTCGCGCACGCGCAGCCAGAGGGAAAGGCGGGTATCGCCGTTCGCGGGGGGAGTAAGCATCAGCACTCACCTTGCGCGGACGGGACCCCCGATCTGATAGCAGAGTAGGTCGTCATCACGATGATCATATCGAGTGGTGCGCGGCGGGGCCAGGTGTTTTCTCGGGGGACGCCGGAGCCGGATGGTCCGCCCCATCCTCGCCCCACCGGCCAGTCGGCGCGCGAGCTGGCGGGGCGGCCGACAGCCCTCGCCGGACGGCCCTGCGCTCCGGCCGGCAGGGCCTCTTTCCGTTGCAGTACTAGGGCGTTTCTTTCCGATCATCGGATCGTTGGTCTGGTCGTGCCATTGACCGACGCGCAGTGGGCGCGGATAGAGCCGTTGCTGCCTGATCGGACGCCGCGACGGGGCGGTCGGTGGCGTGATCACCGCCAGGTGATCGATGCGATCGCCTGGAAGTTCCAGACCGGGTCTCAGAGGGTGCACCTCCCCGCCGAGTACGGCTCGTGGAAGGGCGTCTATACGAGGTTGAGGAACTGGGCCATCGATGGCAACTGGGAACGTGTCTTCACCGCGCTGCTCGCTCAAGCGGATGCCGACGGTGACCTGGACTGGGTCGTCGCGGTCGACTCCACGATCGTGCGCGTCCACCAGAACGGCGCCGGGGCCCGCAAAAAAGGGCTCCGGCTGGTGAGCCCGCCGACCACGCGATTGGACGATCGCGTGGCGGGTTGACCACGAAGGTCCATCTCGCCGCTGACAGCCGCTGTCGTCCGTTGTGCTTCGTGCTCACGCCCGGCCAGGCCGGAGATGCGCCGGCGTTCGAGGACGTGATGGCTGCCATCCGGGTCCCGCGTCGAATTGGTAGGCCCAGGATCAGGCCCCTTCGCGGTGCTGGCGGACAAGGCATACTCGTCGCGAGCCATCCGGGACCATCTGCGACGACGCGGAGTGCGGGCTGTGATCCCGCAGCCTGCCGACCAGATCGCCAACCGCAAACGCAAGGGACGCGGCGGCGGGCGCCCGCCCGGATTAACCGCGATGCCTACAAGCAACGCAACACCGTCGAACGCTGCATTAACCGCCTCAAGCAATGGCGCGGCCTGGCCACCCGCTACGAGAAGACCGCCACCGTCTACCGTGCCGGTCTCCTCATCGCGGGCATCTTCCTTTGGTCCGCCCGCTGAAGAACAGGCAGCTCACGACCGGAGGCACTCTCCCTGCTGATCGAAGCACACCAGGCCGTGCTCGCGGGCCAGTGCAGCGGCGTACTCGGATACTTCCTCGGCTTTGCCGTAGGACATGAGCAGGTACACGATCGGGCCCGATGCCTCGTCGATGACTGGGGTCGACGTCCACACGACACTGTGGTCGACGTCGTCCGGGTATCGCGCGACGAGGGCTTCCACGTACGCCACGATGCGCGGTGCCGGAGGCACGGCGACATCGTCCGACTACAGGTAACGCTCGTAGAGCTCGTCATACGTCGAGCTCGCGGCACGGTTGTCGGATGGACGGTCGCCGTCCCACACAGCAAGGTCGTAGCTCACAGGCGCATCGTCGCAGGCAACACTTTCGCCGCCCCCAGCAGGTCCTGCGATCTCTCTGTCAGTGATCCGTAAGAGAGCTCCTAGCCCGCGGCGTCGGCTTCGGCGTGCCGGGCCTCCATCGCGGCGATCACCCGCTGGCGGGCCAGCCGCCGGGCCTGCTTGAGCTTCGAGTCGGCCAGCAGGAGGGGCGCGAACCAGATCCAGCCCCACATGCTGTAGGAAACGGTCCCGCTCAGCACTAGGGCCTTGTTGGTGGCGAAGACCAGCACAGAAGTAGTGGCATACGCGGCCACCCGGTGGCGGACCATGAGCCGGAGCGGGGCCTGCCACGGGCCGGCCAGCAGGTCCAGCGCGGCCGCGACTTCGGCGGCCCGCAGGTCTTCCGGATGGGCGGGCGCCTGGCCGCCCCGCTCCAGCGCTTCAGCAACATCCGCGCTGTGGGACGTCAGAGTCGCTCGATCGGTCCGCGCGGCAGCCGTCCTCTCCCGTACGTCCTGCCAGTAGCCTCGCCCGGCCCAGTCGAGCGCGGCCTCCACCCGTGCCGCCTCGGGCGACCCCGCGGGCGCCAGTTCCGCGATCCGCTCCTTGAGCCGATCCACCCGAGCGACGCGACCGGGATACGTCCACGCGTCGGCCCGCAGGCACAGTTCCAGGTAGGAGACGAGCAGTCCGAGGTCGTCCGGCCACTCCGCCAGCCCCGTCTTGTAAGCCTTCTCCGCCTCGGCATCGTGGTCGTCCTCGTCCTCCGCCGCGTGGGCGAGGCCGAGCCACCGGTAGAGCACCGGATCGGGTCCGAGTTCCCCCAGACCGGATTCGGCCACCTTCCGGGCCTTCGCGAACCCGCCCACTGCGAAGAGCTCCTCGCAGCGGTCGGCGTATTCCTCATGTGTCATGCTTCCCGCCCCAGTCGATCAGGAGATCCACTTTCAGCCACACGAACCCGCTGGTCAAGGCACCCTGGCAGGATCCCGCGGCTCAGGCCTCACCCCTGCTGCCGCCCGCTTCGACGCACCTGTCATCGCCGTTACAAGCGGCTCCCGTTCTCACGCGTGGAGCCACTGGGCGCTGCTGCTGTGAGGAGACGAAGGCCACATAGCTGCCAGTGAGCCTTTTCCAACCTGGCGCGTATGGGGGCGTGAGCCGCCAGCAGATGGTCTCCAGAGTCCTCGGCCGGCTGCGGAGCCCTGGTCAGAAGCCCGCGCCAACTGCGGGGACCCGACGGGCACCAGGGCCCTGAACAGTGCGGATGCCAGGTTGGAAAAGGCTCATCATCTGGCCTCGAACATGATCGACCGGACAGGTCCTAAGGGGCCGGAGTGGAGTGGACGACGGTGGCGGCCAACCAGGTGCTGGCGTTGCCGTGGTGGTCGATGAGGGGGCGAGCGCGCGCACCAGCTGAGTGCTGCCGGTGGCGGCAGGCGACACACCTTTGCTTGCGCGGAGAGCACTGCTCGGTCTTGTGGACGGTCACGGAATTCCCCAGGGACGTGGTCACGGAATTCCCCAAGTGTCCGCCGTGGGCGCTGACTGAAGGATGACCGCGTCTTCCCGCTTGGGGCCGGCGCGAAGACCTCGGCAGCGGCCAGCGTCTGTGCCCGGTGTGGGTGCGAGGGGCTTGCGCTCCCAGAGCGTTCCATGGCGGCCATGCTGCCTCCAAGCTAACCGGATAGGTCATCCGAATATGTGCTAGCGTCATCTCCATCAAACGGATGACCTATCCGTTTTTACTTGGGGTGGAGGAGCGCATGAGAAAAGCTGTAGTCACTGCCGGGACGGCCGGAATCGGGTTGGAGACGGCCCTCGGGCTGGCCGACGCCGGGTTCGCGGTCACCGTGGTCGGACGTAACGCCGACCGGGGCGCCCGGGCAGTCGACCGGATCAACGCGACGAACCCCTCCCATCCCGGACGGTTCCTGCCCGCCGACCTCTCCTCGCTCAACCAGGTGCGTGCGCTGGCCGACCGGATCGCAGCCGAGCACGCCACCTCCGGTGACCCCTTGAGCGTGCTGGTCAACAACGTCGGGGCGATGTTCCCGGAGCGACAGACCCTGGACGGGATAGAAGCGTCGTTCCTCGTCAACCACCTCTCGCCGTACCTGCTGACGGAACTGCTCCTGCCCACGCTGACGGCCGGTTCGCCGAGCAGGATCGTGAACGTGACCTCGGGCGCGGTCGGGGTCGCGAAGCAGGTGTTCGACGCCGTCGAGCCGCCCGGCGGCTACTACGGCTTCCACTGGTACGGCCGCGCCAAGCTCGCCAACCTCGCCTACACCCTCGACCTTGCCGCGCGGCTGGACGGCACGGGCGTATCGGTCTTCGCCGCCGACCCCGGAGGCGCCGCGACCGACATGACCAACGGCACCCTGACCGACCCGAAGATCGTCTCTCCCGCCCTGCGACTGCTGTGGCCGCTGGTGCGCCGCAAGTTCGAACGGTCCACGTCCGGCCCGGCGTCCGCGGCAGCCAGGCCATCGATCGTCGCCGCCACCGACGACGCGCTGATCGGCAAGACGGGAGTCGTCATCGGTCCCCAAGCGCGCCCCGTCGCCCCGTTCCGCCCGGCCACCGACCGCCGCGTCGCCGAAGCAGTGCGCCGGCTCAGCGAAGCCCACGCTCCCGCCGCGGTCAGGTAGGCGCTACGCCTGCGCCGGTGGACATCGGACCCGCCCGCCCCGACCCCACGATGCCGGCCCAGCACCACCGGCAACCAGCGGGTCGAGCCCTCGCGCACCCTTGCGGCTCCACGCCCCGCACCGCCGTCACGCAGACGCGCAAAGCCTGCTGCCGCCGGTCACTGAAGAACGAACGCCGCACATAGTCACCCCTGCACACCTTCGTCAGATGAGGACACGTCCATGACCAACTCAGTCCCGAACGCCCATGCCCGCACCGTCCACGGCTCCGGCCCCGGTCTCCTCCTCGCCCACGGCGCGGGCGGCGGGATCGAGGCCAACTACGGGCCGATCATGGAGGGACTCGCCGCGCAGCACACCGTCGTGGGGGTCGACTACCCAGGCTCAGGAAAGAATCCCACCACCTCCACGCCCCTGGAGCTCGACGCGCTGGCGGACCAGCTCGTCGCCGCAGCAGACGCCGAGGGGCTCGACACCTTCGCCGTCTGCGGCTACTCGCTGGGCGGCCCGGTCGCGATCCGTGCTGCGGCCCGCCACCCGGAACGCGTCACCTCCCTCATCCTGACCGCCACGTTCGCCCGTCTGGACACCCGTACCGAGCTGGCCGCTGCAATCTGGCACCAGCTCTACGAGTCCGGACAGCACCTCCTGCTCGCCCAGTACCTGACCCAGCTGACCGTGAGCGCGCCGGTGCTGAACTCCCTGACCTCGGAGCAGGTGCGCGCCGCCGCCGAGCAGGCCGCCCCTGCGCTGCCGCAGGGCACCGGGGCCCAGGTCGACCTGGTCCGCCGCGCCGACGTGCGCTCAGACCTCGCCCTGATCACCGTCCCGACCCTCATCGTTGTCACCACCGCCGACAACCTGGTACCCACTGCCCTCCAGTACCAACTGTCTGAGGCCATTCCCGGCGCGCGGACCGCCGAGCTCGCCACCGGGCACCTGCCCTTCCTGGAGCGGCCCAAGGAGTGGCTGGAGATCATCACCGGCTTCCTCGGCCGACGGCAGGACCGGGGCTGAAAGACCTCGCGGGCGGGGGGGGCGCCCCGCCCCCCCGCCACAGCGCCGACCTCCCAGCCAGGAACGACTGCGTATGATCGAACGCCGAACACACATGACGGGACACTCGACAGAGACTGGCCACACATGACGACCACACAGCTACGCAAGGACGCTGCCCGCAACTGGGACCGGATCGTCGCCATCGCTCGCGTCCTGGTCGACCAGGGCGTCACCCTGCAGCTCAACGATGTCGCCCGCCGTGCTGGACTCGGGGTCGGCACCGTCTACCGGCACTTCGCCACCCCCGAGGCGCTGCTGGAGACCGTGGCCACCCCCTGCCTGGAAGCCCTGGCCGCCCACGGCGAACAGGCGCTGGCCGACACCGATCCCGGGCGCGCACTCGAAGGCTTCCTGACGCGGACCCTCGACGCGCAGATCACCGACGCCTCCCTGGCCCTGGTCACCGCCGCACCGACCGACGCCCTCCCACGCACCACGGAGCTCAGGCAGTCGCTGACAACGACCGGCACCGAACTCCTCAACCGGGCCCGCGAGGCCGCAGCGGTCCGTCCCGATCTGTCCGCTGCCGATCTCGTCCCGCTGATGTGCGGCATCGCCCACGCCGTCACCGTCCACGGCGGCACTCCTGCCGACCGGATCAACACAGCACACCGCTACCTCGCCACACTGCTCGGCGGTCTGCGAGCCACCCCGTCGAGCACATGACACGCCTCTCGCCACCGCGGTGATCCCCGGCATCCAGCTCCGCCGCCTGATACCTGCACCGCCACTTTGCCCGGCTCGGATGGCATCGCCCAGGGGAAGATCACGAACAACTGCTCGACCCGGCTTCGATCTTTTCGATCCACATCCTCGACCGCCATCCCCCTGGGGAACCGTGACCACATGGGTGGGGAATTCCGTGACGCGAAACAGGCCGAAGGTGGGGAATTGCATGACCGTCGACATGCCGTGACTCCTGGACGGTGAGCTGGCGGTTCATCTGCCGCCGGTAGGTGTCGTCCACCGGGTCGACCACCCGCAGCAGGTGCAGGGTCTTGGCGATCCGCCCGTACTCCATGAACGCCTGCCCGAGCGGGGTCGGGCGGCCCTCGCGGCCGAACATCCGCAGCAGGTCGTAGGCACGCACCTGGCCGGTCACCAGGGAGCCTGCCACCCGCAGCATGTCCGGCCAGTGCACGGTCACCTTGCCCAGGTTGACCTTGTTGCGGGCCAGCGGTTCCAGCGGGCCGTACCCGTCGGTGGCCACCCCGGGCCGCTCCGCGCGCCAGAACCGCTGGTCGGCCAGGTCCCGGAACCGCGGGGAGAAGTTGTAGCCGAGCATCGAGAACAGCCCGAACACCATGTCGGAGTACGAGGCGTTGTCGGTCGCCACCATCTCCGGCCGTACCCCGCCGTCCAGGTTCAGCAGGGTGTCCAGGATGAACAGCGAGTCGCGCGGGGTGCCGGGCACCACCATCTGCCCGATGCCCGCGACCTGGTCGTTCACCGCGTTCAGCCAGGTGATCCCGCGCTTGAAGTGGTAGTACTTCGGCGACGCGCCCGAGCTGATCGTCCGCTTCGGCACCACGAACCGCAGCCCGTCCACCGAGGCCAGCAGCCCCTCGCCCCAGTGCGCGACGATCGGCACCCGCCCCTGGGCCCGGATCAGCTCCGCGTTCGCCGCGGCGATGGTGTCGGCCCGTAGGTAGTACTGGTCGACGTGCACCAGCCGGGCCCGGGTCAGGGCCTCCTCGCCTGCGTCGATCACCGGGGTGTACCCGATGTTGCACGCCTCGGCGACCAGCAGCGCCACCAGCGACGTCTTCAGATTCTCCATCCGGGTGCGGCCGTCCCCCAGGTGCACAAAGGCGTCCAGGAACCCGGTCCAGGAGTCGACCTCGAACAGCAGGTCCGGCAGGTCGATCTTCGGGAGCATCGCCGCGGTGGTCCGGCGCAGCCACCGCAGCGACTTCGGCTCGCCGAGCGCGCCGAGCCGGTCCACGTTGAGCTTCAACCGGCCGCCGGGCTGGACCTCGAAGGAGAGCTTTGCGTCCTGCCCGGCCTCCTCCAGCCGCTCGGCCATCAGCTGCCAGGCCGCGTCCAGCGCCCGCACCCGTCCGGCCAGGTGCTCGGCCACCGGCTCCTCCAGGCTCAGCCCGTGCAGCATGTCCGCCTGCACCGCCTCCCACTGCGCACCGTCCAGCAGGCGCGCCCGCGGGTCGGCCCAGCGGTTCGACGGGGAGGCGAACACATCCCGGCGTCCGAGCGCCTTGTGCAGCTGCTCCAGCACGCACACCGCGTAGGCGTCGCGGTCCACCGCGCCCACCGGCAGATCGGGGTTGGAGAACACCGCCTTCTTCCACGCCGGCGGCACCAGCTTCTGGTCGATCTCCCGGGGCAGCAGCGGCTTCGCCTTCACCTTGCGCCTCGCCAGCGCGGGCAGGCGCTTCACCGCCTCCAGTACCCGCCTGCCGCCGGAGGCCGCCCCGAGCGCGCTCGACTCGCCGAGCAGGGACAGGAACGGGCGCACCGTGCTGTAGCGGCCGGCGAGCTGGCGGCGCATCTCCGCCTCGGACTCGTCGTCGCCCGGCGGCAGCAGCTCGTCCAGCAGCCGCACCGCCGCCTCGACCTCGGCGCGCGGACCCACCTCGGCCTCCAGCGCCCGGAACATCGCCGCCGCGTCCAGGTCGGCGCCGACCTCGGCGACCAGGTCCAGCTGCTCGGACCACAACTGATACACCGCCTGCACCGTGCGCGACGCCTTCGCCAGCCGGGGCCGGGACGCTAGCCACTCCTTGTCCGTGGCCCGCTTCGCCACGTTCAGCAGCTTCACCTGCATCAACAGCGCGAACACGTCCAGCGCGTCGTCGATCGCCGACGCCTCCAGGTGCCGCACCACCGAGGTCAGCAGCGCGGTGCGGCGCGGCTCCTTGGCTCGTTCCAGGATCGGCGCCTTCGAGCCCAGCCCGACCCGGGCCAGCGTCGCCAGCCGGTTCGGCGGCACCTTGTCCAGCTTCACCCGGCCCAGATGGAAGGCGGAGATCTCGTCCACCCTCTCCAGCGCCTTGGCCATGCCGGTGCCGGTCGTGCGCGTCGGCGGCCGGCGCAGCCGCTCCAGTTCCGAGATCCGCTTGCCCTCCGGCACCTGCAGCAGCGCCACCAGGTCCGCAGGCAGCGAGCGGTCCGCCCGCCGGGCGGCGTTGGCCACCGTGGAGTACAGGCGCCGCTCCGCGACCGTCCGGACCTCCGCCACCTGCCGCGCCAGCGCCGACACCCCAGGCAGCAGCACCCGGTTGCGCCGCAGCCACCCCACCGCCTGGTTGAACAGCGCCACCGGCCCCTCAGCGTGCGTCCACGCCCGCCCGTGCAGGAAGGTGCGGAACCGCCGGCCCCACGCCGCGTCCTCGAACTGGTGGTAGCCGTAGGCGTCCCGGATCTCCCAGGCGTGCTCGTAGGCCGTCATCTGCCGCTCGGTGTACCGCTTCACCACCGAGGGGTCCTCCACGCCCAGGTGCTCTGCCACGTACGCCGCCACCGACCACGGCACGTCCAGCGGGTCCTCCAGGAAGAGCCCCAGGTACCGGACCGTGCACATCTGCAGCGCGAAGCCCAGACGGTTGTGATCACCCCGCCGTTTCCCGATCAGCCGCCGGTCCACGTCATCGAGGTAGAAGAACCTCTCCATCTCCGGGCGCGTCGGCTCCTCAACGAACCGTCCGTACGCACCGGCCTGCTCATCCGTCAGAAACTCCACCGGCACGCGGCGGACGGTATCCACCAGCCCATCACCTCATGCGATCTTCGACCGAAGTCGAGCGGGCCGGGCGATCGCTGTGCTAGCGAGCAAGATCGTTCCTTACCGCTAACCGCGGCCTGATTGATCCCCGAGGCCGGATCCACACCGAGCTGCGGAGAGTGTGCGGCGGTCCGCCGAGCGCGGAGGCGACGGCCGGGCAGATCCAGGACCGGATCAAGAAGGTCCAGGAGTGGGCCACCCGGATGCGGTGATCCGGGCGGCCCCGACAGGGCCCCGGTGCGTGCGCGGTGCGATCCGCGTGGGCACCGGGGCCTCGGTGTCATCCGGGCGGGGCGTCGGGAACCTTGGCGGGGAGCTCGGCCTGTTCGGCGCAGCCGAGCTCCTTGGCCAGGGGGCGGGACGCGGCGTTCGACCCGACACTGCACTACCATGAGTTATTGCTCATCTGCGTTACGTTACCAACGGCAAGATGTCGGAACGCCCTGATCAGGCAGATCCGACCACAGATCCCGCCCACTGCGTCGCCTCACCCGCACTCCGTCACCGTCAACCTCAATATTCCCTCAAGTTGCTTATGAGGCGCCGGAGTTCACGCATAGCTTGACGTGCGCACCACAGATTTAGCACCCCAGTACCAGGAGGACATGCGTGAAGCGCCTTGTCAGTACCACCATCTCCGCCGCCCTGATCGGCGCCGGGCTCGTGGCCGGGGCGGCGGCCCCCGCCTCGGCGAGGCCGCACTGCGACGACACGACGCAGTACTCGATCGGTAACAAGAAGACCGTCTGGCGTACCACTCAGGTGCACAGCGACTGGGCGAAGCCCGGTGTGACCATTTCGTACGCCAAGAACAAGACCGGTTCCGTGACCGCGACGGGGACTGCGACCCTCGGCGCCGAGGCCGGCGTCGTCTTCTCCAAGGCGTCCGCCTCCTTCAGCGTCTCTGTCGGCAAGACCTGGTCCAAGTCGGACACCTGGACCTACTCCGCAAAGGTCGAGAAGAAGGCGGGCAAGTCCCGTGGCCGGTTGATGATGTACCACCAGGCCAAAGGCTTCAGCGTGACCAAGTGGCGGTGGGTACCCTCGGCCACTTCCTGCAAGAAGAAGGTCTATTGGAAGAAGAGCAACATCGTGGCTCCGGTGAAGAAGAACAGCAACCTGTGGGGCATCCAGTACGCGTAGCCCTCGCCGGTGCAGTGCGGACCGGCATAGACGGAGGGTGACGGTCCGCCTTCCCTGCCCCGCAAGTCGCCGAAGACGCCCTGGAACCACTCGGTCCCAGGGCGCCTTTTGGTGCACGCAGTGATCTGCGAGGTGGCGCGCGCGAGGGGCGCGGGCACCGGGGCAGGTAGATGTTTCGGAGATCTATTGCCGGTGAGTTAACAATCATTCACGTGTGATGCACGGAGCGTTGCCGCCGAGTAGTCCGAGCCGAGTAGTCCGACATGAACGCGCATAGATGTCCGCGTTCCGGACGGTCCTGCGTTGACCGGCGGTTATGTCGCGCCGCTCCAGGGGAGACCGGATTCTGGACGAGGTCTTCCGCTGAGCGGACCAGGGCTTGCGTAAGTTCCCGGGATCATCCAACTGGCGTGAGGATGCCGCAGGTTGGTGTGGATGGCAGAGCGGACGCGGGATCCGTGATCATTCAGTTGTCTAAGCCGAGTGATCAAGAAGGTTCCCGTGTCCGCCGTGTCATCATCCCCGATCCCCTCCGTGCTGACCAAGCTGGGCCCCCTTAATCTGGACGACACGGCTGGCCTGCGTGTCTTCCTGGAAGCGGTGCCCGATCCGCGCTCGAAGCGGGGCCGCTGGTACTCGTTGACCTCGATCCTGTTGGTCTGCGCGGCAGCTGCGGTCTCCGGAGCCCGGACCATCGACGAGCTCGCCGAGTGGGGCGCCCGCGCCGATGCCGGGCTGCTCGCCACGCTCGGCGTACGCCGTCATCTGCTGCACTGGCGGCACGCGCCCTCCAGGTCGGCGATCGGGCGGGTCCTCGAGCGTCTCGACGCCGACGCACTCGACGCGGCCGTGGGAACCTGGCTGGCCCACCGCCACACCGCCACGACCGCAGCAGCTCCGGACAGGCGACGGGTGATCGCCGTCGACGGCAAGGCACTGCGCGGCTCCGCCCGCCTTGACCAGCCCCGCCGGCACCTACTGTCCGCCGTCACCCACGGCCGCCCCATCACCCTGGCCCAGGCCGAGGTCGGGGCCAAAACCAACGAGACGCGGCACTTCCAGCCCCTGCTTCTGCCGCTCGATCTGGACGGAGACGTGATCACCTTCGACGCGCTGCACTCCGTGAAGACCAACGTCACTTGGCTGGTGGAAGCCAAGAAGGCGCACTACGTGGCCGTGATCAAGCCCAACCAGCCCAGCGCCTGGGCCCAGTTGGACGCTCTGGACTGGCACGCGGTGGCCATCCAGCACACCACCTCGAACAAGGGGCACGGCCGTCACGAGTCCCGCTCGATCAAGACTCTCGCCATCGCCGACAACCTCGGCGGCATCGCCTTCCCCCACGCGAAACTCGCCCTCCGCGTCCACCGCCGCCGCAAAGTGACCGGCAAGAAGGAAACCCGCGAGACCGTCTACGCGGTCACCAGCCTCGACGCCCACCAGGCGAAACCGGCCGAACTCGCCTCCCACCTGCGCGGACACTGGATCGTGGAAGCCCAGCACCACATCCGCGACCGGACCTTCGCCGAAGACGCCTCAACTGTCCACGCCGGCAACGCACCCCACGTCATGGCCACCCTCCGCAACCTCGCGATCGGAGCCTTCAAAACCCTCGGAGCGACCAACATCGCCAAGACCACCCGCGCCATCCGCGACCAACCGAACGAGCCCTCCCCATCCTGGGCATCACCTGCAAGCCCGACCTCAACGGAACTTGATCACGCCCTGGCCGGTGAGCACGATGCGGTCCGCGGCGCGCACTTCTGGCTCGTCGAGCACCGCCTCCAGGGCGGGCAGGACTCCGTGGATGTCAGATAGGACGGCTACCTGGTTCAGCATGGTCACTACTGTGGAATGACGCCTGGCTGGCGATGGAGCCGTTCGCTTCCCGCTTAGCTGCGTCGCGGTGTCGGACCGCCGTCATGGAGGGCGGCGGTCCGTCTGGAAGGGCTCTGTCGGTCAGCCGGCCTTGGCCAATTCTTCGGCGGCCGACCAGGACCCGGCCACGTGGATGCCGCCGGCGCCGAACGTCACCTGCCGCGACCTCGCCGAGGCGGACCGCGACCAAGCTCCGCTGGGGCCTGTCCGCGGACCAGGGCGAGATCGACGCCATCAACGTCTACGCCGGCGGCCCGTGCGAGATGACCGTCGTCCACTACACCCCGGCCCCGTAACCCGCGCAGCGCACGAACCACGACCAGCCCGCCCGCCGCCGGCCGCTCGCTCCGGCTTCAGCGGCCCGTCGGCGCGGCCGGGGGGATCGAGTGGCGACCGGCTTGGCCTGGGCCGGGGACCGGACGCTGGGCAGCGGCGCGGCGGTCAGCGCTGTCTCATCAGCAGATGTAGCAGTGTCACCACACCGACGCCCACCGGGAGGGCAGTACCGAACGAGGGGTGCTCGAAGGCGACGTACACGGTGCCGCAGCCGGCGAGTGCGAGTAGTACCGTCCGCTGATCCATCTGCCCGTTCATCCGTGGCCCTTCCCTGGGTCTGTGCTGCGTTCTGCGGCACCTGCCAGCAGTGGTCGCAGCCCACGCCGGGGCGACGAAGAAGCCGCTGCTGCAACTGATCGCGCACCAAGGTTCACCGAAGCGAAGGGGGGTGCCGATGCTTCACCGACGTCCCTTTCAGCCTTCCGAGCCTTGACCTGAGGCGATCTGCGCTGGTCGGGCCCGCCGGGCAGACAGCGCGCAGGGTCGTATCAGACGCCAAGCAGCAGAACACCGGGAAGCTCAGCGATCGAGCATCCTGGCGGGACGGGTTGCCGGTGACCGTGACTCTTTGGCGATGCTCGCACCAGAGGCTGAAATTCCCGTCAGGACGGAGCGGTATCGGTGTCGTCCCATTTCCATCCGGTTTGGGGGAACTGATCCAGCAGGGCGGAGAGGGACGCTGCCTGGTGGATGGCCGATGACCAGTCTTCCGCGGAGACGTCGAGTGTCACCAGGGGCGGGGTGTCCTGGCGGAAGTCGTAGGCCAGCAGCTCGCGGCTTCCGTCCCCGCCGATGACGACGGCGCCGGGGAAGCGCTTCTGGAATTCACCGGCCTCGTTGATGCCGATGAGCTCGTCCAGCGCGTCGATCACCAGGAAGTCGTCAGCGGGGGGAACCAACTGACTCAGACTCCCTGTAGTGCCCAGGAAGTCCCGGTAGTCCTGGGGAAACCGGACTCCGAAGTGGTGCTCGTCCTGCACGATCCGGTCCTCGATCGAACTCATGCAGCAGTTCTATCAAGGGCAGAGCGGGTGTGGGTGGCCGCCTTGTGCCGCGGTGAGGAGGACACGTTTGCGGAGTAGGGGGAGTTTGGCTCGTCCGAACATCTGGCGTTTGATCATCTTGATGTGGTTGACGCGGCCCTCGACGGGGCCGGAGTTCCAGCGAGTGCTCAGACCCTGGACGACCGCGTCCCAGTCTTTCTCCAGGCCGGTGGCGAACGCGTGCAGCCGGGGCAGGTCCGCGGTGCGGGTGGCGGCGACCCAGTCCTTGAGGTGCTGACCGGAGCGGCTTTGAAGGATCTCCGCGAAACCGCGGACGTGCGCGTGGAGGGCCTTCAGCTCAGGACAGTGGGCGAGGACAACGGCGAACCGCTCGCGTTCCTCGTCGCCCAGGCGCTCGGGGTGCCGCATCATCCAGCCGGCGACCCGGCGGACTCCCGGTGGAGCGGGCGGGACGACACGGATACGCCGCCGGCGCCTCGGTCGCAGGTAGTCACTGATGATCTGGTAGCTCCCGCGATAGCCGAGGGCTTGGAGTTCGGCATGCAGTTGGATGGCGTTGGTGTGTCCTTCGGCCCAGCGTTTGTCCAGGTGGGGCTTGTAGGGGTCGAGCTGGCTGGGCCGGGCTGATGCCGACCGGTCAGCAGCTGTTCGGGAACTGCCGCGCGGGCATTGCGGCGGAAGGTGTTACCGCCGATGTGCAGTTCTCTGGCGATCTCGCGGATGCCGTGTCCCTGGGCCAGCAGGGTGTGAATGGTCGCGTGCCGCTCTCGGATGCGGGCTTCGATCGGCGACATCGCCTTCGTCGCATCCATTGTCGCCATCGTTCGTCGGGCCGTCGGGACTGGCGATGGCCGTCTTGAGGCATGTGCTGTGGAGTCGGATGCTGGCTTCGACGGCGGTGCCGAGGTTCTGCCAGAGGTGGAACCGGTCGGCCACCTGGATCGCCCTCGTCGGGGCACCGGTGCGGGCGCCTTCGGCGTAGGAACCGGCCCGGTCACGGCAGATGATCTCGGCGCTGGGATGCTCGCGCAGCCAGCCCGCCAGGGTGGCGGCGTCCCGGCCGGTCAGCATGTCGAGAGGCTGGCCGGTCTCGCAGTCGATGAGGACGGTCCCGTAGTGATGCCCGCGGCGGGTGGCGAAGTCGTCGACCCCCAGCACTTTCGGGACGGCCCAGGTGGGATCGGGCAGGGCCATGATCGCCCGCAGGAGCGTTGTCCGGCTCACCTTGATGTGCAGGGCGGCTGCCAGACGGGCACCGGCACGGCCGGCGAGCGCGACGGCAACCGCCTCCAAGAGGCGTCGGGAGGAGGGTGTTCGACGTCCGTAGCGAATGGTCAGTCCTTCGACCTGTTCGGCGAACGTACGGCGTGTGCAGGCAGAGTTCTCGCAGTACAGACGCCGCACCGTCAGTTCGATCACGACTGGCCGATCACCGACTGGCCTGTCCTCAAGGCGTCGCGCACACACGCTGTGGACTCGATTGGACACCGCCGCACAAGCGGGGCAAGCGACCCCGATCGGTTGCGTTTTCGCGACCAGGCGGACCACCCCGCACTCGAAGAACACGCGCTCCAACAGCAACGCTCTGACATGCGGAAACAGGTCACCGACGAGGTCATGACACCGCACCACGGTCCCAGATGATGCGACATCATCGTGCCGAAACCTTGCAGATTGCCCTCACGGAATGTGTGCCAGAACCCCGTTCTCATAGACAGAGCCATGTCAGCGACCAGCGATAGCCGGCACGTCGCCCTCTTCGTGTACTTCACTGACCGAGGCATCGAGGGCTGGGCGAACCGTCGCGGCGACGAGGAAATCCTCTTCGAGTGGCTCGCCGAGAGGTCTCGGCTGGAGATGCAGCGGAAGCTGGAGGCCTGGCCGCGCTACCAGGTCGCGGTCACCGAGCGGGAGGTCGTACGCCGCGAACAGGCGTGGGTGGTCCCGGCGACCCGGACTCCCAACGGGCATCTGCTGCTCCCCCGGGAAACTGCGCCCTCAGGGCCCGAACCCTGACGCCGTGGGACGTGCCGAGACGTGGGACCGGACAGCGCACCCGCCGGCATCGTCACGTGCTGCGGGTCTGAGACCGCTCCAGGCCCTCCAAAACGGCGTTATGAAATGCGAGCTCGTGGGACCGGCAAGGCGCGGCGAAGAACATGCTTTGCGCTTCGGAAAGCCCACATCCCACGACCTGCATGGTGACCCTGATGCGCCGCCTCGGCCATGCTGGCTATCCGCGCCCTACGTGCTGCGTCGATCACGGTGCCTCGCATGCATGGCATCGCCCGCCTGCACAACCTCGCCCTCGCTGGGTAGCCCCACCACGCAGGGGAGCGGGGTCGCGAGCGGGGCCGACCTTACGCGAATGGCGTCGCACGGTGACGGTCAATAAAGTTCGCACTCCCAGGGCTCGATGTCCGGCTCCCCAGGAGGCAGCTTCCCGGTGCAGTATGCGTAGAGATAGGTTGCAGCCCGGCGCTCCGCGTACTTCTCATTGACCGGTTCGCCCTGCTCGTCCAGTTCGAGGACGTTAGCGAAGATCGCGACGCAGATCTCCATCTGGGAGGGCGACTCGCGCAGCTCTTCCCACTAATCGATCCCGTCCAACGTCGGATGGCCCACCGACCCTCGAGCAAGCCATCCGGCGAAGCGTCGCAGGGCTCCCGAAGCGCCATGACTGAGATGCGAAGACATGCCAAGGAATCTAGTCCCGTCTTCCCGGATTGATCCTTGCCCCCCCCGTCTCAGGAGGGCGCCAAGGTCCTAGTGCCACATCAGGCAACGTTCGCCCTCACCAGGGTGTTGAGCGAGGTTCTGTATCAACAGCAACGAGAGGCTTGGCGACACTCACGGTGGAGACGTTCAGGCGAGGTCTCTGATGCCTCGGACGACTTCGTGCGCGACGACATGGTGAACATGTAGAGCGGCTCGCGACAGCGACTACGCGTCGGGGCGTGTCCAGCGCTTGATGATGTGCGGCTGGGAGTACGGGGCCGGCCAGGCTTGCAGCCGGATCTCCTCGGTGTCCTCCGGCTCGTCCTCGCCATCGGGGTCAGGGAAAGCGGCGGCAGCGAGGTTCCGTCGAGAAGCGCGGATGCGGGTCCAGCCGGTGGGCATGTCGAAGCGTGCCGCATCGGGGAGGTAGTCGGTGCAGCCCAGCACGACCAGCCGTCCCGAGACCAGATTGAGGCTTGCTTCGACAACATGGTCGAAGTCGTCGCGGTCGTCGTCCGGCTGCTGCGCGAGGACGTGGACGCTGACTGCCACGGTCATGTTGACGTCGGTGCCGATGGCCAGGGCATCTTCAGTGACGCCGAGCCCGTCCCGGACGGCTTGTTCGGTCCACACGTCGCTCAGGTCGCCCTCGGACTCGTCGTCCAGGAGGTGGATCTGGAAGTAGTCCGCGAAGAGCTCAAGGTCTGTCACCACGAGGCCATCATCGTTGCTGCTCAGGGAGGGCAGAGCGGCGGGGTGGGGGAGTGTCAGTAGGCAGTGCGATGCTGACGCCGACAACTCCGCTCACGGTGATCAATGGGGGGCCGATGCTTGGTGAACGATCAGGGTCTGACTTGTCCTCGGAAGGCTTCGACTCTGCTTGGTGTGCCACCGACCTGGGTGAATACCGCCCCTGCCGCTACACCTATGAGCACTACCCCTACGAGAGCCTGCCGCCTCTCGACTCCACCGAGTTCACGGGCGCCTTCCAACGGCTCGGTGGTACCGGCGAACCTGCTCCCGAACAGGTCACAGTGCTCAATCGCTTGGCAGAGAGCCTGGCGGCCAAGGGCTTGACGCTGCCTCGGGACTTCGTCACCTTCCAGGCCGACTCGAAGCTGCACTGCTCGCTGGATGAGGTCTCGGTGACGTGCTGCTGGACCGATATCTCAGAGCCCCTGCCCAGTCCGGTCGAGCCTGGTGCCTTCCTTGTGCGATTCCTGCGGGATCAACAGGACTGCGTCATCTGGTACCTCTACCTCCGTCCGTCGGGTGAGGCCTTCGTGGTGCACTCCTATCTCGACTACGAATACGAGTACGAGGCGCGGCGCGACGGGGAAGAGACGGAGACCAATCTCGACGATCCGGAGGAGCAAAGGGCCGCAATCCTCTGGTGTGCATCTTCGTTCGAGGAGTTCGCCCATCGGTTCTGGATCGAGAACCGTCTCTGGCATGCCCTCAACGGCAATGACTTGTCCGGACTCGAGCCTCAGGTACGTGACTACTTGCGCCACTACGCGCCGCCTGGGATACCCGCATGATCGTGCACTGAACGAGATCATGTGCGGATGGCAGAGCGGGTACGTGTTCGCGAGATCGATGGCGACGAGGGGCAGCGCCTGTTGCGGATCTTCCGCAGAGGCACCGGTTCGGTGGCGACCTGGCGGCGGGCCCAGATGGTGCTGCTGTCCGCGCAGGGCATGCCGGTGGTGAAGCTCGCCGAGGTGACGTTCACCAGCGCGGACCGGGTCCGGGACGTGATCCACAACTTCAACGCCGACAGCTTCGAGTCGCTCTACCCGAAGTACAAGGGCGGGCGGCCCAGGACGTTCACCCTGCCCGAGCGCCGGGAGATCAAGAAGACCGCGAAGTCCAGGCCGGCCGAGCACGGCCTGCCTTTTTCGACCTGGAGTCTGACCAAGCTGGCGGACTTCCTGGTCGCCGAGGGGGTGGTCGACGACATCAGCCACGAGGGCCTGCGCATCCTGCTCCGAGAGGAGGGCGTCTCCTTTCAACGCGTGAAGACCTGGAAGACCTCCCGCGACCCCGACTACGCGACGAAAAAGGCCCGGGTCGAACACCTCTACGCGATCGCCGACGGCGAGGTCATACCCGAGGAAGGCGAGCCCACAGTCATCTTCTGCCTGGACGAATTCGGGCCACTCAACCTCCAACCCCACCCCGGATGTCAGTGGGCGGAACGCGGTGGCCGGCACAAGGATCCCGACCGTGGTCCGCGGCCCCGCCGCCGGGCTACCTACACCCGCCCGCACGGTGTACGGCACCTGTTCGCCGCCTACGACCTGGCCAAGGACCAGCTCTACGGACACATCAAGAAGACGAAGAACCGATCGAAGTTCCTGGAGTTCTGCCGCTACCTGCGCTCGCTGCACCCGCTGGACGTGCGCATCGCGATCGTCTGCGACAACTACTCACCCCACCTGACCACCAAGCGGTGCCAGCGGGTCGGGACCTGGGCGGCGGCGAACAACGTCGAGAGCGCCTACACCCCGACCGACAGCTCCTGGCTCAACCGGATCGAAGCCCAGTTCACCGCCCTGCGCTACTTCGCCCTCGACGGCACCGACCACCACAGTCACCGAGCCCAGGGCAGCATGATCCGCCGCTACATCATCTGGCGGAACAAGCACGCCGCCGATGAGCACCTCCGCAGGGTCGTGGCCAGAGTCAACGTTGCCTGAACGGCCTTTACCCGAATGAGCCGTCGGCGCGGTCGGCGAAGCTCTCGCAGCCGTCGTGCTCGAACCGCACTCGCCCATCGAATGACGAGCCAGGGCTGCTGCACGCCCCGTAGTCCCGGCCGAGCTGCCCGCTCAACGCGATCCAGAAGCGGCATCCTCCGCACTGGGCGTCATACCACTCGTCCCGGTAGCCGGACTGAGCCGTCGAGCGGTTCAACGACGCTCGCCAACGCGCATGACACCGATCATTGTGATCTTGATCGCCACCCGTCCAAGGCTCATCCCCGGCCACTCTCGATGTCTCCTCCCGTTCGATCCGAGACTGTCAGTCCCGGCGCTTTCCAGTGATCCTCTCACCGAGAAACAGGGCGAAGGTTCTCTGATGCGGCACTAGAACCCGTCGTCGCCTGCCGGAAGTTCTACCGGCTGGGCTGATGGCCGCTCGGCGCCCGGGACGATGTGAGGTGTGTGGTCAGCTGGCGTGGCGGTAGGCGGCGGCGCTGCCGACGATTCCGGATCGGTATCGGGAGCGGGCACGGTCGAGGGCCGCCTCTAGGTCCCGGGCCCGGTCGTCGTCGGTGCCGAGGGTGAGCTGGTGGATGGCCGTCTCGGCGGGCTGGAGACGCTCTGCTCGCAGGGAGAGGGATCGGACGCGGGCGCGCTGGAGGCCGAGCGCAGTGAGGAGTTCGCGGGCTGTTGCGGCGAGGGCGGGGGTGTGGGCGGTGGCTTCGGGTAGGGAACGTGTCCGGGTGGTGTGGCTGTGGTTGACGTAGGTGACGGTCAGGGTGAGCCCCTGGGCGACCTGGTGATCGTTCCGCAGCGCTGCGCCGATCTGTTCGGTGAGGCCGAGGACGGCCCGGTGGTGGTGGTCGGGGTCGAGTTCGTCGTGGTCGAACCGGTGGCTGAGGCTGAGGGATCTGGGGGCGGGGGCGGGGACGATGGGGCGGTCGTCGATGCCGTGGGCGCGGTCGTGGGCCTGGCGGCCGGCGGCGACGCCGAGGATCCGCTGGAGGGTGGCGAGCGGGGTGTCGGCGATGTCACCGACGCATGTGATGCCGAGCCGGCCGAGCGCGCGTGCGGCGGCGGGGCCGATGCCGGGGAGCGCGGCGGCCGGCTGAGGCCGGAGGAACGCCGCGATGTCGTAGGAGGTGTTGGCGACGATCGTGGCGCGGCCCGCGGGGGTGTGCGCGGCGGCCATGGCGGCGATCATCCGGCTGGGTCCGGCGCCCGCGCTGGTGGAGACGCCGTGGAGCGCGAGCGCGCGGAGCCGGATGACACCGACGAGACCGGCGGCGTCCTGCCCCCAATACCTCAGGGCGCCGGTGAGGTCGGCGTCGGCGGAGAAGTCGGCGGGGTGCGCCTCCACCTGCGGGGTGACGTCGGCAAGGACGTCCAAGAGCTGCTCGTACAGGCCAGGGTCCGGCTCGGACAGATGGAAGTAGATCCGCATCAGCGTGCGGGGACTCGTGCTCATCCGGCGCTCCCGGAACTGGAGTGACCAAGGCGGGTGAGGTCGGCCGAGCGGGAACCGGCGGGCTGCAGGTCCGCGTACGGGTGAAGGCGCGCGCCCGTGGTGCCATCGACGAGGGTCCGGGGCGGTGTGGCCGGCTGTGCGGGGGTGGGTGCGGGGGAGGCGTGGTCGAGGAGGTCGAGGACGGCCTGGGGCCCATGATCGCGTCGGGCGGCGGCGAGCTTTTCGAGGTCCCACACCCTCTGCCCGACGACCGTGCGGCGCGGGCCGCGGGCCTCGACCGTTCCGCGGACGAGGAGGAGGCCGTTGTGGAAGATCGTGTGGGCGCAGTCCTCGTGGGAGTCCTCGAAGAAGGCGATGTCGACCAGGCCGGAGCCGTCTTCGAGGGTGACGAAGATGACCCGCTTGCCCGACGGGATGGGCGGGGTCTGGGTGGAGGCCCGGACGCCGGCGACGAGGACGGGCTGCCCCGGGTGCAGGGCGCGCAGGTGCTTGGCGTCGACGGCTCCGACCTCCCGCAGCAGACGGTGGTGGTGTTCCATCAGGTGCCGGCTCACGTCGATCTTCAGCACGCCGAGCTCGGCGTCCAGACGCTCACGGCTGGTCATCTCCCGCAGCCCCGAGGGCCCGGCCGTCAGGAGCGAGTCGTCGATCGGAAGCTGTCCCGGGCCGGGCCGGGTGCGGGTGTGACGGTGGAGCTCGGTGGCCTGCAGCAGCAGGTCCCGCCGGGTCTGCTCACCCTTGAGCGGGTCGAGGGCGCCGATCTGGATGAGGCGCTCGGCGATCGGCAGCGCCGGGTGCGCGCGCTGCAGGAAGTCCTGGAGGGAGTTGTAGGGCTGGCCGGCGGCGATCCGTGCGACCTGCTCTGCGCTGATGCCCTTGACCGAGGACAGGGAGAGCCGGACGCCGAAGCCGGTGCCGGTGGCCTCGACCGTGTAGACGGGCTTCGAGGCGTTGATATCGACGGGCAGCACGGGCACGCCGTGGCGGCGGGCGTCCGAGACGATCACCCGCAAAGGCCACATCCCCGGGTCGTGCTCCAGGAGCCCGGCATACAGGGCGGCGGGGTGGTGGGCCTTGAGCCACGCCGACTGCAGAGCGGGGACGGCGAACGCGACGGCGTGCGCACGGCAGAACCCGTATGCCCCGAAGCTGCTGACGATGTCCCAGACCTCGTCGAGAACCTTCGGCGTGTACCCGCGGGCGCCGGCCTCCCGACGGAACCATGCCTCCAGCTTCGGCAGGCGCTCCTCGTTGGCGAGGATGCGGCGGGCGACCTCGGCGAGCGCGCGGTCGCAGCCGGTCATGACAGCGAGGATGTCGATGATCTGCTCGTGCCAGATCGTCACCCCGTACGTGTCGGCGAGGACGGGCTCCAGGTCCGGGTGGGGATAGACCGGCGCGGCGCCGTGGCGGGCGGCGATATACATCGCCGGCATCCCGCCCTGCACCGGCCCAGGCCGGAAGAGCGAGATGTCGGCGATGACGTCCTGCGGATCGCGCGGCTGAAGTCTTCCCACCAGATCTTGCTGGCCAGGTGACTCCAGCTGGAACATCCCCACCGTGTCGGAGTCCTGGATCATCTTGAACGCGAAGACATCGTCGAGCGGAACGTGGTCGGCGTTGTCCAGGTCGATCTGCCGGCCCGTGGTGCGGCGGATCTCGGCGACCGCATGGGCCATCGCGGACTGCATCCGCACACCCAGGACATCGAGCTTGAGCAGGCCCAGGTCCTCCACGTCGTCCTTGTCGGCCTGGACCATCGGATACTTGCCCTGCGCGGTGGGCTGCACCGGCAGACGGTCCAGCAGCGAGGAGTTCGACAGGATCACTCCGCACGGGTGCATTGCCATCCCGCGCGGCAGCTTGTCCAGCCCCTCGGCCAGCTCCCACAGCCGCCCGTACGAGCCCGCGTCGGCGTTGAGACGGCGCAGCTCGGGGAGCTCGGCGAGCGCGGAGCGGATGTCGCAGGCCCGCAGGTGCGGGAAGGACTTCGCGACCCGGTCGACGACCTGCGGGGGCAGGCCGAGCGCGAGGCCGGTGTCGCGCAGCGCGTGCCGGGCCCGGTAGGTCTCCGGCATTCCGGTCACCGCGACCCGCTCGGCACCGAACCGCTCGAAGATCCGGTCGTAGACCTCCAGGCGGCGGGCGGACTCTACATCGATGTCGATGTCCGGCAGCGAAGCCCGCCGCTCGGACAAGAACCGCTCGAAGAGCAGACGGTGCTCCAGCGGGTTCGCGGTGGCGATGAACAGACTGTGGTTGACCATCGACCCGGCACCCGAGCCACGGGCCGCGACCCTAATCCCCATGTCCCGGATGTCAGCGACGACCTGCGCGACCGCGAGGAAGTACGGCTCATAGCCGAGCCGGCCGATGATTCCGAGCTCGTACTCCAGCTGCTCCACCGACCGCCGGTCGCCATCGAGCCCGCGGGCGGTCATCCCGGCCTCGCACCGCTGCCTCAGCAGCCGCATCGCGCCGCCTTTGCCCGGCTCCGCGCCGACGACGGTCGGCTCGGGGAAGTGCGGGGTGCCCAGCCCGAGGTCGGCGACCGGATCGACCACGCACGCCTCCGCGGTACGGACGGTCTCGGCGAGCAGCGCGGCCGCTCGGCTCGGGCCGGCGCCGGAGTCTCCGGCGATGCGCTCCGCGATCGCCGCCATCTCGCCGGGGCCCTTGAGCCACCGCTCGCCGCAGTCCAGGCGCCGCCGGTCAATCGGCCGCAGCAGCCGGGCCGCGTCCAGCACGTCCGCGAGCCGGTGCTGCTCGGGGTCGGCGTAGCGGACGGCGTTCGCGAGCACGACAGGGATCCCGAGCCGGTCCGCCAGACCGACCGTGTGCGCGGCAAGCCGCCCCGACCCCGCACCCATTCCCCCAAGCCCCCACGACACCGCTTCCAGCCGCAGATCCCCACCGGCCAGCTCCCGCCATGGCTCCACGAGCCGCTCGGCGACATCCGCCCGGCCCCCGGCCAGGGCGCGGATCGGCTCCGACGCCGGCCCGAGCAGCACCACCAGGTCCTCGCCCGCGAACGCGCGCAGGGTGTCCCACGAGGCCGTCGGTACCCCGTCGGCGAGGTGGGCGGCGGACACGATCCGGCACAGCCGGCCCCACCCGGCGACGTTCTTCGCCAGGAGCGTCACCCGCAGAGGAGCCTCGACGACGTGCGCGCCGCCGCGGACCGGGGTCCGCCTCCGCGGCGCCGTCTGCACGGCGGGCTGGTGCGGGGCGACGGCGAGGTCGACGCCGAAAACGGGCCGGACCCCGGCAGCCGCGGCGGCCTTCGCGAAACGCACCGCTCCGGTCACGTTGTCCCGGTCGGTCAACGCCAGCGTCCCGATCCCACGCTCCGCGGCCCGGGCGACCAGAGCACTCGGATGAGAAGCGCCGAAGCGGGCCGAAAACCCACTCGCCACATGCAGATGCGGCACCCCGCCACCCATGACAACCTCCGGATAAACCCCCACAAAACAGATCAAAAAACCCTGACCACAGCTTTACAGTAGTCGAACAAAAATCGAACACGCGACCTCTGGGGCACACAATCCCGCCATCGGACCAGCGCATGACCCGGCGCCGCCGTTTCGCCCGCGTGAGCCCTACCGATGGCCGCACCGTGCTCGCCGACAGCACCTCGTCGAGCAGAGGCACGACGGCGCGCGCTCACAAAGGACCCGCTCGCGGGGGCGGCCGTATGAGGTGGATTCCCTACGCGATAGCCGAGGGGAAGAGGCCTGCTTCGAGCCCCGGGGCCGGCGGGCCGCGGCGGCGGAGGAAACCCCTGGTCGTCCGTTGATCGGGATGGCAGGCTCTGCTTCCACTCGAAGGGAGCTCCGCGATGACCGACAAGCCGGAGACGGAACGCGTCGACTGCACCGACTGCTTCGCCCTGCCGGGCCCCGACAACACCCGCATCATGTACGTGAAGACCGGCGGCGGGGTCAGCGAGACCTGGCACACCCCCGACTGCCCGGCCCTGGCGATCATGCAGATCAACATGGCGGAGGGAAGCAAGCGGGTCCGGGAGCGGGACGCGTGGGCCCGGGGCGTCTTCCCCGCCGCCCACGAGCGGCTCAGGAAGGCCGCCGCCGCGCTGCCCGCCGGCACTGCCGCACAGCCCTTCGCCGATGCCCTGAGCGAGCTGGTCCAGGCGCAGGCCGACACCACCGGCTTCGTCGTCCTGCACCGCTGGGCGGAGATCCTGGAGCGGCACTTCCCGCCGGAGCTCCCCGACCCCGACCGCCCCAGCACGTAGCCACACCAACGCCGCTGTCGCCTGGAGAGCCTCGGATACGACCCTGACGCCGGCTGAGCCGGTGCGCCGGGTTCAGCCGACCCTGTGCATCGCTCGTTGGGGCCGCATGTCGCCGAAGGTTCCCGCCCGCCTGGTGGGCCTTGATGTACTGGACCGTCGGAGCAGGCCGAAGGCAGGGGAGCGGGACGTTGGCCGGGTACAGCAAGGGCTCCACCCCCGAGCCGAAAGGCGCGTGCGTGTGAGGGACTGGAGCGATTTCGAGTGGGTGGTGTGGCGCCTGGAGGTCCAGGACCCAGCGCAGCGCGCGGGCGAGGATCCCGGCCTGGACGAGCGCACCAAAGAGACGATGACGGAGCTGGCAGCCTCGCTGGGCTGCGGGTACGAACACTGCGTCGACACCGACACCTACCCCGACGGAACGCCGTACTACGCCTGGTGGGTCCGCCTGCCCGCAGCCCAGCACGCCCGACTCGGCAAGGACGGCCTCCCGCAGGCGCTCGGCCCGCTGCGCGAGTACCTGACCCCCCAGCTTCCCGACGGCCTGAAGTGGGAGATCGCACCGGACCGCGAGTACACGCTCGACCACGCCGGCAGCCTGGCCATGCGGACGGCCTACGACGATCTCATCGCTCCGTTCGAGCGCGCCCTGATGCCGCTGCGCCGGGACGGGGCCGACGCCCTCGCTCCGCGGGCGAAGGTCTGGAAGTGGCAGGAGAACCTCCTGGCCGGCACGTTCGACCTGCGGCTGTGCAACGATCCGGACCGCCCGCACACCTGGCTCGTGGTCACCGTCGGCCTGTGGACCGAGCCGCAGCTCTTCGACGAAGAGCCCGCCGCCCGCCTTGGCCACTTCGACTTCACCCCACACCACCCGCTGCTGTTCCTGCCCCGCCCGCCCGGCCCGGTGACTTTCACCGCCCGCGCGGAATCCGGCCCGTTCCCCAGCCAGAGCAGCTCCAGGCCGAAGACCCCCGACGCCCTTGGGACAGCTCACCAGTGGACGGCCAACGACCCCGACGCCCTGGCCGAGCGGGTCACCCACGACCTCAAGCTGCTGTGGCCGCACCTCACCGGCCCGGAAGGGCGCTGACGATGGCCTCGTACGCGAAGGACCCGCGCTGCACCGCCATGGCCGCAGCACTCGTACCCCTCTTGCGCCGCAACTGTCCGGAAGGCGCCGGCGGATACGGCGGCTCGTACCAGGTGAACCTGGATGACGAGGAGGCCGTCGGACTGGGCGGGGTGGAGCTGATCCGGGCTGCGATGCGTAAAGCGGCCCGGCAGCTCGGGTGGAAGGTCACCACGATCGGGATGATCGGTACCCGCCACGGCACCATGGTCGTCGTCCAGGACACCCGTGAGGTGCCCGAGGAGCACCAGGCCGTCCTCAACGACGCCATGAACGACCGGATGCGCGCCGCGCTGCACAAAGTGTGGGGCGAGCCGGGCCCGGCCCCTGTCCAGCGCGGCTCGGTGGCCCTGATGACTCAGGAATTCCGGGCGGCCGTGGCCACGGGCAGGGCCTGACGCTGCTGTACCGGAGCCTGAGCGAAGTGCAGCACGACGGCCTCGGCTCCGAGCGGCGATCCCCGCTGGCGGCTCAGCTCGCGGTGGAGGAACCCTGTTCGGGAACGAATCGAACAGAGCGTCCATCCTGGCTGGGGACGAAGTTCATGGGGACCCATTCGGCACCCTCCCCGTCCTCGCCGCCGTCGGGTTCCGGCTCTGGCTGGGGGCCGTGCAAGATGTAGTTGAGCGAGTTCTCGACGTCCGCCCCCAGGAAGCCGGCCAGGCCGATTGGCTGCCTTCCCTGCTCCGTCTCAATGCCGACCTCGACCCCTACCGCGTTGTTGTTGGTGACCGTCGCGATCCGTTCGGTGTAGGTCATTTCCCCCACCAGGGCGTTGTCCTCGACATCGACGAAGTACCAGGTGACTTCAGGGGGGCCGCCAGCGTCCCGTTCCATGGCCACCTGAAGGTTCTGTTGGATCTGGTCAGTTCTGGCTGACACCGTGATGCTCGACCGGTGCTTGTCGCAGTTGTCCAGATCGGACAGGCAGGCCAGAGGGTGCATGCCACCGTCGGAGTGGTACGGCTGGTACATCTCGATGCGATCCGCAAACACGTCGGGGACGGTCTGCAGGTAGCGCTGGCGCGCCCTGCCCCATTCGGACCGTGTCCTACAGACGGGGAAGCCCAGCTGGCGCGGTTGGGGCGGGGTCGCGCCGTTGCTGTGCGCCAGCTCCCACACGCAGGCATCGAGGGCACTGCGCAGGGCATGCAGGCCGTCGCCGAGGATCAGGGACCACTCCAGCACAGGCGGTGGCGTGCGGACCCGCAGACGCAGTTCCAGTCGGTGGCGGTCGTCGGACACCTTCGCCTCGATGGTGACCGGCTGGCTGGTGAGCCAGAGCCGGATGCGGGCGTCGAGATCCGTGAGGTGTTGCGTTGCTCGGGCCAGCTTCATCCGCGGCCAGGGCGAGATGCTCACCCGCTGGTTCTCGTCGTGGGGGCCGGGGGCCGATTGTCCGTCCATGCGAACAGACGGTAGAGGGAAGGTCGGACATCGCGCCTGCGTTTTGTGTGCGACCAGATGCGCGGTGGAGGTCCGTGCGTGCACGCCGTCTCGCCACTTCCTCTGCGTCGTCATGTGAGCCCCTGCTCGCAGAATCATGGGCGCGGCCATGCGCGACGCCGTCAGCACCTGATCGACTCTCGGAAGATCGGCCCCGACGCCTGCACCGACCCGTCTACGTCGCGCTGTACGACGTGGACGGCGCGGGGCGGGCCCACGGCGATCAACTCGGCGGGCTTTCATAAGCCTTCGGGCGGGCCAGATGGTGACGTTTGATGTCACCCAGGGCCAGAAGGGCCCCAGGCGGAGAACATCAACTCCGCCTGATCCACGCCACCGGTATCTCCGCTCAGGAGAGTGGCCCAGAGTCCTTCGGTGTCGTAGGGGAGCCAGCCTTCGCGCCGTGGGACCCGCGACCCTGCAGTCCTTCAACGGCTCGGTCACCACGGAGTGGCACAAACCGGTACCACACCTTGATCCGGTTCCGGGGCTCGACAGCGACCTCGGGCCTTTGGTCCGTGCCGCGCGGCAGGCGCTCTGGCGGAGCGTGGTCCTGGCCGGGAGATCGCGTGCTGGATGTCCCGGTGTCGTGGCGTTACCGGGCGAGGAATGCGCTGACGGTCTTGCCTCCGGTGGCCTGGCGGGTGACGGCGGTGGTTTGGGTGAGGCGGTTGACCATGGGCCAGCCGAATCCTCCGGTGCCGCCGTTCAGGTCGGGTGTGCGTATGCGCGGCACCTGCGGACTGGGATCGTGCACGGCTACCTCGATGCTGTCCGGGTGTGCGGTCAGGTGCAGGGTGCAGGTGCCGCCGCCGTGGCGCAGGGCGTTGTGACGAGCTCCGAGACGATCAGGACCACCGTCTCGGCGGCTTCGGACGCGAGCGCGGGTACGAGACCTTCGAGGAACTTTCGGGCGCTGTCGCGTGCGCCGGCGATGGATGTCGTCGGGGGGAGGGCCACTTTGACGCGCGTCGTGTCCAACGGGGCACCCCTTTGGATCGTTGATGGCGGGTCCTGTCTGCCTGGAGCTTGTGCCCCGGCCGGGGCTCGTCAACCCGGCCCGCTCCCGAACCCGTCACTGTTCGAGGGCGATTACCTCACCATCGAACGCGCGAAAATCTATATCGGCTGGAGTAGACATTGGGTGGTGGCGCGGTTATGGTTTCTCTCGTAACCCAGAGAGACAGAAGGGCCTGGCAGACACGAACTGCCAGGCAAGCGGTACCAGCAGTACATGCAGTTGCAGTCAGTTCGCAGGACGGTGCGGCGGTGGAGTTTCGAAGCCAGGGTTGTTGCAGGACGGCGACGGGACTGGCGGCCGGACCGGGTGGCCCGCAGTGATCAGGGGCCGCCGGACGGGGCCGCTGTCATGGCAGAAGCGGTGCCCGTGAGTGCAGTGCGCAGTACCCAGCAGTGAAGTCAGTGAGTAGCACCCCTGGTGAAGGCGTCGGCTGCGGGCGCGCGCACCGGGAAGTTCGGCAGTGGGGTTCCAAGCCAGAGCAGACGCAGGACGGGCAACGGGGCTGGCTGCCGGAGAGTGGCGCTGTCACAGGCCACTGAGCAGTTCGCATCACCCGCAGTACGCAGTACCAGCAGTACCCGCAGTACGCAGTACCAGCAGTAGGTAGTTGATCACCGAGGAATAACGGAGGAATGAAGCACCATCAGGATCGCCCGGACGGAAGTCTTGAGTCCGGGTACCGCAGGACATCGATAGTGAGGTGGTCTCCGGTCAAGCAACCGCGATCCCCGCACCCCCGACATTGTTCCGGTCGGGCAGGCGGACACAGAAGGCCGGCGCAGTACCAGGGCCGGCACGTGGTGTAGAGGTTCCTCCGGGGCCCGGGTGCCGACAAGCACCCGGGCCCCTCCACGCGTTCACAGAGAGGTGCAGATGACAGCAGACGACATGCTTGGCCGTCTCGACGACGACGACTACCCCGCCTACACAATGGGCCGGGCCGCCGACATGCTCGGCACCACCCAGAACTTCCTTCGTGCCATCGGTGAGGCCCGACTCATCACCCCCTTGCGCTCCGAGGGCGGCCACCGCCGCTACTCCCGCTACCAGCTGCGCATCGCCGCCCGCGCCCGGGAACTCGTCGACCAGGGCACGCCCATCGAGGCCGCCTGTCGCATCATCGTCCTGGAAGACCAGCTGGAAGAAGCCCAGCGCATCAACGCCGAATACCGCCGCGCCGCCGAAGCGGCCGCTCCGCCCGCCGCGGCCTGAGACGGTGCGCGCCCGCCGACCACCGGCGGGCCCCGCGCACCATGAGGGGGTTCGGCTTTAGGCGTTTCCTGTGGTCACAGCGGGTGCGGGCGTGTACCGTCCCGGTTAGCTGTCGTGGTTCGGATCTTCCCCCCTTTGCCCATGCCCTCGGCGTGGGCTTTTTTGCTGTGCTGTGCCGCAGGAACCAGGGCGATCACCTCCGCCTCCCACCTCATGTGGGCGGCGTTCATCGACTGGAAGGCATCAGCTATGGCTACGGGAACTGTGAAGTGGTTCAACGCGGAGAAGGGCTTCGGCTTCATCGCCCAGGACGGCGGCGGCCCGGACGTCTTCGCCCACTACTCGGCGATCAACTCGACGGGCTTCCGTGAGCTCCAGGAGGGCCAGATGGTGACGTTCCACGTCACCCAGGGCCAGAAGGGCCCCCAGGCGGAGAACATCACCCTCGCCTGACCCCACCCCCGCACGGCGGGACCGGGGCAGACGCAGCGCCTCGGTCCTCGCCGTCCCCACGGGGCGGCCGACGGACGCCGTACGAACGGCCCGCCGTATGACGGCCCTCCGGCCCTCGCTCGTGATGCCCGTTGGTCCGCCGCCCCGTCCTGGCCTGCCGCCGGCTCACCGTTGGACCGTGGTCCGGGGGCCATGGCGATTGATCAGCGGCTGATGTCGTTCACGATGGCCTGGAGCACGGCAGCGCTCGCCTCGACCTGGACGGGGGCCACGGTGCCGACGACGGTGGGCCGCGCGTTGACAGTGCCGTGCGCCAGCACCGGGGCGGCCGCTTCGCAGACGATGCGCAGGTGGGGGTGCTCGGGCGAGCACTCGATGAGGTAGCCGTCCTGGAGCCGGGACAGCCAGTCGTGGCGTACGGCGACGGCCCGGCCGTGGACGGCGCCGATCCTGGCCCCGCCGGTGGACCAGTTCGACCATGTCACCGCTGCCCAGTTGGTGCCCTCGGCCAGGCTGCTTGGCTCCGTCCCTGAGCCTTCCTTCCTCGTGTGAGCACTGGCCCTGCAGTCCGAACGGCACCGTCCGTCGTTACGCGGACACCGACCATGGGGCGCAGGTGCCGATCTCCCAGAACACGGATCGCCCCGGATCTGCGGGACGCCCGGGGATCACTCCCCGGGGGTGGCACCGGCGTCAGCCGGTGTCTTCTCGTTTCAACGCCCCCTGCCCAGTGTCCTTACGGACACCAGGACTTACAGCGGCTCTGCGAGCGTTTAGGGTCTCCCCCCTATCGGAGGCGACCGTCGTGAGCTGCCTGCGCGCCGCGTGCACGATGTTCGCGGTGCTGTTCTCGTGGCGGTGTACGACCGCGCCGCACGAGGGGCAGTGGAACTTGCTGCGCGTAGGGGTGGAGCTTGGGTTTCGCTCCGTGCACTTCGCGCAGGTGCCGGCGACGGGCTCGGCTTTGTCGAGGATGACGAGTTGCGAGCCGTACCAGGCGGTTTTGTATGCGAGCTTGCTGCGCAGGCTGCCCAGCGCGGCGTCCAGGAGGTGCCGGTTGAACCGGGCTGTGACCTTGACGTTCTTGCCAGGCTGGTCAGGGCTGCCTTTGGCCGAGGCGGTGAGCGCGGTGAGGCGGAGGTCTTCGATCGCCACATGTGTGAACCGGGTGGCGAGCTTCTTGGACAGGCCGTGCAGGAACGAGGCGCGTCGCATCTTGATCTGGTGGTGTACCCGGGCGACGCGGGCGGCGGCCTTCGCCCGCCGCTGCGAGCCGGGTTGAGTGCGGGACAGCGTGCGCTGTGCTTTCGCCAGTTTGGCGAGGCTGTCGGCGAGCAGACGAGGATGGAGGCGGGGTCGGACGGGTCGAGGGGGCTGGACAGGGCGGCCAGGTAGCGGGAGCCGAGGTCGACGCCGACGAGCCCGCCGACGCGCTGGCGGGCGGTCGGGCGGCCGATCTGCTCGATGCGCCCACCGGTTTCGGCGGCCTTCTCGGCCTGGGCGCGGGTCAGATGCCGCACGCGGGTGCCGCCGTCGTCGACGTGCTCCCACAGCACGGGAACATCCTGCAGCACCTTCGCCAGCACGGAGGCGTACCAGCGGTGGCCGCCGCGGGTGACGGTCACGGACTGGATGACGGCCCGGCCGTGGGCCACGAGCCGTGCCAGGCGCTTGCCGGTGTCGTGGATGCGGATGCTGCCAAGGCCCGGCATCACCAGGCGCCAGTAGCCGTCCAGGCGGATGATCGGCCTCTTCACGTCGTGGAAGAGAGAAAACGATTCTGCCGTGCGGCCCTTCTTCTTGAACCGGGGGTACCCGTTGCGCCGGCCGGCGCGGCGCCCGGCGAGCGAGTCCTGCCAGCACTTCCAGGCAACCTGTGCGCGGTCAAAGCCGGAGGTGAAGCAGTAGACGTTGACCTCGCTCCACCAGGGGCTGCCACCCTCTTCCCTGGGCCGGTCCCTCTCCATGCGCCACAGGGCGCAGGTGTCGGTGGCGTTCGGTGTGCGGTATCCGGCGCTGAATGCTTCGGCCTTGAGCGCGTTCACCGTGGTGCGGGCTTCGCCCAGGAGCTGGAGTTCGCGGCCGGTTCCGGCCGCCTCCGTGCGGGCCGCGGCCAGCCGGCAGGCGAGTGCTTCCTGCCCGGCCGGCGGCTGCGTCGCGGGGAGAGGCTGCTTGCCGGTGGCGATGTTCATGAGGCTCTTGCGGTGGTGATCCCACACCTTGATGCGATCGGTGAGCTCAGCGCCGTCGGCCTTGATCCGGGCCTTGGCTTCGGCTTCGCTCAGCCCCGCCGCCAGGTAAGCGGTCCGACGCTCGGCCCAAGCCTGGTGAGACTGGGTCTTCTTCGCCAGGGCGTAGTTGTAGGCCCACCGACAGGCCCCGGCATAGCGAGTCAGCTTGGCGCGTTCAGCATCGGAGGGGTCCAGGGCGAACCTGTAAGCACGCAAGACCTCTACTCGAGGCATAATCGTTTCCCCCCGCGTGTCGCCGCCGCTACAGAGATCATTTGTAGCGCCAAGCGTCGGTGGCAGCATCGCCCGTTCACTCCGACGCCGCAGCCCTCCACCTATCTGCCCGAATGGCATGTTTATCCGCCTGGCGTTCCTGGCCGACATGGCACGGATCAAGCACCCAGCTCTGGTTCCCCCGGCCCCGCGTGCGCTCACCAGCGCTGCGGCCTGTTCGTCGTGCTCGCGCAGCACACGCACGGCGGTCGCAAGGGCCGGGGGCTGGCCGCGCTTCTTACCGGTGCGGATGACCAGGTGAGAAGCGATCTCGCGGCATCGTGCCAGGTGCGGCCGGGCAGCGCTGGCGTCGATGCGGGAGGGCATGGTCCGGCTTCTGGTCGTGCTGGTCAGCGGTACAGGTCCTCGTTGAGCCGGCGGTGCCGCAGCAGGAGGGCTTCAGTGTCGGCGACGTCGGCCAGCTGGTGAAGCAGGGTACGGAGGATCAGGAAAGATGCTACTGGCGGCCGTTGCTACGTGGTGGCTATCGCGGGTGGCCCTCGCCGCCGATCTTCGGGTGCACACTTGCGGCATGCCGAGACAATTCGAGAGCGACGCGGTACTGGTAATCGACGGGACCGAACGGGCGGTCCATGCCCGGATCTCCATCTTCGACGACGGCGCTCAGGCGAAGACGTGGTTCGGCTCTCTCACTGCCGACGATCCCGGGCTCGAGGGGGAGCTGTTGAATGCACGCGCGGCCGTCCTGCGAATGCCGGACGGCAAGGAGGGATTCATCTGCACCAGCGATGGGCCCAGTAGGAAGCGGGGGGAGGTCTCCTTCACGGGCAGTGGCCAGCCGCCCGTCTGACCCTAGACAGAGTAAAACGCCCCCACCGCCGAAATGGTGGGGGCAGGGACTGGTGCGGGCCTATTCGCCGGCGGGCGCGAGCTCGACAGAGTCGATGATCCCGCTGGTGCCTTCTCCAAGGCTGGCGTTGACTGCGGCCTCCGGATCGTCGCGGGTCACACGACAGAGTGCTCGTTCTCGCACAGGCGGAAAGATCACCGGTGTCGCAGAGTCCACCCGTCCAGCCCCTCCCCAGGACCCTCCCCCCCCGTCTCTTGTCCGGTGCGGGGCCTCTTGGCCCTTCCGTGCGGGAAGGCCGCCCGGGGCCGTGGCTCAGGCGCGGGCGGTCCAGATTTCAGGGCCGCCGCCTTCCCAGCGGATCGGTCCGTCCTCGGAAAGGCTCACGTCCGCCAGGCAGGCCTGGCGAAGGAACTCCGACACGTCGCCGGGGGAGTGGGCGCGACCGAGGTCGGCGTCCACACCGAGCGCGGGGATGATGACTTGCGCCCGCCCTTGGGCGAGGCGGGGTGGATGACGATCTCCATCTGGTCGGCCATCTGCCCAGCCTGCTCTCGCGGCTGCCGGGGCACGTTGAACGGGCCGTCCGGGCGCCAGCATGCGGGTCAGCCGGGCAGGATCCCTGAGCGAATTTCGTCGCCTACCTGCTAGTAAGCGGGCGGACCGGTTGCGGATTTGATAGTTCTGGGCTGAGTCGGCGGACCGGGTGTGCCGGCGCCGGGTCGGCGGCGGCCTTCCCGGTGGCGAGCGGATCAGTGGTGACCGACCCGGTGGAAGGGGGCGAGGGCCGTGCACGAGATCGACCGTCCGCGGGTTGTTCTCTGCCCGCACTGCAAGGCCACGGACCGGGATCCTGAGGCCAGGACGCTGTCGGCTGCTGGCGGTGTGCTGTCGGTGACCTGGCACGCCCTGCGGTGCCCGCATTTGGCTGCCGACCGGATCCTCGCCGCGGTGCCCGGCCGGTGACCGGCCCCGCGAAGCGGTCTTGCGGGTCGAGGCGGTCCGGCTAGGGCTTCCGTTCAGTCCGCGTCGACATGGATGGGCACGGCAGGGACCGGTGCCCAGAGCACTCTGGGCACCGCCGGTTGCGACGGTGGGGCCCCGCTGTCGGGCGGAAATAGGTGGCCGTTCACGGGGTGGTGGGAGTTCCGTAGACGGCTGACATCAGAGGTGCGGGTGGTGACTCAGTCGTGGATCCCGGCGGAGTAGGTGCCGCGTCCGTGCTCCTACAGGTTCGGGCAAGCAGACCGGATCGTGCGCAGCAAACGTGCAGGCATCCAGTGGCCGCGCCCCGACCAGCTGGGCGGACTGTTGGAAGGCGCGCGGACCTAGGCCGTGCCTGCGCGGAGGTCAGGCCGCCCGGCGGTTGCCCTCGTCGTCACAGGGCAGGTCGGAAGCCGGGTGATTCGTCGTGAAGTCGCGCAGGGCCTGGCGTTCGACCTCGGTGATGGCGGTGGGGTGGACGTTGATGATGCCGCCGAAGGGGCGGTCGACGTCGCGGATGATGCACAGGGTGGTGGTCAGGAGCGCGGTGATGACGGTGAGGGTGATGATCTGCCCGCGGTTGTTGCGGCGGGGGATGCACGTCCCGAGCGCCATCACGGTGATGACCAGGGTGGCGAGCAGGAACCAGAGGATCGCGCTGGGGATGCTCGCGGTGGCCTGGGTGAGGCGCTCCTCGCGCTCCTCGGAGCGCTTGTTGTCGGCGGCGACCAGCATGCCGAAGACCGGCTTGCCCTCCACCTCGCGAAAGACCCGGCGCAGGTCGGTGGACCAGACGCTGGGAGCGGCCGAGCCCTTGCCGTCGGCCATGGCCGGCCACTCCTGCTCGCGTACGGCGCGGGCGTAGCAGACGGCATCGGCCTGGATCTCGGCCCGCTGCGCCTCGGGGGCGTACTCGGCGGCCTCGACGAGCTGGTCGACGGCCCTGGCCTCGCCGCGCGAGGCGACCTCGGCCTTGCCGTACGAGCCGTTGGCGGTGACCAGGACGAACGCGAGCAGAAGCACGGTCAGCGTCAGCAGCGGGCCGACCAGGTCCTTCACCGCCATGCCCGTGTCGTCGTCCTCGGTGATGAGGCGGGGCCGGAGCCAGCGGTTGGCGGCGAGGCCGGCGAGCAGGGCCAGTACGGCGACGACGATGACGAGGACCACGGACGGACACCTCCGGGTGGGATACGGGCCCCGGTAGCAAGGGGGCACCGGCAACGTGTCCCGCCCCGCGCACCGCCCGGAACAGAGCAAAAACGTCTCCTCGCCCCCGAATGAGTGATGCCCCTTGCGCCATAGAGCCCGCGTCCGCATCACAGTTGGCCCCCGACCGTGCGCGATGGGCCCGAGGCCCGGCGCGCCGGTCTTCCCGGGGCTGCGCCCGCCCGTGACCGGCCCGCGGGTCTCAGTCGTAGAGGAGGGCGGCGGTCGAGGTGGTGGCCCCTTGGCGACCGGGTGCGGTGTACGCGAAGTTGAGCACGGTACGCCGCAGCCCCGGACGCTCGAGCGGGGTGACGCGGTGGGCGGTGACATCGCTGCGCAGGAGGTATCCGTCGGCCGGCCGGTGGTGCACGCGCCGGGCACCGGGCGTGTCAAGGGCGCCGAGGTCGCCGCGGCCAGGGTGGAACTCCAGCAGTCCGCCGTCCGTGGGGTGCGATGGGGCTTCCAGGAAGAGGACCAGGGCGAGCGGGTAGTCGTCGGTATGCGCGCCGTGGGTGTCCCCGGGCTGGTGCAGGACGTTCAGGACGTGCCGCTCGACCGGGTCGTGCACGGCGACAACCCCCTGGCCCAGAAGCGAGAGAGCAGCCGCAGCAGATCCCGGTTCGCGTAGAGGCTCGTGATCACTGGTGAAGCACGGGCGATCTGGTGTCCGCCCAGCGTGGTCATGTGCCGAGGGCTGTCCGCCGTGCCCGGCATGCGGAAGTCCCGCCGCACCGCGTCGGCCTCCAGCTTCCGTGCTTCATGGCCTAGCTCCGCGAGCCCTGCGGGGCTGATGAGCCCGGGCACTCCTCTGCCTGGCGCTCGGCGCGGGCCTGCCTGGTGGCCAGATGGCGGTAGAAGCCGGCGCGGGACACCCCGAGCACCCGGCAGATCCGCTTGACGCCGAAGTCGGCGCGGTTGTCGGAGATGAAGTGCCAGCGGCGATGGCTCACGTCACCTCCCGAGCGAAATACGCGGCCGCCCGGCGAAGGATCTCGCGCTCGAGGTGTCACTCTTTCTCGGCCTTCAGCAGCCGGGCGTTCTCCGCCCGCAGCCGGGCCAGCTCCTCCGCCTCGCCACCCGTGTCACGGCGTCCGGGCACGGCCTGGGCCTCGTCCTTGCGCACCCACGTCCGCAGCGACTCCGAGGTGATGCCGAGATCCGCGGCCACCGCCGCGTAGGTCCTCTTCCCGGCGGCGGCACGGTAGAGCGCGACCGCGTCCTTCCTGAACTCCTCCGGATACGGAGACCTGCGTCCCACCTGGACATCCCTCCCTGGACCATCAAGATCCATTGTCAGGGTGTCCACTCCAAAGGATCAGCCTCAGTGAAGCGGGTGGCGTGTGTGGTGTTTTCCCTGGTGGGGATTCAGGTTGGGTGTGAGGGACTGTCCGCGGCCCCGCTTCGTCCTCGTCCTGGTGGTGCTCGGTGCGGGGCCGGCGCCCGCGCCCGCACCGCCTCTCTCCCCGGTCCGGCCTCGCTCCGCCACCCTTCGGGCGTGCTCCCGGAGGTGATGTACTTCGCGGGTTTTTCACCGCTGGGCGTCATTTGTCTTCACCGGTGTGGTGCTGTAAGCGGTCAGAGGCTTGGGGCGGCCTGGGGGATCGTCACCGGCCTTGCCCATTCCATGCCGAGCTCCGCGAGGGCGGCGAGCTGGTCGGCGTCCAGCCGGTCCCTCCTGGATTTCGTGTTCGAAATCCATACGCCCAACTTGACAGTCAGCAGCTCCGCCTCGCCGTCGACCGTGATCTGTTCGCTGTGACCCCTCGGCACGGGCCGGTCGGCGCCTTCCCGCTCGACCCACTGCGTGAGGGCTGCCAGGCCCCGCTGGAACGCCTGCTGCGCCTTGCTCGGGCTTTCTTCGTCGCACGTTCTGCTGCCGGGGCGGGAGACGGGGCCTGATCGGGCTGCACGCCCAGCTTCGACAGCCGCTGCTGCTGCTCGGTGGACAGCTGCGCCCAGGTGCCCGGGTTCTGCTGCCGCTGAAGCCACTTGCCCAGGTCATCGCCCTCGCATTTGGACGGTCCTCCAGGAACCATGGAGCCCCCAGCGTTGCCGCGGAAGTTGGCTGTCTCGCCCGTGTGGAATAGGACAAGCTCGCTGGCCGCTGGTGCCGGGCAGTTCGGCACAGCGCCCGACGCGCCATACGAGGCGGGGTGCGCGCCGGCTCGGGTACGGGCTGCGGCTGGTCGGTGGATCGTGGCACGGTGTGGCGGTGTGTTCCGGGGGCCGGACCGGAGGGGTGTGGCTTGATCGTCGGGCGGTCCCGCGCAGGGGCCGGAGTATCAGCCGACGTCCGTGGCACGTCCTGGGTGCCGCGGCCCTTGCCGAGGAGCACCGATCGTGACACTGACCCTGCAACATCAGGTATTCCCACGCGGTGCCGGGGGTGGGCGGCCGCGGCGCCCGGTCCGGCGTGCCGCTCTCCTGCTCGCCACGGCGGTTCTGCCGGCAGCGCTGCTGGTGGTGCCCACCGCCACCCCCGCCGCGGCTGCGCCCGTGACCGTCACCTTCAACGCGGGCGCCGACCAGCCCTTCACCGTCCCTTCCGGCGTCACCCAACTGACCGTCACCGCCACCGGCGCCGCAGGCCAGAACGCGCCTAACGGTGGCACGGGCGGGAGCGGCGCAACCGTCACCGGCACCCTGACCGCCGCCCCGGGCACCACCCTGTTCGTGAACGTCAACACCGGCGGCGGACCAGTCACCGGAAACTTCCCGGGCGGCGTCGGCGGCGGTTCCAGCGACGTCCGCACCTGCAGCTCGGCCGCCGTCGGCTGCACCCTGACCGGCAGCCCCGGCATTGACCCCCGCCTCATCGTCGCCGGCGGCGGAGGAGGCGGCGGCTACGGTTCCGCCATCGGCGACTTCCAGGTCCCCGAGGCCACCGGCGGGGACGCCGGCAACACCGGAGGCGACGGCGGCGACAGACCGCAGGGCGGCGGCGGCGGTGGCGGAGGTACCCAGACCACCGGCGGCACCGGCGGAGCCGCATGCTCGCCGAACCCAACCACCGCCGGCACCGCCGGTACGTCCGGCACCGGCGGCACCGGCGGTACCGGCTTCGGGGGAGGCGGCGGAGGCGCCGGCTGGTTCGGAGGCGGCGGAGGCGGCGGCTGCGGCCAGATCAACAGCGATGCCACGGCAGGTCCTGGTGGTGGTGGTGGCGGGTCGAACCTCGTCCCGCTCGGTGGTACCCCCGGACCCGCCACCGGGCCGGCCCAGGTCACCATCACCTACGAACCGGCCCCGGCGACCTGCGCGACCGCCACGGCCACCATCACCGGCACCAACCGCAACGACGTCCTGACCGGCACCCCCGGCAACGACGTGATCTTCGCCCTCGCCGGGAACGACGTGGTCGACGGCGTCGGGGGCGACGACCTGATCTGCGGCGCCGACGGCAACGACATCCTCACCGGCGGCGACGGCAACGACCGCGTCGAGGGTGGGAACGGCAACGACACCCTCACCGGCGGCGACGGCAACGACCGCGTCGAGGGTGGGAACGGCAACGACTCCCTCACCGGCGGCGACGGCAACGACACCCTCATCGGCGCCAACGGCAACGACGCTCTCAACGGCGGCCCCGGTACCAACACCAACGACGGCGGACCCGGCCGCAACAACTGCACCAACCCCACCACCGGGACCGGCTGCAACACCTGACCAACGATCACTAGAAGCGGGCCCCGGCACGTCCCCCGCCGCAACGGCGACCGACGCACGGGGCCCGCTTTCAACGCTCAGCGACGCAGCTCCCGAACGCCCAGGGAGGCCCTGCCACCTGCGGAAAGAGGTTCAGACACAGCTTCTGAGCAAGGCCGGGGCGTGGGCGCCGGGGAGACTGGGGGCGGTGAGCACCGCACCACGCCGTCCCCTCGGGCCCGGCCGCACCGATCTGCCCGAGCCGTCTGTCCGTGATCCGCGGGCGATGACAGCCGCCGAACGCGCCGCCGCCGGCAATGGACCGCCGAACCCGCCCTTGCGCCCGCCGGGCTCCTGCAGACCCACCTCGCCCGGCGGCGGCGTCTCGGTCCCGGGCCGGCCGATCCCGGCACCACACCCGCCCAGGACTGACCGTACGAAGCCGGTGAACGGGGGCGCGGAGTGCGCCGGCGGGCGGCCTGACTGTCGGTCTTCTCCGGGATCGTGTGCCGGATGCCCCGGCGCCGCAGTAGTTCCGGACGGGCCCGTTGCTGTACGCCTTGTCGGCGGCGACGCTGTCGGGCTTCTTGCGAGGCCTGCCCGGCCCGAGTTTCGGGACGCGGATCTTCTCCAGGACCGGCTTGAACTGGGTGCAGTCAGCCCGCTGACCTGGTGTGACGACCAGGGACAGCGGTCGGCAGCGGCCGTCCGCACTCAGGTGGAGCTTGGTGGTGAACCCGCCGCGCGAACAACCCAGGCCCTCACCTCCTGCACCACCTCCACCAGACGGGCGTGCAGGCTCTGCCAGGGTGCTTCGTCCTGATGTTCTGGCCTTTCGACCCCCTTTGAGCCGGGCGTCGACGGTGGGTCGGTGCGGGCGCCCGCCGCATGCTGATGCGCACGAGCGATGGTTGAGTCGACCGAGATGTCCCAGTCGATCTCACCTGCCGCGTCGGCTGTGGCCTGGACCTGCTGGAGCAGACGCTCCCACGTCCCATCGGCCGACCACAGCCGGTGGCGTTCATAGACGGTCTTCCACGGCCCGAACCGTTCGGGCAGGTCACGCCACTGCACGCCGGTCCGCACTCGGTGCAGAATTGCGTCGATCACCTGCCGGTGATCCCGCCACCTGCCACAACGCCTGTTGCTGACCGGCAGGAACGGCCGCAACCGTCCGACCCCACCCGCGGCCCGCCCCCGGCGGCAGCCGCCGCACCCGCGCAGCCCCCACACGACTGGGCAGCGCCCCTGCCGCCCGCGCACAGAGCTCTGTACGACGAACTGCGCGCCGCCGAGAGGGCCGGCCGCCTTCCCGATGCCGTCGCCGCCGCGGCCAAACTCGAAGAGGAACTGACCGCCGGCTATGGACCGCTACACCCCCACGCCGTGAACGTCGCCACCCTTCAGGCCTCCCTGATGCTCCGCCAGGGAACCGACTGGTACGAGACGTGGAGCTCCTCGTCCGCACCGCCCTCCGCCGCCGTGACGCCGGCGCCCAACCGGTCCAGGCCACCGTGGGCACGGCGCGCAACGCCCACGCCGCATGGCGCTCCCTCGCACGGGAGGACACCGAAGGCGCTGCCGAGCTCGCCGGGATGCTGGACAGTTCGGAGAGGACCGGCGGACCCGCGACGTCCTCCAGTGGGTGGAGGACAACGCCATGACCAGGGGCTAGCCCTCCGAAACGGGCTCGGCCCGCGCCCTCTCGGGCCGAGCCCGACGGACGGCACAGCGCCACTACCTGTTCCGGCGCCGACTGCGGTGCTCTCCCTTCTTGAGCGCAACGGTCTCGCCCTGCCGGATCTTGCACATGGCGCGCCGGTCCAGGTACCGCAGCGCAGCCATCCCCAAGGCCCGCTTGTGCTCGGAGTCCTCGGACAGGACGACCTGGGCCAGGAGAGTCACGCCCGGCACCACGATGCCGAGAGCGTCGACGACGGCCACGGCCCCCCACGGAGCGCCCACGAAGGCCAGCGTTGCGACGGCGGCGGACGCGCTCAGCATGACGACCGCCTTACGGCCGGCGTTCGGCCCGGCGGCCGCCGCTGGATTCTGGTCGGCGCTGATTGCTGCCACCGAAAGCGCCCAGGGGCCCGGGTACCCCCCATGCCTGTTGTCGCATCGCGCGAAGGAGCACGGCACGCCAAGGCCTGCCTGCCTGCTGGTGTACGACGTTCTCGCCACCTCAGCCGTCATCCGGACCACCCGACGGCTGCGCGCCCGCCGCGATGCCTCGATCACAGAGTCCCGTTGTCGCCGACGTCGGGGTCGACGGAGACGACGACCAGGGTGCGGTCCAGGGCGTGGATCTCCGCCTCACTGGTGATGTTCTCAAGCTGCTTGGCGGCGGAGTCGGAGAACGCGATGCGGGCGCGGCGCGAGCTGTGCTGCGGGGGCATCAGGCGACGGCCGGGCGCTGGGAGGCGAGGCGGGCGAGGTGGGCCTCGCGCAGCTCCTAGCCTATCCCCGGCGACACTGCCGGCCCCCAGCTGCGCGAGTACGCCGACGAAGTCGAGCGCGTCCGGCTCCTGTACTGGGTCACGGCTTTGCGGACCGTGGTCGTGGTCGCCTACCTCGAGGTCTGACGCGCGACGTCCTGGACCAGGCCGACCGCATGCTGCTGGCACGGCCTCCCTCCCCGAAGCCGCCCGCGCTGATACGCGCTGGAGCGGGCCTGGATCACCGCCGACCAGATCGCCGACGGGCACCCTGCAGCACGGCTACGCGATGACCATCGCCGCCGCCCAGGGACTCACCTGCGACTACACCCTGGCCTGCGGGGTGAGGGCGGCCGCCAGCGACCTGTACCCGGCACTGTCTTGCGACCGGATCGCCACCCACCTGTGGCTGCCCGCCGACGTCGTCGAGAGCCAGGAGATGCGCCTGCGTCTCGGCGAGGCCCGCAGCGAGCAGGAGTGCCTGGAGCGGACGGTCGCCGCGTACGCCGACTTCCTGGAGAGCGACAGCGACGACTGGCGCCACAGAGCGAGTGTCCGTGGCCAGTCGGATACCACTGACTGGCCACGGAGGATTTCGACAGGCCACTGACACCAAGGGCGGGCCGAGCAGTCCAGGATGAGTGAAACACCGCCGCAAGCACCCTGCTCTGCTCGGCACGGCCCCACTCCGAGGCGGGCAGCCCAGACCCCAGTTGCCGAAGCAGCCGACTGGGAACGAAGAGCAGCCCTGGGGAAAATTCGAGATCCGCCTCACCACGACCGGATGAGCCTCGCCGAGCAGTCGGGCATGCTGCGGCTGCTGGAAGAGCGCGACGGGACGTGCACCGTCAGTTCGACCAGATGCCCTCTGCAGGGGTTTCGAGGTATGCAGCGAGGGTGTTCTGCAGTTCGGTCTTGTCCGGTCCTGTCAGCGGGCCCAGCACACACACCGGCACCCATTCGTCGGGGCGTGCCTTGGGCGGGCGGCGGCAGGCGTCCGGCGGGTTGAGACGGAGGGGCCATCCAGCGAATCGGTAGGTCCGTGCGGCGTCCGGCGTCTCTGGCTCGAGCTGCACATTGAGGGCGAGGGGGCGGCGATCGTTGATGCGCTCGGGGGTGTGGTGAATGGAGATCTTCTTGATGGAGGCCCAGGAGAGGTGCTGCTTGCCGGAGGGGTCGCTGGCGGTGAGGCCGGTGCCATCGAGGCGCAGAGTTCGCGCTGAGATGAGCTTCTTCGTGTTGCTGGGCGGAATCTTGTCCTCGGCCAGGAGTGCCGCCAACACAAGACAGGCTCCAGCGATTATGTAGCCCCAGGCCTGGTTGTCCTTCGCGGAGTCGTCTATGGCGGCGCGGAAGAAGAACAACGCGATCACGCAGAGAAGCATCGGCAGCAGCCATTCGTGGGGGTTCGTGGTGAACTCCCGGGGGTCTTCGTCACCGGTCCACGAAGCGACGAAGACCGGCGTTTTCTTGTGCGGGGTGGCTTGTGTACCAGGAGGCGACAGCTTCCCGGCCTTCAGCCGCCAGGGCCTGCCCCTCTTCTCGCCGCCACGGGAAGTCTTCTTCGTCGACTGAGACGGCTTCCCTTCTTTGTCGGTGGCCTGCGTTGACTCACCGGAAACGGTCACTTTCACCTTCGAGCGCGAGCCCGAGTAAGTGGGGCCCTCCTCGGTGATGAGGAGCTCGTTCTGACGGCGCAGGACCTTGACCTCGCGTTGGATGAGGACGACTTGTTCCTGCAGCGCGGTGAGGTCGGCTTCAAGCTGACGGGTGTAGGCCTGGGCGTGCTGGAGGTTGCGGCCCTGGTCCGTAACCCGTCTTTCAAGCGCGAGGCGCCGCTGCTCCGAGCCGCGCACCTGCTCCAGGGCCTGCCCCAGCTCGGCGGCCAGCTGGTCCGCGTGTTCCTGCACCGCAGCCAACTCTGCTTCTTTGGCCCCTTTCTCAGTGCGTACCTGCGCCAGCTCCTCCTGGAGATGGGCCAGCCGTACGGCCGGAGAGCCGCTGGCCTCGTGTGCTCGCCTGCACAGGTCCTGCAGCCGCGACAGCACGCGTGCCTCGAACGGCTGACCGCGCTGTGTGAGAAAGGAGTCCAGGGCCGCGACGAAATGCCTGGGAGCGATTCGCTCACCGCTGAGGTACCGCGAGAGGGTGGCCGGCGCGACATGCGCCGAGACGGCGATCTCCTTCTGCGTGCCCCCGCGCGCGGTGAAGCCGTGCACCACGACACGTAGCTCCGCTGCGTAGGCAGCCGCCTCCGGCCCGATGTCCTTCCCTGCACTCATGTACCCCGAACTCCCTCTTGTCAGCCGCGGTCGCATGCTCGTCGGCGGACGGACCCCGATTGTCACGTACACGTTCGGCAATCTGCAGGACTTCACCCATCAAGCCCGCTCGTGAGAACACCCGGACGAAGCCCTTTCGCTCGCCGCGTCAGGCAAGTGAGCCGGGGCGGGAACGCGGAGGTCGGTGCGGCGCAGCAACTGCTGCTCGCGGTGGTTGATCCACCAGGCCAGGCGGTCGCGGGAATCCTGAGGGAAGAGACACTGCAGGGACGTCGCGGCCAGGGCCAGGACCAGGCAGATCACGACGCCCCACCACGGGGCGCCTGCCATCACGGTCGCGAGACCGCTGACGGCGGTGACCGACGCAGGGACCAGGTTCGGAGAGACAGCCATGCTCTGACCTCACTCAATTCATCAGCGCCCGCCCAGTGCGTTCGCTGATGAGAGCGTCGAGCCCGAACAAGGGGTGCGGGAGGGGCAACAACCCGTTCCCGACAGTTGTCAACGGCCTCCTCAAAGTCACTGCAGCGCCGGCCCCGGAAGGGTGAGGAGCTGAGGAACATCGGAACGAAAACGGCGCTCTAATCTCCCCGGCCTCAGGTCGTCGCACGGCTTCACGCCCGGGACCTGCCGGGGTTCGGCATAGGGTCGCAAGGATCACCAGGAGGGGGACGACGTGTTGATCGAACTCGCTGCGCCGTGGGACGGGGGTGGACCTTCCCGCGGGTATGCGCTGCCCGGAGGCGGCGGGCTGATGCTGCCACAGGCCCTCGAGCAGGCCAGCCGTCTCATTGCCGACCTCGACGAAGAGGGCCGCCTGCGCAGCGACAAGGACAAGCTCGAGCACGACCTCCGGGAGACGTACCTCGGCCTGGAGAGCGCCCGCGCCGCGGCGGAGAGCCTGTACGCGGGCCTGAACCGGGCGCACAGCGGGCTCGGGCCGATCTGCTACAAGGAATGACCGACCCAGACCAGGCCGCGTAGGCTGGCAGGCGGCACGAACGACGCCCCGGGGAGGCTGCAGTGACGACACGTGAGACATGGACGGTGGACAGGCTCCACCACGCCTTGCCGCACTCCGCTTCGAGGCAGCAGCTCCTCGCGGACGTGAACCTCACCCCGATTGACGAGCTCCCCGCCGTCCTCGATCGGTGGGCCGCCGCCGACGCCCTCCAGGCCGCAGCGCCCCGCATCGCGGCCGCCCGTGCCCAGCAGGTCGGCACCGCCACGGCCGGCGACCCTGCGGTCGACCACACCGGTGACGTCCTGCGCGACGCCGGCCACCGCACCGACCGCACCTCGGACCGAGGCGCCGCGTGACCTACCGGCTCAGCTTCCCCGCCGACGTCTTCGACACGTACAAGCAGCTCCCCGACCAGGCCCGCCAAGACCTAGAGCGTGTCTCTTTGATGGGTTGATCAGTTGATCGGATGTGTCTGTCCGGTTAGTGATCACTGATGCGATGTGGGACCGGATCGAGCCGCTGATGCCGGCCGATCCGGTTCGCGGGCGGCGGTGGGCCGACCACCGCCGCACCCTTGAGGCCATCGCGTGGAAGTACCGCACCTGCTCGCCCTTGGCGGGACCTGCCGGACGAACTCGGCTCGTTCCAGACCGCTCACAAGCGGCTGGTCAGGTGGGCCGTGGACGGCACCTGGGAACGGATTCTCGCGGCGCTTCTGGAGGTGGCCGACGCCGGTGACGACATCGGCTGGACCGTGTCGGTGGACTCCACGGTCTGCCGGGCCCACCAGCACGCCGCCGGAGCCAGGAAAAAGGGGTTCCGGATCGGGCTGAGCCAGACGACCACGCGCTCGGTCGCTCTCGCGGCGGCCTGAGTACGAAAGTCCACCTCGTCAGCGACAGCCATGCACGACCCCTCGTCCTCCGCGTCACCGCAGGCCAAGCAGGCGACGCCCCGGTCTTCGAGGCCGTCATGGCGGGCATCCGTGTTCCGCGAAGCGGACCCGGAAGACCGAAGACCCGACCAGATGCCGTCCTGGCGGACCGCGCGTATTCATCCCGCGCGATCCGGAGCCATTTCCGCCGGCGCGGAATCCGCGCCGTCATTCCCCAGCCGTCCGACCAGGTGAGCCACCGCCTGCGACGAGGCAGCGCCGGTGGCCGCCCACCCGCTTTCGACGCCGAAACATACAAGCAGCGCAACGCGGTCGAGCGGTGCATCAACCGGTTCAAGCAGTGGCGCGGGCTGGCCATGCGAACCGACAAGCTCGCTATCGCCTACCAGGCCGCACTCCACCTCGCCGCCATCCTCATCTGGGCACGAAGATGACCTGACTCAGCAGGCGGGCCGGCCGGGACGAAAATGCCTCGCGCCACGCCGCTGCCCGTGCGCGAAGATGACCTCATGGACGACCTCGTCAGGTTCCTTCGGGACCGCAACATGACGGACAACCACGCCTATGCCGAGGTGGCCCACCGCTTCGGCGGCGACGCCCTCCTCGACAGCCACCTGCCGATGCTCGACCTGGTCGACATGCTGGCCAGGCAATACCAAGCAATGGATCCGGCGGATGCACGCCACGCAGGTCTCGCGTACGCGCTCAACATGCTGGCGCAGTCGTACGCCGAGCACCCCGACTACCGCCAGGAGTGGCGTCCGTAGGCCCCATCAAGGAGACACGCTCTAGCCGTCTGCCTCGTCGACGCCCAGGAAGACCCGATCGCCCACTCCGAGCCGTACGGCGAAGACGACAGCATCATCCGCACCGTCGCCCGCGGCCACGTCACCGCCGTCATCATGGTCGGCACCCCCACCAGCACCCTCACCGTCCTCGCCATCGCCTACGCCGGCCTCTGATGACGCGACCGTCCGAACCCACGCCCCACCCGTACCTCGTCCGGGTGGCCACGGCCGCAGGAGCCTCGGCAGAACCGCTACGGTGATCCGGGGGAGCGGGCCGACGCCCGTCGGATCCTGGCGGTGGCACCGACGCCCGCGCTGGCCGCCAAGCTGCCGCTCTGGCGCCTGACGGCCATGATGAAGCGGGCCGGCCGACGCAGGAACATCGAGGCCGATGCTGAGCGACTGCAGCAGCTCTTCCGCCGCGAGGCCCCGCACCAGGTCCCGCTGGTCGAAGAAGCGATGGGAAAGCAGGCCGCGGCGCTGCTGCTGCAGCTGGATGCCGTCTGCGAAGCGGTTGGCGATCTTGCCCAGGCCACCGAGGAAGCCTTCCGAGCCCATCCCGACGCCACGATCATGCTGAGCTTTCCCGGCATCGGCACGCAGATCGGCGCACGGATCCTCGCGGAGATCGGCGACGACCGCACCCGGTTCGCCACAGCAGGAGGGCTCAAGGCATACGCGGGCGCCGCCCCCATCACCCGGGCCTCAGGCAAACGCCACTACGTCGGACGCCGGTTCGTCAAGAACAACCGGCTCAACCACGTCGGCCACCTCTGGGCCTTCTCCTCCCTCAGCGGCTCGGCCGGCGCCGACGCCCACTACCGACGCCGACGGACCGGCGGGGACTGGCACATGCAAGCCCTGCGGCACCTGTTCAACCGGATGCTCGGCCAACTCCATCACTGCCTCTTGGCACGGGTCCCGTTCGATGAAGCGATCGCCTTCCCCGCAGAGCCCCAGCCAGCAGGAACAGCCACCGCGTGAAGCAGAACGGGGCAGCTTGTCCAGGGGCGGCGGGGGAGACGATCATTCGGCCATGAGACCCGAAGTACAGACGTTCGTTGCCGACGGACCGCTTCCCGACTGGGACGCGAGGGAGGAAGAGATCGACCGGCGTGAACGCCAGCTGAGGACGATCTCCTGTCCTGTCACGTCCGAAGAGGCGACTGCCCTGGCCACCTGCTTCGGTCCCGACGACTGCTACGGCGTCGCTTGGACGCTCGTGCACCTGATCGAGACGGCTCCCAGCCCGGTGCCACAGTGGGAAGATCCGGGTCCGGAAGCTGGCGACTGGGCCGAGGTTCTGCGGGGGCGATGGGGCGGCGGCTTGACGGCTTAACTGCATGAGGTGTCTTTGTACGCGATAGCCGTACGAAGAGGCGAACCTGCGAAAGGCCGGGGCACGGGCGCCGGGGAGACGGGGACGGTGACCACCGCACCACGCCGTCCCCACGGCCCCGGCCGGACTGACCTGCCCGAGCCTGGCCGTCCGTGACCGGCGAGCGATGACCGCCGTCGAACGCGCCGCCGCCGGCGGCTGGACCGCCGAACCCGCCTCCGGAACCGCGCTCCTGACGTCCCGCCTCGCACCGCTCGGCGCCGTCTCGGAGGCGGCCCAGCGGATCCCGGGACCGAGTCCGTGCCGCTGCCGTAGGGTCGGCTCCAGCCCGTGCCGATATGGCGTGCGCGGGCGAGGCCCGGTGCCCAGACGCGCTCTGGGAGCAGTACCGCCGGGCCGCCCCTACGCGCCGTTCTGACGGCTCCTCCGCCCGGCCTTCGCCGAGGCCGTGCGTGGACACCGAGTTGACCCCTGCTTGACCGGCCCTGCGCGGGGTCGCGGCTGCGCGGCGCGGCACCGTTGCGCAGCCCGGCAAAGCGCTCGGCGTCTGATCAGGAGGCGGCAGTACGGTCGAAGCTGGTGATGTTCAGCTTCACGCTCTCCGTGCTCTTGAGCGTCGTTGGGAACTCCCCGTTTGCGGTCTGGCCGGGCTGGACGTCGGTCTCCAGCTGAGTTCCGTTCGCCACCCGGGTGCCGCTTGTGTCGATGGCTTCCCAGTCCCACGAGTAGTTGGACTTCTTGCTGCTGTTGTTCTTGATCGTCCATACCAGCCAGATGTTGGTGATGCCGGCCTGTGAACGGTCGTCGAGCTTGAAGCTGACGAGATCGGCTCGCTCGCTCGCGCCCTCCGGCGACCTCTGGGCGGTGGTCTCCCCTTCCCGGGCAGGCGTGCTGCTCTCATCACTGCTGCATGCGGTACCAAAGGCCAGACCCGAGGCCGTGACCACGGCGATGAGCGCTGAAGAAATGGCATGACGGCGGTGAACGCGCATGGCTGATCCTCCTTGCCCCTCCATCCTGCGTTACAGCCGCCCAGCTATCGACTCGGCAGCCTTCGACGTCCTCCTCGGCGGCGCCGCCGGCGCCCGCCTCCTACAGCACCCCCGTCCCGTCATCGACGTCCCCGGCCTGGTCGTCCCGCGCCATCTGCGGCTGCGCCCCGCGCTGCTGCGCCTCCTCGCCGCCGTCCCGCGCCTCCTCTTGTCCGCGCCCCGGTCCGCCGGCGCCACCGACCGCGAGCTCCAGCGGGCCACCGCCGACGCGCTCGGCGAGGTGTACTTCCGCGACGGCGGCCACCGCGCCTACGGCCTGGACGTCGAGCTCACCGACATCGAGCGCATCGAGTTCGAGCTGTAGAAGCCGCGACCACGGCGCCCGTGGTGTCGGCCATGGTGAGCCGAAGCGCGGTAGCTGTCAGACAGGCAGTCTTGTTGTCACCTGCGAGGTGCGGCGCTGGAAGGTCTCAACTCTTGACGGCCTCTGCGATCTGCTGGGCGGCCTGGGCGGGGGTGAGGTGTGTGGTGTCGATGACCTCGGCCTCGGTGTGCAGCCACGTGCGGGCTGCCTCGGCGTAGGGCTCGAGGTATTGGAGACGGAACGGGGAGTTGGGGCCGAGAACGGTGTCGCCTGCGATGCGCTGGCGGAGAATGTCCTGGTCGGCGTGGAGGACGAAGTGCCGGATGGGAATGGCGTGCTGGGCGAGGCCCTCGCTGATCTCGCGCCAGTACTGTTCGACCAGGACTGTCATGGGGATCACCAGGGTGCCTCCCGTGTAGTCGAGTACGCGATGGGCGGTCTCGACCACGAGTGGCCGCCACGGCGGCCAGTGCTGAAAGTTGTCCGTCGCGGGTAGCCCCGGCGTGATGTCCATGAGCGTCTCGCCGACCTTTTCGGCGTCGAACACCCGTGAATCAGGGATCAGCTGCTGTACGAGCGCACTGGTCGTCGTCTTGCCCGCACCGTGGGTGCCGTTGAGCCATACGATCATGCACCCGACGCTAGCGTCGTACCGCCGGCGCATCGCCAAGAAGGGCGGCCAGCCGTGGACCCTGTAGCGGCCGCCCAGGCTCTCGGGGAAGACCGGCAGGCCAAGTTCCTCCGCGCCGGCCTCAGCCAGTGCGAGATCGCCCGTGGGGTCAACGTGAATGAGGCCATGGTGTTCAGCACCCTGAGAAAGGGTGTGCTGCCCTCGGCGAACCTCCTGGAGAGCATGCTCGCCCTCCTGCCCATCCCTCCGGACGAGGCGCGCAATATGTACGCCTCCCGCGCCGCGATTGAAGCGGTGATGCACTGGCAGACCCGCCATGGCAAAGAGGCCATCGCCACCCTGCAGCAGCAAGGCGTATTGGATCTGGACGTAGGCATGATCCTTCCCGAACCGCCGGCCAGCCGCCACCGCGCCGAACAGTCGGCCAGCCGCCGCCGTCGCGGTACCGGTCCCCGGCCGAGCCGGTACGTCCCGAAGTCCGGTCAGCCCGACCCGACGGGGGTCTCCAGCCCGGCCGAGCTCCAGCAGGTGTTCCAGGCCGTCCACGTCTGGGGCGGCTCGCCGTCGCTGCGGGAACTGGAGAAGCACAGCGACGGCGTGTTGCGCCGCAGCACGATGAGCGACATGCTGCGCGGCGCGGAGCCGTCGGTCCCGGACTACGACCGGTACATCGCGTTCCTGCGGGCGTGCGGCATCGACGACGCCAGCCCCGACACCTGGGTGTTCACCTGGCGCCGGTTGGTCGCGCTCCAGCAATCCCCTGAAGTCGCCGGATGGATGAGCGGTATGGCCACCCGCGCCTGACGCACCACGTACGACCGCAAGGCCTGCACCGTCCAGGTGCGGGCCTTCCGCACGATGGGCGCGATGAGCTGGGAGGGACTGGGGCTGTGAGTACCGCATGACGCCGGCCCTGGGGCCCGGCCGTATCGATCTGCCCGAGCCGCCCGCCCGCGCTCCGCGGCGATAACGGTCGCCGAGCGGGCCGCCGCCGGCGACTGGACCGCCGAACCCGGTCCCGTGTCCGCGGGGTGGTCAGAGCCCCGGACCGCCCGGCGCCGTCTGGGCGGCGGTCCGGCGGATCCTGGGACCGCGTCCCCGCCGCTCCCGTAGGGTCGGCTCCAGCCCGTGCCGATATGGCGTGCGCGGGCGAGGCCCGGCGCCCAGATGCGCTCTGGGAGCAGTACCGCCGGGCCGCCCCAGTCTTCCCTGCCCGTCCGTGCGTCTCTTGTACGGGGCGCAGCGTTTGGTTCACGGGCAGCTCTCGTCGTCCTTGACGACGCTGAAGGTGACGGTGGTGTTGGTTGGGTGCTGCCCTGCCGCCGGATCCTGAGAGCAGACAACCCAGTTGCGGTCGATGACCTGAAGTCGTCCTGCTCCGGTGGCGTCTGTAGACGCCAGGCCGTAGAAGCCGGCCGCCTGCGAGGTGTCTTGGGCCAGCTGCAAGTCCATGCCGACCATGTTCGGCAGTTTCCCCTGCTCACCCGCGTCCGGTGTTGTCACTTCGGGAGCCGCCGTGGTGCCTGTCTCAGTGACGGTGGGCGTCTCGCTGGGAGGGCTGCCGCCACCGCACGCTGTCACACCAACAAGGCACGCGAGGAGGCCGACGGTCCCTACTGCGAGTTTGATACTGCGCAGCCTCATGGAGTCAGGATGAGCTGAATGGATCGTTCCTGCATCCCGACCTGGATGTGTGCCCTGGGCGGCCCCTTTTCGGGCGGCTGTGTGCCCGTCTGCGGGCCGCGAGTGGCGGGTGCGATCTCTCGGTTCTGTGACGGTGAAGTGAGAGGCAGTGGGGGTCTGTGCGTTGGCGCAGGTCAGTGTCGGTTTCCCGAGTGGAGCGCACTGTCATGGGTGTGGGAGATCGCGGCGATTCCACTGCCACAGGGCGGTATTCGTGCAGGTGGCGCACTGACACGAAACCGCGAGATCGCAGGTCGTGCGCCGGGGCGGCACCAGCGCGGTGCGGTTGCGGCGGGCGACGGTTCCCGACGGGGCCTGGATCGCCCCACGGTAGGTTGCTGCCTCGGGACCAACGCGTGAGGTGGGGCAATGCGGCACGCAACAGTGGGCGTGGACATCGGTGGCACGAAGTTGCTCATGCTGGCCGAAGGGCCGGATCTTGAGACACCGATCACGCGGCGCCTGGCCACCGGGCCCTCGACCGGTGCTGGAGACATCGAGGCAGCCGTCCAGGCGTTCCTTGCTGACAACTTCCTGAAGCCGACGGCGTTGGGGATCGCCGTCCCGGGCCTTGTGGAGCACGGGCAGGTGAAGATCTCCGATGTCCTGCCCCAGCTCAGAGGCTGGCAGGGAATCCATGACGGCGCCCCTCAGTTGCTCGTCAACGATATTCGGGGCGCTCTCGCCCAGGAAACGGCCGGTCTCCCTCGGACCTCATCCGCCGTGGTGATGGTCTGTGGGACCGCGGTGGGCTCGGCCTACTTGTGCGAGGGACGAGTCGTTCGCGGCTCGCGGGGATGGGCCGGCGAGGTCGGCAGCATGCCCATGTCGACGCCTGAAGGCGTCAAACGGCTCGACGACGTGGCCGGCGGCGCCGCGATCGTGCACGCACTGGGCAAGCCTCCAGAGCAGATCCATGCCGCGCTCGCCCAGGGCGATCGCCGCACGAAGCACGTGGTGAACGCAGCAGGCGAGGCATTCGGACTCGCCATCGCCTCACTGGTCAACATCCTCAACCCCGACGTAGTACGGATCGCCGGCGGCACTCTTGGCTACTCGGGCTACTGGGATACCGCACTGGAGACGGCGCGGGCCCACAGCCTCCCCGAGTTGTGGGACGTCTGCACTGTCGACCGAATCCTGGCCACGGAACTGGTCGTCGCCCGAGGCGCCATGCGTCTCGCCATCGCGGCCGCCGACGGTCAAGCGTGGATCCAGCAATACATCTGACCCACCTCCGGGCGCCGGCGAACCCCGTTCGGTGTCCCCTGTCCAGAAAGCGGAGGGGCGCCGTTGAGGCTGCGTGTCAGTGTGAGGCACCCCAGCCACTTGAAGGATGGCGGGTACTCCCAGTTCTCAGCGTCTGCCAGAACTGCGGGAAGGTCCTGTATCGGGAGAGGAGGCCCGCGCTGCTCGCCGAGAGTTCCATCCGGTGCTGTCCAGGGAACGAGCCGGCACACTTAGATCCATCCTCTGTCGACGAGAGGAAGGAGGATCGGGACGAGAGCCGAGGCAGGCCCTGAGACCAGCGGCTCGTCGAGGTCACCCCAAACACCGGGGAGGATGTCGATCTCGGTGGCGTTGATCATGAAGGCGCGTTCGGCGAAGGACAGTTGGTCTGTCGAGGGATAACTCACGCGCAGAGTGTCGCAGCTCAGGAGAACGGCCGACGTGAAGCTTCCCCTTGATGTTGGACACCTGGAGACTGGGACGTGAGGTTCCAGAGGGAGTAGTGCCAGGTGGGAAGCAAGAGCAACCGCAGTAGGCGGTACTCGGAGGAGTTCAAGCGGGACGCGGTCGCGCTGGTCCGCTCCTCCGGGAGGACCGTCACCGAGGTGGCCCGGGAGATCGGTGTCAGCGCCGAGGGGTTGCGGAACTGGGTCAAGCAGGACAAGACCGACCGGGGCCAGGGGGCGCCTGGCGAGCTCACGAGCGCGGAGCGGGAGGAACTGCGGCGGCTGCGCCGGCAGAACCGCGAGCAGGCTGAGACGATCGAGGTGCTGCGAAAAGCGGCGGTCTTCTTCGCGAAGGAGAGCGATCGGTGAACGACGTGTACGCGTTCATCGAAGCGGAGAAGACCACCCATGGTGTTGCTCTCTTGTGCCGGCTGCTGAAGGTCGCCCGGTCCTCCCGGTGGAGCGGATCATGCGTGAGCGCGACATCTCCGGGGTCACGCGGCGCAAGCGCCGGTCGCTGACCCGTCCGGCGAAGAGGACGGTGCCCGCTGCGGATCTGATCGGCCGCGACTTCACCGCGAGCACGCCGGGCGAGAAGCTGGTCGGCGACATCACCTACATCCCCACCGACGAGGGCTGGCTCTATCTGGCGACCTGGCTGGACCTGGCGACCCGCGAGATCGTCGGCTACTCGATGGCCGACCACCACCGCGCGTCCCTGGTCGTCGACGCCCTGGCCATGGCTGCCGGCCGCGGTCGGCTCAAGCCCGGCTGCATCGCACACTCCGACCGCGGATCGGAGTACACCTCCGACGAACTCCGCCGGAAAATACGCTGGTTGGGCCTTCGGCAGAGCATGGGCCGCACCGGCTCCTGCTACGACAACGCCGCCGCCGAGAGCTTCTTCGCACTGCTCAAGGAGGAGATCGGCACCCGCCGCTGGCCCAACCGGGCCACCGCCCGGGCCGAAATTTTCGCCTTCATCGAGATCTTCTACAACCGGAAACGTCTGCGGAAGCATCCGGCTTGGGGCTACCTCACCCCACTGGAGATCCGACAACGACACGAACAAGGACACGCCCTCGCGGCGTAAGCATCGAGTGTCCGACATCACGGGGGAACTTCACACGGCGTCCGTCAAGCGCCCGGGAATCCCCCCTGCTCTCGTGCGAGCAGAAGCGTCAGTAGTCGTTGTGCAAGAGGACTGTGTTCCTGCTGGTCGTCGACCTGTGTCTGCGGCGTGCCACTGACACGAGGGTGGTACCTCGCGGGTTATCGGCTGTCATGGGGTGGTACATCCCCAGCCGGCTCACCGCTACGAAGACGGCCCTTCGCAACTGATCTTTGGTCAGAGTCCGTACGGGTAGAGAGCGATCTTCTCGCGCTCGAGGAAGAGCTCGACCCACGTGCCGGCAACACCGTCGGGCAGCGGATCGGCAAGGTCCAGCAGAATCTGCGAGCCATCGAAGTCCAGCACGGCGGCGCCGTCCACGGTGAGGTACAGCCGTCCGCGCAGGACAACGCAGTGCCCGCCAGGTCGGACCCCCGGTCCGACGCCGACAGCCGGTTTCGCGTTCCGCCCCCAGGCGATGTCCTCATCGACCGTCCACTCAACGTGGTACCTGCCAGGCTTCGCGGCCTGGTCACCGCACCAGCGGACCGCTGTCCCTCCGAACGGCGTCCGGACCTGGGCCAGCCAGGTGCTCCAAGGAAACTTTGCGACCTTCACCAGTTCGACCAGCATCGTTCGATCATGCAGCATCCGAGTTCGTGCTGGAACCCGTGACGTTGCGCCGCCGCCTGGCATGCGCTGCCTGATAGGCGACGTGTGGATTGCAGTGGGTTGCGGCGGCTGCGTATCGGCAAGGCCGCGGCGTCTTCGAGGGACGTGGGTGGCACTTGGTGGGGTGAATGGTTGTGCGGTCAGGCAGCGCTGTGTGTTCGGGCCGGGCTGCACTCCACGATTTCTCGTGCTGCGCGGAGTCTGCTCGGGTGGTCGTCGTCCAGCAGTCTCGTGGTGATCAGGATCGCTTGGATGATGCTGACGCCTTGGTCTTTCAGATGCTGCTGGACGGTGTCCATTTCGATGTTCGTGTCCAGTAGCTGCCTGCATTCGTCGATCTGATCGCCGATCTGTTGCGCGCGTTCAGGGGTCAGCCCGTGAACGCCTGCGAGGAGCTCTTCTGCGGTGTGGCTTGGCATGACCGGGATCCTCTCAGGGGCTTGTCACTGCTCACAGGCGGTTTTACTCCAGCTCGCCCGGTTACGCCCCAGCGCTGCGCATAGGGCCGGGTTCCTGTCTCCCGGGCTGATGGGACAACGCCGTACGGCCGGTCCGTGAGCGGGGGCCGACCGACTGCTGTGCTGCGCCCAGATCCGGTCGACGGCATGTACGAGTGCCTTGTCCGGGGCGCAGACGCCGTCATCCCAGCCGTCCGGGATCAGTGAGTCCTTCGTCATTGCTTGCGGTGTCCGGGAGGGGCATCGAGGATGTGGCGGATGATGGCCGCGGCTTCGGTCGGGTTGTGGTCCAGCCAGTCGGTGAGGTGTTGGCGGACGACTTCTTGGACGTAGGCCTCCGCTTCGGGGTTGCTGAGCCTGGTCCTGGTGGAGCCCTCGAAGACGGGATGGGCGAGTTTTACGGAGAGGACCGCGGTCAGGCCCTCGTGGACGGCACCGGCCGTGATGTCCGCGTCGTCCGCGGTCAGCTGGCCCTGTCGGCGCGCGTAGTCGTTGACGAGGTCCGTGAGCGCGGTACGGAAGCCGTCTTCGTGGGCACCGCCTTCATGGGTGCGGGTGCTGTTCACGAAGGAGCGGAACTCTCCCGGGGACCAGGTGTTCCACTGCATGGCGACCTGCACGAGGATGGTCTTGTTCTCGTTCTCCGACTCGAAACCGATGGCCGGGGAGTGGACGAGACTTGGAGGGTAGGGGTTGAGCCGGGCGACGAAGGCCCGAAGGCCGTCCGTGTGGTGGTAGCGGACCGGCCGCTCCGGACGCTCGTCGGTGAGCGAGACAGACAGGCCTCCATTGAGGAAGGCCAGTTCCTGCAAGCGTTCCGACAGAGTGGCGAACGAGTACCGGGTGGTCTCGAAGATGTCGGCGTCGGGCAGGAACGCGATCGTGGTGCCGTGCTCGCTCGTCGCCTCGTTCCTCTTCAGGGGGCTGACCGGGGTGCCCTTCTCGTACTCCTGGGTCCAACGGTGGCCGTCACGGTGGACCTCGACCGTGAGACGGCTCGACAGCGCGTTGACCACGCGCAGGCCCAGCCTGCCGAGGCCGCCGGCGACCCCGTAGCCGGTGTGAGGCTTGGGGCCGAAGGACAGCTCGGTCAGTTCGAGTTCGACGGCCGACCTGCCGGAGGGCTCTTCCACCTCGACGGGCAGGCCCCGCCCGTTGTCCGAGACGCGGATGCTGCCCTCCGCGGTGATCGTGACCTCGATGGCGTCGGCATGGCCGGCCAGGTGCTCGTCGACGGCGTACGAGACGACCTCGTACACCATGTGGTGCAGGCCGCGTTCGCCGGTCGAGCCGATGTACATTCCCGGGCGCCTGCGTATCGCCTCGTGCCCTTCGAGTACCTGGATGTGGCTGGCGGTGTACTCGTGCGCATTCGAGAGCTGACGGGGGTTGCCGGTCGCGGTCATGAGGAATCCTCCTGGGGCCGTCCTGAGCATGTTTGTGAGCGGGCGTCACCGAAGCACCACGGTTGCTTCCACGCCGTCGCTGGTGCAGGCCCATCCTAGGCATCTTTAGGCAAACACGCAGGTCAGGCCCTATATGGAGAGGTCTCAGATGGTCGCGTAGACGGCTTCGCCGAGGCCACCGTTCAGGAGGGTCGCTGCTGGGACCGGAGCAGCGCGAAGGTCCCCTCGGAGGCGCGGGAGAGGCGTTCCCAGCTGAGCCTGAGGTGCCTTTCCCACGTACTTTCCGGCAGGGGTGCGACGCGCTACTGCGCCCATCCCACGCCGAGTTCTCGTAGTGCGTCGAGCTGCTCCTGGGTGAGTTTGTCGCGGCGTTGTTTCTGGTTGGAGTACCAGATTCCCAGTGCGAGGTCGTGTTCCTGGCCGTCGATGATGACCTTCTCTCGGTGGGCCCGCCTCACCGAGGGCTCTCCCTCGCGGGCAACGTACTGCGCCAGGGCTGTCAGGCCCCGTTGGAATGCCTGCTGCGCCTTGGACGGCCCCTTCGTCGAACGCGGGGCTGCGGGGGCTGGAGATGGCGCCGGGTCGGGTTGTATGCCCAGCTTCGCCAGCCGTTGCTGCTGTTCGGTCGACAGCTGCGTCCAGGTGCCCGGGTTCTTCTGCCGCTTCAGCCACCGGCCGATGTCGTCGCCGTCGAAGAGGACCCCGGGTGTGATGTCGGGCAGGACACCGCCGGCTTCAGTGTCGGCGAGGTCGGCGAGGACGCGGTAGTGCCGCTGCCAGTCCAGCGGCCACGGGCAGTTCCAGTCCTCATCGACCGCGGCCAGCTGCGCCGCGCGCTCCGCGGCCCGCTCCGCGTCTTTGCCCAGGCCGCCTGTCCGGCGGAGGTTGGCCATGTGCTGCCCGATGGGCACCATCTTGTCGTCTTCGCCCCACATGGCGTCCTGTCGTGGTGCGAGGTGTCCCATGGCCCGCTGGTAGGAGCGGAGCGCGGCGAGTTTGTTCTCCCATGCTTCTTCGCCTGGTTCCCAGACCATCCCGGCCTCAGGCGCGTCCAGCAGCACCTTGCGCCGCTCCTGGAGCTCCCCGGCCCGCAGGGCCTTCCTCTGCTGATGCACCCATCGGCCCAGCGGAAACGCCTTCGTCACGCCGACTTCGACCTCGACGTCGTAGGGGACGGCGTAGAGGCCGGTGATGTCGTTCTCCTTCCGCCATCGGAGCAGGGCTTGGTAGCCCTCGAGCCAGACCAGGGACTCCGGCCGGTACACCCGGGTGCGCAGGAACGCGGCGATGGTCGCGGCGTCGCGGGGGCTGGAGAAGTGCAGCAGGGCGGCTTCGGCGGCGGTCTGCGTGTCGTCCTCCTGGCCCTCGCCCTCACCCTCGCCGCCGGCTCCGATGATCCGCCCGTCTTCGTCACGCCGGACGTGGACTTTGCGCTTGCCGCTGGTGAGCGCGCGGGAGGCGAGTTGCTCGACGAGGCGTTCATCGTGGCTGCGTAGGCCTTGGAGGACGGCGACGAGTGGCTTGTAGCTGGCGGAGGCGATCATGTCGGTGGGGTCCTCGCCGTGCTGCAGGAACACCGGCACGATGATCCGCGCGATCTTCGTGGTGTCGTCCTTGTTGAGCCGGAGCGCGCGGCCGATGTTCTGCACGATCTCGACCTGCGAGCCGCGGGTGTCGGCGAAGCACACGGCTTCTACCCCCCGCTCGCCGGTGATGTCGACGCCTTCCCCGAGTACGCGGCAGCTGGCGAGGAAGGCGCGGTGAACCCGGCGCCCGACAGCGTCGATGCCGCCTGCGAACTGGCGCAGCACCTCGCGTCGCTCGCTGACGAGGTGGTCGCCGCACAGCCACGCTGACCACACCCGGTCCGGCGGGACGTGGCGGCCGGCTTCCAGCTCGTAGAACTCCGCATCGATCGACGACGCGGGGAGCCGGCCCGCGGCGGCCAGGTCGTCGCCTGTGGAGTCGTTGACGTACAGCTCGGCAGCGGTCTCCGGGAGCTTCTCCGCGAACGCGGCGGCTTCCTCGACCTTCTGGTGGAACGTCATGACCGTGCGCAGATTCCACGCGGCGGCGTGCTCCAGGAGCGCGGTCTGCAGCAGGGCCAGGCGCCGGCCCCGCCGCGCCTCCTCCGACTCCCCAGGGACCGGTGAGGGATCGCGGATCTCCAGGACGTCGATCTCGAAACCGGCGAGGATTTCCCGCTCGATCGCCTCCGACAGTCCGAGCTCGGCGAGCCACGCCCCGTAGGTGCCGTCCGGGTCGTCGGCCATGCTCGCGAGCTCCGCTTCCTGGCCGCGCTCGCCCCTTCGCGGCTGCGGCGCCGCGAGGATGCGGGGGGTGGCGGTGAGGTAGAGCCGGAAGTCCGCCGGGATCCGCTGGTTGTCGTGGATCGCCGCCCACGGCCGACCAAGATCACCGGCGGTTCCGTGCGCCTCGTCCACGATGGCGAGGTCGAATGGGGCCATCTGTTGCCCGTACAGCCGCTCTCCGCCCGCCAGAGCGGCTTCCAGAGGCCCGCGGACCTTCCCCTGGCCCGTCAGGTCTTCGGGGTCCTCGCGGTCCACCAGGGAGGCGTACGTGGCGAACACGACGACGGGCCCCGACCCGGCCCACAGCGAGAGCTGGATCGGGTTCGTGGTGGTGCGCACCCCCAGCGAGTTGAGCACGGGGTCGTTCACCAGCGAGCACACCGCGACCATCGGCGCGGTGTGGCCCACCAGACGCCACGCCTGGGCGGTCTGCGCGAGCAGATCCAGAGTCGGGACAGTCACCAGGATCCGACCGCCCGCGAACGACTCCAGCGCGCACGCGGCCGCTGTGATCGTCTTGCCCGAGCCGGTCGCGGACACGATCGTGCCCCGCGCCCCCTGCGGGGGCACAGGTGATCTTGCAGGGAATCCCACCCACTTCCGGAACGCCGACTTCTGATCGACCTGATGTTCCTTCAGAGTAATTCTCTGCACTCTAGGAACCCTCTCTATCTCTCAAAAGGCGGACTCTCCATTTCCGAGTCTACTTAGGGTTCTTTCCAGCCCAATACAAGGCAGTGTCTACATCGCGCGCGGTCCAACCGTCTGCGTGCCCTCCGCTGTGTTGGAGGAGGGTGTCGAGGAGGTCCATGTAGCGGCCATAGCGGCCCGAGCGGTCCGTGAGCGTGATCCCGAGGAAGTCGATGGCGCGCTGGACACGTTGGTCGTAGACGGCCATCCGGGTGGGAGCTGCCGAGGTCAGGATGGCTGACGCGAGAGCGTCACCCCTGACGAACCCAGGCAGCTCCGAGATGGCAGCGCGCCCTGCCTGAGCAGCCTCGCCGCGAGAAAGACTGAGGTCCTGGACCGATGCAACGGCCTGCTCGGTGATGGCTCTTACCTGACTGTCGGGCAGCGACATGAGAGTCGATACCCAGCGCGTCTGTGCGGAGAGCCGTTTCCATACGACCAGGGCCGCGATGTCTGTCTTGCCGAGACTGCCAGCACGCTCGACGCGCTGCGCTACATCCCAGAAGATCTCGTCATAGTGAGGTGAAACGGCTTCCAGATAGGCGGCGCGCGCCGGAACGAGGACGTCCCACGCCGGGTGACAGAATGAAGCAGATTCTTCTCTATCCACGGCCCTGAGTCTCCTTAGATCGGATGGCTCGCACTTCCGCCAACCCTACATGGTGCATCAATCCAAGGCGCCCACTACACCGAAACCCACACAAACTCACCTCGCAGCCAGCCCGGGTCCGCGTAGCGGATCCCAAGGTCCTGGAGGCGCAGCCGAAAGGACCGTTAAGGCGGGGGAGCGCAGCGAACCCGCCAGCCCCGGTTGAAGCGAAGCGGAAACCCGGGGTACCGGGGCGAAGCCCCGCAGCCCTGGGAGCGCAGCGGACAGGGCGTCACCTCCGGTGCGCAGCACCGGAGGTGAGTGGCTCGCGCAGCGAGCCACCAGCGCTCCCGCGGAGCGGGAGCGCAACCCCCGCGCGCAGCGCGGGGGTTCGCCTGCCCATCGCGCAGCGATGGGGTACCCGCTCCGCG
>NZ_JBITBZ010000015.1:0-132478 GCF_044452745.1 Streptomyces sp. NPDC051822 | reverse complement strand
GTCGTCGGTTGCCATGGCTCCGCCATGGCGCCCTCCTCCGCCTTGCGATCCACGGCACCAGACCCCGCTCCCTGATCCGGCCTGATCGGCAAGACACCCCCTAGTGGGTCGGCAGCACGCACACCGTGTCAAGCCCGAGCACCCGGTTGAGCCTCCCGAACGCGAGCCACGAGCCGAGACTCATCGTCAGCTCCACGATCTCCGCCTGGCTGTAGCGCGCCGTCATCCGGCCCCAGAACTCCTCGTCCAGACCGTGGTGGTCGAGCGCGTACCGCTCCGCGTACTCGGCCGCGAGCCGCGTCCGCTCGTCGAAGGCCTCCGAGACCGCCGTCTCCCGCCATGCCGCGACGACCTCGTCGAAGCCCTCCTCGACCTTCACCCCGTCCCGGTCCGTACGCCAGTCCAGACAGAAGCCGCACCCGTTGATCTGCGCGATCCTCAGCCGTGCCGCCTCGAACTCGCGCAGGCCCAGAGTCGTATGGGCGTACACGGACAGCGAGAAGTTCGCCGCCGCCGTCCCGATCTCCGGGACCATGTCGCCCCACACGTACCCGATCGGCTCCTGGCCCTCGGGAATGTCGATGATCACCGCGGTCTCCTTCCCAGCTTCCCGACCGCCGGCCGCAACGGCACGTCCAGCGCGTCGTACAGTCCCGGCCCGGCCGCCACCAGCCAGTCGATCGCCCCGACGAGCCGGCCGACCGCCGTGGCGTTCCCGCCCGCCGACCTGTTCTCGCCCTCGGCGGTCGCCGCCACCGTCACCTCGATCCGGGGACTCCCCTCGACGATCACCCGGTGCGCCCCAGCGCCGTCCGGCGGCACCGGCCAGTCCGGTGCGCACGAGGGATGGATACGGGTCACGTGCTCGATCACGATCCGGGGTTCTCCGTCGACGATCCCCTGCACCTCGAAGCGGATCGCGCCCTGCGTGCCCGCCTCGAAGACGCCCATCGTCCGGGTCTTCACGGTGGACTCCAACGGCCGCCGGTCCACGGTCTCGCGGATCTCGTCGAGCTCCGCGCCGAGCGCGCGGGCCATCAGCCGCACCTGGCCGCCCCACACCATCGTCGGCACCGAAGGCAGCAGCATGGGCGGCTCGTACTCCATCGGCCGGCCCATCCCGATCAGGTCCCGGACCGACTCCTCCTGCTCGTACGTCGAGTAGTCGAAGATCTCCTGACAGCGGATCACGTCGACGGTGCTTCCGAGCCCGCTCACGAGCAGCGGCAGGACGTCGTTGCCCCAGCCCGGATCCACCCCCGACACGAAGAGCGAGCCGCCTCCGTCGGCGACCGCCGCGAGCACCGGATCCCGGAACTCGGGCGGCGCGTTGCGCTGGTCGTACAGCGGATAGAGCGCGGGCGTGACCACCACCGCGCCCGTCCGCACCGCACGGGCCACGTCGTCGAGCGCCCCGTCGGGCCGGGTGTCGCCCGACGCCGCGTACACCACCGCCCCTGGCCGCCCGTCGAGCACCGCCCCGACGTCGTCGACGGCCACCACCCCGAGATCGCGCCCGAGCCCCGCGAGCCGCCCCGCGTCCCGGCCGACCTTCGCCGGATCGGCGACCAGCACGGCCGCGAGCTCAAGACCTGGATGGGCGTCCACGGCGCGGATCGCCGCGCGCCCGACATTTCCGGTACCCCACACCACCGTCCGAATCATGCGCGGAGGGTAGCGCCGGGCACCGAAGGTTCCCAGCCCTATGACAGCGCGATCTGACGTACCGTCAGGTAAGGCGCAGCGTCACGAACGGCACCGTGTCGCCCGGCAGGACGTACCGCTCCACCTCCACGAACCCGCGGGCGAGCGCGTACCGCAGCCCCTCCTCGTTGGAGGCGAGCACCACCGTCTCCAACCCCGCGTCGCTCAGCGTCCGCGCGTGCGCGAGCCCCCGCTCGTACAACGCCGTGCCGATCCCGCGCCCCCGGAACCCGGGCAGCGTCCGCGCGATGACGGTCGCCGCCGCGGTCTCCTCGTCCGGAGGGCGCACCGTCGAACAGCCCACCGCCACCTCCCCGAGGTACGCGACGTCCAGCCGGTTGCGGCCCGCGCGCTCCCGCACCTCGTCGAGGGAGAGGACGGCCGTGGGGATGATCGTGTTGTGGACGGCCCGCCAGTCCGCGAGCTGTGCCTCGCTCCTGGCCCGCTCCATACGAAGATCGTTCATCCGGGCAGGAAACCGCGCTCCCGCCCGGCCGGTCAACCGCTTTCGGACGCACGACCGGACCCGGACGGTGCCGCCGTACGGGTGAGGGCACCGGCGGTGCGGCAGGGCCGCACGCCGAACGGGTACGGATCGCAGCACTGCCCCCGGCCAGGAGGATCCGTCCATGTCCGTCCGCAAGGGCGCCCCCGCGCTGCTGAGCGCCGGCACACTGTGCGCGGCACTGTTGCTCGCCGGCTGCGCGAACGGCGCACCGTCCGCCCCCGCCGCGTCCGGTGGGCCGGCCGTCACGTCCCCGCCCGTCGGCGACTCCCGCCCCGAAGGCGCGCCACCCCGTGCCGCGGGCGAGGCCGCGAGCAGCCTCGCCTCCGCCGCCGTACCCGTCCCCCGGATCCCCGGCATCGGCCCCGGCACCCACGCCCTCGTCCCCGACGGCACCACCCAGGCACTCGTCGTCACCGGCGCCACCGCCGACGACAACACCTCCACCGCGACGCTGTACCAGCGGAGCCCCGGTGGGCCCTGGACCCAGGCCGCGGGACCCTGGCCCGCCCACAACGCGCTCAAGGGCTGGACCGCCGATCACCGGGCCGGTGACCTCCGCACGCCGATCGGGGTCTTCCGGATCGGCGACACCGGCGGCCGGCTGCCGGATCCCGGCGCCCGCTTCCCGTACGACCAGGACCCGGAGTTCGCCATCAGCGGCACCGGCTTCTCCGGCGAGCCCCTCGAAGGCTCCTTCGACCACGTGATCGCCATCGACTACAACCGGGTGCCGGGCAGGACGCCGCTGGACAAGGAGCGCCCGCTCGGCGCCGGGAAGGGCGGCGGGGTCTGGATCCACGTCGACCACGGCGGCCCCACCCAGGCCTGCGTCGCCCTGGAACGCGAGGCCCTGCGCTCACTGATCCGCGCCCTCGACCCGGCCGCGGAACCCGTCGTCGTCATGGGCCCGGCTCCCGATCTCGCACGTTGAGCGCGCCGGGACCGGCGGGCACCACCGGGCTCATCAGGCCCACCGGGCTTCAGCTGCTCCCGCCGGTCCCGAGGGCCCCCCGGAACGAGGCCGTGTGGCCGCGCACCTGCTCCGGTGTCAGGTAGGCGTCGGTGTACTCGAAGTCCCGCAGGGTGCCCGACTTCGACGCCAGGAACCCGGTCCGTACGAAGTCGTCCCCGGCCACGGCGTTCAGCAGCCAGTTCGTCATCACCCGGGTCTTGGCCACATTGGTCCTCAGCGCCGCCCAGTGGTACGCCCGGGCCACGGCCTGCGCGGGCATCCCGTGCAGCTCCACGCCGAGCGGCTTCGACACCCCGTCGAGCCCGCCGAGGTCCACCACGAGCCCCAGGTCCTTGTGCGCGTACGGCCGGGTCCGCTCCCCGCGAAGCGTCGCGACCAGGTTGTCGGCGACCGCCTTCCCCTGCCGCATCGCGTGCTGCGCGGTCGGCGGACAGATCGCGCCCTCCGCGCCCTTGGCGAGGTCGGGCACCGCCGCCGCGTCGCCGAGCGCCCACAGCCCGTCGAACCCCGGCACCGCCAGCTCGGCAGAGACGACGAGCCGGCCGCGGACGGTCTCCGCGCCGAGGGTGCCGATCAGCGGGCTGGCCGCCACCCCGGCCGTCCAGATCAGCGTCCGGCTCGGCAGCGCCCGTCCGTCGGTGAGCGTGACCGTCTCCTCGTCCACCGAGGCCACCGACACTCCCAGCGACACCTCGATCCCGCGCCTGGTCAGGATGTCCATCGCGGCGGCGCCCAGCTTGTCGCCCAGCTCCGGCATGAGCTTCGGCGCGATGTCCACCAGGTGCCACTTGATCAGCTTCGGGTCGATGCGCGGGTACCGCTTGACCGCGTTGTGGGTGAGCTGCTGGAGACAGGCCGCCGTCTCCGTGCCCGCGTATCCGCCGCCGACCACGACGAACTGCAGCCGTGCCGCCCGCTCCGCCTCGTCGTTGCTCGCGTCCGCCAGGTCCAGCTGCGCGATGACGTGGTCGCGGATGTACACCGCCTCGGCGAGCGTCTTCATCCCGCGCGCGTGCTCGGCGAGCCCCGGGATGTCGAAGCTGCGGGTCACACTGCCGGGCGCGAGCACCAGATGGTCGTACGGCTCGGTCACGTACTCGCCGGAGATCGTCCGCACCACACAGACCTTCGCCGCCGTGTCCACCCCGACCACGCCGCCGGGCACGATCCGGGTGCGGTGCCGTTCGCTGCGCCGCAGCGACAGCGCGACCGACTGCGGGGTCAGTACACCCGCAGCGACCTGGGGGAGCAGCGGCAGATACAGCTGGTACGAGAACGGCGAGAGCAGCGCGATGTGCGCCTCCCGTTCGACGAGCCGCCGTTCGAGCCTCCGTACGCAGGCCACTCCGGCGAATCCCGCGCCCACCACGAGAATCCTCGGTCGCGTCACGCTGTCCGCCCTTCCGTAGGAGCGTGCAAGGAGCCATCGGATGCGGCTCGTAAAGCCCATATGGCCAGTTTTTCGCCGACTATCAGTCGTTCACCCTTTCTATCGCCATTGTGGCGGTATCGCTCCTCGGCGTGAACGCGGCCCCGGTCAGAGGACCGCGATCCCCAGCGGGCGCGAGCCCGCGGCGAGGCGCCGGGTGTCGCCCGTGTCCAGGTCGACGATGCTCAGACCGTCCCAGTACCCGTCCCGCGTGAATCCACCGGTCACATAGGCGGTTTCGCCGTTTTTCGACACGGCCACGCTCTCGTGCGGCCCTTCCAGCGGGTAGACCCGCTCGGCCCCGCCGGGCGTCCGGACGGTGAGGGAGGGACCGCGGTCTACGTCTCGGTCGATCGGCCCCGTACCCACCGTCAGGAGCGTCCCGTCGGCGGTCACCGTCGCCCCGTGCTGGTGCGTGTTCGCCGTCATCGGCTCGATCGTGGTGCGGCCCGTGCGGGGGTCGACGACGGCCAGGCGCTCGCCCTCGAAGGGCAGCAGCAGCTTGCCGTCCGAGGGCCGTACGGCCGTGTAGTGCGGCTTGAGCCAGGAGCCGAGCCCGCCCTCGGTGCCGTACGGCGCCACCTCCACCCGGCGCGCCTCCAGCGTCCCCGCCGCGACGACCGTGACGTCGAAGGAGTCGTGGCCGGTCGCGTACACCTCAGCGCCGTCACGCGACACGTCCACGTCGAAGGGGCGCCGGCCCACCGGCACGGTGTCCGTGACCTTCAGGGCCGCGGTGTCGATCACCTCCAGGGTGCCGTTCCCGCCGGGCACGTTGACCCCCACGTACACCCGTCGCCCGTCCGGCGCGAGCGCGATGCCCATGCCGCCGCCCCGGTACTCGCCCGTGGTCACGGGCCCGGCGTCCGTCTCGTACGGGACGAGCGCCAGCCGCTGCCGGGTCGCGGTGTCCACGACCGCCACGCCCTCGGCGGTCGCCACCCAGGCCCGCCCGTCCGCGCCGACCACCAGGCCGTACGGCGCGGTACCGACCTTCACGGAGCCCGTGGCACCGCGCGCGGGGTCGACGAAGGTGACCGTGTCGGAGCCGAAGTCGCCGACCAGGAGCGTGCCCGGCGCGGGCTTCCCGGCGGGCGCGGTCGGCGCGGGCGTCACGGTGACCGACGAGCCTGCCGTGGGGGACACCCCGGCCGGCGGCGTCGGGCCCGCCGCCGACGCCGGCCCTCCGGACCCGGGCGCGCAACCGGCGAGGAGGGCCGCGGCCGCCGCTCCGGGCAGCAGGACCCGGGCGGTTCGGGACGTGCGGCGGTACTTCGTCATGTCGGACTCCTCGGTACGGCGGACACCGGGCGGCCCCGTCAGGAGACGGGCCCGCACCCTGCCCCGATCCTCCGCCCGGACACGGCGCCGCACGGTCCGACAGGCGGCCCCCGGTACGCGGCGGGACGGACGACACCGGGGTCAGCCGATCGGCTGACCCACCCGGCCCGCGAGTCCCTCAGTGCCTCACGCGGTCAGCGATCGATCCCGCCAAGGAAGCACAGGACCCGCTCGACGCACAGCGCGGCGGCCTCCGGCACGTGGGACGGCGCCCCGGCCTCCGCGAACAGGTGCGCGCTGCCCGGGTACAGGAACAGCCTCCGGTCCGCCGCGTCCGCCACGAGCGCGCGGGCCGCCGCCAGATCACCCTCGTCGACGAAGTACGGATCGGCGTCCATCCCGTGCACCTGCACGGGCACGCCCTCCGGCCAGGACCCGCCGAACTCCGTCACCGGCACGCAGGCGCCGAACAGCAGGGCGCCGCGCGCCCCCGCCCTGGTCTGCGCCAGCTTCTGCGCGGGCAGCACACCGAGCGAGAACCCGGCGAGGACGATGTCCTCCGGCAGCCCCTCGGCGGCGCGCTCGCCGCGCGCCACGAGCGTGCCGAAACCGATCTCCTGGGCGTATCCGCCGCCGGCCTCCAGGTCGGTGAACGTCCGCCCGTCGTACAGGTCGGGCACGTGCACCGTGTGCCCGGCCCGCCGCAGCTCGTCGGCGAACGCGCCGACGCCCGGCGTCAGCCCGAGCGCGTGGTGGAACAGCAGAACCTCGGCCATGTCGTCATCCCCTGATCCCGTTCGCGGCCCGCTCCACCGTGGCACGGGCCGTCCGGTGAGCAGCATGGCGCACGGCACTGACAACGCCCGGAACCCGGGGGACCGGGCCGGAGCGGAGTGCTGTCGTGAGGGCCACCGGAGCGGCCGGGCCGGCGCGGGGGCCAGGTCCTGTCTTTCGGATCAGGCCGGGCTCGCGGGGCCTGGTACGCACGCTCGCCGCGTTGTCGTCGGTCCCCAACGCTCCGCGTTGACTCCCTCCTCCGCCTTGCGATCGCACGTACCAGGCCCCGCTCCCTGATCCGGCCTGATCCGAAGGACAGGCCCTACCGCATCGGACGGTGCGGCAGCACGGCGCCCGCCTGGCCCACGACGCCCGCGTGCCCGTTGACGCCCATCTGCCCGCCGACGCCCATCTGTCCGCCGGCCCCGGGGTGCGCGACGGCGCCGGTGTGCGCCACGGCACCCGAGTGCGCGACGGCGCCCTGCGGTCCCGCGAAGCCCTGCGGCGGTACCTGGATGACCCGGCTCAGGTCCCGCAGAACCTCCTCGGCGACCTGGCGGACGTCACCCGGAACATCCCCCCGCTCCCGTATGAGCTCGGCGTAGATCGGTGCCGTGCCGTCCGCGTGGTTCATGGGGCTCGCTTCCTTCGTCTGCGCCGGCGACGTCACCGGCGTGGAGACGGCGAGTCTACGGGGCACCACCGACACGCCCGGGATCGGGAGCGCGCACATTTCCTCCCCTTCCGGCCCGGACCCGGAAAATCGCTGTGCTCCCCGGCCCCGCCGACCGAGAATGGATCATCGAACACCCGGGAGGGACCCCATGAGCCAGGCGACCCTGACTCTGCACGACCTGATGCCGTCCGAGGAACTCGCCACCGCGCTCGCGGACGGGCACGTCACGCGCAAACGGCACCCCGCGCTGCCGCTGTCCATCTACACGTACACGCGCGCGTGCCAGTACGCCCAGCACTGGAACCGGGCGACCACGCGCTGCCGCGGACTCGTCGCCGACGACGCGACCGGACGGATCGTCGCCCTCCCCCTCCCCAAGTTCTTCAACGTCTCCGAACACGCCACCGGGCGTCCCTACGCGCCGCCGCTGCCCGACGAGCCGTTCGAGGTGTACGACAAGGTCGACGGCAGCCTCGCCGTCGTCTTCCACTACGACGACCGCTGGCACGTCGCCTCCAAGGGCTCCTTCACCAGCGCCCAGGCGACCTGGGCGCAGCGCCGCCTCGACGCCGCCGACACGACGGGCCTCACGCCCGGTGTGACGTACCTCGCCGAGATCCTGTACCCGGGCAACCGCATCGTCGTGAACTACGGCGAGCGCCGCGACCTCGTCCTGCTCGCCGCCTTCGGCCACGACGGCACCGAGGTCCCCCTCGCCGAGGCCGCCACCGGCTGGGACCCCGTCGGCTCGATCGTCCGCACCTGGCCCGCCATGAGCGTCGCCGAGCTCGTCGCCCTGACCGAGTCCAACACCCTCCCGGGCGGCCACCGGGCCACCGGCACCGACGCCGAGGGCTTCGTCCTGCGCTTCGCCTCCGGTCTGCGCGCCAAGGCCAAGCTCGCCGAGTACGTCCGCCTCCACAAGGTGCTCACCGGCGTCACCGAGCGCGACGTCTGGCGCGGCCACGGCATCCAGCGCTTCGCCGCCCTGCCCGCCGCCGAACTGGCCAAGGGCCTGGGCTGCGCCGTCGCCGAGGTCGAGGCCTCCGGCGGCAAGCCCCTCGACGCGCTCCTCGAACAGGTGCCGGACGAGTTCGACGCCTGGGTGCGCCAGGTGATCGCAGGCCTGGAAGCCGCCGCCGCCGAGCGCGAGCGGGCCGTCGACGAGGCGTACGCCCGCCTGGCCCACCTCGCCGGCGACCGCGGCGCCTTCGCCCGCGCCGCCGCGGGCGTGTCCGACCGCGGCCTGCGCGCCGCCCTGTTCCTCCGCCTCGACGGGCGCCCCACCGACCTCCTCGTGTGGCGGCAGCTGCGCCCCGAGACCGCCGACCCCTTCGCCACCGACCAGGAGAACTGACCGTGCCTGTCGTTCACGTCATGACCGGCCTCCCGGCCTCCGGGAAGACGACGGCCGCCCGCGCCCTCCAGGCCGCCGCCGAGGGCCGCGTGCGCCGCGTCAACCTCGACGACCTCCGCGCCATGCTCGACCTCCCCGCGACCGGCACGGCCGACCACCGGGGCCACTCCCGCACGCACGAGCAGACCGTCCTCGGCATCCAGGACGCCGCCGTCCGCGCGGCCGTCGACGACGGCTTCGACGTCGTCGTCGACAACACGCATCTGACCCCGCACATCCCCAAGCGGCTGAAGGCCGCCGTCGCCGGCCTGGCCACCTTCGCCGTCCACGACTTCACGTCCGTGCCCGTCGACGAGTGCGTCCGCCGCGACGCCGCGCGCGAGCGGCCCGTCGGCGAGGAGATCATCCGGATCCTCGCCGACAAGCACGCCAAGGCCACCCGGGGCGGCTGGCGGCTCACCGCGGACTGGCTCAACGACCGGCCGGCCGTCGAGGCCTACGTCGCGGACCCCGGCCTGCCCACCGCCGTCATGTGCGACATCGACGGCACCCTCGCGCTGCGCGTCGACCGGGGGCCGTACGACTTCACGCGCTGCGACCGCGACCTGCTCAACGTCTCCGTGCGCGACGCCCTGCGCGCCTTCCGGCAGAGCGAGAGGGACCGGATCGTCCTCCTCTCCGGCCGGAGCGAGGACCACCGTGCCCTCACCGAGAGCTGGCTCGCCCGCCACGAGGTGCCCTACGACGAACTGTGGATGCGTGCGTCCGGCGACGGCCGCGGCGACGACCTGGTGAAGGCGGAGCTGTTCGACGCCCACGTACGCCACCGCTACGCCGTCCGCGTCTCCCTCGACGACCGGGACCGCGTCGTCGCCCTCTGGCGCCGTATGGGCCTGCCCACCTGGCAGGTGAACTACGGCGCCTTCTGAGGCCGGGAAGGCCGTCGCGACGCGGGGGTGGGACGGCCCGCCCCCGCCGTCGTGTCAGGATCGTGGGATGGTGGAAAAGATCATCGCGGCCTGCGACGGCGCGTCGAAGGGAAACCCCGGGCCCGCGGCCTGGGCATGGGTCATCGGCCGGACCGACGGCGGCATCGACCGCTGGGAGGCGGGCCCGCTCGGCCGGGCGACGAACAACGTGGCCGAACTCACGGCCCTCGAACGGCTGCTCGAAGCGCTCGACCCCGCCGTGCCCGTCGAGGTCCGGATGGACTCGCAGTACGCCATGAAGGCCGTCACGACCTGGCTGCCCGGCTGGCGCCGCAAGGGCTGGAAGACCTCGTCCGGCAGCCCCGTGGCCAACAAGGAGCTGGTCGTCCGGATCGACGCGCTCCTCACCGGCCGGGACGTCGACTTCGTGTACGTGCCCGCGCACCAGGTCGACGGCGACCCCCTCAACGACGCGGCCGACCGCGCGGCCAGCCACACCGCCCGCACCCAGGAGCCCACGGGTTCGGACGCCGGTGCCCCGCTGCCCCCGCCGGAGGCCCCGACACGCTCCTCCGCGCCCCGCGTGCGCTCCTCCGCGCCCTCCGGCTCCGCGGGCGCCTCCCCGGGTGGTTCCTCCGGTGGTTCCTCCGCACGAAGGACACGCCCGTCGGGCGGCACGCTCAAGGCGAGATTCGCCGGCCGCTGCCGCTGCGGAAAGGCCTACGACAAGGGCGAGACCATCTCCAAGAACCCCGACGGCTGGGGCCACCCCACCTGCGTCTGAACCGTCCCGCCGTCCGACTGGCGGGCGGCCCCGTCCGTTGTCTGAGACCGGTCAGACCCGGGCGCGCGCGAGCCTTCACCCGCGCGTGTACCCGGGTTCTCCGGGGGTTCTGTTCTCCGAGCGCTTGTGGCTGCATACTGTCCTCCTCGCACCGGTGACGAACCGTTTTACCTGCTTGTTTGTCGCTCTCACGACAAGATCGGCACCGGCGAGAACCTCCCCCTTGCCGCCGCCGCGGTCACCCCACGGCGGAAGCTCTCCCTGCCCGTGAAAGACCCGAGGTTCCGTGCCAGTACCTGTTCTCCTGACCGGGCGCTCCGTGCGCCTGGAGCCGCTGGCGATGCGGCACGCCGAAGCCCTCGCCCGGGCCGGCGGGGCGGACCGAGCGGCCTACGCCTTCACCCCCGTACCCGACGGCTTCGAATCGGCCCTCGACTACATCGCCCGTGCCCTGACCGATCAGGCGGCAGGACGATCCCTGCCCTTCGCCCTGGTGAGTACGGCCGACGAACGAGTCATCGGTTCGACCCGGTTCCTCGAACTCGACTACTGGAGGGGCCCGCTCACCTGGCCGCCCCTCCCCGGCATGCCGCACGGAGATCCGCTGACCTCCGTGCCGGACGCCGCCGAGATCGGCAACACCTGGATCGCCGGGGACGCCCGGGGTACCGGCATCAACACCGAGGCCAAGTACCTCATGCTCCGGCATGCCTTCGAAGCCTGGGGCGTCCGGCGCATCACCATGCGCGCCGACGCCCGCAACACCCGCTCCAGAATCGCGATCGAACGGCTCGGAGCGAGCTGCGAAGGCGTCCGCCGTGCCCACTCGCGCGGGCTCGACGGAGCCGTCCGCGACACGGCCTTCTACTCGATCCTCGACGAGGAATGGCCCACCGTCCGCGACATCATCGAGCTCCGCCTGTCCACCCCCCGCCAGGTGCGCGTCCCCCAGGACCTGCTCCCGGCCTGAACCCTTCCCTCACCGCTCCGGCGGGGGCTCGCGTCCCCGCCGGAGCGGTGGTTCCATGGAAGGGACGGGAAGGACTCCACAGTGAGGACACGGGGTAGCGGCCCTCACGGACCGCGCACCGTGCAATCCGGATCCGCGAGAAGCGGATGAGTCCTTCCCGCTCCCGTCCCCTTCCCGCCCTCATGTCCTTCCCGCCCTCGTGTCCCCCGCGGATCCCCTCCTGCCCCAGGCCTCGGCCTCCCGTCGCTGCCGCCACTCCCGGCGCCCCCGTGACAGGACCGGCTGCCGCTCGTCCCTCCGTACCCGCCCGGTACGGTGATCGGGACAGCGAGCCGCGCCACCCGAAGGGACCGAGTGATCGTGCCGACCGGAACCGCCGACGTACTCCTCCGGACGGAGGGCCGGGCCGGAATCATCACCCTGAACCGCCCCCGTGCCATCAACGCGCTCACCCACCCCATGGTCCTCGCCGTCGACGCGGCCCTCACGGAGTGGGAGCACGACCCGGCGGTCGCCACCGTCGTCATCGAGGGCGCCGGGGAACGCGGTCTCTGCGCCGGCGGCGACATCCGCGCCATCCACGACGACGCCCGCGCCGGCGGCACCGCCTCGGCGGCCTTCTGGCGCGACGAGTACCGGCTCAACGCCCGCATCGCCCGCTACCCCAAGCCCTACGTCGCCCTCATGGACGGCATCGTCATGGGCGGCGGCGTCGGCGTCTCCGCGCACGGCTCCGTCCGCGTCGTCACCGAACGCTCACGCGTCGCCATGCCGGAGACCGGCATCGGATTCGTCCCCGACGTCGGAGGCACCCACCTCCTCGGCCGCGCCCCCGGCGAACTCGGCACGCACCTGGCCCTCACCGGCGGCCACGTCGGCGCCGCCGACGCGATCCTCACCGGCCTCGCCGACCACTTCGTCCCCTCCGCCGAACTCCCCGCCCTGGTGCGCGACCTGAGCCGCCTGCCCGCAGAGGAGGCCGTCGCCCGCCACACCGCCACGGCCCCGGCCGGCGTCCTCGCCGAGCAGCGGGAGTGGATCGACGCCTGCTACCCGGCCGAGACCGTCGAGACCGTCGTGGAGCGCCTCTTCGAGACCGGGGTGCCCGCCGCCAAGGAGGCGGCCACGACCCTCCTCGCGAAATCCCCGACCGCGCTCAAGGCCACCCTGGCCACCCTCCGCCGCTCCCGCGCCCTCGCCACCCTCGAAGAGGTCCTCGACCTGGAGTTCAGGGTCTCCTGCGCCGCGCTCACCACCCCCGACCTCGTCGAGGGCATCCGCGCCCAGGTCGTCGACAAGGACCGCGACCCGCACTGGACCCCGGCCCGCCTCGACGAGGTCACGGACGAGGACGTCGCCCGCTACTTCACCGCGCCCCCCGGTGGCGACCTCGGCCTCGCCGACGCCCTGCGGACCCGTGAGGACCGGGGAGCCCGGGCCGGCGCATGACCACGACCACCTCCTTCCAGCCCGTACTCGACCGCATCGCCGAGGAGATCGCCGGACTCACGGACCGGGGCACCCCGGCCGACTACATCCCGGCCCTCGCCGCGGGCGACCCTACGGACTTCGGCATGGCCGTGGCCGAACTCGACGGCACGGTCTACGGGGTGGGGGACTGGCGCCGCCCCTTCTCCACCCAGTCCGTCACCAAGGTCTTCACCCTGGCGCTCGCCCTCGCCGGGGAGGGCGAGGAACTCTGGGCCCACGTCGGCAGGGAACCCTCCGGCGACCCCTTCAACTCCCTCGTCCAGCTGGAGTACGAACAGGGCATCCCCCGCAACCCCTTCATCAACGCCGGCGCCCTCGTCGTCACCGACCGCCTGCACCGGCTGACCGGCGACGCCTCGGGCAGCCTGCTCGCCTTCCTCCGGGCCGAGAGCGGCAACCCGGACCTCGCCTTCGACAGCGGCGTGGCCGCCTCGGAAGCCGCCCACGGCGACCGCAACGCGGCCCTCGCGCACTTCATGGCCTCCTACGGCAACATCACAGGACCCGTCCCCGACCTGCTGCGCGAGTACTTCCGCCAGTGCTCCCTCGAAGCCTCCTGCGCCGACCTGGCCCTGGCCACCGGCTTCCTGGCCCGGCACGGCCTGCGCGCCGACGGCAGCCGCCTGCTGACCCGGAGCCAGGCCAAACAGGTCAACGCGGTCATGCTCACCTGCGGCACCTACGACGCGGCCGGTGACTTCGCCTACCGCGTGGGCCTGCCGGGCAAGAGCGGCGTCGGCGGGGCGGTCGTGGCCGTGGTCCCGGGGCGCTGCACCCTGTGCGTCTGGAGTCCGGGCCTCGACAGCCGGGGCAACTCGGTGGCGGGTGTGACGGCGCTCGACCGCTTCACCACGATCACGGGCCTGTCCGTGTTCTGAGCGGGCCGGTCCCGGCCCGCGGGACACGTCACTCGGCGACGAGCAGGCGCAGGCCGAGATCCGACGCGTCGAGACGGGCCAGCTCGCTGTTGCGTTCGGCCCACCGACCGGACCGGAGGTCGTCGCCGAGGCTCCGTACCGCCCGCCGCTCGGCCTCCGGCCCGACCTTCGTCCACACGGACATCGCACGGCGTACGTGCTCCTCCAGGTACATGTCCGGCCGGCGCCAGTACGCCTCGAACAGGCCGTCGGTGCAGTTCCAGGGAACGGGCACCGGCTCGGCGCGGGCCCCGATCGCGCCGGCCATCCCGGCGAGCGAGGGGAAGTCCGCGAGGAGGACGGCGAACTCGGGCAGGTAGTCGCGGGTGAGCCAGAACCGGTCCTGCCAGCCGGGCTCGTCGGTGTCGAAGGTGAGCACCACCACCCGGCGGGCCACGCGCCGCATCTCGCGCAGCCCGGCCATCGGGTCCCCCCAGTGGTGGACGGTGGAGACGGCCATCGCCCCGTCGAACGAGCCGTCCCCGAACGGCAGGTTCTCCGCGGTGGCGGCCACGCACGGCGCCGCGCCCGCGAGCCGCTGGCCCCGCATGACCGCCGACGGCTCCACCGCGGTCACATGGCGGTCGGCGGGCTCGTAGGAGCCGGTGCCCGCGCCGACGTTCAGTACCGTCCGCGCGTCCCCGAGGGCCTCCAGGATCTGCGCGGCGATCCGCGGATCGGTACGTCTGATCGGCGCGTGCCCACGGCGGAGATCGCGTCGCTGCACGAGTTCACCCACGGGTTCTTCAACGCCGTCCACGGCGTCCATCTCGCCGACCGGGCCACCGACCGGCTCACCGAACGACTCCGGCGTCTGAGCGACGTCTAGGGCCTGTCCGGCGGATCAGGGTCGGACACGACCTAGGCTCCGGAACGCAGCCGGACCGTGACCGTCTTGGGCCGCTGGTACTCCTGGAGTGCCAGCGTGCTCAGGTCGGTGCCGTGGCCCGAGGCGCCGCGGCCGCCGTGCGGGAGTTCCGCCGTCTGCACGAGATGGCAGTTGAGCCAGGTCTCGCCCGCGTCCAGGGCGGCGGCGAGTTCGAGTCCTGCCGTGAGGTCGGTGGTCCACACGCTCGCCGCGAGCGCCTGCGGGACGCTGCCCGCCAGGGTGAGGGCGGCCTCGACCCCGTCGGCCCGCTGCACGGTGAGGAGCGGGCCGAACACCTCCTCGGTGACGGCCGGGTCGTCGTCCGGGAGGTCAGCGAGCAGCCGGGCGGGCCGCCAGTGCCCCGCCTCCTCGCCGGGCCCCGGGGCGATGTCCGCGACGAGGTTCCGCTTGGCGCCGGAGGAGGCGACGAGACGGTCGTAGCGCTCCGCCTGGTCCGGGTTGTTCAGCGGCCCGAAGTCACGGCCCGCCACCCGCGACCGCAGGGCCGCCGCGAGACCCTCGACGGCGGCCTCGTAGTTCTCCGGCAGGGTGATGACCCGCGCAGGGGCGGCGCAGCTCTGCCCCGCGTTGTACGTGACGGCCTCCGCGAGGGACGACCAGGTGTCGCCGGGCGCGTCCGGGAGGACGATCGCCGGAGCGTTGCCGCCCAGTTCCAGACTGACCCGCCGGGTCCCCGCGCGCGCCGCCACGTCCGCACCTGCCCGCCCGCTGCCGGTGAACGCCACCATGTCCACCGCCGCCCCGACGAGCAGCCGGCCGGTCTCCCGGTCGCCCGTGAGGCACTGGAGCACGTCCGGGCCGAGCACGGACCCGGCGTGCCCGGCGAGGAGCAGCAGACTGTCGGGGGTCGTCTCGGCAGGCTTCACGACGACCGTGTTCCCGGCCGCCAGGGCCGGTGCGCAGCGCCAGGCAGCCATGAGCAGCGGATAGTTCCACGGCACGACCGCACCCACCACGCCGACCGGCTCCCAGCGCACCCAGCTCTCGTGGCCCGCCACGAGGCGGCCCGCCGCCGGCGCGGTGCGCGTCCTGGCCGCCGTCGCGAAGAACCGGAACAGGTCCGCGACCTGCTCTATCTCGCCCGCCACCTCCGCCTCCGGCTTGCCCGTCCCGGCCCGCTCACGGGCCGCGTACTCCGCCGCGTGCTCCTCGACCAGGCCCGCGAGGTGGTCCAGCCGGCGCCCGCGGTCCTTGGGCGTGAGCCCGCTCCAGGTAGACAGCGCGCCGCGCCCGGCGGCCACGGCGGCCAGGACCTCGGGCAGCCGCGAGCGTACGGAGGTGCCGCGCGGCGCGCCGGTGCGGGGGTCGGTCAGGTCGACGGGGGGAGTCGAGGAGCTGGTGCTCATGAGGGCCTTTCGTGGAGCGGTGCACCGTGGGGCGGGGGATCAGGACATGGGAGATCGGGGGACCGGCGGACGGGTGGACCGGTCTGCCGTACGCGGTTCACACCTCGTACGACCGCAGCCAGAGCTCCAGGGTCAGCACCAGCCACAGCTTCCCGCCCTGCCGGGGCAGCAGGCCGCCGTCGCCCCGCAGCCAGGCGCGGACGGTCTCCGGCCGGAAGAGCCCTCGCTGCCGGGAGGTGGGACCGAGGAGCAGGTCCTGGCCGAGGTCACGGAGCGGCCCGGTCAGCCACTGCTGCACCGGCACCCGCATCCCGCTCTTGGGCCGGTCGACCACCGTGTCCGGGAGGAGGTCACGGACGGCCTCCTTGAGGATCCACTTCTCCGCCGTCCCCCGGAGTTTGAAGGAGGGCGGGGTCGCGAAGGCGTGGTCGACGACCGACCGGTCGAAGAGCGGGGACCGGCCCTCCACCCCCTGCGAGGAGGTCAGCCGTTCCACCTTCGTGAGGATGTGGTGGGCGCCCTTGGTCCGCAGGTTGCAGTGGAGCAGCTGGTTGAGGAGGTGTCCCATCCGGTACGGGCCACCGCCGTCCGCCGTCAGGTACGGCGCCACGTGCCGCTCCAGCGGCGGGGCGTCCCGCAGGGCCGCGAGCGCCGGTGCGGTCAGCAGGTCCGGCAGGTCGGTCCAGCACTTGCGGTACGAGCGGAGGTAGGCGGTCGCCCGGTCCTCGTCCCAGGGCGCGCCCGGCGTCCTGTGCATCTCCTGGACCAGCATGGGGAGGTTCTTCGGGCCGCCGAAGACGGGGTCGCCGCCCTCACCGTTGAGGACGACGGAGGCGCCGTCGGCGGCCACGGCCTCGGCGAGCATCAGGTTCGGCACGGTCAGCGGGTCGCCGACGGGGCTGTCGAGGAGCGCCGCCGCCTCGGCGAGCCGCGCGGCCACGGCCTCGCCCGACACGTTCAGGACCTGGTGGCGGGTGTGGCAGTGCGTGGCGACCAGGCCCGAGTACCCCAGTTCGTTCGGCAGGTCGTCGCCGAAGCTGATGGAGTACGTGTGCACCGGGTGGCTGTGGAGCTTCGCCGCGAGGGCCGTGACCAGCGAGCTGTCGATCCCGCCGGAGAGGAGCACGGCGGCCGGTTCGGCGGCGGGCAGGCGGCTCGCCGTAGCCCGCTCCAACAGGGCCCGCAGCTCCAGGACATGACCCGTCGGGTCCGTCGGCGCGGGCTGCTCGATCCGTTCCCTGGGCTCCCAGTGGACGGTCTCGGTGGACGCCCCGTCCCGGTACAGCCGGAGCACCCGTCCGGGCAGCAGCTCCCGTACGCCGGTCAGCAGGGTCTCCTCCCCGGGCAGATAGGCGAAGGTGAGGAAGGAGCGGACGGCTGACAGGTTCATCGAGGTGCCGAGCGCGGGCCAGCGGCGCAGCGCGCGCAGGGAGGTGGAGGCGGCCCAGGCGCCGTCGGCCCGTGCGTAGAACAGGGTGCGGGCACCGACGTGGTCGCGGATCAGGACCAGGTCCTGACCGTCGAGGACGGCCAGCACGAACATCCCCTCGGCAAGTGCCACCCCCGCGTCCCCGAGCAACGCCCAGCAGCGCAGGAGCAGTTCACCGTCCGGGCAGCCGGGCTGCGGTGGCGCGGACCGTTCCGCGAGGGCGGCGAGCAGCACCGGCCGGTTGTGCAGGGTGACCTCCCCGACCGCCGTCCGGCCGTACGCGGTGAACGGGCCCTCTGCGTGGCCGGTCTCGCCGGTGAGCAGAGACACCTCTGCGCCGGGGACCCCGGCCGGTGTGTGCCTGGGTCCGAGGGCGCCCATCGCGTCGAGATGGGCGCGGGCCTGCCCGGTGGTCGCGGCCAGGCAGGCGCACAGACGTGCCACGTACGGCTCCTTCTTCTTCTCGTGCTGTTCTCGGGGGGTGCGTGCGCGGCTCAGCCGAAGTCGTCGTCGCTCCAGGCGTCCGCGTCGCCGTCCCAGTTCGCGTCCCAGTCGTTCCCGTCCCCGTCCTCGCCGCCACCGCCCCCGCTGTCGCCGCCGCCTCCGGAGGACTGGTTGGCCTGCGCCTGCTGCTGCCGCAGCGCCTCCTCCTGTTCGGGGGACATGCTCAGCGGCGGCAGCTGGGCGGCGGTGATCGCGAGGGTCGCCACCCCCAGGCCGGTGAGGAGCACGCCCATCCGGCCGCCGAAGGAACTCCGGTTGACCAGGACCTTCTCGCCGCGCGCCCACAGCGTGCGGCCGTAGCCGATGTCCCGGGCGTAGGCGGTGGTGCCGTCGGCGAGGGTGCGTTTGATGATGCGGTCGCCGAGCAGCTCGTCGGTGCCGGAGGCGTCGCGGTTGTCGTGCCAGGACACGAGGTGCGGGCGGCCGGGGGTGCGGCGCCGCCACTCCTCCAGGCCGTCCTCGTAGGTGCGGTGGACGGTGCCGTCGGCGAGCAGTTCGTCCGTGTAGCCGATCTCTTCGGGACGGATCATGGTGTGCGTACCTCGGGTAGGTGGGAGGGGGCGCCGGGGCGGGTCACGCGGCGGGCCAGGTCATGAAGCCGGTTCCGCGCAGTCCGCGCAGGCCGCTCCACAGGGAGTCGCGGGGTGGTTGTGGTCCCCGGGTCAGGCGCAGGACCGTGCGGACGAGCCGGGCCGGCGGCACGGCCGCCACCTGGGCGAACCGTCCGCCCGCCAGCCACTCGGCCTCCCGTGGCCGCAGGGCGGCGGGCCGGTCCGCGAGGGCGGCGGGTCCGGGAGCCGGTCCTCGGCCGGAGGGCAGGCGCAGGGCGGCCGCGTGCCGGGGCACGAGGCCGAGGGACACCACCCGGACGCCGGGCACCGGCCCGAGGCCGGCCCTGACCCGGGCGGGGAGCGCGATTCCGGACGGGCTCGCGTCGTGCAGGACGTGCACGGTCGCGCCGCCGGCCCGCTCCAGGGCGGCGGCCAGCCGCGGGTCGAGCGGCAGGGCGTCCGGGGCGGCGAGGACCGGGCACGCCGCTTCCAGGTGGACGTGGTTGGCGAGCAGCATCCCGGCGATCGAGCGGTCCTGGCAGATCAGCAGCCGGGGCAGCCCGTAGTCGTAGAGGTCCGGCTCCGACGGCTCGCCCGGACCCGTGGTGGGCCGTGCGGCCAGGGGCGGGAGGAGGCCCGGGACGTTCTCCCGGCCGAGGGCGTCCAGCGCGCGCGTGAAGGCGGGCAGGCGCAGGACCGGGGCAGGGGTGCCGGGGATCCGGCCGAGGAGGGCCGCTCCGGGGCTCAGGACGCGGCAGGTCTCGTAGTAGAGCTGGCGCTCGGTGAAACGCAGCCCGCCGGGCGCGGCGGCGCGGTCCGCGGCCACGGCGACGGCCCGGCCGGCCGGCCGGGCGGCGAGGCCGTGACCGGGGCGGCGGCCGGGAAGGGCGGTCGGGGCGGCGGGAGGAAGGTGTCGCTGGCTCATCCGGCCGGGGCGCCTTTCGTTCGGGACGTCCCGCCGACCGGCGCCGGCGGTTCGGCAGGCCAGCTCAGGAAGCCGTCGGGGGAGCGGAGTCCGGCTGTCCTCGCCGCCCGCGCCTGCCGTACCGCTGCCGTGACGACCGCCTCCAGGCGGCGTGGCGGCACGGCGGCGAGGGGGCTCCAGAACCCCTGGGCCAGCCACGCGGCGTCCGCCTCGGACAGGCCCGCGACGGAACGGAGGTCCGCGGCGCTCGCCCCGGGCGCCTTCGCGACCCGGTGGACGGCTCCGCGGCGCGTCCGGACGGCAGCCGCGGGAAGGCCCGCGTCCAGCACCACCCTGTCCGGGTACGCCTGCCGCAGCAGCGGGGCGAGCAACGCCCCCAGGGTGCTCGCGTCGTGGAGCACCACCACCGGAAGCCCCTCGGGTACGTCGACGAGCGCCTCGTGCGCGGCGGACGGCCGGGCCTCGACGAGGAGCGCCTTCAGCTTCGCGGGGATGCCGTTGACCCGGAGGAACACGGCGACCGCGTGGTCGGTGCAGAGGATCACGGCCTCGGGGCGGTCCACCGGGGCCTCGCGGGGTGCCGGGGCGCGCGGGCCGTCGTCCGCCACACCCGGCGGCAGCTTCCGGTAGGCGGCCTGCCAGGGGCCGGCCATCATCTGCCGGAACTCGCCCTCCGCGGGGCTGATGTACGACCGGGGGGCTTCGGCGGGCCTGTACCGCATGACCGAGGCCGCCACCACGACGGCGACGGCGGCGGTGACGGTGACGGCGATCGTGCCCGGCGGGCCGTGGGTGAGCGCGCCGGCCACGAGCAGGAGCAGGGCGAGGGGAGCGGCGACCAGCCACCGGACGCCGGCTCTGATCCCGCGGGCGGGCTTCGCCACCCGGCAACTGCTGTACGTGCGGCTGAGGTACCAGAGCTGGGTGACGGTCATCCGCAGCCGGCCGCTCTCGGTGGCCTCCGCGGCGATCCGTCGGATCCGGAGGTCGTTCATGCCCCGGCCGTGGATCCTCGGGTCGAGCGCGAACCGCTTCGCGCAGCGCGAACACACCTGCCCGGTCCGTTCCTTGGCCGGCAGCTTGGCGGCGCAGTGGGGGCAGGTCACCGGTCACCCGCCAGGTCCGGTGCCGCCGTGTCCGGCCAGGTCAGGAAGCCCAGGTCGGCGGCGCGCCGCCGGTCGGCGTCGAGCCCCCGCGTGAGCTGTCCCGCGACCCGCTCGACGACGGTGAGCAGCCGGGCAGGCGGCAGCCCGACGAGCGGGAACCGCCAGCCCTTGGCGAGCCACTTCAGTTCCTCGGGGGTGAACGCGCCGAGTCCGGCCAGGAGCCGCATGTCCTGCGCGCCGGGCCTGCGCCCAGGCTCCCGGTACGGAACGGCCTGGGGCAGGGCCCGTACCGTGCGCAGCGGCGGTGCGGCGTCCACGACGGTACGGCCCGGCAGGGCGTCCCGGACGCGCAGGACGAGGAGTTCGCCGTACGCGTCGATGTCGCGGAGCACCAGTACCGGACCGCTCGACGGCACCGCGCGGGCCTCCTCGGGGCTCCGGGCGGGGACCAGGCCGTAGCGGGCGGGCAGCCCGTCGGCGACGAGGAAGGCCAGGACGGCGGGGTCGGGGCAGACGAGGACCCCGAAGACGGCGCCCGGCTCCGCCGCGCCGGCTGGGGCGGAGTCCCCGGCGTCCAGCACTCCGGCCGGCAGGGCTCCGTACACCTTGCGCCACTCGGCGAGCACCTGGGCGGGGAAGGCCTCGCGGGGGACGGTCGGGATGCCCTTCCCGACGCCCGCGGCACGGGCCGCGGCGATGCCCAGGGCGACGAGCAGCATGGCGGCGGTGAGGAGCAGCACCTGCGGGACCTCGCTGACGGCGGCCGCGATGGTGGCGATGACGGCCACTCCGACCGCCGGGCCGACGCAGCCCGGCGCGAAGACGTCCTCCCGGAGGCGCTTGCGGGAGAGGGCGTACCAGAGCTGGTCCGGTGTGATCCGGATGCGGCCCTCGTCGGTGAGCGCGGTGGTGATCCTGCGCACCCGGAGATCGTTGAGACCGAGCGGGTTGGTCTTGGGGTCGAGGGCGTACGAGCGGTGGCAGTGGGAGCAGCGGTTGCCGGTGCGTTCCCTGCGGAGCAGGCTGCGTTCGCAGTGCGGGCAGATCACCGGGGCACCTCCAGGGCGGAGGCCATCCGGCGCAGCCGCGCGGCGATCCGTTCCCGGACCGTCGTGGCGGCGATGCCGTCGACCCGCTGGGCGCGTTCGATGTCGCGGAGCGCGGCGGCCAGGGCCCGGTGGTCGGTGAGCGCTCCGGCGGCCGGGGCGGTGCCCCCGCCGGGGCCGCCCGCGGGCGCATCCGCCCGCCGCTCGGCCTCGGCCGCGGTGATCGCGTAGTCCTCGTGATCGATCCCGTAGCCGGTGTTCGCGGCGAGGATCGTCAGCGGTACGTCGGCGCGGTTGGCGAAGGAGTGCGGCATCATCTCCGGGATCCGGATCAGCATCCCCGGCACGAGCGGGACGTCGACGACGCGTGCCCGGGCCCCGTCGTACAGCCCGCAGGCGGCATGGCCGAGGCTGAGGACGAAATGCTCGCCGCCGTGCGCGTGCGGGGTGAAGGCGCTGCGCGGGCCCACGACCCCGAGTTTGACGGTGGCGTTGGACGGCCGCTCGGGCGAGGTGGCCGCGTCCCCCACCAGATAGTGGGCGAACTGCCCGTCGTCGATGAACCGCAGGAAATCCCGCTCCGGCCCGAGCTCCCTGCGGCCCTCCCGGTCGGCGAGCAGGATGCCGCCGTCGGGCCTCAGGTGGTACAGCTCCACGCCGCCCGGCAGGTCCCGGGGGAGCCCGCCGGGCATGTCCTCCGGCACCCTGTCCCACGCTCGTACGGGTCGCTCCGCCATCGCGCCTCCCCCTGACGCCCGTTGCACGTGCTCACGTGCAACCAGCGCATCGTAGAACGCCGTTCGGTAACAGCGGGAGTCCTCGGCGTGACTCCCGGGCGGTCCGGAGGTGAACGCCCGACGTCTTACGCCGCCTCACGCCGGGCGCGACCCGGCGACGACCCGGCCGCGGGGTCCGGCGCATGGCCGGGCTCCGCCGGCCGCCCGAGCGCGGAGGGCTCGCCCAGCGCCCCGGCCGCCGTACGCCATGCCTCGGTGACCGCCCCGTGGGCCAGCGCCGTCGCGGCGGCCACGTCGTCCGGCAGCCGGAGCGGGGTCCCGATGTGGACGTGGAGGCACGGTCTCCTGACGGGCGCGGTGAGCACCCCCGCGATCTGCTTCACGCGCCCGCCTGAGGTGATCCGGCGCGCACCGGCCTGGCCGATCGGCACGACCTGTGCCCCGGTGACCCCGGCCAGCCGGGCGAGGCCGGTGCGGAACGCCTCCGGGGGATTCTCGGCGGAGTCCGGGCGCGGCGGGATGCGGCCCTCGGCGTACAGCATCACGTGCCGGCCGGAGGCGAGGGCGACGGCGGCGTGGTCGAGGGCGGCGGCCGCACGCGCCGAGTTGCGGTGGACGGGCACGTGGCCCTCGCGGGTCAGGACCCGGCCGAGCAGCGGGACCCGCCACAGCCCGGCGGTGGCGAGCAGGACCGGCTCGACGGCCAGCCGCTTGCGGAGCGCGGCGAGGACGAGTGCCGGGTCGGCCGTCGAGGTGTGGTTCACCACCAGGATGCTGCCGGGTTCGATCCGGGCTCCGGGGTCGGTGGTGACGGTGAGCCGTCCGAAGAACGGGACGACATGGGCGGCGAGACGGCTGAGCACGGGCGGGCCCCCTGGATCCGAGCACGAAGCACTGACCCGCCCATCGTGCGAGACCGCGCCGCGCCCCACATGAGCACGCGTACTCAGCTGTCGTACCCAACAGCCCTGGCCGAGCGGCCCGGTGGCCGGCGGCCTCGCCTCCCCGTCTAGGCTTGGCCCCCACAGGCGGATCGGGGAGGGGAGGGGCGGTGGGACGTTCGGCCCGGCGACTCGCGACCCTGCTGCCCGCGCTGCTCTGCGCGGTCTGGTCCCTGCTCGTGCTCCCGGCACCGGCGGCGCAGGCCCTCGCCCCGACGCCCCACCCCGTCACCGCCGCCTTCCCGGCCGCCCCCGGCGCCGCGCACCACGCCCCCGGGTACAGCCCGCCTCACAGCCCCGCGCGAACCTCGTCGCCCGAGCCGCACTTCGCGCCCACCGCCGTCGTACGACTCCCGGCCGCCGTCGAGAACCCCCTGCGGATCCCCGGAACGCCCGCGGGCACCACCGCCGTTCCCGTCGACCTGTCCGTACCCGCGCGCGGCGTCCTCGCCGGCGACCCCCGCCGCGAGCGCGCGCCGCCCGCCGGACCCCGCGCACCGCGCGCTCCCCGCGGCCCTCCCTCCGCCCGGCACAGCTGACGTAACCCCGCGTCGCCGTCCGGGCCCCCGGCATGCCCCCGGACCGGTCGACGACGCGCATCCGACCGTACGTCCGGCACGGCCGACGAGCGTTCCCACCCTCCGCGTGGACGCGCGCCGTCGCCGTGCGCTGCCCGTGGAGTACCCGTGACCTCTCGTTCCGCGCTCTGGCGCGCGCTGCTCGCGCTCGCCGTCGTCGCGCTCTCCCTCTGGATCACCCTGACCAACCCGCCCCGTCTCGGACTCGACCTCCGCGGCGGAACCCGCATCGTCCTCCAGACCGAGGACGGACCCGCCACCCGTGCGGACGCCGCCGCCACCGACCGCGCCCTGGAGGTGCTCCGCAAGCGCGTCGACGGCCTCGGCGTCGCGGAACCGTCGCTCGCCCGCTCGGGCGAACGGCGCATCGTCATCGAACTCCCCGGGCTCCGCGACCCGCGCCAGGCGGCCGACGTCATCGGCCGTACGGCGCAGCTCACCTTCCACGCCGTCACCGGCGAGGCGCGGGGACCCGCGGGACCGGTCGCGCCGGACGGGACGCGCGTCCTCGCGGACCCCGACGTGCCGGGACGCCTCCTCGCCCTGGCCGCGCCCGCGCTCACCGGTGACGGAGTCGAGAGCGCCGACGCCGTCCTCGACACCACGAACGGCCGGGGCTGGACGGTCGACCTCTCCTTCCGCGACCGCGCCGCCGGCACCTGGGCCGAGCTGACCGGCGACGCGGCCTGCGCGGCACCCGCCGACCCGGCGCGCAGGGTCGCGATCGTGCTCGACGACCGGGTCGTCTCCGCGCCCGGCATGCAGACCGGAGTCCCCTGCGGCGCCGGCATCGGCGGCGGCTCCGCGCAGATCACCGGCGGGTTCTCCGCCCACGAGGCCCGGGATCTCGCGGCGCTCGTGGAGGGCGGCGCGCTGCCCGTCCCGGTGACGACGGTCGAACAGAGCACCGTGGGACCGACGCTCGGCGCCGAGGCGATCCGGGCGAGTGCCCTGGCCGCGCTGATCGGACTCGCCTGCACCGGACTCTTCGTCATGGTGGTCTACCGGCTCCTCGGCGTCCTCGCCACGGTCGCCCTCCTCCTCTACGGGCTGGTCTCCTACGCCGCCGTGGTCGCCCTGGGGGCCACACTCACGCTGCCCGGCCTGGCCGGCTTCGTCCTGGCCGTCGGCATCGCCGTCGACGCGAACGTCCTCGTCTTCGAACGGGCGAGGGAGGAGTACGCGGCGTTCGGCCGGACCGCCGGGCGGGATCCCCGGCGTCCACTGGCGACGGCGTTCGGCAAGGTGTGGAGCGCGGTCGCGGACTCACACATCACCACCCTGCTCGCGGCCGGCCTGCTGTTCGTCTTCGCGACGGGCCCGGTCAAGGGCTTCGGCGTGACCCTCGCGATCGGTGTCGTGACCTCGCTGCTCACCGCGATGGTGATCACCCGGCTCCTCGCCGACCTGGCACTGCGGCTGCCCGCGGTGCGCCACCGGCCGGCCGTCACCGGCATCGCGGGCCTCGGCCGGCTGCGGACCCGGCTGACCCGGCGGGTCCCCCGACTGATGACCCACCGGCGCCGCTGGCTGCTGTCCTGTGCCGGGCTCCTGATGGCGGCACTCGCCGGCATCGGCGTCCGGGGCCTGGAGTTCGGCGTCGAGTTCACCGGCGGCAGGGTCGTCCAGTACGCGGCCGAGCGCCCGGTCGACGCCGACGCGGCACGCGAGGCGATCGCCGCGGCGGGCTTCCCCGACGCGGTCGTGCGGACGACGGGCGACGGTGGCGGGTCCGACGGCGGGTCCGACGGCGAGGACGTGTCGGTACGGGTCCGGGAGACCGGGGACGACGAACAGGACGAGATCCGGGAGGCGCTCGCCCGGGTCGCCGGCCCGGTGGAGGTGACGCGCGACGACCTGATCGGCCCGAGCCTGGGCGGCGAGCTGCGCACCCACGCGCTGCTCGCGCTCGGCCTCGCGGTGGCGGCCCAGCTCCTGTATCTGACGGTGCGGTTCCGCTGGACGTACGCGACGGCGGCGGTGGCGGCGATGGCCCAGGACGTGCTGCTCGTGGTGGGCCTGTTCGCCTGGCTCGGCAAGCCGGTGGACAGCGTCTTCCTCGCCGCGCTCCTGACCGTCGTCGGCTATTCGGTCAACGACTCCGTCGTCGTCCTCGACCGGCTGCGGGAACTCCGGCGCCGCGGCGGGGGCGTCGGGCTTCCCGACCTCGCCGACCGGGCCGTCGCCCAGACCCTGCCCCGTACGGTCAACACCGGGATGGGGGCGCTCTTCGTCCTGGTGGCGCTCGCGGTCCTGGGCGGTGACTCGCTCACCGACTTCTCCGTCGCGCTGCTCGCGGGCGTCGTCCTGGGTATGGCGTCCACCGTGTTCACCGCGATGCCGCTGGCCGTGGCCCTGGAGACCCGGCGGCCGGTCAGGACCCCGGCCGTCGGCGGGGGCTCGGGGCCGGGGCGCCGGGCAGGCGTGGACCGGGACCGTTCGGGCGCCGTGGTCTGACCCCGCCGGCGCGGCCCGTCATCCCCCTCTCGTACGAGGAGGGGTGACGGGCCGCGCCGTGCCCTCGCGCCCACCGGTCGCTCGCCGTCCCGTCAGGCCCCCGCGAGTTCGGCCTCGATCAGGTCGGCGGCCCGGCGCGTACCGCCCTCGTGGGTCATCGACTCCTGGATCTCCCGGGCCCGGCGGGCCACTTGGGGGTCGCCGAGCAGGGCGAGCATGTCCTCCCGCAGCCGCTCGGGGGTGACCTCGTCCATCGGCAGGTGCCGCGCCACCCCCAGGGACCGCAGCATGTCGGCGTTCCCGAACTGGTCGACGGCCTGCGGGACGGCCACCATGGGGGTGGCCGTGGCCAGGCCTTCCTGACTGCCGCCGGCGCCGGCGTGGGTGACGAACCCGTCGGCCTGCCGCAGGATCTCCAACTGGGGCACCCAGGAGTGCGCTTCGACGTTCGGCGGCAGCGGGCCGAGTTCGGCCGGGTCGACGAACTTCCCGATCTGCAGGACGACGTGCCAGCCCGGGAGCCCGGCGAAGGCCTCGACGCAGTCCCGGTAGAACCCGGGCAGTTTGGTGAAGGCGGAGCCGAGCGAGACGAGGACCACCTTCTCCGCGTCCGCGGGGCGCTGCCACGTGCCCTGCTCGGCGCGCTCGCCCTGGCAGGCGCCGACGAAGGTGTAGACGGTCTCGTCGACGCGGTCGGCCTGCGGCTGGAGCGCCTTCGGGATGAGGACGAGCGCGCGGCGCGGGCGGGCGACGAACCTGTCCGGTTCGGTGTCGAGGCCGTGTTCGGCGAGCCAGGCCTCGAACCGCGCGTAGTACGCCTTGCCGCGCGGTGAGGCCTTGAGCTCGGCGGTCATCGGCTCGGCGACCTCCTCCTCGTACCCCTCCCACGGCACGAGGTTCGGCCACAGGGAGAGGGCGGGGACGTCCCAGGTGTGGGCGAGGACGGGGGCCGGATAGGAGGTGATGTCGTGGAGCACGAGGTCCGGCCGGTCCGCGTCGAAGGCCGCGGCGAGCTGGGGGAGTGCCTGCACGGCGTCGTTCAGGAACGGTTCGAGGTTGTCGATGAGTTCGGTGCCCCAGGCGTCGGGGTCGTCGTCGGTCGGGAGGGTCGAGGTGTAGACGACGGGGGTGGCCCCGGTCGCCGCGACCTTCTCGGCGAAGGACGCGGGGACGGCGTAGCTGACGCGGTGGCCCCGGTCGACGAGTTCGCGGACGACTTCCAGGCTGGGGTTGACGTGGCCGTGGGCGGCGATGGAGAACATGGCGATGTGCGCGGGGCGCGCGGTGGCGGTCATGACGACCACTGTAGACGAGACGACACGTATCGTCTACTTCTCATGAGTGACGCGTCCGGTTCACCGCCGGGTCTCCTGGTGATGAACTGTCCATGTCAAACTGACGCCCTGTCGCGTCCACGCAGTCCGACCCAGGGGACACAGTTGAAGACACAGGCGTACGCCACCCGGGGCGCACTCGCCCTCGCCGGCGCCCTCGCATTGATCATCGCCCTGCCGACCAGCGCCTTCGCCGCACCGCCGCCCGCCCTGCCCGCCAACGCCGACGGTCTGGAGCAGACCTTCCAGCCGGCCTACGACTACGACACGGACGGCTGCTACCCCACGCCCGCGATCGGGTCCGACGGCACGATCAACGGCGGCCTCAACCCGTCCGGTGCCCTCAACGGTCAGTGCCGCGACTCCTGGGACCTCACCCAGACCAACGGATACTCTCGCGCGAAGTGCAACAACGGCTGGTGTGCCGTCATCTACGGCCTGTACTTCGAGAAGGACCAGGCCCTGGCCGGAACCAGCATCGGCGGACACCGTCACGACTGGGAGCACGTCGTCGTGTGGGTGCAGAACGGCCAGGCGCAGTACGTCTCCACGTCCGCCCACGGCGACTTCGACATCCACGGCCGTGACCGGATCCGCTGGGACGGCACCCACCCCAAGATCGTCTACCACAAGGACGGCATCGGCACCCACTGCTTCCGTCCGGCCAACACCAACGACGAGCCGCCCGAGAACCACCAGCACACCTGGCAGTTCCCGAGCCTCGTCGGCTGGAACGGCTATCCGGCCGGCCTGCGCGACAAGCTCAGCCAGGCAGACTTCGGCAGCGCGGTCTTCGGCCTCAAGGACGGCAACTTCGCCGCCCATCTCGCCAAGGCCAAGCCCGCCGGCATCCCCTTCGATCCCTACGCCTGACCTGCGGGGCCGCTCCTTCCGGTGAGGGGGAGCGGCCCTTCGTCGCAAAGTGGGGGCGCCAAAAGGGTTGTCAGTGCAATTTCACATTACTATGTTACAGCGCACACGGTGAGATGAACCGCGGTCATACGCCGTGCGAACCACGGCAGTTGCCGTTCCGATCCCCACCCGGCCACCCCCCTCATCAGCAGGAGTTCTGTTGTCTCTCCACAGACGTGTGCGCTCGTCCCTGCTCGCCTCCGCCATAGCCGTCACCCTCCTCGCCTCCGCCGGCCAGTCCGCCGTCTCGGCCGCGGACGCGGACGACCGGCGCGCCCCGGCGGCTCCCTCTGCCCCGGCGGCCGGCGCGGCAGGCCCGCGGGCCGAGTCCGCGACCAACCCCTTCGACGAGGTCGAGCACCTCGCCACCGCTCCCGGCAAGACCTTCGGGCCCGCGCCCGCCCCGGGCGGCCTCGCCGCCGGCCGCGTGCCCGGCAGGGCCAAGGCCGCCACCACGACCACTGCCGAGGCCACGGGCAAGGCCGACGCCACCGCCGCCGCACGGTCGTCCGCCGCGGTCGCCGGCACCACCGCGGCGGGTGTGCCGTGCACCCTCGACGGGATCGCCGGCCTCTCCCCGGAGCAGCTCGCCGACTTCCTCGCCGATCCGGCGGTCACCGCCCAGGGCTGTCTGAGCGGACTCATCTGGACCTGGGACGCCCGGCTCACCCCCGTGATGTCCGACGCCCACGTCCAGGCCGTGGCCCGCCGCATCTCCGGCCTGGCCGCCGCCCACGACGGCCGCAACTCCTCCCACCTGGAGGAGATGTTCACGTACCTGCACGCCGTCGTGTACCACGACTTCTCACGCGGCGAGATCGACGTCACCGACGCGCCCACCGTGAACGCGATCACCCAGGCCGTCACCGCCTTCGGCAACGCGGCGCGCACCTTCGACGTCACCAAGACGAACGCGAACACCCTGCGCGAGGCCCTCTACGCCGCCAGCGGCCCCGGCCTGCGCCACCACCAGCTGGGCCTGGTCAAGCGGGTCCTGGCCACCATGGACCCCGCCCACCCCGCCACCCACCTGGACCCCGCCTGGGCGGGCGCCGCGCTCGCCGGGCTCTCCCTCAACTACCTCGGCGTCTACCCGGGCAACCAGGACACCGCCTTCCACACGGCCGTCGCCGCCGACCCGTCGTACCGCGCCGTCTTCAAGGCCTTCGCGACCTACGGACACCTGAAGAACACCGTCAACGCCTGGGTCGCCCGCGACGCGCTCGGCGAGTACGGCCGCTTCGGTGAGATCGCGAGCCTCAGGACGGGCATCGTCGCCGACCTCGGCAGCCTCCTGGGCACGGTCGTGAACACCTTCGGCCACGGCAGCCAGCAGTGGGCCAAGATCGTCTCCTGGCTCAACTACTACGACGCCTGCAAGCCGTACGGAGTGTGCAAGGAGGACATCGAGAAGCAGATCTTCCCCTACACGTACACCTACGACAACGGCGCCATCAAGGTCCGCACCGGCCTCGACCGGGCCACCGTCGACCAGCTCTACTACGCCAGCAAGCTGGTCAAGGCGCAGTACCACCGCGTGCTCGGCACGGAGCAGCCGCTCACCGGCGACCCCAACACCAGCCTGAACATCGTCCTCTACGGCTCCCGCGCGGACTACGAGAACTACCACCCCATCCTCACCGGGATGGACACGAACAACGGCGGCATCTACATCGAACGCGGCGCCACCTTCTACACCTACCAGCGGCGCGTCCCCCAGGACTCCTCGCTCACCCTCGAAGAGCTGTTCCGCCACGAGTACACCCACTACCTCAACGGCCGCTACGCCGTCCACGGCTTCTTCGGCGAGGGCCCCTGGTACCAGAACGACCGCACCACCTTCATGGACGAGGGCACGGCCGAGTTCTTCGACGGAGCCACCCGCGACAACGGCATCGCCGTCCGCAAGTCCCTCGTCCGCAGCATCATCAACGACACCTCGGCCGGCGGGCCCCGGATGAGCGTGCGCCAGATCCTCAACGCCACCTACGACGGCGACGGCTTCCGCTTCTACAGCTACGCGGGCACCTTCTTCGAGTACCTCTGGACCGAGAAGCCGTCCCTGCTCCGCGAGATGTACCGGCACCTGCGGGCCGACGACGTCCAGGCGTACGACGCCTGGCGCACCCGGCTCGGCGCCGACGCCGGCCTCCAGCGCGACTACGACCGCTTCCTCGACACGCAGATCGCCAAGGTCGACGACCTGTTCGTCCCGAACACCACGTACACGCCCAACGCGCAGCTGCGCGACTCCGCCGTCGCGAACGTGAAGTCCTCCTTCGCCGCCGCCACCTACAACACCCCCGACTGCGTCGAGAACGGCGACCCGGGCAAGCGCCGGTTCACCTGCACCGGCCGGATCACCGCCAACCTCTCCAACTGGGCCAGCGAGGACCAGAACTTCAAGGACATGTCCGAGACCGTCGACTACTTCATCCTCGACCGCGCGGGCGCCGCCTCGAACAACCTCGCCGACATGAACTGCTCCTTCGGACCGGTCGAGATCTGGTCCACCAAGGTCGCGGGCACGTCGAGCTTCAGCTGTGAGGGCCCCCTGCGCAGCTGACACACCCGCCCCGCCGGGCCGGTCCCACCCGTGGGGGGAGGGGCCGGCCCGGCGCCGTCCCTCCCCTCCTGGAGAAAGTACTTCGTGAGCACCGTCCCGCACCCGGTCCGCACCACCGACTACCACACCGCAGGCGAACCCTTCAGGATCGTCGACGAGGACCTCCCCCCGATCCCCGGCGACACCGTCGCCGAGCGCCGGGACCTCGCACCCCGCCTCGGACCCCTCGACGAGCTGCGCCGCCTCCTCGTCCGGGAGCCACGCGGACACTCCGGCATGTACGGCGGGTTCGTCGTCCCCGCCGACGACGACGGCGCCCACTTCGGCGTGCTGTTCTGGCACAAGGACGGCTACTCCACGGCCTGTGGCCACGGCACCATGGCGCTCGGCGCCTGGGCCGTCGACACCGGCCGCGTCCCTGCCCCCGACGACGGCGACGCCGCCGTCCGGATCGACGTCCCCTCGGGCCGCGTCACCGCCCTCGTGCACCGCACGGCAGGCCGCACCACCGGCGTCACCTTCCGCAACGTCCCCACCCGTGTCACCGCACGCGGGCTCCCCGTCACGACCTCCTTCGGAGCCGTCGACGTCGACCTCGCCGACTCCGGCGCCTGCTACGCCTCCGTCGCCGCCCACAGCCTCGGCCTCGACACGACCGGGGCCTCACTTCCCGCGCTCGTCCGAGCGGGACGGGAGATCCGCGCGGCCCTCCCTGCGCACGACGTCTACGGAGTCATCCTGTACACGGACCTGCCCGACACTCCGTCAGGCCCCCGGCAACGCAACATCACGGTCTTCGCCGACGGCCAGATCGACCGCTCGCCCTGCGGATCCGGCACCTCCGCCCGGCTCGCCCTGCTCGCCGCGGACGGGCGCCTCGCCCCCCGCGACACCCTCACCCACGAGTCCGTGACCGGCACCGTGTTCACCGGCCGGCTGCTGCCCGGCGGAATCACCGAGGTCACCGGCTCCACGTACCGCACCGGCACCCACATCTTCCTCCTCGACCCGCACGACGACCTGGGGACGGGGTTCCTCCTGTGACCCACCTGCTCCAGATCGACGCGGCGACCATGGCGCGCCTCCTCGGCCCCGCGGCGGCCACCGACGTCCTGGCCGACGTCCTGCGCGCCGGACTCGACCCCGAGGCCGCCCCGGCCCGCACCGCCGTCCCCGTCCCGGCGGGCGAACTCCTCCTCATGCCCGCGGCCTTCGGCTCCCACGCCGGCGTGAAGATCGCCGGTGTCGCCCCCGGCAACCCCGCCGCGGGCCTGCCCCGCATCACCGGCTCCTACCTGCTCCTCGACGGCGACAGCCTGCGGCCGGTCGCCCTCCTCGACGGCGCCGCCCTCACCGAACTGCGCACACCGGCCGTCTCCGCGCTCGCCGTGCGCCATCTGACGCCGGACGACAGGCCGCTGCGCCTCGTCCTGTTCGGCACCGGACCCCAGGCGTACGGGCACCTGGAGGCCGTCCTCGCCGTCCGTGAGCTCGCCGAGGTGATCGTCGTCGGCCGCAACCCGGTCGGCGCCCGCGCCCTCGCCGGATACGCACGGACGATCGGCGCCCTCGCCCGCCCCGGCACACCCGACGACGTGGGCCGCGCCGACCTCGTCGTCTGCTGCACCACGGCCCGCGAACCGCTCTTCGACGGAGCCCTGGTGGCCCCCGGCGCCACGGTCGTCGCGGTCGGCTCGCACGAGCCGACCGCCCGCGAGACCGACTCGGCGCTCGTGGCCCGGTCCGAGGTGTACGTCGAGGCCCGCTCCGCCGCGCTGCGCGAGGCCGGCGACCTGCTCGTCCCCACGGCCGAGGGGGCGATCGAGGAGAACCACATCGCGGGCAACCTCGCGGAGCTGGTGAACGGACCGCGCGTCCCGTCGTCCGGGCGGCCGCGGTTCTTCAAGAGCGTGGGCATGGCCTGGGAGGACCTGGCCGTCGCCGTCGCCCTCCACCGGGCGGCCCGTACCGTCTGAGCGAAGCCGAACGCCCCGGCTCCCCGCACGCGCGGGGGCCGGGGCGTTCACGTGCTCAGGGGGCCTCGGGGAAGTGGCAGGCGACCTGGCGGGCCTCGCCGGGGGCGGCGATCCGCAGCAGCGGCGCCTCCGTACGGCAGATCTCCCGCGCCTTGGGGCAGCGTGGGTGGAACGTGCAGCCCGGCGGGGGAGCGGCCGGGCTCGGGGGGTCGCCGAGCAGGGTGATCCGTTCCCGGGACCGTTCGGCCGCCGGGTCGGGCAGGGGTACGGCGGAGAGCAGCGCCCGCGTGTAGGGGTGCGCGGGGGCCGCGTACACCCGTTCCTTCACGCCGATCTCCACGATCCGGCCGAGGTACATCACGGCGACCCGGTCGCAGACCCGTTTGACGACCGACAGGTCGTGGGCGATGAAGAGGTAGGCGAGCCCCAGTTCGCGCTGGAGCCGTTCCATCAGGTTGACGATCTGCGCCTGGACGGAGACGTCCAGGGCGGAGACGGGTTCGTCGGCGACGACGAGCCGGGGGCCGGTGGCCAGGGCGCGGGCGATGCCGATGCGCTGGGCCTGGCCGCCGGAGAACTCGTGCGGATAGCGGTCGATGTGCTCCGGGATGAGGCCGACGAGATCCATCAGCTCCACGGCCCGCGCGCGGGCCTCGGACACCGAACTTCCCTGCACCATCAGCGGGTCGGAGATGATCCGGGCCACGGTCTGGCGGGGGTTGAGGGAGGAGTGCGGGTCCTGGAAGACCATCTGGAGGTCGCGCCGGAGCGGCTTGAGCTCCCGCTGCGAGAGGTGGCTGATGTCCCGCCCGTCGTACGAGACGGAGCCGCCGGTCGGTTCCAGGAGCCGCACGATCATGCGGCCGGTGGTCGACTTGCCGCAGCCGGACTCGCCGACGAGGCCGAGGGTCTCGCCCGCCGCCACGTCGAAGCCGACGCCGTCGACGGCCCGGACGGGCGCCGAACGGGCCCGGCGTCCCGGGAAGGTCATGGTCAGGTCGCGGACGCTGAGCAGGGGCGCGGCTGTCGTGCCGCCGCTCGCGGCCGCGGTCGCGGTGGTGGTCGTGGTCATGGGGCGACGCCTTCGTACGCGGGGAAGTGGCAGGCGGCCGGATGTCCGTCCGGGCCGCCGAGCAGCGGGCGTTCGCCCGCGCAGCGCGCCCGTTCCTCCTCGGAGCCGGCGGACGCCCGGGGGCAGCGGGGCGCGAACGCGCAGCCGGGCGCCGGTTCGAGCAGGGACGGCGGGCTGCCGGGGATCGCCCGCAGCGGGGCGTCGTCATCGTCGAGCCGGGGGAGCGAGTCGAGCAGGCCGCGGGTGTAGGGGTGGGCGGGGGACGCGAAGAGGGCGTCCACCGGGGCGTGTTCGGCGGCCCGGCCGCCGTACATCACCAGGACGTCGTGGGCCACCCGGGCGACCACCCCCAGATCGTGGGTGATCATGACGACGGCGAGTCCCCGCTCCTGCTGGATCCGGGCGATCAGTTCCAGGATCTGGGCCTGGACGGTGACGTCGAGCGCGGTCGTCGGCTCGTCAGCGATCAGCAGGTCCGGCTCGCAGGCCAGGGCCATCGCGATCATCACGCGCTGCCGCATGCCGCCGGAGAACTGGTGCGGGTACTCGCCGGCCCGGCGGCGGGGTTCGGGGATGCCGACCTCGCCGAGCGCCTCGACGGCCCGTGCGCGGGCGGCCGCGCGGCGGGAGCCGAAGTGGACCCGGTGGTGCTCGGCGATCTGTTCCCCGACCGTGTAGTACGGGTGCAGGCTGGACAGCGGGTCCTGGAAGATCATGGCCATCCGCCGGCCACGCAGCCCGTTGAGCTCACGCTCGGGCAGTCCGACCAGCTCACGCCCGTCGAGGGTGACGGAGCCGGAGACCTCTGCGCCCGTGTGCAGGCCCATGACGGCGAGCGAGGTCACGGACTTGCCGGAGCCGGACTCGCCGACGATGCCCAGGGTGCGGCCGGGAAGCACGTCGAAGGAGAGGGAGTCGACGGCCCGTACGGGGCCGCGCTTCGTCGGGAAGGTGACCGTGAGGTCCCGTACCGACAACAGGGAGGTGGCGTCGGCCATCAGTACCTCACTCGCGGGTCGACGACGGCGTACAGCAGGTCGACGGCCAGGTTGGCGACGACGATGAAGGTGGCGGCGAGCAGCGTGACCCCGAGGATGACCGGCTGGTCCCCGGTCGACAGGGCGCCGTAGAAGAGGCGTCCGATGCCGGGAAGGCCGAAGATGGACTCGGTGATCACGGCGCCCGCGAGGAGTCCGCCGAGGTCCATGCCGAAGATGGTCAGGATCGGGGTCATGCCGGCGCGCAGGCCGTGTTTGACGACGACGGTGCGGCGCGGCAGGCCCTTGGCGCGGGCGGTGCGGATGTACGGCTCCGCCATGGACTCGATCATCGAACTGCGGCTCTGCCGCGCGTACATGGCGGCGTACAGGATCGCGAGCGCCAGCCACGGCAGCAGCAGGTTGGTGGCCCAGGCGAGCGGGTCGTCGCCGAAGGCCGTGTACTGCGGGTACGGCAGCAGCCCGGCGACCCGGATGAGCCCGAAGATCAGCAGCACCGAGGTGAAGTAGACGGGCAGGGAGGCGGCGGCGACCGCGCCGACCATCAGGGCCCGGTCGGTGAGGGTGTCCTTGTGCAGGGCCGCGGTGACGCCCGCGGAGAGGCCGAGGAGCAGCCAGATCGCGGCGGCGCCCAGGGCGAGCGAGGCGGAGACGGGCAGCCGGTCCACGAGCAGGTCCCAGACGCCCTGGCTGTTCTCGTACGAGTAGCCCAGGCACGGGAAGTCGCAGTGCAGGGCGTACTGGCCGGAGCCCATCGTGCGGCCGGTGAAGATGCCGGTGACGAAGTCGGCGAACTGCCGCCACAGGGGCGCGTCGAGCCCCATGTGGGCGCGGATCGCCTCCAGGCGTTCGGCGCTGCACGACTTGCCGCAGGCGGCGGCGGCCGGGTCGGAGGGGAGGACGTAGAAGATGGTGAAGGTGACGGCGGCGATGGCGACGAGGACGCCGAGCACGCCCAGGAGCCGGCGGCCGAGGTAGAGGATCACGCGCCGCTGCCTCTCGGGTCGAGGATGTCGCGCAGCGCGTCGCCGAGCAGCGTGAACGCGAGCACGGTGAGGAAGAGGCAGAGGCTCGGCACGACGAAGTACATGGGGTCCGTGTCGTAGTAGGCGACGCTCTCGGCGATCATCTGGCCCCAGGAAGGGGTGGGCGGACGCACGCCGACGCCCAGGTAGCTGAGGGCCGCCTCGGTGGCGATCATCCCGGGCACGATCAGCGTCGTGTACGCGATGACGGGCCCGGCGACGCCCGGCAGGATGTCGCGGGCGAGGATCCGCCAGGGTCCTGAGCCGCCGACGCGGGCGGCGTCGACGTACTCGCGGTGCTTCAGGGACAGGGTCTGGCCGCGGACCACCCGGGCGATGCCGGGCCAGCCGAAGAGGCCGATGACGGCGGTCATCAGGAGGATCCGGTTGACGTCCCGGGCCACCGACATCATCGCGATCATGAAGATGAGGGAGGGGAAGGACATGGTGAGGTCCATCAGGCGGGACAGCACGGTGTCGACGCGTCCGCCGAAGTAGCCGGCGGCGATGCCGGCCGCGGTCCCGGCGACGACGACGATGGCCGTCGCCGAGAAGGCGATGAGCAGGGAGACCTGGGCGCCGTACACCACCCGGGCGAACAGGTCGCGCCCGGTGACGGGCTCGACGCCGAGCCAGTGTTCGGCCGAGACGCCGCCGAGCGGTCCGATCGGGAGGCCGCCCAGGTACGGGTCGACGGCGCTCTTGTCGAACTCCTCGGGACCCCAGCCGCCCAGCGCGCTGATCAGCGGGGCGGCCACGGTCATGAGCGCGAAGAACGCGACCACGGCGAGCGAGAGTTTCACGGACGTGCGGCGGCGCAGCTCCGCGCGGGCGAGCTGCCAGGGTCCGCTGCCCGTCCGTGCGGGAGGAGGGGCGGCCTTCGGAGGGGAGGCGGTGGACGTGCGGGACGTGGTGTTCATCGGGGCGGTCTCCTTCGGTTCGCCTTCCTTCAGCTCGCGCTCTTCGCGGGGTCCTTGAGGCCGACCGTCGCGTAGTCGATCTGCCCGCCGAAGGAGGTGTGGCCGAAGGCGCCGGCGACGTTGGTGCCGATCAGCAGGGGCATGCGCTCGATCACGGCGGGCGCCGTCGGCGCCTTGGCGAGGATCCGGGCGTCGAGCTCCTGCCAGGCCTTGTTCGCCTGCTCGGCGTCGGTCATCGCCGCGATCTCGTCCATGCGCTTCATCGTGGCGTCGTCACGGAAGAGGGAGTGGTTGCCGGAGTTGCCCTTCTCCTTGATGTAGCGGCCGTCGAAGACGAAGGGGAGGAAGGTCGAGCCGGAGGGGAAGTCGGGACACCAGCCGGTGTAGGCGAGGTCCGTGCGGTTCTTCGTGTCGCCGATCGTGTCGTAGAAGGCGGAGGGGTCGACGGTCTCGATGGTGACCTTGATCCCGGCACGGCCCAGGGACTGCTGGACGGCCTCGCCGACGGCCTTGTCGCCGTTGGAGACGGTGATGCTGGTGGTGAGGGAGGTCTTGCCCGCCTCCTTCAGGAGCTGCTTCGCCTTCTCTACGTCGCCGGTGAGCGGGATCTTCAGGGTGTCGGGCTGCTTGCCGCCGTCGAAGAGGGAGCCGGGCATGAGCGCGGTGGCCGGGTCGTTGAGCGCGGGGCCGCCGGAGGCGGTGAGCACGGCCTCGCGGTCCAGGGCGTACTGCACCGCCCGGCGGACCCTGACGTCGTCGAAGGGAGCGCGGCCGGTGTGCATCTGGAGCATCTCGGTGCAGTTGGTCGACTCGGCGAGCAGGCGCGCCTTGACCTCGGGCTCGGTGAGCACCTTGGGGGTCGACTCGGGGCGGAGCTTGCCCCAGGAGACCGCGGAGGCGTCGGCGCCGGAGGCGGCGATGAGACGGTCGTCGATCTGGTTGCCCTTGAGGCCCATGGTGACGACGATCCGGTCCGGGTACGCCTTGCGCACGGTGTCCGTGGCGGGGTTCCAGTGGGTGTTGCGCACGAGGACGAGCTGCTTGTCGCGGGCGTACGACTCGATCTTGTACGGGCCGGAGGAGAAGGGCCGGTTGTCGTACTGCGGTCCCTTGTCCTGTGCCTTGGGGACGGGGGCGAAGGTGGGGAGCACGGTCGCGTAGGGGAACTCGGCGAAGGGCTTGCGGAGTTCGAAGACGATGGTGCGGTCGTCCGGGGTCTTCACGGAGTCGAGGTGCTCGCCCTGCGCGGGGCCCTGGTAGCCCTCGGCGCCGACCAGGTAGCGGGCCGCGTAGTCGGGGCCGCCGGGCAGGTCGGGGGAGAAGGACCGCTCGACGTTGTACTTGACGTCCTGGGCGGTGATCGGGGTGCCGTCCTCGTACTTCAGCCCCGGCTTGAGCTTGAACGTCCAGGTCTTGGCGCCGTCGGAGGAGACGCCGAGGTCCTCGGCGAGGTCGGTGGTGAGCTCCCCGCCCTTCGCGCCGGGCTCCGCCTTGTAGGTGAGGAGGGTGCGGTAGAGCAGGCGGGTGCCGAAGTCCATGTCGCCCATCACCCAGTTGCGGGCGGGGTCGAGGTGGCTGAAGTCCTGGTTGGACAGGATGGTCAGGGTCCCGCCCTTCTGCGGGGTCCCGCCGAGGACGGCGCCGCTGTTGGCGAGGGCGGGGTTCTTCCCGCGGTCCCGGGAGCCGCCGGGCTTCTCGCCGCCGGCACAGCCGGTCGCACCGAGGGCCAGGGCCGTCACCAGAGCGGTGGCGAGGACGCGTGTGCGCTTGTTCATGAAGGTCACTCCGGGAGAGCGGTTCGGACAGCCGAGGGCTGGAATGTGACCTGTAACATAGTAATGTGAAATTGCACTGACAAGGCATCGGAAGCTCCGTTACCCATCCGTGTCCGGAGGGGGTGTGAGGGGAGGCGTGACGGCTGGAATGCTCCGATGCGGGGTCTTGGCAACGTCAGTGCCATGTGAAATATTACTGCTGTGCCCACGAGAAAACCCTCGGATGTCATCATCGTCGGCGCCGGCGTCGTCGGCGCGGCCTGCGCCTACTACGCCGCCCTCGCCGGCCTCTCCGTCACCGTCGTCGACCGCGGTTCCGTCGCCGGCGGAACGACCGGAGCGGGCGAGGGGAACCTCCTGGTCTCCGACAAGGAACCGGGCCCGGAACTCGAACTCGCCCTCCTCGCCACCTCGCTGTGGCGGGAACTCGCCGACGTACTGCCCTCACGGATCGAGTACGAGACCAAGGGCGGCCTCGTCGTCGCGGCGGACGAGACGGGGACACGGGCCCTGCGGGAGTTCGCGGCCCGCCAGGAGAAGGCGGGCGTCACCGCCCAGGAGATCCCCGGGGACCGGCTCCACGACCTGGAGCCCCACCTCGCTCCCGGGCTCGCCAGCGGCTTCCTCTATCCGCAGGACGCCCAGGTGATGCCCGCCCACGCCGCCGCCCAACTGCTGCGAGCGGGCGGCGACCGCGTCCGGCTGCGCCTGGACGAGGAGGTGACCGGCCTCCTCACCGGCGCGGCCGGAGAGATCCGCGGGGTGCGCACGGCCGGGGGCGAAATCCACGCTCCCTACGTGGTCAACGCCGCCGGAACCTGGGGCGGCGCCCTCGCGGAACTCGCGGGCGTGCACCTCCCGGTGCTGCCCCGCAGGGGCTTCGTCCTCGTAACCGAACCACTGCCGCGCGTGGTGCGCCACAAGGTGTACGCCGCCGACTACGTGGCCGACGTGGCCAGCGACTCCGCCGCCCTCCAGACGTCCGCCGTCGTCGAGGGCACCCCCGCGGGACCGGTTCTCATCGGTGCGAGCCGCGAACGGGTCGGCTTCGACCGGACACTCTCCACCGAGGTCCTCGGCCGCCTGGCCGCCGGAGCCGTGCGGCTGTTCCCGGTCCTCGGCACCGTACGGGCCATCCGGACCTATCTGGGCTTCCGGCCCTACCTGCCGGACCACCTGCCCGCGATCGGCCCCGACCCGCGGGTCCCCGGGCTGCTGCACGCCTGCGGCCACGAAGGGGCGGGCATCGGCCTGGCCCCGGTGACGGGCCTGATCGTCGCGGCCTGCCTGACCGGCGACCGGCCGCCCCTCGACATCCGTCCGTTCCGGCCCGACCGGTTCACCGCCCCCGCGCCCTGAGCCTGCCCGCACCGGCAGGCCCGTACCGTCATCGTCATGAGAGGAGGGCCCGTGGCCCGCACGCCCGCCGACCTGGTCGGGGCACAGCCCGATCCGCCGTTCGACATCACCTTCGACGGCCGGCGCGTCACCGCCCTGCCCGGCCAGACGGTCGCCGCCGCCCTCTGGGGCGCCGGCATCCTGGCCTGGCGCACGACCAGGGAAGGGGGACGGCCGCGCGGCGCGTTCTGCGGCATCGGCCAGTGCTACGACTGCCTCGCCACCGTCAACGGCGAACCCAACCGTCGCGCCTGCCTGATCCCTGCCCGCCCCGGCGACGAGATCACCACCCAGGAAGGGCACGGCCATGACCGCCTCACCGTCTGAAGCGGGAACCGGCCGCGACCCGCGCGCACCGTACGACCTCGCGGTCGTCGGCGCGGGCTCCGCGGGACTCGCCGGCGCCGTCACCGCCGCCGAACTCGGGCTTTCCGTCGCCCTCCTGGACTCCTCGCCCCAGTCCGGCGGGCAGTTCTACCGGCACCCGGCACCCACCCTGGGCGCCGTACGCCCCGAGGCACTGCACCACGACTGGTCCGCCTTCTCGGGCCTGCGGCGACGCCTCGGCGAGAGCACCGTCGACCACCTCTCCGGACACCACGTGTGGTCCACCGTGCGAGAGTCCGACGGGACGTGGACCGTGCACGCGGTCACCGGCGCCGACGGAACGGCCGAGGCGCCCGCCCTGATCCGCGCCAGGACACTGCTCCTCGCCACCGGCGCGTACGAGCGTCAACTGCCCTTCTCCGGCTGGACCCTGCCTGGCGTCGTCGGCGCCGGGGGAGCGCAGGCCATGCTCAAGTCCGGGCTCGTGCTGCCCGGACGGCGCATCGTCGTCGCGGGCAGCGGCCCCCTGCTGCTCGCCGTCGCCTCCTCGCTCGCCGCGGCCGGCGCGCGGGTGCCGGCCGTCGTCGAGGCTGCGGGCTATCTGCGGTACGCCCGCAGCCCCCGGGTGCTCGCCGCCAACCCGGCGAAGGCCGCAGAGGCCCTGGTGCACGGGGCCGCGCTGCTCAGGCACCGCGTGCGGGTGCTGCCGCGCAGCGCGGTCACCGAGGTGCACGGCACCGACCGGGTGGAGGCCGTCACCGTCAGCCGCCTCGACGCCGACTGGCGGCCCGTACGGGGGACGGGCCGCCGGATCGTCTGCGACGCACTGGCCGTCGGGCACGGCCTCGTCCCCCAGATCGAGCTGGCCACCGCCCTCGGCTGCGACACCCGTCCGCTGCCCGACGGCACCCTCGGCCTCGCTCTGGACGACCTCCAGGAGACCTCGGTGCCCGGACTGTGGGCGGCGGGTGAGACCGGCGGCGTGGGAGGCGCCGAACTCGCCCGCATCGAGGGGGAGCTGGCCGGACGGGCGGTCGCCGCACGGCTGAAGGGCCGCCGGGCGGACGCCGGCCGGGTCGGCGAACTCCGCCGACGCCGGGACCGGATGCGGGCCTTCGCGGACGTCATGTCCGCCGCGCACGCGCCGGGCCCCGGCTGGCCCGCCTGGCTGGCGGACGACACGGACGTGTGCCGGTGCGAGGAGGTGACCGCGGGGCGGGTGCGCGAGGCGGTCGCCGACCTCGGGGCGCGGGACGCGCGGACCGTCAAGCTCCTGACCCGCGCCGGGATGGGGTGGTGCCAGGGGCGGATGTGCGGATCGGCCGTGGCCTGCCTCGCGGCGGACGGAGGCGCCGCCGAACCACCCGCCGAACGGCGCCCGTTCGCCGTCCCCGTACCGCTGGCCACCCTGGCCGCGCTCGGCGAGACCGAGACCCCGGGATCGACCGAAGAGCGCCCCGGCACTTCCTAGACCGAAATCGAGGGAAGGGTCCGAGCGGCCCCTTCCCCACCCTTGTGAAATGTCACACGCCATAGAAAGGTCCGTCGACATGAGCGACACCACCTGGAGCCCCACCCGCCCCTGGCGCGGCATCATGGTCGCCACCACCCTCCCCTTCCGCGAGGACCTGACGGTCGATCACGACGCCTACGCCGAGCACGTGGCCTGGCTGATCGCCCAGGGCTGCGACGGCGTCGTACCGAACGGCTCCCTCGGCGAGTACCAGACCCTCACCGACCAGGAACGCGCCCAGGTCGTCCGTACCGCCGTCGACGCCGCAGGCGACGGCGCGCGCGTCATGCCCGGCGTCGCCGCCTACGGCAGCGCCGAGTCCCGCCGCTGGGCCGAGCAGGCCGCGGAGGCCGGCTGCGGCTCCGTCCTGCTCCTGCCGCCCAACGCCTACCGCGCCGACCCGGAGGCCGTGCGCGCCCACTACAGCGAGGTGGCCGGCGTCGGCATCCCCGTCGTCGCGTACAACAACCCGATCGACACCAAGGTCGACCTCACCCCCGACCTCCTCGCACGCCTGCACGGCGACGGCAGCGTCGTCGCCGTCAAGGAGTTCAGCGGCGACGTCCGCAGGGCGTACGAGATCGCCGAGATCGCCCCCGAGCTCGACCTGCTCATCGGCGCCGACGACGTCCTCCTGGAGCTGGCCGTGGCCGGAGCCGTCGGCTGGATCGCCGGCTACCCCAACGCCTTCCCCGCGAGCTGCGCCGAGCTCTACCACGCGGCCGTCGCGGGCGACCTGGCCACCGCCGTGCCGCTCTACCGGTCCCTGCACTCCCTGCTGCGCTGGGACTCCAAGACCGAGTTCGTCCAGTCCATCAAGCTGTCCATGGACATCGCGGGCCGCCGGGGCGGTCCCACCCGTCCGCCGAGGCACCCGCTCACCGGAGCCATCGAGAGCGGTGTGCGCACCGCGACCGAGAAGGCCGTCGCCGACGGCCACCGCTGACGGCCACGGCACCCCCTCCACCGAAAGGAACCGCGTGCGTACGCGTCATGTCTTCCACGCCGTCGACTCGCACACCGAGGGCATGCCCACCCGGGTGATCACCGGCGGCGTCGGGGTCGTTCCCGGTGCCACCATGGCCGAGAAGCGGCTGCACTTCATCGAGCACATGGACCACCTCCGTACGCTCCTGATGTTCGAGCCGCGCGGGCACGCGGCGATGAGCGGCGCGATCCTGCAGCCGCCCACCCGCCCCGACGCCGACTACGGCGTCCTCTACATCGAGGTCTCCGGGCTCCTCCCGATGTGCGGGCACGGCACCATCGGCGTCGCCACCGTCCTCGTCGAGACCGGCATGGTGCCCGTCGTCGAACCCGTGACCACGGTCCGGCTCGACACCCCGGCGGGACTCGTGAGCGTCGACGTCCAGGTGGAGGACGGCGCCGCGAAGTCGGCCACCTTCACCAACGTGCCCGCCTTCAGCGTGGCTCTCGACCGAGAGGTGACCGTCCCCGGGTACGGCACGGTCACCTACGACCTGGCCTACGGCGGCAACTTCTACGCGTTCGTCTCCCTGGACGACCTGGGCCTGCCGTTCGACCGCGACCGCAAGGACGACCTCCTCGCCGCCGGACTCGCCGTCATGGACGCCGTCAACGCCTCGCCCGGCCGGCCCGCGCACCCGACGCGGCCGGAGATCGCCGGTCTCAAGCACGTCCACCTCACCGCACCCGGCTCGGACGCCCTGCACTCACGGCACGCGATGGCCATCCACCCCGGCTGGTTCGACCGCTCCCCCTGCGGCACCGGCACCTCGGCGCGCATGGCCCAGCTCCACGCCAGGGGCGAGCTTCCGCTCGGCCGGGACTTCGTCAACGAGTCCTTCATCGGGACCCGGTTCATCGGCCGGCTCACCGCCGAGACGGAGGTCGGCGGCCTCCCGGCGGTCGTCCCGACCGTCACGGGCCGCGCCTGGATCACCGGCACCGCGCAGTACTTCCTCGACCCGCACGACCCCTTCCCCGGAGGCTTCCTCCTGTGACCGACGCACCTCCCACCGTCACCTCCCACAATCCGGCCGACCCGGCCGACGTCCTCCTGCGGATCCCGGCACCCGGCGCCTTCGCGGCGGTCGACACCGTCGAACGGGCCCGGGCCGCCCAACCGGGCTGGCTGCTCGCCGGCGCCGCCGCCCGCTCGGCCGCCCTGGCCGCCGTCGCCGCCGGCATCGAGTCCGCCGCCGGCGAACTGGCCGCCCTGGCCGTACGCGAGGTGGGCAAGCCGCTCGGCGAGGCGCGGGCGGAGGTGGCCAGGACCGTCGCGATCTGGCGGTACTACGCCCAGGCCCCGTTCGAGGCGACCGGCGCCGTCCACGAGACCGCTGCGGGGCCCGGACTGCTCCTGACCCGCCGGCGACCCCACGGCGTGGCCGGGCTCATCACCCCCTGGAACTTCCCCTTCGCCATCCCCACCTGGAAGGCCGCCCCGGCCCTCGCCGCGGGGAACACGGTCGTCCTCAAGCCCGCACCCGAGGCCACGGCGTGCGCCCTGCGCCTGGCGGAGATCGTGCGGCAGGCCCTGCCCGAGTCGGTGTTCACCGTCCTGCCCGGCGGGGCGACCGAGGGCAACGCGCTCGTCTCCGCCGCCGACGTCGTCTCCTTCACCGGCTCCACCCCCGTCGGCCGGGCCGTGGCCCGGGCCGCGACCGCCCGGGGCATCCCCGTACAGGCCGAGATGGGCGGCCTCAACGCGGCCCTCGTCCTGCCGGACGCGGACATCGGGCAGGCGGCCGCCCACATCGCCGCCTCCGTCGCCGGATACGCGGGCCAGAAGTGCACCGCCACCAGCCGCGTCATCGCGGTCGGCGCCGCCCTCGACCCGCTGCGCGAGGCGCTCTCCGAGGCGCTGCGCGCCCTCCCCGTCGGCGATCCGGCCGACCCCGCCACCGTGTGCGGGCCCCTCATCCACGAGCGGGCCCGTGACCTGACCGCCGACGTCTGCCGGGGACTCTCCGTCCTCGCGGGCGGCACCGTGCCCGACAGGACCGGCTGGTACGCGGCACCGACCCTGGTCGAGAAGGTCGCCCCGGGGCACCGGCTGCTGCGCGAGGAGGTCTTCGGACCCGTCGCGTCCCTGCTGGCCGCCGACGACCTCGCCCACGCGGTCCGGATCACCAACTCCGTCCCGTACGGCCTCGTCACCTCGGTCCACACGGCCGATCTGAACACGGCCCTGACCGGCCTCGACCTGCTCGACACCGGCATGATCCGGATCAACGCCCCGTCCACGGGCGTCGACTTCCACCTGCCGTTCGGCGGCGCCAAGCAGTCCGGCCACGGCGCCCGCGAGCAGGGCGGGGCGGCCCTGGAGTTCTACACCTCGGGCCGGACCTACACCCTGGCGCCGGCGGGCCCCGCGGCGTGACATCGTACGGTGGTGATGTCAACCGGAACGAAGGGATCACCACCGTCATGGGGCACCTGACCCACCGCGACCTCAACGCCTCCCGGGAGCGGCTGCGCGACCAGGTCGCCCACGCCCTGCGCGCCGCCCTGATCTCGGGCGAGCTGCGTCCCGGGGTGGTGTACTCGGCGCCGACCCTCGCCGAGGACTTCGGCATCTCGGCCACCCCCGTCCGGGAGGCCATGCTCGACCTGGCCCGCGAGGGCCTCGTCGAGCCCGTGCGCAACAAGGGGTTCCGGGTCACCGAGGTCGACGAGCGCGACCTCGACCAGTACACCGAGATCCGCGCGCTCATCGAGATCCCCATGGTCGGCAGGGTCACCCGGATCGCCGCGCGCGAAGACCTCGAAGCACTCCGGCCCGTCGCCGAGGACATCGTCCGCGCCGCCCGCGAGCACGACCTCATCGGCTACCTGGAAGCGGACCGTCTCTTCCACCTCACGCTGCTCGGTCTCGCGGGCAACGAACGCCTCGTGGAGACCGTCGGCGAACTGCGCAAGCGGTCACGGCTGTACGGGCTCACCGCCCTGGACGAGAGCGGCGACCTCATCCCGTCGGCCGAGGAGCACCTTGAGCTCCTCGACCTGATGCTCGCCGGTGACGCCAAGGGCGCGGAGAAATGCATGACCCGGCACCTCGGCCATGTCCGCTCCCTCTGGGCGAAGGGCGAAGGGCCGGCCGGGGGCCGGTAGTACCGGCCGGCGGAGGGTGTGGGTTCCTCTCGGCGGGCGGACGACGGCCACCCTCCGATGCCATGTCACATCCGACCGGCCGTATGCCGGCCGTGGAAGGAACCCATGAACCCCGCGTACGCCACCGTCGACCACACCTTCACCGTCCCCCTGGACCACCGGGCCCCCGGAGGGCCCACCATCGAGGTCTTCGCCCGCGAGGTCGCCGACCCGTCCCGTGCCGGCGAGCGGCTCCCGTGGCTGCTCTACCTCCAGGGCGGTCCCGGCGGCAAGTCGCCCCGACCGACGGCCGCTTCGCCCGGCTGGCTGCCCCAGGCGCTGAAGACCCACCGGGTCCTGCTCCTCGACCAGCGCGGCACCGGCCGCTCCACCCCGGTCACCGCGCGCGCCGCCGCCCGGTTCGCCTCGCCCGAACGACTCGCCGCGTACCTCGCCCACTTCCGCGCCGACGCGATCGTCGCCGACGCGGAACTGATACGCCGCGAACTCTGCGGCGACGCCCCCTGGGAGACGCTCGGGCAGAGCTACGGCGGCTTCATCACCCTCACCTACCTGTCCCGGGCACCCGAGGGACTGCGCGCCTGCTACGTCGCCGGAGGCCTCCCCGGCCTGACCGCCACCGCCGACGACGTGTACGCGCGCACCTACCCCCGCGTCCGCGACCGGGTCCTCGGCCTCTACGCCCGCTACCCCGAGGACGCCGCCCGGCTCCGGAGGATCGCCGACCTCCTCGCGTCCGACGACGTCCGCCTGCCGAACGGCGACCGACTCACCCCCCACCGACTGCGCACCCTCGGACTCGCGCTCGGCATGGGCGACGGATTCGAGCGCGTCCACTGGCTCCTCGACGAAGCGCTCGACACCGCGGGGGAGTTGAGCGACACCTTCCTCCACCAGGTGATGTCCCTGACCGGATTCACCGGCGACCCGCTCTTCGCCGTCCTGCAGGAATCGCTGTACGGGCAGGGCGCGGGACCCACCGGCTGGGCGGCCTCCCGCGCCATGGCGGCCTTCCCCGAGTTCGCAGGGGACGCCGACCCGCTCCTGCTCACCGGCGAGATGATGTACCCCTGGATGTTCCGCGAGATCGCGGGCCTGCGCCCCTTCGCGGACGCCGCGGAGCTGCTCGCCGCTCGCACCGACTGGCCGCCGCTGTACGACCCGCACCGCCTCGCCGCCAACACGGTGCCGCTCGCCGCGATCGTCTACCACGACGACATGTACGTCGACGCGGGCCTCTCCCTGCGTACGGCGCGCGAGGTCCGAGCCGCCCGCGTCTGGGTCACCGACGAGTGGGAGCACGACGGCCTCGCCGCCTCGGGCGCCCGCGTCCTCGCCCGCCTGATGGACCTGGCGGCCGGCCGCGCCTGACCAGGCCGACGAGCGCCCGCGGCGCCGGGGCAACCTTTCGCGCCCCGGCGGCGACTACCGTCCGCCCGCCCTTCCCCGCGGGCACCCCCCACGGACGGAAGGACGTACGACATGACCGAGACGCGAGGCAGGGCGAGGCACCGCAGGCGCGGTAAGGCTCTGGTGACCGGTGCTCCGGCGGCGCTCGCCGCGGCAGGGGTCCTGGCGTACGGCACGGCCTTCGACGTGTTCGGTACGGACGCCCGCCCCCAGGCGAAGGCAGCCGGTGCTGCGGCGCCCGCGTGGGCGAGCGCCGTCGCCGACGGCTTCGCGTCCGTCGACGCGCTCGGACAGAACGGCACGTACGGCGGACGCGACGGGCGGACGGTCACCGTCAGGACGCTCGCCGACCTGGAGAAGTACGCGACGGCCCCGGAGCCGTACGTCATCGTCGTGGCCGGGACGATCACCGTGAACCCCACCGGCAAGGAGATCAGGGTCGCCTCCGACAAGACGATCATCGGCTCCGGCACCTCGGGCCACATCGTCGGCGGAGGCTTCTTCCTCGGCCAGGGCGTCCACAACGTCATCATCCGCAACCTGACGATCCGGGACTCCTACCAGGGCGTCTGGAACGACAAGGAACACGACTTCGACGCCGTCCAGATGGACGGCGCCCACCACGTCTGGATCGACCACAACGACCTGCGGCACATGGCCGACGGCCTCATCGACAGCCGCAAGGACACGACGTACGTCACGGTGTCCTGGAACAGGCTCGGCCACAACAACAAGACCTTCGGCATCGGCTGGACGGAGAACGCCACCGCCGACCTCACGATCCACCACAACTGGATCCGCGAGACCGAGCAGCGCAACCCCTCCACCGACAACGTCGCCCACGCCCACCTCTACAACAACCTGCTCCAGGACGACCCCGGCACGGACATCACCTCGTCCTACGGGAACTACGCGCGCGGCAGGACGCGGATGGTCCTGGAGAACAGCGTCTTCCAGGGCGTGAACAACCCCGTCATCAAGGACGCCACCGCCGCGCTCGTCCAGCGCGGCAACGTCTTCTCCGGCACCACGGGCCGCAACGAGAGCGGCGGAACGGCGTTCGACCCGAGGGCGTACTACCCGTACACCGCCGACCCGGCGGCCGCCGTGCCCGACCTGCTCAGGTCCGGCGCCGGCCCGCGCTCCACCCTCGGCACCACCCCGGCCGCGACCGCCGCCGCCACCGTCCTGACCGTGGCGAAGGACGGCAGCGGCCGGTTCACCAGCGTGCAGAAGGCCGTCGACGCCGTACCGGCCGGCAACACCTCCCGCGTCGTGATCCGGGTCGCGCCCGGCGTCTACCGCGAGACGGTCAAGGTCCCCTCGAACAAGCCCCACGTCACGATCGAAGGCACCGGCGGCAGCCGCAAGGACACCGTCATCGTCGAGGGCCACGCCTCCGGCATGACCAGGCCCGACGGCTCGGGGACGTACGGAACGGGCGGCAGCGCCACCGTCGCCGTCGAGGCGGACGACTTCCAGGCGCGCAACCTCACCCTGTCCAACGACTTCGACGAGGCGGCGAACAGGAACCTGAACGGCCACCAGGCCGTCGCCCTGCGCACCGCGGCCGACCGCGTATTCCTCGACGGCGTCATCATCACCGGAGACCAGGACACCCTGCTCCTCGACACCGCCGCGAAGGACAGGACCGGCCGGGTGTACGTCACCAACTCGTACGTGATCGGCAACGTCGACTTCGTCTTCGGCAGGGCCACGGCCGTGATCGACAGGTCCGTCCTCACCCTGAAGAAGCGCTGGGACGGCACGTCCGCCGGATACGTGACGGCGCCGAGCACCCCCGCGGGCCGCAAGGGCTTCCTCATCACGCGCTCCACCGTCAACGGCGACGTCGGCCCGGGGACCTTCTACCTCGGGCGCCCCTGGCACGCGGGCGGCGACGCCACCCTCGACCCGCAGACGACCGTCCGTGACAGCGTCCTCGGCGCCGCCGTCAAGCCCACGCCCTGGACGGACATGAGCGGCTTCTCCTGGAAGGACGACCGCTTCGCCGAGTACCGCAACACGGGCCCCGGCTCCGGCCCCTCCCACCCGGACCGTCCCCACCTGACGGACGCGCAGGCTGCCGGCCAGGACACCGCGACCTGGCTCGACGGCTGGACGCCGACAGCGGGCTGACGCCGAACCGCCCCAGGGCGCCCGCCGTGGCTGTGCGATCATGCGGGGGCCCAGGGGTGGGGTCGAACAGATACTCGGTGCAGAAGGAGTGCGGTGTGAACACGGGTGGGGACCAGGACGGTTCGTCCGTGCCGGACGACGTGTGGGAACGGTTCCTCCGGGAGTCGGTGGACGGCGTGGCCGACGCGCCCAAGGAGCCGTCGGCGCGCGCCCGGCTCGTCACGGAACGCCTGCGCGACGAGCCCGCCGGCATCGGGGGATGGCGTACGCACACCCCGCCCCCGCCCCGGCGGAAGAAGGGCTGGTACGTGGCCGGGCTGCTTGCCGCCGTGGCCCTCCTCGTCGTGGCGTTCGACCCGTGGCGACTCATCGGCTCGTCCGACGGCGACGGGCGCTCCAGGCCGCCGCTCGCCCAGGAGTCGGAGCGCCCGGACGGCGCCCCGCCCGTCGAACCGGCCGGACGGCCCACGCTCGACGAACCCTTCAAGGGCTCACCCGCCGCGCGCTGGGCGGACGGAACCGCCGGGATCACGGTCCCGGCCGCCCGCGCCACCGGATGGATGAGCACCGCGCAGGTGGAGAAGGCCCTCCGGCAGACCCGCGACTTCCTCGCCGCGTCCAACCTCGACCCGGCCGTGCTGGCCGGTGAACGCCCCGCGAAGGCGATCGCCCTGATCAACCCGCACCAGCGGGACGTCAAGGACTTCCTCGCCGCCGCGTTCCGCACGCCGAGCGCGGAGAACGACCCGCTGCTGCTCTTCAGCCGGTTCGACGCGACGCACGCGCGCGTGGTCGGCGACGTGGTCAGGACCCGCGGCCGGATCACCTACGGCGAAGGCGTGAACGGCGTCCTCCGGGTGACCACCGACGTCACCTACGTGTATCCCGTCGTACGGGCGGCCGCGGCCGGCGGCGGCGACGAGATCGTGCGCACGATAGCGCGGCGCGAGGTGGTCATGGACTGGCACGACCCCTCGAAGGTCGTCACCGCGCCGGGCACCTTCTCCCTCGTCTCGTACAAGGCCGACGTGACCAACGGCGGCTGCGACACCCTCACCGGCTACTTCACCCCGGAGTTCGGCGAGACGAGAGCGGAGACCGACACGGCCGGCGGCGCCACGATCGACCCGTACGACCGCAGCACGTCGATGGACGAGGTCCCGGAGTCCGCCGACAGCGGCTGTAGGACGGCGGCGCGTTCGTAAGGCGTGTCCGGAGAGTCCCGCCCGAGCCGCGGCGTCCGCCACGGCCCGGGACCGGGCTCACGCGCGCGCGTGCCGGCCGGGAACGCCGGTGGCGGGTTCCCGCTGGGCGTCCCACAGGCCGACCACGGCGGGGAGCTCGACCCGGGATCGGATGCCGAGCCGGGCGAAGACGCTCCGGAGGTGATGGTCGACGGTCCGGGGACTCAGGGTGAGCCGGTCCGCGACCTCCCGGTTGGTGGCGCCCCCGGCGACGAGGCGGGCGATCCGCTGCTGTTGCGGCGTCAGCCGCCCCAGCGCCGCCGGATCCGTGACCCCGCCCGTGGTGCCCCCGGTGGCGCGCAGTTCGGAACGGGCGTGCTCGGCCCAGCCGTCCGCAGCGGCACGTTCGAAGGTGACCAGGGCGTCGCTCAGCGGACCGCGCGCCTCGCCAGGGCGCCGACGGCGCCTCAGCCACGTGCCGTAGGCGAGCAGGGTACGGGCGCGCTCGAAGTCGTTGCCGCAGCTGTCGTGACGGCGGACGGCCTCACCGAACCAGTACGCCGGCTCCTCGCCCCGCGCGAGCAGCGCCCGGCAGCGGGCCAGCTGGGCCGGTGCCGAGCCGTCGATTCCCTGGACGGCCCAGACCGCGTACTCCTCGGCCGCCACCCGCGCCTCCGCGCGCCGCCCGGACGCGACGGCCGCCTCCACGAAACAGGGGATCACCAGCATCCGCAGCGCGAAGTGGCCGCCCCGCGGACCCGGCCGGACGAGCGGTGCGAGGCGCGCCGCCGCCTGCGCCGCCAGACCCCGGCCGAACTCGGCCCGGGACAGGGCCCATTCGGCGAGCGTCGCGGCCTGGACGAGCCCGTGCGGGAGCGCCGTGTCGAGGGCCCGCCCGGCGTGCTCCGTCACGGTCGGCCCGTCACCGGCCACCGAGGCCACCAGGGCGAGGACGGCGTGCTGATGGGCGGCGATGTTGCACTGGCCGGTCAGCTCGGCCGCCCGCAGCCCCTCCTGCGCCGCCCGGGCGGCCCTGCTGTACCGGCCGGCGCGCAGCTCCGCGTAGGCGAGGTGCTCCAGGGCCCGTGGCACCAGGGCGGTACGGTGCTCGGCCCGCGCACGGGCGAGAGCACGGGCGTGGATCCGGGAGGCCGCCACGGTGTCGCCGAGTACGAGCGCGGCCGACCCCGCCCGGAGCAGCAGCCGGGGATCGTCCAGGGCACCGTCCCGGGCGACCACCCGCGCCAGGGGGGAACGGGCCTGGTCGAGCCGGACGGTGAGGGCGGCGCGCAGCCCCTCGACGAAGTCGCGCTCGGTGCCCCGGGGCACGGTCCCCGAGCCGAGGGCGGCCAGGCACGCGGCGACGTCACCGCCCGCCCAGGCGGCCTCCATCGCGAGGAACCGGGCGTCGGACGCCTCCGCGGGCTCCCGGTCGTCCAGCAACTCGGCTGCCTGGAGCAGTACTTCGTGCGCCTCCATGACGGGCCCGCCGCCGAGCGCCGCGAGACCGCGGACGAGCTGGGAACGGCCGCGGACCACGGGAGCGAGGGCGCGTACGGCGGCCGGCGCGCCGAGCCGGTCGGCGCGGTGCCCCTCGCCGCGGACGAGCGCGGGGTCGGCCGGTGCGGGGGGACGCGCGACGGGCACGGAGCGCGGGGCCGGTGCGGGCTGGGCCGGCGTGGTCGGGTCGGAGGCGTCGGCGGCGCGCTCGTGTCCCGCGTACCAGGACGCGGGGGCGGACGCGAGCGCCGCCCGGCCGAGGAACGGGTCTTCAAAGCGGAGCGCGTCGCCCCTGCGGCACAGCAGACCGTCCGTGATCAGACCGTCAAGCGGCTCGACGGAGGTGCGGGTCGCCCGCGCGGTGGCGAGAACCGCGCCGAGCGTGACCTCGTACGCCTGGAACCCCTCGGGCGCCGCGGGGAAGGCCTGCGACCCCTCGTCGCCGCGGCCCGCCAGGGCCACCACCGCGAGCAGCCGGCGGGAGTCCACCGGAAGACCGTCCACCAGACCGCCGTACACCTCGGCGAGGACCGCGCCGTCGACGAGCGGCCGGGACAGGGGTACGGAACCGTGCGCGGGTACGGCCGCGAGGCGCCGAACCGCCGAGGCCAGGACACCGGGGTGCCCGGCGACCGCGTCGAGCAGCCGCTCCGCGACCGCGGCCGGCGGCGGCACCGCGCACAGATCCCCCAGGAGCGCCCGCGCACCGTCCCGGGAGAGCCGCCCGAGGCGTACGGTCTCCGCCTCGGGCACTTCGGGGAGACGGTGGTGACGGGCCGCCGACACCAGCCAGGCCGTGCGGCCCGACCGGGGGCCGGACTCCCGCCAGGCCGTGGTGAGGGCGGCGCGCGAGTGGGCGTCCCAGAGGTGCAGGTCGTCCAGGCAGATCAGTACCGGAAGACCACCGGTCAGACCGCCGACGGCCGCGGCGACGCCGTCCTCGCCCCGCGCGAGCCGCAGTGCCCGGCGCCCGGCGGACGGATGGGGCGCGAGGGCGGCGCACAGGGCCCGCACCCCGCTCCAGGCGCCCCGGTGCGCGGGCGCGGCGATCCGGTGGGCCGCGCCGGGGAAATCGTGGGCGGCCCGTGCGAGAAGGGCGGTGCGCCCCTCGCCGGGGTCGCCGGTGACGAACAGGACGCCGCCGGCTCCGGTGCCCGCACGGGCCGAAAGCCTGGTCGCCGCGGCGAGTTCGGCCGCACGGTCGTACAGCCGCGGGCCGGTCGCGGCGGCTTGCGTCGATCCGCTCACGGCGGTGACGTTACCGACCCGTAGGGAACGGCGGAAGGCTCCCGGGCATGGGCGTGGGCCCCGGCCCAGACCCGGGAGCCGTGTCCTGTGACGGCGCACAGGGCGCCGCCGCAGGACCGTTCGATCGTCAGGAGTCGTGCGGGCAGGTGCCCCGGTACTCCTCGATCGTCAGGCTCGGCTGCGGCAGCGGGCAGAGGAACTGCTCGTAGCGGGTGTCGTTGTCGATGAAGCGCTTGAGCCAGGAGATGCTGTACTTCGCGATCGTCGTGTTCGAGCTGTTCGGAGTGAAGTGCGAGGCGCCGTTCAGCTCCAGGTACGCCTTGTCGAGCGAGCTCGGCAGACTCTGGTAGAAGGGCTCCGAGTGGCTGGCGACGGGGGCGACGGTGTCGCCGTCCGCGCCGATGACCAGCGTGGGTGTGCTGATCTCCGGCCACGTCTTGTCCGTGTTCCACCCGGTCAGGGGGATCGCGGCCTGCAGCGAGGGCCGGCTCTTGGCGGCTTCGAGCGTTCCTCCGCCGCCCATGGAGTGGCCCATCACGCCGAGGCGGGTCGCGTCGACCCGGCCCCGCACGGAACTGCGCTGGGTCAGGTGGTCGAGCGCCGCAAGCAGCTGACGTCCTCGGCTGTCCGGCTGGTCGACGGTGGTGAGGGTGTCGATGGTGAACACCACGAAGCCCTGCGAGGCCAGGCGCGGCCCGAGCCAGGCGATCGAGGACTCGTAGGCGGTGAAGCCGGGGGAGATCACCACCGCGCCGAACGTTCCGTCGCTGGTGGACGTCGGGTAGTAGATGGTGCCGCCGCCGAAGCCGGTGGCGGAGAGGGAGGAGACGGAGGTCTGGGAGACGGCGTACGGGCCGCGCAGGGCCTCGATGCTCGACTGGCTCGGGGCGGGGCCCCGCTCGTACGGGTTGGCGGCGGTGCCGGCGGCGCCGGCGCTCGGGGTGAGGAGCAGGGTGAGGCAGGCGGCGGTGGTGGCGGCTGCGGCAAGGTGTCGTTTCACGACGGAGTCGTCCTCTCGTGTCGTGTGACGGCCGCCCCCGGGGGAACCGGAGGGCGGCGCGTCCTGCACTGGCCCGGTCACTGTCGGCGCGGCACGGCACGAGGGCATCGGCAGAACCACCGGTCTCGGCTCAGACGAGGGCCTCGACGGCGGTGAGCGCGAAGGCGTGGTCCTGCTCGGGGGCACCGCCGCCCACCCCGATGGCGCCGACGAGCCTGCCGTCGCGGTGGACCTTGGGGCGGTGTAGCCGAAGCCGGCGGCGATGACGAGGCCGCCGAGCCAGGCGGTGGGCTGAGGCCAGGGTGGGCGCGCCGTGTGCCTGGTCGAGGACGCGCTTCTGCAGCGGCGGCACCGTGGCGAAGCCGAGCGCGCCGACGAGGAGGATGGCGATCGCGGCGAGGACCTTGTCGTGGGCGAGCACGGTGAACAGCGCGAGGACGGTCGCGAGGCCGCCGAGGGTGGCGTACAGCAGGGGCATCAGCGCACGGTCGGCGTACCGGCCGCCGAGGAACATGCCGACGCCGAAGAGGACGAGCAGCCAGGTCACCGCGCCTTCGGAGTAGCGAGCCTTCGTCGCCGGCGGGGGCTCTGCTCATGCGAGGGGCCAGAATCAAAGAGCGGTTGTGGATGGACCCAAGAAGGACAGCGAGGTCGTGCCGGGCAGGGCCACACGTCAGGCCGCCGTGTTTCGGCCGGGCGGGGACGCCCGCCGGGGGTGCTGCTGCTCTTCACGGCGGTCCGGGGCCGGGGGTGTTGTTCGTGCGGAGGGTCCGCTCGCGACTGCCCGAGGCGCTCGCCGTGTATCGGCATGTGTCGTACGGCACCCTCACCGCCGGGCAGTCCCCCCTGCGGGTCCGCAAGTTGGTCCTGGACTCCGCTGCTCCGTTCGACCCGGCGCGGAACATCGCTCCTCTCCACGCGTGGTTCGCACAGCGTCCGTTCCTGGCCGAGCCGCCCACGATCACGGAGCGACATCCTCCACGGACGAGGCCGTACCGCATCGCATTCACAACGAATCCCAGTGCCCCCTTGGGCACTGGTCGAGGACGTGCCGTCAGTGCTGGTGCCTGCTGCAATGGCGCTTTATGCAAGGGCGGCGAGCTGTCACGTCGGTCATGCTGGTTTGCGACCGCGGATTACCTGTCAGTCAACCACCGTGGTAGGACTGTTCGAGCTCATCGGTCTATATCTACGGGGGATGCGAGTCGTGGCTGTCACGGTGCCGGACTGGGCGGACACGCTACTGGACCTCGTGGGGGTGAACTGGCCCAACGTCGACGAGGACGCCTACCGCGACATGGCCGACGCGCTCCGGGAGTTCGCGGACGACCTCGCCGACGACGGCCAGCTCGCCAACAACCACGTGCAGCGCCTGCTGTCCTCCGGGCACGGCGAGGCGATGGACGCGCTCAACGCCCACTGGGGCAAGGTCAAGGACAAGCACCTCAAGGACATGGTGTCCGCGGCCCGTACGATCGCGGACGCGCTCGACCTCGCGGCGGGTGCGATCGAGGGCATGAAGTGGAAGGCGGTCGCGGAGCTGGGGATCCTGGCAGGGCAGACCGGTCTGGCCATGGCGCTGATTCCGGTGACCGGTGGTCTGTCCGCGCTGCTGGGCGCGGGTGCGATCGCGTTCACGAAGAAGCAGCTCCTGAAGCTGATCACGGACGCGATGCAGGAGGCGGTCGGTCACATCGTCTCGGTGATGACGGAGCCGGTCGTCGCCGCGCTGGAGAACATGGCGGCGGACCTGGTCGTCCAGGTGAGCATGGACGCGCTGGGCGTCCAGAACGGTGTGGACCTCGACCAGACCAAGCAGGCCGGCAAGGACGGCTTCGACGAGGGAGTGCAGGGTGCCAAGCAGGGGTTGAACCTCGCCTCGGCCGCGGGTGGTGGAGGTGGCAAGGGCAAGGGCTTCCACATCGAGCACGACGAGCACGATCAGGCCGGTACGAGGCTGAACGGTGTGAGCGTCGGCATCCACGGCAAGACCGCCGGGAAACTGTCCAAGGCCAAGGGGCACCAGGGCCGTAACAGGGGCCGGGACGACATCGCAGACGCCCTCGACCCGGTCATCGAGAAGGCCATGGGCGCTCTGGTGAAGTCAGCCAAGACCATGGGCGACCACATCGGCGACACCCTCCCCAAGGCCGTCAAGCAGATCTCCAAGGACCACAAGAACAACGACGACGACACGGCCGCACGCATCGCCCGGCAGCGAAAGGGCGACCACGACAACGGCAGCGGTGGGGGCGGCTGGGGTGGCGGTAACGCCGGCCGGGATCGCGGCAAGGGCGGGGGCCGGACACCCGACTCGACCCGGGACAGCCTCGGCGATCCACGGGGCAAGGGCATGAGCCTCGACAAGCGCCGATGCAAGACCGACCCGGTCGACATCGCCAGCGGGGAGATGCTGCTCCAGCAGACCGACCTGAGGCTGCCCGGCACTCTGCCCCTCGTCCTGCGCCGTACGCACGTGTCGGGGTATCACTACGGGCGCTGCTTCGGGGCGGGGTGGGCGTCCACGCTTGATGAGCGACTGGAAATCTCCGTAGACGCCGCGGGAACGGCGGCGTGGGCCCGCGAGGACGGCTCTCTCCTTCTCTATCCCGGGCTCCCGCACGGCGACGAGACGCTGTTGCCGATCACCGCGAACCGGACGGCCGCCTTGAGCCTGCGGTCCCGGGACGGGCTCGGGCAGGTCACTTACGGGGTGGAGGATCCGCACACCGGGCAGACACGTCTGTTCACGGGGAACCCCTACCAGGGCGAGCGTTTCTACTGGCTGAGCCGTATCGAGGATCGCAACGGCAACACCATCGACATCCAGCGGAACGCGGCCGGCGGAATGCCCACAGGAGTCGTCCACAGCGGCGGATACCAGGTCGGCGTCACCTCCGACGAGCGGGGGCTCGTGACCGGACTCGACCTGCGGACCGTCGAAGGCCGGCAGGTACTCAGCGAGTTCGCCTACGACTCCGAGGACCGGCTCACCGCCGTCTCCGACGCGCGCGGCAGCGATGGTGAGGCCACCCCGTTGGGATTTACCTATGACGACTCCGGCCGGGTCACGTCGTGGACCGATCGCCTCGGCTCGACGTACCGCTACGTCTACGACGCGGTGGGCCGGGTCGTGGAAACGGTGGGTCCCGACGGATTCCTCTCCTCCCGCTTCTCCTACGACACCGCCGAGCGGGTCACGCGTTTCACCGACGCCACCGGAGCGGTCACGACGTCCCGTCTCAACGAAATCGGCCAGGTCGTCGCGGAGACCGACCCGCTCGGACACACCGTGTACCGGCAGTGGGACGCCTACGACAACCTGCTCTCGCGGACCGATCAACTCGGCCGCACCGCGACGTTCACCTGGGACGAGCGCGACAATCTGACGTCCGTCACCCGCCCCGACGGGACGCGGACCCTGACCTCGTACAACGAACTCGATCTGCCCGTCACCGTCATCGGTCCCGACGGCAGCGTCTGGCGGCAGGAGTACGACGCGCGGGGCAACCGCACCGCCGTCATCGCGCCCGACGGCGCCACCACACGCTCCACCTACAGTGATCTCGGTGCTCTCACCTCGCGCACGGATCCCTCGAACGCCACGCACCGAATGACCCACGACGCGGCGGGCCTCACCCTCAGCCACTCAGATCCGCTGGGCAACACCTACCGCGTCACGCGTGACGACTTCGGCCGTCCCGTCCGCGGCACCGACCCGTTGGGTGCGGAACACACGACGGAGTGGAGCACCGAAGGCTGGGCGACCCGAGCCACGCGCCCGGACGGCGGCGCAGAGGCGTGGACGTGGGACGCCGAGGGCAACCGCACCTCCCACACCGACCCCGCGGGAGCGACCACACGGGTCGAGTACACCCATTTCGGGAAGCCGGCCGCGCGGACGGGAGCGGACGGCGCGCGATACGAGTTCCGCTACGACAAGGAACTCAGGCTTGCCGAAGTGACCGGCCCGCAGGGGCTGACCTGGGTCTACACCTACGACGCGGCCGGACGCCTGGTCTCCGAGACCGACTTCGACGGCCGCACCGTGACGTACGAACTCGACGCCGCCGGCCGCACGACCGCTCGTACGACTCCGCTCGGGGAGCGCATCACCACCGCCTACGACGTCCTGGACAGGGTCGTGGAGAAGAACAGCGGCGGTGAGACCACCCGTTACGGCTACGACCCGTTCGGTCGACTGGTCACGCTCGCTTCGCCGACGTCCACGGTCGTCCTCGAACGGGACGTTACGGGGCTGCTGTTGGCCGAGACGGTCGACGGCCGTACCACGAGGTACGAGTACGACCCGGCCGGAGCCCTGATATCCCGGACCACTCCGAGCGGTGCGCGGTCCCACTACACGCACGACGCGGCAGGACGCCGCGCCCTGCTCGCCACGGATGGGCACGGCATGCTCATCACCCGCGACGAGCGCGGCCGCGAGGTGGCCCGCGTCCTGGGCGAGGGCCCGGCGTCCGTCACGCTCGCCTCGGCCTGGGACCGCATGGGCCGGCTCGCCTCCCGCACCGTGACCGCGGGGGAGCGGGTCGTGCGTTCCCGCGGCTACGGATACCGCGCGGACGGTCACCTCGAACGGATCACGGACCGGGTTGCCGACACCGACCTCACGTTCCACCTCGACCCGGTGGGACGGCCGCTGAGGGTCACGGCCGAGGACTGGAGCGAGACGTACGCGTACGACGCCGCCGGCAACCAGGCCCAGGCCGACTGGCCGGACAGCGCACTCAGGGACGACGCCCGGGGCGAGCGCGCCTACGAGGGAAGCCGCCTGCTCCGTGCCGGCCGGATCCGCTACGAGTACGACACCGCGGGCCGCATGGTGCTGCGGCAGAAGTCCCGCCTGTCCCGCAAGCCCGAGACCTGGCAGTACACCTGGGATGCGGAGAACCGGCTCACCGCCTGCCGGACGCCCGACGGCGTCACCTGGCACTACGCGTACGACCCGCTCGGCCGCCGTACCGCCAAACACCGCATGGCGCCCGACGGGAGGAGTGTCGAGCAGTCGGTGTTCTTTACCTGGGACGGCACCCGGCTGGCGGAGCAAACGGACACGGCCACCGCCATCACGGTCACCTGGGAGTACGACGCGCACGACCACCGCCCGCTGAGTCAGCTCGAACGACGCCCGCGGAGCGCCGGACAGGACGCCTACGACACACGGTTCTTCGCCATCGTCACCGACTTGGTCGGCGCCCCGACCGAACTGGTCGACGAGGACGGCGAATTGGCGTGGCAGTCCCGCAGGACGACCTGGGGCAGCACCCGGTGGAACCGTACGGCGACGGCCTACACCCCGCTGCGCTTCCCCGGCCAGTACGAGGACTCCGAAACGGGCCTGCACTACAACTACCTGCGTCACTACGACCCTGAGACGGCCCGCTACGCCAGCCCGGATCCGCTGGGCCTGGCCCCTGCGGCGAACCCGGTCACCTACGTGACCAACCCCTGGACCCTCACCGACCCCCTGGGCCTCATCGCCAAGGGGTGCACCGAGGACGGCGGCTGGTACGGAGGCATGACCCCGGCCAACCTCAAGGACGACGACGGCAACCCGAAGTACCCGGTCAAGATGGAGATCAACCACATCCCGGCCAAGGCCTCCTACGCGCACCTCGACGAGGAGGGCTTCATCAACGACGCCGGGATGGGCCCGGCGATCCGCATGGAGAAGGCCGACCACCGGGACATGTCCTCGACCGGCTCCTGGGCGCACTCCGCCCAGTGGCGTGCCGACCAGCGTGCCCACATCGACGCCGGACGCTGGGACCTCGCCATGAAGATGGACATCGACGAATGCCGTGCCAAGTACGGCGACAAGTACGACAAGCACATCGAGGACATGGTCGACAGCCTCAAGAACAACCGAAAGTTCCAGGCGATGCTGGAGAGCCGGGGCTGGACGATCGACTACGACATACTGAAATGATCGCAACCCATCAGAAAGGCCCCCTCATGCAGTTCGTCCTCGACCCGCCCCGCGGTGTGGCTCCCGTCCACCTGGGAATGACGCTCGACGAAACGGTCGCCGCGGTCTCGGCCTGGGGCGCGCCGCGGGTGTACCCGGCTGACGCGGTACGCGACTTCGACCTCGTCTCCACCGAGTACGACGGCATCGGCTTCCAGGCGGCCCTCGAACGCGACCATCAGGTCACCGCCGTCACCATCTGGGGACCCGACGAAGACGAGGACCCCGACGTCCAGGTCCTGCTGGACGGCCTCGACGTCTTCCGCACCCCTGCCGACGAGATCCTCGCCCACGCCACCCGGAAGGGCTGGCACGTCAACAACGACGACCCGCGAGCGCCCTACATCCCTGGAGTCACCCTGGCCTTCACCCGGGACACCTCCCAGGAGGTCCCACGGGACGAGAGCGGGCTGCCGGTCCACTTCACCTCGGTGCTCGTGGCCGACGCGAAGTACCGGGAGAAGTGACGGAGGCCAGCTCGCCGGGGGTGGAGCGGACCTCCAGGGGCTGACTGCTCCGCAGCTTCCGAGACCGTGTCGGTGTGCCTTGCCGGCCGGGGACCCCTTACTGCTTCTCTGCTTGGGGGCACCCGGCCGCCAATCGGACAGCCCCCGGCACGGCACAGCCGACACGGACTGACGCTCACGTCATGGCGGAGCGGACGGTTTGCGCTTCGGGCTCCTGCCGCACAGACCGTTGTGTCCGTCAGCCTGTGTGTGTCGGACGGCTCGTGCCACCAGTGACCTCATCCGCCGGAGCAGAAGCGCTCGCGGCGCCGTGCGTCGGCGAAGACCTGCGGCGTGTCATCGGGAGAGCTCCTTCAGAGCGGTGGTGGCGAAGCTATGGTCCTGCTCCGGCGCGCCGCCACCGATACCGATGGCGCCGACGAGGCGGCCGTCGCGGTGGATCGGCAGACCGCCGGCGATGAAGAGCAGCGGCCGGTCGAGGGCGGTGGTGAGGGAGTGGAAGGGGCCGTCGGGCTTGACGAGGTCGACCAGGTCGGCCGTGGGGGCGTTGAGCTGGAGGGCGGTGTACGCCTTGCGCGTGCTGGTCTCGCCCGAGATCAGCACTGCCTGGTCGTCACGGCGGAAGGCGAGCAGGTGCCCGCCGGCGTCCAGCACGGTAACGCTGACGGTGACCCCGGCGCTTTCGGCGGCGCGACGGGCGGTGGCGATCAGGGTCTCGGCCTCGGCGGTCGTCAGCGGGGTGAATGCGGTGGCGGCGGTGGTACTCAAGGCGGTTCTCCTCGGGGGTGCACAGGGGGAGTGGAGGGCGGTCAGTGGTGTACGGGAGTACGGGCGGGGGTGACGGCGGCCTCGGCCGGCGCGGACCCAAGGGCCCGGCGCTCCAGCGCGGCGGACCAGAAGGCGAGGCCGAGGGCGGCGGCGGCGAGGGCGGCGCCGACCCAGTTCGGGGCGGTGTAGCCGAAGCCGGCGGCGATGACGAGGCCGCCGAGCCAGGCGGCGAGGGCGTTGCCGAGGTTGAAGGCGCCGATGTTGACGGCTGAGGCCAGGGTGGGCGCGCCGTGTGCCTGGTCGAGGACGCGCTTCTGCAGCGGCGGCACCGTGGCGAAGCCGAGCGCGCCGACGAGGAGGATGGCGATCGCGGCGAGGACCTTGTCGTGGGCGAGCACGGTGAACAGCGTGAGGACGGTCGCGAGCCCGCCGAGGGTGGCGTACAGCAGGGGCATCAGCGCACGGTCGGCGTACCGGCCGCCGATCAGGTTGCCGAGGAACATGCCGACGCCGAAGAGGGCGAGGAGCCAGGTGACCGCGCCTTCGGAGTAGCCGGCGACCTCGGTCATCATCGGTGCGATGTAGGTGATCGCGGCGAAGACGCCTCCGAAGCCGAGGACGGTCATCGCCATGGCGAGCAGCACCTGCGGGTTGCGGAACGCCTTGAGCTCGCGGCCCAGGCGGGCACCCTCGGGGCGGGACATGGCGGGTACGAGCCTCGCGATGCCGAGCAGTCCGACGACACCGAGCGCGGCGACGAGTGCGAAGGTGGTCCGCCAGCCGACCGCCTGCCCGATGAACGTGCCGAGCGGTACGCCGATGATGTTGGCGACGGTGAGGCCGGTGAACATGGTGGCGATGGCGCCGGCCTTCTTGTCCGGGGCCACGAGGCCGGCGGCGACGACGGACCCGATGCCGAAGAACGAGCCGTGGGCGAGTGAGGCGACCACGCGGCCGGCCAGCATCGTCCCGAAGGTCGGGGCGAGGGCGGACAGCACGTTGCCGACCACGAACAGGCCCATGAGCAGCATGAGCATCCGCTTGCGGCTCACCCGGCCGCCGAGGACGGTGAGCAGCGGCGCACCGACGACGACGCCGAGCGCGTAGCCGGTGACCAGCAGCCCGGCGGTGGGGATGGAGACGCCGTAGTCGGCGGCGATGTCGGGCAGCAGCCCCATGACGACGAACTCGGTCGTCCCGACCCCGAAGGCCCCGACTGCCAGAGCGAGGAGCGCGAGCGGCATGGCCCACCCCTTCCGTGTTTGCTTGAGTAGGCGGTTTACGTGCTGCAACAATAATTGCAGACGCGCTATAAGTGCAAACGCGGATAGCGTGCTCATGCCGCACGCGTCATGGAGGGATGGGTTCCTGCCGGCCGAAGTCGTCCCACCTGCTGCGCCGCCCGGTTCCACGGCGTGTCAGCTTCTATCGTGGAGCGCCAGTACAGTTCGGATCCGAGGCGGGCAGCACATGAGGAATCCGCAGATCGACTACGCGGCGGCTTTCCGGGCCCTTCCGGGCATGGTGGCGCTGCTCACCCCCGACCTGGTCTACGCCGACGCCAACGAGGACTTCCTCCGGCTGGCCGGGCGCACGCGCGAGCAGCTGCTGGGCCGCTACATCTTCGACGTGTTCCCCGAGAACCCCCACGAGCCGGCCGCGGCAGGCATGCGGGAGACCCAGGCGTCGATGCGGCGCGTGGTGGCCACCGGCGAGCGCGACACGATGGCGCTGCTGCGCTACGACATCGAGGATCCCGACAGGCCCGATCACTGGGTGGAGCACTTCTGGAGCCCGGTCAACGCACCCGTGCGGGGACCGGACGGGCACGTGGTGCTGATCGTGCACCGCGTGCAGGAGGTCACCGAGCTCATCCGTGCCCGCGGCGGCACGGACGGCGGCGGCGGAGCCCGCGTGCTGGAGGCGGAGCTCTACACCCGCTCCCGTGAACTGCAGGAGGTGAACGAACGCCTGCGACGGGCTCATGCCCGCGACCGCGAGGTCGCCCTGGCCCTGCAGGAGGCGATGCTCCCCGCCCCGACACCGGTCGGTCACCACCGGGCGGCCGTCCGCTACCGGCCGGCCGTGGGCGCCCTCAACGTGTGCGGCGACTGGTACGACCTGGTGGACCTGCCCGGGGACCGTATCGCGGTCGCCGTCGGCGATGTGGTCGGCCATGGCCTGCGGGCCGCCTGCGTGATGGGGCAACTGCGCAGCGCACTGAGCGCGGCCGCTCGCGTCGCCGACGGCCCGGCCCGAGCCCTGGAGGCCCTCGGTCTGTATGCCCGGCATGTCGAGGGGGCCGAGTCGACCACCGTGGTGAAGACCTTCATCGACTGGGACACGCACACCCTCACCTACAGCAGTGCGGGCCATCCTCCACCCGCCCTGCTCCACCCCGACGGCACCGTGACCTTCCTCGACCAGGCGACCGACCCGCCTCTCGGCGCGCGCCCCGAACACGTTGCGCGTCCGGAGGCCGTTACGGCCTTTGCCGAGGGTGCCACCCTGGTCATGTACACCGACGGCCTGATCGAGCGCCGCTCCGAGGACATCGACACCGGCCTGGCCCGCCTCGCCGACTCCCTCGTCCGTCACAGGCGAGCCGACCCCGAGGCCCTGGCCGACGCTCTGCTGGCCGATCTCCTCCCGCACGTCGGCAACACAGACGACACAGCGCTGGTGGTCATCCGTCTGTGACCCTCCTGGCCGCCCAGGTGGGTTCCAGCCGCATGGAGGAACGGCGGGCCGGGGCTCGGGGCGGACCGGTTGCCGTGGACGAGAAGTGGGCGTGCGGAGGCGGCGGCGGGAGCGGCGCGTCTGTCGTCAGAGGGCGGGGCCGGACGAGTCGTGGCCCGAGATGCCCGCCCTGCGCAGCGCCGACCGCCACGCCAACGCGACTGCCGTCTCCGCCAGGCCGAGGAGGACGAGCCACAGGCCGAGCAGCCTGGTCAGGGTCCGGGCCGACTCCGCCGGCAGCGCGAGGACGACGATTCCCGCGACGATGCCGAGGGCCGCGACGGCCATGACGATGCCGCGGTGCGGCATGTCCTTGGTGGCGATGGCCGTGTAGAGGGTGACGATGCCGGACACCAGCCAGACGGCGCCGACGATCAGCGAGAGCGCGGCGATCGTCTGGAGTGGGTTCCTCAGGCACAGCACGCCACCCAGGACACACAGCACGGCCACGATGAGGCCGGGCACGCGGTCGCTGTTGCGCCCGAACACGGCCACGAACCGGAAGCCACCGATCAGCAACAGGTACACCCCGATCAGCACGGCCAGGACGTGCAGGGTGACATCCGGCCAGACGAGCGCCAGGATGCCCGGGACGAGTGTCGCCATCGCGGCGCCGAGGAGCCAGACCCAGGAACGGCCGAGCCGCGCCAACTGGTCCGCCGGGTCGATCGTAGGGGCGGGGGGCGGGGCCCCGCCGGCCCTCTGTTCCGGTCCGGCACGGGATGCGGAGCCTTGTGGTGCTGTCATGTGTCCTCCGCGCCGGCTTGGCCGCCACCACACGATTGGGCTGGAACCTCGCAGCGCATGAGGTGTCTCTCGCCGGGGGTCGGAAACGGGATCACGCGGGGCTCCAGGACCAGTCTGCACCCTTCGCCGACTCGCCGCCTCACCTCGTGGGGACGGGCGGCACGAGTCCTCCGGACCCGCTCCGGGACCCATCACGGGAGCAGCGCCCACCGCGGCCCGTGCCGCGAAGCCGTGATCGGCCGTACCCGGAGGGGGCGCTCCACGATCTCGCCGTCACCACGACCGCGACGCCGGCCTGGGAGATGACGGGAAGGGCGCCCGGCGGCCGTAGGGCCCAGGGCGTTCACGAGACGCGCGGGTTCCCGTCGCCGTCCTGGACCTGCGCCACGCGCACACCCCCACCACCACGGCCGGTCGGTCCCCCCGCAACGCCCACTGCACCTACCTCACCCACGGGGACCGTTACGCCGCCCGCACCGGGCCCCTCCCCGTACCCGGCAAGATGCTCTTGATCCCACGCGGCACCACCCCCGTGCCGCCGACACCGCCGACACCGCCGACAGCCAGCAGACACTGATCGGCCTGCGCATCGACATCGCGCCGAAGTAGCCGTCGCCGCCGCCCGGCACGGGGGCCCGCACCCGGGAGGAGCCGGTGGGGTGCACGTGTTCGCGGCTTCGCGTTCGTCACCGAGTTCCTCGCCCTCATGGCCGAGGGCTGCCCTCGGGAGCAGCGGAGGTCATGGTTCCGCCCTCTTTCGCCCGCCAGCGCTCCGCGGAACAACCAGGTGGGAACGGAGGGAAGAGGTGACCGGCCAGGTCGATCCGCCAGAGGTGCCCCCCGGCGCAGTCGCACTCGTAGAGGCCGGCCCTCGGGGTGTAGGCGCCGGGTGTATGTGTCTCGACGAAGGCCATCGGATCTCCTTGGCAGCTCATGGGGACGGTTCGACTGGGGCTTATGGCGATTTGGTGCCGTTGGATGCGACCTTCACCCGTACGGCCCTGGGCGCCGTCAGCTCAGGCAGGTGGTTCCATGCAACGCCGAAGGGCGTGCAGGGCCCGCCTGATGTGACTCTTGACCGTGCCGAGCGGGAGCCCGGTCTCCTCCGAGATCTGCGCCTGGGTCATGTCACCGTAGATCGCCATTCCGACCAGACGGCGTTGGACGGGGGAGAGGAGGCAGAGCTTCTGCAGGACGAGCACGCGGTTCAGAGCTTGCTCGCACTCGTCCCTGCTGTGGTTGCGGACCACCTGTGCGTGCTGTCTCGTCAAAGCGTGCTCGAGATCGGTTCGCCGTGTGCGTGCCGTACGCGCGTCCAGGATGACGTGTCGTGCGATGCCGGCGAGCCAGCCACCGAGCGCACCTCGTTCCGGGCGGTATCCGGCACGGCCGCGCCAGGCGGCGATGAACACCTGCTGCGTGACGTCCTCCGCGTCCTGGGCGTTGCCGAGGGCACGACGGGCGAGCGCGTAGACCAGAGGGGAGTGCCGCTCGTAGAGAGCGGCCAGCGCGGACGGATCACCGCTCGTGAACCGCGCCGAAAGCTCTGCTTCCGACCCGTCGAGCATCATGGAACGCTCAGCCGTCTGCGTTGCCCGGGTGCTGGTCGCGTGCGGCACCTGCCGACGACCTTGAGTCGACTCCGAGTATCGAGCGGAGACCATGGCTTGCTCCTATGGCACGAGAATGCACCGTCCCCCACACGGTCCGTCGAATCGATGCGCTGCGGCAATGCGCATTGATATTGCATCGAAAAGACCCGGGCGGGTAAATCTGCATCCCGCCCCTGGTCGCGCGGCGAAGCTCAGATATCCGCTCACTCGCACGGAGTGAATGGTTCGAAAGGAATCAGAGATGAATCCCCGGACCCCCACCCTGGTGGCAGCCACCCTCGGGACATGCGCCATCGCCCTGAGCGCCGCGCTGCCCGCCTCCGCCGCCGACGAGGACAAGGCCACGGTGTCTGTCCTGCACGCGGTGCCCGGACTGACTGTCGACGTGTACGCCAACGGTGACGAACTCCTCCCGGACTTCAAGCCGGGCACCCTGACCGAACCCCAGGAACTCCCCGCGGGGAGTTACGACCTGAAGGTCTTCCCGGCCGGAGCCGACCCCAAGGGGACTCCCGCCATCCAGAAGACCGTGGAAGTCCCCGCGGGCGCGAACGCGACCGTCGTCGCGCACCTGTCGGCCGATGGCAAGCCCCAGCTCGCCGCATTCGTCAACGACACCTCGAAGATCCCCGCGGGGGAGACCCGGCTGACCGTGCGCCACGTCGCCGCCGCACCCGCCGTGGACGTCAGGGCACAAGGCCAGCCCGTGTTCAAGGCACTCGAGAACCCCAAGGAGGCCACCGCTGAACTGCCCGCCGGCACCGTCTCGGCCGACGTCGTCCTCGCCGGAAGCGACGATGTCGTGATCGGCCCGGCAGACCTCGACCTGAAGGAAGGCACGACGAACGTCGTCTACGCCTGGGGCAGTGCCGCGGACAAGAACCTCGCGCTCAAGGTCCAGACTCTGACCGGTATGCACGGCGCACCCTCCGCGGTGGCCGCCGGACTCGGTCAGCCCAACAACTCCGATGCCTGGATCGCCCTCTCCGCCGGAACCGGACTGCTCGCGCTCGCCGGCGCCCTCACGGCTCGCCGTGTGGTGGCACGCTCCCGTGCCTGAAGCACGAAGGGCAGCACCGTCCCGAAGGCGTCCGGCGTACTGCGTCGCAGTCGCAGTGCTGGCCGCCTCCGGAACGGCCGCACTGGCGGTCGGAGTGACACTCCAGCCCTCCGCCCGGGCAGCCCCGGACATCCCCGCCCGGACGTCACTCTCCGCCTCCGAGCCCAGGCCGGAGGCGTCCCCGGGGCACGCCTCCGTCTCGCTGGGTCCCGCACCCGCGCGGGCCGGGAAGTCGCTCGGAGAACCCGCTCGCCCGCTCCGCATCGAGATCCCGCGCGTCGGCCTCGATGCCTCCGTCATACCGGTCGGCGTCGGTCAGGACGGCAGCGCCCAGGTTCCCGCCGATCCCGGACTGGCCGGCTGGTACCGCTTCGGCCCCGCTCCGGGCGAGCCCTCCGGCTCGGCCGTACTGATGGGGCACGTCGACTCGCGTTCGGGAGACCTGGGCGAATTCGGCGCCCTCTTCGACGTCCGCGCCGATGACACGGTGCTGGTGCGACGCGACGGTGCGCCTGCTGTCTCGTACCGCATCACGTCCCGCGAGACCGTCGACAAGAGCGAGCTGCCCGCATCCGCTTTCGCCAGATCGGGCCCACCCGTCCTCACCCTGATCACCTGCGCCTCACCGTACGACCCTGACAGGGGCGGCTATCTGCGCAACCTCGTCGTCACGGCGGTCCCCGTGGCCGGAACAGGCTGACGGCTCGCTACCGGGGAAACCCGCGCCATGTCCCGTCCGGGGCGGATCAGCGTTCCGATCCCGGCAAGGGCTCGCCGTAGACACGGGAAATGGCGTCGAGAGCCTCCCGCAGGCTCCGGGGCCGCAGCATGCCGGAGTCGGAGGTCCGGCCCGCCCAGCCGGGGCCCGCCAGCAGCACCAGCGGCGCCGTCCGGGCACCGCGCAAACCGAACGTCATGCCCGCTACGTGGCGTGCCAGTGCGTGGCTCGCCGTCGAACGCGCTTGAGACCACAGCACGACCGCGGCGGGACCGCACCTGCGCACCGCCGAATCCAGTGCCTCCGCGGGGACGGAGCCTCCGAACATACGGGTCGCGATACCCCGCTCGGACAGGCCCGCGGCAAGTGCTTCGAGCGGAAGCGTATGGGGCTCCGCGGGCACGCACGCAAGCAGAACCGGAGGCTTCGGACTCCCCACGGAGGCGATGGCGGCGCGGCGAAGCGCGGTCGAGACCTGCCAGGACAGCAGATGCTCGACTTCGACGTAACGGTCGTCCGAGGATTCCCATTTACGGCCGACGGCGTGCAGGGTGGGCACCATCACCTCCTCCCACGCGGTCAAGAGGCCGTGGTCGGAGATCACCTGGTTCAGCAGCGTCTCCATCGCCGGGGCGTCCAGCCGGACTGCCGCCCGGGCCAGGCCCCGGCACTCCAGGCGCACATCCCCCAGAGGCAGTCCGCCGCCTCCGGCCGGCCTGCTGCCCGAGGAAGGACCGGCGTCGGACGCGGACCGGGCGAGGAGCCCAAGGTCCATGTCGACGGGGTCCCGGCGGTCGCTCCGGGCGGCCCGAGCGGCTTCCGCAGGGGGAACGCCCGAGGCGGTGAGACGGCACATCTCCTCGAGCATCGCGACATCGGTGGGGGACCAGCGCCGGTGCTTGCCATCCGCGCGGACCGCCGGCCCGATGCCGTAGCGCTGTTCCCAGGAACGAACGGTGGTCGGCGACACCCCCAGGCGTCGGGCCAAGGCCCCCGTGGTGATTCCCGTGGTCGTCTCTGCCATGCGATCCCCTTACGGTGCGTAAACGCTGCGTAGCGGGTCGAACGCTGCATGACTCCGAGGAGTCCGCCCTGCGCCGGATGCGCTCGCGGGACGTGCCGGCTACTCCCGCGGCGGAACCGGTGACGTCTCCGTACTGGCTCCGAGCTGGTGCGGCCGGAGGCGGTGTGCCCAGTCTGTGCGGGGGATGGCGAAGGGCCTCCGGTACGCGGACATCTCGCCCGGCAGGCGGTCGGTGGGGGGTCGCAGCGGATGCGAGGCGGGGTCCGGCGGCGGGGCCTCCCCGTCGCGGACCTTGGTGCCGAGGACGAACGCGCCGATCAGGACGGCGACGACGATCAATCCGATCAGAACGAGCACAGCGGCCTCCCGTGAAGCGATGGATGTACGCGTTGTTTCGGTTGCCGGTACGCGTACGGATGCGCGAGGGAGTCATCTCCGCCCGCACGACACGAGGGAGGGCGTCATGCCGGAACCGCGACGGGCCGATCGGCAGCCACTGACCGGAAGAACGCCGTGCGAGGAACCGGGAGTGCTGCTACGGGTCGGATCAGGCCGGTCGAACACCACGGTGACGTCACGGCGCGCGAGCTGCGTGAGTAAGGAAGCCCGTTCCACATCCCGGTCGGGCAGGAAATGCACCTGGTCACGGAACTGGGTGAGACGCAGACCCAGGTATGCAGAGGCCTGTGCGGGTATCTCGGGCTGCCGCGCAGCAGTCGGCGCTTCAGGGGTGCGGTGAGGTGTCCCCGGTGCCGAGGGTGAGAACCGACCAGTGGAGGGTGAACGCGGCCCACGCGGAACGCGGTGGTCGCGACCTGGCGTGGCCGTCATGGAGAACAGGCGGGAACCGCTGAACCCGGTCCGGATGGCGCGCTTCGTCGCCCGCGGGTCGCTGCGCCTCGACGCGGTCGTCCCCGCGGAGATGAACGCCGAGGGCCTGGCCGTACTCGCCGAAGGGCTGCCGTCCGTGCCGTGCGGGACGCCGCCGTCCGACGCGTAACCGGACGGCTCCTTCGTGCGCAGGCTGCTCGCGCTGCCACGGGTGGCAGGGGCCCTGCGCAGCCTGGTCGGCCCGGAACCGTGGGTGGACCACCGCGGACACCGGCCGCTACCAGAACCTGCGCGGCCAGGACCGGCTGGTCTGCCCGGCCGGCACCGTGGTGTTTGTGCACCACGGCATCTGGCACGGCGGCCGGCGCAACGACAGCGACACCATCCGCCACATGTTCAAGATCCGCTTCAATCCCCGGGTACGCCAGCGCCGTCTGTGGGACACCTCGGACCTCGACGACCCGCAGGTGATCGCCGAGCTGGACACGATGTTCCCGGGGTACGAGGGAGCGGCCGGCCGGCTTGAGCGGTACAACCGCATCCTGCTCTGGCGGCAGCTCACCGGCGACGACGACGTCTCCTTCCTCAAGCACGAGTTCTTCCTCTAACGGCTCGTCGACGTGCGGGTCTCCTGAGGGCCACGGACGACGCCCTGCCCGTGCCCCTCCCGGGGGCATGGGCAGGGCGTGACCGGCTCAGGAGCAGACCGCGCCGTTCACCGTGAACCGCGTCGGCACCGCGTTCGTGCCCGAATACGTCGCCTGGAACCCGAACTCCGCGCTGCCGCCCGGCGCCAGCGAACCGTTCCACCCGGAATCCCGGACGGTCACCGCATTTCCGGACTGGCTCGCCGTCGCGTTCCAGGCGCTGCTGATCCGCTGGTCGCCCGCGAAGCTCCACCCGGCCGTCCAGCCGGAGAACGCCGACGTCCCGGTGTTCTTCACGGTCACCGTCGCCGTGAAGCCGTTGCCCCACGAGCTGGCCACCCGGTACGTCACCGCACAGGACGCCGAGGGCGGCGCCGTGTCGTCGTCCGCCTCGGTGGCCGTGAACGTCGCCGACCGCACTCCGGTCCCGGCCGCGCCGAACGTCGCGCTGCCCGCCACCGCGTCCCCGTCCTGCGCGGCGGACACCGAGACCTGCTGCGCCGTGGCCCAGTTCGCGGGCGTGAACACCAGCGTCGTACCCGCTGTCGCGGACAGGTCCTCGTCGCCCGCCGACCGGGCCACCGCCACCGTGACCTCCTGCGCGGGCGCGGCCGACAGCCGGACCCCCACCGCCGCCGAGCCGCCCTCCGGAACCGTCACCGCGGCGGGCGTCACCTGCACCGCGGGGGTCGCCGGCACGTCGCGCCGCTCCGCGGCGAAGGCCGTCAGCCACGCCAGCGCCGAGTTCCAGTTGATCGCCACCTCGTTCGTGGCGTACGAGCCGATGTCGTCCACGTAGCAGGCGGCCGGGGCGCAGCCGTTCAGCCGCTCCTTCGCCACCGGGTCCTCAAGACCCGCGTTCGGCCCGCCCGCGAAGGAACCGGCCGGCGGGTGCGGCAGCGAGGCGTCGTTCTGGTGCGCCCAGAAGCGGTGGTGCTGGTTCTCGGAGGCGCGCTCGCCGTACCCGGTGACGTACGAGCGGTCCAGGGCGTTGCGGCCGAGCAGGTAGTCCAGCGACTCGAGCGCGCCCGCCCGGTAGCGCTGCGCACCGGTCAGCTCGTACGCCACGGCCATCGTCATCGCGTTGTTGGCGACGGCGCTGTTCGATCCCCACACGTAGCCCGTCGCGGGGATCGGCACCGCGTAGCCCTGGCCGGCCGCGGTGGACAGGTGGCCGTCGGCCGCGGCCGTCAGCACGCCGCGCACCCGGGTCACGTCGTCGGCCGGAAGCGACACGCCGGCGAGCGTGGCGAGGGTGATCCGGCCCAGCGTCGCCGTACCGCCCCACCAAGGGCCGTCGGCGGGCTTGGTGTGGTGCGGGGAGGAGGTCACGGCGTCCCGGTACTGCGCCTCGCCGGTGGTGGCGAGCAGTTCGGCAGCCGCCCAGTAGAACTCGTCGGAGACGTCGGCGTCCTCGTACGCGCCGCCGCCGGCGTTGTCGCTCGCCGGGGCGAGCACGTTCGGGTTGGCCTTGGCGGCCGCCCAGGCGACGCGGGCGGCGTCCAGGCAGCGGGCGGCGAAGGCCGCGTCGTGCGGCGCGTACACCCGGGCGCACTGGGCGGCCGTCGCCGCCAGGTTCAGCGTGGCCGCCGTGGACGGGCGGTGCAACTCCCGCACCCTGTCGTCCAGTTCAGGGCGCGTCGGTACGGCGGTCCACTGGGCGTCGTGCATCTTGTGGAAGGCCATGCCCGCCGATGACCGGCCTGCCGGGACCTGCATCCGCATCAGGAACTCGAGTTCCCAGCGGGCTTCGTCGAGCACGTCCGGCACTCCGTTGCCGCGCTCCGGCACCCGCAGCGTCGAGTCGCCCAGGGCGGCGTCGCCGCCGGAGCGGCGGGCCCGCTCGTAGGAGTTGACGATCTGCCAGGTCGCGATGCCGCCGTTGACCACGTATTTGCCGTGGTCGCCCGCGTCGTACCAGCCGCCACGGACGTCCAGCCGGTAGTCGCACACCCCGGCCTGGCACGGCACGCTGGTGTCGCCCTTGTTCGGGGCCACGCCGAGGTGTCCGGCGGGGCGTGCGTACGCGCTGCCCGCCAGGGCCGCGTCGATCGCGACGCCGCTGCGCTGCTGGTAGAAGAACGACATGCTGTCGGAGCGCAGTCCGTCGTACAGCGAGGCGGAGATGTCGAACGGGTGGCTCGCCTGACCGCCGGCCACCAGGGTGAAGCCCGTGCCCGTGCCGGTGAAGGCGCCGAAGTCCACCAGGTGGGTCGACTGGCCGGACGCCTGATCGGCGCCGCGCACCGCGGTGCTGCCCGACGCGACCTGGGTGCCGGAGGCGTCGCGGAGCTGCCACGTGAGCGGCGAGGCCGCGGAGGTGACCACGGTGGCCCGTTTCGGGCCGTCGGGCAGGTAGCCGAGCTGGTTGACCCGGACGGGGGATTCGGCGGGCGCCGCGAGAGCGGCCGGGCTCGCCGCGCGGGCGGAGTCCGCCGCGAGGGCGGTGCCCGTCAATGCGCCGGCGGCCAGGGCCAGGCCGGCGACCGCGGCGGCCGCGCGGCGCGACGCGCCGCGGAGAAGGAGAGGAGGCACGGGTGGGGCCTTCCACGAATGGGGACGGGGTGATGGGAGCGCTCCCATATGCATCAAGCCAGGGTTGTAGGTGTCCCGTCAAGACGCGTGTACGGAATGATCCGTCGACCCGGCGGGCGGGCCCGGGCCGTGCGCCGTCCCCAGGGGGAGGTGCCGGAATGGCGGGCGCGACCAGGGGAGGGGTGGCGGACCGTGCCAAAAGACCGAGCCGATGTGGGCCGTGGAGATCATCCGCGGCGTCGAGCGCGTGGCCCGCAAGAACCGGGTCAGCGTGCTGGTCTCCGAGTTCGAGCTCCGGGAACCGGTGGGCAGGACCATCGGCGACACCGTGGAGCGGCGCCCCCGGTGCGTCCTCTCGGTGTCCCAGCTGTCCGAGGCGGAGCGGGCACAGCTCACCGCGAAGGGCATCCCTTTCGTCGTCTTCGACCCCGCCGACGAACTGCCCGACGGCGTGCCCTTCGTCGGCGCCACCAACTGGCGCGGCGGCCAGGCCGCCACCCGGCACCTGCTCGACCTCGGGCACCGGCGCATCGCCATGATCAGCGGGTTCCTTCTGCCTCGCCCGGCTCTCCGGATACGTCTCCGCCCTCGCCGAGGCCGGCCTGCCCATGGAACAGGACCTGGTGATCAAGACCCAGCTCACCCGCGAGCACGGCCACGCCGCCGCGCGTGAGCTGCTGTCCCGTCCCGACCGGCCGACCGCCGTCTTCACGGCGAACGACATGCAGGCGCTCGGTGTCTACCGGGCCGCCCGTGAGCTGGGGCTGCGCATCCCGGACGACCTCAGCGTGGTGGGCTTCGACGACGTCCCGACCGTGGCCTGGGTGGACCCCCCCCGCTGACCACCGTCCACCAGCCGCTGGCCGAGATGGCGACGGCCGCCACCGAGATCGCCCTGACCATCGGCCGGGGCGAGGAGGTGGCGCAGGTGGGGCTGGAGATCGCGACCACTCTCACCGTCCGGGAGAGCACGGCCCCGCCGAAGCCGAAGCCGAAGCCGACGCCGAAGCCGACGCCGCAGCCCGCGCAGCCCGCGTAGTCCGTGCACTCCGGGCGATCCGGGAGTTGACCCCGGTCACGCCGACGGCCCCGGCTCGTAGTCGAACCAGTCGAAGTGGACGGTGCCGGCCGAGGCGTACATACCGATGACCCGGCCGGTGAACCCGCCCGCCACCTCGGTCGAGAGGTAGCGCCCGTCGAGCGTGGCAAGGACGGTGAACCTTCCGTCCGGTTCCTCGACTCCGAAGGAGAGCAGGTCGGGTCCGGTCCGCGCGTCCCCCGGCGGCTGCGGCGCGATGCCGAGGCCGAGGACCACCGGCCCCACCGGTACCGGGGCCGACGCCACCTCCGTGCGGAGCGGACCGACGCGGGCGAAGACCGTCACCGCTCCGGCGGTGGCCTCGATCTCGTAGTGGTGCCGCTCGTCGAGCCGGACGGCCAGGCCGCCGCGTCCCTCCGAGGCGTCGACCAGTGTGCGTATCCCACAGGTCAGGTGCTGCTGGCGCCGGCCGGCGAACACCGCGTCGTCCGCGTCGAGGGAGTCACCCGCGGCGCGGAGCGTCAGCCACCCCGACCGCTCCTTCGTCGTGCACAGCCGCTCGGGGCGCCGACGCAGCGAGACCCAGCAGGGCCGCAGCTCGGCCTGGTCGAAGTCGTCCCTGACCGGAGCGTCGGGGCCGGGGCGGAGCGGCCAGGCGGGTGCGGGCAGCTCGGTCGAGACCTTGCCGACGACCGGCCAGCCGTCGACCCAGTCGACCGGCGCGAGGAAGGTCTCGCGGCCGAGTACGTGCCAGCCCGGGGTGCCGCCGCGCGGCCGGACGCCGAGCAGCACCATCCACCACGACCCGTCGGGCGCCTGGACCAGGTCCGCGTGGCCGGTGTTCTGGATGGGGTGATCGGTGCTGCGGTGGGTGAGGATGGGGTTGGCAGGACCGGATTCGAACGGGCCGGCGGGCGTACGGCCACGAGCGATGGACACGCCATGGCCACGCTCGGTGCCGCCTTCGGCGATGAGCAGGTACCAGTACTCCCCGATCCGGTACAGGTGCGGCGCCTCGGGGGCCGCGCCGCCGGTGCCCGACCACAGCTTGCGCGGCTCGCCGAGCGTCTCGCCGGTGGCCAGGTCGAGACGGACCTGCGAGACTCCCGCGACGGTGCACCAGCTGGTGCCGTCCTCGTCCCAGACGAGATCCGGGTCGATGCCGGGAACCCCCGGGAGCCTGACCGGGTCCGACCAGGGACCGGCCGGATCGGTGGCGCTGAACAGCAGGTTGCCCTCGCCCCGTGCCACGTTGGTGACGATCAGCCAGAACCTGCCGTCGTGGTGGCGCAGCGTGGGCGCGTAGATGCCGCCCGACGAAGAGGTGTCGAGGCGCAGCTGGCTCGGCCGGTCGAGGGCGTTGCCGATCTGGGTCCAGTGCACCAGGTCGCGGCTGTGGAAGACGGGGATGCCGGGGAAGTACTCGAAGCTGGAGCAGACGACGTAGTAGTCGTCGCCCACGCGGCAGATGCTGGGATCGGGGTGGAACCCGGGGATCACGGGGTTGGTGACCACTTGCTGAGCTGACACTTGATCAGTTCCTCTCGGCGGAGGCGGAGGCGGAGGCGGAGGCGGAGGCAGATGCGGGTGCGGTAGCGGTAGCGGTTGTCGGGCGCGCCGACGCGCACGAGGCGGGCGGTGCCGTCCCCGCCGAGGGCGATCTCGATCCCCGGGCCCGATGGCCCCGGCGGATCGGCTCGGGTACGTCGGTCACGGTGGCTTCACTTCCTGTGGGGCGTGTCTCAGTGGGCGCGCAGCACCGCGCTGCCCCCGGGCTCCAGCCGGTCGGTCCGGCCGCCCGTCAGCAGGTCGTGCGCGGATTCCGGCAGCGGCACGGCGTCGGCGCGGTGGTTGATCAGCACGTGCCAGCGCCGCCCGTCCCCGGCGTGACGGGTGACGGCCTCGACACCGGACGGCAGGCCCGGGAGCTCCTCGGTCACACCGGCTTCGTCGAGCAGCCGGGCGACCAGGGCCGCGTAACCGGCGTCGTCGAGACGGGTGGAGAGGTACCAGCCGGCGCCCGCCCCGAATCCGCGGCGGGTGAGAGCGGGGCCGCCGGCGAGCATGCCCCCGGTGTACGTGGCGAGGGTCTCGGCGCCTTCCGTACGCAGGGACTCGCTCCAGACGGTCGCACCCGATCCGTCGGACAGGACGATCTCCTCGTCCCGCCCCAGCGGGCGGTGCTCCTCGACCCGGATGCCGAGGGCCTCGCGGAGCGGGGCTGCAGGGTAGCCGCCGAGGCGGGCGTGGAGGCGCTCGTCCACGGCACCGCTGTAGTGCTGGACGAGGAGCGTTCCGCCGCCGGCGACGTAGCGGTTCAGGTTCGCGGCGCCCGCGTCGGAGAGCAGGAACAGCGCGGGGGCGAGGACGAGCCGGTAGCGGCTCAGGTCGTGCTCGGGGTGGGCGAAGTCGACCGTGACACCGGCGTCCCACAGGACCCGGTGGGCGCGGCGGAGCGCGGAGTGGTAGTCGAGGTCCTTCGACGGCAGACCGTCGACCTCCAGGGCCCACCAGGCGTCCGCGTCGTGCAGGACGGCGACCTCGGCCCGGACGGTGGATCCGGCGAGTTCGCCGAGCCGGGAGACGGCCTCTCCGACGGCCGTGACCTCGCGGAAGACGCGGCTGTCGGGACCGGCGTGCGGGACCATCGCCGAATGCCACTGCTCGGCCCCGGCCCGGGACTGGCGCCACTGGAAGAACAGAGCGCCCTCCGAACCGCGGGCGATGTGGCCGAGGCTGTGGCGGGCGATGTCGCCCGGCTCCTTGCCGAGCACGCGGTCGCCGCCGTAGACGGTGTTCGTTCCCTGCTCCATCAGGAGCCAGGGGGCGCCGCCGCCGAGGGAGCGGGCCCGGTCGGCGCCGAAGGCGGTGTCGGCTGCGGCGTCCACCCCGGGCGCGGCCGGGTAGTGGTCGATGGAGACCAGGTCGACCTCGCGGCCGAAGGCCCACAGGTCCAGGTTCTGGTAGCCGGGCAGCATGAGGTTCGTCGTCACCGGCAGGTCGCTGTGGGCGCGGATCGCGTCGCGCTGCTCGCGGTACGCGGCGAGGGCCTCGTCCGACCAGAAGCGGCGGAAGTCCAGGGCCTGGCCGGGGTTCTTGTGCCACTGGGTGGCGCGGGGCGGCTGGATCTGCTCCCACGCGGTGTACCGCTGGCTCCAGAACGCCGTCCCCCACGCGTCGTTGAGGGTGTCCAGTGAGCCGTGGCGGGCACGCAGCCAGACCCGGAAGGCGGCCGCGGTGTGCTCGCACCAGCAGAGGGTCGCGTACTCGTTGTGGACGTGCCACAGGGCCAGGGCCGGATGGTCGCCGTAGCGTTCGGCGAGGGCGTCCGCGATGCGGCGGGCGGCCCGGCGGTAGGCGGGCGCGGCGAGACAGTACGTGTCCCGGCTGCCGTGCGTCAGGCGGGTGCCCTGCGGTGTGACAGGCAGGGCGTCGGGGTGGGCCAGGGTGAACCAGGGCGGCGGGGAGGCGGTCGGGGTGGCGAGGTCGACGCCGACGCCGTTGGCGTGCAGGCGGTCGAGGTGGGCGTCGAGCCAGGCGAAGTCGTAGTGGCCCTCCTCGGGTTCGAGCAGGGCCCAGGAGAACACGCCGACGGTGGCCAGGTTGACCCGCGACCGGCGCATCAGTTCGTCGTCCTCCTTCCACACCTCCTCGTCCCACTGCTCCGGGTTGTAGTCCCCGCCGAACGCGAGGCCGTCGAGCCGATCGGTGAGCCGGCGCATCTGCATGTCGAGCGATCTCTCTGGTCGTGGGTCAACGGTGGGAGTTCCGGCGCGGGGCCGGAGCGGTGCTCTCGAGGACGACCAGTTCCGGGGCCATCAGGCGCAGTTCGTCCTCAGGCCTCCCGCCCTCGGCGACCGCGGTGATCCTGGCCAGGACCTGTGCGACGGCCGCCTGCCCGAGTTCCCTCGTCGGGCCCGTCACGGACGTGAGCCGGGGGGAGTGCTGGTCGGCCAGCGGCTCGGGGCAGATGGCGATGACCGAGGCGTCCTCGGGCACGATCCGCCCGCCGGCGCGCAGCAGACTGAGGAGCGGACCGATCGCCGCCTCGTTCTGGACCACGAATCCCGTGGTGTCCGGGCGGTCGGCGAGGATGCGGGACAGGGTGCCCGCCGTGCTCTCGTACGTGCCCTCGCACGGCCGGTGCAGGAAGCGCAGGCCGCGCCGCTCGGCGCGGTCGCGGAAGCCGGTCAGTGTGCGCTCGGCGTAGCCGGCGTGCCGCAGGTACACCCCGTTGCCGTAGCCGACGAAGGCGACGTCGTGATGGCCCAGGTCGGCCAGATGGTCCGCGCACAGCGCGCCCGCCAGGGCGAAGTCGTTGTCGACGCAGGAGAGTCCGGCCGGGTCGTCGGGCAGGCCGATGAGCGCGGCCGGTGTGCCCAGGGCGCGAAGGACCCTGACGCGGTCGTCGTCCAGCGCGACGTCCATCAGGATCACGCCGTCGGCGAGCCCGCTGGCCGCCACCCGCCGCACGCCCTCGGCGCCTTCGTCGTTGGTGAGCAGCAGGACGTCGTAGCCGTGCTCGCGGGCCGTCACGGTGACCGCGATGGCGATCTCCATCATCGTCGGCACGTAGACCTCGGTGTGGAGCGGCACGACCAGGGCGATGATGTGGGAGCGTTTGCCGGCCAGGGCCCGGGCGCCCGCGTGGGGATGGTAGCCGAGCACCGTGATGGCCCGCTCGACGCGCCGCCTGGTCTCGTCGGAGATGGGACGCTTGCCGCTGAGCGCGTAGCTGACCGTGCTCGCCGAGACGCCGGCGTGGCGCGCGACGTCGGAGAGGGTCACCATCGCCGTGCCCTCCTTGTCTCTGTGCCGGTGCCGGCGGTGGGGCCGGCACCAGGGGTGGTCGGGCGGCTCATCCCTTGATCGCCCCGGTGAGCACGCCGGTCCGCAGGTGCTTCTGCACGAACGGGTAGACGAGGACCAGGGGGACGAGCGTGAGGAAGACGACGGCCATCTGCAACGACAGCGGAGTGGTCTGCGTCGCCGCGCTGCCGAAGCCCCCGTTGAAGGAACCGGGCAGCCCGTTGCCCCGGTTGACGTAGGTGAGCAGTACGTACTGAAGTGGCCACTTCTCGCTGTCCGTGGGCATGTAGAGCATGACGTTGAAGAACGAGTTCCAGTACCCCACGCCGTAGAAGAGGGCGATCACCGCGGTCACCGCACGGGAGGTGGGCAGGACGATGGACCACAGGATCCGCCAGTCTCCCGCGCCGTCCATCCGTGCGGCGTCGATGAGTTCGTTCGACGTCTCTGAGTAGAAGGCGCGCAGGACCAGGATGTTGAAGACGGAGACCGCGCTCGGCAGGATCAGCGCCCACCAGGCGCCGTAGCCGCCGAGTCCGGTGACCACGAGGAACGTCGTGATGAGGCCGCCGTTGACGAACATCGTGATGATCAGCAGCACCAGGATGAAGCGGTGTCCGAGCGACCGGGGCCGGGAGAGCCCGTAGGCGCACAGGATCGACACGACCATGGACACCGCCGTGCCGACCACGGTGATGCCCAGGCTCACGACGAGCGCGCTGAGGACCGTGGAGTCCTCCAGCATCTGGACGTACGAGGCGGTCGTCAGGCCGTCCGGCCAGAGCACCAGGCCGCCGGCCCGGTTGATCGCCCCGGGGGTGGAGAAACTGGTCAGTACGATGATCCACAGCGGTACCAGGACGACGGCGAGCGTCGCCCCGATGGTGAGGCCCTTGGCCGCCTGGCCGACGGGGGTCGGCGGCTCCTCCCAGGAAGGCCGGCTGCTGTGGGCCGGCCTGCGGCGGACCTCCGGCCCGTCGCGCTTGTCGCCCCTGGACCTGATCGTGAGTGTGTCGGTCATTTCCGGTACAACCCGTCCTCGCCGAAGACGTGCGCCAACCGGTTGGCACCCCAGATGAGCAGCAGAGAGAGCACGCTCTTGAAGAGGCCGGCCGCCGCGCCGTAGCTGTAGTCGCCGGTGGCGATGCCGTAGTAGAAGGAGAAGGTGTCGAGGACGTCCGCGGCGTCGTGACCCACCGCCTCGCGTTGGATCAGGAACTGCTCGTAGCCGACCGACAGCGCGTTGCCCAGGCGCAGCACCAGCATCAGCACGATCACCCCGCGCAGGCCCGGCAGGGTGATGTGCCACATCCGCCGCATCCGCCCCGCGCCGTCGGCCGCCGCCGCCTCGTACAGCTCGCTGTTGATGGCGCTGAGGGCCGCGAGGAAGACGATGATCCCCCAGCCGGCCTCCTTCCAGACCGCCTGGGAGGTGACGAGGAGGGCGAAGGTGTCCGGGTCGGTCATGATGTCCCAGGTACCGAGGTCGTGCTGCCGCAGGAACTGGTTGAGCGCGCCCGCACCGCCCAGCATCTGCTGGAAGATCGTGATCGCGAGGACCCACGAGAAGAAGTGCGGCAGGTAGACGACGGACTGGATGAAGTTGCGCACCCGTTCGCTGATCACGGAGTTGAGCATCAGTGCCAGTGCGATCGGCACGGGGAAGAAGAGGATCAGCTGGACGAAGCTGAGGTAGAGGGTGTTCTTCATCGCCTCCCAGAACTGCGGGTCGCCGAAGAGCCGCTCGAACTGGTAGAGGCCGGCCCACTCGCTCTGCCAGACCCCGATCAGCGGGTCGTACTCCTGGAAGGCGGTGACCACGCCGAACAGCGGGACGTACGCGAACACCAGCAGCAGGACGATGGCGCCTTCTTCCCGTGGTAACAGTCCTTGACGGTGTCCGCGACGGCCTGGGCGGCCTCGGCGGTGGCCATGGCCTGCGGCATGCTGATGTTCATGCCCCAGAAGGGCGGCTTGACGAGGGCCTTGAGGTTGGCGGCCTGCCAGGCCGCGTAGTCCTTGGTGACGTTGTCGGCACCGGGGTTGCTGAGGACGGCGGAGGGGCCGGCGAGGAACGGGAAGGTCTGGGTCTGGACGTACTTCTTGCCGTCCTCGGTGAAGGACGGGATCCCGTCCACCCGGGTGTGGTGGACGCCTTCGGCACCGAAGTTGGTCATCGTGTACTCGGCCGTGCCGTAGGGGGCGGCCAGGTAGTTCGCGACCGCGAGCAGCTCCTCGATCTGCTCGGGCTTCAGCCGGGCGTTGAGGTAGCTCATGATGCTGGTGGCGGCCGCCATGTGGACCACGGGCTTGCTCGTGCCGTCCGCGGCGATGACGTCGAAGGCGCCGCGCCGGTAGTTCTTGTCGGCGGCGGCGCCGGACTGGTGGTCGGCGAGGTTCCAGACGCCCGTACCGCCGCCCTGGACGAGCACCTTCCCGCTGAAGAACCGGGTGGGGGCGTTGGCGTTGTCTCCCGCGATCGCGTCGGGGTGCACATAGCCGGACTTGGCCAGCCGGTGGTGCCAGTCGAGGGCCTCCAGGAACTCCTGTGTCTCGAACAGGTGGACCGGCTTGCCGCTGTCGACCCGCCACTTGAGCGGGGCGCCCCAGGCCGTGTACAGGTACGTCCACAGGTCGTCGAAGGCCCAGACGCCGCGTTTCGCGTCGGTCAGCTCCTTGCCGAGGCTCATCAGGTCGTCGGCCGACTTCACCTGGCCGGCGGTGATGCCGCGCGCTTCGAGGATGTCCCGGCGGTAGAAGGTCGTTCCGGAGATGACGAAGCTGCTGGAGAACGAGGGGATGCCGTACAGCTTGTCGCCCCACGCGCCGGTCTGCCAGGCGCCGGTGGGTATCGCCGCCAGGTTGGGGTACTTCTTGATCTTGTCGCCGGCGAGGTTGGGCGTGAGGTCGGCGAGCTGGGATCCCGCCAGCGCGCCGACGTTGAAGTTGGGGTTCCACCAGGTCGGCAGCTGGATCCAGTCCGGCAGCTTCTTGGCCGCGGTCATGGTGGGGACGATGGGTGGCGTAGTTGTTGCCGTCCGCCGGCTTCATCGTGAGCTCGACGCCCAGGGCCTTGTTCATCGCCTGGTAGAAGGAGTTGCCCGCCGTCGGGGCGGTACCCCACAGCGGGGTGACCGCGGTGTACTTGCCGCCCTTGCCCGGGACACCGGAGACGGAGGCGACCGGTGACGACGGGTAGGTGAGGAAGCCGGGGTCGGTCGCCGCGTCGGGTCCGCCCGCGACGGAGGGGATCTCCGGCTTGACGGCCGTGTTGGGCACATAGGCCGGCAGCGCCGCCTTCAGGCCCTTCGCGGTGTTCGTACCGGTCTTCCGGTCCGCGCCACCAACGCAGGCGGTCAGCAGCGGCGCCATCGCGGCGGCCCCGGCGATCGTGGCGGCGGCGTTCACGAAGGTTCTGCGGTTCCACTCGGTTCTCATGCTGGAGGACCTCCCTCGTCGAAGTGTCGAAGCGTGTCGATGCGTCGAAGGTGTCGAAGTGTGTCGAAGCTCAGGGGCTCCGCAGGTGTCGAGGGCGTCGAACGTGTCGAAGCATCGAACGTGCCAAGCATTGAAGCGTCGAAGTGTCGAAGCGCTTGGATGTTTCGGCGAGGCTAATGACGCGTTTCCCATTCGGCAAGAGCCCGAACAAATAGAAACTTCATGGGTGCTGGGAGAGTTGACACCCTCCGGTGTCCATGTCAGCGTCGAAGCGCTTCGACGTACGGTCACATCGCCCAGCCTGCAAGGGGTTGCCCACGTGAGTTCCCTGTCCGCGTCCGCGACCGATCGGCCTGCCTTCCGCGATCCGGCGCTCCCGCTGCGTCAGCGCGTCGACGACCTGCTCGAACGGCTCACGCCCGACGAGCGGATCGCGATGCTCCACCAGTACGCGCCGGCCGTCCCGCGTCTCGGCGTCGGCTCGTTCCGCACCGGCAGCGAAGCCCTGCACGGCGTCTCCTGGCTGGGGGAGGCGACCGTCTTCCCGCAGGCCGTCGGACTCGGCGCCACCTGGGACGAGGAACTGGTCCGCCAGGTGGCCGAGGCGACCTCCGTCGAACTGCGCGCCTTCCACCACCACCGCCCGGCGGTGACAGCCCCCGACCGCGCCCCCATCAGCCTCCAGGCCTGGGCACCCGTCCTGAACCTCCTGCGCGACCCGCGCTGGGGGCGCAACGAGGAGGGCTACTCCGAGGACCCGGAGCACACCGCCCGCCTCGGCGAGGCCTTCTGCCGGGGCCTCTCCGGCGACCACCCGACCTACCTGCGCGCGGCCCCGGTGCTCAAGCACTTCCTCGCCTACAACAACGAGGACGACCGCTGCGTCACCTCCTCCGGACTGCGCCCGCGCGTCCTGCACGAGTACGACCTCGCCGCCTTCCGCCCCGTCGTCGCCTCCGGCGCCGCGACCGGTGCGATGGCCGCGTACAACCTGGTCAACGGCCGCCCCTGCCACGTGAGTCCGCTCATCGAGACGGAACTCCGCCGCTGGGCGGAGCCGACGGGCCACGAGCTGTTCGTGGTGAGCGACGCCGAGGCCCCCTCGAACCTCGTCGACCCCGAGCGGTACTTCGACGACCACGCCGTGTCCCACGCGGCGGCGCTCAAAGCCGGCATCGACAGCTTCACCGACAGCGGCGAGGACAGCGAGCGGCCGATCGGCCGACTGCGCGAGGCGCTCGAACGCGGCCTGATCGACCAGGACGACGTGGACCTCGCGGTCCGCCGGCAGTTGGAGATCCGCTTCCGGCTCGGCGAGTTCGACCCGGAGCTCGACCCGTACGCGGGGACGGGACCCGAGGTGATCGACTGCGCCGGGCACCGCGCCCTGGCGAGGCACGCGGCGACCGAGTCGGTGGTCCTGCTCAAGAACGACGGCCTGCTGCCGCTCGACCCGGCCGCCACCCGGCGGACCGCCGTCGTCGGCCCGCTCGCCGACACCCTGTGCGAGGACTGGTACAGCGGCACCCTGCCCTACCGGGTCACCGTCGCCGACGGCCTCGCGGCTCGGCTCGCCGCCCACGGCGGCGAGGTGATCCGCGTGGACGCCTCCGACCGGATCACGCTCCGCTCCCGCACCAGCGGCGAACTCCTGTGCAAGACACCGTTCGACGTCGTCGACCGGGGCCGCGGCGTGGTCACGCTGCGTGCCGCCGGCACCGGCCGCCACCTCAGCCTCAAGGACGACGCCTCACTGGCGGCGGACCAGGAACTGCTCAAGACCTGGGAGATCCACGAGACCTTCCGCCTGGAGCAGGCGGGGGACGGCGACATACGGCTGCGCTCCGTACTCACCGGACGCTACGCCACCGTGGACCCGACGGACGGCCGGGTGACCGTCACCGCCGAGACAGCGGACGCCGCCGAACGCTGGCACCGCGAGCTGCTGCGCGACGGCGTGGCCGAGGCACGCGCGGCCGCCGAAGCCGCCGACGCGGCGATCGTCGTCCTCGGCAACCACCCCATGATCAACGGCCGGGAGACCGAGGACCGCGCGGGCATCGAACTGCCCGAGCGGCAGGAGGAGCTGCTGCGCACCGTCGCGGCGGTCCGCCCGGACACGGCGCTCGTGGTGATGAGCAGCTACCCGTTCGCCGTCGACTGGGCCGACGAGCACCTGCCCGCCGTGGTGTGGACGTCCCACGGCGGGCAGGAGACCGGCCACGCGCTCGCCGCCGTCCTGCTCGGGGACGCCGAGCCCGCGGGCCGCCTGCCGCAGACCTGGTACCGGGGCGACGACCCGCTGCCGGAGCGCCTCGACTACGACATCATCAAGGCCGGCTGGACCTACCAGTACCACCGGGCCGCCCCCCTCTACCCCTTCGGCCACGGGCTGTCCTACACCGACTTCACCTACCGCGACCTGCGCCTCTCCCAGGCGACCCTCGCCCAGGACGGCACCGTCGACGTCACCGTGACCGTCGCCGACACCGGCACGCGGCCCGGCAGCGAGGTCGTCCAGCTCTACGTCCGGGCGCTGGACGCCCGCTACGAGGCCCCCCTGCGGCGCCTAGCCGACTTCCGCAAGGTCCGCCTCGCACCGGGCGAGAGCCGGGAACTGACCTTCCGGCTGCCGGCCGAACGCCTCGCCCACTGGGACGTGGCCACCGGCGTCTTCACCGTCGACCCCGGCGCCTACGAGATCGCCGTGGCCCGCTCTGCCGCACACCCGGTCCTCACCGCACTCCTCACGGTGACCGGGCCCGCCCCCGCGCCCCGTGTGGTCGTCGGACGTCGAACCCTGACAGGCGACTTCGACGACCACGCGGACTCCACCATGGTCGATGCCGGCCGCACCAGCGGCGACGCCGTCACGCCGACCGATCCGGCCCGGCCCGCGACCCTCCTCTTCCGCGCCGCTGACCTCTCCGGAGCGGTACGCGTGGAGGTCGAGACCGCCCGCGCGGGCGAGGGACCGAGGGAGGCACGCCTTGAGATCCACGCCGGTGAGCGGCTCCTTGCGGAACTCGACGTCCCCGTCACCGGCGACCGCTACACCTGGACGACCATCGAGACCGGACTCGCCGCCCCGGTGGCCGGCGTGCACGACCTGCGCCTGACCCTGCACGGCGACTTCCGCGTGGCGGCCTTCCGCTTCGGCACGTCCGGCTAGACCGGCGGTACGTCCCGCACACCGGCCGGTACGCCCAGAGCGGCGGTACGACCGCCCAGACCGGCGGCCCGTTCGAGGGGGACGGGCCGCCACCTCTGCCCACGCCGTACGCCCGGACCTGTGAGCCGGGCGTTCCGGCGTCACCCGAGAACCAGCACCACCCACACCCACCCGTCACCCCGACACCGCCATGACCCGAGGAGCCCATGCCGCTGACAGACTTCGGACTCGACGAACTCGGCGACTACCGCCCGAAGTCGACCGCTCCCCACGACTTCGACGCCTTCTGGTGGCGGACCCTCGCCGAAGCCCGCTCGCAGGGCGGAGCCGTGACGGCCGAGCGGGTGACCGCCCGGCACCTGCTGCGCACCGTCGACGTCGACGACATCCGCTTCCCCGGCTGGAACGGCGACCCGGTCGCAGCCTGGCTGCTGCGCCCGCGCGGCGCGGCCGGCGCCCTGCCGGTCGTCGTCACCTACATCGGCTACAGCGGCGGTCGCGGGCTGCCGACCGACCACCTGCTCTGGTCCGCGGCGGGCTACGCCCAGCTCGTCGTCGACAGCCGTGGGCAGGGCCACGACACCCCGGACCGGCACGCGGGCGGGGGCACGCAGTGGAGCGAGGGCTTCATGACGCGCGGCATCGAATCCCCCGACCAGTACTACTACCGCCGCCTGATCACCGACTGCGTGCGCGCCGTCGACGCGGTCGCGGAACTGCCCGGCCTCGACCCCGACCGGGTCGTCGTGGCCGGCGGCAGCCAGGGCGGCGGCCTGGCCCTCGCCGTCGCCGGTCTCTCCGGGGACCGCGTGGCCGCGGTACTGCCGGACGTCCCGTACCTGTGCCACTTCCGCCGCGCCGTCCAGATCTGCGGGGACGGCCCGTACCAGGAGATCGCCAAGTACCTGCGCTGGCACAGCCGGCACCGGGTGGAGCCGTCGTTCACCACCCTCGACTACTTCGACGGCGTCCACTTCGCCCAGCGGGCCACGGCACCGGCGCTCTTCAGCGTGGGGCTCATGGACCCGGTCTGCCCGCCGTCCACCGTCTACGCCGCCTTCAACCACTACGCGGGCGAGGACCGCACCATGACCGTCTGGCCCTTCGCCGACCACGGCGGCGGCTACGGATCCAACCCGCCCGTCCAACTCGACTGGCTGCACGAGCGCGGCCTCGGAACGGAGCTCTGACCGCGATGTCCACCACACCCCAGCCCTCCGCCCGCGCGGTCCCCGGCCTGCCCGCCGGCTTCCGCTTCGGAGCCGCCACCGCCGCCTACCAGATCGAGGGCGCCCACGACGAGGACGGCCGCGGCCCCTCCATCTGGGACACCTTCAGCCACACCCCGGGCCGTACGCTCGGCGGAGCCACCGGCGACACGGCGTGCGACCACTACCACCGCCACCCCGAGGACATCGCCCTGCTGCGCGAACTCGGCGTGGACGACTACCGCTTCTCCATCGCCTGGTCCCGCCTGCTGCCCGAAGGAACCGGGCCGGTCAACCAGAAGGGCCTGGACTTCTACGACCGCCTGATCGACCAGCTGCTCGCCGCCGGGGTCGCGCCGGCCGTCACCCTCTACCACTGGGACCTGCCGCAGGCCCTGGAGGACCGGGGAGGCTGGCGCACCCGGGAGACCGCCGAGGCGTTCGCCCGGTACACGGCCCTCGCGGCCGAGCGCTACGGCGACCGGGTGGAGCGCTGGATCACCCTCAACGAGCCGTACTGCTCCGCCTTCGTGGGCCACGCCGAAGGACGCCACGCCCCCGGCACCCAGGAGGGCCGCGGCGCCCTCGCGGCCGCACACCACCTCCTCGTCGGCCACGGCCTCGCCGTACGCGAGCTGCGCGCCGCGGGCGCCCGCGAGATCGGGATCACCCTCAACCTCGACCGCATCCACGCCGCCTCCACCCGCCCCGAGGACCTCGCCGCCCTGCGCCGCGCCGAGGTCCTGCACAACGAGGTCTGGACCGAGCCGCTCTTGGCCGGCCGCTACCCCGCGTACGAGGAGGAGACCTGGGCCGGTCTCGCCGACGGGCCCTGGCGACGGCCGGGCGACCTGGAGCTGATCGGCGCCCCCCTGGACTTCCTCGGCGTCAACTTCTACCGCCCGATCACCGTCGCCGCCGCCCCCCACCGCGCCGAGGACCCCGAGGCCCGCACGGCCGTGGACATCGGTGTCGTCGAGCAGGACCCGTACGGGACCCGGCACACCACCATGGGCTGGCCCGTCGTCCCCGAGGCGCTCACCGAGCTGCTCCGCGCGCTCCACGCCCGCCACCCGGGGCTTCCGCCCGTCTGGATCACCGAGAACGGCTCCGCCGAGGCCGACACCCTCGACGCCGACGGCCGGATCCGCGACGACGAGCGGATCGCCTACCTCGCCGACCACCTGGCCGCCGTCGCCGCCGCCGTCGCCGCCGGGGTGGACGTACGCGGCTACTTCGCGTGGTCGCTGCTCGACAACTTCGAGTGGGCGCGGGGCTACGACCAGCGCTTCGGCCTCGTCCACATCGACTACGACACCCTCGCCAGAACGCCCAAGGACAGCTTCCGCTGGTACCAGGGCATGATCACCGCGCACCGCGCGCGGACGGAGGACACCACCCGATGAAGTTCACCGACGGGTACTGGCTGATGCGCCCGGGTCGCACCGCACGCTATGCCACCGAGGTCGCGGACGTCCGCGCCGCCGAAGACCGGGTGACGCTCTACGCGCCGGTGAAGCACGTGCGCCGCCGCGGCGACACGCTCAACAGCCCGCTGCTCACCGTCGAGTGCTGGTCACCGGCCGAGGGCGTGATCGGCGTGCGCACCACCCACCACGCCGGTTCGGTACGGCCCGGGCCCGAGTTCGCGCTGCCCGGCGCGGAGCAGGGCGCCGGAAAGGTGCGGCGGGACGGGAGCGTCGTCGAGCTCAGCGCCGGCGACCTCACCCTGCGGGTGGACACGTCCGCGCCGTGGAACCTGGAGTTCACCGCCGACGGGCGGGTCCTCACCACCGTGGGTCAGCGCGGCACCGCCTTCGTCACCGATGACGAGGACCGGCACTTCATGCTCGGCCAACTCTCGCTCGGGGTCGGCGAGCTGGTCTACGGCCTCGGGGAGCGGTTCACCCCGTTCGTCAGGAACGGCCAGACGGTCGACATCTGGCAGGCCGACGGCGGCACCAGCAGCGAGCAGGCCTACAAGAACGTCCCCTTCCACCTCACCAACCGGGGCTACGGCGTCTTCGTCAACCACCCCGGCAAGGTCAGCTACGAGGTCGGCACCGAGGCCGTCGGCCAGGTCCAGTTCAGCGTCGAGGACCAGTCGCTGGAGTACTTCATCGTCCACGGCCCGACCCCGAAAAGGATCCTGGAGCGCTACACCGCGCTCACCGGCCGCCCCGCCCTGCCGCCGGCCTGGGCCCTCGGACTCTGGCTGACGACCTCCTTCACCACCGACTACGACGAGGCCACCGTCAACCGCTTCGTCGGCGGCATGACCGAGCGCGGCATCCCCCTGAGCGTCTTCCACCTCGACTGCTTCTGGATGCGCGAGTACCAGTGGTGCGACTTCGAGTGGGACCCCGACACGTTCCCCGACCCGGCCGGCATGCTGACCCGCCTCAAGGACCAGGGGCTGAGGATCAGCGCCTGGATCAACCCCTACATCGCCCAGAAGTCCGCCATGTTCGAGGAGGGCATGCGCCTCGGACACCTCGTCCGGCGTCCGGACGGGAGCGTCTGGCAGTGGGACCTGTGGCAGCCCGGCATGGCCCTGGTCGACTTCACCGACCCCGCCGCGCAGGAGTGGTACGTCGCCAAGCTGCGCACCCTGCTCGACCAGGGCGTGGACTGCTTCAAGACCGACTTCGGCGAGCGCATCCCCACCGACGTGGTCTGGCACGACGGCTCCGACCCGGAGCGCATGCACAATTACTACACCCACCTGTACAACCAGGCCGTCTTCGAGCTGCTCCGCGAGGTACGCGGTGAGGGCGAGGCGCTGCTCTTCGCCCGCTCCGCCACCGCGGGCGGCCAGCAGTACCCGGTGCACTGGGGCGGCGACTGCGAGTCGCACTTCAACGCCATGGCCGAGTCGCTGCGCGGCGGACTCTCCCTCGGCATGTCCGGCTTCGGCTTCTGGAGTCACGACATCGGCGGCTTCGAGGGCACCCCGACCCCCACCGTCTTCAAGCGCTGGGTGCAGTTCGGGCTGCTCTCCTCGCACAGCCGCCTGCACGGCAGCAAGTCGTACCGCGTCCCGTGGGACTACGGGGAGGAGGCCGTCGACGTCACCCGCGCGTTCACCCTGCTCAAGCACCGCCTCGCGCCCTACCTCCAGCGTGCCGCCCAGCAGGCGCACGCCACCGGCGTCCCCGTCATGCGGGCCATGGTCCTGGAGTTCCCCGACGACCCCGCCGTCGGCACGCTCGACCGGCAGTACATGCTCGGCGACGACCTGCTCGTCGCCCCCGTCTTCACCGACGACGGCACGGTCGAGTACTACGTGCCCGAAGGGCCGTGGACGAACGTCCTGACCGGCGCCCGGATCGAGGGTCCGCGCTGGGTCCGCGAGCGGCACGACTTCCACACCCTGCCGCTGCTCGCCCGCCCCGACTCGGTCGTCCCGCTGGGCGCCGACGACCAGCGCCCGGTCTCCGAGTGGGCGGACGGAGTCGAGCTGCGGGTGCACGCCTTCGCCGACGGCGCCGAGCGGACCCTCGTGATCCCGCGCTCCGACGGCCCCGGCGAGGCCGCCCGCTTCCACCTGCGCCGCCGGGGCGACCGCCTCCACGTGACCACCGACAGCCGGCACCCCTGGCACCTGCGCACCGGCGGCCCGGACGGAAGCCTCCACTCCCTGCCCGCCGACACCCTGGAGGCGGACCTCCCGTACCCGGCCTGATCCGGGGGCGGGAGGCGGGCGGCCGGGCGAAGAAGCCCGGCCGCCACGGTCTCCTCCGCCGTCCAGCCGAGCAGCAGCCGCCCGCGCTCGCTCCAGGACCGGTTCTCAGCGGCTGCTTCCAGCTCGTGACCGGACGCGGGAGGGGCGGAGTTCAGCGGTTGAACGTCAGGCGGGGGGCCGCGTTGCGGGCCAGACCGTGGGCCTGGTCTGCCCACCAGGTGCCGGCGGGCGGGTCCACGATGCCGTACTCGGGGTCGATGGTGCCCCCGGTGTTGCGGGTGCAGCTGCCGTCGGACTCACCGGGGATCTTGATCCACAGGTAGGCGTCGACGAGCGGGACGCCCGTGTCGCCGGTGGGACGCGCACCGAGGCCGCGGCCGGGCGCGTTGCACCAGATCTCCGGGTCCCCGGTGTACTTGCCGGGCTCCGGGGTCCAGGCGCCGAGCCCGTTGCGGCTGGTGTCGATGACGAAGTGGTGCAGCCGGTCGGTCGCAGGAGTGCCCACGTTCTGGTCGAACCAGGCGTCGGTCCAGCGCCAGGTGGCGGGGTCCGCGGAGTCGACGGCGTTGCCGGGTGTGCCGTCGTTGGGCGCGGCGGGGGAGTAGTACTGGGTCGCGCACCAGTCGGCGTGGCCGCGCGCGTACTCCGGCCCCTCGGTGGCGAACCACATGCACTTGGCTATCCACGTGCCGTACCTGGCGTTGTGGTCGGTGGGGTGGGTGTTGGACACGTTCAGGGCGAAGCCGTCGCTGTGCTCCACCCCGGCGTCGAGCAACCGCTGCGCCATGTCACCGACGGACCGCCACAGGACGTTCCCCGCGTCCAGGTAGACCGCCGTGCGGGGCTTGGCCTTGAGGGTCCTGACGGCGTATTCGAGATCGGCGATGCGGGTGGCCGTCAGTTCGCCGGTCGGGTCCACGGTGGGCCCGCAGTCCTTGGGAAGGAGGGCCAGGCCGTCGGGCTCGACGACGACCACCGCCCTGCTGTCGCCGATCCCGGCGGCGAAGCCGTCGATCCACTGCCGGTAGGCGGCGGAGGAAGCGGCGCCGCCGCTGGAGTACTGGGTGCAGTCCCGGCCGGGGACGTTGTAGGCGACCAGGACGGGGGTGCGGTCGACCGCCCGTGCCTTGCGGACCAGCCTGTTCACCTCGACGCGGACCTCGCCGGGCGTGCCCTCGGTGAACCAGTCGGCCTGCGGCCAGCTCGCGAGCCTGGCCATGTTCGCGGCGTTCGCGAAGTCACGGTTCCGGAAGTCGACGAGGGCCTGCCGGGCGGCCTTGCTGTGGGGGTCCACGTAGAACTTCGTGGCCGGGGTGATCACGTCCTCGGCGGGCGCGGCCTGCGCCTGCGTCGCGGTGAGGGCGGCGCAGGCGGCGACCGCGGCGATGGCGGCGGTCACACGCCGCCGGAGGCTGCGTGGCTTCATGAATGCTCCTGGTCGATGGATGGATGGATGGGGGAAGGGGCGGTCGGGGGGTGGGTCCCTGTGGCCCGGTCGTCGCGGGGCGGGCGGTGCCGGGCCACAGGAGTCGTGGGGTGCGAGGGTCAGTAGCCGTAGATCATCTTGTAGGCGACCTCGGGGAGGAACTGTCCGGCGGAGGAGCCCGCTCCGACACCGCAGTTGCCGTCGGACTCGCCCGGGGTCTTGATCCACAGGAGCATCTCGGCGCCGCCTCCCAGCCGGGTGGGCGTGCCGAGGCGACGGCCCGCCGCGTTGCACCATTCGCCGTTGGCACCGTTGCCGTTGCGGCTGGTGTCGACGACGAACGGCTTGGTGTAGCCGTAGCGCGCGCTGAGTTCGCTGTTCACGGCGTTGCCGTACGCGGTGTTCTGGGCGGTGGTGAAGTAGTTGGAGATGTTGAGGGAGAAGCCGTGGGCCTGCCGGAGGCCGGCCACGTGGAGGCGCTGGGCCATCGCCGCCGCGCTCACCCAGCCGGGGTTTCCGGCGTCGAGGTACACCCAGGTGTTGGGCGCCTGGCGGTTGAACTCGGCGACGGCGCCGGTGATCATGCCCTCGCGTTCGCGGATCTGGGTCTGGTTCATGCAGCCGTAGTCCGCGATGGCGTCCGGTTCGAGGAGGACGACGGCCGGACGGTTGGCGATCCCGCCCGCGAACTGCGCGATCCAGGTCGCGTACGCGGACGGCGAGGCGGCGCCGCCTGCGGAGTGCCCGCCGCAGTAGTCGCGGTTGTAGATGTTGTACGCGACGAGGACGGGCAGCTTGTCCGCTTGGTCGGCCGCCCCCACGAACGCGCCCGTGGCGGTGCCGATGGTGCCGCTCCAGGCACCGAACCAGCGGGCCATCGGGGTGTTGGCGATGGATGCCTTGATCGCGGGCGTCCGCCCGTCACCCGGGTTGGCGTTGACCCACTGCCTCGGGGTGGAGTTCGGGTCCGTGTAGAACCCGCTGGTCATGGTGGTCGGGTCGGCAGCGTGTGCGGACGGCGCGACGGTGAGCGTCAGCGGCAGCGCGAGGAGGGCTGCGGTGAGGGCACGGAATCTGCGGCGCATGACGGTACCTCGATTTCCTGACGGCGGATGCGCCGAACGCTCTCGTCCCGAGCGGGCGGCGCACTGAGGAAGTGCGGTGGTACGACGTCCCCGTGTGCCGGTGGCTCTCCGGCGGGGACACCACATCCTGGACCTACGGAGACTTGTGGAAGCGCTCCCACTGGAAGCGGTCCCAATAGACACTCGATATGCCTGGGGTTGTGGCCGGTATCGTGTGACGCCCCGCTCTGGCTGTCAAGTACCGCCTCGTAACCCACACTTCACACGGCGGCTCGAAAGGTTTACAGTCCTGGAACTGGAAGCGCTCCCAGTTTTCCGGTCGGAGCACGAGACCCTGGGACGCAACCGGCAGGACATGAGAGAAGAGGGCAGTTCATGACGGAAGGTGTGCCACGCCGGCAGTCGACACTCGACGAGGTGGCCGAGCTGGCCGGCGTGTCGCGATCGGTGGCCTCTCGTGTGCTCAACAACGCCCCGCACGTCAGCCGGGCCAAACGCGAGGCGGTCGAACGGGCCGTCCACCGGCTCGGCTACGTACCCAATCCGACCGCTCGCGCGCTGGCGACCCGTCAGACCGGCGCTGCCGCCCTGGTCGTCTCGGGAGAGGACCCGTCGATCTTCGCGGATCCGTTCTTCGCGCAGGTGATCGTGGGGGCTTCGGCCGCCCTGGAGGACGCCGACCTGCACCTCATGCTCTGCCTCGCGGCCTCCGACCGGGGCCGCAGGCGAGTGGAGCAGCTCCTGCGGTCCAAAGGCGCCGACGGTGTGATGCTGATGGCGCTGCGCGAGGACGACCCGCTGTCCCGCATGGCCGAAGAGGCGGAGATGCCCGTCGTGTTCGGCGGCCGCCCGGTCGGTTTGGACCCCCGCTGGTACGTGGACGTCGACAACGTCGGGGGAGCGCGGCAGGCGACCGAGTACCTGATCTCGGCCGGCCGGACCCGGGTGGCCACGATCGCCGGACGCCTGGACACCGAGGTCGGGCGGGCCCGGTACCGCGGCTACCGGGACGCCATGCTGGCGGCGGGCCTCGATCCGTACCCGCCGGAGGTCGGTGACTTCACCGAGTCCACCGGCGCCGCCGCCATGGCGGCGCTGCTGGCGAACCACCCGGACCTGGACGGGGTGTTCGCCGCCAACGACAACATGGGGGCCGGGGCGCTGCGCACCCTGCGCGAGGCGGGCCGGCCGGTCCCCGGTGACGTCGCCGTGGTCGGCTTCGACGACCTGGCCGTCGCCCAGATAGCCGATCCGCCGCTCACCACGGTCCATCAGCCCATAGAGGCTCTCGGGCGGGAGATGGCCCGCATGCTCGTCGCGCTCATCGGCGGGCAGGATCCCACGCCCCTCATCCTCCCCACCCGCCTGGTCACGCGCGCCAGCGCCTGACGAGGCACCCCTGCGGGCCCGCCCGCGAGCAGTGTCCCTGCCGTCCCGGCCTCCACCCTTGACAGGCCGTCAAAGGGGCGGCAGGGTTTCGACACCAAGTTTTGGGAGCGCTCCCAATCAGGGGAGCGACCCTCAGGACAGGCTTTCGCCACGATCTTCGAAGGCCCGGTCCCGACGACCGGTACCTGACGACCGGTTCCTGACGGCCGGTTCCTGACGACCGGCTCCGGAAGGCCTGCTCCTCGGAGCCCCGGTCCTCGAAACGCCCGGCTCTTCACCGCCCGGCCTCCGAAAACCCCCGCGCCGACCGCCCGCCCAAGAGGCGAGGCCATGCCCGGCGTACCTCCCCAACCCCGCTGACGCATCGAGGAGATGCCATGTCCCGCCTGTCCCTGCCGCGTGCCCGCACCGGCTCCGCCGCACTCGTCTCCGCGGTCGCGGCCCTCGCGCTCGCTCTCACCGGCTGCTCGTCCTCCGACGACGGCTCCGCCTCCGCCGACGGGAAGATCACCCTGACCGTGGGCACCTTCGGAACCTTCGGCTACAAGGAAGCCGGTCTGTACGACGCCTACATGAAGCAGAACCCCGGGATCACCATCAAGGAGAACCCGACGACCGTCGAGGGCAACTACTGGACCGCCCTGCAGACCCGGCTGTCCGGCGGCGGCCTCGACGACGTCCAGGCCCTCGAAGTGGCCCGGATATCCCTGGCCACCTCCGAGGACCTCGCCGACGCCTTCGCCGACCTGTCCGACGCCCCCGGCGTCGACAAGAAGGACTACCTGCCCTGGAAGTGGGACCAGGCCACCACCGCCGACGGCCGGACCATCGGCCTGGGCACCGATGTCGGCCCGATGGCCATCTGCTACCGCCAGGACCTGTTCAAGGCCGCCGGTCTGCCCTCCGACCCCGAGTCGGTCGGCAGGCTGTGGGCGGGCGACTGGGCGAAGTTCGTCGAGGTGGGCAAGCGGTACCAGGCCAAGGCGCCCCAGGGCACCGCCTTCATGGACAGCGCCAGCGGACTCTTCAACGCCGTCGTCTCCAGCAGCCCCGTCCAGTACTACAAGGACGGCAAGCTCGCCTACAAGGACTCGGCGAGCGTCAGGACCGCCTGGGACCTCGCCGTCAAGGCCGTCCAGGGCAGGACCAGCCAGGGCCTGAAGATGTTCGACACCCCCTGGCAGACCGCCTTCTCCAAGTCCACCTTCGCCACCACCGTCTGCCCCTCCTGGCAGCAGGCCAACGTCCAGCAGTTCTCCGGACCCGGCAACAAGGGCAAGTGGAACATCGCCCAGCCCCCGGCCGCCGGCAACTGGGGCGGCTCCTTCCTGGCCGTGCCCGCCTCCGGCAAGCACGTCGACGAGGCCAAGAAGCTCGTGGCCTGGCTCACCGCGCCCGAGCAGCAGGCGAAGGTCTTCCAGAAGGTCGGCAACATCCCCGCCAACCAGGCCGCCTACGACCTGCCCGGCGTGGTCGGCTACAAGAACGCCTACATCGGCCCCGACGCCGCCACCGGCCTGATCTTCTCCACCGCCGCCAAGGCCATCAAGCCCGCCGAGACCGGCCCGCGCGCCGGCGACCTGACCGGCGCCTTCAGCACCGGCGTCCTGCTCATGGAGCAGAACGGCAAGACCCCCGAAGAGGCCTGGAACGCCACCGTCCGCCAGATCGACAGCACCATCCAGTAACCCTTCCCCGCCTCTCCCCGGGCCGCCGTCGCAGGGGAGGGGGCGGCCGGTCACAGGGGAGCCGGCCGCCCCTTCCCCGTACCGGCGCGACCGCCGTCACCACCGAAGGATCCCGCCCGTGGCCTCCACGACCGCACCCAGCCGCAACGGCTCCGAAGAGCGGCCGGACACCCAGCCGCCCCCCGCCCGCCCCACCGGCCCTTCGGCCTGGCGCAGCCGCCTGCACCGCTGGGACACCAAAGGCACGCCGTACGCCCTCGTCGCGCCCTTCTTCCTCGTCTTCGCCGCCTTCGGCCTCTTCCCGCTGCTCTACACCGGCTGGCTCTCCTTTCACCGGGTGAGCCTCTACAACGTCGACCGCGCCGAATGGGTCGGCCTGCGGAACTACGAGGACCTGTTCACGGGCCAGGTCAGCCACTACTTCTGGAACGCCCTGCTCAACACCTTCACCCTGGGCGTGCTGTCCACCGTCCCCCAGCTCCTCATGGCGCTCGGCCTCGCCCACCTGCTCAACTACCGGCTCCGCGCCCGCGGATTCCTGCGCACGGCGCTCCTCGCCCCGTACGCCACGTCCGTCGCCGCCGCCACCCTCGTCTTCGCCCTGATCTTCAGCCCCGAGGGCGGCATGGCCAACTGGGTCCTCGGACTGTTCGGCGCGGACCCCCTGCACTGGGAGGCCGGCCGCTGGAGCTCGCAGTTCGCGATCTCCGTGATCGTCACCTGGCGCTGGACCGGCTACAACGCCCTGATCTTCCTCGCCGCCATGCAGGCCGTGCCGCGCGAACTGTACGAGGCCGCGGCCCTGGACGGCGCCAACCGCTGGCAGCAGTTCCTGCACGTCACGATCCCCGCCCTGCGTCCCACGATCCTGTTCACGGTGATCGTCTCGACCATCGGCGCCACCCAGCTCTTCGGCGAGCCCTACCTGTTCGGCGGCCAGAGCGGCCACCAGGGCGGCACCGACCACCAGTACGAGACCCTCGGCATCCTCATGTACGACCAGGGATTCCACTCCAGCATGCTCGGGCGCGCCAGCGCGGTCGCCTGGACCATGTTCGGCCTGCTGCTGCTCATCGGGCTCGTCAACGCGCTGATCACCCGCCGCCTGCGCGCCTCCCAGTGACCCGGAGCACGACGTGACCTGGAGTACGACATGACCACCACCACATCCGTCCCCGACAGCCGTCACCGCACGGCGGGACGACCCTCCGCCCGAGCCGGCCGGGCCGGCGGTCAGCACCGGGCCGGACCGCTCGCCCACATCGCCCTGGGACTCGCCGCCCTGGCGTCCCTGTTCCCGCTGTACTGGACGCTGGTCGCGGCCTCCACCGACAGCCACGCGGTCGTCTCCAGCCCGCCGCCGATGCTGCCCGGCGGCAACCTGTGGAAGAACCTCACCTACGTGTGGCACAACGCCGGCGGGCGCGGCATGGGCGTCGCCCTGCTCAACTCCACCCTCGTCGCGGGGGCGGTCACCGTCAGCACGGTGACCTTCTCCGTCCTCGCCGGGTTCGCCTTCGCCAAACTCCGCTTCCGCGGCATGAAGGTCCTGCTCGGCCTGGTGCTCTCCACCCTCGCCGTGCCCGCGCAGCTCAGCGTCGTACCCCTGTTCATCCTCACCAAGAACCTGGGGCTGAGCAATCACCTCGGGGCGCTGATCCTGCCCGTGCTCGTCACCGCCTTCGGCGTCTTCTTCATGCGCCAGTTCCTCTCGCAGGCGCTGCCCACCGAACTCCTGGAAGCCGCCCGCGTCGACGGCGCGAACTCGCTGCGCGTCATCTGGCACGTCGTGTTCCCCATCGCCCGGCCGGCGATGGCGGTCCTGGGCATGCTGACCTTCGTCCAGTCCTGGAACGACTTCCTCTGGCCGATCATTGTCATGAACGGCTCCACCAACCCCACCGTCCAGGTCGCCCTCGCCGGCCTCGGCACCGGCTGGTCCACCGACTGGTCCGTCATCACCGCCGGAGCGCTCATGGGCACCCTGCCCCTCCTGCTCGTCTTCGCCCTCTTCGGGCGTCACGTCGTCGGGGGCATCACCCAGGGCGCCGTCAAGGGCTGACGCCCGCCACCCGGCTCACCCTCGCCACCCTTGCTCATCCTGCTCGTCCCCCACCCTCCTCGTCCCCCACCCTCCGCCGAAGGAGTACGCCGCCATGCCCACAACCCCCGCCGCCGTCAACGCCCCTGCCTCCGCCTCCGCCGCCGTCGACCGGCTGCACTTCCCGCCCGGCTTCCTGTGGGGCGCGGCCGCCGCCGCCTACCAGATCGAGGGCGCCGCCGCCGAGGACGGCCGCACCCCCTCCATCTGGGACACCTTCTCCCACACCCCCGGTAAGGTCGCCAACGGCGACACCGGTGACATCGCCTGCGACCACTACCACCGCTACCGCACCGACGTCACCCTGATGTCCCACCTCGGTCTCCAGGCCTACCGGTTCTCCCTGTCCTGGCCCCGCGTCCAGCCCGGCGGCCGGGGCCCCGCCAACCCCGCCGGCCTCGACTTCTACCGGCGGCTCGTCGACGAACTCCTGGACGCGGGCATCCAGCCCGTCGCCACGCTGTACCACTGGGACCTTCCCCAGGAGCTGGAGACCGGTCACCCGAACGGCTCCGGCGGCGGCTGGACCGAGCGCGGGACCGCCGAACGCTTCGGCGAGTACGCCGCCCTGGCCGCCGACGCCCTCGGCGACCGGGTCGCGCTGTGGACCACCCTCAACGAGCCCTGGTGCTCGGCCTTCCTCGGCTACGGATCCGGCGTCCACGCCCCCGGCCGCACCGACCCCGCCCTCGCCCTGCGCGCCGCCCACCACCTCAACCTCGCCCACGGCCGCGCCACCGCCGCCCTGCGCGCGACCCTGCCCGCCCACGCCCGGATCGCGGTCTCCCTCAACCTGCACCAGGTCCGCCCGCTCACCGCCGACCCCGCCGACCTCGACGCGGCCCGCCGCATCGACGCCGTCGGCAACCGCGTCTTCACCGGCCCGATGCTCTCCGGCGGCTACCCAGCCGACCTCCTCGCCGACACCGAGCACGTCGTCGACTGGAACGCCCTGATCAAGCCGGGGGACGAGGCGGCCATCGCCGCCCCCATCGACCTCCTCGGCATCAACTACTACACCCCGGCCGTCGTTTCCGCGCCCACTCCGGGAGCGGCCGCCGCCCACCACGCCCACGGCGAGAGCGCCCACTCCCCGTGGCCCGGCTCCGCGGACGTCGACTTCCACGCCCCGCCCGGCGACACCACCGACATGGGCTGGACCATCGACCCCACCGGCCTGTACGACCTCCTCATGGCCGTCTCCCGCTCCCACCCCGGCCTCCCCCTGGCGATCACCGAGAACGGCGCCGCCTTCCCCGACGCCCCCACGGCCGACGGCCAGGTCCGGGACCACGGCCGGATCGACTACCTCCACCGGCACCTCGCCGCCGTCCACCAGGCCGTCGCCGACGGCGCCGACGTCCGCGGCTACTTCCTCTGGTCACTCCTCGACAACTTCGAGTGGGCCTACGGCTACGACAAGCGCTTCGGCGCCGTCCACGTCGACTACGCCACGCAGTTGCGCACCCCGAAGGCCAGCGCCCGCTGGTACGCCAGGGCCATCGGCGCGAACTCGGTCCCGCACCTCTGAGCACCTCCGGGACGCGCTGACCGTACGCGGCGCTCCCCGGTCCGAGGGACTGTTCCGAGCCGTTGTCAGTGGGCGGGGATAAGTTCGTTCCCGTTCCGCCGCAACGGCGGGAACAACCCCTTCGACGTGCATGGGAGAGGTACGTTGCCGGTCTGGGAGAGGTCGAGTACGGCGCGGGTGGTACCGCCCGCGCGACCGCGGAAACTCGCCAAGGTGCCGTTCGTGGAACTGGCCGACGGACGGCTGCAGGGCGTCGTGTCCAGCGGGTCCGACATAGGGCGCGTGTACGTGTCGTCGATCGCCGCGGGAACGTACGCGTTCGCGTGCAGCACCAACAACAACCGCCCCTGCGGCGGCGCGCGCGGCAGTTTCTGCAACCACATCCGCGCCCTCGTCGGCGAGGCGGTCCTGCAATACGGCGCCGAGCGCGTCGCCCGGTACCTCAAGGCCGAGACGCCGGGCGGCGAGCCCGACGCCGAGGCGCTCGTCTCGGTGATGACCGGCACGCGCCCCGAGCAGGGCGACACCTCGGCCGCCGCCCCGGTGTTCAGCCGGTTCCTCCGGCACCTCGCCTATCTCGAACTGGAGCCGACCACCGTTCCGTTGCCCGAGATGCAGTGGTTCCCGGCGACGAGGACGGCCGCCTGATGCGTACGGACCTGCTCACCGACCCCGTGGACGGGCTCGAAGAGGCGCTGGCCGCCGTCGACGCCTTCGACCAGGTGCTCGTCGCCGGACTGCTCAGGCCGCAGCCCGCCCAGGCCGCAGGCCTCGCGGCGCTCGCGCACTCCGTCGCCGGCACCCCGCTGGCCTCGCTGGTCGCCGAGGCGGCCGACAAGGCCTCGGCGGGCGCCGCGGGCGAGGACCACCTCGTCGCGCTCGCCGCCGCCCGCACCGCCCTCATGGGCTCGGTGCACGACGCGCTCACGGACCGCGTCGCGGACGCCACCGGCCGGCCGCGCGCCGAGCGGAGCACCCGGGACGCCCCGGCGGACGCCCCCGGGGTGAACGTGCTCGCCGCCGCCCGTGCCTGGCTGTGCGACCTCGCCCGCGCCGGCTGGCAGGGCATCGACCACGAACTGGTCGCCGGCGCGGGACCCGTCGTCTCCGCGATGCTGCCCGACCCCCTGCTGCGCCGCCAGGCGACCCTGCTCGACGGCTTCGCCGCCGAACTCGCCGCCTCCTGCCCCGGGGCCACCCTGGAGCACGTCCCGGTGCGCCGCTGGGCCGACCTGTGGACGCGCGCCCTGCTCCTGACCCTGCCCGGCGCCGCCCGGACCCCCGCCCCGGACACGGTGACCGGCCGCCTGCTGCCGCTGGGCGTGGACGTACAGGAGCACGCGACCGCCGTGCAGGCCCAGGTCCACGCGGTCCTGGAGCCCTCCGACGGCTCGGCGCCGCGACTGGTCCGGGCGGCGGTGTCCGCACCCAAGCCCGACACCGTCGTCGGCGCCGGCCTGTGGCAGCTCCTCCGGCCGCGGATGTCCCTGCTCGGCGCGGCGGGGGAGGGGCGCGCCGTGGAGCTCGACGCCATGCCCGTCACCGCCGAGGGCGACCTCGTGTGGGACGACGAGCGGGCCCGCACCGGGGATATCGCCGATCCCTTCGCCACCGCCCGGGTGATCCTGTCCACCGCCACCGACCCGGTGACCGCCCCACTGGACCGTCACCCCGCCGGCATCGCCGTCCCCGTCCTCGTCGAGGGATACACGGCGGAGCGCGACGACGACGGGCCCCTGACCTTCACGGTCGCCGGACACAGGCTGACCGTCGACACCGAGCGCGTCCCCGCCGCGAGCCCGCTCACCCCGGAGGCCGTCGCCGCGTCCGGGGCCTGCCTGGGCCTGCTCCGCTGGGACGCGGGGGAGTTCGTCCTCCAGCCGCTCGCCGTGGAGACGACCGTCCGGAAGAAGACCGTCGCCGTCCACGCCGGCGCGTGGGCCGGGGGCACCACCGACAAACTCGGCGCACGTGCGGAGAAGGCGGCCACGGACTCCGTCGCCGTCCTGCGCGAACGAGCAGGGAAGCTGCTGCGGAAATGAGCGACGACAACCGCCGCCAGGTCCTCTACTGGCGACTCCTCGCCCGCCTCTTCGACCCCCAGGAGCAGGCCGCCCTGGAATCGGCGAGCCTCGCCGTCGTCGAGGACATCGGCCTGCCGCCGGCCCTCCTCGACCCGGGCGCCTCCGTCGAATCCGTCGTACAGCGCCATCCGGAACTGGCCGACGAGTTCGACGGGCTCATGACGCCGGAGCCCGAGCCGGACGGCGCGCGTGACCGCGCGGCGGAGGTGCGGCGCGCCGCCCTCGCGTCGAAGCTGCTGCTCAACGTCTTCGCCACCGGATCGGGAGCGGTGTCCGCCGGACAGCTCGCCCGCTGGCAGTCGGACGCCGGCTGGCTGGAGCGGGCGCTCGGCTGCGCGCCCGGCGGACCGCGCGGCGGCCAGGGGGCCGGCGCGCTCGCCGGCGGCCTCGGACCCGAACTCGGCGCGGTCGAGGCCGACCTCGTCAGCCGCATGCGCCTGCGGGAGGTACTGGCCGACCCCGAACTCGCGGCCCGGCTCACCCCCAGCATGTCGCTGATCGAACAACTCCTCCGCGACAAGGGCAACCTTTCCGGCATCGCACTCGCCAACGCCAAGTCCCTCATCCGCCGGTACGTCGACGAGGTCGCCCAGGTGCTCCGCACCCAGGTGGAGAAGGCCACCGTCGGGGACCTCGACCGCTCGGTCCCGCCCAAGCGCGTCTTCCGCAACCTCGACCTCGACCGCACCATCTGGAAGAACCTCACCAACTGGAGCCCCGAGGAGGAGCGGCTCTACGTCGACCGCCTCTACTACCGGCAGACCGTCCGCAGGACCACGCCCCAGCGGCTGATCGTGGTCGTGGACCAGTCGGGCTCCATGGTCGACTCGATGGTCAACTGCACCATCCTCGCCTCGATCTTCGCCGGACTGCCGAAGGTCGACGTCCACCTCATCGCGTACGACACCCGGGCCATCGACCTCACGCCCTGGGTGCACGACCCCTTCGACGTGCTCCTGCGCACCAACCTCGGCGGCGGCAACGACGGGCCGGTGGCCATGGCGATGGCACGGCCGAAGATCGCCGAACCGAAGAACACCGTCATGGTCTGGATCTCCGACTTCTACGAGTTCTCCCGCTCACAGCCCCTGTTCGAGGGCATCGAAGCGGTCCACCGCTCGGGCGTCCGGTTCATCCCGGTCGGATCGGTGACCAGCTCCGGACGGCAGGAGGTCAACCCCTGGTTCCGTGAGCGCTTCAAGGCGCTCGGCACCCCGGTGATCTCCGGCCACATCGACAAGCTCGTGCACGAACTCAAGACCTTCCTCACCTGAGACGCCCAGAAAGGCCCTTCGCATGTCCGACCTGCTCCGCGCTCCCGCCGAGATCAAGTACGCCGAGGAACTCGACTGGCTGGAGTCGATCGACGACAACCCCAAGCCGTTCTCCTGGCGCCTCTCACCGAAGATGGTCCGCCTGTTCGTCCTCGGCTCCGAGCGCGCCGACGGCCTGGACCGGGAGGTGTCGCAGAAGTGGTTCGGCGACCGCAGCTTCGTCGAGCGCTCCATCGTCACCCTCGCCTCCGACCGGGGCCTGCTCCTCATCGGCGACCCCGGCACCGGCAAGAGCTGGCTCGCCGAACTCCTCTCCGCCGCGATCAGCCGCAACTCCACCCAGGTCGTCCAGGGCACCGCGGGCACCACGGAGGACCACATCAAGTACTCCTGGAACGTGTCCATGGTCATCGCCAAGGGCCAGTCCCGCGAGTCGATGATCCCCTCGCCGATCATGACCGCGATGGAGACCGGCACCATCGGCCGCTTCGAGGAACTCACCCGCTCCACCAGCGACGTCCAGGACGCGCTCATCTCGATCCTCTCCGAGAAGTACATCTCGGTCCCGGAACTCGACAGCGCCGGCGGCGAGAACATCGTGTTCGCGAAGCCCGGCTTCTCGGTCATCGCCACGGCGAACAGCCGCGACCGGGGCGTCAACGACCTGTCCTCGGCACTCAAGCGCCGCTTCAACTTCGTCCGCATCCCGGTCGTCACCAACAAGAACAGCGAGGCGGAGATCGTCCGCTTCCGCACCGAGGAACTGCTCCGCCGGCACTCCATCGAGCTGGACGTGCCCCCCACCCTCCTCGACGTCCTCCTGCAGAGCTTCGCCGATCTGCGGGCCTCCGCCGCCGCGGCCGGCAGCGACGAGGAGAAGCTGGAGTCCGCCCTCTCCACCGCCGAACAGATCGGCGTCCTGGAGGACGCGGTCCTGCACAGCGACTTCTTCGGCGAGCGGACCCTGACGGCCCGCGCCCTCGCCGCCTCGCTCGTCGGCACTCTCGCCCGCCGCGAGCCCGAGGACCTGGCCATCCTCAACAAGTACCTGCACGGCGTCGTCGAGCCGCGCGGCAAGGAGGAGGGCGGCTCCTGGCCCGAGTTCCTGGAGGGCGGCCGCGACGCGATCGCCAAGCTGTCATGACCGGGACCCCGGAGAACACGACCGTCCCCGAGCGGCCGGCCGCACCGCCCTTCGCCGCACTGCGCGGACAACTCCACGACGCAGCCGCCGAGTTCGCCGGAGGCCAGGACGCCCTGGAAGGCATCCTGCTCGGCATGGTCGACGACGTCGACCGCGCCGTCGCCGAACCGCTGGAGATCTTCCCCGTCTGCCACCACTCGCCCGCATCCGCCCTCGCCATGGCCCGCCGGCTGCGCGAGAAGCAGCCCAAGGTCGTCTACCTGGAGCTGTGCGAGGACATGGCACCGCTCCTCACCGAGCTGCGCAACTGCCGGCTGCCGGTCGCCGTGCAGGCCTTCGCGAGCGACATCGAGGGCTTCCCGCCCGACTGGGCCCCGCTCTCCGTCGTCGCGCCCATCACCGAGGCCTCCGCCGAGTACCAGGCCGTCGCCTACGCACTCGACACCCCCGGAGTGGAACTGGTCCTCGTCGACCGCTCCTCCGACCACGTCTTCCAGTGGGACGCCCGGCACGAACAGTCCGCGGAGCCGTCCACCGAGGCCACCGAGCCGCCCGCGGAGCCGCCCACCGAGCCCGAGGCCGCCCTCCACGGCGAAGCCGTCGGCATCGAGATCGGCGACCTGCGGCCCCGCTTCGCCGAACTGGAGCAGCACCTGCTGCGCCACGGCAAGGTACGGCACTGGTCCGAATGGTGGCACCAGTACGTCGAGGTCCCCCTCGGCGACAGCGACCACGACACCTACCGCCAGGTCATGTTCCTCATCGGCAGCCTGTTCCGGCGCCTCGCCCCCGGCCAGGGGGAGCGGGTGCGCGTCGACGAGGACCGCGAGCGCTACATGTGGACCCGGATGCGCGAGCACCTCGCCGCGACGGGCACCGACCCGGCGGACTGCCTCTACGTGTGCGGCGCCTTCCACGCGGCCAGCCGCGTCGAGGAGTTCGGCGTCCACGGCACCGACGGCTTCAGCATCACCCCGCGCACCGCCACCACCTGGCAGTACGGTCTCATCCCCTCCAGCCACGCGGCGATCGAGGCACAGTTCGGCCTCGCCGCCGGCTCCGTCTCCATCGCCGCGACCGAATGGGCGAAGAACCTCAAGCGCACCCGGGTCAAGCCGTACCGCCTGGAAGGCCAGGCCGGCACGAAGAAGCCACGCCCGGCGAAGACGGCGGCGCGGGCAACCGTGCCCCCAGCCGCGCCCGAGGCCACCGAGGACCGGCTCTCGGGCTTCCTCCAGCGGCCCCCTGCCCTGCACACCCTCGACGAGGCGGAACTGCTCGGCTGGTCCGTGGACATCGTCCGCGCCGCCCGCCGCAACGGCTACCTCGCCTCCACCGCCGACGCCATCGCCGTCTTCGAGACGTCGATCCTGCTCGCCGCCATGCGGGACCGGGCCAAGCCCACGCCGTACGACTTCCAGGACGCGGCGGTCACCTGCATCGAGAAGGACACCGTCCCCGGCCGCCGGGACGTGCGCCGGCTCGTCGAGATCATGATGGGCGGAGACAGGATCGGGCAGGTCGGCTACGACGCGCTGCCGCCCCTGGCCCGTGACGTGCACGACCGACTGGCACCCCTGGAACTGAACCTGCAGCAGCGCGGAGTGCGCCGGGCCCTGCTCGACATGGCGTCCGAGCCGGAACTGCGGTCCTGCTCGGACGTGCTGTGGATGCTGCGCCGCCTCCTTCCACCGGGCGCCGCCCGCCCGGTGATGGGGGAGCGGCGGCTCGGCGAGCGGTCCATCCAGGAGTCGTGGGACCTCTCCCTCGGTACCCACCAGCGGGCCCTCATCGAGCTCGGCTACGAGGGCGTGAGCCTGGAGCAGGTACTGGAGCAGCGCCTGCGCCGCACCGCGTACGGGTCCCAGGCCACCACGGCGCAGGTCCTCGCCGCCGTCGAGGACGCGACGCTGTACCTCGGCGGCCGGCGCCTCGCCGACGAACTGGGCACGCGCGCGCTGGAGGTCCTCGCGGGCGAGCGCAGCGTGGACGGGGCGCCGGAGGTGCTCCGCAGGATTCGCGGCCTCCTGGCTTACTACCGCACGGCCGAACCGGCGCTGCCGCCGTGGATCGAGTCCTTCGTCAGAGCCGGGTACGCCCACTACTGCACGCTGCTGCCGACGGCGTTCCGCGACGAGGACGCGACCGTCGGGCAGGTGGCGGCCATGCTGGGATTCCTGTTCGGCATGGAGAGCCTGGCCCTCTCCCTGGGCTGCGACCGGACGCAGCTGGAACTGGCGGTGGCGCAGTCGCACCCGGGGGACCAGGCGAAGACGGCGCTCCTGTGGGCCGCGCAGGTCCAGCTCGGCACCCTCTCCCGGGGCGAGCTGCGCGCCCGCTGCGACGAACTCCTCGCCAACCCCCTGGCCGTGCCCTCCTACCCGCGCTACCTCAGCGGTTTCGTGCACGCGCTCGAGCCGGTGCCGGGGCTCGCGGACGTGGTGGTGGAGGCCGTGTCGAACGCCTTCGGACGGCTGCCGGACGCCGTGCTGCTGCCCTGGCTGCCGACCCTCATCACCACCCTGCGGTCCAACGCCGCGGAACTGGCACCCCTGCTCATCCGCGAGGCGGGACGGATCTTCCCGGCGCGGCTCGTGGCCCTGGACGCCTGGGTCCCGCCGTGGCGCGCACAGCCGGAGACGCAGGCCCTCCCGTCGTCCGGCACGGCACGCGGCGCGGCGCTGCTCGCCCGGTATCCGGAGACGTGCGACGCGGTGGCGGACCTGGTGGGAGCCGGGGACGCCTGGGCCCCGGCGGACGGGCGGGCCGCGGGCCCGGCGGGCGCGGCACTTCTCTCCGCCCACCGGGCCACCTGCGACGCCGTGGCGGACCTCCTGGGCTGCGCGGAACCCTGGGCGGCGACCGCCCCGGCAGGGCACGCGCCGTCCCTGACGGCCCGCCACCCGGCGACGGCGCACGCGGTGGCGGAGCTCCTCGCGGCCCCATGACACCGTGCCGTCCGCCGGGCCCGGGGGCTTCGGCGGACGGCACGGGCGCGTGGCGGCGCGGGATCAGTCGTCGAGGGCGTCCATGACGGTGCCGAGGTCGACGAACTTGAAGTTGGTCGCGTCCCGGTCGCCGTCACCGGGCGCGTCGTGCCCGTCCTGCACGACGAGGAGACCGTTCGGGTACCTGTCGCCGAGCGGGGCGTTCAGGACCGCGGCGCCGTCGCACTCCTCGGAGCCGTCGAGGGTGCCGTTCGCGGGCGCGACGCGGAATCCGCCCTCGTACTCGTTGGCGTCCTCGAGCTCCCGGTCGTAGGCCGCGAAGGTGTTGTCGCCCTGGCTGGAGGCGAGGAGGTAGCCGTCACCGTCGGACTCGGTGAGCAGCGTCAGGCCCTCGACGTCGGCGCTGATCTTCGTGCCGCCGTAGCCGGGGTCGGCACCGGGCGTGCACTCCTCGCTCTCCTCGTCGTAGACGCCGGGGACGCCGTATTCGCGGACCTTGTCGATCAGCTTCGGCGTGCCGGTGAGGTCGGCGCGCAGCCGCCAGATGCCGATGTCCTCCTGGCCGGCGTAGAGGGTGCCGTTGGCCGGGTCGACGACCATGCCCTCGACCTGCGGCAGCTCGTCCGGCTCGGCGCACGGGGACCACGAGGTGCCGTCGGGCAGGCGGAACGAGGAGGGGAGGTCCAGGGTCCGGACCGTGCGGTAGGTGACCGTGCCGGTCGCGGTGGGGAGGAGTTCGAGCAGGGTGATGCTCGTCCGCTCGCGGCGGCTGACCAGGGCGAAGGACTTCCCGGACGCCGGGTCCGTCCAGGTCGCGAGTCCGTAGGCGGTGCGCTGGTCGTTGATCTCGGCCTGGTCCCGGGAGAAGACGGGCGGCGCGGCGGCGTCGGTGACATCGGTCAGCGGGCCGCCGGCGCGGTCGCGGTCGATGCGGTAGAAGCGCAGCCGGTCGTGGCCGCGGTCGCTGGTGACGGCCAGGTCGGCGCGGCCGGAGGACAGTCGCAGGCCGTGGACGAGGTCCACGTTGTTGAAGCGGCCCGGAGCGTCGTCCTCGCCGACGGCGGGGGGCGCGGCTATCGACTGCACCTGTCGCGCGTCCAGGTCGTAGACGCGCAGACCGCCCTCCTTGGCGGTGGCGATGACGAGGCTGCGGCCGGGGGCCGCGGGGTTGCGCCAGATCGCCGGGTCGTCGGCGTCGGCGTTGCCGCCCTCGTCGTCGTCGTGCAGGACCGCGGTCTCCGCGCGGGGCGTCACGGTCGGCAACGGGCTTTCGGAGGAGCGGTGATGGGCCTGGGCCGGCACGGCGAGGGCCGATGCGGCGAGCGCCGTGGTCATGACGAGCAACAGTGACCGGGCGATGGTGGGGCGAGTCACGCAACTCTCCTCTGCAGGGGGCTTTCAGTCCTGCGTGAGCGTGCTGCCCTTCCGTGTCGGTACGGCGCCACCGGGTGACCGGCGGCCGGAAATCCGGGTGTACGTGCGGTGAACCGCCTCCCGGACGGCGCCCATTGGCGCCGTCCGGGAGGGGTGTGCCCGTCGGTGCTCAGGCGGGGTTCTTCACGTTCGCCAGGTAGGTGGCGCCGCCGAGGCAGTCACGCACCTCGTAGCGGGGCGCGGCGGCCCCGGTCCAGCGGAGGAACCCGGTCGCTCCGGTCGCGGCGGGCATGTCGATGAAGCGGCACCCGTCGTACAGCAGCTTGCCCGCCGTCGTCGCCGTGGACCCGGTCGTGACCTGGTGCGAGCCCATCAGTCCGCAGTCCACGTAACGCACCATCGGACCGCGGGCACCGTTCGCGTCGAAGTCGTACACGTGGGTGACCGCGTCCGGCGCCCAGGACTTGAAGCTGAGCGCCGTGTCGTCGCACGACTCGAAGGTGATGTTCCCCTTGTACCAGCGGGAGTCGATCACCTTGTGGCCGAGGCCGCGCAGCTCGAAGCGGATGCCCTGGGCGTACAGGCGTGTCACGGAGTCGGCGCGGGTGGCCGCGTCGGCGGTGAGCTGGAAGAACGTACCGTTCGACGCGGCGTCGGTGAGGATGTAGGAGCCGCCGACGAAGTTCATCGAGCCGCCGCGGTTGTTCTTCACGAACACGCCCGACTGGTACTCCACCTTGCAGTCACGGAACCAGTAGTTGAGGAACTGGTCCTGCTGCGTCGCCGCCGGCGTCATCCCCATGACGAGGAAGGCGTCGGAGTAGGAGCCGCCGACCTGGCAGTGGTCCCAGCCCATCTCGCTGTTCAGGTTGGACGTCGTGGCCGGGCCGTCCAGACCGATGCCGCGCTTCCAGCTGCCGCGCCACTCGACGTCCGTGTACCAGGTGTCCTGGACGCCGTAGTCGGCCGAGGAGTAGGCGTAGTTGAAGCTCGACGTGGCGTTGGTGCTCGTGAAGGTGAGCCCGGAGATCCGGATGTTCTTGTAGCGCTGGTAGTTCGTCCACAGGGTGGTGTCGTCGGCCGCCGGCGAGTACACGATCCGGGACAGCCGCTTGCCGTAGCCGGTGATCGACACGCCGTCGACGATGCCGCCGTTGCCCTCACCGTCGACGTTCGGCAGGAGCGAGTCCGGCTGCGTCAGCAGATAGGTGCCGGGCGGAATGACCAGGACCTTCTTCGGGATCGCTCCCGATATGGGACCGGGCTGGAACGAGGCCAGCACCTCGGCGGCGGCCGCGCGGAACGCGGCGTCGCTGGCGGTGGCGCCGGTCGGGTCGGCGCCCTTGGCGATGACGTCGACGCTGTACGGGTCGTCCCCGGAACCCGCCGCGTACGCCGGGCCGCTGCCCATCGCCACGGCTCCCACCGTCGCGCCGGCGCCTGCCGTGGCCAGGCCGCGCATGACGGAACGTCGGTCCATACTCCTGGTCATTCTGCCCCCAATGTGATGATCATGAGAAAGACAGGACATCGGACCATGACGGAGACGTGAACGCAAGATCGTTCACACCGGAGGGGGAGCGTCCGGGCAGGCGCTGTCACGCCGGGAACGCGGACGACCCGTGGGCCTTGGTCCCGTCCGCTCGAGTTCGGACGGGAGCCGGCCGGATTACCGGCGGCCCACGGGTCGGGTGACTGCGTGGTTTTCGGCAGGTGACCTGCCGGGGTGCACAGAGTGCGACGGCAGGCCGTTAGCCCGCAGTCACCTCACGAATCCGAAAAGAAACCATGTTCTCGGATCACCTCCTTTCAGCGTGTACCCACAGCCTAGGAAGGCCGCGGGCGACGCTCAACCCATTTATTCGAGCCGTTTCTCCCGGGTCAGCCGAGCTCGGCCGCCACCAGGGCCGCCGCGTCGGCCACCAGCGCGTCGACCGGCGCCGCGTCCTCCTCGAACCGTGTGGTCATCACCGCGAGCACGATCGGACCGCCGTCCGGCGGCCAGGTGACGCCCGCGTCGTTGTTGCCGCCGTACCGGCCGCCGCCGGTCTTGTCGGCGAGGAGCCAGTCGGCGGGCAGCCCCTTCCGGAACCGCTCACCGCTGGTGGTGTTCGCGAGCATCCACGCCGTGAGCCGCTCCCGGTCCCGCGGCGCGAGCACGTCGCCGAGCACGAGCCGGCCATAGGTCCGGCCGATCGCGCGGGGGCTGCTGGTGTCGGTCTCCCGCCAGGGCTCCGCCGAGTTCAGCTCGGGCTCCCAGCGGTCGAGCCGCGTCACGGTGTCGCCGATCGACCGGGCGAACCGCGTGACCGCGGTCGGACCGCCCAGCTCGCGCAGCAGCAGGTTCGCGGCGGCGTTGTCGCTGTAGCGCAGGGTGGCGTCGCACAGCTCGGCGACGGTCATCCCGTGGGCGAGGTTCTCGGGCAGCTCGGTCCTGGGGGAGTAGCCGGACCGCTCGACGTACGCCTTGGTGTAGCGGATGCGCCGCGCCAGGAACGCGCCGTCGTGATCGAGGTCGCGGAGCACGGCCGAGACGGCGACGGCCTTGAAGAGCGAGCACATAGGGAAGCGTTCGTCGGCGCGGTACGCCACCGAGCGCCCCGTCCGCACGTCGTGCGCGAACACGCCGAGGCGGGCGGAGTGCAGCTGCTCCAGCTCCCACAGCCGCGGGGCGAGGTTCTTGCCGCCGGACCCGGCAGAGGCGTGGGCACTCCCGCCGAGCGGTAACGCGGAGGCGACGGCGGCACCCGCGCCGAGGGCCAGAGCGGTACGACGGGACGGGCTGAATCCTGAGAAGGACAAGGGAACTCCCTTTCCGGAGTGATCACTTCACAGGGAAACACGCCCGGGGACCACCGCCGGTTGCGACACCGCCCCGGGCCTCAGCTTCCGTCGAACGACCACGACTCGATGTCGCGGTACCGGATCGGCCCCGGTCCGCGCCCGAAGTCGCTGCCGACCAGGTGGAGCCGTTCGGCCGGCCAGCGGCGGCCGGTGAAGCCGTCCAGTCCTGCGGCGATGTCCACCACGCTCGACCGGTCGTCGCGCCGGGCACGGGCCAGCGTCAGATGCGGCCGCAGCGGACGGTCCTCGAAGGGGACATCGCACTCCCTGACCACCGTGCGCACATCGGAGGCGAGCCGCCGCAGCTCGTCCAGGTCCCCTTCGATCCCGCTCCACAGCACCCGCTCGTCGAAGTGCCCGGCGCCGCGCAGCGCAAGTCCGACCGGCCGGCGGGAAGCCGCCAGGCCGGCGAGCGGCGGACGCAGGAGCGGCACGGTCGCGACCGGGAGCTCGCCGAGGAAGGCCAGGGTGATGTGCCAGTCCTCGATGCGGTTCCACCGCAGGTGCGGGTAGGCGTCGTACGCGGGGCCCAGTGCGCGCGCGAGCTCGTCCTTCGCCTCGTCGGGCGGAGCGAGGGCGATGAAGACGCGCACGGTGGCGGCCCGGTCACGGTCGTCCCCACCGGGCGGCTCCGTCCGCTGCCCGTGCGCCTGCGTCATGTTCCGTTCCCCGCTCGCCGTGCGTCCGGTATCCCGCGATCCGCACCCGTGTCCCGTCCGAGGCGAGGGTACGTGGTGCCCGAGCCGCCCCGGGCCCCCGGGGGCATACCGCCGACCCCGGCGGCCGGTGGCCGACAAGCGGAGCGCGCCCCGCGCGCTCCCTCGCGGGGGTGGTTCCCGGGGGCCGGTGGGCCCATTCCGGCACGGCCCGAGGGAGAGGGGGGCGGACCGGCACGAAGCTGTGCGCTGCTCCCGTACACCCGCGAAGACGGAGGTTCTTCCCCCATGACCCATGGACAGCTGAGACCGGCGGAACGCCGCCGCGGACCGGGCGGGAGGGCCGGGATGCCGGCCGCGCTCGGAACGGCACTCGGCATGGCGCTCGTCCTCGCGCTCCCCGGGACGGCCCTGGCCGCCCCAGGCGATCTGGATCCGACCATCGGTCCCGACGGCCGGGTGACGACCCCCGTCACCGGCTATGCGGAGGGCCACGACATCGCACGGCAGGCCGACGGCAAGCTGGTCGTGGTGGGGGCGAGCGAGTCCGGCTTCGCGCTCGCCCGGTACGGCACCGACGGCGCCCTCGACCCCGGTTTCGGCGGGGACGGCACGGTGATCAGCGACTTCGGCGGCGGCGGAGGCACGGCCAACGCCGTCGCGATCCAGCCGTCGGACGGGAAGATCGTCGTGGCGGGCACGACCGCGGTGTTCGACGAGGAGGGCGGCGGCTGCTGCTTCTTCTCCGTGGCCCGCTACCACCCCGACGGCCACCCCGACCTGAGCTTCGGCGACGGCGGCCTGGTGCGCGTCGCCGAGTTCGGCGGGTCCGCGGACGGCGCGGACGTGGCGGTGCAGCCCGACGGCAGGATCGTCGCCGTGGGCAAGCCCGGTGGCGGCGGTTTCGCGGTGGTCCGCCTCGGTGCCGACGGGAGCCTCGACCCCGGCCTCGGCGGCGACGGCGCGGTGGTCGCGGGATTCACGGCCACCTCGCCCCAGGACGGCGGCGGCATCGCCCAGGGCATGGCCCTCCAGCCGGACGGGAAGATCGTCTCGATCGGCTACGTCGGGAACACCGCCTTCGACATCGGCGTGGCCCGCTACAACACCGACGGCAGTCTCGACACCACCTTCAGCGGCGACGGCATGGTCACCGCGGACTTCGGCGGCACCGAGTTCGGCAACGCCGTGGCCGTGCAGCCCGACGGCAAGATCGTCGCGGCGGGTTCCGGAGGCGCCGGCTTCGCCGCCCTCCGCTACCACGCCGACGGCACCCCGACGCGGGCTTCGGCACCGGCGGGCGTACGTCCGTCAACGCCCCGGGCGACGGCGGCATCGCGTACGACATGGCGCTCCAGGGGAACGGCAAGATCGTGCTCGCCGGCCGGGCGGCCGACCCGAACAGCTCCGAGGCCCACGGCTTCGGCCTGACCCGTCTCCACACCAACGGCACGGTGGACACCGGCTTCGGCGGCGACGGCTTCGTGGTGACCGGCTTCGACGACTTCGGCGAGGCCCGCGGGGTGCTCGTCCAGCCGGACGGGAAGATCGTCGCGGCGGGCTACGGCGCGGGCTTCGCCTTCGCCCTCGCCCGGTACCAGGGCGGCGACGGCACGACCCCGCCCCCGCCGAGCGCGGATCTGCGGGTGACGAAGACCGGCACGGCCACCGTCGGCATCGGCGACCGCGCCACGTACACGGTGACGGTCTCCAACGCCGCCACGTCCACCGCCACCGCGACCGGCGTCACCCTGACGGACACCCTCGCGGGCGCCGGCGCGACGCTCGTCTCGGCCGTCCCCTCGCAGGGCGGCTGCACCACCACCACGACGGGCGCCACCTGCGCCGTCGGCTCGCTGGCCCCGGGCGCGAGCGCGACCGTCACGGTCACGGCGGAGCCCAGGAGCGCCGGCACGCTCACGAACACCGCCACCGTCAGCGGCACACCTCAGGACCCGATGACGTCCGACAACACGGCCGCGGCTTCCACCTCGGTGAACAACAGCCGCGGCTGCACGATCATCGGCACCAGCGGCGCGGACACCCTGAACGGCGGCAACGGCAACGACGTGATCTGCGGCCTCGGCGGCAACGACACCCTCCGGGCGAGCTACGGCCACGACACCGTCCACGGCGGCTTCGGCAACGACAACATCGACGGCGGCATCGGCGACGACACCCTCAACGGTGGTTCCGGCGGCGACACCCTGACCGGCTCGTACGGCAACGACCGCCTCACCACCACCGACGGCACCGCGGGCAACGACACCGCCAACGGCGGCCCCGGTACGGACACCTGCACCACCGACCCCGGCGACATCCGCGTCAGCTGCCCCTGACACGCGGCCGGCCCGGCCCCGCACCGACCGCCCGGAGCACCGCGCCCCGGGCGGTCGGTCAGGCGTCGCCGTCGCGCGGACGGGGGACGAACCCGAGGTCCGGCCGTGGCGGCGGCCCGCCGAAGCGGACCGGTACGCCCGGCGAGTAGAGCACGCTCACGGGCGCGCCCAGGGGCCGGGGCAGACCCGCGGCCGCGACGAGCGTCTCGTCGCAGCCGAGGAGCCGGGCACGGTGCAGCGGCCAGCGGGGATGGGTGTTCGGGAGGTACATCGGACGCCCGCGGAAGGAGCTGTGCATGCCCCAGCGGGCGGTCAGGAAGTGCTCCAGCGCGGTCGGCTCCTCGACCCGCTCGCCGATCCCGACGCGGATCGCGCTGTCCGCCCCCCGGGGCCCCGGCCACCGCCGGCTGCTGGTGTACGTCACGGTGGAGCCGTCGCTGCGGACGCTCATCCGCGACCAGACGTAGGGGATCCGGAACGCCCAGCGGCCGACGGCCACGGGGATCAGACGGGACGCGTCGAGGGAGCGGAAGACGACACCGCGGCGTCCGTGCCCGTCCACGGAGTACAGCCGGACGTTGGTCTCGGGGAAGCTGCCGAGATAGGGGAGCCCGGGGAGGCGGAACCAGCCGACCCGGTGCATCCGGAAGGCGACGAGTCCCACATAGGTGACCCCGTCCAGCGTGTCGGGCACCGTTCCGGCGGGCAGCAGCGGGGCCACGTCGGCGGGGTCCACGGCCCAGTGCAGGAAGGTCAGGTCGAGCCAGGACTGGGTGAGCAGCGTGCGGTCGGTGCGGTGCGGCGGGTCGGCCGATATGGGCTCCGGCTTCATGGCGGGCGGCGTCTGCTGCATGGGGGCAGTATCTCGTCGTCGCACGCGGGAGGTGGCCCTCCACGGGTGTGTGAAGGGCCACCTCTCGTGACGCGGTGGTCGGCCGACCGGTGGTGCGGTGGTGCGGTGGTGGTCATGCGGTCATGCGGTCATGCGGTCATGCAGTGGTGCAGTGGTGCAGTGGTGCAGCGGCTCAGTGGTGCGATGGTGCGGTGTGGCTACGGGGCCACCTTGAGGAGCTTGTTCGCGGTGCCGGCGGAGGGGTTCTTGATGGCGTCCGCGGTGGCCGCGCCGGTCAGCGCGGTGGAGATGTCGGCGGGCGTCGCCGACGTGTTGGCCGCCAGGTAGAGGGCCGCGGCGCCCGCCACGTGAGGCGCGGCCATCGACGTCCCGGAGATCGTCTTGGTGCCGGTGTCGCTGTCGTTCCAGGCCGAGGTGACGTCCGAGCCGGGGGCGTACAGGTCGACCACGGCGCCGAAGTTCGAGAAGTCGGACTGCTCGTCGTCCTTGGTGCTGGAGGCCACGGTGAGCGCCTCCGGCACGCGGGACGGCGAGCCCTGCCCGGCGTCGGCCGACTCGTTGCCGGCCGCCACCGCGAAGGTCACGCCGGAGGCGATGGCCCGCTTGACCGCCGCGTCGAGCGCCTCGTCGGCGCCGCCGCCGAGGCTCATGTTCGCGACCGAGGGCCCGGAGTGGTTCTGGGTCACCCAGTCGATGCCCGCCACGACCTGCTCGGTGGTGCCGGAGCCGTTGTCGTCCAGGACGCGCACGGCCACGATCTTGGACTTCTTGGCGACGCCGTGGGCGGTGCCGGCGATGGTGCCGGCCACGTGGGTGCCGTGGCCGTTGCCGTCGTCGGCGCTGTCGTCGTTGTCCACGGCGTCGAAGCCGTGCTGTGCCCGGCCGCCGAAGTCCTGGTGCGAGATCCGGACGCCGGTGTCGATGACGTACGCGGTCACGCCCTCGCCGCCGTTGTCCGGGTAGGTGTACTTCTCGTCGCCCGCGGTCGCGGCCTGGTCGATCCGGTCCAGGCCCCAGGACGGCGGCTTCTCCTGGGTCTCCTTGATGCTGAAGCGCTTGTTCTGCACGACCGTGCCGACGGCGGGGTCGGCGGCGAGCCGCTTGGCCTCCTCGACCGTGAGGCCGGACGCGGAGAAGCCGTTCACCTCGGAGCCGTACGAGCGCTGGAGCGTGCCGCCGTACTTCTTCGCGAGGTCCGCCTTGTTCGCGGATGCGTCGAGGATGACGACGAAGCTGCCGGCGACGGCGCCCGGGGCGCCGAGGCCGTGCACGGTGCCCTCGGCCGGGGTGGCGGCCCCGGCGAGGTTGCCCGCGAACAGCGCCGCGGCGGCCGCGGCAGCCGTACCTGTGGCTATGGCCGCGTTGCGAAGGCCGTGGGATCGCTTGTGAGTTGCCATGAAAGAGGTTCTCTCCTCGTGTTGACGTGTGGGGCGTCAAACGTTCGAGAGAAACCCTGTGCGGGTTGGCAGGAGCAAATCAAGAGCGAACCCGGGGTACGGGGTTATTCAACAAGGTTTCTTAATGATCTCTCCGCATCGCCTTCACGCCGCACACGCGATCTCGCGAACTCCCTTGCGGAATAATCGTTTGTGCACCGGGTCCCGGCTCACCATCCTCGGCACGTGGACACAGCGAGCGACGTACCCGAGCGGTGGAGTGGGGCCAGCGTCTACCCCGACATGTGGGCGGACCCCGACAAGGATCCCCGGCACAGCGAAGGCCCCGCTCCCGACGGTGAGTTGGCGACGCTCCAGGACTTCCTGGGCGGTTATCGGCACACCCTCCTGATGAAGTGCGAGGGCCTCGGCCCTGAGCAGTTGGCCCGCCGGTCGGTCCCGCCGTCGACCATGTCCCTCCTCGGCCTGGTCCGCCACCTTGCCGAGGTGGAGCGGGACTGGCGCAACTGGATCCTGCCGGAGAACCCGGAGCCCGAGCTGTACGGGGCGGCCGACGGCGACTTCGAAGGAGCCGTCGCCGAACCGGAGGTGGTAGAGGGCGCCTTCGCCGATCTCGCCCGCGAGCAGGCGGCGACCGACGCCGCCCTCCTCGCGTGCCCGGACCTGGGCGCCCGGGTGATCCAGGACGACACCGCGGTGCGGGAGCTGTGGGTGCACCGGATCGAGGAGTACGCCCGGCACTGCGGACACGCCGACCTGCTGCGCGAGTGCGTGGACGGCCGCGTGGGGCAGTAGCGGCTCCCGGCGCGGGACGCCCCGGGAGCGCGCGGCGTCAGAACGCGCGCCCCCGGCGGGACCCGGAACGGCCGGGCGGATCCGACCCCCCGATCGCTTCACCCCAGGGGCGGCAGCCCCCGGCCGGCCACGTCCGCCACGGCGTCGAGCGCCGCGCGCCACGGATACGTCTCCGGGTTCCCCCGGCCCGGCTCGTGGGGGACGAAGCCGCCCTCGCCGTACACGACCCTGACCCCGGCTCCCCGCAGCGTCTCGATCGACCGCTCGAACTGGGGATGCGCGACGTACGCCGCGTTCACGCACGGCATCACCGCCATCGGCAGCCCCTTCCCGATGCCCTCGGCCACCACGCCCACGAGCCACTTGCCCGTGAGCCCGAGGGCCCACTGGTTCACCGTGTCGAAGGTGGCCGGCGCGACGAGGACCGCATCCGCCTCCGGCCACACGGCCGGATCGCCGGGCAGGGAGTAGTCCCACCGCACGGGGTGGCCGGTGAGCACGGCGAGGCCGTCGAGGGAGTGCGCGAGCCAGCGGGCCGCCGTCGGCGTGAGGCCGAGGCACACGTCCCAGCCGTCCGCCTGCGCCTCCTCGATGACCCGGGCGACGTCGAAGACGGGCGGGGCCGCGCTGCTGAACAGGTACAGGGTCCGAGAATCCATGGCCCCATCCGATCACAGGGATAGGCGCAGGTCACGAGGGTATCCCGCCACCCTGGCCGCGACGAGGATCCCGAACCGCGGAGGCGCCGGCCCCGCCGCCCCCTGCCGCGCCCGGCGCCCGCCCTCTGCCGCGCCCGGCGCCCGGCCGCTACCGTGGGCGCATGGCACGCGAGATCAGGATCGAGATCAGCGAAGAGGCGTACGAGGCGCTGGAACGTGCCGCGGCCGAGCAGCGCCTGCCCGCAGAGGACTACGCGGGCCGTGTCCTGGACGCCGACCTGAAGCGCGCGCGGTTCTTCGAAGGCGCCCGCTCCTTCGTGGGCCTGCACGGCCCCGCCTTCGCGGAGCGCTTCGGCCGCCCCGCGGAGCACGGCACCGGCGCCGGCTGAACCGGGTCTGAGCGTTGCTCCGGATCGACCTGTCCTGGCTGCTCGCCGTCGCCCAGTCCGAGATACCCGGCGATCCGGAGATCTCCGACTGGGGAGCGCTGGAGGCCGCCCGCGCCCGCCACGTCTTCCATGTGATGGACACCCCGGTGTACGACCGGCCGCACCACCGGGCCGCCGCGCTCCTGGAGCAGTTCGTCCGCGTCCCGGCCCTCGAACACTCCAACGAGCTGTACGGCGTGGTCGTCGCGGCGGCCTATCTCCACGCCTCCGGGTACCCCGTCGACGTGTCGGCGGAGGAGGCCATCGACCTCGTCGAGCGGGTGGCCGAGGGCCGCATCGACGTCCGGCGGATCGCCGAGGTCCTCGATGAGTGGACCCACTGACGGCCGCGGTCAGGGCGTGACGATGAGTTCGCCGAGCCGCGTCGCGAGCCACGGTCTGCGCCCGCCGGCCCGCAGCCCGCCGCGCGCCACCGCCTTCCAGACCGGTGTGCGCCGGAACGACACCAGCAGGAACGCGACCGGTGCCGCCGTGATCCGGCAGTCGTACGCGCGCGGCGGGGCGTCGCGCGTCACGGTCGCCGTGCCGTCGTCGACGACGACCGCCAGTCGGGGACCGCCCTTGAGTACGAGGTCGAACGCGATGCGGACCCCGCGCGCCTTCACCGTGTCCAGGGCCGCCGGCATCGTCGTCGGCATCGACTGCCCGATCACCAGACCCGCCTCGTCCGGACGGATCGACCAGGGCCGTCGGGCCCCGCGCGCCATGTCCAGGCCGTGCACGAGGCTCTCACTGAGCATCAGACCGGTCGCCGCCGACAGCGGGACCGTCCGTTCCCTCCCGAGCCAGGGCGCGGCGACGGGAGTGTCCGGAGCGAGGCCCTCGGTGACCCGCAGGAACGTCTCGCCCCGCTCGACGACGACCTCGTGGAGACGGGCCCGTTCCTCCCGGCCGAGGAGACCGACGGACAGCGCGTTCACGGCCGCGATCCGCTCGCCGAGCGGCGCGTCGCCCCGCGGCATGATCCCGTCCCAGTCCATGGGCTCGCCGGTGAAGCCGGCGGCGTACGCGAAGTACGCGCCCGCGAGGTGCGCGCCGACGTCGCCGACCGTCCACACGGGAACCCCGGAAGGCGCGTCCATGTCGGGGACCTCGCGCAGCAGCCGGGCCAGCCGGGGGAGCACGGCGCAGAAAGCGGCACGGGTCCTCTCGTGCTCGGCGACGGGATCGAACGGCGTGAAGGCACCCATGGGAATCCCCCGAATCGCGGACAGGGCCCGCAGGTTACCGCTGGGTACACCCGAGGTGACAGGGGTCGGGCACCGCCGCCGCGCTGAGCGGCAGACCTGTCGCCCGGCCGCCCGCCCGGTTCAAGGTGAGACCGTGGCCGGGGGCGGTGTCCACCGCCTGGTGCGGGACGGGGCGCCGGGAAGGCCGTGTTCCTCCCTGAGGTGCTCGGGGACGGCGTAGTGCATGACGCGCCCTCGAGTGAGGGAGGACAGCTCGAAGCGGGTGGTGAGGTCACCGAGCCGGTCGAGCGCCCAGGCACCAAGGGGTGAGCGGTCCTCGATGGTCTCGAGCACGCCGAGGAGGTGGGGCACCGTCTTGACGACGGTGTCCCAGGGCGTGCTGGGGACCTCCAGCCAGTCGGCGCAGGTGTCCCCGACGAGGTAGCGGACCAGCGCGGGCACCATCGGATCGAGCAGGGTCCCCGGCACGACCTCCTCGTACAGGTCGATGAGCTGCCGGGTCAGCAGGGCGCCCTCCGGGGACGGGCCCATGTGCCGGATCATGTACCGGTCGAGGAACTCCCGTGCCTCGTCGAGGGACTTGGGGACGGCCTCCTGGTCGACGCCGAGCAGGGCGCCGACCACGCGCCAGGCGTAGTAGTAGGAGGCCGCTCCCTCCTCGGACATGTGGATGCCGAGGCGGTGCAGGCTGTCGAGGACGAGCAGCGAGAAGAACATCTGCCCGCCGATCATGTCCTCCTGGCAGATCGGCACCCCCGACACCGCGGTGTCCCAGCGGTCCTCGCGCGCGAGGTGGTGACGGATGGAGGCGTGCAGCAGACGGACCTTCTGCGCGGCGGGAAGGAACCGGCTGCCGGCCTCGAAAGCGTCGGGCCGCATCAGGTAGACGGTGAACTGGCCGGTCGCCGCCATGCGCGTGGCCGGGTACTTCAGACCGTGCGTCGTCGACAGCAGCTTCGCCACGTGCGGGACGAGGTAGCACGCGGGCATGGCGGCGAAGGACAGCGCGGTGGCGACGTGCACGTTGTTGTCGACGAGGAACAGCCGGGCCCGTTCCATCTCGTCCCAGTCCACCCAGGAGGGCGGCGCGCTCGTGGCCGCCAGGTACTCCCGCGCGACGTCGGGCAGGCCGTCCGGCACGGGAGCGCCGGCGGTGGAGAAGAACCGCATCAGGGTGTTGTACGTGCCGGTCTCGCCGCGCTCGAAGAGAGCGGCGACGGTGGCGTCGGCGAGTTCGTCACCGGACTGGCGGAGGGCGTTCGTCGAGGCGTCGGTGGGTGCCATGGCAGGGCTCCTTGTCTCCGCCGGGGCGTCGGCCGCGCCCCGGCGACGGGTGTCAGGACCGCCGGGTCGCCGCCGAGTGCGCCAGGGCGGTCAGGGCGGCGTCGGCGGGCGCGGGCACGTCGAGGTCGCGAAGGGCGGCGAGCGCCTCCTCGACCCGGGCGGTGATCATGTGCTCGACGCGGTCGGGCGTCCGCAGCCGGCGCATCGTGTCGCGTACGGCCTCCAGCCCGTCCTCGTCCAGGTCGGGCCGGCCGAGCAGGGCGCTCAGCCGGTCCCGCTCGTCGGGTCCTGCGAGGCGCCACGTCTCCGCGAGCAGGGCGGTGGGCCGGTGGCCGCGTACGTCGTCGGAGCCGTCCTTGCCGGTGTGCCGGGGGTCTCCGAACAGGCCGAGGAGATCGTCCCGCAACTGGAAGGCCTCGCCCAGCGGCAGCCCGTAGGCGCTGTACCCCTCGCGCAGCCGCTCACCCGCCCCGGCCAGGGCGCCGCCGATCAACAGGGGCTGCTCGACGGTGTACTTGGCGGTCTTGTATCGGATCACCTTCAGCGAGGCCGCCGTGTCCGGCGCGGCACCGGTGTGCAGGATCTCCAGGCACTCACCGGCGATCAGGTCCCGGGCGAGCGCCGCCCACAGCGGTCTCGCCCGGCCGAGGTAGGCGGCGGGCAGGCCGCTGGTCGCGAACAGCTGCCCGGCCAGCGACATGAGCAGGTCCCCGACCAGCATCGCGAGCGACCTGGCCGCCTCCGGCGGCCGCGGATGGTGCCGTACGGCGCCGGCGAGGGCCACGTGGGCGCTGGGCCGTCCGTGCCGGAGCGGGCTGTCGTCGATGAGGTCGTCGTGCACGACCGCGGCCGCGTGGACCAGTTCCATGGACGCCGCCGCCCGCAGCAGCGCCTCGCTCTCGGGCTGCCGGGCCGCGCGCCAGCCCCAGTAACAGAACGCCGCCCGCAGCCGCTTGCCCGCCGCGACCGCCGCCTCCACCTGCTCGGCCACCGGGGCCAGGGCCGGGTCGACCGCCGCGAGGAGGTCGGCCTCGTCGGCGACGAACCGGTGCAGCACCGCGTCGACGCGGGCCCGGAACGCGGCCGCCTCCCACCGCTCAGTCACCCGCAGCCACCCGCCGGGCCAGCACGTGCTGGGCGAGCACCTCCAGATGGGCGGGGGGCACGGCCGTGTAGCGGTCGAGCACCAGACGCCCCCGCGCGGCCAGGTCCCGTTCGGCCTCCGCGACCAGCTCCGCGGCGTCCGAGCGGTGGGCGAGGCCCCGTACGGCGCCCAGGGCGGAACCGAGCGCGCCCACCGCCACGTCCGCGAGCCCGGCGGCCAGCAGCACCGCCTGCCCCGCCGGGCCTCCGTGGCGTCCCGTGTCCCGCGTCATGACCTCTCCCCACCCACAGCCGGCTCCGACGGGGCGGCAGGATCGCGACCGCCCACGCAAGGATCGGGGCGCGCGTGCCGGGCCGGCGGCGCAACTCACGGACGAGTGATCGACTCGCTCGGGCGTACGGATTTCGAGTGGCGCGGTAAGAAGATCGGAATCATGGGTGTAGGTACGGGCGAGGCGGGGGAGGACAGGTGTGGACGCCCGCAGAAGGGCGCCGCAGCGCCCGGCACCGGGGTCGCTGCCGGATTGACCAGAAGGACGAGCATGGCCAGCGGCACCGTGAAGTGGTTCAACTCCGAGAAGGGCTTCGGCTTCATCGCCCAGGACGGCGGTGGACCGGATGTATTCGCTCACTACTCCAACATCTCGGGCAACGGATACCGCGAGCTCACCGAAGGTGAGGCCGTGACGTTCGACATCACGCAGGGCCAGAAGGGCCCGCAGGCGGAGAACATCGTCCGCGGCTGATCCGGCCCCGCGCATCCGCTTTCCACGGCGTCCGCACTCTGTGCGGGCGCCGTCCGCGTGCCACGACATGGGCACGGTCAGGGCGTGGAAAAAGGTGTAGAAAGGGCAAAAGTAATCAGAAGGCTGGTGAGCGAAGGCTGGTGAGCGCATGCGGAACGAAGAGCGGACGGAGCGCGGGGAGGGAGACCTGCCCGACCGGTTCCGGGCCGGCGGCGTCAGCGTGGAAGTACGGCCCGTGCCGGACTCGGACACCGTCGTCCTGGTGCTCGCGGGCGAACTCGACCGCGATTCCGTCGCCCCGCTGCGGGAACAGCTAGAACGGGGGGACGGCAGCGGGCGGGTCGTCGTCGACTGCTCCGGCCTCGGGTTCTGCGACTCGTCCGGGCTCAACGTGCTGCTCAGGGCCCGGCTGCGGATGGTGGAGGCCGGAGGGAGCCTGGACCTGTCCGGACTGCGTCCCCCGGTGGACCGGATGTTCGACATCACCGGCGCCCGGAGCGTCTTCCACGTGTACGAGAACACGGAGGACGCGCTCTCCCGGCGCGGCCACGAAGGCGGCGAGGGACATGTCGGGGGGTGACATGCCGGAGAGGGTGGACGGCACCCGGGAGCAGGTGCGCAGGCTCGCGCTGTACGGGACCCGCGGCGTGGTCTCACGCTGCCGGGACTTCACCGCGCAGGCACTCGCCGAATGGGGCTGGATCCCCGCGGAGAGCGAGGAGGCCGAGCAGCGGGTCGAGGACGTGCTGCTCCTGGTGTCCGAGGTGGTCACCAACGCCTGTCTGCACGCCGGCGGCCCGGAGGAGCTGGTTCTGCGGCACGGTCACGGGTGGCTCCGCGTGGAGGTGGCGGACACCAACCCCGAGCACCCCCTCGTCCAGCAGACCCGGTCGCCCGCGCTGCCCGGCGGCCACGGCCTGATGGTCCTCGACAGGCTGGCCGGGGACTGGGGCAGCGAGGACAGGGGCCCGGGAGTGGTCGGCAAGGTGGTCTGGCTGGAGGTCAGTCGCTCGTCGCGGCCGCCGTGGCGTCCGGCTCCTCCTCGGCCTCCTCGAGGAGGCCCTTCCTGAGTTCGCCGAGGATCCGGGTCAGCAGCCGCGAGACGTGCATCTGGGAGAGTCCGATGCGCCGCCCGATCTCCGCCTGGGTGAGTTCCTCGCCGAAACGGAGCTCAAGGATGTGCCGGTCGCGTTCGGGGAGCCGCTCGAGGAGCGGCCGCAACGATGTCAGGGACTCGATCAGCTCGTAGGAGGGCTCGGACGTGGCCAGGTGCCGCGGGCTGGCGCCGGGCGCCGAGTCCTCGTCACCCGCGGGAACGTCCAGGGAGCGGGCCGCGTAGCCGTGGGCCGCCAGCTGGCCCTCCGTGATGTCGTCCTCCGTGAGATGCAGCCGCGCCGCGAGTTCGGCGCGGCTGGGCCGGCGGCCGAGGTTCTGCTCCAGGGCGTCGGCCGCCTTCGCGAGGTCGATCCGCATCTCCTGGAGGCGGCGCGGGACGCGCACGGCCCAGCTGGTGTCGCGGAAGAAGCGCTTCATCTCGCCGACGATCGTCGGCAGGGCGAAGGCGGAGAAGTCGATGGAGCGGCCGGGGTCGAAGCGGTCGATCGCCTTGATCAGACCGATCGTGCCGACCTGGATGATGTCCTCCACGGGTTCGGCGCGGTTCCTGAACCTGCGGGAGGCGAACTTGACCAGGCTGAGATTGAGTTCCACAAGGGTGTTGCGGACGTACGCGTGCTCCGGCGTGCCCTCCTCCAGTACCCGCAGTCGTTCGAACAGCGCGACCGAGAGGGTCCGCGCGTCGTCCGTGGAGACGGCGGTGGGCCGGGTCGGCTCGGGCAGGCCGTCGAGCGCTGCCCGTCGGGTCTTGGCGCCCGCCGTTTCGACGGTTCCCGGGGCCGTGGCGGAGGTGACCGAAAGGTCACGGACGGTGGACATGAAAAGCTCCTTCGACGGTGGCAATGGGCCTCCGTCGCCGCCGAGGGGGCGGAGCCGCGGGGCCCGTCAGTCGAGCGTCCTGAAGAAAGCCTGCCCGTTGTCCGACGTTTTGACACGGTTTAGTCCAGATTCGTCCGGTGAGGCCTCGCACCGGAGCCCGCGCCCCGGAGGATTCCGGGGCGCGGGCCGGCCCTCATGGCGTGAACGCCCTCTGAGGCGGGGAACCCCCGCCTCACCAGCGGTACCAGCGACCGTTGCCACTCCGCATCAGGAACCCGAGCAGCCACACCACGAGCACCGCGATGGCGATCCACCAGAGCACGTCGAGGGCGAAGCCGGCGCCGAACAGGATCAGGATCACCAGGAGGACGAGAAGAAGGGGAACCATGGCAGAACCTCCGTTGCCTCTGGGGCCGGCCGGTCCTCGGCGCGAAACCCTTGGATCCCCGGCGTTTCCCCCCTAGCCGGGAAATCATGTGCGGCTCGTTCTCCCCGGCGTACGAGGTTTGCGCGGCGCCTGCGCGGTGACCCGCAGGAATGGTGGGGGGCCGACCCGCAGAGAGGAATGTGCCGTGTCGCGTGACGGCAAGCCCGACGGAAAGCTCGACGGAAGGAGCGTCCTCGTCCTGACGACGAACTACGGGACGGAGCAGGTCGAACTGGAGAAGCCCATCGCCGTCCTGCGCGAGGCCGGAGCCCGCGTCACGGTGGCCGCGCAGAAGGACGAGCCCGTCCAGACCCTCGTATCGGACCGCCGCCCCGGCTCAGAGGTCGCACCGGACACGAGGCTCGCGACAGCCACCGCGGACGGCTTCGACGCCGTGGTCGTCCCGGGCGGCACTGTCAACGCCGACCGGCTGCGCACCGACGACGAGGCACTGCGCCTGGTCTCGGCCTTCGCCGACGCCGGCAAACCGGTGGCCGCGGTCTGTCACGGCCCCTGGCTCCTCGTGGACAGCGGACTGGCCAAGGGCCGTGAACTGACCTCGTACCCGTCGCTGCGCGCCGACCTGGAGAACGCCGGAGGCACGTGGGTGGACCGGGAGGTCGTCGTCGACACCTCCGGACGCCACCCCCTGATCACCTCCCGCAGGCCCGACGACCTCGACGCCTTCGCGGGCGCGATCGTCGACGCCCTCGACGGCGGCGGGAACCGTGGATGACGCCTGCCGACGAGGACGCCCATCGATGAGCAGGACGAGAAAGGAGCCCCTCATGGCCAAGAAGAGCGGTGTGGAGAAGACCAAGGGAAAGATCAAGGAGACCGTGGGCAAGGCGACGGGCAACAAGCGGATGGAGGCCGAGGGCAAGACCGAGGAGATGAAGGGCAAGGCCCGTGAGGCCATGGAGAAGGGGCATCGGCGCAGCGGGAAGGCCGTCGACGACATGAAGCCGCGCCCGCCCGCCTAGGGCCCGCCGACCTCACCCGTGGGTGCCGGGCCGGGTGTTCCCCGGCCCGGCGGCCGCGGACCGGGGTGCCCGGCCGGGCACCCGTCAGACACAGCCACCACGACCCTGAGTGCAGGCGATAGTCATGACCACCGCACGCGACATCATGACCCCGGACGCGACCTGTGTCCGCTCCTCCGAGACCCTCGTCGACGCCGCCCGGAAGATGGTCGATCTCGATGTCGGCGCGCTGCCCATCTGCGGCCCCGACGAGAAGCTGAAGGGCATGCTCACCGATCGCGACATCGTCGTGAAGGCCGTCGCCCAGGGCAAGGACCCGGCACAGTGCACGGCCGGCGAGTGCGCGCAGGACGAGATCATCACCGTCAAGGCGGACGACAGCGTCGAGCAGGTGCTGAGCGTCATGAGCGAACACAAGATCCGCCGCGTCCCCGTCATCGACGGACACATCCTCGTCGGCATCATCGCCCAGGCCGATGTCGCCCGTTCCCTCTCCGACCGGCAGACCGGCGACCTCGTGGAGACGGTCTCGGAATCCTGACCCGGCCCGGAGGCAGACCCGACGCGCCGCGGCCCGGTGGCGAGCGCACCGCCACCGGGCCGCGGCACGCGCTCGGGACCCACCCGAGGCCGCCGGGAGTCACCACGCGATGTCGGCGGCGTCGACGATCCGACCGCCCATGTTCCGCTCCACCATCCGCAGGGCCGCGTCCGCCAGGTCCCCGTGGATGTGGGCCACCGCGTCACGCGGCACCGTGACCCCGAGGTGCCGGATGTGCGCGTCGAGGGCGGAGTAGAGGACGCACTGCTCGGTCACCTGCCCCGTGAGGACGAGCCCGTCGACCTCCAGACCGCGCAGCAGATAGGCGAGCGGCGTCTCGTAGAAGATGGAGTGGCGGGCCTTGACCACGAACAGCGAGTCCTCGTCGGGCCGGACCGGCTCGACGAGTTCGGGGTGGTCGCCGGAGAGCGCCATGTCGAGGATCTGGCCGTGGTGGGAGCGCCAGCGGCCGAAGTTGTCGTTCGCGTAGATGACCGGAACACCCGCCGCCCTTGCGCGCCGCAGCAGATCCACGATGCCGGGTATGGCCCGGGCCACCGACGGGACGAGACGCTCCGCGTCCTCGTGCCGGTAGGCGTTCAGCATGTCGATGACGACGAGCGCGTCCTTCGCCAAGGCCGACTCCCGGTTCGTTCCCAGTATGTGACGGTATATGCCGGTATATCCACGCTACCGGCCCGTCCGCGAGGCGCCAGGCGACCGGGCATGGGGCGCGGATCGCCGGGTACGCGCGACGGTGTCCGAGACAGACGTGAAGGAGAGGACGTCATGAGCAGGGTCGAGCAGACGATCGATGTGGATGTTCCGCTGCGGACGGTGTACGACCAGTGGACGCAGTTCGAGGAGTTCCCGAGGTTCATGGAGGGCGTGGAGGACGTACGGCAGACGGACGACCGGCACTGCCACTGGCGGACGAAGGTGGCCGGGGTGCGGCGGGAGTTCGACACGGAGATCGTCGACCAGCTGCCGGACGAGCGCGTGTCGTGGCGGACGGTGGCCGGGGACGTGCAGCAGAAGGGTGTCGTCAGCTTCCAGCCCCTCGACAGTGAGCACACCCGGGTCCGGCTGGCCATGGACGTCGAGTCCGACGGTTTCCTGGAGAAGGCCGCGGACGCGATGGGTGTGCTGGACCGGCGGGTCAAGGGCGACCTCCGCCGGTTCAAGGGCTTCATCGAGGAGCAGGGCCGGGAGACGGGCGGCTGGCGCGGCCGTATCCGTCCCGCCGACGCGGGGACGAGCGCCGGCGGGGAGACCGGGCGGAGCACCCCTGGCGCCGCCATGGGTGAGGGACCCGGGCCGGTCCCGGCGGAGCCCGGACCCAAGAACATGCCCACCCCCGGGAACGAGCGGAATGCCTGGCCGATGCCGCCCGGCCCCGAGGACCCGAACCCCCGCGGCGGCATGTGACGGGCCCGGGACCGTTTCAGGCACGCCCGCCGTGGCAAGTCGCGGGGCATGATGCGCATCGGATACACGATGATGACCGAGCAGGCAGGCCCCCGTGAGCTGGTCGGGCACGTGGTCGAGGCGGAACGGGTCGGATTCGACTTCTCCGTGATCTCCGACCACTCCTTCCCCTGGCTGGCGTCACAGGGCCACGCACCGTACGCGTGGAGCGTCCTCGGAGCCGCCGCGCAGGCGACCACCCGCATTCCCCTGATGACCTTCGTGACCTGCCCGACCTTCCGCTACCACCCCGCGGTGATCGCGCAGAAGGCGGCGACGCTGCAACTGCTGTCCGAAGGCCGGTTCCGGCTGGGCCTCGGCTCGGGAGAGAACCTCAACGAGCACGTGGTCGGCCGGGGCTGGCCCTCCGCACGCGTCCGCCTGGACATGCTCGACGAGGCCGCCGAGATCATCCACGCCCTGTTCTCCGGGGAGTACGTGACCCGGCACAGCCGCCACTTCCAGGTCGACGACGCCAAGCTGTGGGACGTCCCCGACACGCCGCCGCCCGTCGGCATCGCGGTGTCGGGGCCCCGCTCCTGCGCGCTGGCCGGCCGCCACGGCGATCTGCTGATCGCCACGGAGCCCGACCGCGAACTCCTTGACGCCTTCGACGCGCAGGGCGGTGCGGGCAAGCCCCGCATCGGCCAGCTGCCGGTCTGCTTCGACACCGACAGGGACGCCGCCGTGGGCCGGGCCCACGAGCAGTTCCGCTGGTCCGTGGGCGGCTGGCGCCTCAACGCCGAACTCCCCCTCCCGGCGGGCTTCGAGCAGGCGACCGAGTACGTCCGCCCGGAGGACGTGGCGAAGAGCGTCCCCTGCGGGGACGACGTCGGCGCCGTCGTGGACGCCGTCCGCCCCTTCGCCGAGGCCGGCTTCACCGACCTCGCCCTCGTCCAGGTCGGAGGCGCCCACCAGATGCCCTTCCTGCGCTGGGCGGAGACGACGCTGCTGCCCGCCCTCCGCGACCTCTAGGGAGACCCGGGACGCGCCGCCGGATCGTCGGGACCGGGCCGTTCGACCGTACGGACCCTCTGTACCCCGAGGGAGATGAGACCTCATGACCGCACCGAGCAACCCCGACCCGGACCCCAGGAACCTCCCGGACGGCGGCATGCGACCGGGCGAGACACCGCCGGCGGAGTCGGGGACCGGAACGGGAACAGGCCCGCACCGGCCACCCCGGCGCGGCTGGGCCACCGGCCCCCTCCTGCTGCTGTGGATCCTGGTCGTCGTGTGCGCCCTGTTCTTCCTCGTGTACGCGATCATCCTGGCCACCGACTGACCGGGCACCGGCCCGCAGTACACCCGCCCACCCGCTCACCGAGACGAAGGGAAACCCGCCATGGTCAGCGACGAGCCCGACCCCGGCGCCCGCGGCGACGACGTCTACCAGCCCACCCACTCCGACGTGGACAACCGGCCCTCCGGCGAACTCGATCCGGACAACGCGATCGTGACGGACCCGCTCGAGGACATGTCCGTCCCCGGCTACTCCCCGCCCGAGCGCCCGCGCGGCGTCACCCGGCACGGCACCACCCAGCGCGAGCAGCGGGAGGGCGAGTCGCTCGACGAAAGGCTCGCCCAGGAGGTCCCGGATGCGCCGCCCCCCGAGGGCGACGGCATCGGGGACCTGCCGGAGGGAGCGGGCGAGCCCGTCGACGAGGAGGCCGGTGCGACCCGGGCCGGCCGGCTCGCCCCGGTCGCCACGCGGGTGGGCCGGGTCGACCGCGCCGTCGCCCGGGACGTCGGCCCCGACGACGGGGCCGCGCCCGCCGAGGAGGCCGCGATGCACGTGGACATCGCGGCGGACAGGACCGAGGAGGAACGGACGGCCGCGTCCGAGGGCGAACCGTAGGCGGTGGAGCCCGCCGCATGCCCGCCGCGAGCCGGGGCAGTCGCCCTCCGAGGACCCCGACGAGTGGAGGAAGGCCATGAGCGCGCGCAGGGACGGACCCCGCGAGCACGCGTCGGACGACGCGGTGCGGCGGCAGCACGAGCTGGACCGTGAGGCCGCCCGCGCCCGCGAGGCACAGCTGCTGGGCGACGGCGACGACGCGATGCGGCAGACCACTCCCTCCCAGGCGGAGGGCGAACGCCGGACGGAGGACGAGACCGGCACCAGGGAGACGAAGGGGCGCCGCGGAAGGTGAGTGACCGGTACAGACCCGGGACGACCCGTGACCGACCGAAAGGCGAAAGCTCAGGCGACGATGCCCGCCCGACATCATTGGGGACACCATGGACCTCGACTTCCTCAAACCGCTTCTGGAACGTTCCGGCCCCTGGGCCTCCGTCTTCATCGAGACGAACCGGGCCACCGAGGACGCGGTGAAGATCCAGAACCTCCGTGACCGATCCGTCGTCAGCGCCCTCGTCGACGACGGCGCCGATCCGGCCACCGTCGGCGCGGTAGCGGACCGGCTCGCGTCCGAGCCCGCCTCGGGCGCCCCGCCCGGGCGCGCCCTCTACGCCACGGCCGGGGAGATCGTGCTCGATCTGCCCCTCCCCGTGGCCCCGCCGACCGTCGAAGTGACCTGGTCGAGCCTCCCGCACATCGCCCCGCTGATGTTCCTGCGGACCGACGAACCGGACTGCATGGTCGCCCTCATCGACCGTACGGGCGCCGAACTGGAGCGGTGGCACTCCTTCGGCAGGGAGCACATGGGCACGGCCGAGGGGGAGCAGTGGCAGGGCCGCGGCCACCGAAGCATGCCCGAGGACCGCTACGAATGGCACTACACCAACAAGGTCGAGGGCGCCTGGGACGAGACGGCCGAGATCATCGCCGCCGAGATCGCCCGGCGCTGCCCCCAGGACGGCGGCACGCTGCTCGTCCTCGCCGGGGACGCACGCGAGCGCGCGGCCGTACGGGAACGGCTCCCGCAGCAGCTGCGGAACATCGCCGTCGACGTGGAGAACGGCAGCCGGGCCCCCGGCGCGTCCACCGAGAACCTCGCCCGCCAGGTCGAGGAGGCCCGCTCCCGGTACGCCCGCGAACGGGTGCAGCGCACGCTCGACGCGTTCCGCGCGGCGCGCGGGCGCCCCGGCGAGCACCGCGAGTCGACCGTCGAGACGTCTCCCGGCCCCGCCGCCGAAGGCGTACCCGCCGTGGTGGAGGCCGCGCGGGAACACCAGGTCGCCACGCTGCTCCTCGGCCACGACGCCTCCGACGCCGGGCGGCCCGTCTGGGTCGGCACCGGCGCGTACGACATCGCCGTCGGCCGCACCGAGGCGAAGGGCTGGGGGTTCGGCAGGGCTGAGGAGGCCCGCGCGGACGACGCCCTGCTGCGCGCCTGCGTCGCCGCCGACTCCGAAGTGCTCGTGGTGCCCGAGGACATGACGGGCCCGGCGGGCGGTCTCGGCGCCGTACTGCGCTGGACCCCCGGCCCGGCGTCGTCCCAGACGCCGACGCCCGTCTGACCGACCCCGATCCGACGAAACCCCCGGTCGCGGGGGGGGGGGGGGGGGGGGGGCGGGCGGGGGGGGGGGGGGGGGGGGGGGGGGGGCGGGGGGCGGGGGGGACGGCCACGCATCCGCTGGTGAGGAGCGCGGCGAGGATGAGGAGCGTCGTAC
>NZ_JBITBZ010000014.1:46720-258679 GCF_044452745.1 Streptomyces sp. NPDC051822 | reverse complement strand
GAAACGGCGGCCGACGGGCGGGCTGCCGGCCACCGTGCCGGTCGCCGTCGTCGGAGCGGGTCAGTCCGGCCTCGCCGTCGGGTACCACCTGCGGCCGGCCCCGAGAAGCGAAGTGAGGACATTCTGTATGCGAACCGACCAGCGAACCGATCAGCCGACTGATCGGCCGACTGATCAGCCCGACCCGAAACGGCGGCCGACGGGCGGGCTGCCGGCCACCGTGCCGGTCGCCGTCGTCGGAGCGGGTCAGTCCGGCCTCGCCGTCGGGTACCACCTGCGGCAGGCCGGCGTGCCGTGCGTACTGCTCGACGCGGGGAGCGAGGTCGGCGAGACCTGGCAGCGGCGCTGGGACTCGCTGACGCTGTTCACGTCGGCGCAGTTCTCCGGCCTGCCGGGCCTGCCCTTCCCCGGCCACGGCGCGCACTACCCCGGCAAGGACGAGGTCGTGGCGTACCTGCGCGACTACGCCGAGCGGTTCGAGCTCCCGGTGCTCACCGACCATCCGGTCCTCTCGCTGCGCAGGGACGGTGACGGCTATCTGCTGTCGACGCCGCACGGTGACTGCCGGGCCGACCGGGTCGTGATCGCGACCGGGGCGTTCGGTACGCCCCGGATCCCGGATCTCGCCGCCGGGCTCAGCCCGGACGTACCCACCCTGCACACCAGCGAGTACCGGGGCCCCGCCCAGGTGGCGCAGGGCACGGTGGTGGTCGTCGGCGACGGCAACTCGGGCCGGCAGATCGCCGGGGAACTGGCCAGGACCCACGAGGTGGTGCTGAGTTGCAGCGAGGCGGTCTCACCGCCGCTGCCGCAGACCGTCGTCGGCCGGGACATGTTCTGGTGGATGAGCGTCCTCGGGGTGATGAGCCTGCCGGTGAACATGCAGGCTCCCGACCCCGTCGTCGGCGACCGGGTGCCCGAGCTCGTCGCGGAGGGCCGGATACGGACGGTGGGCCGGGTCACCGGCGCGGAGGGCGCCGAGCTGCTGGTCGCCGGCGGCGAGCGCGTCAAGCCGTCCACGGTGATCTGGGCGACCGGTTTCCGCACCGACTGGAGCTGGCTCGACCCGGAGATGCTCGACGAGGCCGGCGAGCCGCGGCAGACGGAGGGCATCGGGGCGGTGCCGGGCAGCTACTACCTGGGCCTGTACCGGATGCGTACCCGCGGCTCCGCGCTGATCGGCTTCGTCGGCCGGGACGCCGAACACGTCGCGGCGGCGATCACGACCGCCGCCCACGGAACCACGGCCGCATCCCCCGCGGCAGAAGGCGAGCCGTCATGACCACCGAGATCTCCACCCCCGCCGGATCCGTCGAACTCGACTTCCTGGGCGCCCTGTTGGCGTTCGACTTCATCGGGTTCGCGCAGAAGTCCGCCGCCCTCGACCCCGCCGACCCGCTCTACGGGCACGCGGTGGGCGTCGCCTTCGGGCTCGCGGCCCGGCGCCGCTTCCCGGAGGGCGCGACGCAGGAGGAGGTCGACGGCTACGTCGCGGACTTCCTCGGATCCCTGGAGGCCGGCGCGGAGGACTTCGACCCGGCGTTCCTCGCCCGCCTGATCACCGACGGTCTGGACGAGGGCACTGCGCCCGGCGGTGAGCACCCGGATCCGGAGACGACGATCCAGGCCCGTCTGGTGCTGACGCTCCGGCTGGTACGGGAACTGGGCCTCGGCCCCGAAGGGCAGCGGGAGCTGCTCGCGGAGGCGGCACGCCGTTCGGCGGCCTGAGGCGTACGGGAGGCGGCGCTCCGGGCGATCCGGGGCGCCGCCCCGCCGTTCAGCGCTAGGGGGTGTCTTGTCGGTCACGCCGCGAGCCCGGCCTGATCGGCAAGACACCCCCTACGGTTTCGTCCCGTCCGGACCACCCGGTTCCCGGACGTCCAGCGCTCCGTCCGCGTACAGCGTGCGCACCGCCCGCTTGTCGTACTTGCCGACGCTGGTCTTGGGCACCGCGTCCACGAACGACCACCGCTCCGGGATCCACCAGCGCGCCACCCGCCCGGTCAGGAACTCCCGCAGCTCGTCCCCGCCGGTCTCGGCGCCCGGCACCAGCGACACGCACGCCAGCGGGCGTTCCTCCCAGCGCGGGTCGGGTACGCCGACGACGACGGCTTCGAGGACCGCGGGGTGCTCGATGATCGCGTTCTCCAGCTCGATGGTGGAGATCCACTCGCCGCCGCTCTTGATGCCGTCCTTGAGGCGGTCGCTGACCACCACCCAGCCGCCCGGTTCGATGACTCCCAGGTCGCCGGTGCGCAGCCAGCCGTCGTGGAACTTCTCGGGCTGGTCCTCGGTGTCGTAGTACGAGCCGGTGACCCAGGGCCCGCGCAGTTCCAGCTCGCCCACCGAGGTTCCGTCCCAGGGCTGCTCGCTGCCGTCCTCCGCGATCAGCCGCACCTCCACGAAGGGCATCACCCGGCCGCTCTTGGCCAGCCAGCCGACCTCTTCCTCGTCAGGGGTGCCGTTCGGGGGGACCGCGAAGGTGGCCAGGGGGCTGGTCTCGGTCAGTCCCCAGCCCTGCTTGAGGCGGACCCCGTAGCGGTCCTTGAGCTCCTGGAGCAGGGCGCGCGGCGGGGTCGCGCCGCCGCAGCCCGCGAGCCGTACGCCGCCGAGGTCCAGGGGGTGCCGGGCGCCGTGGTGCACCAGGCTGTTCCAGATCGTGCAGATCGCCGCCACGGCGGTGGGGCGCTCCTCGTTGATGATCCGGGCCAGGTCCGGGGTGTGCAGCAGCCGCCCGTTCATGATCAGGTCGGAGCCCGCCAGCCAGGCGGCGTAGGGCCAGCCCCAGGCGTTGGCGTGGAACATCGGCACGATGGGCAGGACGCGGTCCCCCTCGTGCATCGCGAAGCCGGCACCGGTCGAGACGCCGAGGGTGTGCAGGGCGATGGAACGGTGGCTGTAGGCCACGCCCTTGGGGTCGCCTGTGGTGCCGGTGGTGTAGCAGAGCGCCGCCGCGTCCCGCTCGTCCAGGTCGGGCCAGACGAAGCCGGGCGGCTCGGCCGCCAGGATGTCGTCCCAGTGGTGCACGGCGATGTGGGCGGGCAGGTCGGTCTTCGGCGCGTCGCCGATGACGACCACGTGGCGTACGCCGCCCAGCCGTTTCCGCAGGGGGGTGAGCATGTCGAGGAGGGTCGCGTCGACCAGGAGGACGGCGTCCTCGGCGTGCTCGACGATGTATCCGAGCTGGTCGTGGTGGAGGCGCAGGTTGAGGGTGTGGAGCACCGCGCCCATGCTCGGGACGGCGAGATAGGCCACCAGATGTTCGGGGGTGTTCCAGGCCAGGGTGGCGACGCGCTCTCCGGGCTGTACGCCGAGCCGGGTCAGCGCCGCGGCGAGTTGCTCGGCCTGGCGGGCGATGTCGGCGAAGGTCTGTGCGGATCGCGGGGTCGGGCCGTCGGCGCAGCGCACCACCCGGCTGTTCCCGTAGACGCGTTGCCCGTGCGCGAGGATGTCGCGGACGAGCAGCTGACGGTCCTGCATCGTGCTCTTCATGGTGCGGCCCCTTGAGGTGCGCAGTCAGAAGGACGAAGCCGGCCCCGAAGGCGGGGCCGGCTCTGAGCGTGTCACGGTGCTGTCATCCGGTGGGTCAGCCCAGGTACTGGATCTCGCCGAGGAGCGAACTGCTGACGTGGCCGTGGTCCAGGAGGTTGACCCGGGCGTTCATCTTGCCGCTGCCGGTCGCGAACTCGTAGTTCCCGGCGCCACCGGTGATCTTGAACGTGCCAGTCGGGTACACCATGGTGTCCGACGTCACCGGCGCGGTGAGCTGGTAGCTGATGTTGAGCTTGTCACCGTCGGCCTCCGTTATGGACGCCGTCCCCTTGATGTCCCACTTGCCGGGGATGGTCCCCAAGCACGCCACTTCTGTCTGCGTCCAGGTGCCGCTGGCTATCGGCCTGCCGGTGGAGGTGCCCGACCCGGTCACGTTGTACCCGTTGCAGCCCACCGTGTCGGGGTGCGTGGTCGCGACCACCGCGAAGTTGTTGTTGACCTCGACCGACGGGTACCAGGTGTCGGCGGCGGAGACCGTGCGGTCGGTCTCGGCGGCGAACGTGGTGCCGGCCGTGCCGCCGATGATCAGGAGCGACGCCGCGACCGCGCCCGCGGTGCGCGCCAAGCCGCGATGGATGGATCTTCCCATGTTCTCCCCCGTATTGATGCAGAAGTCACTCAACGTGGCCTGGGTGTAGGCCTGTTGTGAACAGTTTCCCTGATCGATGGGCCCGCCGTCGAGACATTCGGCCTCACGCTTCGCGGGAACCCTCGTACATGGCTTCGATGGTCCCGGCGTACTCGCGCTCCACCGCGGGCCGCTTGACCTTGAGGCTCGGGGTGAGTTCGCCGTGTTCGACGTCGAGGTCGCGCGGCAGGACCGCGAACTTCTTGATGGTCTGCCAGCGCTGCAGATCACCGTTGACGCGCGCCACGAAGCCTTCGATCAGCGCGTGCGCCTCCGGCGAGGAGGCGACCTCGGCGTAGCTGCGGCCCCCGAGGCCCCGGGACTCCGCCCAGGGCATGATGACGCTCTCGTCGACCGTGATCAGGGCGGTGCAGTAGTTGCGGCCGTTGCCGATGACGACGATGTTGCTGGTGTACGGGCAGACGGCCTTGAAACGGCTCTCGATCTCCGTGGGTGCGACGTACTTGCCGCCCGACGTCTTGAACAGGTCCTTCTTGCGGTCGGTGATCCGGACGAAGCCGTCCGCGTCCACCTCGCCGATGTCGCCGGTGTGGAGCCAGCCGTCGCCGTCCAGCACCTCGGCGGTCTGTTCCGGAAGGTTGTGGTAGCCGCGCATGACACCGGGGCCCCTCAGGAGCAGCTCCCCGTCCTCGGCCACCCGCACCTCGGTGCCCGGCAGGGGGACGCCGACCGTACCCACCCGGTAGTCGTCGGCACGGTTGACGGTGCAACCGCCGCTGGTCTCCGTCAGGCCGTAGCCCTCCAGCACGGGTACGCCCGCGCCCGCGAAGAAGTAGCCGATCTCGGGGGCGAGGGCTGCGCTGCCCGAGGCGCTCCCGCGCAGTCGCCCTCCGAAGGCCGCCCGGATCCTGCCGTAGACCAGCCTGTCGGCGACGGCGTGCCGCACGGCGAGCCACGGGGGCACGGTGCTCCGCCCGGTCGCCGCCCTGCGTTCCTGACCGGTCCGCGCGTGGTCACGGGCGACCTTCGCCGCCCACAGGAAGATCTTGTACTTGACGCCGCCCTCGGCCCGCGCCCTGCCCGCGATGCCGTTGTAGACCTTCTCGAAGATCCGCGGCGCGGACGCCATGACGGTGGGACGGACGGCGGGCAGGTTGGCGACGATGCGGTCGATCCGCCCGTCCACGGCGATGACGTGACCGGTCCTCACCTGGCCGGCGATCAGGGCGTTGCCGAAGACGTGGGACAGCGGCAGCCACAGGAACTGCACGTCGTCGGGGCGCAGCAGCCCGCTCACCTCCTGGGCGACCCCCTGGTACGACCAGCAGTCGTGCACCAGGCGCACGCCCTTGGGGCGGCCGGTCGTGCCGGAGGTGTAGATCAGGGTGGCGAGCTGCTCGGGCCCGATGGCCCGGACCGCCGCGTCGACCGCGTCGGGACGCTCCCGCAGGTACGCCGTACCGCGCCGCTCCAGCTCAGCCAGGGTCAGCACGTCGAGCCCCTCGACCCGGGGCACGTCCCCCTCGGCGTCGAAGAGGATGGCGTGGTCGAGGCCGGGCAGCCGGTCCGTGTGGGTGACCACCTTGGCCAGCTGGACGGCGTCCTCGACGAAGACGGCCCGGCTGCCGGAGTCGGCGAGGATGTACGCCGTCTCGCCGGCGTCGGTACTCGGATAGACGGAGGTGGCGGCGGCTCCCGCGCACATCACGCCCAGATCGGCGAGGATCCACTCCACGCGGGTCGAGGAGGTGATGGCCACCCGTTCCTCGGGGCCCAGCCCGAGGGCGAGCAGGCCGGCCGCGATCGCCTTCACGCGCTCGGCGGCCCCGGACCACGTCAGGGACCGCCACACCTCGGTGCCGGGAGCGCCGGCGTCGGCCGCCACGGGATAGCGGTACGCCTCCCGGTCGGGGGTGGCCTCGACCCGGGAGAGGAAGAGATGCGCCATGGACGCCGGGCGGCTTTCGAGCGGGTGCGGTGCGGAACTCATGGCGACCTCCGGGCCGTACGCCCATCATCGTTTCGTTGACCGACAGGTGACTTGCGGGCAGGGGTGAGGCTAAGGGGAAACCCTTTCCCCCGTAAGGGGAGCGGTCGGGAATGCGACCTCGCGTGACGGTCCCGCTTGACCTTGACACGGTGACAAGGCCTTCACTGCTTGCCGAGGAGGTGGTCCCGATGACCATGAGGACACAGGACACGGATGTGGCACGAGCGCTCCAGGCCCTGGAGGACGGCAGTGCGTCCGTGCGGCTGCGGGCGGCTCTTGCGGTCGGTACGACGCCGGACCCGCGCTTCGTCGACAAGCTCGTCGAGCGGAGCGCGATCGAGCCCGAGTTCTTCGTCCGCGACATGCTGACCTGGGCGCTCACCCGGCACCCGGTGTCCATGACGCTCCCCGAGCTGCTCCGCGAGGTCCGCTCGGACCGTCCGCAGGCACGCAGCCAGGCGCTGCACACGCTGTCCAAGATCGGGGACCGGACCGCGTGGCCTGCGATCACCCGGGCGCTGCTGTCCGACGCCGACGACGAAGTGGCGCGGAGCGCCTGGCGGGCCGCCGTCCTGCTCGTACCGGAAGGCGAGGAGGCCTCGCTTGCCACGGTGCTCGCGACCCAGCTCGGGCGCGGCGAGCGGGAGACGCGGCTGAGTCTCAGCCGGGCGCTCGTCGCACTGGGCGACGCCGTCGTCCCCGCACTGCGTGCCGCGGCGACGGGCCCCGACCCGCGGGTGCGCACGCACGCGCTCGCCACCGAACAGCTGCTGAACGACCCCGACATGGGCTTCGAGTCCGCGATCGAGGAGGCGAAGCGCGTCGTGGCCCTCGGCGGGTCGGGGCAGGGGGGAGGATGAAGCGTGTTGATCGGTGAGGTGGCGCGGCGGTCCGGGGTCAGTGCCCGCATGCTCAGGCATTACGAGTCGCTCGGTCTGGTGCGGCCGTCGGGCCGTACGGGCTCGGGCTACCGGGAGTACGCCGGCGCGGACATCCGGCGGATCTTCCACATCGAGAGCCTGCGATCCCTGGGGCTCTCGCTGCGGGAGATCGGCCGCGCGCTCGACGATCCCGGCTTCACGCCCTCGGCGCTCGTCGCCGACCTCATCCGGCAGACCCGCGAACGCATCGCGGCCGAGACGGAGTTGCTCACCCGGCTGCGCCGGATCGACGCTGCGGACCCCACCGGCTGGGAGGACGTCCTGCAGGTCGTCTCGTTCCTCCACGCACTGCGCTCGACGAGCGCCGACGCGCGCCAGCGCGCCGCCCTCTCCTCGGTCGACGAGGTTCCGGTGCCGGTGGAGGCTCTGGCGGAGGCCGTACTGAGCGAGACGGACACGAACGTCGCCGGAGCGCTGCGGTGGGCCCTCGCGCGATCCGGCGAAGACGCCACGGCCCTGCTCGCCGAGGGCCTCGGCTCCCCGGTGGCGGCGGTGCGGCAGCGCGCCGTCGTGTCCCTCGCCGAGATGCCTGGCGACGAGGCCACCACCCGGCTGCGGGAGGCCCTCGCGCACCCCGACATCGTGGTCCGCGGGCACGCGGCGCTCGCGCTCGGAGCGCGGGGAGCGGCCGACGGGCTGCCGACGCTCGTCGACATGATCGTGGCCGGAAGGAACGACACCGACGCCGCCGACGCGCTGGCCTCGCTCGCGGGCGACCCGGCGACGGCGGAACTGATCGCCGCCCGGCTCGTCGGCCTCCTCGCCGAGGACACCACGGAGGCGCCCGCCCGCGTGCGGCTGACCCAGGCCCTGGCGGACATCCCGGGGAGCACCGCGTCGCAGGCCCTCGTGGAGCTGTCGCAGGACCCTGACCGTGCCGTCGCGGTGACCGCCGTCTATCTCGTTCGGCTGCGCGGGGCACGGTGACGGAGCGGCACCCGCCCGCTCAGCCCGTGTGGAGCGTCCGGAAGCGATCGGGGTCCGCGGGGTCGCGGTCCACGACGTGGACCGGCGCCCACGCCCACTGCCACACGCTGATGCCCGGCGTGCGGGAGAACCGGATCTGCCCGCGGGTGCCTTCCACCGCGACGCCCGGCCAGGACACGGCGGTGCCCGCCCCGCGCGCACGCAGAACGTCGGCGAGGACGACGACCGTGTCGTACCCCTCGAAGGCGACGAACGACGGCGCCTCGCCCAGCCTCTCGCGCAGGACCGTCTCGACGCGTGCGCCGAGTGGTCCGAGGCGCTCGGGCCGGTAGCACAGGAACGGGATCGCGGCGCCGTCGCCACCCAGCGCCGCCGCCCATTCGTGGAACTCCGGCTGCCCGGCCGGAGCGCCGATCAGGACGTCGGCGAGTCGCCGGTCGTGGCGGACGGCCTGGACGACCGGTACGGCGGGCTCCGGGTGGCCGACCAGCAGCAGGAGGACCGTCGCGCGGTGGTCGACGAGTGCGTCGCACACGCCCGCGGGGGTGAGCGCGCGCATGTCGAGTGCGACGACGGTGCCGCCGCGTGGGGCGAGGTGGTCCCGCAGGATCCGGGTCCCGGACGCCCAGTAGACGCTGGGATCGGCCGCCACGGCGACGCGCCGGTGACCCGCGCCGAGGAGGAAGTCCGCGTAGATGCGCCAGCCGTGGGACTGCGCCGGCGCGATGCGCGCGACCTGGTCCGTCGGCTCGTCGGTGAGCGCGTCGAGGACCGCCGACGAGCAGAGGTACGGCAGCCCGAGGGCGTCGGCCCTGGCGGCGACGGCACGGGCGACGACGCTGTGGTACTCCCCCGCCACGGCGGCGACGCCCAGGCGGGCCAGTTCGTCCACGGCCGCCGCGGCCTTCTCCGGATCGGCCGCGGTGTCCCGTACGACCAGGCCGAGGGGGCTTCCGGCGATCCCGCCGGCGTCGTTGACCTCGCGAACGGCCAGTTCGAGGCCGGCCAGCAGATGCCGGCCGGCCTCCGCCCAGCCGGGCTGGGTCAGCGGAACGAGGGCGCCGATCCGGACGGCCGACGCCTCGGCCCGCTCCGCTTCACCCGGTGAGGACGGCGTGCGCACGCGTCTTCCCTCAGGCCTCGGCGTCCTGCGGGTACCAGCGCAGCTCGACGGTGTTGCCGTCGGGGTCCTTGACGTAGACCGACTGCGCCGAGCCCCGGGCGCCCCAGCGCGGTACGGGGCCCTCGACGACGTCGAACGTCCCGGAGGCGATGACCTCCTGCCAGTCCAGGGGGTCGACGACGAGGCAGATGTGGTCGACGTTCGACTCGCCGCGCGGGCGGGAGAAGAGGTCGATGACGGTGCTCTCGTCGATGCGCACCGACGGGAAGGGGACCTTGCCGGCCCGCCACTCCTCGACGCGCTCGGGCGCCAGGCCGAGGGGGCCCGTGTAGAAGGCGAGCGCCCTGTCGACGTCGGTGACGTTCAGCACCAGGTGGTCGAAGGCGGTGACGCGCATGCTGGGTCCTCCAGGGTTCTCGGATACGCGGCCTCGGAGACCGCCGCGGCCATTCTGACCTGCGGGGCTGACACCGGGTCAAGCGGGTTCTCCACCCGGGTGGGGAGGGGGAGTTCGGCCCGGGGCCGTACCGGGACCCGCTTGAGCGGTGCGCGCCGATCCGGCGCGTCGCGGGAGCGGGCCGACGCTACGCCAGGCGGCGGTACCCGCCCCGGAAGTAGGTGAGTGACCGGCCGTCCTGCGAGGGCAGTCCCGCCGTCAGGACGCGGCCGATCACGAGCGTGTGGTCGCCGGCCACGACACGGCTCTCCGTGCGGCACTCCAGGGTGGCGAGCGCCCCGCCCATCAGCGGCGCCCCGCTCTCCTCGCCCCGCGTGTACGGGAGGTCGGCGAAGAGGAGCCGGTCGGAGACGCGGCCCTTCGTCGCGAAGCGGCCCGCGACGTGCCACTGGCTCTCGGCGAGGACCGAGATCCCCCAGACCGGGAGCTCGGCGAGCAGGCCGTCCATGCGGGAGCCGGTGCGGAGGCTGACCAGGACGAGCGGCGGGTCGAGGGAGACCGACAGGAAGGAGGTGGCCGTCATGCCGACGTCCTCGCCGTCCCGGCCGTCCGGGCCGCCGGTGGGGTTGTGCGCGGTCACCAGGACCACGCCCGCCGCGAGGCGGGACATCGCCGCCCGGAACTCGTCGGGGCTCACCCCCTCGCCACGGGGGACGGCGAGGTCGGTGACGGAGGGCGCGGTGGGGGTCTTCATCAGCACGCTCGCACGCTAGCCCGAGGCCCGCAGGGCCCGCATCGGGCCCATGGCCCAGGAGGCCTCCCACGACAGACCTAGGTCTTTCGCCCCGGGCCCCCACACCACCACGCCTTGCACAATTAGTTGATTAGGTGCATGGGGGGCTAGGGTCGTGCCCGCAGTCGTCGTCCCCCGTCCTCGGCATCCAGCGAAACAGAGGCCATGCCATGCCCGGCGCACAGGTTTCCTTCTCACGGTTCGTGGCCCTCGGCGACAGCCAGACCGAAGGCGTGGGCGACGGCGACGACGTGACGGGACTCCGCGGCTGGGCCGACCGCCTCGCCGAACACCTGGCCCGCCACAACCCCGGCCTGCGGTACGCCAATCTCGCCGTCCGGGGCCGCCTGGCCGGGCAGGTGCACGCCGGGCAGCTCGGTCCCGCGCTCGCCCTGCGGCCGGACCTGGCGACGGTGGTGGCCGGCGTCAACGACGTGCTGCGGCCCCGCTTCGACGCCGACGAGGTCGCCGGGCACCTGGAGGCGATGTTCGCCGCGCTCACCGCTCAGGGCACGCGCGTCGCCACCCTCACCTTCCCGGACGTCGCCCGCATCACCCCGCTGGCCCGGCCGGTCAGCCACCGCGTCACCGCCCTCAACGAGCGCATCCGCGAGGCCGCGCACCGGCACGGCGTCGTCGTCGCCGAGACCGGCCACCACGCGGTCGTCACCGATCCCCGCCTGTGGAGCGCCGACCGCCTGCACGCCGGTCCCCTCGGCCACGAGCGCATCGCCGCCGCCGTCGCCCAGGCCCTCGCGCTGCCCGGCAGCGACGACGCCTGGACCCGTCCCCTGCCCACCCCCGCGCCGCCGCGGCCCGTCGGCCTGCGAGCCGGCGCCGTCGAACTGCGCTGGGCCGCCGACTTCCTCCGGCCCTGGATCGCCCGCCGTCTGCGCGGCCACTCCTCGGGCGACGACCGGACCGCCAAGCGCCCGGACCTCGTACCCCTGGAGCTCACACCCCTGGACCGGGAGCCCGCACAGGAGGCGTGACCCCGGCGGGTTCCCACCGCGCCACGACTCCCTCGAAGCGCCCGGCTCTTGGCATGCTGAGGGCCGACGGCCCCGACCGCCGGTGTCGGTGGCCGTAGCTTCACCCGGACGAGGAGGGTGCACAGTGAGCGGGAACCCACAGCCCGGAGGAGAGTCCGCCGCGGCGGTCTTCGACGAGGTCGGCGCGCGCTACGAGGAGGTGTTCGCGGACATCCCCGGCCAGCTCGCCGCCCTCGACTGGCTCAAGCAGCGCCTCGCGCCCCGTGCGCGCGTCCTCGACGTGGGCAGCGGTACGGGACGCCCGACGGCCGAGGTCCTGACGCGGGCCGGCTTCGGGGTCACCGGGATCGACGTGTCGGGCGAGATGGTACGGCTGGCCGGCGAGCGGGTGCCGGGCGCCGCCTTCGAGCAGGCCGACGTGCGGACCTACCGGCCCCCCGCCGGGGGGTACGACGCGGTGTGCGCCTTCTTCCCGCTGCTCGTGATGGACCAGCCCGACGTCGCGGACTCGCTGGCGCGGATGGCCTCCTGGGTCGCGCCCGGCGGATCGTTCGTCATGGCCACCGTCCCGGGTGACATCCGGCTCCTCGGCATCGAGTGGATGGGGCACGAGGTCAGGGTGAGCAGCCTGGCGACCGAGGACCAGCTGCGCGTCCTCGGAGACGCGGGACTGGAAGTGGTCCACCACTCCACCGCCCTGTACCGGCCGCACGGGCCGGGAGCGGAACCCGAGCAGCACCTGTACGTGCACGCCCACCGCCCGCTCGCGGCTGCCTAGGAACCCTGGCCCTCCCTCGGCCGGAGCGCCTCCACCGCGCTGAGCATCAGTTCCAGGGCGAAGGGATAGCCGCTGTCGCTCATGTCGGCGGCGAGCAGGGGGAAGGTCGCGGCGATGTGCGGATGGGTGTCGGCGGGCAGCTTGCCGTACACCGCGTGCCAGACCGCCGCCTCCTTCTCCCGGGCGGCTGCCGGGAGGGAGAGCGCGGCGGCGTCCTGGGCGGCGAAGGCGAGGGCCTGGTCGACGAAGGCGTGGTAGATCCGCACGGCGAGCGCGTCGGGGAAGCCGGCGGTACGGAGGATGCCGAGGATCCGCTCGACGGCCCGGGTCTCGTGGAGGCGCCCTGTCGTGCGGTACGCCCCGAGGACCGCGGCCTGCGGATGGGAGAGGTAGCAGGCGTGGATCCGCAGCCCCATCGAGCGGAGGTCCTCGCGCCAGTCGCCCGTCGCCGTCCAGCCGTCCTGCGCCCGGCCGATCAGCTCGTCCGCGATCGCGAGGAGGAGGGCGTCCGTGTTGCGGAAGTAGCGGTAGAGCGCGCTCGGGTCCGCGCCGAGGGCGGCGCCGAGCCTCCGTACCGACAGGGCGTCGGCGCCGTGCTGGGCGACCAGACGGAGCGCCGTGTCGACGATCAGCTGTTCCGAGAGCACGGCGCCCTGTTTGGTGGGGCGGCGTCGCTGCCGGCTTCCTTCGGGTACCACGCGCTCGGACATGGCCGGGACCTTACGTCAACACCATTGACGTGTAAACGGCCTTGCCGCTTCCATAGCGCCCAGCCACCCCGCCGCCTCACGCTCTGGAGCATGCGCATGACCAAGGCCGATCTGGTCTTCACCCGCGGTCCCGTCTTCACGGTGGACCCGGCCCGTACCCGGGCGAGCTCACTCGCCGTCGTCGGCGACCGGATCGCCGCCGTCGGCCACGACGAGGTCCGCGCGCTCATCGGCCCGGACACCGAGGTCGTCGACCTGACGGGGAAGCTGCTGATCCCCGGCTTCCAGGACGCCCACGTCCACGCGGTGTTCGCCGGGGCTGAGCTGGCCCAGTGCGACCTGTCGGGGACCGTCAGCGTCGACGAGTACCTCCGTCTGGTCCGCGCTTACGCGGACGCCCACCCGGACCGGGAGTGGATCTCCGGCGGCGGCTGGTCGATGGAGAGCTTCGAGGGGGGCCTGCCGACCCGGCAACTGCTCGACTCGATCGTGCCGGACCGGCCGGTCCTGCTGGTGAACCGTGACCACCACGGCGCCTGGGCCAACACGCGGGCGCTCGAACTCGCGGGGATCACCGCCGACACCCCCGACCCCGCCGACGGCCGCATCGAGCGGGAGGCGGACGGCAGCCCCAGCGGCATGCTCCAGGAGGGCGCCTCCGGCCTCGTCGGCCACCTGGTGCCGCCGAGTTCGGACGCGGACCGCCTCGCCGGGCTCCACCGCGCCCAGTCGCTGCTGCACTCCCTCGGCGTCACCGGCTGGCAGGACGCGATGCTCGGCGAGTTCCACGGGCAGCCCGACCCCTCGGACGCCTATCTGACGGCCGCGCTCGACGGCACGCTCACCGCCCGGGTGACCGGGGCCCTCTGGTGGGACCGTGAGCGCGGCGCCGAGCAGATCCCGGAGCTTCTCGCTCGGCGCGAGAAGCTGAACGCCGGCCGGTTCCGCGCGACCTCCGTGAAGATCATGCAGGACGGCGTAGCGGAGAACTTCACCGCCGCGATGACCGCCCCGTACCTGGACGGCTGCGGCTGCGCCACCGCCAACTCCGGTCTGAGCTTCGTCGATCCGCAGGCGCTGCGCGGGTACGTGACCGAGCTGGACGCCCTGGACTTCCAGGTCCACTTCCACGCCCTGGGCGACCGGGCCGTACGGGAGGCGCTCGACGCGATCGAGGCCGCGGTCGGCGTCAACGGCCGTCGCGGCAACCGCCATCACCTCGCCCACCTCCAGGTCGTCCACCCCGACGACCTGGCCCGCTTCGCCGCGCTCGGCGCCATCGCGAACATCCAGCCCCTGTGGGCGGCCCACGAGCCGCAGATGGACGAGCTGACGATCCCGTTCCTGGGCACGGAGCGTTCCGCCTGGCAGTACCCCTTCGGCGACCTCGTCCGCGCCGGGGCCACGCTCGCGGCCGGCAGCGACTGGCCCGTCAGCAGCCCCGACCCGATCGCGGGCATCCACGTGGCCGTGAACCGCCGGGATCCGCAGTCCGCCGACGGGCCGGTCTTCTACCCCGAGCAGCGGCTCGACCTGCCGACCGCGCTGGCCGCCTACACCGCCGGCACCGCCCACGTGAACGGTCACGACGACGCGGGCAGCCTGCGCCCCGGGAACCTCGCCGACCTCGTGGTCCTGGACCGCGACATCCTGACGGCCCCGCCGGAGGAGATCGGGCAGGCCCGCGTGGAGCGGACCTACGTCGGCGGCAAGCTCGTCCACGCGGTCTGACGCGGCCCGGACAAGCCCTACCGCACCGAGGAGGCGCGGACGTCGAGGCGGGTCGGGACGAGCGTCCCGGACGGCTCGCGGCTGCCGTGCTCCAGGACCTTCACCAGGTGGTCGATGCCGGCCTCGGCGATCGCCTCGGGCCGCAGGCTCAGTGCGGTCACGGGCGGGTCGGTGTGCTCGGCCGTGGCGTCCTCGCTCACACAGACGAGGAGCAGGTCGCCGGGTACGTCGTAGCCGTGACGGCGCGCCGCCTCCAGGACGAGGGGCGGGCTCGCCTCGGCGACGACGAACAGGGCGTCGGGCCGGTCACCGCCGTCGGCCGGATCACCATCGGCCACCGTCTCCCCGACGGCCCCCGGGCCTCCCGTCAGGGCGGTCTCGACGGCGCGGACCACCGGTCCGTTGCCGGGTTCCCCGACCCGTACGACCCGCTCCGGCAGGCCGTGCTCCGCGCACCACTCCCGGTGGGCGGCGAACACCTCGGCATGGAAGCGGGTGGTGCTGTCGGGCACGACGAGGACGGGCCTGCGGGCACCCTGCTCCCGGAAGTGGTCCAGGACGGAGCGCACGGCGGCGTCGATGTCGACGTCCACCCAGTGCGCCCCCTGCCGCCCTTCCACGGAGCGGTCGCTGAACACCGGGATCCCCGCGGCGAGCACGTCGTCGACGATCCGGTCGTCGGCGGCGGGGTCGGTGACGACCACGGCGTCGAGCGGCAGGTCGGCCCACTCGCTCTGCAGGGATCCGGAGGGCAGCAGGACCAGGGCGTAGCCGCGTCGCAGCGCGGTCGCCGCCGTGGCCCCGGTCAGCCGGGCGAAGTACGGCGACTCCAGGAAGACCGAGGGGGCGTCGGCCGCCTCCCCGACCACGTATCCGATCAACTTGGCTCGACCCGCGCGTAGTTGACGCGCGGTGGCATTGGGTCGGTAGCCCATTCTGCGCGCGGTCTCGCGGGCCTTCTCCCGTACGGCGGGAGAGAGCCTTCCGGTGTCGTTGAGAGCCGCCGAGACGGTCGTCTTGGACAGGCCCGCCTCGCGGGCGACGTCGACGAGGCGGACGCGCGGGGTGGGTGCCGAGTGCTGCCCGCCGTGCCGTGATCCAGAGGTCATGAGGCGATGTTGCCATCTCTCTGACCTTTGCAAAACCGTTCCCGCAAGACCTTGTGCGGGAACGTTCCCGCATCAATACTCGCTCCATCCCCCCAGCGCCCGTCACTACACCCGTAAAGGGGTGGGTCTGCATGCGCATGTCGAGAACCATCGCGCTCCTCACCTGTACCGCCGCCCTCGCCGCCACCACGGCCGCCTGCTCCGGCGCCACGAAGCCCACGGCCGCCCCCGGCGGCGGGCCCGGCTACGAGGTCACCCCGACCTCTCCGCCCGCGAAGGGCACCCTGGACTCGTTCACCTGGTCCCTGTACGCCGAGCCGTACACGCTCGACTACGCCCTCGCGTACGACTACCCGCCGAACACCGTGCTGGCGAACGTGTGCGAGCAGCTCTTCCGGGTCACGCCCGACATGAGGATCGAGCCGGGACTGGCCGTCTCGTACAAGCAGCCCGATCCGCGCACGCTGGTCTACACCCTGCGCTCCGGGGTGAGGTTCCACGACGGCACGACGATGACCGCCGACGACGTCGTGGCCTCCCTCAAGCGCCACATGGACCCGGAGACCGGCTCGCCGTGGGGCTCGGTCTTCAAGAACGTCGACACGATCGAGAAAAGCGGACCGCTGGAGGTCACCATCCGCCTGGGCAAGGAGGACGTCCTCCTGCACGAGCTGATGGCGGCCTCCCCCGGCACCGTCGAGAGCGCCGCCTACCTGGCCAGGGCCGGCAAGGACTACGGCACCCCCAAGGGCGGCGTGAACTGCACCGGCCCCTTCTCCCTCGACTCGTGGGACCAGGGCTCGGGCATCACCCTCAAGAAGCACGGCGCCTACTGGGACAAGAAGCTCTCCCCCAAGTCCCGGTCCGTGAGGTTCACCTTCATCGAGGACCCGGCGGCCCGCACCAGCGCCTTCCTCTCGGGCACCTCCGACGGCGGCTACCTGATCCCGTCGAACTCGTTCGACAAGCTGCGCTCCAGCGGCAAGGGCTCGCTCGTCTTCGGCCCGAACACCGCCGCGTCGAACATCGCCGTCCTCGAGTTCCGCGGCCCGCTCGGCAACCTCAAGGTCCGCCAGGCCCTCTCCATGGCCCTCGACCGCGAGAACATCATCAAGGCCGCGGCCGGTGGCGTCGGCGTTCCCGCCAAGGCCCCCGCCGCACGCGGTGCCTGGGCGCTGGCCCCGGAGAAGACCGCCGCGCTCTACGACACCCTGCCCGAGCCCGCGTACGACGTCGAAGCCGCGAAGAAGCTCATCCAAGAGGCCGGGGTCGCCGGCCGCACCATCACCCTGGCGACCAGCACCCTCGCGCCCGAGATCAGCGTCGTCGCCAACGCCGTCCAGGACGCCGGCCGCCGGATCGGCCTCGACGTCCGGCTGAAGTCCGTCGCCCCCGAGGCGTACAGCAACATCTTCGTCGACCCGGAGGCGCGCGCCGGCCTCGACCTCGTCATCACCCAGGGCTACGACAACACGCCGGACCCGCTGGAGTTCTACCAGTACCTGCGCACCGGGGACTTCGGCAACTACGGCAAGTGGTCGGACGCCGAGTTCGACGTCGCCTTCGACCGCGCCAACGCGGAGCCCGACCCCGCCAAGCGCGCCGAGAGGACCGCCGAGCTCCAGGCGATCGCGCTGCGCGAGCTGCCCATCCTCCCCGTCTACGAGGCGCCCTACTCCGTCTTCCTCGGCAAGCGCATCACCGGTGCCCCCACCGGCATCGCCCAGCTGTACTACCCGTGGGCCGCGACGATCGGGGCCGCGCAGTAATGACCCGCTACCTCGCCGGCCGGCTCCTCGGGCTCGTGGCGGTGCTGTTCGTGACCTCGGTCGTGGTCTTCGGCGCCATCCACCTGGCCCCCGGCGACCCGGTGACCTTCCTGCTCCACGGCCGCCCCGCGACGCCCGAGGCCGTGGCGGCCCTGCGCACCCGGCACCACCTGGACGACCCGCTGGCCGTCCAGTACGCGAAGTGGCTCGGCGGCGTCCTGCGGGGTGACTTCGGCTCCTCCGCCCAGTTCCACCAGGACGTGGCCGGCCTCATCGCCTCCCGGCTGCCCGGCACGGCCCTGCTCGTCGCCTACGCGGCCCTGCTCGTCGCCCTCATCGGCGTCGGCTCCGGGATCCTCGCCGCGCTGCGCCCCGGTCCGGTGGACCGGACGGTGCTCATCGGCACCGGTGTCGCCACGGCCACCCCCTCCTTCGTCACGGCCATCGCGCTCGTCTCGCTCTTCTCGGTGCAGCTCGGCTGGTTCCCCGGCCCCGGCGGCGCCCCGGCCGGCCTCTCCCAGCAGCTGTACCACCTGACCCTGCCCGCGTTCGCCCTCGCGATGACCTTCGCGGGACTCCTCGCCCGGGTCACCCGCTCGGCGATGCTCGACGAACTGGGCCGGGAGCACGTCGAGGTGGCGCGCGCCCGCGGCGTCGCGGAGCGGACCGTCGTCCGCCGGCACGTGCTGCGCAACGCGCTCGGCCCTGTCGTCACCGTCGGCGGCACCATGCTCGCCGGACTCCTCATCAGCACGTCGATCGTCGAGACGGCCTTCGACGTGCCAGGCCTCGGCTCCCTGCTCGTGGCGTCCGTCACCGCCCAGGACTTCGCCGTCGTGCAGGCGATCACCCTGCTCAGCGTGGCCGCGTTCGTCCTCGTCAACCTCGCCGTCGACCTGCTCGCCCCCCTCATCGACCCCCGTCTCGCGCTCCACGGGGAAGGCTCCTCATGACCACCACCTCTTCGGTCCCGTACCGCAGACCCGGCCTGCGCCGGCTGCGCGTCCTCGGCCACGGCCCGATGTTCACCGTCTCGGTCGCGGTGCTCGCCGCCCTCATCCTGGTCGCCCTCCTCGCCCCCGTACTCGCCCCGTACGACCCCGAGGCCCTCGACCTCGCGTCGAGCCTCGTCGGCACCGGCGCCGACCACCTCCTCGGCACCGACCAGTCCGGGCGGGACGTCCTGTCCCGACTGCTCCACGGCGCCCGCACCGGACTCCTGGGACCGCTGCTCGTCGTCACCGTCTCCACCCTCCTCGGCACCCTGATCGGTGTCGTGGCGGCCTGGCGGGGCGGCTGGGCGGACACGGTCCTGTCCCGCTCGATGGACACGGTCTTCGCCATCCCCGGTCTGCTCCTCGCCATCCTGCTCGTGACCGTCGTCGGCTCGGGGATGACCGCGCCGGTGATCGCCATGGCGGTGGCCTACACGCCGTACGTCGGCCGGCTCGTCCGCGGCATCGCCCGCCAGGAGAAGGCCCGCCCGTACATCGAGGCGTACCGCGTGCAGGGCTGGTCCGGCTGGACCGTCTGCGTGCGCCACCTCCTGCCGAACATCGCCCCCACGGTCTTCGCCCAGTCCGCGATGAACTTCGGGTACGCGCTGATGGACCTGGCCGCTCTCTCCTACCTCGGCTTCGGCGTGCAGCCGCCGACGGCCGACTGGGGCGCCATGATCAACGAGGGCCAGTCGGCCGTCCAGCAGGGGGCGATGCTGCCCGCCCTCGCGCCGTCCGCGTGCATCGTGCTCGCCGTGGTGGCGTTCGGCATCGTCGGCGAGGGCCTCGCCGACCGGATCGCGAAGCGTGAGCGGTGAACGGCATGAAGGAACAGAGGGACACGGAACAGAGGGACACCACTCCCGTACTGGACATCGACGGGCTCGACGTCCGCCTCCCCGAGGACCGTGCGGGCCGGCCGATCCTCGACGGGATCGGCCTGCGGGTACGGGCCGGGGAGAGCGTCGGCCTGGTCGGCGAGTCCGGGTCCGGGAAGTCCGTGGCCTGCCGCAGCGTCCTCGGACTGCTGCCGCGGGGTGCGCGCACTGGCGGCCGGGTCCTGGTCGCCGGCCGGGACGTGCTCACCATGAACCGTACGGAACTCGCCGCCCTGCGGGCCCGGCAGGTCGCGATGGTCTACCAGGACCCCCGGGCCTCGGTGAACCCGCTGCGCCGCGTCGGGGACTTCCTCACCGAGGGGCTGCGCGCGTCCGGCACCCCGGCCGCCGCGGCGACCGCGCGGGCACTGGAACTCCTCGACGCGGTCGGCATCCGCGACCCCCGAGGCGCCCTGCGCCGCCGCCCGCACGAGTTCTCCGGCGGCATGCTCCAACGCGTCGTCATCGCCGCCACGCTGGCGGCCGAACCCGCGCTGATCGTCGCCGACGAGCCGACCACCGCCCTGGACGTCACCACCCAGGCGGAGATCGTCGCACTCCTCGGCCGGCTGCGCGCGGAGCGCGGCACGGGACTGCTCTTCGTCACCCACGACCTCGAACTCGCCGCCTCGGTCTGCGACCGGGTGTACGTGATGTACGCGGGCCGGATCGTGGAGACACGCGGCACCGACGAGCTGTTCGACCGGCCGCGCCATCCGTACACGGCAGGCCTGCTCGCCTGTACGCCGGGCATCGCGGCGGGCTCGCCCGCGCCCCGGCCGATCCCCGGGCGTCCCGTCTCCCTGGCCGAGTCCCCGCCGGGGTGCGCCTTCGCCGCGCGCTGCGCCCACGCGGTGCCGCGCTGCTCGGAGGAGAAGCCCGTCCTGACCCGGCACGGCGACGGACTCGCCGCCTGCCACCGCGCCGCCGAAGGGATCACGCTGTGACCGTCTCAGCGAAGGAGCGCACCGCCGTCGAAGGCCCTGTCGTCCCGGGCCTGGTCGTCGAGGGCCTGCGCAAGCGGTACGGGGACCACACGGCGGTGGACGGCGTGTCCTTCTCCCTCGCATCCGGGGCATCCCTGGCGATCGTCGGGGAGTCGGGCTGCGGCAAGACCACCACGGTCCGGATGCTCGTCGGCCTGGAACGCCCCGACGGCGGGACCGTCCGCCTGGACGGCAGGGACCGCTCCGCGCTGCCCCGGGGACGGTCGGAACGGCTGGCCAGGGCGCGGGAGATCCAGATGGTCTTCCAGGATCCGTACCTCTCGCTCGACCCCCGGGTGACCGTCTCGGGATGCCTGGACGAGGTCCTGCGCCTCCACACCGGCCTCGGCCCCGCCGGCCGCCGGGCCAGGGTCGCCGAACTCCTGGACCAGGTCGGCCTCGGCGCCCGCGAGGCCGCCGCCCTCCCCCGCGGCCTTTCCGGGGGCCAGCGGCAGCGGGTGGCCATCGCCCGGGCCCTCGCCGTGGAACCCCGGGTCCTCGTCCTCGACGAGGCCGTCGCCGCGCTCGACGTGTCGATCCAGGCGCAGATCCTCGAACTCCTCGGTACGATCCGCCGGGAGTCGGGCATCGGCTACCTGTTCGTCACGCACGACCTGGCGGTGGTCCGGCACATCGCCGACGAGGTCCTCGTCCTCAAGTCCGGCCAGGTCGTGGAGACCGGCCCGGCGGCGCGGGTCCTGGAGGCCCCGCAACACCCGTACACCCGCCTGCTCCTGAGCTCGGTCCCCCACCGGGGCCGCCCGCTGCCGGGCCGGTGACCGACGTCAGATGTCGCCCCGTACGAGCGCGTGCAGATGCTCGTCGTGCCAGCCGTCCGCGTGCAGCAACGCGCTGCGCATCGTGCCTTCCAGAAAGAACCCGGCCTTCTCCGCCACCCGGCAGGACGCCGGGTTGGCCACCGAGTGGCACAACCGCAGGCGGTGCAGGCCGAGATCGTGCAGGGCCCACTCGCTGACGCGTCGCGTGGCCTCGACCGCCACACCGGCGCCGCGCGCCGAGGGGAGGATCCAGTAGACGACTTCGGCGCTGCCGCCGGCGAGGTCGATGTCGCCCCACCCGATGAGGCCCACGGCCTCCTCCCCCGGCCGCGCGATGGCCCAGATCGCGCCGGCCTCGGCCCGCCAGCGGTCGTGCATCCGCGCGATCCTCTGCCGGGCCTCCTCGGGTGTCGCCACGAGCAGGCGGTTCCAGTGACGCACCGCCGGGTCCTGGCCGCCCGCCACCAGCACCTCGGCGTCGGACATCCGCCAGGGACGCAGTTTCAGGCCACTCGGGAGCCCGAGAACCGGCTGGTCACGCGCGGCCATACGGCCCGCGGGAACGACGGCCGGTATGCCTGAGCTGGAGATCATCCCGGCATCCTGCCACAGCGTCCCGAGGGGGCGTCCGGTTCTGGCTGCCGGCCGCGCGCCCCGCCGCCGTACACTCCTGCCGGGCCGGGCAGGTCCGTTCGACACGGGGGAAACGTGATCGCGCTACCGCGACAGGAAGTCCGAGAGCCGCAGGACAGCGGCCACATGGTGGTCTGCGGAGACGACGGGCTCACGCAGCGGCTCGCCACCGAACTGCGGTACGTCTACCGCCAGCGGGTCGTCCTCGTCGCCCCCGGCGACCAGGCGGAAGCGGCCGAGACGGCCGCCGTGCCGTCCCGCGTGGCACGGCTGCTGCGCCGCTCCGGCGGTCCCGACGCCCAGGACACCCGCTGGGGACCCGTGCCGCCCTTGCGGCACATCGCGTCGCACTCCCCCACCGAGGAGGCGCTGCTGCGGGCGGAGGTGGACCGGGCGGCGGCCCTGGCGCTGCTGTACGAGGACGACGAGACCAACCTGCGCGCCGCGCTCGCGGCCCGCAGGCTCAACCCCGGTCTGCGGCTCGTGGTCCGCATGTACAACCGGAAACTCGGGCAGCACCTGGAGGAACTCCTCGACCAGGCCGCCCTCCTGAGCGCGCCCGGCACCGACCGGGCCCTCCTCGACGCCTCCACCACGGTCCTGTCCGACGCGGACACCGCGGCCCCCGCGCTGGCCGCCTCCGCCGTCGCGGGGACGAGCAAGGTCGTCCAGGCCGACGGCGTCCTCCTGCGCGCAGCAGAACGCACCCCGCCCGGACGCGGCGAGACACCGGATCCGGGCCTGTGCACCCTGGCGCTCCTGTCGTCCACCACGGCCGACCCGGCGGGTGCCGAGGGTTCGGACGCCAGCGGCACCCAGGGACCACTGCTGCTGCCCGACGACCGGGCCGTGGCCAGCGCCGCAGGGCGCGGCAGCGTCGTCCTGGAGACCGTCAGGTACGCCGGTCCCGCCCTGTCCTCCCGGCGCCGTGCCCGGCGCGGGGCGCCGCTTCGCGCGCTCTTCTCCAGCCGCCTGCGCTGGGCGCTCGCCTGCATCGTCGCCTCCGTCCTCGGCCTCACGCTCACCACCATGCTGCTGACCGAAGCCGACCTCCTGCACGCCGCGTACGTCACGCTGCTCGACCTGTTCTCCATCAACGATCCGGCGATCGGCGCGCCGGTCACCCACCAGGTCCTCCAGCTCCTGACCGGTCTCGTCGGCCTCGCCCTGCTGCCGCTCCTGGTCGCCGGAGCGCTGGAGGCGCTCGGCACCTTCCGCGCCGCGGGCGCCCTGCGCCGCCCTCCCCGGGGCCTGGCCGGCCACGTCGTGCTGCTCGGCCTCGGCAAGATCGGCAGCCGCGTCCTCGCCCGGCTGCGGGAACTCGACATCCCCGTCGTCTGCGTCGAGGAGGACGCCGACGCCCGGGGCATCCCGCTCGCCCGCAGCCTCGGCATTCCCGTCGTCCTCGGTGACGTCACGGAGGCAGGCGTCCTTGAGGCCGCGAAGATCCACCGGGCGCACGCCCTGCTCGCCCTCACCAGCTCCGACACCACCAACCTGGAGGCCACGCTCTACGCCCGTACGGTCAAGCCCGACCTGCGCGTCGCCCTGCGGCTGTACGACGACGACTTCGCCACCGTCGTCTACCGCACCCTGCGCACCGCCCACCCCGAGGCCCTCACCCGCAGCCGCAGCGTGACCCACCTCGCCGCGCCGGCGTTCGCCGGGGCCATGATGGGGCGCCAGATCCTCGGCGCCATCCCGGTCGAACGCAAGGTCCTGCTGTTCGCCGCCCTGTCCGTCGCCGACCACCCCCCGTTCGAGGGCCGCACCGTCTCCGAGGCGTTCCGCCCGGGAGCGTGGCGGGTCCTCGCCCTCGACACGGCGTCCCCCTCCGCGCGCCGCCCCGACCTCGCGTCCGCGCACCAGGACGGGGAGCGGCCCCAGCTGCTCTGGGACCTCCACCCCGGCTACGTGCTGCGGCCCGAGGACCGTGTCGTCATCGCCGCCACACGCGGTGGCCTCGCCGAACTCCTCGGCGGGCGCCGGACGGACGCCGCCCGATGACCTTCGGCCCCTGACCGCTGAGCGCCGGGTCGCCGGGGATCCGGGTCGCCGTGGATCCGGGTCGCCGTGGATCCGGGTCCGCCGGGGATCCTGCGTCACCGGCCGCCGAACACCGCCTCGACGAGCCGCTCCTGCGCCTTCTGGAACGCCGCGGCCAGGGACAGCGCGGCGTCGTCCACGTAGTTGAGCGCGGCGGTCAGGGTCCTGCGGCCGTCGGCCGTGCTGTACATCAGCGCCGCGTGACCGCCGTGGCCGCCGTTGTGGAAGAGGACGGTGTCGCCGCCGTCGCCCACGTTCTGCACGCGCAGCCCCAGGCCGAAGCCGCTCGCGGCGTGCGGCGTGCGCATCTCGGCGAGGAGCGGGGCCGGCAGGAGCCTGCCGGACGCGAGCGCGGAGATGAAGGTGTGGAGGTCCTGGGTGGTGGAGATCATGTCGCCGCCCGCGGAGATCCACGAGGGGTTGTGTCGGGTGACGTCGACCGTCTCCTCGCGGCCGGCGTCCTCGTACCGGTAGTAGGCGCGGGCGTGCGGTTCGGGGACCTCAGGCGAGGTGCCCGGCACCACGGTGCCCGAGAGGCCGAGCGGCTCCAGGATCCGCCGCCGCGTCTCCTCGGCACACGAGCGGCCGGTGACCTTCTCGATCAGGAGCCTGGCGAGCACGTAGTTGGTGTTGGAGTAGCTCCAGCCGGAGCCCGGCTCGAAGCGCGCCGGCCTGGACAGCGAGAGCCGTACCAGCTCCTCGTCCCGGTAGGTGTGGAACCGCTTGTCGACCCACTCCTTGCCCGAGATCGTGGAGGGGATCCCCGGCACGATCGTCCCGTCTTCGTAGTACTCGCCGGTGTGGTTGAAGACCCCGCTGGTGTGCTGCAGCAGCATCCGTACGGTGATCCGCCGGTCGAGCGCGAACTCGGGCAGGTGGTCGGCCGCCGGGGTGTCGAGGCCGATCCTCCCCTCGGCCACCAGTTGCAGCACGAGGGTCGCGGTGAAGGTCTTGGTGTTGCTGCCGATCCGGAAGTGCCCGTCGGTCGGCGGCTCGGCCGTCCCGCCCAGCTCGCTCGTCCCGGCGCTGCCGACCCACCGGCCCCGCTCGTCGTGCACGCGCAGCTGCACTCCCGTGACTCCGGAGCCGACGATGTCCTGGAGGGCCTTCCGCAGCTCCGGACGTCCGTTTCCGGCAGTGGAGTCGGTGGTGGTGTGGAGGGACTCGGTCATGGTCGTTCCTCGTCTCGTGAGAGCGGTGTGCGGCGCGGTGCGGCCGTACGAGGAGCGTGCACCCTGACCCAAGGTCAACCTCAAGCCCTGTTCCGGGAGAAGGGGTGATGTGCCGCAAGAGGGGCGCGCTACGCTCGCCGCGTGATCACCCGCGACCCGCACCCGAAGGCGCGCGACCTGCCCGCCCGTGCCCTGACCGCCCTCGATCCGGAGGTGCGCTGATCCCATGGCAGGAGGGCTCACGATCGGTCAGGCGGCCGCGTTCGTCGGCGTCACGATCAAGACGGTGCGGCACTACCACCGGCTCGGCCTCCTCGCCGAGCCGGAGCGCGACGGCTCCGGCTACCGGCGTTACGGGTCGGCCGATCTGCTCCGGCTGATCCAGGTCCGGACCCTGGCCGGGGCGGGTGTGCCGCTGGCCGAGGTCGGTGAGCTGCTCGACGCCGATCCCGAGCGGTTCGCCGCCGCCCTCGACGACGTCCACCGTCGGCTCACCGAACGGATCGAGGACCTGGTCGCGCGCCGCGACACCCTGCACCGGCTCGCTCACGGGGACCGCGTCCTGCTTCCCGACCGGGCCTGCGCGGTCCTGGAGCGGCTCGCCGGTCTCGGCTTCACCCCCGACTACGTGGCGGGTCAGCGGGAGGCCCTGGTGCTGGCCCGGGCGCTGGTTCCGGAGATCTTCGACAGCTTCCTGACCCGCCTCGAACATCTCCTCGACGATCCCGGGCACGTCGAACTGACCAAGCGCGGCTGGGAGGCCGGTTCCTGGGATCCGGACGATCCGCGGATCGAGGAACTGGCGTCCGCACTGACCGAGAAACTGCTGGCGGACCGGGAGCTGCTCGCCACGCCCACCGGGTTTCCGAGCCGGTCCGACGCGGCCTCCCGGTACGAGCTCGTCAATCACCACCGGGAGGACGAGGCACCGGCCGTCGCCCGGCTGAACACCCTGATCGAGGCCAACCTGCGCGCGGCCGGCATCTTCGTCCCGCGTCGGTGACGTCATCCCGCCTCTGGGGACGGCATCCCGCTTCTGGAGACGACCGCGGGGCGGGCCCGGTGGTCGGGCCCGCCCCGCTTCTTCGTCACTCAGTCGCAGCAGTCACAGCAGCACTTGCACGGGTTGCAGCAGCCTCCGCCACCGCCGCCGCAGCCGTCACCCGAGCCGCCGCCGGAGCCGCTGGAACCGCCGGAGCCGCCGGACCCCTGGCCGCCACCCGAACCGCCCCACGATCCACCGGAGTTGCCGCCACCCGAGTTGCCGCCGCCCTGGCCGCCCCAGCCGTCACGCCCGGAACCACCCTGGTTCGAGCCGCCGCCGGAGCCGCCGCCGGAGCCGCCGTCACCGAACTCCAGGGGTTCCCCTTCGTCGGTGTCGCAGTTGCAGCAGTTGAAGCACAACCCGCAGTCCCTGCACAGCCGGCGCCACTCGCCACACCGCCGGCACTGCCCCTCCTGCGGTCGGCCCGACGCACCCTCGGGGGCCATGCCCCCGAGCGCCCCGACGCCGCAGGACGGGCCCGCGGCGGTGCCGGTGTCCGCGGGCGTCTCCGTCGCCGTACGACGCCCCGGCCAGGGCAGTACGCGCAGGGTCCGCGCCTGCGGACGGTGGCGGTGCTGCGCGTGCCGGGGGTCGAAGACCCGGTCGACGGCACGTTCCAGCTCGACACCCAGGAGCGCCCGCACCAGGCTGTCGTCGACGAACGCGGCGTCGGACAGGGCGAGTCGGATGCCGTGCACGGCGTCGTCGCAGAGCCGGCGCACCTCGGCGCGGTCCGCACCGGTCACGGCGACGGGGTTCCACGCGCCGGACGCCTTGTCCGTGTCCAGGTCCTCCACCGCGTCCAGCAGGTGCGCGAGGCGCCCGAACAGCCGGCCCGCCTCCGTCAGCGGTTCGGTGTTGCCGGGGCGGCCGGCGAGTACGGCGGTGTACGCGAAGGCGGCGGCGGTCGCCGTCTCCGTGGGCTCCGTGACCGTCAGGAGCGAGCCGCCGGGACCGGTCGACCGCTCTATCTCCGGCTGGCGTTCGACCGCGTCGAGCAGCAACGCGGTGTCGAAGCCCAGCCGTTCGCCGCCCACCGCGCCCGCGCGGTCCCAGCCGCGGGCCACCCGGCGGGCCGCTAGGGTCACCGGGCGACGCCCGAGCAGGCCGTCGCCGTCGGCCACGTGGTCGCGGATCTTCGCCGCGGCCAGCACCAGCGACACCGTCGCCGCCAGCCGTGCCCCCTCGCCCTGCGCCACGTCCGCCGACCGCATCCCGCGCAGCGGGCACGGCCCGGCGCCCCGCCGCCAGTCGCCGCTGCGCTCCGACTGCGCTTCGGTCAGGACCGAGACGATCAGACCGTCGTAGTTGGTCGCCACCCTCGCGAACTGCCCGTACTCGCTGCGCAACGACAGGCACAACCCGCACAGGTGCGCCATCCACTCGGTACGCAGGCCCTCGCCCAGGCGATGCCTGCACGGCCTGATGATTCCGAACACCGAAGTTCTCCCCCGTAGATACAGCTGCCCGCATATGCGGCCGACATCCTAAGCCGTCCATCACTATGTGACCCACGTCACATTCTTTTCCTGTCAGCAATCGGGGCGCTGTTCCGCTCAACCACCGAGAGCAAGCGAACCGACAGGAGCAGCACATGAAGCACCGCATCGTCGTCCTCGGCGCCGGCTATGCCGGGGCCTACGCGGCCGGCACCCTCGCCCGCCGGCTGTCCCCGGAGGACACCGAGATCACCGTGATCAACGCCGAGCCGGACTTCGTCCAGCGGCTGCGGCTCCACCAGCTCGCGGCCGGCCAGGAGATCGAGGCGCCGCGGCTCACCGAGGTCTTCGCGGGCACGGAGGTACGACTCCGCCTGGCCCGTGTCACCGCCATCGACCCCGAGCGGAAGGTCGTCGCCGTGGCGGGCGCCGACGGAGACGGCGAGCTGGGCTACGACACCCTGCTCTACGCCCTCGGCAGCCACGCGGCCCACAGCGGCGTGCCCGGGGCGGCAGAGCACGCCTTCGACGTCGCCGGCCGGGCCTCGGCCCTGCGCCTGCGCGAGCGACTGGACGGCCTGGAGAGCCCGGACAGGCCCGGCGGGCCCGGCGAGGGCCGCAGTGTGGTGGTGGTCGGCGACGGGCTGACCGGCATCGAGACCGCCACCGAGATCGCCGAATCCCGGCCCGGCCTGTCGGTGACGCTGATCGCCCGTGGAGAGCTGGGCGCCCCGCTCTCCCCCGGAGCCCGCGCCCACCTGCGTCAGGCCTGCGAGCGGCTGGGCGTCACCGTCGTCGAGCACACCACCGTCGAGGCCGTGGAGGCGACGCGGGTGCGGTGCGCCGACGGGACCGTCCTGACGTCCGACGCGACCGTGTGGACGGCCGGGTTCGCGGTCGCGCCGCTCGCCGCCGCCGCAGGTCTCGAAGTCACCGGGGCCGGCCGGATCGTCGTCGACGACACCATGCGGTCGGTCTCCCACCCGAACGTCTACGCCGCCGGGGACAGCGCCCACGCCGTCGGCGACAACGGCCGGCCGCTGCCGATGTCCTGCGCCTCGGCCGGCTACACCGGCAGGCAGGCCACGGCCGCGATCGCGGGACGCCTGACCGGCCGCGAGATCCCGCGCACCAAGCTGGAGTACGTGGGCAACCACATCAGCCTCGGCCGGCGGGACGGGATCCTGCAGATGGTCGACGAGGAAGCGCGGGCGAAGCCGAAGTTCATGGGCGGCCGGAAGGCCGCGCGGATCAAGGCGGCCATCCTCGGGCTGTCGCTGTGGACCACGTCGCACCCCACGTTCGGCCTGCCCAAGCGCAGGAACCGCCTGGCCGCCGCCGCCTCAAAGGCCCCTGCTGAGAGGGTGGTTGCCTGACGTCCTAGGGTGATCCGTATGGACAGCACGACCGACGACGACCGCTTCGACACCAGCCGGTTCGAGGCCAGCCGGAACCGGCTGGCCTCACTGGCCTACCGTCTCCTCGGCTCGGCCACCGACGCCGAGGACGCCGTGCAGGACGCGTTCCTGCACTGGCAGGCCGCCGACCGGCAGCTGATCAGGGTGCCCGAAGCGTGGCTGACCAAGGTCGTCACCAACCTCTGCCTCGACCGGCTGCGCTCGGCACAGGTCCGACGCGAGCGCGCCGTCGGGGCCTGGCTGCCCGAACCGCTCCTCGACGGCGATCCGATGCTCGGCCCCGCCGGCACGTTCGAGCGGCGCGAATCCGTCTCCCTGGCCGTGCTGACCCTCATGGAGCGGCTTTCACCCGTGGAGCGGGCCGTCTACGTCCTGCGCGAGGCGTTCTCGTACAGCCACGCCGAGATCGCCGAGATCCTCGACGTCTCCGAGTCCGCGAGCCAGCAGCACCTCCACCGGGCCCGCCGTCACGTGACCACCGAGCGCCGCCGTGGCGGCGGCGAACTCGATCCGGCGTCCGCCCGCAGGATCGTCGAGGAGTTCCTCGCCGCCGCGTCCTCGGGCCGCACCGAGCGGCTGGTGGCGCTGCTCACCGACGACGTGATCGCGATCTCCGACGGCGCGGGCCTGGCCGAGAAGCTGGTGCGGTTCGACACTCCGCAGCGTGTCGCCGCCATTCTGCGGGCCGGCTTCAAGCCCACAGCCGCGAAGCGGCGGCTGGCCGGCGGCGCGCCCGCCATCCACTACGCGGTCGTCAACGACGCCCCCGCCCTGCTCTTCGTGCTCGGCGACCAGGTGCTCGGTTCCGTGGCGTTCGACATCGCCGACGGCAGGATCGCGACCGTGCGCGCCATCGCCGCCCCCGCCCGCCTCGTACGCCTCACGGAGGCGTGGCGGCGGCACGAACCGGAGACGCCGCTCGTCGCGGAGTGGTGAGGCCGGCGCCCGGCGGGGCGGCTCGACGGGCCCGCCGGGCGGTGGTCAGGCCAGCCGGGCCGCGCCGAAGGAGACGTCGAAGCGGTCGCACCAGATGCTGACGCTGGTGAGATCGGCGAGGTCGACGCCGGCGGGTACGGCGTAGTTCTGGTCTCCCTTGTTGCCCTTGAGCTTGCCCAGGCTCACGTACGTCCCGTCGTCGAAGACGTGCCAGCCCGCCCTGCCCTCCTTGACCGGGGCGTCGGTCAGCCAGACCCGCAGGTCGGGCCCGCTGCTGGTGTCCAGGTTCTCCAGGCGCACCACGCGCGAGCCGTCGGGCAGCCGGACGAGCTTCACCGTTCCGGTGGTGGTGTGCTCGTGGCTGATGAAGGTGCCCTGCGCCTCGGTGGTGGGGCCGGCCGGAGTGGCCGGCGGCACGGTGGCCGGTGCCTCCCCCGGATTCCGGGAGGACGGCGACGGGGAGGACGGCGTCGCGGACGCGGACGGCAGCGCCTCGTTCACGGTCTCGTCCACCCACAGGGCCCAGGGCTTGAACCACACCAGACCGGCCCCCACGACGGCCAGGACCAGCACCGCCACCCCGGTCCACCACCTCTTGCGCACGACACGCACCACGCCGTTCCTCCTCAAACCGATGTCTCTTCCGTGGCCATCCAACGCGCTCGGGCGTCCGTGCGCGAGACCCGGCCCGATGACGGAAGTCTTACGGCCCGGCGTGGACCGCGCCGTGACGGGGCCCCGGGCCGTAGCGTCCCCGCCATGCGTGTACTCGTCACCGGAGGAGCCGGGTTCATCGGCTCGCACATCGTCACGGCACTGGCAGGGGCGGGCCACGAGCCGGTCGTCCTGGACGCGCTGCTGCCCAGCGCGCATCCGACGCCTCCCGAGCCGCCGCCGGCGGAGTTCCTGCGCACGGACGTCAGGGACGCCGCCGGGGTGCGGGAGGCGCTGCGCGGGATGGACGCGGTCTGCCACCAGGCGGCCATGGTCGGTCTGGGAAAGGACTTCGCGGACGCCTCCGCGTACGTGAGCTGCAACGACCTGGGTACGGCCGTCCTGCTCTCCGCGATGGCGGAGACCGGGGTGCGGCGGCTCGTCCTCGCGGGATCCATGGTCGTGTACGGGGAGGGGCGGTACGAGTGCCCCCGCCACGGCCTCGTCCGGCCGGAGGCCCGCCGCCCCGAGGACCTGGCGGCGGGGCGCTTCGAGCCGTTCTGCCCCCGCTGCGGATCCGAACTGCGCCCCGGCCTCGTCGGCGAGGACGCGCCGGTCGACCCCCGGAACGTGTACGCCACGACCAAGCTCGCCCAGGAGCACCTGGCGGCGGCCTGGGCCCGGACGACGGCAGGTACGGCCGTCTCCCTGCGCTACCACAACGTGTACGGCCCCGGGATGCCCAGGGACACCCCGTACGCCGGGGTGGCCTCCTTCTTCCGTTCGGCGCTCGCCCGCGGTGAGGCGCCCCGCGTCTTCGAGGACGGCGGTCAGCGCAGGGACTTCGTGCACGTACGGGACGTGGCGGCGGCCGGCGTGCTCGCCGTCGAGGCCGCCGGGGGGCTGCCGGCCGGCGGTCTCACGCCGTACAACACCGGCAGCGGGGACCCGCACACCGTGGGCGAGATGGCGACGGCCCTGGCTCTGGCGCACGGCGGCCCCGAGCCGGTGGTGACCGGGGAGTTCCGGCTCGGCGACGTCCGGCACGTCACGGCCGACTCGTCCCGGCTGCGGCGGGAGCTCGGCTGGCGTCCGGAGGTCGGCTTCGCCGAGGGGATGGCGGAGTTCGCCCGGGCGGGGCAGCGGGCGTCGGCGGCACTCGGATAGGGCCGCGTCGCCGTCGGAAGGGCCGGATGTTCAGCCCGCCGCGGCCGGCAGGGTGACTTCGAAGCGGCAGCCGCCGGGCACGTTGCGCACGTCGGCGCGGCCCGCGTGGGCCTCGACGATGCCCCGGACGATGGCGAGCCCGAGGCCGGCGCCCGCGGGCGGGGTGCGGGCCTCCGTGCCGCGCCAGCCGGTGTCGAAGACGCGGGGCAGGTCCTCGTCGGAGATGCCTCCGCAGCCGTCGGTGACGGACACGACGACGGCGCCGTCCCGGCATTCGGCGGCCACCGCGACCGTGCCGTCGGCGGGGGTGTGGCGGATCGCGTTGACGAGGAGGTTGGCGAGCACCCGGGTCATCTCCTTGCCGTCCACTTCGACGGGAACGGCGTCGACCCCGTCCCCCACCAGCCGGACCCCGTGCTCGCGGGCGAGCGGGTCGGCGCCGCTCAGGGCGTCGCCGACCAGGTCGTACACGGACATGCGGCTGGGGCTGAGCGTCAGGGCGCCGGCGTGGATACGGGAGAGTTCGAAGAGGTCGGTGACCATGGCGGTGAGGCGTTCGACCTCGGTGCGGATCTGCCGGTGGTAGCGGGCGGGGTCGGCGGCCATGCCGTCCTCCAGGGCCTCCGCCATCGCCCGCAGTCCGGCGAGCGGGGTGCGCAGGTCGTGGGAGATCCAGGCGACCAGTTCCCTGCGGGACGCCTCCAGGGCCCGTTCCCTACGCCGGGAGGCGTCGAGTCTGACACTGGTGGCGGCCAGTTCTCGGGTGAGCGCGGCGAGTTCGGCGGTGACCGCACCGCCGGGCGCGGAGAAGCTGCCGGCGTCGCCGAAGTCCCGGGTGGCGCGGGCGAGCGCGCGGCTGCGTGCCACCACCCACCGCCCGAGGACGAGGGCGGTGCCCAGGGACACCAGGGCGGCCATCGCGACGACGACGGTGACCACCCACAGGTCGTGCGGGGAGAGGAACATGGCCTGGGCGACGGCGAGCGTCCCGGCGAGCATGGCCGTCACGGTCACCGCGGCGACGACCGTCAGTGAGACGGCGACCGAGCGGTGGCGTACCAGGCGGAGCACGAGTGCTCCGACGAGTCCGGCGCAGACGGCTCCGGCGAGGGCGAACGCGGCGATGAGCAGGACGTCCTTCACTCCGCTGTTCCCTTCGTGCCGTCGGGGTCCGTTGCGGGCTCCGGTTCGAAGCGGTAGCCGACGCCCCACACGGTCCGGATGAGGGCGGGCCGGGCCGGATCGTCCTCGATCTTGGCGCGCAGGCGGCGGACGTGGACGGTGACGGTGGACAGGTCCCCGAAGTCCCATCCCCACACCTTCCGCATCAGGTCCTCCCGGCTGTGCGCCGTCCCAGGATGCTCCACGAAGTACGCCAGAAGGTCGAACTCGCGGAGCGTCAGGAGCAGTTCGGTGCCCGCCCGGGTGGCCCTGCGGGTCGCCGACTCGACCGTCAGGTCCCCGGCGCGGAGCACGGCCCGGGGCGCGGGCGCCGCCGCCGCGCGGCTGCGACGGAGGACGGATTCGACGCGCAGGACCAGTTCTCGTGGGCTGAAGGGCTTCGTCACGTAGTCGTCGGCGCCCACTTCGAGGCCGGTGATCCGGTCCTCCTCGTCGCCCCGCGCCGTCAGCATGATCACCGGCACGGGACCCGCGGCCCGTAGCCTCCGGCACACTTCGAGGCCGTCCAGGCCAGGCAGCATCAGATCGAGCACGACGAGGTCGGGCCACCGCTGCCCGCTGCGCCGCAGGGCGTCGGCGCCGTCGGCCGCGTGCTCGACGGCGAATCCGGCCCCCTCCAGGTATTTGGTGACGACCTCGGCGACCGTCGGGTCGTCGTCCACCACCAGGATCCGGCCCCCGGTTCCGGGGGCGCCACGCTCGTTCATGCCGCACAGCCTCGCATCCGACCCGCGCGGCGGCCACGGCCACCCGGGCGGACGTGGCACGGCGTCCGCGTTTCGTAAGGACTTTCACCGCCTCTCGGCGCCCGGTGATTCCTACGGTGAGTGCCGTGACCCCCATGACCGTAGATGTCGTCCTTCCCTGTCTCGACGAAGCCGAGGCCCTGCCGTGGGTCCTGGCCCGCATCCCCGCCGGCTGGCGGGCGATCGTCGTCGACAACGGCTCCACCGACGGTTCGGCCGCGCTCGCGGCCGGCCTCGGCGCGACCGTCGTACACGAGCCCCGGCGCGGATTCGGCGCCGCCTGCCACGCCGGGCTGCTCGCCTCCGACGCCGAGATCGTCTGCTTCTGCGACTGCGACGCCTCTCTTGACCCCGGCCTGCTGCCCGGCCTCGTGCGTTCCGTCGCCGAGGGCTCCGCGGACCTCGTCCTCGGCCGCCGACGGCCCACCGGGCGGGGCGCCTGGCCCGCGCACGCACGGGCCGGGAACCTCGCGCTGTCCCGGCTGCTGCGCCGACGCACGGGGCTGCGCCTGCGCGATCTCGGGCCGATGCGGGCGGCCCGCCGGGAGGCGCTGCTGTCCCTGGAGCTCTCCGACCGGCGCAGCGGGTATCCGCTCCAGACGGTGGTGCGGGCCGCCGACGCGGGCTGGCGGGTGAGCGAGGTCGACGTGCCGTACCTCCCCCGGGCGGGCCGGTCCAAGGTCACCGGCACCTGGAAGGGCACGTGGCAGGCGGTGCACGACATGCGCCGCGTACTCGACGAACCGGTGACGAGCGGTGGTGGCCGGCCGTGACCACCCTCCTCGTCATCGCCAAGCAGCCGCTGCCCGGCCGGGTGAAGACCCGGCTCACTCCCCCGTTCACGCCCGTCGAGGCCGCCGCCCTCGCCGAGGCGGCCCTCGCGGACACCCTCGCCGCGGCTCTGCGGGTGCCGGCCGGCCGGCACGTCCTCGTCCTCGACGGGGAGACGGGGCCGTGGCTGCCGCCGGGCTTCCAGGTCGTCCCCCAGGTGGCCGGCGGTCTCGACGAGCGCCTTGCCGCGGCCTTCGCGGCCTGCGCGGGGCCCGCCGTGCTCATCGGCATGGACACCCCTCAGGTGACGCCCGAGGTGCTCGCGCCCTCGCTGTGCTGGGAGTCGCACGACGCCTGGTTCGGCCCCGCGTCCGACGGCGGCTTCTGGGCGCTCGGCCTCGCCTCCCCTGATCCCGCCCTCCTGCGCGGCGTCCCCATGTCGCGTCCCGACACCGGTGCTTCGCAGTACGCGCGGCTGCGCGCCGCCGGGCTGCGGATCGGGCTGCTTCCCGTCCTGCGGGACGTGGACACGGCGCGGGACGCCCGGGAGGTGGCCGGTCGGGCGCCGGGCACCCGGTTCGCCGCCCTGCACACCGCGCTGACGGCGACGGCGGCGGGAGCGGCCAGGTGACCGCGACCGCCGCCTGGCTCGCCGACCCGTACACCGACGCGCTGCGCACCGGGCGGGGCCCGCTGTTCCTCCGGCGCGACGACGGATGGCTGCTGCCCCTGGAGGTCGAGCGCTGGTGCGAGTCGCCCGACCTCGCCGACCGTTCCGTCCTGGACCGCTGCCGCGGCCCCGTCCTCGACGTCGGCTGCGGGCCCGGACGGCTCGTGGCCGCGCTCGCCGCGGGCGGACGCCGGGCACTGGGCATCGACATCAGCCCGGAGGCGGTCGACCACACCACCCGGCTCGGCGGAACGGCCCTGTGCCGGTCGGTCTTCGACCCGCTTCCGGCGGAGGGACGCTGGGGTACGGCCCTGTTGATCGACGGCAACGTGGGGATCGGCGGGAATCCCACCGCCCTGCTGCGGCGGCTCGGTCGGGTCGTGAGCCGTTCGGGGCTCGTCGTCGCCGAGTGCGCACCGGTGGAGGTGGACGAACGCCACGAGGTACGGGTGGACGACGGCCGTGGCGGGCGCGGGGCGCCGTTCCCCTGGGCCCGGGTGGGGGTGTCGGGGCTCGCCGCGCACGCGGCCGCCGCGGGCTGGACGGTGGGCGAGCGGTGGGTCCTGGCGGGCCGTCACTTCGCCGTCCTCGCCCGTCAGTCGTCCTCGGCGGGCTTCTGAGGCCGCGCCCGCCGCCGTACGAGGATCGTCGCCGTGGTCACCACGGCGATCACGGCCAGCAGGGCCAGGAGGTTCCGCGTGTACGGGAGCGGCAGGGCGGAGGGGTTGGGCGGTGCTCCGGGGCGCAGCAGCAGCGGGAGCGTGACGATGATCAGACCGCCCGCCACGAGCAGCGCCCCGCGCACCCACGCCCGTTCGAAGCGTCCGGTGATTCCGGCGTTCTTGGCGTTTCCGGCGAGCAGCAGACCGACGGCGAGGACCAGCGGGGCGAGGATCCCGTCGTGCAGGACGACCGCTCCGGCCAGCCACACCAGCACGTCCGCCGGGTCCGGTTGGGCCGCCACGCGCCAGGCGCCTACACCGATCAGGGCGAGTCCCAGGCCCCCGGTGGCGTACCGCAGCACAGCCGTCGACGTACTCACAGCACCTCCAGGTGGTGCACCCATTTGGTCTGGAGCACTCCGGGCCGGTCGGGGGCGATGATCCGGGCCGGGAATCCGTGGTCGAGGGAGAGGGGCCGCCCGTTGAGGTCGAGGGCGAGGAGGGTGAGCGGATCCGCGACGTAGTCCGCGCCCATCTCCATCACGCGGTAGGCGCCGTCGGTTTCGAGGGAGGTGACCCGTACGGCGTCGCGTCCCGGCCGGCCGCCGGCGCGCTGCACCAGGTCACGCACCCGTACGCCTGCCCATTGCGCGTCGACGCTCCAGCCTTCGACGCAGGCGATCGGCAGCCGGACCAGCCGGTGGGGAAGGCCGCGAAGCTCGTCGAGCGTGAGGGCGTACGGGCGGGGTCCCGCGACCTGGAGGCGCCAGGTCCGCAGGTTCCGCTCGACGACGCCGGCCGCGGCGGCGGTCCTGTTCACCGGCAGGCCTTGCGGGCCGTGGTCGGGGTGCCGGGGGGCGAGGAGGTCGAAGGTCGCGAGCGGCGTGAAGGACTGACCGGCCGTCGTCAGCGTGACGGCCCCGACCGCGGCGCCCATGCCGAGGAGCAGGGCACGGCGGTCGGGGGCGTCCTCGGCGGGCAGCGCGAGCGTCCCCGCCGAGTCCCTCCTCCAGTGGGCCGCGATCTGCGGGGCCTTGACGGCGATGTGCAGCAGGATCGACCCCGCCGCGAGCCAGGCCACGGCGAAGTGGACCGGCACGAAGGAGAACGGCCACGGATACCACTCGGCGATGTTGAGGAGCCCGGTGAACACCTGGAACACGGCCGAGGCCACCAGGACGGCGACGGACAGCCGCTCCAGGGCGTGCCGCACGGACGTCACGGGCGGCCACACGAAGAGCCGCGGGTACACCGCCCACAGCTTGACGAGGAGCAGCACGATGGCCGCGAGACCGGTGGCGACGTGCAGCCCCTGGGTGAGCCGGTAGCCCCACACGGGGCGGGTGGGCAGGTGGTCGGCGAGCCAGGACGGCGGGTGCTGGAGGTAGTGGCTGACGAGGCCGGTCGCGAAGCAGACGGCGAAGGCGACGCCGAGCCAGCGGCCGACGGCGGTCGCCGTTCGCGCGTCGTGCAGACGGCCGGTGAGGGTGGGCGGGCGGAGTGCGGGGAGCCGGAGCGCCGGAAGCCGGAACGCCGGGAGTCCGGGGGTGGGGAGTCGGCGGGCGGGGCGCCCTGGGCGCGGCGGCTTCGGCGGGCGGGAGGTCATGACGTCCATGACACCGCCACGAGCGGCCGCCCGGACGGTTCGACACCTTACGAAACCCGAACGCCGCGACGGGTCGGCGCCCCGTCCGCCGGCTCCGGTGCCAGGCTGCGCCCATGTCCACCCGTGCCCGCCCGCTCCGGTGCCAGGCTGCGCCCATGTCCACCCGTGCCCGCCCGCTCCTCGTCACCGCGCTGCCGCTCGCCGCCCTGACCGCCGCGCTCGCCGTCCTGTTGGCCGGGAGCACGCTTGGCGTGCGGTTCCTGGCCGGATACGCGGGATGCTGGGCGCTGTTCGCGGCGGCGGTGCTCGCCCTGCGCCGGGTCCCCGGGCGTGCGGTCGTCCCGCTGGTTCTCGCGGGGGCGGTCGCCGTCACCGCCACCGGCCTGGTCGCCGGGCCCCGTACGAGCACGGACTCGTACCGGTACGCGTGGGACGGCAGGGTGCAGGCGGCCGGCGTCTCCCCGTACGACCACCCGCCGGCGGACCCGGCCCTCGCGGGGCTGCGCGACGGGTGGCTGTTCCCCGGCCCCGCCGACTGCGCGGACGGTCGCGACCTGGCGCCGCTGGGCGGCGGCGGGTGCACCCGCGTCAACCGGCCTTCCGTGCACACGATCTACCCGCCGACCGCCGAAGGCTGGTTCCTCCTGGTCCACGCCCTGGCCCCGGCCGACGCCCGCCACAAGGCGTTCCAGACCGGCGCCGCCGTCCTCTCGCTCGCGGTGACCGTCCTGCTGGTCGCCGTGCTGCGCCGCCGGGGGGATCCGTGGCGGGCCGCCCTCTGGGCCTGGTGCCCGGCCGTCCCCGTGGAGGCCGTCAACAACGCCCATGTCGACGTCCTGGCGGTGCTGTTCTCCGTCGCCGCCCTCGCCGTCGTCTCCCGACGGCGGATCACCGGCGGCGTCCTGCTCGGCCTCGCCGTCGCGGCGAAACTGCTGCCGGCCGTCCTGCTGCCCGGCGCGCTGTCCGGCGTACGGAGGCCCCGGACGGCCCTGGCAATCCTGGTGCCGACGGCGGCGACGGTCGCGCTCCTGTACCTGCCGTACGTCCTGTGGTCAGACGCCTCCGTCCTCGGCTACCTGGGCGGTTACGCACGGGAGGAGGGTTACGACGACGCCTCGTCCGGGGGCCGGTACGCCCTGCTCCGGCTCGTCCTCCCGGAGGCGTGGGCTCCGGCGGCGCTGGTGCTCGTCCTGGCGGCGGTCGCCGTGGCCGTCTGGTGGTACGGCGATCCCGACCGCCCGTGGAGCGGGGCTCTGACCACGACCGGGACCGCGTTCCTGCTCCTGACCCCCGGGTACTCCTGGTACGCGCTGCTGATCGTCGCCCTGGTCGCCCTGGACGGCCGATGGGAGTGGCTGGGCGTCGCCCTCGCAGGCGCGGTCGCCTACCTCGCGGGCCCGACGGTGGGCTACGGGGCCGCGACCGGCGCGTACGCCGTCGCCGCGGTCGGGGTGGCCGTCGGGGCGGCATGGCGGCGACGACGGGGCCGGACGGCACCGCGCGTCCCCTCGCCCGGCGTACCGGAGTCGCCGAGTCCAGTAATGGGCGAGTAACGCGGGCTTCCTACAGTCCCCGGGTATCGGAAGGCTCCGGGCGCCCGCAGGGGGCGGCGGGCCGACCGCGTTCCTTCCCCCGGAATCACACAGGAGCCCGCCCATGCACCCCCCTGTCAGCTCAGCGCGGCCACGCACCGCACGGCTCGTCCGGGCAGCGGCCGTCACCGCGGCATGCGCCCTGGCGTCCCTCGCTATGGTGCCGCCCTCTCAGGCCACCGCCGTCCAGGCCGGGTCGGCCCAGGCCGTCTCCGCCGACGCGAAGATCGACGCCGCGGTCCGCGCCGCCGTCGGGAACAGCAGCGGCGCCACCTTCTTCGTCGTCCTGGCCGACCGCGCCGACCTGTCGCGGGCGAGCGGGGCACGGGGTGACAAGGGCCGTGCCAAGGCGGCGTTCGCGACGCTGCGGTCGCACGCCGGCACCAGCCAGAAGTCCCTGCGCGCGATGCTCGACAGGGACAAGGTCGGCTACGAGTCGTTCTGGATCACCAACGCGCTGAAGGTGACCGGCGACGCCGGTCTGGTCGAGAAGCTGGCGGCCCGCTCCGACGTCGCCCGCATCGTGGCGGAGCAGACGTACGCCGTCGACACCGACGCCACGTCCCAGGCCGCGGACGCCACGGCCGTCACCGCCGACACCACGGCGGAGTCGGCCGAGTGGGGCGTCAAGGACATCAGGGCCGACCAGGTCTGGTCCCAGTACGGCACCCGCGGCGAGGGCGTCGTCATCGCCAACATCGACACCGGCGTGCAGGGCAACCACCCGGCCCTCAAGACGAACTACCGCGGCTGGAACGGTACGTCCGCCGACGACGACTACAACTTCTTCGACGCCACCGGCCAGTGCTCCGGCACGAGCCCCTGCGACGACAACGGCCACGGCACCCACACCATGGGCACCATGGCCGGCGGCGGCGGCATCGGCGTCGCGCCCGGCGCGCGCTGGATCGCGGCGAAGGGCTGCGAGGCCCGCTCCTGCTCCGACTCCAGCCTGCTCGCCGCGGGCCAGTGGATCCTCGCCCCGACCGACAGCCACGGCCAGAATCCCCGGCCCGAGATGGCCCCGGACATCGTCAACAACTCGTGGGGCGGTGGGAACACCACCTTCTACGCGGACATCGTCGCCGCCTGGCGGGCGGCCGGCATCTTCGAGACCTTCTCCGCCGGGAACGACGGCGACGGCGTGACGTGCAGCACCGCCAAGGCCCCCGGCACCCAGGCCGGTTCCTACGGCGTCGGCGCCTACGCCGCCACCGGCGCCATCGCCTCCTTCTCCGGCTTCGGCCCGTCGCTCGTCGACGGCTCGGCCAAGCCGAACATCTCCGCCCCCGGCGTCGACATCCGCTCCGCCTGGCCGGGCAGCGGCTACCGGCTCAGCAGCGGTACGTCGATGGCCGCGCCGCACGTCGCCGGCGCCGCCGCCCTGCTGTGGTCGGCCGCCCCTTCCCTCGCCGGGAACCTCGACGCGACCCGGGCGGTCCTGGACGGCAGCGCCCGTGACGTCGACGACACCCACTGCGGCGGCACCGCCGCCATGAACAACGTGTGGGGCGAGGGCAAGCTCGACGTCTTCGCCGCCGTGGACGCCGCCCCGCACACCTCCGCGATCGTCACCGGCGCCCTGACGGACTCCGCGACGGGCGGCACGCTGGCCGGCGTCACCGTCACGGCGAAGAACGCGGAGATCTCCCGCACCACCGTGACCGGTGCGGACGGCTCCTACCGCCTCACCCTGCCGCCCGGCTCGTACACGCTCACCGCGACCGGCTACGGCTACCACGGCGGCACGGCCGCACTCACCCTGGAGGAGGGGAGGACGACCGACGGCTCGCTCACCCTCGCCCCGGTTCCCCACCACCCCGTGACCGGCACCGTCCTGGACGCCCAGGGCAGCCCGCTCGCCGGTGTGACGGTCCGCCTGACGGACGCCCCCGTCGCCGCGGTCACCACCGCCGCCGACGGCACCTTCGCCCTGCCCGACGTCGCCGAGGGCACCTTCTCGCTCACCGCGACCCCGGCCGTGCCCGCCCTCTGCAACGGCGCCCACGCCGACTCGCTCGGCGTCGACGGGGCCGAGGCCCTGACGGTCCGGCTGCCGGCCCGTACGGACGCCTCCGGCTCCATGAGCTGCGCCCCCGCCCCGTACGCCTGGGTCAAGGGCAAGACCTCCGTCCCGCTCTCGGGTGACGAGGACGCGACCACGGTCCAGCTCCCCTTCCCCGTCTCCTTCTACGGCGTCACGTACTCCAGCCTGAACGTCACGAGCAACGGCCTGGTCAACTTCCTCGCCCCGCGCCTCGGCGACTACGCCAACACCGACCTCCCGGCCGCCGCGCAGCCCAACGGCGTCATCGCCGCCTACTGGGACGACCTGCTGCTCGACCGCGCCTCCGCCGTGACCACGGCCGTGACCGGCAGGACCGGCAGCCGGGTCTTCGCCCTCTCGTGGGAGAACGCGGCGCTCGCCGCCACCCCCTCCGTACGCGTCAGCTTCCAGGTCCTCCTCCACGAGGCCACCGGCGCGATCACCGTCCAGCACAAGGACGTCGCCCCCGGCGGTGCCTCGGCCACCGTCGGTGTCGAGAACCAGTCCGGCACCGACGGCCTCGCCTACCTCCACGACCAGAACGTGCTGAAGAGCGGCACCGCCATCCGCTTCACCCAGGGGAGCACCCGATGAACTCCACCTCCCGCCGGGCCGTACGGCTCGCCTCGGCCCTCGTCGCCACCGGTCTCGCGCTGACCTGCGCACCGGCCGTCCACGCCGAGGACGGCCAGGGAATCCTGGTCCTCACCCAGGAGCAGGCCGAAGTCCTGCAGAAGCAGGCCCGGTTCGACCCGTACGCCACCGCCGACACCGCCCCCACCGGGGAGACCGCGCCCGAAGAGGGCGAAACGACGGACGGGGGCGACGCGACGGCCGAGGACGGCACGGCCGCCACCGGCAGCCTGAAGATCACCGAGACGAGCTCCATGGAGAGCGTCCGCGGCACCGGTGACACCGTCGCCCTCGACGGCACGGACGGCGACTACCTCGCGATCAACAGCCTGGGCGTGATCCAGCGTCTCGACCGCGACGGCGACACCGTGTGGACCCGCTCCAACTCCTCGTACTACGAGGACGACTGGAGCATCACTCCGATCCGCCCCTGGCAGACCCAGGACTTCCCCGCCCGTGTCGTCATGGGCTACAACGCCGTCAGCCCGTTCACCCCCGCCTCCGACCTGGGCTACTCCACCGGCGACCTGACCGGTGACGGCGTCGCCGACCTCGCCGTCTCGCTCGGCGTCGGCGAGAACCCGTACCGGCCGTTCACCAGCCCCGGCAGCACGCTCCAGTACGGCACGTTCGTCTCCGTCCTCGACGGCGCCACCGGCAGAACCCTGTGGACCAGGCTGTACGCCCGTGCCGGCGCAGTCCACCTCCAGGGCGACACCCTGATCGTCGCGGACTCCCCCGGCTCCAACACCAGCTCCCCCGCCGCCGCCACCACGACCCTCCAGGCCGTCCGCTTCACGAAGGGCGCCGACGGCACCCTGACGGCGGCCGACGCCTGGACGTACGACACGGGCGTGGGCGACAACGGCGCCTGGGGCGGTCTCCAGGAACTCCCCGGAAACCTGCTCGCCGTCTCCCACAACGCGCGCAAGACGCCCGGCGTCCCCGGCCTCGGCCAGACCCTCGTCCTCGACGTCACCGACGGCTCGGTGCGCTGGAAGCGGGACAGCCCGCTCTACTCCCGCCAGCTGCGGCACGACGCCGGCCGCGACCGCGTCGTCGCCGTGGAGCAGTCCGACCACACCGACGGCGTCCGCTACGAGGTCGTCGCGTACGACGTCACCACCGGCACCCGGACCGTCCTGGACTCCCGGATCAACGCGCTGCCGCTCGCCCTCACCGTGGGCGACCTGCGCGGCGGCAAGCAGGCCGAGTACGTCGTCAGCGAGTCCACGCTCGACGCCGGTCTCTTCCTGAACAGCAGCAGCGTGCGCGCCCTCGACGGCGAGGCCGGCACCCCGCAGCTGTGGTCCCACACCCTCAAGCGGGCCGCCGCGAGCGGTGACACGGTCGGCATCTGGGGCGTGGAGGTCGTCGACGGGAAGGTCGTCCTCAACATCCAGGACGACAGCGGCAGGGGCACCAGCGAGAACCGCTCCGGGACCCGCTTCGCCCGCGTCGCGGCCCTCGACGGACGCTCCGGCGCGGTTCGCTGGCTCCACCAGGGCCTCGTGGGGTCCGGGATGACCTCCCAGCTGTGGAAGGACCGGGGCGGCGCCTGGCGGGTACGCACCGTCGACGGCCAGCAGAACATCCTCGACTACCGGCTGCGCGACGGCGCCGTGGCGTCCGTGACGCCGCTGCGCGGCGACGTCGCCTTCGCCCGGGCGACCGACGTCGACGGCGACGGCAGGAAGGACCTCGTCATGGGCGGCGAGTCGCGCGGCCTGTGGGCGTACGACGGCCCGTCCCTCACGAGCGGACAGCCGAAGCTGCTGTGGAAGGCCACGCTCCCCGGCGCCGTCCACGGCATCGAGTTCATGGACGCCGACGGAGACGGCCGCGACGAGCTGCTCATCGCCGCCGACACCGCCGCCGTCGTCGTGAACAGCGCCGACGGAAGCATCCGTACGACCGTCGACAGCGCGGGCCGGTACGTCCACACCGTCACCGGCGCGGACCTGGACGGCGACGGCAAGGACGAGATCGTCGTCCCGACCGACCAGGTACGGGCCTACGACGCGGCGGGCAGCCCCCTGTGGGCGTACGCGGCGGACGCCTCCGACGTGGTGTTCTCCAACGCCGTCGTCACCGACGGCCGCGTGCACGTCCAGTGGAACTCACGCGGGTCGCTCGGCGTCGCCGCGCCGTCCATCGACGGCGTCGCCCTCGACACGCGCACCGGCACGGAGCTGTGGCGGGCCAGGCCGACCAGCCCGGTGGCGGGAAGCCGGCTCTGGGCGGCGGGACTGCGCAACGCCGTCTTCGCCTCCCCCGACATCCCCTACGCCGACGGGCACGCGGTCGTCCACACGTGGTTCAGCCGTGACAACGTCTCCTGGCCGATGATCACCGAGATCCGTGACGGCCGCACCGGCGAGGTGCTCAGGACGACCGTCGGCGGCACGTTCCTGCTGCACGGCAACTTCTTCACCGCTCCCGGCACGCTGTTCGAGGCCGGCAAGGCGAGCGTCCGCGCGTGGACGGCCGGACAGGACCACAGGGTGAACACGCTCCCCACCATCGACATGGGCGGTCTGATGACGGGCCCCGACGGCCGGCGTCTCCTCATCGGCTCCGGCCAGGACGGTGCCGCCTTCCTGTGGGAGCCCACGATGCCCACCGCCGGAACGAACTACGCGCCCGTACTGGCGCGCTTCGCCCCGACGGGCGCCGAGCGGGCCCTGACGGCAGACCTCGACGGTGACCAGGTCGACGAGATCGTCGCCCTGGCCCCCGACCACATCGGCTACGACCGCGTGGCCGAACTGTCCGGAGGCGGCCTCTACCTCAACAACAACTCCACGCACGTGGTGGCGGTGGGCAAGCTCACCACCGGCTGAACGCACCGTGGTGCCCCGGTCCTCCGGGGCACCACGGCGGCTCCGTTCCGGGGCCGAGCCGAGATGCGGCCGGGGCATGAGCCTTTAGGATCTTCCTGAATGGACAAATCCTCTTTTGTGGAGGTTCTACCGCATGCCCACTGCTCTCCACGCCGATCGTGTCGGTCCGGTGGACGTCGCCGTCGTCGCCTTCGAAGGCAACCGGTTCAACGGCAAGATCGCCCCTGCCCTGAGAGACCTCCAGGAGGCGGGCACCGTCCGGGTGCTCGACCTGACCTTCGTCCGCAAGGGCTCCGACGGTTCGGTCACGGTCGTCGAACTCGGCGACGCAGAACTCGCCGAGGACTTCGAGCGGGTGGCCGAGACTCCCTTCGACCTGCTCAGCGACGAGGACCTGCAGACCGTCGCCGACGGCCTGCCGCCGAACTCTTCGGCGGTCATCATCGCCTGGGAGAACTCCTGGGCCGCCCGTCTGGCCGACGCGATCGCGGATTCCGACGGGCGCCTGGTGCTCCTGGAGCGCATCCCCGCGGAAGACGTCGAGCGGGCCGTCGCGGTCCTCGACGAGAACTGACGGAGAGAGGGACGATCATGCCGCTTCCCCGACGGATGGGACGACCCGGCCTGCTGGGCACGATGGCGCGCACGGCCGTGATCACCGGTACGGCCACCGCGGTGTCCAACCGCATGCAGCGGGGCGCAGCCGAGCGTCAACAGCAGCAGCAGCTCGCGGCGCAGGCCCAGGAGCAGGCGCTCGTCGACCAGGCCGCCGCACGCGCGGCGACCCGGACGGCCCCGCCGGCCCCGGCACCGGCGGCCCCGGCACCGGCCGCCACGGACCGGGTCGCGCAGCTCACGGCGCTCGCCGAACTCAAGGCCCAGGGGCTGCTGACGGACGCGGAGTTCGCGGCCGAGAAGGCGCGCGTACTGAACTCCTGACGGCCTAGGGGGTGTCTCGCCGATCATGCCTGGCTCGCGGGGTCCGGCCTGATCGGCAAGACACCCCCTCGGACAGGACGGGACCCGGACCCCAGGTCTCGGGTTCCCGGCCTCGAAGGACGGCGAGACGACACATGACAGGTGTGGACGCGAGCGCGGCGCGGCGCATGGCCGACGCGCTCTTCATCGAGCGGGCGTGGCGCAGCCGCAGTTCGACCCGGTTCTGGGTCCTGCTGGTCCTGGCGTCGGTCATCGCCGGTGCCGGCGTCGTGGGCGACTCGACGGCGACGGTGATCGGCGCGATGATCGTCGCCCCTCTGATGACCCCCATCCTCGGCAGCGCGCTGGCGCTGGTGCTCGCCGACCGCGCGCACCTGGTACGCAGCGCGCTCCTCGTCCTCGGCGGTGCCGCGGCGGTCGTCCTCATCGGGATGCTGCTCGGGTGGATCGTCTCCCCGCCGGACGCCTTCGCGTCCAACAGCCAGGTGGCGTCCCGAATCAGCCCCCGGCTCATCGATCTGCTCGCCGCGCTGGCCACGGGCACCGTCGGGGCGTTCGCCCTCGTGCGGACGGACATCTCCGACACGCTGCCCGGCGTCGCGATCGCCATCTCCCTCGTCCCGCCGCTCGCCGTGACCGGTCTGCTGATCACGGCCCACCGCTACCACGACGCGGGCGAGTCGGCGCTGCTGTTCGCGACCAACGTGGCCGCCATCGTCGCCACCGGGACCGTCGTCTTCCTGGCCTACGGCGTCCGTGCGGGGGCGGCGGAGGCGGGCATGGCGGTGGGCCGGTTCCGCGGCACGACCCTCGCCGCCGTCTCCGCCGTCGTCCTGCTCATCGCGGTGCCGCTGACCACGGGCACGGTGGCGGTCGCCCGCGACCGCGCGCTCGCGGCGGACGCGCGGCCCGTCGCCGAGCGGTGGGCCGCAGACAGGAGCTGGCAGATCGCGTCGGTCGAGGCCCGCAACGGCATCGTGGTGGTCGGCGTCCTCGGGCTGCCGCCGCAGCCCGCCCCCACGGCCCTGCGCGCCGCCCTCGACCGCAACGGCATGCGCGACGCCGACCTCGAACTCCACCTGGTCGGCGGCCGGACCCACTGGTGCCCGGCGGACGCGGCCACCTGCACGACCCGCGAGTCCGGCCGCAGCTGATGCGGCCGGGGGCCGGACGCGTTCACACCGGGGGCGCCACGCTCTCCGGGGGAGCCTCCTCGTCGGACGCCGCCCCTCCCGCGCCCAGGAACTCCACCACCGCGAGCGCGAGGAGCAGGGCGAGGGCCAGGCCGACGACCACCCAGCCGGTGGGGTAGGACCAGAGGAGGTAGACGACCAGCGCCACCACGACCAGCGCCCACACGATCCAGGTGCGGTACCGGCGGACGAACGGGCCCACCGGCCCCGTGCGCAGGCCGGCGCGGTCGGCGGTGGAGCGGACGGCGCCGATGCCCGAGGTCCACAGGCCCCTGACGAGACCGGCGCGCCGGCCCGGCCCGGTGAGCCAGGCCGCGAGGGCGACGACGACTCCCAGGGCGACGACCATCCTGACCATGGTCTGGAGCAGATGGGTCATGGTGTCGTACACCGCTCCGGCCGCCTCCGGGGAGACTCCGGCGGGCAGCGCGTCGAGGTAGATCGTCCGGAAGATCCGCAGCCCGATGCCGAGCAGTCCCGTCGTGACGGCCACCGCCAGTGCGCCGGTCACGAGGGCCCTGCGTCGCCGCTGCGAGAGAAGGACACCGCCGGCGACCAGGAGGACGGCGAGCACCGGCAGCCAGTTGCCGAGGATCTGCAGGAGCCGTACGTAGGTCTTGACCTTGCCGATGTCGTCGGACCGTACGAGCGTGAAGTCCGTGTGGATCTCCGGGATCCGTCCGGCGACCTGCATCCCCTCGTCCACGAGACGCTGCTTCACGAGCTCGACGACGGGGCCGAGGTCGAGGGTGACCGTGTCGTTCTCCAGCCGCACCGCGCCGCCGCCGCTGCCGGTGAGGGCCTTGTTCACGGAGGCGTGGATCTTGCGGTTGGCCTCCGTCCAGATGGTCTCGAAGGCGTCCGAGGCGGCGATGGCCCGCGCCTTGTCGTGGACGAAGCTGCGGACCGCGCCTTCCAGGGAGTCGCCCAGCTTCCCCAGCGCCTTCTCCAGGCGCGGCCGTTCCTCCGGAGCGGCGTCGGACAGCAGGGTCGACAGGTCGAGGCGCGTCATGAGCGCGTCGGTGACCCTGTTGGCGACGGCGTCCTGGACGGCGGGGTCCGAGGCCAGCGGGGCCACGGTCGCCACATAGCGGTCGGTGTCGCCCACCTCGTCCGCCGCCCAGGCGGAGACGACGCCGAGGGGCGCGAGCACACAGCCGAGGATGATCAGTACGGCGGCCAGGAGGGACCTCATGCGGTGCTTCGGCGGCCGCCTGCGTTCCGCTTCGAGCGTCGCCACCCGGCTGCGGAGTTCCTGGAGCTCGTCTCGCCCACCGTGCCGCGCGGCCGATCCTTCGTCCGACACCGGAGCCTCCTCGTTCGGAATGGTCGCTCTGCGTCCCAGCCGACCCGCATTCGCCCGCGTGCGCGAGCAGGGTGACCCTTTAGAGGGACGGCTCGGCGTCGCTCCCGTCAGGGGGCACGGCGCGCCCGACCCTTCCCACGTACCTGTTCAGCGGCGGCTCGTCGGCGAGCACCGCGCCGATGGTCACCGCGAACGTGATGGCGCCGCACACGGCGATCAGCCAGGACAGCACGACGAGAACGAGGCCGAGGGATCCGTACTCCTCCATGGCCCTGTTGAGCGCCGTCGGCATGTAGATCCGGGCGGTCAGGCCGAGCACGCTGGTGGCGGCGGCGGCGAGCACCGCGCCCGGCAGCAGCGCGGGCCAGGGGACGCGTTTGGCCAGGAGCAGGTGCTGGGTCCAGAGCCACACGCCCGTACCCAGCAGGAAGTAGAGCGCCGTGCCGACGAGGGCACCGGCGCCGAAGCCGTTCCGGATCGGGCCCTGCAGCACGACGACCACCAGCATCGCCAGGAGCCACACGACCCAGCGCCAGGCCGCGATGGTCGACTTGGCCCTGGGCAGCCCCCAGGCCCGCTCGCAGACCCGGGACATGGCCCGGCTGAAGCTCGTGGCCGACACCAGCGCCACCACCGCGCCGACGATGCCGGTCGTCTCCCGCAGCGCCTCGTCGGCCGAGCCGTACAGCACCTGCTGCAGCTCGTGGTCGGGCTCCCCGCTGAGCCCGAACATGGCGCGCAGGGATTCCCTGAGCTGGTCACGCACGCCGAGCGGGGCGAAGGCCGCCACGGCGAAGAGCAGGGGGACGGAGGCCAGGAAGGCCTGCGCGGCGAGCCTGGTCCCCGCGTCGAGGAGGTTCGATGACAGCAGCCGGGCCGTGAGCTCGGTGAGAACGGGGAAGCGTCGCTCGGCACCGGTACGCAGGTGCTCCAGCCGCTTCTTCCACTCCATGCAGTCCGTCGCCGCCTCCGCCGCCGGGCCCCGGCCAGGCCCGTTTCGTGAAGTATCGGCGTCTCGACACGTCGGCGCGATTCGAAGGACCTGGCGGCGTACCGGTGCGGGGGGCCACGACACCTGCCGTGCCGCCGCCGTCGACCGGGTCAGGCGCCGAGCAGCGCCTCGCCGCCCGGCCCCATGTCGACGACGGCGTCCTTCGGGGGCGTCGCCGCCTTCACCGGCTGGTCGTACCGATCGAAGGAGATGCTGATCTCGGAGCCGCGGAGCGCTCCTTCCATGGACCGGAGGTAGGGCGGCCCCTCGGCGGCCACGTACATGGTGAGGCCTTCGTTCCCTTCGGGGCCCCGCAGCGGGATGAGCCGTTCGCCGTCCCGCTCGACGACGGGCCCCTGCTGGACGCCCGCCCCGTTGCGGGGAAGGGTCGACAGCGCCTTGTCGAGGTCGCACTGATCCTTGAGCGCGGCGGAGACGGCGGGAATCCTCAGGTACTTGCCGCGTGCGCGGGCCGTACGCTCCTCCGCGGGCGCCGCGGCTCCGGGGCCGCGGCGGGCGGCCGCCGCCCGCATCTCCGCGAAAGCGGTGTCGGTGTAGCGGACGTACGACGTGCTCTCTCCGGCGATCCTGATGATCTCCCCGCGCTGCATGGGTCCCAGGTCGAAGGTGCCCGTGCAGTTGCCGTCCCTGTCGGCGTGCACGGAGATCGCGGATCGCCCGTCGGGTGTCCGGATCGTCATGGTCAGGCGCATCGCGTCCGTGTCGCGGAGCAGGTCGAACGCCGACTGCGCCGTTCGCTCCCCCGAGGCGGGTACGGCGGTGGACGGGCTGGGGGACGGCCTGTCAGCCGCAACCCTCACGGCTGGGACCGGATCACCGCGACGCAGCACAGTGCCGCGAGCGCCAGGCTCGCCGCCGCCGGGCCCGCGAGGGCCGCCGTGGCTGAGGCGGGAAGGACGCGGTCGGTCGGGGGCACGGCGTCCTCCGGGTCGAAGACCATCGTGAGGTGCCGGCCGGGACGGGCGTCGGCGCCGCAGCCGCGCCAGGCCTCGGTCGCGACCGGGGTGCCGTCGAGGAGCCGTACCGAGCAGGAGTTCTTGACGTAGTTCCGTCCTTCGTAGCGGTGGACGTGGACCTCGGTCACCACCACCGTGCGGCTCTCGCCGCGCGCCGCCAGGACGGCGTCCGCGGTCTGGCCGGGTATCCACCAGGCGAGGATCCCGCCGAGCAGGGCTGTCGCGCCGACCAGGACGCGTCCCGCGTTCGTCGCGAAGAGGTATCCGGCGGAGGCCAGGGCCACGACGACCCCGGCCACCGTGCCGACGGTGTCGAAACCGGTCAGCACACCCGCCACCGCGGCGCCCGCGACCAGGCCGGCCGTCGCGACGCCCACGACGACGCCCTCCACCAGCCGGGCGGGCGGCCGTCCGGAGAGGTTCGCCGGGCCCCACAGGAAAGCCCCGTCGTAGGACATGCTGCTCCATTCGCCGTTCAGGATCGTGCGGAGAGGGTGCCGCCCGGGGTGCGGGTGCCGGTCGGGCCGGCGCCCGCACCCCGGGCGGCTGGCATCATGTCACCGTCCGCTGCCTCCGTAGACGGTGGTGAAGCTGGTTCCTGCGCCCCCGTCGAGGATGGTCACCAAGGCGGCGCCGACGCCGACGGTGTACACGGGATCGCCGTGCTGTTGACCACCCACGGATTGCTGAAGTCCGTCGGGAAGGACCATTCGTCCGCGGAGTTGACCGCCCGGCTGTACGAGCCGTGGATGCCCAGCAGCGGGCCGGCGCTCCGCCGATTCCGGCACAGATGCCGGTGCTGCCGCCGTCGCTGCCGCCCTGGGTGAAGCCGGTCAGCAGCGTGTGGGCCATGCCGCCGAGGAAGTTCTCCCAGACCGGGATCGGCTTCGGGGCCGGGGCCGGGGCCGGGGCCTCGGCGGGTTCGTCGCTCTCCGTGGACGGGGTGTCGTCCGTGGTGAGCTGCCAGCCGTTGCCCCATTCGCCCGGACCCGACGGCGTCTCGACCTCGTCGTGGTTCATCCGGGGACAGGTGAAGCTGTTGTACCCCATGCAGTCCGGCTCGTGGCCGTCGAGCTCCACCCGGCCGACCGGGTTGCCGCCGGTGAAGGCGTACCGGTTGCCGGTCAGCGGGTCGGCGCCGAGCCGCATGTCGGCGAGCGCGCCGTTGTACATGTCCCGGGTGGTGAAGCGGTTGAGCTCCGGCTTGTAGTCGCGGAAGCCCATGTCGTACGTGCCCGAGGAGACGTCCCACCGCTTGGCGTTGTAGCGGTACGGGTTGAACCCGTCCTTGGCCGGGTCGTCCGGGTCGGCCTTCTCGCGGCCGGTGAACTCGGCCGCCTCGTCCTTGCCGTAGGCGGTGTACCCGTAGGTCGCCGAGGTGTCGCCCGCCGTCGTGGTGACGGTCTCGACGTCGCCGCGCGCGTTGTAGCCGTACACGCCCAGCTCCGGGGTGGTTCCCGGGTTCCTGAGCTGGGACAGCCGCTCGCCCCACGGCGAGTACTGGTACGAGGCGGTGACCGCTCCCGCGACCTCCTCGCTCAGGACCTCGGCCGACAGACCGAGGTAGTTGAACGTGGTGGTCTTCCCGCCGCCGGTCTTGCTGGTCGTGCGGTCGAACGGGTCGAAGGCGTACTGAGTGACCGACTGGCCGCCGTCGCCGGTGAGCCGGGGCGTCTGGACCACGTGGTCGAAGCCGTCGTAGGTGTTGCGCTCCACGACCTTGCCACCGCCGGTGACGGTTTCGAGCCGGCCGAAGGCGTCGTAGTTGCAGCTCGCGACCGCTCCGGAGACCGTCGCCGACAGCAGCCGGTCACGGTCGTAGGTGAAGCTGGACGACACCCCCGTGCGGCCGGCCGATCCGCCGGTGACTCAGTCCTCGGTCGTCACCCGCACGCTCTTGACCTCGGTGTCGACCGCGTCCGGTACGACCATGCCGGCGTCCGCGCCGCTGCGGAGGTACCCCAGCACCGCCGCGTTGAGCTTCTCCCCGGGGAGGGCCGCCGGGATACCGGGCGGGTAGGGCGTGAGCATCTCGGCGCTGACGCGGCCTACGGCCTTCTCCCACGGCACCTGCTCGGTCCGCCCGAAGAAAGCGTCGCGCGGCAGCATGACCTGCTCAAGGCGGAGTTCCGCCGGGTCGGGGACCTGCGGCCGGGGCGCGGGGCTCAGTTCGCCGGCGTGCCGGGCCACGTCGCTCAGCGCCTCGACGAGCGCGTCGGCGGTGTCGGCCTCGTCCGCGTGCGTGAGCTGGGCACTCGCGCGCCGGTGGTCGGACAGGTGCAGGTCGATCCGGTGGTGGGCGCGGATCCAGTCGGCGATCCGGTAGCCGGTGGTGCCGAGTGCGCTGACGTCGACGATGACCTGCAGGGGGTCGAGGTCGGCCGCACGTCCGGGCCCGCAGAAGTCGTCGCGCCCGTGGACGTGCAGTCCCTCGATCTCGGCGATCCGTGCCCGTACGGACTTGGCCAGGGCGAGGGCGTCGTCGTACAGGGCGTGCCCGTGCTGGACCATCTGACGGCGCCAGCCGTCGAGAGCCGCGTAGACGAGCACGGACGGGCTGGTGGTCCCGAGCAGGTCCTCGCGGTTCTTGAGGACCTCGGGCCGGATCAGGTCGCCCTGGAGGTGGAAGACCGAGCTCTGTTCGAGGCCCGAGCCCATCTTGTGCACGGATGTGACGCAGACGTCCGCGCCGGCGTCCATGGCCCAGGTCGGCAGGTCCGGGTGGAACGGCAGGTGCGCTCCCCACGCCTCGTCGACGATGAGGGGCACGCCGTGCTCGTGGCACGCCTCTGCGATGGCGGACAGGGCGGCGCAGGTGCCGTACGGCGTGGGCGTCGTGACCAGGGCTCCCCTCGCGTCGGGGTGCTCGGCGAGCGCGGCCCGGAAGGCGTCGGCGGACGGCGGGTGCGCGAGGAGGCGCTCCGCGTCCCACTGGGGGTCCACCCAGACCGGCACGATCCCGGCGAGGACGAGGCCCGACACCACCGACTTGTGCGCGTCGCGTCCCACGACGAGCTTCTCGTGGGGTCCGGCCACGGACAGCATGGCGGCCTTGACCGAGAGCGAGCTGCCGCAGGTCGAGAAGAAGGTGTGCTCCGCGCCGACGGCGTCCGCCATGAGTTCCTGGGCCTCGGCGACCACGCCTTGGGACGAGGTCCGGTCGTCGAGGCCGCTGGTGGCGAGGACGTCGGACCGGAACACGCCGTCACCGAGGATCTCCCGCACGCGGGGGTCCGCGCCTCGTCCCTGCTTGTGGCCGGGCGGCGTGAAGGGGGTCCGGCGCTTCGCGTGGTACGCGGCCAGCGCGTCGAGCACGGGTGCCTGTGAGTGATCCATGACCTGCGCGTGCCCGCCAGAACGGGACAAAAACCCCAAGGGTCGACACGAGGCCGCGCGGCGCCCCCCGGCGCCGCGCGGCCTCGTCCTGGTGTCGAGCGTCGTCAGCGCTGGTCGGCCACGAAGGAGGCCATCCAGGTGAGCGCGGAGTTCCAGTTGATGGTGAGTTCGTTGGTGGACCACGACTGGATGTCGTCGATGAAGCAGAACTGCCCGGTGCAGCCCTGCAGTTTGCTCTGCGCGAGCGGGTCCTGGATGCTCGAGTTAGGGCCGCCGGACAGTGAGCCGACGGGCGGGCGGGGCAGCTTCGGGTCGAGCTGGCGGGCGTACCAGCGGCTGTGCTGGTTCTCCGCGCTGACCTCGCCGTAGCCGGTGACGTACGAGATGTTCAGGGCGTTGCGGCCCAGGACGTAGTCCATGCTCTGGACGGCCCCGTCCCGGTACTTCGCGCCGCCGGTGATGTCGTAGGCGGTGGCCAGGACGACGGCGTTGTTGAGCATCTGGTGGGTGGAGCCCCAGTCGTACTTGTGACCCGCGGGGGCGTACGGCATGCCGTACGGGTGGGCCTTCAGCGTGGCCAGGTAGCGGTCGGCCCCCTCGCGTACGGACTGGCGGACCTTGTCGCGGCCGGGCAGCCGGTTCGGGACGGTGGCGAGGTCGAGCCGGGCGGGGACGGCCGCGCCCGCCCAGTCGAAGCTGATCGGCTTGAAGATGTCGGCGCTGTGGACCGGGGACTTCAGGATGTGGTCCTCGAACTCCTTGGCGCCCGTGGTCAGGTACAGCTCGGTGGCCGCCCAGTAGAACTCGTCGCTGACGTCACGGTCGGCGTAGGTGCCGCCACCGATGCCGTCGCTCTCGGAGGCGAGGACGTCGGGGTGGGCGAGGGCCGAGGCCCAGGCCTTGCGAGCCGCGGCGAGCGCGGTGGCGGCGAACCGGGTGTCGTACGGCTTGTACAGGCGGGCGGCCTGGGCGGCGGTCGCCGCGAGGTTCAGGGTGGCCGCGGTGGTCGGCGGGTGCAGTTCGCGCTTCTGCGGGTCGGCGGAGGGCATCAGAGGCAGGCCGGTCCACTGCTCGTCGTGGATCTTGTGGTGGGCCATGCCGGCGAGCGGCTTGCCGTCCGGCACCTGCATCTTGAGCAGGAACTCCAGCTCCCAGCGGGCCTCGTCGAGGATGTCGGGGACCTTGTTGCCGCTCTCGGGGATGTCCAGCGAGCCGTCGCCCAGCTTCTCGGCCTGCCCGGTGCGGGCGAACTTGGCGCGCTCGTAGGTGCTGAGGAGCTGCCAGACGGAGATGCCGCCGTTGACGACGTACTTGCCGTGGTCGCCGGCGTCGTACCAGCCGCCGGTGACGTCGAGCGTGTAGTCGCAGACGCCGGGCTGGCAGGGCACGTTCCCGTCGCCCTGGTTGGGGGCGATGTCGACGTGACCGGCCTCGCGGCCGTACCCGGGCCGCAGGTCGTCGCGGATCGGGGTCCCGCTGCGCTGGGTGTAGTAGAACTTCGCGGCGTCCAGGCGCAGTTTCTCGTACGCGGCCGTGCCGATGTCGAAGGGCCGGCTGGTCTCACCGTCGGCGACCAGGGTGAGGCCCGTCCCCGCGGTGCGGTGGTCGCTGAAGTGGATCGAGTGGACGTTCTGTCCCGAGGAGGGGTCCACGCCGCGGGGGACGCTCCAGCCGCGGGCGACGACGGTGCCGGAGGCGTTCTTCAGCTGCCACGGCTGCCGCACGGTCGCGTCGGTGACGAGAGTGGCGTTCTTGGGTCCGCCCGGCAGGTAGCCGACCTGGTTGACCCGGACCCGGGGGCCGGTGTCGGGTTCGTACCGCTCCGGCGGTACCCCGCCCAGCAGGGACACGTCGTCCAGACAGAAGCGCCAGGGGTCGGCGGCGCCTCCGAGCTGGAAGGCGACCTGCCCCTGGGTGGTGTCGACGGGAGAGGCGAAGGTGTAGGTGTACGTGTTCCCGGAGACGCTCAGCTGCGGCGTGACCTCGTGGTAGGCGTCGTACGGCGAGACCTGGAGGCCCACGACGGCACGGACGGAGTTGCCCTCCGGGGTGCCGGTCGCGCTGAAGCTGAACCGGTAGGACTCACCCTTGACGAGCGTGAGGTCGTTCTGGCCGACGCCGGCGTCCCAGCGGTTCACCGTGCCGCCCGGCACGTCGGCGCAGACCCTGCCGTCGGACAGCCCCAGGGTGACGTTGTCCGACCACCACCCGTCGGTGGTGGTGTCGAAGGTGCCGTTCCTGATCTGCTCGACCTCGTCCGCCCCGGCGGGGCCCGCGGGAACCGCGGTGAGACCCGCCGCCAGCAGGGCGGTCAGGGAGAGCAGGGCCGTTCTGCGTCTGTTCACGTCTGGGCTCCTCGGTGGGGACGAGCGGCTCGTCGATATGGGAGCGCTCCCATATCGACGGGGGCCATATTCGCGGCACCGGCGCGGTGACGTCAACGACCCGGACAGGATGCGATGACCGAGGCGCCACCTTGCGGCGGGACACGACCGGAACGGACCCCGCCGCGATGGGTTGTCAGGTACACCCTCAGCTCCTACAGTGCACCGAGCCGGCAGTGGGAGCGCTCCCAAAAGGCCCGTGACGTTCCCCGCCCGCTGCACCGCTCACCGCGCGGCCCCTCCGGTCACCCCGCCGAGGGCCCGCTCAACACCCTTCCCTCACCTCTTCAATCACTTCTTCGATCATTCCTTGAGAGAGGCCCGCATGCGAGCGTCACCGCACCGTCTCAGCACCCCGCGCGGCATGCTCGCCGCGTTGCTCGTCGCCCTCGCCACCGTCGCGGCACTCATGACCACCGCACCGGCGGCCCGGGCCGACACGCTCATCTGCGAGCAGTACGGCTCGACCACGATCCAGGGCCGGTACGTGGTCCAGAACAACCGCTGGGGCACCGGTGCCGCCCAGTGCGTCACCGCCACCGACACCGGCTTCCGGGTGACCCGGGCCGACGGCGCCGTGCCCACCAACGGCGCCCCGAAGTCGTACCCCTCGGTCTTCAACGGCTGCCACTACACGAACTGTTCACCGGGGACCAAGCTCCCCGCCCAGGTCAGCGGCATCGCCACGGCGCCGAGCAGCATCTCGTACGGCTACGTCGGCGACGCGACGTACAACGCCTCGTACGACATCTGGCTGGACCCCACGCCCAGGACCGACGGGGTGAACCGGACCGAGATCATGATCTGGTTCAACAAGGTCGGCCCGATCCAGCCGATCGGTTCACAGGTCGGCACCGCCACCGTCGGCGGGCGCGGCTGGCAGGTGTGGACGGGCAGCAACGGCTCCAACGACGTCATCTCCTTCGTCGCCCCGTCGGCCATCGCCGGCTGGGACTTCGACGTCATGGACTTCGTCCGGGAGACCGTCTCGCGCGGCATGGCCCAGAACAACTGGTACCTGACGAGCGTCCAGGCCGGGTTCGAGCCGTGGCAGAACGGCGCCGGGCTGACCGTGAACTCCTTCTCCTCCACCGTGAACCTCGGCGCCCCCGGCACCGGCGAGCCGGGCCCCGGCGAACCCGGGCCGGCGACCGCCTGCAAGGTGACGTACGCGCCGAACGTCTGGACCGGCGGGTTCACGGCCGAAGTCACCGTCGCCAACACCGGTTCGACCGCGGTCGACAACTGGACGCTGTCCTTCGTCCTGCCCTCCGGGCAGCGCATCACCCAGGCGTGGAACGCCACCGTCCCCACGGCCTCCGGGACCGTGACGGCGACCGGGCTCGCGCACAACGCGCGGATCGCGGCCGGAGCCAGTCAGACGTTCGGCTTCCAGGGCACGTACAGCGGCGCGTTCGCCGCGCCGTCCGGGTTCAGCCTCAACGGCACCGCCTGCGCGTGACCTGATCCGAGGCCGGTCGGCGCCGCGCCTCCCCCGATCGCCTCGCCCCTCCGGCGGAGCCCGTCCCCGGAAGGGCGAGGCGCACCACCGCACCGCACCGCACCGCACCGCACCGCAAGAGGAGAAGACCCACCTCGGAACACTTCCGACCCACCCCACACACAGGAGAAACAATGGCTGGACGCAAGAGACGACTTGCCTCCCTGGCCGCGGTACTCGCGACCCTGCTCGGTGGAATCGGCCTGACGTTACTGGGCCAGGGCAGCGCGCAGGCGCACGGCGTCACGATGACGCCCGGGTCGCGCACGTACCTCTGCTGGCTGGACGCCAAGACCAGCACCGGCGCTCTGGACCCGACGAACCCGGCGTGCAAGGCGGCGCTCGGCGAGAGCGGCCCGAACTCGCTGTACAACTGGTTCGCCGTACTCGACTCCAACGCGGGCGGGCGCGGCGCCGGTTACGTCCCGGACGGCAAGCTGTGCAGCGCCGGTGACCGGTCTCCGTACAACTTCACCGGCTACAACGCCGCCCGCTCGGACTGGCCCCGAACGCACCTGACGTCCGGGAACACGATCCAGGTCAAGCACAGCAACTGGGCGGCGCACCCCGGCTCGTTCCGGGTGTACCTCTCCAAGCCCGGCTACTCGCCCAGCTCCGCACTGGGCTGGGACGACCTGGAACTCATCCAGACCGTCACCGACCCACCGCAGTCGGGGTCGCCGGGCACGGACGGCGGCTTCTACCACTGGGATCTGAACCTGCCCGCGGGCCGTTCGGGTGATGCGGTGATGTTCATCCAGTGGGTGCGCTCGGACAGCCAGGAGAACTTCTTCTCCTGTTCCGACATCGTCTTCGACGGCGGCAACGGCGAAGTGACCGGCATCCGCGGCTCTGGCGGCACGCCGACCCCGACCCCGACCCCGACTCCTACCCCCACCCCCACCCCCACTCCGACCCCGACCCCGACCCCGACTCCCACGCCGACCGACCCGCACACCGGGTGCATGGCCGTCTACAGCGTGACCAACTCCTGGAGCGGCGGCTTCCAGGGTTCCGTCGAGGTCATGAACCACGGCACGACGGCGCGTGACGGCTGGGGGGTGAAGTGGACGCCCGGCGCGGGCACTCGGATCAGCAGCCTCTGGAACGGCGGGCTGAGCACCGGATCCGACGGCACGGTCACGGTCAGGAACGTCGACTACAACCGGACCATCCCGCCGGACGGCAGCGTCACCTTCGGGTTCACCGCGACATCGACCGGCAACAACCATCCTGTCGGCTCCGTCGTCTGCGTCAACCCGTAGCACCATCGGAGCGAGGCGCCGGTTCCCGCTGGGGGAACCGGCGCTGCCCGCCTGATGGCCACGGCCGTCACGCCGGGGCGACCTGCGGAAACTCCCTGCGGGAGCGCTCCCATTCTGGGATCGTGACACGGATGAAGACCGAGACGAAGCCTGAGACGAAGACCGCGTCGTTCGTCCGCCGCTACCGGCCGTCGGACCGGACCGCACTCGCCGACATCTGCGTCAGGACGGCCCACGAGGGCGGCGACTCCTCCGGGCTGTACCCCGATCCCGAACTGATGCCCTCGATCTTCGCGTACCCCTACGTGGAGTTGGAGCCGGAGTTCGCCTTCGTCCTGGACGACGGCGCGGGCCGGGCGGTCGGATACGTCCTGGGGGCGGCCGACACGGACACGTTCGCCCTGCGGTTCCGCACCGAATGGCTGCCCAAGGTCGCGGCGCGCTTTCCGGAGCCGGCCCGTGAACCCGCCACTCCGACCGAGGAGATGGCAAGGCTGCTGCACACGCCGGAACGCATGGTCCGCGACGAACTCGCGGCGCACCCGGCGCACTTGCACATCGACCTGCTGCCTCAATGGCAGGGGCGGGGGTACGGGCGCGCCCTGATCCGCACGCTGCTCGCGGAGCTGCGGGCCGCGGGCGTGCCCGCCGTCCATCTGTGCATGGTGCAGGCGAACACGAAGGCCCGCGCGTTCTACGACCGGCTCGGATTCGCACCCCTCGCGGTGCCCGACCCCGGCCCCGTCTGGTACCTGGGGCGGCCGACGGCGGCCGACCCACTGCTCGACGCCTGACGGAGCCGAAGGCGACGACTACACACGGCTGTCGGAGCCCTCGGGTAGGTTTCCGTCCGTTCGGTCCGACGGGTGGGCCGCCGAGCCGAGGGACTCCCCGTAGTGAGCATCCACCTTCACTTCCGCGCCGTGGCCGAGTCCGAGATACGGGACGACCACACCTGGCTCGCCGCGTTCATGTCCGATGCCTGGGAGGACCACAGCGACGAGTACGCAGCGGGCGTCACCTGGTCGATCAACAAGGGCTGGGACTCGGTCAACGACCTCTATGCGGCGGCCGACGCGCTCGGTACGGACGCCGACAGGCCCTGGACACTGCCCATCTACGGCGGCCGCCCCGTGCCCCACGGCGCTGACGCCGACCCGTCGAATCCCCCGATGATGCTCCTGGAGCCGGCCGGGGTGGCACAGGCGGCGCATTTCCTTGCGACCGTCTCCTTCGACGAGCTGTGGAACGTCGTCGGCGCCAGGTTCAGCGCCCTCGGCTGGAGCAGGGAGGAACTCCTCGACCACCACAGGAACCTCCAGGGGTTCTACGGTCGGGCGTCTTCGGCGGGCCACGCCGTGGCCAAAGCGGTGTGGGCTTGAGCCACGGTGCCACCTCTTGAACAGGAGGTCCGGCCGGGAACGTACCGGCCCAGGGCCGGTCAGCGGGGTCGGGGGGATTTGGCGCGGCGGTGGGCCGCCACTCGTTCTCGGGTGGCGCAGCGGCGGGAGCAGTAGCGGCGTTCCGGGCCGCTGCCCGGGGTGATGAAGACGTTCCCGCAGCCTGCTGACGCGCAGATCCGGCCGGGCGGGCGTTGACGGTCCCACACGAGGACGGTCAGCGCCATGCAGGACGAGGCGAGGAGCCACTCGTCCCAGGGGGCGTCGTCGTCGCTGTCGAGGTGGGGGTGCCAGGGGGTTCCGCCGCCGTGCGAGGTGAGGCGGAGCGGTCCCGTGTGGTCCCGCAGGAGGCGGTTGAGGATGGTCGCGGCGCCGTCGGCGTCCTCGGCGGCGAAGACCTCTCGCAGGAGCGAGGCGGCCGTACGCATCGCGGCGACATCGCCGGTGGTGAGCTCGACGGGGTCCGGCTCCCCGTGGGCACGGAGCACGTCGGCGACTTCGGCCGGGTCGGGGCAGTCGCCGGCGAGTGCGTTGACGAGGGCGGCGGTGCGCCGAGCCGTGGTCAGCACGGAGTACTGGGTGGACCCGTGGTCGTTGTGGGAGGGCACCCGGGGAATGTAACGCATCTTGCCGACTTTTGAGTTACCTCCGTAACGTCCTGGCGATGCGAAAGCGTTACTCACTCCGCCTCTATCTCGCCGGAGCCACGGCAGCCCGCTCCGGGGACGAGATGGCGGGCCCGGCGCTGCTCCTCGCGGGGTTCGCCCTGGCCGGGTCGACCGTCGAGGCGTCGGCGCTGCTCGCGGGGATCACGGTCTCCGCCGCGGTCGGAGGGCCGGTGCTCGGGGCGCTCCTCGACAGAGCGGGCCGGCCGGGACGCCTGCTGGCCGGCGCCCTCGTCCTGTACGCGGCGGGGCTGGCGGCGATCCTCGTGGGGCTCGACCGCTTGCCGTTCGCGGTCACGCTCCTGATCGCTGTGGTGACGGGGCTGTCGGGACCTGCCCTGTCGGGCGGTTGGTCGGCCCGGCTCCCCGATGTGGCGTCGGGTGACCGTCTGCCCCGGGCGAACGCGCTCGACGCCATGACGTTCGGGGTGGCGGGTCTGGCCGGTCCGGCTCTCGCCGGCACAGCGGCGGAGGCGTGGGGAGCCCCGGCGGCCGTGGTGGTCTCCGCGGTGCTCATCGCCTCGGCGCTGCCCTTCGCGTGGCTGCTGCCCACTCGCCCCGCTCCGGCGCGGGAGGCGCGGCGGGCGGGGCGGGCGGGGCGGGCGGGGCGGGCGGGGAGGACCTCGGTGATCAGCGACCTCGTCGCCGGAGTACGGGTCATCGCCGGACGACCGCCGCTGGCCCGGGCGACCGTCGCCTCGGTCGTCTCCTGCGTCGCCCAGGGCATGCTGACGGTGTGCCTCCCCCTTCTGGGAGAACGTGTCCTGGGCGGCGCCGGCCGCGGCGCGCTGCTGCTCTCCTGCGCGGCGGTCTCCGCCCTGGTGGCCACCGCCGTACTCGCCCGGTTCGCGCGTACCGTCTCCCCCGACACGATCATCTGGGCCAGTGTCCTCGTGCAGGCCGCCGGCACGGCCCTGGCCGCGTGGGACCGGCCCGTGGTGCTCGTCGTGGCCGTACTCCTGACGGGGATCGGCGAAGGCCCCCAGCTGGCCGCCCTGTTCGCGGTCCGCCACCGGGAGGCCCCGGCACACCTGCGCGGCCAGATCTTCACCACCGGCGCCAGCCTGAAGATCTCGGGGTTCTCCTTGGGGGCGATGGTCGCGGGACCGGTCGCGGCGTGGTCCCTGCCGGGCACGCAGGCACTCGCGGCGAGCGTGGCGGTCCTCGCGGCCCTGGCCTTCTTCGCGATCCCGGACTCCTCCGTCCGGAGTCGCCGCCGGGAGTCCTCTCGTCGCCAGGCTTCCTGACTCAGCGCCGATGAGTTCGCCGTCCTGGAAGGGTCTACACGGCGACACGGCCGGTCGACCCATTCGACGGGCCGGTTCTCGACTCGCCAGGAGTGCTGCCATGTCCACCATCCAGCCGGTGATCCTGACCGCCGGCCATGACGTCCTGCTCGGCTTCTACACGAAGCTGTTCGGCGCCGAGGAGGTCTTCCGGGTTCCGGCGGAAGGACCGGCCTTCTACGTCGGTCTGCGCATCGGCGACACCGACCTCGGCCTCGTGGCCAAGGAGAACCTGGGTGCCGGGGCGGCGCCGCGGATCCTGCTCAGCATCGCTGTCGACGACGTCGACGAGACGCTCGGCCGGGTGGAGGCGCTGGGCGGCTCGGTCGACGACGTCGCCCACGACATGCCGTGGGGACAGCGCGTCGCCCACATCCAGGACCCCGACGGCAACCCGGTGAACCTCACTCAGCCGATCCCGGCCGGTTGACGCTGTCCCCGTTCGCCCGTCCCACGTTCGCCCATTCACCCGTTCCCCGTTCCCCGCTCCCCCGCTCTACTTCGCCGCTCGCTCCGTCGCACGCGGGCGGAGTGCCAGGGCGAGCAGCGGGCCAGCCGCCAGCAGGGCGGCGAGGGCCGCGTAACCGGTGGTGAGGGTCGCGAAGGTGGCGACGCCGGCGACGAGGAGGGGGCCGCCCGCGTCGCCGAGTTCGCGGCCGAGTTCGGCCGAACCCATGGTCTGGCCCATCCGTTCCTCCGGCGTGGAGGCCGCGAGGGCCGCGAAGCCGAGCGGGGTGATCAGTCCGGTGCCGGTGCCGATGAGGGCGGCGGCCAGGAGGACCCCGGCCAGGCCGGGGAGCATCGCGGCGGCAAGGCCCGCCGCGGTGACGAGCAGGCCGGTGAGCAGTCCTGTACGGGTGGTCAGGCGTCCGGCGTCCAGGGCGCGGCCCGCCTTGGGCTGGACGACGGCGGCGGTCGCGGCGAGGACGGAGACGGCGGCGCCGGTGGCCACGGTGCCGAGGCCGGCGGCGGCTCCCGACACGGGCAGGAAGCCGACGCCCACGGAGAGCGCGGCGGTGGCGGCCGCGAGAGCGGCGGTCGGGGCGAGGAAGGAGCGGTCCGCCAGGCGGCGTGCGAGGTCGGCGACCGTCTGCCGCTTGCGGGGCAGCGGCGGCACGACGGGGACGGCGAGTGCCGCCCACACGGCGACGGCGGCCGCGCACAGGGCCATGACCGTGAACAGCAGGCGCAGGCCGCCCGCCCAGACGAGGACGCCGCCGAGGAGTGGGCCGAGGGTGTAGCCGATGGACTTGTAGAAGCCGTAACTGCCGAAGGCGCGCCCCCGTTTGGCCGCCGGGTTGAGGCGGGCGACGAGCGCGGAGGCCGAGGGCGAGAACGCGGAGGCGGCGGCGCCCTGGCCGAGACGGGCCGCCCAGAGCCAGCCGGGGCTGTCGGCGATCGCGTACAGCGCGGACGCGGCGCCGAAGGCGATCAGGCCTCCGAGCAGCACCGGCTTGCCGCCGATCCGGTCGGCGAGCGAACCGAAGACGGGCTTGAGCAGGACCTCGGCGCCGTCGTACAGGGCGAGCAGTCCGCCGAGGACGAGGAGGGAGGTGACGGCGTCCTCGGAGAAGCCGCCGAGGTTGGCGGCGATGCCGTGGGCTCCGAAGGCGGTGGTGAACCCTGCGGCGTACAGCGGCCACATGGCCGATCGGGGGGCGGCCGGGGCTATGGGCGCGGTGCTCATGGCGTCTCCTCGTCACTGGTGTGGAGCGTGTGGAGCGCGGCGAAGACGCGCTCGGCGTAGTCCTCGCAGACGGCCGTGCACTGCTTGAGCCGAATCGCCGCCTCGGCGGCCTCTGGGGCGCCGAAGACGTCCCGGGCGGTCAGGTCCCGGTGCCAGCGCCGCAGCCGTTCGAGGCTCTGTTCCTCCTCCTCCAGCTCGGCCAGGGTGAACTTGGCGATGCGGATCTCCTTGGCGATCTCCGCCTCGAACTTCCCGCAGTCCGCGAGGAACTCCGCCCAGTCCGCCGAGCGGGCGGCGGTGAACATCTCCTGGAACCGGGCCGCGTCCTCGGCGGTACGGCCGGAGGCCTGGAGCGTCAGACCCTGGCCGCCCGCACCGTCGGTGAGTTCGAGGGCACGCCGTAGGCCGTCCGCGAAGACCGGCACCTCCGGTACGGCCCAGATGCCCTGCCCCAGCGAGAGGGCTCCGATCCTGCGCAACTCCCGCCATACGGCCACGCGGTGGCGGGACGGGTCCGCGGGCAGTCTGATCACGAGGATCAGCCACCGTGCCGCCTGCTCGACATCTGTCACGCCGGAGAATGTAGCAGGCGTTACATCACCGGAAGAGACGGCGTCGCGTCGTACGCGGCGGACGAGAGGGCGAAGAACCAGCCCAGTGCCGCCTGGGAGCCGGTCGCGCGGTCGAGCTCCGCGGGGAGCGCCGGATAGAGCTGGTTGCAGGCCAGGAGGTAGGTGGAGTAGGCGAAGGCGAGGAGGAGGAAGCGGTGGTCGCCGAGGACGGTTCGCCTGGCCCTGTCCTGTTCCGTGGCCTCAGTCTCCGGCCCGCCCTCCGCCGTACCCGCCGCCCGGCCGGCGGTGTGCGGCAGGAGCCGCGCGTGGGCCGCCAGGACCAGGAGGAAGACGCCCGCCCCGGCCAGGCAGGACGTACGGAAGTGGCCGCTCCCTCGAAGCCGGCTTCATCGCCGCCGGCCGAGCCACCCACGGACGCGCCGACCGGGTCCGCTGGACGGCACGGGCCGTCGTACCCCTGCTGGCGGTGATGACCGCCATCGCCGCCCGCCTCGCCTGGGGCCGGAACCGCGCCACACGGCGCGCCGCACCGCGCGCCGCACCAGGCCGCCCATGAGGCCGAGTGACGCGCGGGCGTGACCGACCGGGTGTCGCGCCCCACCCGTGAGCACCTCGCCCGTAAGGTCGGCGGCAGTCGTGGAGTACGTGCCGCCGGCCGCGTGCCGCGGCACGCGGAAGAGGGAGAGACCGGCATGGCGATCCAGCGGATGGACAACGTCGGCATCGTGGTCGACGACATGGAGGCCGCCATCGCGTACTTCCTGGAACTGGGCATGGAGCTGGAGGGCAGGACGCAGGTCGAGGGCCTCGTCGCCGACCGGTGCACGGGTCTCGACGGCGTCCGCTGCGACATCGCGATGGTCCGGACCCCGGACGGTCACAGCCGGCTCGAGCTGGCGAAGTACCTCAGCCCCGAGCCGATCAGCGCCGGGCCGCGCGACCGGCCGCACAACATCCTGGGCACGCACCGGGTCATGTTCACCGTCGACGACATCGAGGACACCGTCGCCCGGCTGCGCCCGCACGGCGCCGAACTCCTGGGCGAGATCGCCCAGTTCGAGGACAGTTTCCTCCTCTGCTACGTCCGCGGCCCGGAGGGCGTCATCGTCGGACTGGCCCAGGAGCTGGGCTGAGAACGAGGCCGAACCGTGCGGCTCGCCGGGGGCGCCGCGGCGGGGCGCACGCCGCTCCCCATGTGGTGCTCCTCACAGCCCCTTGAACCTCGCATGGGTGTGAGCTCCTAGCGTGCGGTCATGACGACCACCGAACGCCCCTCTCCCTCTACGGTTTCCTGCGCCCCAGGGCGGAGCACGCGGACGAGGTCCGGCGCACCCTCTCCTCCTTCGTGGAGCCCACCCGCCAGGAGCCCGGCAACCTGCAGTACCACCTCCACGAGCACGAGGACGGCCGCTTCTTCCTCTACGAGGTCCGGCGCTCCCAGCGTGCCGAAGTTCGGCGACAAGAAGGCCGACGACCGCGCGCGGGGAATCCTCAAGGGGCACTTCCCGAAGCGGGGCATCGTGCAGGTGAACATCGACACGATCGCGACCGGAGGCGGCGGGCTCCACTGCGCCACCCACGACCAGCCCGGCAAGCCGGTCGACTGACCGCGACGGTCCAGCGCGTCGACGCCGACGGCCGTGAGCCGACCCTGCGGGTCCTGGTCACTCCGCGAGGAGAACCGGCCGAGGCCGGCGGCGTCTCCCCCACCGAGGACCTGACGCACCAGACGTCGACCTCCACGCGTGGCTTCGAAGCCGAGCGCCGGTCGACGAGTACCGAGTAGCCCCACGACCAATCCCCGTCCCACGCCTTCACCGGATCCTCTCCTTCCTCCCGGCAGTGCCGGACGAGAGGACTCACTTACGGCCGGGACACCGCGGCGATACGCGTAGGAAACCGACCTTCCCTATTTCTGTCGAACGACAGGAATTCGCAGGAGCACCTCTCGCGACAGGGGACAGCCATGACCGTGACCACCGACCCCACTCCCCCGGCGGCCCCACCGCCCGGCCCCACGGAGGGCGGTGCGCTCGCCGCCTTCGGTTACGACCAGCAGCTGCGGCGCCGGATGGGGCGGTACGCGTCCTTCGCCGCCGGGTTCTCCTTCATCTCCGTCCTGACCACGGTCTTCCAGTTCTTCGCCCTCGGCTACTCCTTCGGGGGGCCGCTCTTCTTCTGGACCTGGCCCGCCGTTCTCGCCGGCCAGCTGCTTGTCGCCGCCTGCTTCGCCGAACTCGCCGCGCGGCTGCCCATCGCCGGGGCGATCTACCAGTGGGCGAGCAGGCTCGGCACGCCGGGCTTCGGCTGGTACGCGGGCTGGATCATGGTGACCGGGCGGATCGTGGTGGTGGCGGCCGCGGCCCTCGCACTCCAGGTCGTGCTCCCCGCCGTCTGGTCCGGGTTCCAGCTCCTGGGCGGCGACCCGTCCCCCACGTCGACCAGTGGCGCCGCCAACGCCGCCGTCCTGGGTCTGATCCTCCTCGCCTTCACCACGCTGCTCAACGTCCTCGACAACCGCGCCCTTTCGGCGGTCAACACGATCGGCGTCACGGCCGAGATCGCGGGCGTCGCCCTGATCGTCACCCTCCTCGCCACCCACGCCGAGCGGGATCCCGGCATCACCCTGCACACCGGCGGCGAGGGCGGCACGATGACGGCGCTTCTCGTGGGCTCGTTCACCGCCGCGTACGTCCTCATCGGGTTCGAGAGCGCGAGCGAGATGAGCGAGGAGACCGTCAACCCCCGCCGCACGGCGCCGCGCACGACGCTGAGCGCGCTGACCACCTCGGGCGTCTGCGGCGGGCTGCTGCTCCTCGGCGGGCTGCTCGCCGCCCCCAGCCTCACCGACGGCAGGCTGGCGACGGAGGGGCTGGGGTACGTGCTCACCAGCACCCTCGGCGACGGTCTCGGCAGGCTGCTGCTCGCCGACGTGGCCGTGGCGATCTGCGCGGCGACGCTGGCGATCCAGACCTCGGCGACCCGCATGCTCTTCTCCATGGCCCGGGACGGCGTCCTGCCGCGCTCGGCGCGGCTTGCCAGGGTCCCCGGGCGCACCGGGATGCCCGGCACCGCCGCCGTGGTGGCCGGCGTCGGCGCGGGTCTACTGCTCCTGCTCAACCTCGCCTCGCCGCAGGCGTTCCTCGCCATCGGCACCAGCTGCATCGCGATGGTGTACCTGGCGTACGCGATGGTCACCGGGCCCATGCTGGTCAGGCGGCTCCGTGGCCAGTGGCCGCCGCCGGCCGACGGCACGCGCGACGAGCTCGGCAGGCCGCTGTTCTCCCTCGGCCGCTGGGGGCTGCCGGTCAACGTCCTCGCGGTCGGCTACGGGCTCTTCATGACGGTCAACCTCGCGTGGCCGCGGGCCGAGGTGTACGACCCGGAGGGCGGCCACTGGTACTTCCGGTGGTTCACCGTCCTGATCGTCGGCGGGACCGTGGCGACGGGTGCCGCCTACCGCTGGTACCGCCGTGGCAGGAGCGCCGGGGCCTGAACCGCGCCGCCGGTGACGTCCGGTGACGTCCCGGCAAGACCGGTCAGGCCCCCGCAGCGAGGAGGCTCTGTCCCTCGCGGCGCAGTCGTGAGACGGAACGCTGCGCCACGCCCGCCACCCGCAGCGCCGCGTCGGCGGTGGCCGTCGCGAGGGCCGACGGGTCGCGGCCGGGCTCTGCCCGCCGGATGAGGATCACGCTCTCGGTGAGGCCGAAGACGAGGTCCGCGCGGAGTGCCAGGTCCTCGGGGCCCAGCCCGGCTCCCGGCTCCGTGGCGGCCAGCAACTCGGCGTAACACCCCTTGAGTTCCGCCCGTACCCGGTGGAAGACGGCGAAGCCCTCCGTCCGCACCTCCGGCAGCAGGTAGAGCGCGCCGAGGTTGTGCGGACCGCCGCACAGCAGCGTGGCGTCGGAGTGACAGAGCGCCCACAGGCGCGCCTCCGGCGCCGCCTCCGTCCGTGCCACGAGCAGACGTGCCGTGTCGAGTGAGGGGCGAACCGTTCCTTCCAGCAGCTCCGCGAGGATCGCTTCCTTGCCGTCGAAGTAGTGGTAGAGGGACGCCTGCCGCATCCCCGCGCCCTCGGCGATGGTCCGCGTCGAGGTGGCCGTGTAGCCGCGGGTGGTGAACAGCTCGGCCGCGGCGGCCAGGACTTCCTCGCGCGGTGCGAGGCCGCTGACGGGGCGCTCCTGGGCCCGCGGGCGACCGACTCTTCTGCTGGCAGGCGTACTCACTCCGCGATCCTCGCACAGGGCCGGAGCTCCCTTTCGGACGGAACCCCGGGGTGAGTTTCCGGTAACGGGACGGACATCGGTGGGCAACGGCGGTGAATCGCCTGCCGCCTAATTTCTGTCGAGCGACAGAAATCAGGATTCGGACCGGAGGTTGATCCATGGCGACACCGTCAGCGACCGCGTCGGCGTACGGCGCGCGCGACCACGCCCGCGCCCAGGAGGGCGGCGAGGTCGAGGCCATGCCGACCGTCCCCGCGAGCGGCTGGCCGACGCCGCCCGCCGGCGTCGCCGCCCGGGACGTCGTGTGGGCCGAGACCGTGGCGGGCGGCGGCTACACGCACAAGGCCCTCGCCCGCGGCACCGAGCTGCGGCTCACCGACGTCACTGGCGACGCCTGCGCCCATCTGCTCCTGCACGCGGCCGGTAGCCCCTGGGAGCGGCTGAACGTCGCCGACACCGTCAAGGTGCTGTGGAACGCGTACCTCGGCGTGGGGCACCTGCTCCTCTCCGACCAGGGCCGGGTCCTCGCCTCCGTCGTCGAGGACACCTCCGGCCGGCACGACGCGCTCACCGGCACCTCCACCCTCGCCCGCAACACCGCGCGGTACGGGGACGGGACCCCGCAGTCCGCCTCCCCGGCGGGGCGCGAACTGTTCAAGCTCGCCGCCCTCAAGAACGGCCTCACCCCGCGCGACCTCCCCCCGTCCGTCTCCTTCTTCCAGGGCGTACGGATCGCCGAGGACGGCACCACCGCGTTCACCGGCTCCGCCGGGCCCGGCGCGACCGTCACGCTGCGCGCCGAGCAGGACGTCACCGTCCTCGTCGCCAACGTCCCGCACCCCCTGGACCCGCGCCCCTCCTACACCAGCGGACGGCTCGGCGTACTCGCGTACCGCTCCCGTCCGACCGCCCCCGGCGACCCGCTGTGGAACGCCACCCCGGAAGGCCGCCGCGCCTTCCTCAACACCGTCGACCACCTCACCGCCCGGGGGACCGCGTGACCGCCACCGTCCGTTCCGGCCGCGTCGTCTCCGACGACACCGTCCCCGCCCGCGCCGCCTGGTCCGGGATCGTCCGCAAGGGACAGCTGCTGACCGTCACCGACCTGTACGGCAACCAGGCCGCCGACTTCCTCCTCTACGACGCGCACGACACCTCCGTGCGCTACAGCGCCCCCGACACCGTCCAGGCGCAGGGCAGCGTCTTCCTGACCACCGGCTCGGTGCTGCTCTCCTGCGAGCACACCCCGCTGATGACGGTCGTCGAGGACACCTGCGGACGGCACGACACCCTCGGCGGCGCCTGCTCCAAGGAGTCCAACACCCTCCGCTACGGCCACCACACCTGGTCACAGCACGCCTGCGTGGAGAACTTCCTCGCCGAGGGCGCCCGGCACGGGCTCGGCAAGCGGGACCTGGTCTCCAACATCAACTGGTTCATGAACGTGCCGGTGGAGCAGGACGGCACCCTCGGCATCGTCGACGGCATCTCCGCCCCCGGCCTGAAGGTCGTCCTGCGCGCCGAGACGGACGTCCTCGCCCTCCTGTCCAACTGCCCTCAGGTCAACAACCCCTGCAACGGGTTCGACCCGACGGCCGTGCGGATGACGATCACCGATCCCGCCACCGAGCCGATCAGCGGGCGGCCGATCACCGAACCGGACGAGAACGACGAGAGCGACGGAAGCGACGAGAGCGACGAGGACCGATCACGATGACGTTCGACACCCTGCTGGTCGCCAACCGCGGCGAGATCGCGGCACGCGTCATCCGCACCGCCCGCGCCCTCGGCCTGCGCACCGTCGCCGTGTACTCCGATCCGGACCGCGGCACCGAGCACGTCCGGCTGGCCGACGAGGCCGTCCGGCTCGGCCCCGCACCCGCCAAGGAGTCGTACCTCGACGCCGACCGGGTCCTGCGCGCCGCCAGGGACACCGGCGCCGGCGCGATACACCCCGGCTACGGCTTCCTGTCCGAGGACGCCGGCTTCGCCCGCCGCTGCGCCGACGCCGGCATCGTCTTCGTCGGGCCCACCCCCGGACAGCTGGAGCTGTTCGGCGCCAAGCACACCGCGCGCGCCGCCGCCGAGGCGGCGGGCGTGCCGCTGGCCCCCGGCACCGGGCTGCTCCCCGACGTGACCGCGGCCCTCGCGGCGGCCGAGGAGATCGGCTATCCGGTGATGCTCAAGGCGACCGGCGGCGGTGGCGGCATCGGCATGAGCGCCTGCCGCGACGCGGCCGGCCTCGCCGAAGCCTGGGAGCGGGTGCAGCGCGTGGCCGCGGCCTCCTTCTCCTCCGCCGGCGTCTTCCTGGAGCGCCTCGTCGAGCGGGCCCGCCACGTCGAGGTGCAGGTCTTCGGCGACGGGCACGGCAAGGTCGTCACCCTCGGCGACCGCGACTGCTCGCTCCAGCGCCGCAACCAGAAGGTCCTGGAGGAGGCCCCCGCGCCCGGCCTGCCGGACCGGATCCGCCGCGAACTCGCCACGGCGGCGCAGGATCTGTGCGCGTCGGTGGACTACCGCTCCGCCGGGACGGTCGAGTTCGTGTACGACGCCGCCCGCGAGGAGGCGTACTTCCTGGAGGTCAACACCCGCCTCCAGGTCGAACACCCGGTCACCGAGGCGATCTACGGCGTCGACCTCGTCGGCTGGATGCTGCGCCTCGCGCAGGGCGACACCGCGGTCGTCACCGAGCCCCCAGCGCCCGCCGGCCACGCCGTCGAAGCGCGCGTCTACGCGGAGGACCCGTCCCGCGACCACCGCCCGAGCGCGGGCCTGCTGACCCGCGTCGCCTTCCCCGACGGCGTCCGGGTGGACACCTGGGTGGAGACCGGCACCGAGGTCACCACCGCCTACGACCCGATGCTCGCCAAGGTCGTCGCGCACGGCGCCGACCGTGCCGAGGCGCTCGACCGGCTCGACGCTGCGCTCGCCGCGACCCGCGTCGACGGCATCGAGACCAACCTCGGGCTCGTGCGCACCGCCCTCAGGGACGGCGACGTCCGCGCCGCCACCCACTCCACCGCCTCGCTCGCCACCCTCACCGACCCGACCCCGCGCATCGAGGTCGTCGCACCGGGCACCCTGACCACCGTGCAGGACTGGCCAGGGCGCACCGGCTACTGGCAGGTCGGTGTACCTCCGGGCGGGCCGATGGACGATCTGTCCTTCCGGCTCGGCAACACCGCCCTCGGCAACGACGAGGGCGCGCCGGGCCTGGAGTGCACCCTCCAGGGCCCCTCCCTGAGGTTCACCCGCCCGACGACGGTCTGCGTCACCGGCGCCCCGGCCCGGGTGACGCTCGACGGCGGCCCCGTGCCGCAGTGGGAGCCGGTCACGGTCGGGGCCGGGCAGACCCTCGCCGTCGGCGCGCCCGGGGAACGGGGCCTGCGCACGTACGTCCTGTTCGCGGGCGGCCTGGACGTGCCGGAGTTCCTGGGCAGCGCGGCCACCTTCACCCTGGGCCGGTTCGGCGGTCACGGCGGCCGGGCCCTGCGCGCGGGCGACGTCCTGCACGGCGGCGAGGCCCGTACGGAGACCTCCGTCGTCCCCGTCGACACGCGCCCGGCCTTCGGGGGCGAGTGGCGGGTCGGCGCGGTCGAAGGCCCTCATGCCGCGCCCGAGTTCTTCACCGAGGACGACATCCGCGACTTCTACGCCGCCGACTGGAAGGTGCACTTCAACTCGGCGCGGACCGGTGTCCGTCTGGTCGGCCCGAAGCCGCGCTGGGCGCGCGCGGACGGCGGTGAGGCGGGGCTGCACCCGTCCAACATCCACGACACGCCGTACTCCGTCGGCGCCGTCGACTACACGGGTGACATGCCCGTCCTCCTCGGCCCCGACGGCCCCTCCCTCGGCGGCTTCGTCTGCCCGGCGACGGTCGTCACCGGGCAGCGCTGGAAGCTGGGCCAGCTCCGTCCCGGCGACACCGTCCGGTTCGTGCCCGTGACGACGGAGACGGCCGCACGCCTGCGGAAGGAACCCGCCGCCGAGCCGCGCGCCGACCGCGACGCCGTCGTCGACGGCGGGATCCTCGCCCGCCTGGTGGAGACCGCCGGCCGCCCTTCGGTCACGTACCGGCGCAGCGGCGACGACAACCTCCTCGTCGAGTACGGCCCCATGCAGCTCGATCTGGCGCTGCGGATGCGCGTCCACGCCCTCGCGGAGGCGCTGGCCGAGCGCGGGCTCCCCGGGGTCGTCGATCTCACCCCGGGCATCCGCTCGCTGCAGATCCGGACGGATCCCGACGTGCTGCCGCAGCCAGAACTCCTCGACACCGTACGGCGGATCGAGGAGGCGCTGCCCGCCACCGACGAGCTGGTGGTGCCCAGCAGGATCGTGCACCTGCCGCTGTCCTGGGACGATCCGGCGACCCGTGAGGCCATCGCCCGCTATGCCGCGGGCGTGCGTGACGACGCCCCGTGGTGCCCGTCGAACATCGAGTTCATCCGCCGCGTCAACGGCCTGGAGACCACCGATGACGTGTACAGGACGGTCTTCGACGCCGAGTACCTGGTCCTGGGCCTGGGCGACGTCTACCTGGGCGCGCCCGTCGCCACTCCCCTGGACCCGCGGCACCGGCTCGTCACGACCAAGTACAACCCGGCCCGCACCTGGACCGCGGAGAACTCGGTCGGCATCGGCGGCGCGTACCTGTGCGTCTACGGCATGGAGGGCCCCGGCGGGTACCAGTTCGTCGGCCGCACCACACAGGTGTGGTCGGGCTGGCAGCAGCGCGGCGCCTTCGAGCCGGGCAGGCCGTGGCTGATGCGCTTCTTCGACCGGATCAGGTGGTACCCGGTCAGCGCCGACGAACTCCTGGAACTGCGCGCCGACATCATCTCCGGCCGCTTCGTGCCGAAGACCGAGGAGGGCACCTTCTCGCTCGCCGCGTACCAGGCCTTCCTCGCCCGGAACGCCGCGTCGATCGCGGCCTTCCGGGACCGGCAGAGCACCGCGTTCGGCGCCGAGCGCGACGCCTGGGAGGCCGCCGGCGAGTTCGCCCGCGCCGAGGCGGCCTCCGAGGTCGCCCCGCCGGCCGCCGACATCGAGGTGCCCGCGGGCGGCCGTCTGGTCGAGGCCGAGTTCACGGCCTGCGTCTGGCAGGTGAACGTCGAGGCCGGCGACCGGGTGTCGGCCGGTCAGCAGCTGGTCGCCCTTGAGGCGATGAAGATGGAGGCGCCGGTACCGGCCCCTGCCGACGGGATCGTCGCTGAGGTCCTGGTCAAGCCGGGCAGCCAGGTGGAGGCGGGCACCGCGCTCGTCGTCCTCGCTCCCGTCGGTGCCGTGGAGGTGGCGGCGTGATCAGCGCGGTGGAACGGGTACGGGCCGCGTACGCCCGCATCGCGCGGGTGGACCGGCCGGAGGTGTGGATCGATCTGCACCCCCGGGCGGTCGCGGAGGCGGACGCCGCAGCGGTCGACGCGCGCACCGCCGCGGGCGAGCGGCTCCCGCTGGCCGGGACGGTGTTCGCGGTCAAGGGCAACATCGACGTGGCCGGGCTCCCGACCACCGCGGGCTGCCCCTCGTACGCGTACGAGCCGGAGGCGGACGCTCCGGCGGTGGCACGGCTGCGGGCGGCGGGAGCTGTGGTCATCGGCACGACGAACCTCGACCAGTTCGCGACCGGCCTGGTCGGTACGCGCAGTCCGTACGGCGCGGTCCGGGGCGCCGTCGACCCTGCGTACGTCTCGGGCGGCTCCTCCTCCGGCTCGGCCGTCGCGGTCGCCCTCGGCATCGCGGACTTCGCCCTCGGCACGGACACCGCGGGCTCGGGCCGGGTGCCGGCGGCCTTCAACGGCATCGTCGGGCTCAAACCGACCCGCGGCCTGGTCCCGACGGAAGGCGTCGTCCCGGCCTGCGCCTCGCTGGACTGCGTCACGGTCTTCGCCCGTACGCTCCCGGAGGCCGAGCGCGCCCTGTCCTTCATGGCGGTGCCACCGGCGCGCGGGCTGCCTCCTCTGGAGCAGCGCCGCCCGGGCCCCTGGCGCGTCGCCGTCCCCGCGCGCGAGCAGCTCGGTTCGCTGGACGCGGGCTGGGCGGAGGCGTTCGACGCGGCGGCGGCCCGGCTCGCGGACGCGGGCGCCGAACTCCACGCGGTGGACCTGGCACCGTTCACCGAGGCGGCCGCCCTGCTGTACGAGGGCGCGTTCGTCGCCGAGCGCCACACGGCCGTAGGCGCCTTCGTCGACGGACACACGGGCTCGGCCGACCTCGATCCCACGGTGGCCGGGATCATCTCCGGGGCACGGGACATCCCCGCCCACCGGCTCTTCGCCGACCAGGAGCGGCTCGCGCACCTGCGCACCGCGGCCATGGCCTCGCTGGGTGACGCGGACGCGCTGCTGCTCCCGACGACACCCGGCCATCCGACTCTCGCGGAGGTCGCGGCCGACCCGCTGGGCGCTAACGCCAGGCTCGGCCGCTTCACCAACTCCACGAACCTGTTCGACCTGGCGGCGGTCGCCGTCCCGGCGGGCGTGGTGAACGGGCTGCCGTTCGGCGTCATGCTGATCGGCCCGGCGTTCACCGACGAACGGCTCGCCCGTGTCGCCGGCCTGCTCACCGCCCCGCCCCTGCCCCTCGCCGTGGTCGGCGCCCACCTCTCCGGACAACCCCTCAACGGTCAACTGCTGGGCCTGGGCGCCCGGTTCGAACGCGCCACGACGACGGCGGCCACCTACCGGTTGTACGCCCTGGACACGACACCGCCCAAACCAGGCCTGGTCAGGACCCGCGAGGGCGGCGCCGCCATCGAGGCCGAAGTGTGGCGACTCCCCGCCGAGGGCCTCGGCGCGCTCCTCGCGGCACTCCCCCGCCCGATGACCCTCGGCACGGTGGAACTCGCGGACGGAACCTTCGTGACCGGCTTCCTCTGCGAGCCCGAGGCCCTGGCGGGTGCCCGTGAGATCACGGCGTACGGGGGCTGGCGCGCGGCTCTCTCCGAGGGGAGCCGCTCACCCTCCTGGCCGCAGCGGCGCGCCGAGCACACGGTGTCGTGAAAGCCTCACTCTCAGTGACGCCCGACCAGGGGAGACTCCCTCCTCCTGGCAGGACAAGGCCGACGCACCGGACCTGGAACGCTTCGAAGCGAAGGGGGCCGGCCCGCACAGAGGAGAGAGAACCATCATGAGCGACAAGCCCACCGTCGTCCTCGTCCACGGCTTCTGGGGCGGCGCCGCCCACTGGGCGCACGTCATCGTCGAACTCGACAAGCGCGGCTACGACAAGATCCGCGCCGTCGAGAACCCCCTCACCTCGCTCGCCGACGACGCCGAGCGCACCCGCAAGATGATCAAGCAAGTCGACGGCCCCGTCGTCCTCGTCGGCCACTCCTACGGCGGCGCCGTCATCACCGAGGCCGGCGACCTGCCGAACGTGAAGGCCCTCGTCTACATCGCCGCCTTCGCGCCCGACGCGGGCGAGAGCCCCGGCCAGATCAGCCAGGAACACCCGCCGGCCGCCTTCGACAACATCGCCCCCGACTCCGACGGCTACCTCTGGGTCAAGCAGGACAAGTTCCACGAGAGCTTCGCCCAGGACCTCGCCCCCGACGAGGCGCTCGTCATGGCCGTCACCCAGAAGGCCCCGCCGGCCTCCACCTTCGGCGACAACGTCACCGCACCGGCCTGGCGCAACAAGCCCGTCTGGTACCAGGTCTCGACCCAGGACCGCATGATCCACCCCGACAACGAACGCCGCATGGCCCAGCGCATGAACCCGCGCAAGACCATCGAACTCGACGCCTCCCATGCCTCACTGGCCTCACAGCCCCAGGCCGTCGTCGACCTCATCGAAGAGGCGGCGAACGCCACCGCCGCCTGACCAAAGGGCGGCCCAGGGCCGGAATCAAGCCCTTCCGAGCGCGCGGGGCATGGACCGGCGGGCACGCGGGCACCGATGCCCGCGTGCCCATCACAGACGACACACATCGCTTCACCGCCCTGTCGGCACGGCTGACCGGCTTCGACGGCGCGACCCTGGAGGCCACCGGCCTGACCGACACGTACCGGTCGGTCGCCGCGGAACAGCTCGGCGCGGAGCGGTACGCACGGCTGCTGCAGGAGCGGCGCGAACCGGACGACACCCTGGACGACGAGCTGAGGCAGGCAGCCCGGGAGCTGACGTACCTCTGGTACACGGGCAGTTGGCCGGGCTCACCTCCGATCACGGTGTCTCCGCGGGCCTACGCCGAGGCACTGGTGTGGAAGGCGGCCGGCATCAAGGCCCCCGCCACAGATCCCGGAGGGTACGGAAGCTGGGCCGAGGCCCTCGTCCGGTCCGGGCCCGGCGACGAGACCGACGGGATCGACGGGATCGACGGAGCCGACCCAGCCGACGGAACCGACGGAACCGACGGGCTCGCGAGGAGCCTGGGGATCGGCCGGTGACGCGGTACGACGTGGTCGTCGTCGGCGCCGGCGTCGCGGGCTCGATCGTCGCGCAGCGGCTCGGCCGGCACGGCCGGCGGGTCCTGGTCCTGGAGGCGGGCGCGGCGGGCCGCGACGCCCACCGACCGGCCGCTGCCCCCGACTCCCACGAACCGGCCACCGCCCCGCGCACAGGCCGCCGAACGCCCCCCGCCGAGATCCCGGCCTTCCCCTCCCGGTCCCATCCGGCGGCCGCCTGGCCCAAGGTGACGGACCTCGTCGGCACGGACGGGACCCCCGGCTTCCAGGTGTCCGGCCACCTGCGGCAGGACGGCCCGCTCCCGTACGCCAGCGGATACGTCCGCGCCAACGGCGGCACCGGCAACGTCTGGACCGGCCTCGCCCCACGCATGCTCCCGGAGGACTTCGACACCGAGTCCCTCGGGTACGGCAGGCGATGGCCGCTGACATACGACGAACTGGAACCCCACTACGAGGCCGCGGAGGCGGAGTTGGGGGTGGCGGCCGACGTCGACGAACAGCGCGAGCACGTCGGGCTGACCTTTCCCGACGACTACGTGTTCCCGATGCGGCCCCTGCCCGCCTCCCGACTGGACAGCATCCTCGCCGCCCGCCTCGACGGGCGGAGCGTCAAGGACCCCGTCGCCCTGAGCGAGGTCGAGCTGCGGGTGGTCGGCACGCCGCACGCGCGCAACGGCGTCCCCGACCCCCGGTACGACGGCGGCCGGGGCTATGTTCCGCTCGGGCGGGACGGGCGGCCGGACCCGGACAGCCGGTGCGTGGGCAACGCGAGCTGCATCCCGCACTGCCCCTCGTACGCGAAGTACACCCCGCTCAAGACCCAGGGCCGCTGGAGCACGACCATCACGCTGCGGGACCGGTCCGTGGTGAGCCGCGTCCTCGTCGACGGGCGGGGACGCGCCACAGGCGTGGAGTACCGCTCGTACGACGGAGAGGTGTCGGTCGCGCACGCCGATGTCGTCGTGCTCGCCGCACACGCCGTGGAGAACGCCCGGCTGCTGCTCCTCTCCGGGCTCGCCGGCCGCAGCGGCCAGGTGGGCCGCAACCTGATGGACCATCCGGTGCTGCTGACCTGGGGCCTGTTGCCGGAGGACGCCGGGCCGTACCGCGGCCCGGGCTCGGTCTCCGGCCTCGAAGGCTTCCGCGCCGGCGCGGCGCGCCGGTTGCGGGCGCCGTTCCGCGTCGAGTTCGGGACATGGGGCTGGATCTGGGCGAAGGGTCCCGTCGGCACGGACGTGGACCACTTCCTCACCGAACGAGGCTTTCTGGGGCAGGAGTTGCGCCAGGCGGTCGGGGACCGGATCCGCCGCCAGTTCACCCTCCAGTTCGAGATGGAGCAGAGCGCCGACCCCGCGAACCGGGTCACGCTCCACCCGAGCGAGCGTGACGCGCTGGGCCTTCCCCTCCCTCTCGTCACCTACGACCTCGACGAGCACGTGAAGAGGGGGATGGCGACCGCCCGCGCGGTCTCGGACCAGATCTTCGCGATGCTCGGCGCCGAGGACCATACGGACTACACGCCGGCGGCGGCCTGGCCGGGCCGCTTCGAGCACCACGGCCGCACGTACGGCTACCGCGGCGCCGGCCACGCCGCCGGCACCCACATCATGGGCGACTCCCCCGCGACGTCGGTGGTGGACGCCTGGCAGCGCTGCTGGGACCACCCGGGCCTCTACGCGGTCGGCTGCGGAAGCATGCCGTCGGTGGCCACCTCCAACCCGACCCTGACGATGGCGGCGCTGGCCCTGCGCAGCGCCGAGCGGATCGAGGCGGACCTGCTGACCCGGGACCGCCCGGCATCCCCGGGGTCACCGCCGGCATCCCCGGGATCGCCCCCGGCATCACCTGCGATCAGCAGGACAGCACCCTCCCGAGGAGGCACGACATGACCACACACCTGCCCCTGCCGCCCGTACCCGACCCCTTCCGACTCCCCTTCCACTACGGGGCGTTGCACCAGGTCGGCGTCGACTGGCTGGTGGACCCCCATCCGGTCCGCGAACTGCTCGCCAAGCACCACCCGCACCTGACGGCAGCCGCGTTCGAGGACGGCCGGGCGCTGGTCTCGCTCAACTACCAGCTGTACTTCGCCCAGTACGCGTTCGGCGGCGGCGTCACCCAGGAGATCGAGCTCAACGTCATCGCCTTCCCCACCACCGAGGGCGACCGTCTGCCGCGACTGAGCTACGCCCAGTACGCGCAGGGCTGGGATCAGACGAAGCTGCTCGGCATCGCCCGCGTCCACGTCGTGTGCGACAACCCGTTCGCCATCAGGGCCGGACGAGAACTCTACGCGGAACCCAAGCACCCCGGCTGGTTCGAGGCCGGCCTGCCGTCCCTCAACGGACCCGCGGGCGAGACCTGGACCGTACGGTGCAAATCGGCCACGATCGGCCCGGACGACACCTTGGAGAAGGACCCGAGCCCGTTGCTCGACCTCACGGCGGAGCTTGACGGCCTCACCCCGGTCGCCGCCAACTCCGCCCCGATCACCGGCTACGGCACCGACCAGGAGGGGCGCCTGCTCGCCGGGCCCATGAACGTCTACCAGCCGTACCGCTGGTACGACCTGGCGGCGCCCGAACACTCCGGTCGCACGAGGCTGACGTTCCACTCCCCGGACGGCGGCCTCGGCGACGACTTCCGCGCCCTCCTCCACGACGAGCCACCGGCCGTCGGCGCCTGGACGTTCCAGTCTCCCCCGGTTGCCGCCCACAACCGCCCGTACTACCTGCCGACGGAGCCGCGCCTGTGACAGCCGGCCTCTCTCGCACATGAGGAGCACCAGGGCCGAGGGGAGCGCCGGGCCGACTCGGGCACCCCGCGCAGGGGGCCGCCCGACGGCACGGTGGTGATCACCATCAGATCCGGGTCCTGGGGCCGCGGTCTCCGGTAGCCCACTGCCGCCGGCCCGCGCGTCAGCTCGGCAGCGCGGCGCAGAGGGCGGCGCGGGCCGCTCTGCCTTCGGGGATCGGCAGGAGGGGGTAGACGTGCAGCATCCCCGGCTCCTCGTGGAAGTCCAGTTCGACGCCGACGGCCTCGGCGCGGGCGGCCAGCCGCCGGGCGTCGGGGTTGACGATGTCCCGGGTGCCGCTGAACAGCGTGATCGGGCTCAAGCCGGTCAGATCGGCGAGCAGAGGACTGACGTGCGGATGGTCGACCGGGAGCGCACCGCGGTAGAGGTCTCCGGCACAGCGCGCACCGGGGACGGCGAGCCAGGGGTCGTGGCTTTCGAGCGGGGCGATGGCCGGGTCGGTCAGGGTGATGTCCAGCCAGGGCGAGATGAGGATCGTACGGGCGGGCGGGGGCAGTCCGCGGTCGCGCAGGTGGAGGGCGACGGCGAGGGCCATGCCGCCGCCGGCGGAGTCGCCGATGAGGCTGAGGGCCGTGGTGGCCGCGTCGTCGAGGATCCCGGCGGCCAGGCCGGTGACGGCCGGCACCACTTCGGCCGCGGTCGCCAGGGGGGCGAGAGGGTAGATCGGCACGGTGACCCTGGTGCCGGTCTCGGCGGCCACCTGGGCGATCAGTCTCCAGTGCTGGGGCGCTATCTCGTTGATGTACGCGCCGCCGTGCAGATAGACCGCCCGCCGTCCGGCATCGGGAGCGCGCGGGGTGACCTCGTAGACGGGCCATCCGGCCACCCGGCGTACGGCGAGGTCGACCGTGCGCTCCAGCCCGGCCGGCGGTGCGTATGCGGTCGGCCGCAGGGAACGGGCGCGGACCTGGTCACGGACGGCCTCCGCCGAGCCGAACACCTTCTTGGCCCCTCGGAGGCGTACGACGGTCGGCATCGCTCTGCTGATCAGGCTCGGCACGGTGCGGCTCCGTTTCCACGGTCGGTGTTCGACGGCGTTTTCCGATGTCACGTCAGGTCGGTGTTCTTCGTCTCGGGCATCCGGTGCACCACCACGAGGGCGAGGAGCAGCAGGACGACCGTGTAGCCGAGGAAGAGGTCACCCTTCCCGTTGCTGGTCAGCCACGTCTGAAGATACGGCGCACTGCCGCCGCAGGCGGCGACGGCGATCGCGTAGGGGAACCCCACGCCCGTGGTGCGCAGTCGGGTGGGGAACATCTCGGCGAACACCGCGGGGGTGATCGCCGCGCCCGCGGACATGAAGAGCATGGCGATCGTCATCGACACGGCCAGCTGCCAGGCCTGGTCCTGGATGAACCAGTTCAGGGGGAAGGCGAGGACGGCTCCGCCGATGTAGGAGCCGTACAGGACGGGCTTGCGGCCCACGCGGTCGGAGAGGGCGCCGAACAGCGGCAGCGCCACGAGGAAGACCAGGTTGGCGAGGACTCCCGCCCACAGCGCGGCCGAGGCGTCGATGCCCTTGAGGGAGATGGCCTGGGCCGGGGCGGAGACGGCCCAGGTGTAGTAGACGACCGTGCCGCCCAGGGTGAGGCCGATCACGCGCAGGCACGCCGCCCGGTTCTCCCAGAAGCCGCGCCACACGGAGGTGCGCGGCTCGTGGTGGTCCGGGGTGTCGGCCTGCTTCTCGAAGGCGTCGGTCTCCTCCAGGCGGAGCCGCATGATCAGCGCGTACAGGCCGAGCAGTCCACCGACGACGAAGGGCACCCGCCAGCCCCACGCGTGGAGCTGGTCCTCGCTCAGGAAGGAGGCGAGGACGGCGGCGAGGACGGTGGCGACCATGATCCCGCAGGTGCCGGAGATGTAGATCAGGCTCGACCAGAGCCCCCGCCGTTCGCGGGGGGCCATCTCCGCCACGTACGTCTGGGCCGCGGGAAGTTCCCCGCCGTGGGCCAGGCCCTGGACCAGCCGCGCGAACACCAGCAGGACGGAGGCGCCCACGCCGAGCGTGGCGTACGTCGGTGCGAGACCGATCAGCAGGCTCCCGGCGGCGGCCAGCGCGATGGAGCCGACCATCGCCGCGCGCCGTCCCCTGCGGTCGCTGAGCCGGCCGAAGACGAGCCCGCCCAGGGGGCGCATGAGGAAGCCCACGGCGAAGATCGCGAGGGTGCTGAGCAGGGCGGAGGTCGGATCGGCGGAGGGGAAGAACTGCGAGGCGAAGAACGGGGTGAAGACGGCGTAGACGTTCCAGTCGTACCACTCCAGGGCGTTGCCCACGCCGGTGCCGATGACGGTGCGCAGCCGGGACGGGGCGGGAGTGTCTTCGGCCGTGGCGCTCGTGGGCGAGGCGTCTGGTGCGGCGAACCCGGGGGCGTGGTCAGGCATGGGTTTCTCCTGGGGACGGGACGGGGCGAGAGAGGGCGGGGCGCGGCGCAGCGCGGGCGAACCGCGTCGGGCGGTGTCGCGGGCGCGGAGCGGTCAGGCGGCGTGGACGGGGGCGGGCGTGGCCTTCGTCAGGCGCCGCAGGGCGAGTTCGGCGTAGAGCGCGGCTCCGTCACCGAGTACGCCGTCGTCGAAGACGGCCAGGGGCGAGTGGTTGTACGGGGCCTTGCGCACGTCCCGGTCCGGCGGGCAGGCGCCCAGGACCGCGAACGCGCCGGGGATCTCGTCGAGTACGCGGGAGAAGTCCTCCGAGCCGGTGGCCGGCCGGGGCGCCCACGCGTAGCGCTCCTCTCCGTGGACATCCGCCACCACGTCGGCGAGGAACTCGGCCTCGGCCGGGTCGTTGACGGTGAGGGGGTACTGCTCGGCGTAGTCCACTTGGACGTCGAGGCCGTGGGCGGCCGCGATTCCCCGGCAGACCTGAACGGCGCCGTCCTTGATCCGGCCGTGCGACGCAGCGGAGAAGGACCGTACGGTCGCGGTGAACCGGGCCTCGTCGGGGATCACGTTGCCCGCGGTGCCCGCGTGGAAGGCGCCCACGGTCAGGACCACGGGGTCGAACGGATCGAACCCGCGGGTGATGAAGGTCTGCAGCGCGGTGACCATCTCGCACGCCGCCGGTACGGGGTCGTTGGCCAGGTGCGGCATCGAGCCGTGGCCGCCCGCGCCGCGGACGGTCACGCGAAGGCTGTCGGAGGCCGCCAGGACGGGGCCGCGGCGGGTCGCGAACATCCCGTTGGGGAAGCCCGCCGACGTCACGTGCAGGGCGTAGGCGGCCACCGGCCGCTCACCGGAGGCGTCCAGGACCCCTTCGCCCAGCATGTGGCCGGCGCCGTCCTGGCCCTCCTCGCCGGGCTGGAACATGAAGACCACATCGCCCGCGAGTTCGTCCCGGCGGGAGCTGAGGAGCTGTGCCGCCCCGGCGAGCATGGAGGTGTGCAGGTCGTGACCGCAGGCGTGCATGACCCCCTCCGTGCGGGAGGTGTACGCGAGGCCGGCGCGTTCGGCGACGGGAAGCGCGTCCATGTCGGCGCGCAGCAGCACCGTGGGCCCGGGGAGGGCGCCCCGCAGGACGGCGGTGACGGAGGTCAGCCGGTTCCCCGTGGCGATCTCCAGCGGCAGCCCGTCCAGGGCGGCCAGGACCTTGTCCTGCGTACGGGGCAGCTCCAGGCCCAGTTCGGGTTCGGCGTGGAGCGCCCGCCGCAGACGGACCAGATCACCCTGAATGCTTCGCGCGTCCTCGCACACCGACACCGGTATCCCCTTTCACTGACGTTCACCTCGCTGTCGCTCGGTTGCCAGTGATGATGGATACTCGGCCCTCATGGCCCTCGAAATCGCAGGATCTTTCCTATATGACTGATCGTTTGCAGGAATCTGCACACCTGGACGAACTCGACCTCAGCCTGGTCAACACGCTGCAGATCGATCCCCGGGCCCCCTGGTCGCGCATCGGACGTGCACTCGACCTCGACCCGGTCACCGTGGCCAGGCGCTGGTCCCGGCTGACCGAGACGGGCGTCGCGTGGATCACGGCACAGCCCGGGCGCGCTCAGATCTCCCAGGGCTGCCTGGCCTTCGTCGAAGTGGACTGTCGGGCCGGCCGCACGCTCGACGTCGCCAACACACTCGCGCGGTGGCCCCACGTCCTGACCGTGGACCACACCAGCGGTGGCCGGGACCTGCTGCTCACCGTGTCGACGCCCACGCTCGCGTCCCTCTCCCGCTACCTGCTCGAACGCCTGGGATCGCTCCCGGGGATCAGTGCCACCCGCACCCAGCTCGGCACCCATGTCTTCGCGCACGCCACCGACTGGCGCCTGCGCTCTCTCGACCCCCGCCAGCGGGCGCACATCACCGCCGAGCGGCCGCCCCGGTCGCCGTCGACGCCCCAGACGCTCACGGCGAGGGACCGGCTCCTCATCGTCCGCCTCGGGGCCGACGGACGAACCTCGCTGACGGACCTCGCCGAGGAACTGGGCGTCGGGATCACCACCGTACGCAAGCGTCTCGCCCTCCTCATCGCCAACGAGGACCTGGAACTGCGCTGCGAAGTCGCCCAACCCCTGTGCGGCTGGCCGATCTCCACCTCGATATGGGCCCAGGCCGAGATCGGCGACCGCGACACCTTGAACAGGCTCCTGGCCGCCGTCCCGGAGATCCGGGCGTGCATCGGCCTCGCCGGGGGCACGGCGAACCTCCTCATCAGCGTCTGGCTCCGCTCCCTGTCGGACATCCGCGGCCTCGAAGCCCGCCTCGCCGGCGCACTGCCCCGGCTGAAGGTGCTCGACCAGGCGGTCTCGCTGCGCTTCGTCAAGCGGATGGGCCGCGTCCTCGACCCGGCGGGCCGCAGCGTGAGCACCGTCCCCATGGACATCTGGTCGGAGCCCTCCTGAAGACGGGATCAGCCGTGCGCGCGGCAGAACCCGCGGACGGCCCGGCTGAAGCGCTCCGGCTCCTCCAAGTTGCTGACATGGCCTGTGCCGGGCAGTACGACGAGCGTGGCGTCCGGAATCGCCTCCTGGAAGGCGTGGGCGACGTCCAGGGGTGACCGTGCGTCGAGTTCGCCCCAGACGAGCAGGGCGGGAACCGCGATCCGGGGCAGCAGGTCACGCTGGTCGGCCTCGGCCATGACGAAGAGCTGCGTCGCGAGGCTGTGCGGGCGCACGTCGTCCGCCATCGCCGTGAGCAGCGGGACGAAGGCGGCGGGCGGATCCCCGGCGAACAGCCCCGGCAGGGTGGGGTCGAAGCGTTCGGGGGGTGCCTCGAGCATCCGTCGTACGCCGTCGACGCGGGCCCGCACCTCCGCCGGCGGCAGCGAACCCTTCCAGCCGGCGTAGGTGTCGGCCAGGACCAGTGTCCTGACCAGCTCGGGACGGAGCCGCCAGAGTTCGAGCACGACGGTCCCGCCCCAGGAGAGACCCGCGACGTGGGCGGGTCCGAGCCGCAGATCGTCGATCACCGCCGCGAGGCACCGGGCGTAGTCGGCGAGGCCGAACCCGGAGGGAACGTCCGAGGAACGGCCCGCGCCGGGCTCGTCCCAGGCGACCACCGTGAACTCTTCGGCAAGGCCCGCGAGCTGCGGCTGCCACATACGACCGTCGACACCGGCACCGTGCACGAACACCAGGGGCGGCCCCCGGCCCACCCGTTCGTAGGCGATCTCGACCCCGTGCACCCGCACCGTCGCCATATCACCACGCTACGCGCGGCCGCCGAACGTGTCGCATCGCTGGGCACAGCCCGGGACGTCATGGCCGTGTCGCCGCTCACCGTTCACGCCGTCGCGCCGACGGCGGACTCCACGGCCGAGCACACAAGGGCCCGAACGGGTGGCTCGTCTGACGGTACGGTCGTCGGGTGGAGTCGAAGAGGGTGAGCGAATGCCCGTTGCACGGGGCCCGGCGTGCGTCCTGACTACCTGGTCGGGCGGCAACTTGAGCAAGTAGTGGCTTCGTGGCATCTGTACGGCGCGGAGGCTCCGTCGGGCCCGCTGGACGTATGGCTGATCGACAGCGAGGCGGTCGCCACGCACATCACGACCGGTTCGGACTGGTGCCTGATCGTGGAGACGTCGACCCCCTTCGCGGGTTACGACATGGCGGAGTCAGGTCGCGTCGAAGTGGCTCCGATCAGCGGCGAGACCCCGTTCGCGGATCACCTCGGCAAGACGGTGCGGGCAGTCGGCGAAGAACGTGACCCGGACAGCGGGCGGCTGGCACTGGAGATCGCTTTCGACTCTGGCCGTGTCCGGTGTGAGACCTGGTCCGGGGATCTCCGCCTGGCCGGCAAGTGATCAGCACAGGACCGGGTACCCGGGGCTTGGATTGACCCGGCCGCTGGTTCCATGACCAGCGGCCGGGTTCTTTCGCGGCGGCATCGTGTCCGCGGGGCGCCCGATCTCCCGGTTCCGCTGGATTCGTACAACCATCCGCACGCTCAGGGAGTCATGTAGGGCGAGCGCGCCGTAGGCGTGTTCGTTTCGCTTCCAGGGGGACTCACATGACTCACCACATATCCCTGCGTGCCCGCGTGCTTCCGGTCGTGGCCGCCGCCGGGATACTCGTGCCCGCCGTCGCGGGCGCGGCACCTGCTTCCGCCGCTACCGCGCCGCAGGTCAGCTGCACGTCGGGCACAGCCGGGCTCGCCGCCAAGCTGCAGAGAGACCTCACCGCCGCCCTCGCCACGCGCAGCGGTACCGTCGCCATCGGCCTGCGCGACCGCACCACGAACACCACCTGCACCCTGCGCGCCACGGGCTCGTACGACTCGGCCAGCGTCGTGAAGGTGACCGTCCTCGCCACGCTCCTCTGGGACGCCAAGAAGACCAACCGGTATCTGACCTCCCGCGAGTCCAGCCTCGCGACCGCCATGATCACCAAGTCCGACAACGCGGCCACCACGTCCCTGTGGAACCAGCTCGGCGTCACCAAGGTGAAGGGTTTCCTCGCGGCTGCCGGCATGACGCGGACGGTGCCGGGGTCCGGCGGCTACTGGGGGCTCACCCAGATCAACGTCACGGACGAGCAGCGGCTGCTCTCGCTGGTCACCGCCAGGAACTCCGTCCTGAGTGACAACTCCCGCGCCTACATCCTCAAGCTCATGGGGAACGTCATCACCTCGCAGAAATGGGGGACCCCGGCCGGCGCGCCCTCCTCCGTGTCCGTGCACGTCAAGAACGGCTGGCTGCAGCGCGCCACGCGCGGCTGGCGCGTGCACAGCATCGGCACGTTCAAGGGCGGCGGCCACGACTACACCATCTCCGTGCTCACCGACGGCAACAGCACGATGAACTACGGCGTGAACACGATCCAGGCCGTGGCCAGGGTGATCCACCGGGACCTGATCCCGACCGCGTCCGCCGCGTCCCGTTACACGCCGACCACCACCCCCAAGGAGGCGTACGTCGCGGTGCCCCAGGGCTGACGGCCCTGATCGTGCGATAAAAGGGGGAACGGCTGCCGGTGACCGACCCGCCGGCAGCCGCAACGGCATGCCCCGAGCGGCGATCCGCACCGCACGAGACGCCGTCTCCTATGGCTGCGGTGAGGGTGGGGCGGCCACAGGGAAGCCCAGTTCATCCAGCAGCGCGTCGAACAGCTCCTCCACAAAAGCCTCCTGTGCACGTAGCAGCTCTTCGATCCGAGCCTGCTGCGCTGCGGCCCGGACACCAGCCGCTGAAGCCCACACGAGAGCCCCTGCGGCGTCGGCCGGCACCTCCGCATCGAGCGCCGCACGCTTACGTCTGATGGCCTCGTCGAACTCCAGGGTGCTCACCCACAGGCTCACGTCGTCCACGTCCTCGGGTTCCTCGACTAGGAGGCCCGCAGCGTTGCCCAAGTTGAGCCATGCCTGCCAACGCCGCCCGCTGGTGTCCAGGCCGGTCACGAGGGCGACGCTGCTGTCGGAGACATCAGCGACGCAAACCGGTGCACCGGTCCGTTCGACCAAGGCGAACAGGTGCTCGTCCTCCCAGACGCCTTGTTCCAACTGCACGGTCTGCCAGCCACCCGGACGCGGCCGCCACTCACGCACGTCGTCCCTCAGCCCCGGATCGGTGCTGCCGAACAGGGGTGCTTCCAGCAGTGAGCGCTCACTACGCGCAAAGACCAGATGACCGGAAAAGCCCATGGAAACTCCTCGTCGAACACCACCGCACCCTATGAGCTGTCACTGACACCCACGGGTGCTGACCGACCCCGGCCCCCGACGGACCGGCTCACCGGATCAGTTCGGCGGTGCCCAACGAGGGCTGCGGCCATGCCGACGAAGGAGAGGAGGCCACGAAGTCCCGGTCCGGAGAAGGCGCTGGTCAGAGGGCGAGGTAGTCGGCGATGGTCCGTGCCCAGCGCAGACGGGTGGAAGCGGTCCATGCCGGTGCCCGTGCCAGTTCCTCTTCCTGTTCCTGGTCCCGTGCCCGCGTCGTCGGCGTGAGCGGCCGAGAGGTTCTCGCCGGTCCGCTCCGCAGCGTGGTCGGCAGGCGGTCCGGGCTCCGCAGCCGGTGACAGGGGCACGGCCGGAGCCTGGTGAGGCAGGACGGCGGTCACGCGGAACCCGCCGTCGTGCGGGCCGGTCCGCAACGAACCGCCCAGGACCGTGACCCGCTCCCGGAGGCCCGTCAGGCCCTGCCCTCCCGTGCCGGCCTGCGAGCCCTCCGTCCGGTGCGTCGGTTCGCCGGCCGGAGGGGCGGCGCTCTCGATGCTGACCCTGGTGCGGTCGGCCTCGTGCGTGATCCCCACCCGCACCGACGCCCCCGGCACGTGCTTCACGGCGTTGGTGAGGGTTTCCTGCACCACCCGGTACATGCCGCGCTCGACCAGGGGCGACAGCGCGGGCACCGGTCCGCGCCGTTCCCACCGCACCGGCACCCCCGAGGCGACCGCACGGGTCGCCGAGGCGGGCGACGGGGACGAGGCCATCGCCCTCGTCCGCCGACACCGGCCGGACGTCGTCCTGTTTGACATCCAGATGCCCGGCATGGACGGGCTGACGGCGGTGACGCGGCTCCACCGCGAGCTGACGGGTGTCGGTGTGATCATGCTGACGACGTTCGGTCAGGACGAGTACGTCACCCGTGCCCTGGAGGAGGGCGCCGACGGCTTTCTGCTGAAGGCTGACGACCCGAGGGAACTCCTCAACGGCGTACGAGCAGTGGGAGCCGGTGCGGAGCGTACCTGTCCCCACGGGTCGCCGGTCGCGTCATCGCAGGGCTGCGCGCGCACCGCGCGGCCCATCCGCACCGGCCGCTGGACCGGCTCACGGAACGGGAGCGCGACGTGCCGGCCGGACTCGGGGCCGGGCTGTCGAACGCGGAGATCGCGAACCGCCTGCACCTGGTCGAGGGCACGGTGAAGGCGCATGTCAGCGCCGTGCTGGCGAAGTTGGGTGCGCGGAACCGCGTGGAGGCCGCCATCTCCGCGTACCAGGCCGGTCTGGTCCCGGCGCGCTCCCGCTGACCGCGTACCAGGGTTCCCCGGGCGCGCTCCTGCGGACCGGGTACACGCCGAGACCTCCATGCCGGCCTTCGAGACCGTGTCCGGGCACGGAGCTCCGTGACGGCCCCCTCACCTGCGGAACTACCGCGGGGCCCGGCGTCGTTCTCCCGGCATGAACTCCGTACGGGCAACCCCCGAGGTCCTGCGTTACACCGCTTTCTCCGACGATCCCGAGGGAGGCAATCCCGCCGGAGTCGTTCTCGACGCCATGGGCCTCGGCGACGAGGAGATGCTGGCGATCGCCGCCGAAGTCGGCTACAGCGAGAGCGCGTTCCTGACAGCGCCGTTCGAGGATGCGGGCTCCAGCGCGTCGGACGCCGGGCGTGCGTACACCATCCGCTACTTCAGCCCCAAGGCGGAGGTGCCCTTCTGCGGCCACGCCACCGTCGCGACGGCCGTGGCCCTCGCTGAGCGCGTCGGCCCCGGCGACCTCATATTCACCACGCGGGCCGGGACCGTGCCGGTCACCGTGACGCGGGAGGGCGGTGCGCTGCGGGCCACGCTCACGAGCGTCGAGCCGCACGTCGAGGAGATCGCGGCCGACGACCTGGCAGAGGCACTCGCCGCGCTCGACTGGCCGGCCGGCGACCTCGATCCCGCCCTGCCTCCCCGCATCGCCTTCGCGGGCGCCCGCCATCTGGTCCTTGCCGCCGCGAGCCGAGAGCGCCTGGCCCGCCTGGCGTACGACTTCGCCCGCCTGGAGGCCCTGATGCACCGGCTCGACCTGACGACGGTGCAGTTGGTCTGGCGCGCCTCCGCGGAGGTCTTTCACGTCCGCGGCCCGTTCCCGGTGGGTGGTGTGGTGGAGGACCCGGCGACCGGGGCGGCAGCGGCGGCCTTCGGCGCGTACGCCCGTGAGCTCGGACTCGTACCCGAGGCGACGGTCCTCACCCTCCACCAAGGGGAGGACATGGGGCGTCCCGGCGTCCTGACGGTGGAACTGCGGGCGGGCGACCGGCGGATCAGGGTCGGCGGCGCGGGGGCCCGCATCCCGGCCTGATCGAACCGAGGGGCCCTGACCGATCAGGTTCGCCGGCTACCGGCCTCACGAGCGAGCGCCCTCGTTCCTGGCGCCGGCCGCTACGCCGGGAACGCGTGTCGCACCCTGGCACACACGGTTTGAGCGCGTTCACGTGTCAGCGGGGAGGGGGCCGGTCAGGCGGAGACGCTTCGGCTGAACCAGCCGCTGAAGGTCTGTTCCTTCGCCGCGGCCCGACGCTGCTCGGCCCGTTCCAGCACCCTTTCGGCCTCCGCTCGCCAGATGGCGGCGTCCGCGCGGGGCGGCGGCAGGAACGCGCCGCGCTCGGCCGCTTCGGCGGCGGCTCCGAAGAAGTCGCCGCCTTTGCGCTTGAAGTCGTCCGTCCCCCACGCGCGGCCGGTGTCGCGCGGGGGCGCCTTCCGCAGATGGGGAATGTGTTTGGCGCAGTGGATGTACGCCTCCTCGACGGCGACCTCCACCCAGACCTGGGCACGGCGCCCTGGTACGGGGTCGTACGCGAGACCGAAGTGCGTTCGGCGCATCTCGTCGTCGGCCACGACCCGGGCCGTGCCGTTCACATGGAGTCCGATGCGGTCCTGGAGGAAGTCCACCATCAGGATGCCGACGTGCGGGTTCTCCTCGATGTTGCCGAGGCTGGCCTGAACACCGTTGCCCCGGTACTCGGGGTAGGCGAGGGTCCGGTCGTCCAGAACGTGCAGGAACCCCGGCGGCCCGGCCCGGAAGGTGTTGTCGCATTCGCCGTGCCGGTCGGCGGTCGCCAGGAAGAACATCTCCTGCCGTGCCGCGAACGCCCGCATCCGGGTGTTGAGCCGGTCGAGGACCTGGTCGGCATAGAACCTGTCGGCGCGTTCGGTGGTGCCCATGCGCTGCTGGACCTGATGTTCGCCGTCGCTCCCCGGCCGAGTGGTGCGTACCGGCGTCGCCTGCCGGAGCCCGGCCTGTTCGCTTTCGAATGTGCTCAATTCCTTGCCCCGACCAGTTCCTCGATGGAGTCGTGCCGAATGCGGTGGGCGGGTATGCCGATGTCCACCAGCGTGTCGACGCCGCGGCGGATCATGCCGGGCGGTCCCGACAGGTACGCGTCGTAGGTGTGCCACGGGCCGTACTCGTAGACGGCTTCGGGGAGCCGGGCACCCAGGCCGCCGCCGGGGCCGTCGTCGACGACCGGACGGACGGAGAGCCAGGGGTGCGACTGCTGCATCCGGAGCATGGTCTCGATGTCGTACAGGTCGTTGCCCCGGCGGGCTCCGTAGAACACCTGGACGGAGCGGTGGCGGCCGTGCTGGGCGACGTCCTCGACCAGGGCCTTGATGGGCGCGATGCCGGTGCCGCCGCCGAGGCACAGCAACCCGTTGTCGGTGCCGTGGTCCACGGTCATGGATCCGGCGGGGGGACCGAGCCGGATGACGTCCCCCGGGCGGGCGCGGTGCACGAGGGCGTTGGAGACCCAGCCCGCCGGCACGGCCTTGACGTGGAAGGAGAGCAGTCCGTCGGAGCGGGGTGCGCCGGCGAAGGAGTAGTGCCGCCAGATGCGCGGCCACCAGGGGGTCTCCAGGGCGGTGTACTGCCCGGCGAGGAAGGGGTACGGCTGGTCGGGCCGGACCGTCACGACCGCGACGTCGGGGGTACGCATGTCATGGGCGACCACCTCCGCCCGCCACGAGGCGGGGGCGCGCAGCGCGTCCTCGGCTGCCGCGTCGATCATGATCTGGGAGATCGTGGTGTAGGCCGCCACCCAGGACGCCTCGGCCCTGGGACCCCAACTCCGCGGGGCGTAGTGGGACAGGGCGCCGATGAGGCACTCACCGACGGCGGGATAGTGCTCGGGCAGGGTGCCGTACTTCCGGTGTCCACGGCCCAGGTGGGACAGGTACGCGGTCAGGGTGGCGGGGTCGTCCGCGTGGGTCGCTGCGGTGAGCAGCGCCTTGAAGAGACGGTCGCGCTGAGTGTCCATGGCAGCGGGGAAGAGCGCCCGCAGGTCGGGGTGGCGGAGGAAGAGCAGGGAATAGAAGTGCGAGGTGACCTTGTCGGCGATCGGCTCGATCTCGGCCATGGTGCGCCGTAGGAGCCCTATGTCGGACGTGTCGTCCGGGGGCGGAGCCGAGGCCCGGGACGGAGCCGGGGACGGAGCCGGGGCCGGGGCGGCGGCCTGGGGCTGGGCCTGGTGCTGAGGCGGAACCTGGGCGGGTGAACCGGGTGCCGTCCGGCTCCGGTCGCCGCCGTTGCCCACGAGCCGTATCTGCGTGAAGGGTCGGCCGGGTATGCGGCCCTCGGTGTCCCGGTGCCCGTCCTGCTCGCCGTGCTGCCCGTCCCGGTGATGCGGCGGGCTCGTTCCGAACCAGCCGGCGCTCCGACTGCCGCCGGAGCCGTCGCCGGAGCTGTCACCGGATCTGTCGCCACCAGCGGACCTAGTGGTTGGAGCATCCATCGGTTTGCCTCGCCTCGAACATCTTTCGGTCGTCTGCGTACATGGGGTCCAGGTGTGACCCGATTTCCCTCTCCGTATCGGAATTCCCGGGCGTCCACCCGATCCTTCAAATCCAGCGACAGGCACGCGCATCTGATATGCGACAGCACCCGAATCGTTCGAACGAGTTCGACCCTACCCCGCCTGCGCGAAAGCATGAACGTTCCCTTAAGTCGCTACAGCGCCACAACATTTGAGCAGGTCAACGTGGGTGGAAGAACGATCAACCCAGGTTCTGTGATGAGTTACCGACGAGTTCGAGTGACACGGCGAGGCGTTCGCCACAGGATCAAGAGAAAATTCCTGACGGAAAATACGCAGGGCGACTCGAACCCCTCACAACGCACGCCAGAATTCTTCACCTCCTTCACATTGGAGGCGGCCACGCGGTCCGGTGACCGCGACCCGGCGGCGGGCACGGCCGCACAAGGGAACCTCGTGATCGTGTCCACATGTCCGTGACCGCCGTGAACCCACCGCAGACACGCCCCCCGCCACAGGCCCTCGACGTCGACGCCGCCCAGCTCCCGGCACTCTTCTTGAATCTCGTGCGGACGCCCAACCGGTCGGGCCGTCAGGACCGGCAGCTGCTCCCCGCCGACCATGTCGCGGTGCTCCGTCATTGGCATGAGCGGTACGGAGCGGAGTTCTGCTTCGCGGAGACTGGCCGTCAGCCGCCCGCCCCTGAACCTCCTGGAGATTGCGCGGGCCGCCGTGGAGCAGTACGCGTACTGTCCCGATCTCGGTGACGCCGCGATCGCCGGAGACCAGGTCCGGCGTCCCGTATGGACGTTCTGGTGGGACTGACGTCCCGGACGGCTCACGACGCAATGCATAGGATCGGCGCCCCGGCGAGAACTTCGCCGGGCGCCGGTGTGTCAGGGGACCTTGGCGGGCACGTCATTTCGATCAACACACCTGGACGCCGGCGTCTGATACTCCGGTGGCGTCTGCGCCGGGTCGACCACTGCAGCAGTCTGGCCAGGGACACGCATGGTGGGTCGAGGATGGCGGTGAAGAGGTGGCGGAGCTCCGGAACAGTCAGCGATATCGGGTTGCTGCCCCAGTTGTGTGAGCGGTTCGGCCGGCCGGTCGGGGGCTGCGCCATGCAACGGCGGCCAGCGCGAGCACGGCGAACATGACGTGCCGGTGCCCATGAGGTCCAGTGCCTCACCTGGTAGTGATCCAGGTAGACCTGACCCTTGGCGGCCTGGAAGCACTCTTCGCGCGGAGACGTGCGATTCGAGACCGTTGCCGAGCGGCATGAGGGGAGGAACCCGAGCACCTGACGGCTGTCCGGACTGACCTCTCTCAGCGAAATTCGCCCGGCGGTCAGCTCTCGGGTTCAGTCGGCGAAGTCGACAGCGTCGCGGGCGGGACCTCGGCGACACACTGCAATCGGCATGGGAGATCATCCGGGGTATGACTGCCGAACTGATCACCTGGCTCCACGAGCAGATCGACGCCGACGAAGTGGCAGCCGCAGACCGGCCACCCATGGCATGGCTTCCCGAAGGGCTGTCCCCCGACAACCCGCTCGCCGCGCTCTACTCACCGGCCCGCACAGTCGCCATGCGCCGCGACTTGCTCGCAGCCTGGCGCGATCCGGAACGCGCCGGTACGCAGGACCAGGACAGCCACAGCATCGACTGGTCGCTGCGGGTCCTCGCAGCAACCGCTTACTCCGATCGCCCGGGATACCGTGAAGAGTGGGCCCCTGCCGACAACGAGCCGGCCTGACATCGTCGACTCAGCCAGCTGAAGCCGCGGGCGACCCAGGCCGGTCAAACTTCGTCGAGAATCGTCAGAGTTCGTTGAGGCCGATCACGCACCACGGTTACGGGAGAGCCCTTTGCACCTCATGAGGACGAACTGAGATGCTCGAGCAGAAGCAGGCCGAGGAGAGAGCAGCGGCCTTCCTGGCCGACCGAAGCCGTGCCTGGCCCACGAGCGACGTCAGGATCGTCCAGGAGTACTGCTTCTTCGACGGAGGCCGGTTCATCGCGCCTTACAACACCGCCGATTACCTCGACCGGGGTATCGACGATGCCCGGCTAGGCGGAAACCTCCCAGTCTCCGTCGACCTGGAAACGGGTGAATGTTCCTTCATTACCTGGCAAGAGGCGGAAGACTTCATGGACCGGGACTTGCTCTGAGTTTTCGGTGTGGAGCACGAGGTAGCCCGATAGGCCCGAGCAATGCGCTGCTTGATCGGCCCACCGCCGCCTGACCGGAGGTGAGCCGACCAGCTGCCACCGGCCGGCCGCCGCTGACGTGCTTCCGCGCAAGCGGAGGTGGGTCGCACGTCGTGACCGAGACGCGACGCGGGGGCAAGAAGCCCACGAACTCGGCCCCGAGGCTCGTGTACAGGGACGACATTCCCTGTACACGGCCTCGCCCTCGATCCTGCGTCTCCCCCCGACGGACTGGGGCCGGATGCCGCGCATCAGGCCGCCGAGCAGCAGGAACGAGCGCAGCGGCGGGGCATGACTGCCGACGAACTCCAGGCGCGCTACCGCGTCCGATGCACGGGGGCGGCACGCCGGCCCAGTTGGCCGACGCGCCGCCCCGTCGTCCTCTTCCCGCCGGTCAGCGGGTGCGGAGGTCCTGGCGGAGCGTGTCCAGGACCACGGCCGCCTCGGGGTGGCCCGCCTGGTGGCAGCGGGCCGAGGCCTCGGTCAGACGGGTGACGGCCTCGGCGGCGCGGTCGAGGCCGTTGCCCTCGATCAGGGCTGCGATGCGGACCGCCTCGGCCCGCGGGAGTTCACCCCTTTCGCCGCCCTCGTCGTGCGCGGCGATCGCGGCCTCGGCCTCCGGCAGCGCCTCGTCGAAACGGCCTGCCTCGGCGAGGACCCGGGCGCGGCGGTAGTGGTTCTCGCCGCGTTCGTACCAGACGGCGAAGCCCTCCTCGCCGGAAGGCAGGGCGGCGAGGACCGCGTCGGCGCGGGCCAGGTGCTCCAGTGCCGTGTCGGTGCCCTCGCTGTCGCGGGTCTGGAGCGTGAGGCGGGCGAACTCCCGCATCATCGTGGTGATGAGCGGGGGGTTGGGCGCCTCGGCGTGGGCGGCGAGGGCGCGTTCGTACGCGGTGTCCGCCGCCTCCCAGCGCTCGGCGAGGGCGAGGGTGGTCGCCGCCTCGGCCGCCACCAGGGTGAGGACGCCGCCCCGGTCCTCCTCGGGCCAGCCCGCGACGGTGTCGGCGAGGCGGAGCAGCTCCTCGGCTGCCGGGATGTACTCCTCCAGGTCGCGCAGGCCGCGGCCGAGAATCAGCCGCCCCTGGGCGAGCATGCGTCCGTCGACGGTGGGCGGTGCGTCGACGAGGGCGGACTCGAGGACGGCGACCGCGTCGGCCTGCCGGCCGGACCGGGCGAGGACGTCGGCGAGCTGGAGGCGCGCTTCGACGGCGCTTCCGGCGTCTTCCGCCTGGTCGAAGCGGGCCGCGGCCTCGGAGAGGTGGCGTACGGCTCCGTTGGCGTCGTCGAGGTGCGTGGCGGCGTGGCCGAGCAGCAGGTATGTCGGACCGAGCGGGAGGGTCGGGTCGTCGTGGGCGACGGCGTCCGCGATCGCGGAGTGAAGCAGGTCCGTCGCCTCCTGCGGCCGGTCCTGGGCGAGGAGCAGCTGAGCGAGATGGATGGACGGGCGCGGTCGGCGCCAGGGCCGGTCTGCGGATTCGATCTCCTGGAGCGCGGCGCGGAGTTCCTGTTCGGCGTCGGCCAGGGCACCGCGGCGGGCCAGCAGATCGGCGCGGAACTGGCGGGCGTTGGCGGCCTGGTGGGGGTAGCCGAGGCGAGCCGCCTCTGAGCAGAGGGTGTCGACGCTGCGCTCGAACCGCTCGGTGAGCGTGTCGACGTCGCCCGTCCCCTCCTGATCCTCCTGCTCCTCCACGCGGGAGAGAGCGGCGTGCAGCTCCTGGTGGGCGGCGAAGGCCACCGAGTAGTGGAGGGAGAGATGGCTGAGGATGCGCTCGGCGCGCAGGTCGGTGCCGAAGGCTGCCTCCGCCGCTCCGAGGGGCTCGCTGTCGAAGGGGGTCGCGGTGAGCAGTTCGTCCGCCTCGCGGAGCATCTCGTCGAGCTCGGTCCGGATCGAGGCGTGGTCGGGTGTGGTCCTGTCGCCGTCGCCGTCGCCGTCGCCGTCGCGGGAGCTTGGGGCGGCCGCCCACGCCCGGGAGCGGGCTCTGGCCGCGAGCGCGTGCCAGGGCATGTCCAGTCGTGCGAAGTGCCGCACGGCGGTGTCGAGTTCGGCGGCGCCCTCGGTGTGGCGGTCCTTGAACCAGAGCTGCTGCGCCCTGTGTTCGGCGAGTTCCGCCGCCAGGAGGTCTGCGGGGCCGAGGGTGTCGTCGTACGGCTCTGTGGCGTCGGCGAGCCGTTCGGCGACGCGTGTCCAGAGCCTGTCGTCGGAGGGGTGGCCGTCCCGTGCCAGGCGGCGGGCCTCGCCCACCAGGGTGGCGAAGTCGTCGGGGATGCCGGTCCGTGCTGGAGCCGGCGTGGCGGGCGCTGCACCGACCGACGCGGTGCGGGCCACGGTCGCACGCAGGCCGAGCGGCAGGGGCTCGTCGAGCAGCGGGGCGAGGGCGAGCCGGGCCCGGCGACGATCGCCGACGGCCGTGGTGCCGTTGCGGGTGTCGAAGGCGGCGGCGAGGGGTTCGGCTTCGGCGCGCACATGCGTGAGGAGTTCGGCGGCGGTCCAGGCGCGGCCCGGCGGGCCGGCGACGGCGGTGTCGTCATGTCCGGCGTCGACGAGCCGGGCGAGGAACACCTCCGTGCCGGTGAGGAAGTGCAGGTGGTCGAGCGGAGCGCCCTTCGCTTCGAAGAGTGGCCGGTTCTCCGCCAAGATCTCCAGGCCGCGGCCCTCGTTGCGGGAGTGGGCACAGAACTCCAGGTGGTAGCCGACCTCGGCCTGCATGCCGGTTGCGCCACGCACCTTGCGGTAGCCGGTGAGGTGGTGGGAGCGCGCCTCGTCGGCGCGTCCCGCGCGCAGCAGCGGGAGCAGCGCCCGCGCCTGGCTCATCTGGGGTTCCTCGCTGCATCCCTGCTCGCGGTCGAGGACCGGCTGCCAGACGGCGAGGGCGGCGGTGTCGTCGCCCTCTGCCAGGTGGTGCCAGGCGTGGTGCCGGGTCTCACAGGCCTCGCAGTCGCTGAACTCGGCGCGGGATCGGGTGGCCCAGAGGTCGTAGGCGTCCGCGACGCCGGTGCCGGTGTGGTGCGCGAGGTGGTAGCTCATGGCCGCCACGGGCTGCACGGCGTGGTCAGCGGCCTCATAGCGGCTGCGCATCTGGTCGATCCAGCCGCCGATCGATGCCAGGGGTATCTCGGGCACCTGGAGGAGCGAGGTGGTCACCCACTTGAAGCGCCAGAAGACCTGGTGGGCCTCGTAAGGGCTGAAGGACTCGGGGGTGGTGTCCCACAGCTTGAGGATGCGGGCGAAGACGACGGGCGACTTCCGGTGCTCGCCGGTGAACTCGTAGGCCGTCATGAGTTCCAGGAGCGCGGTGATGAGCACATCGGGCTGCTCGAAGGCCTCTGCGGTCTCGACGAGTTCTTCGGCGGCGACGGTGCGCGCCAGTCCGTGGGGGCGCTCGTGGTTCTCGCGGAGCGCCTCGACGACGGCCTCGGGGGTGTCCAGCATCTACATTTCCTTCCGGGGCTCGGATCCGGGGGCCGCCTCGCCGCCCTGGTGCATGGCGTGGGTGAGCAGGCCGATGAAGGCCCGGTTGAGCAGGGCGCTCTCGCTGGCGCGCAGGGGGCGTCGGCTGAGCAGCAGCGCCTGGCCGTAGAGGGCTTCGGCGGTGGTGACCGCGAGTCCGCGTTCGGCGATGGTGAGGGCCTGGCGGACCAGCGGGTTGAGGTGGTTCAGGACGAGCTGGGCGCGCGGGATCTCCTCGCGGAGGGAGCCGAGGATGTCGGCCCACAGGCCGTCGCTGTCGGCGGCGAGGCTCGACCGGGTGCGTTCGTGCCGGGCGTCGCGGTTGTCGAGCAGCAGGGCTGGGGCGGTGACGGGCTGGAAGTCGCGCAGGACGACGTCGCAGTCGTGGACGCCGATGGTCTCGCGGGCGATCGCGAGGAAGGCGGCGGCCCGCAGTTCGGCGCCGGGGTCGACGGCGTCGAGGTGGGCGGTGACGGTGGTCGGGTCGAGGTCGGTCACCGTGGTGCCGGGCCTGATCTCTGGCAGGCGGTGGACAAGGTCGCGGTCGTAGGTGTAGCCGCCGTTGACGACCCCGAGTCCGGCGGCCGAGGCGATCGGCGCGACCTGACGGAACTCCTCGACACTTCGGGTCACGAGGAGCGTGGGGTGAGTCCGCGCGAACTCCTCCAGGGTGACGTTCCCGTCGGTGGTCTCGAACGGCAGCCAGGGCAGCACGATACGCAGCAGTTCGTCGTCGTGGCGGGCGAGCGCCTTGACCGCGAGGTGGTGGGTGTCGATGAAGCGGTGCAGGAGAGCGGGGTCACGGGCCGCGAGTCCGGTGAGCCACTCGCGGATCCGGTCGCCGAGGGCGTCCCGTACGGCGGACAGTGTGCCGTCCTCGTACAGCGACTCGCGGGAGGCGGTCGGCCGCAGGCTGGTGGTGTCGACGACGCAGCGGACGAAGAACGCCCATTCGGGAAGCAGTTCGGGAGCCTGGTCGGTGAGGAGCATGCCCTTGAGGTGGACCCGGTGCCCGGCGCGCTGGGCCGGGCTGACCGCCGTCGGCAGGACGTAGGCGACACCGCGTAGTCCGGCGGCCGGCAGGTCCAGCTCGATCGTGTCGAGCGGGGCGAAGTCGAAAAGCTCGCGGCAGTACGCGGTGTACGCCTCGCGCTTGGCGAGCGGGGAGCGGTGCGTCTGCTCCCACGGCGGCGCCGCGTTGATCCGGTGGCTCTCGCCGCGCGGGTCGATGACGGTGACGGAGTGGCGCAGGAGTCCGCCGTAGTGCCGGGCGAGGGAGACGACCTGCTGGGGGCTGGTCCATTCGGCGTTGTCTGCACGCGGGACGAGCTTCACGGTCGTGCCGGGCTCCGGGAGCGTCGCGGACGGCAGGGTGCGGATGGTGTACCGGCCGTCGGAGTGGCCGCGCCATTCGACGGTGGGCGCGGCCGGGTCGGCGGCGGAGCGGCTCAGCACGGTGATCTCGTCGGCGACGACGAAGCAGGCGAGCAGGCCGATGCCGAACTGGCCGATGAACTCGCCGCGGGCCGCGTCGAGGCCCGCGCCGTCGAGAGCGCCGTCGGTGGTCCGCTTGGAGCTGCGTCCGATGGTGGCGAGGAACCGGTGCACGTCGGCCTCGGACAGGCCGATGCCGGTGTCCGTGATGGTCAGCGTCTCTCCGGTGCGCACGGTGATCGCGCCGGCGGCACCGGGCGTGAGGGCCTGCCGGGCGGTGATGGCGTCGACGGCGTTCTGCAGCAACTCGCGCAGATAGACGCGGGGGCTGGAGTAGAGGTGGTGGGAGAGCAGGTCGACCAGGCCGCGCAGATCCACTTGGAAGGTGTGGTCGGTCGGGGAGGTCTCGGAAGTCTGGGACTGGGACACCTGGGGCGGTCCTTCGGTGCGTGCCCGCCCGCTCCTGGGAGTGGGTGGGAGGTGGGTCGTGATCGGGCATGTCGGAGGGGCGGCTTGAGGGGCGGGGTGGGCGCGGAGTGCGTGGGTGCGGACTCGGGCCGTGCTCGGGACTGGACTCGGCCGTGCTCGGGACTGGACTCGGCCCGTGCTCGGGACTGGACTCGGCCCGTGCTCGGGACTGGACTCGGCCCGTGGATGGAGCCGGACGCGACCGGTGCGCCGGGCGGGAGCATCGTCCCCGAACGGCGTGCGTAGCGAGGGTCCGTGGACGGGCCCCGGGCTTCCGGACAACGGGCCGTGGGCGGGCGGAGATCCGCCGCACCCGGCCTCTGTACCGGTCCGTGCCAGTCCTGAGGTCCGTGCCGGTCCGGGTCCGGTCAGCCTCCGGCGTAGGCGCGGTACTCCTTGTACGCCTTCGCCGGGTCGGAGCCGTTGAGGTAGTTCCAGGGGAACTCGGTGACCCGCCCCTCCGTGGCCCGGAAGCACTCTCGCGCGGAGGCGACGTCGCCTGCCAGCGCGAACGCCATGGCGAAGGTGTTGTAGACCTGGAGCCAGCCGCGTCCCCGTACGAAGTCCGGGTGGCGGATCGAGTGGTCTGCGGCCTCGCCGAGCGAGGCGACCACCTCGGGGCGCCCGATGTAGCGGGAGTCGGGGCCGGAGTCGAGGGCGAGCCAGTGCTCCAGGTGCGCGACCGCGATCAGCTGACCGAGGAGCGTCCCCCCGGGCGCGGCGAACGCCGACGCACGGGCGAACGCGTGCATCTCCTCGTGGGAGCCGCCCCACTTCTCGCAGACCTGTTGCAACCGCTGCTGGTGCGCGCCCAGGTGGCGGGGGTCACGGCGCACGGCCGCCTCGAAGCGACGCCGTGCCACGTCCCGCTCGACCTGGAGTCCTCGGCCGGTGACCTGGAGGGCATACCAGGGCGAGGTCCAGCCGGGTCTGCGCTCGGCGACCTCGTAGAGCCAGGTCTCGGCCGTGGCCAGCCGGTCGTGGAAGAGCTGGAACTGCTCGCGGGACACGTGCGAGGCACGGGCGCCGGTCCTGGCCTCCCACGCCCAGCTGATGTGGCGGACGGCCGCCACGAGTCGCGGCAACGGGGCCTGGGGCTCCGCCGCCACGACGTCGGCGATCCACCGTTCCGCGCCGGCGACGTCACCGACGGCCCACAGGAGGCCCGTACGGTCCTCGCTCTCGGGCCGCGCGTCGAGCACGTCCCGTACGGTCGCCCAGTCCCCGGCCTCGGCTGCCTCGCGGACACGCCGAGCGTCCGGATCACCGGAGTCCTTGTCGACGCGCGCGACGGGCCTGCCCGTCCATCGTCCCAGCGTGTTCCCCAAGTCCCGGAGCAACGCCATTTCCCCACCCCTTGCTGTAGCGCACGGGTGGTTGATGATCGTCCCGCCCGTGGGTGTAGTGACTATCACGCGCGGCCGACAATCGCACACCTGTTTTGGCGCTCCGAGGGGTGTGCTGAAGCCGTCATTCCGGACGTCCGCGAGGCGCGCCCCAGCTCGGGCTGCCGCCCTGGTGGCAGGCGGCGGAAGCGCGGGCCGCGGGCGGAGCGCGGGCCGTGGGAGGAGGGGAGCCCGGGCAGCGTGACGCGCTCGCACACGGTCACCGTGCGCTCGCCGGCCGGGGAGGGCGGTCGGCCGATCCGCCGCTGACCTCACCTTTCCGTTGGCCGGAAGTATTGCGGAGAGTGACCGGGTCGGGAATGATCTCACGCCGTGACACTTTTCCTCGGAGCCTTGCTCGCAGTGCTTCTCGTGGGGCTCTACCGCATCCAGATCGGCCCCCGCCGCGCGACCACCTGGGTCGCGGATCACTTCGTCGCCACCGATCACGGCCTTCCTCCGCGCGAGGCACTCGACTCCCGACGCCCCGGCCCTTCCCCGGCGGCGCACCGTCAGCGGGAGCGGCAGGCCGTGGTCGACGCCGCCCGGCAGGGGAACTGGGAGACCCCAGCGCGGTACGTCGGCGAAGCGGGCGAGGACTGGGACGAGCGCTGGACCAGGCTCGCTCTCCTCCAGCACGTCGCCGAGGAGGACGATGCCTGGCTCGACGCCTGGCGTACCGCCGAGCCGGACGACTGCGACGCCGCGACCCTCAACGCGAGCCTGATGGTCCACCGCGCGTGGGCGATCCGGGGCAGCGGGTACGCCCACGAGGTCATGACCTCGGACATGGAGCGCTTCAAGGCACTGCTCCCGGCCGCCATCGAGGAAGCCCGGAAGGCAGCGCTGCTCGACCCCGCGAACCCGGGCCCATGGGTCGTCATGATCACCGCGTCTCGAGGTGCGCAGTACCCTCGGGCTGCGTTCAGGCCACTCTGGGACGGGCTCGTCGCCCGCGCGCCGCACCACTACGAGGGACACTGGCAGGCGCTCCAGTACTGGTGCGCCAAGTGGTTCGGCAGCGACCGGCGCATGCTGCGGTTCGCGCGCCAGGCGGTGCGCAAGGCTCCGTCCGGCAGCCCGCTCGCCGGGATCTACCTGCACGCGCTCGACGAACTCACCAACCGGTCCACCTTCGGCACCGCTCCCGTCACCCCGCTGTCCAGGAACACGCTCAAGCGGGTCGCCGCCTCGTTCGAACAGGTCCCACCGGACGACGAGCGTCTGCCGCTCCTGCGGCACCTGCTGGCCCACCACATGCTGAGGTCGATGCTGTACGCGGGCGCCCTGGAGCAGTTCCGCCAGATCGGACCGTGGTGCGGCGCCCCGCCCTGGCGGAAGGACGGCAACCCGGTGGTGGCCTTCGAGAACGCCCGCGGGACCGCCGCGAGACTCTCCCGCGCCCGCCCCGCCTCGGTCCCCCAGACCCACGGCATCGCCCGCTGACACGACCAGGGCGGAAAGGGTACGGCGCGATTGCCGGCCGGGGGGCTCTTCGATGGTGCTGCAGCTCACCGCCGTCGCGTCACTGCCGGCCCGCAACCCGGACTGTCGCAGACGTCCGAGTTCAGCGCATCGTAGTCAGCACCGGGTCAGCACGGGAGCCAGCACCGCGCCACCAAGACATGCCCCGCGCAAGGCAACCCGGACAGCCCCTCCCAGGCCTTCCCCAGGCCTTCAGCGGGGTCGGACCAGCAGGCCATGGAGGCCGGGTGCACACGAGCGGGCCGAACTATGGTGTCCCACCACATCCGCCCCCGACCTGCGACTTCCTACGGTGTGGCGACACCGGAACGTCCCCGTTCCTGCCTGGAAGTGGTGCACATGGCCGCCGCGACACCCTCCCCGACGCCACCCAACTCCCTCAGGCAGCGGCGAGATCGTCGAGTCCATCGTGCAGCGCCGGAACGAGCGGCAGCTGACCCGGGGCCTTCCCGGTCGCCGCCGACCGGGCCGGCGGCTGACGTCTCCCGCACCGGGTAGGGCGTCAGGGGCCCTCCAGATTCCTGATCAGCGCGGCCGTCGCGGCCCTGCTCTCCCTGCTGGTGTGCGACAAGGACACCAAGGGCGACCAGATGGCCGCCTTCCTGCGACCGCGGGCAGCGAAGGCCTCCGCGACGACTGTCACCGGAGGCCTCGTTGTACCCGGGCAGGCGCCACGCGCGGGAATCCCGCTCCCAGCCCATCGAGCTCGCCCGGGACGAGGACACCCTCATCCGCGGCGACACGGGCCCCGCCCGCGGACCCCGGCCGGAAGGCGGGACGGGACGTCGACGCAGGACTCCCGACGTGCCTCGTGTCCGACGTGTGGGCTATGAGGCACGGTGGGACAGTGAACTCCGACGGCGGTCGGCCCGGGCGCGGCCGGACCTCCCCGACGCCCGGAACCGAACAGGAGCCCTGGATTGCGCTTCTACGCCCAGACACCCGCCCGCCGAAACCGTCAGGTGCTCGTGGACCTGATCGCCGTAGCGCTGATCGCCACCGCCGTCTGGGCGGCCTTCGCCGTCCGCGAGACGATCATGCTGCTGGCCGAACCGGGACGCAAGGTCGAAAGTGCCGGCAACAGCCTCTCCGAAGAACTCGGCAACGCGGGAGACGCGGCATCGGACGTGCCCTTCATCGGCGACATCCTGAAGAAGCCGCTCCAGTCCGCGGCCGGCGCCGGCTCCGGCTTCGCCGACGCGGGAGTGTCGTTCCAGGAGACCGTCGGCCAGGTCGCCAACGTGATCACGACGGCCCTCATCCTCATCCCGGTGCTCTTCGTCCTGCTGCTGTGGCTCCCGCCCCGTCTGCTCTGGATCCGGCGCAGCAGCACCCTGCGCCGCCTCGCGGGGACTCCCGGAGGCGCAGACCTGCTCGCCCTGCGCGCCCTCACCGGCCCTCCGGGCGCACTCGCCGAACTCCCGGCCCCACCAGGAGGATGGGCCGACGCGTGGCGGCAGGGGGACCGGCAAGCCATCACCGACCTGAGCACGATCACCCTCAACCGCATCGGACTACGCCCTTGACACAGGGCTTGCACTCCTTCGGTGCACGGGAGGCGGAACGGGTTTTGACACGGGGTTCCAGTCAGTGTGGCGACACCGGAACATCCCCATACCTGCCTGGAAGTGGTGCACGTGGCCGCCGCGACACCCTCCTGACCAGCACGGAAAACTGAGACGCGGTGAGTGATCCCCTGCAGGGGGCGTCGGTCCGCGGGCGGCGCGCAAGGCCTCCGGCCGAGGCAACCACCCGGGCCGGCGGGCGCCGGGTGGCCGAAGCGTCCGTCATCGGCACTTCGGCCTCAGAAACCCCCGGATCCCGTCTCCTCCCCCCAGCCACGAACTTCACCGGAACCCGGCACCGTGCCCGTCAGCCGGACCTGGCCGCCCGCGTTCGTACGGACGGCCAGGATCGGTCCGCGTACGGTGGCCGAGACGGGTCCCCGAGCGGTGACAGCGGTCAGCGCGCGGCTGCCCGCGGCGAGGAAGTAGCGCGCCCCGGAGGGCGCCGTCCAGTATGTCCCCGCCAGCAGGTGCTGGCCGAAACGACTGCACGCCGCCGTGTCCGCGGGCGCCCTGCCCGGCACCCGTACCTGCGCCGGCCGGGTGCTCCTACCCGGCCCCTCCCAAGCCACCGCCACGCGGGCGCGCCCGTCCCAGCCTTCCGCGCGGATGCACGTCCAGGTGGCGCGTCCGGCCCGCTCCGGCAGGGGCTGCTGGGCGAACTCCCACCGGTTCACGGCCTGTACGCCGGTTCCCCGCAGGGCCGGCAGCGTGCAGGCCGAACGGGCCCAGGCGGCGAGCCCCGCGGCCGACGTCGCCTCGCGCGGCTGGCGCGCGGGGGCTCCCGTCCCCGGTGCCGGGGACCACGTCAGGTGCGCGGGGCCGAGCTCGCCGAGGTCCACCAGCAGGAAGGAGTGGTCCTCGACGATCCGGGTGGACGACCGCACGTGCAGCGCGGGAACGCTGCGGCAGTCGCCCATCGCCTCGGGTACGGGGTCGGTGACGCCGTGCTCCGAGACGGCCAGCTGACGGGACGGCACGTCGGGCCTCAGGAGGTCGCGCACCGCGCTCTCGTCGATCCAGGGGGCCAGCAGGAACCGCGCGCCACCCGGTGACCTGCTCACCGCCACGGCAGCGCCGGTGGTCACGTCCGCGTCGTCGACCCGGGCAAGTTCGAGGAGCACCACGCCCCGGCCCGCAATCGGCTCGGTGTACCGGACGAGCCGGCCGCCGTCGTGGAGGAGGACGACGGCCGAGTCGTCGACCCTTCCGGCGAAGAGCAGTCGGGCAGGGGCGGCGGGTGGCGTCGTCGGCGTCCCCGGCGTGACGGTCACCCTAACCCCGGCCTGGGCACCCGTGCCCCGCGCCCAGGCGCCGAGGGCACGGGACAGCAGGGCCATGTCGCCGGTCCGCCCTCCACGGGCGGGCCACGCGGTGAAGTCGACGCGCGCGGTGTCGGCCCACAGTTCCCCGGGGGTACGGACCAGGAGCCCTGGGTCGGAAGCGCGGGCGGAGGCGGCGGCGAGGGCTGTGGCGGGCGGCACGGCTGCCGCCTGCTCGGGCCGCGGGGCGAGCACGGCGGCCGTGGACCCGGCGAGCAGTGCGGCAACGGCGGCGAGGGTGATCAGGCGCGTACGGCGCCGGCGGCGCAGCAGGTCCGTCGGCCGCGCCTGCACGGTGCACGGGTCGAACTCAGCGCCGTGCAGCAGCAGTTCGGCGTCGTCACCGAGGTCGGCGCGGAGGCGGTCGGCGGCGCGGACGGCCTCGTCCGAGGCGGGGGCGCCCGCGGCGGCGAGAAGGAGGGCGGCGGGTCGCGCGCCCAGTCCTTCGAGTACACGCAGGGCGAAGGCGGCCCGCACCTCCGGGGTCACGGCGGCCAGTGCGTATTCCAGCGCGACTTCGTCGTCGGCACCGGCCCGCGGGAAGAGCCTCAGGCCGAGGACCGCGGGGAGCGGGTGCCACCCGAGGGACCACGGGGGGCGGGCCGCCGCGCGCAGGGCGGCGGACACGACGCGTTGCCGTAGCCAGGCGAGGACCGGGCCCGGCTCTCCGCGCTGCTGGTGAACCGTCGGGACGGGGGTCGGGCCCCAGCGCGAGAGAGGCGCCGCCGAGAAGGACTTCTGCACGAGCGCGTGCGCGGTGAGCACACGGCGGTGCCTGCCGAGGGAAGGGGGGAGAATCAGGTGTGCCAGCCGGACGAGCTGCGGGTAGTGCTCGACGAGGGCGGCCTCGGCGTCGTTGAGGGTGGGGCGGGTGGGCGCGGCGGAGGATATACCGCTGCCCGCAATGGGTGCGTGCGACTGCATGCCCGTGTCAACGACGGCTCCGCGGAGCGGTTACCTCGTACGGGTGCTCTGAAGGGTCCTCCGGGGTGGTGACCCCGCACCCGCATCGCGTCGGGCCTGATGGCCTGTGACGTCATCGCCAGGGCGATCGGACCCGAGGGGTGCGTGCCCTGAGCCTTCACACGAGCCCTCGACACACGAGTCCTCGACCGGTTCAGCGTGGGCGCCCTTTCGGCATGCCTCTCCTGGCCGATCGGCATGTTCGCCGTGGTGACCCTTGAGGTCTCCGTCGGTCACGCCGTGGTGCGAGCGCCCCGTTCGACCCGTTCTCAGAGCTGTCCGCTCCCGACCGTCGGAATGGGGCGGCCGGACTTCCGCGTCGCGCCGAGCCGCTCGGTCCCGTCGAGAAGTTGCCATGACGACGACCCGACAGCCGGACCCGTTACCTCTGGAGGAGCCTGTCGGCTTGCATCACTGATCGTGTACAGGCATTGGATTGCCGCGGCAGCCGCCTTGCTCTTCCTCCCTCTGACGCCTCCTTGGTGTGCAGGGCGGCTTCGGCGGCGAGATCCGCCAGCGGAAGCGCTGGTACTGCTGGCGCTGCGCTCCGGGGGCCGGCGCGAGGGGCGGGTGGGCGAGGTGCGGCGAGCCGGTCAGGGTGTGGAAGATCCAGCGCTGGGCGTGCGCGACGTCGGGGGCGTGGGTCGGGCGCAGGCGGCGCTGTAGATCGCTCCAGCAGCGGAGATCGATGAAGCGGGCTTGTCTGGTGAACAGGGCACGGCGGCGCGTGCAGCCGATGGGGGCGCCGTGCGTACCGCGTTCGGGCAGGGACGCGAAACCGGCTCCGCCGTCCAGGCCGTTTGAGCCGTGCTCTCAGAAGCCGTATCTCTACCGATCGCAGTGGGCATGAGTTCGAGTGTGACTGCCCGGCCGGGTGATCTCTCGGCGGTCTGGGTATCAAGCTCGGGGTATCAAGCCAAGGGTGATCGGCGAGCGAGGGGGCGGACTTCGAATGGGGGCAGCGGACGAGCAGGACCTTGAGGACGGGGAAGGCTGGCTGACGAAGGCCGAAGTCCGGGAGATGTGGCCGCAGATCAGGCCGAGCAGTATCAGGGCCGTGGCGCGGGCCAACAGCGTACGTACCTCGGCTGCGCCCTCCCCGGACCTGACCCGCGAACCGACGTACCACGCGGCCGACGTGCGCCACGTGGCCGAGCGGATCGCCCGGGGTGAGGCAGAGGTCGCGCCCTGGCAGCGCGCCGACTCCGACACTGCACGCGACGACGCCACACCCGGCCCACCGATTCGGCAGCCCGTCGATTGGGGGCCCGAGAACGTGCCGGGGCTGATCCTGCTGGCGATCATCGTGGGGTTGATCCTCTGGGGCCTGACCTCTCCCGACAACCACGGCACGGTAACGTACTTCGTGCGCTGAGTGCGCCAACCAGCGTTTGATCTACCGACCTTGGCTATCGCGAGTTCGGGTCTGCCGACTCGGTCGGGCGATCTCCTGGTCGTCAGGGCATGAAGAGCTGGGTCGCCGGGACCTCCGGGGCGGGCAGGCGGTCGCCGTCGCAGCCCTTGACGTCGCCGAAGCGGCCGGTCGTCATCCAGGCCTCTCTCGCCTCCCGGTCTGTCGCAGATGCCGGAGTTCTACGCTGCGTGGTCGGCACCAAGTCAGCACGGGAGGGGCGGCACGGGTGCTGACATGGGCTTTCAGTCAGCGCCAAGTCAGCACGGGAGTCAGCACCGCTCGACCAGAACGTGCCCGATCAGCGCAACCCGAACAGCCCCTCTCCCGTCCCTCTGGGGCCGTCGCCGGGGTCGCACCAGGAGGCCATGGAGGCCGGGCGCACGCGGCACGCCACCGAAACGTCCCCGTACCTGCCTGGAAGTGGTGCACATGGCCGCCGCAACACCCTCCCCGACGCCACCCGACTCCCTCAAGAAGATCGTCGCCGCCAGTCTCGTCGGGACCACCATCGAGTGGTACGACAACTCATCGGGACACGACTACGACCTGCGCTTCCTCCCCCATGGCCCCCTGAGGTCAGCACCGAACCAGCACGGGAAAATCTCGTGCCGGCCGGGGCCCAGCGAGAAACCAGCCAGCCCAGACCATGGGTCGTTCAACGAAGCAGGGGACGATCACTGACGGTAGCGCACGCGACCGCCCCCGATCGCTTGCTGCTGAGCCTGCCAGGCAGACAAACGGAACGCGTGACCACGGCAGGTCGCAGAGGATTAGGGCGGTTCACCGCTTCTCAGCGCAGGTCCCGCAGTTCGCGCAGCCCGTAGTTGGGCGGCAGCCATCCCCGCTTTCTGTCGACTGGCAGTTCGTCCCGGGCATCACCGAGGGACCATCCCTGCGGGCGCGGGGAGCAGCGGAACGGCCGGAGCCAGCCGGGGGTCGAGCGGGGGCCATCCCCGCGGGGACGGCGGGCGGGACGCACGCGGAGCATGGTGGAGTCCCCCTCGGTACCGGCGTCGCCTTCCTCCGTCCTCTTCCCTCGCCTCGGCCCAGCGGCCTCCTCGGCGCGAGCCGTCGCTCATCCCAGGGCCGCACCGGGTGCCGTGTGAAAGCGCGACGCGTCGGGCAGGGGGCGGCGGTCGTGGGGTTCCAGCATGTCCCGGCGCTCGAACCAGTCGACGAGGCGTGCACGGGCCTGGGCGTCGCGCTCCCGGACACGGCTGTCCACCCCCTCCGCGGGCGATACCTCGCGGAGCAGGACCCGGATCGGGGACGCGTCGTCCTCCGCGATGTGCATGGCCAGGACCGCGAAGGCCGTGCCCGGTGGGAACACCACCTCCGGTTCGTCGTCCGTACCGAGGAAGACGGCCGTACGACGGCCGGTGGTGGACCAGATCCCGAACTCGACCGCGCCCTCCAGCTCCGCGTCGCAGGCCGGTACGGCCGCCACGGCGGCGGGCTCGACGATGACGGCGCCGGGCACGTACCGGTCCAGCGGCACCGTCTCGGCGGGGGCAGCGAGCATGACGGCCCCGTAGTGACCCGGCAGCCTGCGCAGGCCCGAGCTGAGGCAGCGCAGCAGCGGCGTGAAGGGGCCCGGTGCCGCTGCCCGAGCCGCCTCGGCGAGTCCCGCCCGGGACACCGGGTCGGGGGTGTCGGCCTGGTACACCGCGATGGCGACCATGTCCGGCTTAAGGTCGTCCTGGGCCGTGGAGCGCAGCGACGGCAGCCGGGAGGCCAGAAGTTCCGTCCTGCCCGCGAGGACGTGGTACCGCTCACCGAGGAGGTCCCGGAGGGCCGCACGGTCCCCGGGGCCACTGGGCGCGGCAGGTGCCGGCGCCGGCCGGGCGGGCTGGGGCGGGACCGGGGCCGCTCGCACCGGGGCGTCGGGGCCGGGCGGTGCGACCGGAGCGGTGGCGGGTTCGGGCTGCTGGTCCCGCTCGGACGGCGGTGTCGTCTCCGGCACGTGCGGGTCCGGCGCATGCGGATCCGGCTCCGGGGTACCGGCACCCGGCCCGAGCACCACCCGAGGCGCGGCGGGTCCGGGACGCGGCTCGGGCCCGCCTTCCGGCGCGCCTTCGGGGTCCGGTCCGGCCTCCGGCGACGACAAGGCCTCGGGCGCGGGCCAGGTCGTCCGGGGATCCAGCCAGTTCAGGTCCAGCGCCGTGGCTCGGGACCTGCCTTCCGCCTCCTCGGCCTCGCTCCCGTGGACCAGCAGTCCGTGCGGCTCTGTCGCGCCCAGGCCCGGCAGCATCGCCGACACCCCGGAAAGCGCCGCCCAGACCTCGGGTCCGATGCGTACGCACCCGTCGCCCACGACCAGGACGGGGCGCACGGGGTCGGGTCGCAGCGTCCGGGGGCGGAGGTCAGGTGCGGGTCCTGCCGGGCGCAGCCAGAGCCCCGCCGGTACGGACTCCAGTAGCCAGTCCTCCAGGTCCGTGCTCCGGTGCACGGCAGGGGCCGGTGTGTCCTGTCCGGGCAGTCGCAGCCACGCGGACGGGACCACGCGACGGTGCTCGGGCGAGGCGGCGAGTTCGAGCACCAGGGGCTGCCAGGTGGGTGCGGCCCGCTCGTCGAGGAGCGTGGTGGCGTGGTCGTCGGCCGTGCGTACGGGGAGGCCGATGGCCACGCGTACCGTGCGGCCGAGATGTTCCGCGAGGGCCACGGCCATGGCGATCAGGTCGGACGGAGCGGCCCACGGTGCGGCCAGCAGCAGGTCCGCCGCGTCCTTCGCCGCCTCCGGTACGCGGTCGAGGAGTTCGGCGGTGGGAAGCGACGGCCGCCGAGGTGAACCGACGCCCAGGAGGAAGGTGTCCGGGTGGACGCCGATCAGCTGCTCGGCCGCTTCGGGCAGGTCCCCCAGCCAGAACCCGCCCCGCACGGAACGGCTCTCGTCCTCCGCCGGTGCCGCGCCTATCACCGGTACCGCCCCTTCCACCGGCGCCGAACCGAACCCGTGCGCACCGGCCCGGGACTCCGCCACCATGGGGACCGGGGGCGCGGGCGGCGGGAGCGGATCCTCCGCCCGATCGGGATGCTCGTCCCGGTCGGGTTCCTCAATCCGGTCAGGGTGCTCTTCCTGGTCAGGTTCCTCAATCCCGTCGCGACGCTCTTCCTGGTCGGGATCCTCACTCGGGTCGGGGTTCCCGCCGTGGCCGAGGCCCTCGCCCTGGCCGGGGCCGGGCTCCGCGCGCTCGCTCTGCCCCGGAGCCTCGTCCCCAGCCGCCGGCGGCCAGTCGGCCGCCAGTCGGCGCGGCTGTTCCCCCGGCTCCGTGCTCCACCAGCTTCCCGGCTCCGCGATCCGCAGCGTGCCGTCCGGTTCGATGCTGACCACGCCGTCCGGGGCGATCACCGTGAAGTCCGCCGTCGCCGCGACAGCCTCGACCGGACGGCTGCCGTCGGGGCCCGTTGCGGCGAGGCCCGAGGCCGCCAGCACCAGGCTTGTCGCTCCGCGCTCCACGGCGAGGGCCACCAGGTCCGGAAGGCTCCGGCGGAGCACCGGGGCCGCGTCCGGTGCCGCGGCCAGGATCAGGAGCGCGCCGGGCAGTGGGGGAAGACCGCCGAGGGCTGCCGTCAGGGCCGGTGCCATCTCCTCGGACGTGATCACGAGGTGGGGGCCGACGGGACGCACCCTCGATCCGGTGGCGGGGGCGGACGTGGTCATCCGGAGTGTCCGTTCTGCGGGGTCGGGCCGTCGGGGGCGAGCAGCGGCGTTTGGAGCTGCACCGTGCGACGGCGGGTGATGTGCAGTGCGCGTCCGGTGGGCAGCACCTTGGGCTTCGTACCGCCGAAGAGGTAGCCCTCGGTGGGCGGGCAGGACAGCAGGACGGCCGGGGTGTTGACGTCCTGGAGCTTGCGCAGGAGCTGGTCGGACAGGCCTCGTCCGGCTCCGTTGGCGGAACGGGCGACGATGATGTGCAGGCCGATCTCCGCGCCCTGGGCGAGGTGGTCGAGGACGGCGGCGAACGGATGGGCCGACAGGGAGCCGTGGACCAGGTCGTAGTCGTCGACGAGTACGAAGAGTTCCGGGCCGCTCCACCAGTCGCGCAGCCGCAGCCGGTCCGGGGTGATGTCGGCGGACGGAACGCGGTTGGCGATCGCCTTGGCGGCGCCGGTGATCATCTGGCGCAGTGGGTCGGCCGAGACGGCGTAGCCGAGCCGGTACTCCTCGGGCACGGTCTCGTACATCTCGCGGCGGAAGTCGACCAGCATCAGGCGGCCCTGGTCGGGTGTGTAGGCGCGCATGATCTGGGTGGCGATGTGCTTGAGGAGATTCGTCTTGCCGGTCTCGCTGTCGCCGACGACGATCAGGTGCGGGTCCTGGGAGAAGTCGTGCCACAGCGGCAGGACGTCGTGTTCCTCCAGGCCGAGCGGGATCCGCAGGGAGCCGTGGGGTGCGGGGAGTTCCGCGGCGTCGAGGACGGACGGGAGCATGCGGACCTCGGGGGCGCGCGGCCCGGTCCAGTGGTCGGCCACGACGTCGACGAGGTCGGCGACGCCCTCGCTGAGGTCATGGGCGGTGCCGAGGCCGTCCATACGGGGCAGTGCGCACAGGAAGTGCGCCTGGTCGGCGGTGAGTCCGCGGCCGGGGATCTTGGGCACCTTGCCCGCCGCCCGCATGTTGACGACCGAGTCCACGGCGTCTCCCAGGCGCAGTTCGAACCGGGTCTGGAGCTGGTCGCGCAGGGCGCCGGTGATCTCGCCCCAGCGGGTGGTGCCGACGAGCAGGTGAACCCCGTAGTTGAGGCCCCGCTGCGAGATGAGGGTCAGCGGCTGGACCAGGTCCATGAACTCCTGGCGCAGCGTGTTCCAGCCGTCGATGACGAGGAACACGTCTCCGTGGGGGTCGTCGGGAAGCTCTCCGGCCGCCTTCTTGCGGCGGAAGGTGGCGATGGAGTCGATGCCGAGTTCGGCGAAGTACTTCTCGCGGCGGGTGATGACCGCGTTGACCTCGGCGATCGTACGGGTGACGCGGTCCGGGTCGTGGCGGCCGGTGACCCCGCCGACGTGGGGCAGGCCGCGCAGGCCCGACAGGGTTCCGCCACCGAAGTCCAGGCAGTAGAACTGCACTTCGGCGGGGGTGTGGGTGAGCGCGAGTGCCGTCATCATGGTGCGGATCAGGGTGGACTTGCCGGACTGCGGGGCTCCGGCGATGCCGATGTGTCCGTCGGCTCCGGCCAGGTCGGCCATGAGCAGGTCGCGGACCTGCTGGAAGGGCCGGTCGACGACGCCGACGGGAACCTTGAGGGTGCCGCTGGCCTCACCCTCGACGGTGAAGCCGCGCTCCGGGTGCGGTCCGATCGGGGGCAGCAGTTCGTCCAGTGTCGGCGGGACGTCCAGCGGCGGCAGCCACACCTGGTAGGCGGGGGGACCGACGTCGGTCAGTCGTTCGGCGGCGATGTCGAGGAGCGTGCCGGTCTCCTCGGCCTCGGGCTCCTCCTCCGTGTCGGGGGTGGAGGGCAGCACGCGGGGGGCCACGTAGTCGGTGCCGAAGGCCACGACCTGGCCCTCGATGACCGCGCGCTGGGCGGCCGGCCGGCGTTTGGGCTGGTAGGCCCCGGAGACGTAGGCGGCCTTGAAGCGGGTGAGGGTGGAGATGTCGCTGCGCAGATAGCCGTTGCCGGGCTGGGAGGGCAGCTGGTAGGCGTCGGGGACGCCCAGGACGCCCCGGGACTCCATGGCGGAGAAGGTGCGCAGGCCGATCCGGTACGACAGATGGGATTCCAGCTGGTGCACGCGTCCTTCGTCGAGGCGCTGGGAGGCGAGCAGCAGGTGGACGCCGAGGGAGCGGCCGAGTCGGCCGATCATGACGAAGAGGTCCATGAAGTCGCGGTGTGCGGCGAGCAGTTCGGAGAACTCGTCGACGACGACGAACAGCGTGGGCAGCGGGTCCAGCGGAGTGCCTGCGGCGCGGGCGGTCTCGTACTCCAGAAGGGAGGCGTAGTTGCCCGCCGCGCGGAGCAGTTCCTGGCGGCGGATCATCTCGCCGTGCAGCGCGTCGCGCATGCGGTCGACCAGGTCGGCCTCGTCGGCGAGGTTCGTGATGACGGCGGAGGTGTGGGGCAGACGGTCCAGGCCGAGGAAGGTGGCGCCGCCCTTGAAGTCGACGAGGACGAAGTTGAGGATCTCCGAGGAGTGGGTCAGGGCCAGGGCGAGGACGAGGGTGCGCAGGAGCTCCGACTTGCCGGAGCCGGTGGCGCCGATGAGCATGCCGTGCGGGCCCATGCCTCCCTGGGCGGACTCCTTGATGTCCAGGTCGATGGGTGTGCCGTCGGGGCCGAGGCCGAGCGGGACGCGCAGTTTGTTGGACTGGTTGCGCTGCGACCACTGCTGCTTGACGTCGAAGCGGTGCAGGTCGTGGATGCCGAGCAGGCTGGTCAGGTCGAAGTCGGTGGCCAGTGGCTCGCCCTGGTCGACGCTGTCGCCCAGCCGGTACGGGGCCATGGCCGCGGCCAGGCGGGTGGCCGCGGTGGGGGTCAGGCCGTCCGGGACTCCGAGCGTGGTGACCTGGTCCTTCCGATTGCGGTCGGCGCCGACCATCTCCAGGGTTCTGTCGGTGCCGTCGGGGGTCCCGGTGATCCGCAGGCGGAGGACGAGTCTGCTGTGCTTCCACTCCAGCGCGGAGCCGACGTCGAGGACGGTGGCGTTGCGGTAGCCGCCGAGCGCGGCCCGGTGGGGGGCGGTGAAGGTGGCCCCGTCGAGCACGATGACCGTGTAGGGCTCGTCACGGCTCGGGGTGGCGTCGGGCTCGTAGGGCGGCCGGGCGCCGAACTCCTCGCCGAGCAGCTGCTCCAGTTCGCCGATGGTTCCGGCGACGAGCCGGAGCGGCCCCGCGCCGTCGGTCTCCCCAGGGTGCAGGGCGTGCGGCAGCCACTTGGTCCACTCCCAGTGGGCACGCCGGTCGGGCGCGGCGACCACGGCGACGCGCAGTTCGTCGGGCGCGTGGAACGTGGCCAACTGGGCGAGCACGGCGCGGGCGAGGGCGCGGGGCCGGTCGTCGGTGCAGGCCGTCGCGCCGCCGTCGGGTGTCCCGCCTTCGGTCGTCCCGTTGCCGGGGCCGGCTTCGTCGGCGCCCCGGATCAGGACGTGGGCGAAGCCGCGCAGGTGGATGGCGACGGGCTGCTCGGCGATGGCGCCGTACGCGTGGATGAAGCGGCGCAGGGCGTGGGCGCTGAGCGGTTCGAGGTCGTCGACCGGCTTGGTGGCGAGCGGGGCGAGGCGCACCGCGAGACGCTGGGAGCCGCGCGCGATCCGTACGTCGCTGAAGTCCGGGTGTGAGGAGCGTCGTTCCCACAGCCGCGAGGTGCGTACCAGGGAGGGCAGCTCGGACGGGTCGGGGTGCCGCCATGCCAGGGCCTCCTGCTGGCGGAGGACCTCCTTGCGCACCTGGCGCCGCATCTGCGACAGGTAGCGCAGGTAGTCGCGGCGTTCGCCGGTGAGCTCCTGCTTGCGGTCGGCGTTGCCGCGCATGATCTGGGTGACGACCATGCCGATCGCGGACACGGCCATGGTGCCCATGGCGATGTACGTCATGAGGCCGCCGTTGGGCCGTAGGAAGATGAACACCATGGAGAGCGAGGACAGCGCCATAGGCACCATCGTGATGATGTTGCCCATGCCGTTCTGCTTCTCCGGGAGGCCCGGCGGCTCCTGGAGCTGGATCTCGCCGTCCGGCATCTCGGGGCCCGGCCGCCTCGGCGGGCGGTTGACTTGCACCACGCTCAACGAACAACGCTCCTTACACCTGGCGGCCGACTGTGTGCCGATTCCTCGTCAGTCGGGAACGGGCGGAAGGTGCCCGATGGTTCAACCCCGTGGCCCGCGCCCCGGATGAACCTCCACGGGCGGGGTACGCGTTGATCTCTCCGTCGGAACAGGGGCGGACGAACGGTGGGAGAGCGTGCGCGACTACGGACGACCGCCGGGCCGGGTGCCGGTGACGTCGGCGGGGTGGGCGAGGCGGTGCGTGCACGCCCTTCGTGGCGGTGTCTGCGGGAGAGCGGTGTACGAGGACGAGGCCGAGGACGCGACGGCGGACGAGGTGCGGGCGCTGCTGCGCGACTGGCTGCCGGACACCCGCCCTGAGGACCCGGACCCGCTCGCCGGGACCGCGACCGGGCTGGACGTGCCGGAGGCCACCGCGTCCGAGTTGACGCGGGTTCTGGCTCGGCTGCTCGGCCCGGTGTCCCCCGCCGTCCCGGCACCGCGGGAGACGCTGCTGATCGCCCGCGCGCTCGTGGTCGACGAGCATCCGTCGGCGGGCGCCTGGAGCGAGGGCGAACGGCGGGCCGTGACCCGTCTGGTCGCCGTGCTCCTCGTACGGCACGGCGAGGAGGGCGTCGAGTCGTTCGTACGGGCGCTGCGGGGGGACGACTGATCCGTTCGCCGTCGCCCGTACGAACGACTCGACGCCACGCCGGCCCCAGTCGCCAGGCCCGCCCTCTGTAGCCACACCGCCCCTCGTCGCCTGGCCTGCCCTCGTCGCGACGGCCGGCCCCGCAGCCCCTCCCCCGCCGTCGTGCCGGGGCCTGTGCCGGCCATCCGGTTCGCCGTGGTTGAACCCGGCACCGGGGCGCGTCCGTTCCACTGCCCGCCGAGGGCGTTCCGGCCTCGGCGGGACAGCAGGAAGGACACGCGGGCAGTGAGCGGTAGCGCGGTGGCGGGGCTGTGCCGGTTGAGGTTCCATGGGCCGCACAAGGTCGTCGAACTCTCCGTACCGGCCGACGTCCCCCTGGCAGACCTGTTGCCGACGATCATCGGCTACTCCGGGGACGGCCTCGACGAGGAGGCCGTCGAGGCGGGCGGCTGGGTGCTCCAGCGGCTCGGCGAGGAGCCCCTGGACGAGGAGCGGACGGCCGAGGCCCTGGGCCTGCGGGACGGCGAGCGTCTCTATCTGCGGCTGCGCCGCGAGTCCCTGCCGGAGGTCCATTTCGACGACATCATCGACGGTGTGGCGGCCGGGCTCGACCGGCGGGGCGACACGTGGCACCCCGCCCTCACCCATCACCTGACTCTCGGCCTGGCGCTGCTCGCGCTGGCGGGCGGCCTGGTCCTCCTGGCCCTCTCCGGGGACATCGGGCCACTGCGGGGGGTCTCGGCGGCGGTGACCGGAGTGCTCCTGCTCCTGGGCGCGGGGAGCGCCGCGCGGGCGGTCGGGGACGCGGGGGCCGGTACGGCGCTCGGCGCCGCGGCCGTTCCCTATGTGGCACTGGCCGGGGCGCTGCTGCCGTCCGGGGACAGCGACCTGACGGCCGCCCGGCTGCTCGCGGGCGGTTCGGCCGCCGCGAGCGCCTCGGTCCTCGCGCTCGCCGCCGTGGCCTGTTCGGCGCCTCTCTTCCTCGGGCTGCTCATCACCGCGGTGGCCACGGCGGTGGCGGGAGCGCTCGCCCTCGCGGGACTCACGGCCCCGCAGACGGCGGGGGCGCTGGCGGTGCTGGTGGTGGCGCTCGGGACGTTCCTGCCCGGGTTCGCCTTCCGGCTCTCGGGGCTGAGGCTGCCCGCGTTGCCGCGCACCGCCGAGGAGCTCCAGGAGGACATCGAGCCCTACCCGGCGCAGGACGTCGTGGACCGCAGTGCCGTGGCCGACGGCTATCTGACCGCCTTCCACGTAGTGATGGGCGCCCTGTGCGCCGCCTGTCTCACCCTGATGGCCCCCGCGCCCGGCTGGGCTCCCGTGGCTCTGAGCTGCGCGCTGTCGCTGCTGCTGATCCTGCACGCCCGTGAGCTGGGCTCCCGGTGGCAGCGGCTGGCCCTGGTCCTGCCCGGCGCGTACGGGCTCGCGCTGCTCACGACCGGGTGGGCTCTCTCGCTGGGCCCCACCGGTCGTCTGTACCTGCTGGCGGGGCTGACGGCGACCGCCGCGGCCCTCGCGATCGTCTCGTGGACGGTGCCGGGGCGGCGGATGCTGCCGTACTGGGGTCGGGCCGCCGACCTGCTGCACAGCCTGCTCGCGCTGAGCATGCTGCCGCTGGCCCTGACCGAGGCCGGGGTCTTCGCCTGGGTGCGCGGGCTCACCGGCTGAATTCCGCGACCCGGCCCCCGGGCCGGGACTCCGGCGCGGGGCCGGTGACCTCACCTCGTATCTCGCACCCCACCACACCTTTCCTCCGAGGAGTTCACATGCAGTCCAGGCGCGACCAGGTGCAGGCCCACCTGTTCGTGATGAGCAGGCTCGGGGCCGGGATGCTGCGGGGCGAGCCCGACTCCCTGGACCTTCCCACCCGGCGCACCGCTCGCGGGGTGCGCACCGGGCTGTTCATCGCTGTCCTGATAGCCCTGGTGATGGGCTTGTACGGGGCGATCAAACCGGGCGGTTCGACGGGCTGGGCCAAGCCGGGGACCCTGGTGGTGGTCAAGGAGACGGGCGCCCGGTACCTGTTCGTCGGCGGGGAGCTGCGGCCGGTGCTCAACCAGGCCAGCGCCCGGCTGGTGGCCGGGGAGAAGATGACCGTCACCCAGGTCGGCCTGAACTCGCTCAAGTCGGCGCCGCGCGGCGGACCGGTGGGCATCGTGGGCGCGCCGGACGGGCTGCCGGCCGCGTCCGCGCTGTCCCACGGCGACTGGCTGGTGTGCGGACTGGTGGTCGCCACGGCGTCGGGCAGGCCCGGAGCTGTGGTCTCGCTGGCCGTCGGCTCCGCCGGCCCGGGCCAGGCACTGGGTCCCGAGCAGGGACTGCTGGTGATCGCCACGGACGGCACTCGCCATGTGCTGTGGCAGGGGAAGCGGCTGCGGCTGGGCAAGGACGCGGGTACGGCGCTCGGCTACGGCACGGCCACGCCGTTCCCGGTGGCACTGTCCTACCTCAACTCCCTTCCCTCCGGGCCCGATCTGGCCGCGCCGGACCTCGCGGGCCGGGGCACGCCCGGTCCCGACCTGGCCGGGCGGCCGACCCGGGTCGGCCAGCTGTTCACGGGCCCGGCCGGTGAGCCGTACGTCCTGACCCGGAAGGGCCTGGCGCCGCTCGGCCGCACCCAGTTCGAGCTGCTGCGCGGTGACCCGCGCACCCAGAAGGAGGCGTACGCGGCGGCTCCGCCGCTCGCCGTCGTGGTGGGCGCCGCGGACCTGGCCGCCCACCCGGCGCCGGCCGGGATCCTGCCGGACACGGGACTTCCGACGACGCCGCCGGAGCTGGTGGCGCCGGGGACGGGTCAGGGCGTGTGCACGGCGGTACGGCCTTCGGCGGCGGGCGGGCCCCGCACCCTGGTGACCGTGGCCGACGCGTCGGCGGTCGCGGGACGGCCGGTGACGCCCCAGCCGGGTGTGACGGCGTCGTGCGGCGCGGCCGACCGGATCTCGGTACGGCCGGGGGGCGGCGCGCTGGTGCGGGCGCTGTCCGGGGCGGGCACGGCCGGGGCGACGTACCTGGTCGCGGACAACGGCGTGAAGTACCCGCTGCCGACACAGGAGGCGGCGAAGGTCCTCGGCTACGCGGGCGCGACGCCGGTGGGCGTGCCCTCGACGCTGCTGACCATGCTGCCCTCGGGCCTGGACCTCGACCCGGCGGCGCTCATGACGGCGGGGGTGGTCGACGCGCCCGCCGACCAGCCGGCCCCTCTGTGCCCCGGGAGCGTTTCGGGGAGCTGAGCACGGTGTCCGCGCCGCCGCCCGGGGCCGGTGCGATGGACCGGTGAACCCCCCACCGTGAACGGCCCGTTCCCCCTGCCGGGAAGCCCACCGACCGTACGACCAAGGAGATCAGGTGTCCGACGTTCCCAATGACAACCTCAAGATTTCATCAGCGGTACTGACCCAGACCCTCAACGAACTGGAGGCGCACCTCCAGACGATGGAGCGGGCCTACACGCAGTCCGAGGACATCGCGAACCAGGTCGCGCAGAGCATGCGGTCCGCGGCGGGCACCAAGTTCATCGCGAAGATCGAGAACTGGCAGCGCGGCTACCGCACGGTGATGGCCGAGTACAAGGACCTCCTGGACGCGGTCGGCACCACCAGCAAGGTCATGACGGACACCGCCGGTGAGGCGGACGCCAACATGGACCTGTGGAGCGGCGACGTCTACGACGTCCTCAGCAAGTGATCGCGTACGCCCTCTCCGTCTCTCCCTCCTCCCCTCTTACCTAAGGAACGCGCATGAGCGAAATGGACATGGACATCAAGCACGGCGCGCTCGAGGAAGCGAACGCCCAGATGAAGCAGGTCGCCGCGACCATGAGCTCGGCCGTGGAGACCGTCGTCCAGCGGCTCGACGCCATCCGGTCGGAGTTCACCGGTGAGGCGGCCAAGGAGTTCGCGGAGTTCAAGCAGGTCGTGAACTCCCTGGACTCCAACCTGTCGCAGCAGTTCAACAAGGGCGCGGACCTGCTGGCCGACGCCCACGGCATCATCCGGGGCGGGGACCGCAAGAGCGCGTTCCTGTTCCAGCGCTGAACCCGCGCCCCGCACCGGGACCCGGCACGCCGTCACCGTCGGCGTGCCGGGTTCCGGCCTTCCGGGGCCGGGGTGAACCTCCACGTGCGGGGGCTCCGTTCTCCGTGCCGGACAGTACGCGGCCCGGAACAGGAATGGAGAGGCCCCATGGCGGACGACAACGAGGGTGACGAGAGCGTCACTTCGATCACCGAAGACGTTCTGCTGGAGAAGGCGACGAAGTTCGAGGAACTGCTCCTGGAACTCACCTCGGACACGGTCCTGCTGGCGCTCCCCGACTGGTCGGCGGGAAAGCCCAACGGTGACTTCGGCCAGATCCTGCCGGGCAACCCCAAGCAGTTGAACAGCGCCGCCCGTGTGCAGGCGGGATTCGCCGCCGTGTGCACGCAGCTGGAGGGCGCTCTCGACAAACTCCAGGGCGTCACCAAGAGCGGCAGCATCAACCTGCGGAGCGTCAAGGAGATCCTCGGCGACGCGGCGGGCGACGCCGTCGACGTCACCGAGATGTGGGAGATCCTCGGCATGATCCAGCGGGACGCCCAACAGTCCAGCGGGTCCACCCCCTCTCCCGAGAAGTAGACCGTCACCCACCCGACAGGAGTTCGACGCGACCATGGCGGAAAAGAAGTGGACCTGGGAGGAAGGCCTCAAGGTCTTCATGGACACGACCGGGGCCTTGACGACCCGGGAGACGGTGGCCGGGCCGGGCTCGATGGACTGGTCCGACTTCGGCACCTTCCGCATCGAGAAGAACGTCGCCTTCAGCAAGGACTACAGCAAGATCTTCGACTTCTACTGGACGTTCGACACCAGCTACGGCGGCCAGTCGGCACGGTTCGTGGTCGGCTTCAGCGCCAACTGGAAGGGCTACTTCGACGACGTCAAGTCCCCGTACAACCTGTTCCTGAACGAGCCCTACAAAGCGCTGCTGCCCCTGGTGAACGGGACCTCGTCCGCGAAGACGGACATCGTCAACTCCTTCTCGTTCGGCAACGCGAAGGACCAGCTGGACGGGGTGGTCACGTGGCTCGACGAATGGCTCCCGCTCATCAAGGGCTGGGGGAACGACATGGACTCCGAGGGGAGCGAATGGCGGGGCAGCGCGGCCGGCGCGTTCAAGAAGTTCGTCGACGTGATCCACATGGAGATGAACAAGGTCAAGCTGGACATCAAGACCCCGCAGGACATCTCGAAGTTGCTGGGTGAGTCCAAGACGCAGCTCGAGACGTCCTCCTGGGGGATGTACAGGGCATTCGAAGCGTGGAGGGCCAAGAAGGTGCCCCCCGATTCGGAGACCGGGTACTCGGCCATGAACGGGGTGGCGCTGCTCCGGGCGGAGTTCAACCGTCTCATGACGGGCTCGACACTCACCGTCACCTGGCGGACGACGGGCACTCCGAGCTACGGGAACGGCTACACGTCCACGACCACTCCGGACTTCGGCCAGATCCTCGACGGCTTCAAGAACGACGTCAGTTCCCCCGACTGGGTCAGGACGGTCGAACGGAACGCGAAGAACGAGTGGCTCAAGACGATCGCCGACCTCGACACCGCCGCGTCGACCCACGTCCTCGCCCTGGACAACAGCTACCTGAAGCTCGCGGCCGCCCTGGAGGAAGGCGTCTACCAGCCGAGCTTCACCCTGCCGGGCGGGGGCGGTCCCACCGGGCCCGGCGGCGCCGGCGGCGGCGGGGGCCCGGGCACCGAGGACCTGCCGGGCGGCGGAAGCGGCGGTCCGGGCGGGATCGGGGGCGGCGGGGGCGGCAGCGGCCTTCCCGATCTGAAGGGCGGCAAGGGAGGAGGCTCCGGCAACCCCGGTGACAAGAAGCCGACGGGCCTGCCCGACGGCCCCAGGATCCCGCCGGTCTCCGTGCCCACCACCACGCCCGGTTCGCCGGGAGGGGGGCCGGGTACGGGTACGGGCGGCGGTGGCAAGGTCCCGCTGCTCGACAAGAACGGCAAGCCCGTCATGGGCAGCGACGGCAATCCCGTCCTGGTACCTCCGGGCTCCCGCATCGGCAAGGACGGCAAGGTCTACGACGCCAACGGCAAGCCGGTCCTCGGTACGGGCGGCAAGCAGATCGTCGCGCCCCCCGGCGGCAAGGTGGGCACGCCGCCCGTCAAGGACGAGACCCAGACGGGCGGACTCCCGGGCTCCAACTACGACCGCATCCGGCTTCCCGAAGGCGCGAAAGTCCTCGCGGACGGCACCGTGGTCGACGCCAAGGGCAAGCAGCTGCTCGACTCCAACGGCAACCCCTACGCCCTCCCCAAGGGAGCCACCCTCAAGGACGGCATCGTCGTCGACGCGAACGGCAACCCGATCAGCCGCATGCACCAGCTGCTCACCAACGCCGAACACGCCGTCGACTCGCCCCCCGTACGGAAGATCACCACCGGCGGTGGCGGCTCGGGCGGAGACAACAAGCTGATCCTCGACGGATACGGCTCGCGCGGCGGCGGCAACAGGTTCACCCTCGACGGCGGCGGTTCGGGCGGCAGCGGCGACGGTCCCCGGCTGAAGGGCGGCTCCTCGGTCGTCACCGGCACCGGGGGGCTTGGCGAGCGGGCCGCGCGCATGCTCGGCATCCCTCCGGAAGGTCCGCCGCTCACCGCCACCGCGACCCCCGACGGCCGGCAGTCGGGCGGCGGCACCGGAAGCGGAGGGACAGGAGGTGGCGGCACCGGAAGCGGCGGCGCACAGATGCCGCAGTCCCCGATGATGCCCCCGATGAGTCCCGGCGCCGGAGCGGGCGCGGGCGGACCCAACCAGGGCAACGACCGGCAGCGCACCACCTGGCTGACCGAGGACGAGGAGACCTGGGGCACCGACACCGGCTCCGTCAGCGGAGTCATCGGACGCTGACGTCCACCCGTCACCGACACCACCCATCCCAGCAGCACGAAAGGCGGACCATGGCCATCGACTTCGACGGCATCCTCAAGGACGCGATGTCGGCCCTGCACGATCAGCGGGACAGGATGCTCGCGGCCAAGCGCGAACTGGACGCGGCGACCGCGTCCGTCACCTCCAAGGACCGCATGGTGTCGGTCACGGTCGGCCCCCAGGGCCAGGTGGTCTCGATGACCTTCCACACCAAGGCCTACCAGTCGATGGCACCGGCCGAACTGGGCGCGGCCCTGACCGCCGTTCTCAACGAGGCGCGGGCCAAGATGGGCAGCCACGTCATCGAGCACATCAAGGGCTTCCAGGACTTCGGCGGACACCTGCGCAGCGTGACCGGCCTCGCCGGCACGCCCGACGACATGGACGAACTCCTCAAGCCGCTGCGGGCGATGGCCCCGTCCTTCGGCCTGGAGGAGGCCCAGGAGGAGGCGAAGGCGGCCCGGCAGCAGGAGTTCGCCGCCGAGGAGGAGGCAGCCGCCCGCCGCGCCTCCGAACAGGCCGCCAAGCAGGAGGAGTTCGTCACGCAGGCCGAGAGCCGTATCCCCACCGGGAAGCAGGAGGAGTTCAGTGGCTGACGACCTGAGGGTACTGAGCGACCTCAAGAGCAAGTTCGCCCACTACGACGACTACCAGCGCTGTCTCACCGACCTCGGCAAGGCGATCCTGGAGATCAACCGGATCAACAAGGAGTCCGCGGGCAAGGACGAGATCGGCACGACGTACCACGATCAGGTCGACAAGCCCACCGAGAACCTCACCGAGACGCTCTCCTACGTCACCAAGCGGCTGGGCACGGTCGTCGAAGCCGGCAACGACACCTCCGACATCATGGACAGGTCGGACGAGGAGGCCGGGTCCCAGGCGGACGCCTTCTGAGCCCGGGCCGCCGAGCGCCGTCCACCCGGCGCCACGTGCGGGGGACGTCCTCCCTCTGAACCGCGCGGACGGCTGCCCCCGTTCCACCGGGCACAGCCGTCCGCACGATCAGAGGACCCTCACGCCATGGCCATCAACCCGCCGGAAGGGATCGCCGACTTCCTCGCCTTCGTGTCGGGCATGGAATGGCCCGAGGCCGACGAGGACCTCATGCGGCGGGTGTCGGAGCACTACGGTGCCATCGCGACGGACCTGGAGACCCTGTCCGGGTACGTCACGGAGCTCATCCCGATCGTCAAGAACGACTTCGACGGCGAGGCGGCCGACTCCTTCCTCGTGGCCATGAACGACCTCACGGGCGCGACCGCCGGCGCGAACCAGCTGACGCAGACGGCGGAGCTGTCGCGCCAGCTGTCCGAGGTGGCGCTGAAGGTCGCCAACCAGGTCGAGTACACGAAGATCATGGCGATCCTCCAGCTCGTGCAGCTGCTGGCCGAGATCCTGTTCGCCACGCTCTTCTCGGCCTTCACCTTCGGCGCGGTGTGGGGCCCGGTGTCGGCGATGTTCGCCGCGACCAGGGAGGGCCTCCACCATCTCTTCCGGTGGCTGCTCCAGACCATCATCAGCCAGACGTTCATCGGCATCACCGGCGGCATCTTCCAGGACACGGTGATCCAGCTCTACCAGCTCAACGCGGGCCACACCACGAGCTGGAACACGGAGTCGCTCATCGACTCCATCAAGCAGGGCGCCCTGACCGGTCTGGTCGGCGGCCCGCTGGAGGTCGTCTTCCACTACGGCGGCAAGATGCTCGGCAGGCTCCTGGGCGGCAGGACCCCGGGCTCGATCATCAGCAAGCGGATCGACGACGTGCTGAACAAGGCCGACAACAAGCTCGGAGACGTCCCGAAGAACAAGAAGCCCGACGTCCCGCAGGGCTCGGCCGGCCCCAAGTCGAAGCTGAACGACGTCGCGTCGAAGACCGACAAGGAACTGCCGCCGACTCCGGTCAACAAGGCGAAGAACGACGCGACGCCTCCCCCGGTCCCTCCGAAGACGCCCACCGAAGGCAGCGTGCCCGCGCCCGCCGCCCGCCCGAAGCCGGACACCGCCGCCCCTGCTCCGGTCACGACCAAGCCGGACACCCCGGGCGGCGCCACGGCCAAGGACAAGCCGAACGCGCCGGTCACGGGTGCCAAGGACGCCCCGGCCCCGGGTGCGAAGGACACGCCCGCCCCGGGCACCAAGGACGCTCCCGCACCGGGCAGGACGGAGTCGGGCGCCGGTGCGACGGCGCCGGGGGCGGGCAAGTCCGCCGCCGGGGACGCACCGACGACGGGCGCGCCCGCCAAGTCCTCCGATGCCCCGGGGACGGGTGGGGCCGCGGGCCACGGCGCGAACCCGCTGGACGAACTGCTGGCCACCAAGGAGGCGCGCTCGGCGTTCGCGAAGGACGTCGGCGAACTCCTCGGCGGTGTCAACCGCCAGTTGGAGACCGGTTTCATGCGGTTCGGCGAGGGGACCATCGCGGAGGCCTTCGCCGACAAGATGGGCGACATCTTCGCCAAGCACCTCAAGCACGAGGGCGCGGACGAGGTGGCGGAGGCCGCGGCGAAGCAGGCGGCGAGGGAAGCGGGCAAGGAGTTCGGCGACGTCCTGGCCCACCAGTGGGTCCGCCTCGGCGCGGACCATGCCGACCTCCCCGAGCTCCTGACCAAGGCGATGGGCGACCTGGGCAACCTGGCGCCGCTCAGGAACCTCGCCGACGCGATGCCGGACCTCTTCGCCCGCTCCGAACACAGCAACGCCCTCGCGCGCATCTTCAAGCAGGAGAACCCCCTGCAGGGCAGCCCGATGTACCAGCTGGGCGGGGCCGTCGCGTCCCTCCTCAGCGAGGGCACGCACGAGATGCTGAGCGAGGGCTTCTACAACCTCATCTTCGGAGACGGCACGTTCAAGATCACGGCGGGTCCGTTCGCCTCCGGCGTGGCCATGGGCGCGCTGAGCCACGGCCTGAACCGGATGTTCGAGCCGGTCATGGTCAAGTACCAGAACTGGGTCCTCAGCCACCAGTACGCTGAGAACCCGAACGACAGCAAGTACTTCGGGCTGCTGCACCCCATCAACATCGCCTCGTTCGTGGCCAACATGACGGGCAACCCGGCACCGTGGCCGGTGCCCCGCCCCACATCGGACACGACGGACCCGAGCTTCACGCGCGACATGAAGGACATGGTGAAGTGGGTCTTCTCCAACCCCTTCACCGGCACACCCTTCTTCTCCGACACGCCCGGTGGCCCGGACGTCACGGTCCAGAGCGACGGCGGCAGCGCCTTCACGCCGCTCGACGTGGACCTGGGGCCGTCGTTCGCCGACGACATCGCCAAGGACCCGCTGTTCCAGGTCGAATCCGACGGCGACACGTCCACGGACGGCGGCGGGGACAAGGACTCCGACACGAAGGACGACGGGCCCGGCGCCGCCCGTCCGACCACCTCGTCGGACCTCTCCTCCCTGCTGGGCGACGACACGGAGAACCGGGGCCCGAACCGGACGGAGGAGGACCGGCTCACGTCGCGCACCGTGACCCAGAGCGGGGGCGACCAGTTCGCCGCCCCCGTACCGAAGGCCACCGAGCAGTCGGCGGAGGCGCCCGCCGGCACGGCGTCCGGCGTCAAGCCCCACCCGCTCCAGGCCGAAGCGGACCGGGCCGCCGCCGAAGGACTCGGCTACCTCCTCGTCGACGTCGACGACACCGACACACCCTCCGGCGACGCCCCCGCGCACCGGACGGACCCCGACGACGAAAGCCCCAAGGCCCCCGCCGGCGACAACGACGACCCCAAGATCCCGACGGACTTGGGCGACGACGGCCCGGAAGCCCCGGTCGACGGCGACGGCCACAGCCTCACTCCGTCCGGCGGTCCGGTACGGGACATCCCCTCGGGCATCGCCGTCGGCGCCCTCAGCCCCGCCCAGAACAATGCCCTCCAGGCGATCCCCAAGCAGCCCGGTGTCTTCGTCGTCGGCATGCACACCGACCCCGACACCCCCCACGACCCCGCGACCGTCCTCAAGGCCCTCACCGACGCCCACGACGACGGCCGGCTCGACGGCATCACCCGGATCCAGTTCACCGCCTGCAACCTCGCCTCCCCCGTCCACGAAGCCACCGTCAAGACGGTCATGAGCGGCCTGTGGAAGCACCGCGCCGCGAACAAGGACGTCTCCGAGGGGGACTCCGCCTCCGACGGCAGGACCGCTCCCGACCCGCTCACGGCCCGCGCCGCCGACGCCCCCGTCTGGTACGTCCCCACCACGAGCGGGGACACGACGGCCGTTCACCTGCTCACCGCCCAGCACATCGGACTCACCCCGGACGGGAAGATCGCCGTCGTCGACGAGGGGTCCTGGCACGAGTACGGCGACGGCGGCGCACCGGACCACGCCCCCGCCCGCACGACCCCCGACACCGCCGAACTCCCCGACGAGATGGTCCGCTTCCGCTTCCGTACGCCCGCGGTCGACGCGGAGCACCCCGACGCCGTCAAGTTCGGTGCGTCCTCTCCGCCGCGCGTGGACAACGGCGAAGGCTCCAGCTCCCACGCGGGTTCCGGTTCCGGCGACGCGCCGAACCACGAGCCGACGGCCGGCGACGCGCTCGCCTCCGCCCCGGACGCCCGCATCGAGGACCTGGTCCTGATCCGCTACAGGGAGGAGTCGGAGGCGTACGAAAGGCGCCTCGCCGAGTACCTGCTCAGGCTGCCCCCCGTACAGGACGTCGCACAGCTCCTGGCGCGGACGGTGCTGGAGAAGCTCCGTGACACGCCGTTCTACTCCCGGCTGGGCAACAACAGTGTCGGCACGCCCGGCGCCGTGGGCCTGGATCGACGGGAATGGGAGCGGGTCGGGGAGAGCGGCAACATTCGGGAGCGCATGACGCTGTTCTTCAACTCCCTCTCGTCGAAGGCTCTCACGGACAGGCTGGGCGTCCCTCCCGGCTACCCGCCGTCCATCCAGGCGGAGCGCGGGCAGCGGGTCCCCAATCCCGACCTCTCGCAACTGTCCGACCTGAGAAAGCAGCTCGGAAAGCTGGACCACGCGGGACAGCGGAACTCGCCGGAGTACGCCAAGGCCAACGCGAGGTGGCAGGCGCTGGACTCGGTCCTGCGACCCTTCAGGGCGGAGCAGGTCAAGCCCGAACTGAGCACCACCGAACGGAACATGGCCGTCGACAGCAAGGGGAAGATGCGCTGGATCCCCGGCGGAAGCAGTTTCACGATCTCGATGGACCAGCCGTTCCAGCGCGGTGCCGAGCAGGCAGGCCGGCTGGTCAGGTCGGGCACCTCGGGCTCGGCCTACTACTTCCACCGGTACGCCCAGGTGATGGCGGACCGGTGGGGCATCCAGGTCGACCACAGGGCGCTGCGGCTCGCGATCATCGCCACGTTCGTCGGCCAGGGCCACCACTCCCTGCCCGAGGTACTGGCGGGCTCGGCCGCCTTCACCGAGAACCACGGTGACCAGTACCCCCTGCGGAGGGACATCCAGGCCCTGCGCATCCCGGTCCGCGAGCCCGCTCCGGACTGGGACCACTACCGTTCCCTCGTCCCCCTGCCCGAATCGCAGCTGCGCCGCGACGTCGCGCGCAACGGCCTGTTCCCCCACGAGATCGCCGAGGAGTACCGGCGCCGGCTGATCCTGGCCCGCCGGACCGGGGGCATCGCGGACGACCTCGGCGCCATGGACCTGGACGGCGGGTCGTCGGCCATGGACCTGGACGGCGGAACGTCCGCGTCGGACCCGAACCCGACCAGGGGCTCCAAGCGGTCCCGCCCCGGCGGCGACGACCGGGACCCCAAGCGCGAACGCCAGGGCGGCAGCCCCGGTGTCCCCGAGGACTCCCCGAACTCGCGGCCGGGGCAGCTCCGGCCCGAGCACGTGTCCCCGGCGGACCGGCCGGTCACTGCGGACCGGTGGTCGGCGTGGACGTGGACCCCGGGCCGCGACGACGTCCCGCCGCCCGCCCGGGTCCGTACCGAGCGCTTCGACCCGGCGGCGGACCCTGACGTCACCGGCCCTTTCCCCGGCACGGCGGACCGACGGAACGAGGACGGTACGCTCGCGGGCCGGCGCACTCTGATCAGCGCCGACGTCCAGCGCTTCCACGTTCCCGACGCGGCAGGCACCCCGGGCGGAACGGTCCGCCTGGTCCAGCTCACCCTTCCCGTGGCCGTCGACGACTCGTACACCGCCGCCGACACCGCCGCCCTCCAGGACCGGCTCCAGGGCCTCCTCGACGCTCATGTGAACCTGGGCTTCCAGCTTCCCCGCACCCGGGACCAGCTCCACATCGAGGTACGCCTCACCCCCGAGCCCCTCCCTCGGGGCGGCGAGGGAGGCGACGACCGGATCAGGGTGAGCCGCGACGCCGGACGCGGCGACAGATCCGATCAGCTCCATTTCCGGCTGCACGCCGACGACGCCGATCCGGACGCCGAGAGCCGCGACGACGCCACGCTCCTGCACGAACTGCTCCACTACGCGGGTCTTCCCGACCGCTACCACGACGCCGAGACACTGTTCCGCCACACACCTGAGCAGGCCGACGCGTCCGGCGTCATGGCCACCACAGTCTTGCCCGACGGCACCCTGCCCCACCGATACCTCGAAGCCATCGAGGACGTCACCGGCTCCGGCCCCGTACTCCACGACAACAACGGCCCCGGCACCTGGATCACACACCCCAGCCCGGTACGGGACATCCCCTCGGGCATCGCCGTCGGCGCCCTCAGCCCCGCCCAGAACAATGCCCTCCAGGCGATCCCCAAGCAGCCCGGTGTCTTCGTCGTCGGCATGCACACCGACCCCGACACCCCCCACGACCCCGCGACCGTCCTCAAGGCCCTCACCGACGCCCACGACGACGGCCGGCTCGACGGCATCACCCGGATCCAGTTCACCGCCTGCAACCTCGCCTCCCCCGTCCACGAAGCCACCGTCAAGACGGTCATGAGCGGCCTGTGGAAGCACCGCGCCAACGATGTGCCGCCGCCCGGCCCCGTCAAGGCCCTCGCCGCCGACGCCCCCGTCTGGTACGTCCCCGGCGGGCGTCTCGTCACCGCCGCGGACGTCTCCGTCACCTCCGACGGCAGGCTCTCCGTCCGGCGCGACGACGCCGCCTGGCACGAGTACGCCGACACGGGCGCCCCCGACCACACCCCCGATGTCACCGCCCCCCGCTCCGACGACCTGCCCGACCTGCCCGACCGGCTCGGCCCGGTCGACGGGGGGGTCGTGAAGTTCGGTCCCGGAGGGGCGGCTCCGGGGCCTCTGTCCCGGCACCTCACCCGGGAACACTGGGGACTCCTGCTGACCGATCCTTCCGGGGTCGACCTGCTCGCGGAGGTCGCGGACGGTGCGCGGGACGCCGACGGCGCGTGGAGGACGCTCGACGCGGACGCGTACCGGAGGCTGCTGACCCTGACCCTGGCGCCGGACCACACCCGCCCGTCCGCCGACGACGTGGCGGAAGCCTTCACCGCCTATGCGGAGGAGGCCGAGGCCGCCGCCTCCGTCGGCGACGGCTGGGGCGGCCTGGAGGCCGTCGCCAACCTGGTCAGGGCGCTCCACGTCGACGCGTCGGACCGCTCGCTCGGGCAGGACGTCGAGATCCTGGTCCAGCGTGTCCTCCTCGACCAGGGCTTCCCCCCGGTGCGGTTGTCACCCGAGGCCCGCACCACCGCCTTCTGGCGGGACTCCACGCCCCTCGTCCTCTCGGCCGAGCTGGCCCTCGGCATGTCCGGCCTCGCCCAGGCCGCGACCCGCCCCTCGCCCCTTCCGGGTACGGCCTCGGCCACTCCTTCTCCGGCACCGCTGCCGCCCGAGAACGCTCTGCGGGACCTGCTGCGGGAACCCGACGAGGCCAGGACGGCTCTGCTCCGTGACCTCCTGAACGGGGCACACACCAAGGAAGGCGTCTGGCGCACGCTGGACACCGACGCGTATCTCGCTCTGCGCGCCGGGATCGAGGGTGGAGAACAGAATGCGCTCGCGGAGGACGTGCGGGGCGCGCTCGACGGTGTCTTCGCCAAGCACCGGCAGGACCTGGCCGGGGTGACCGGGCTCGTGGGGCAGCTCAAGGTCGTCGCCGACACGGTTCTGACGCTCCATCAGGTCACGGGTGTCTCGGCGTCCCCGAGCGGCGCGCTCACCGCCGACGCCGAATTCGTGGTCCCGCGCATGCTCCTGGACCTCGGTGTCACCCCGGTGAAGCTGCCGGCGAAGTACCACACGGAGGCCACCTGGAAGAAGCCCAAGATGCCCGCCATGAAGGCCACGAGGCTTCAGACCTTCGCGATCGACGTGGCCAGGGCCGTCGTGTCGTCGCACCGGTGGCCCTCCACGCCCACGCCCACGCCCACGTCCACGTCCACGTCCACCTCCACGGACAGCGGGAGCCCGGCCGGCGGCCCGAGCGCGGCCACGGGGCGGCCCGCCGGGGACGGCGCCCGGCCGGCCGGTGACCACACGTCCACGCCCGTCGGCGGACCCGCCCTCGCGCAAGCCCGCGAGACGGGGGACGGACAACCGGCGCGCGGCCGGGACGACGACGCGGCCGGTCCGGAGGACTGGCGGGCGGCTCTGAACGCCCTCGGCGCGCGTACGCCCGAGGACACCACCGCCCATCTGGTGCTGAACGACGCCCCGGTCCGGCTGGTGGGCCGCTCCGACAGCACTTTGCGCACCGACGGCAAGCCGTACACGACGCTCACCAAGGACCTCCCTCAGGACGCGACCCACTGGCTGACGGTACGGATCCCCGCGGGGCGCGCCGTCGACTCGGGTGACGGGCGGCTGCTGCTCGGCAAGGACGACCTGGCCGCGGTGACCGTCATCGGTCCCGACAGCGAACTGACCACGATCCAGAAGTTCCAGCGGAGCTTGCGCGAGCCCGGCGCCGCACCGGACACACGGCCGCTGCCGCTGTCCGTCCTGACGCCCGTCGGACAGGTGTTGCACGCCCATCCCGGTATGGACGGCGACCATCCGATGGTGCGGGCCGCCCGGCGCGTCATGTACGCCGAGGCGTCCCGGGAGGCCGAACTGCGGCTGGGCACGGCGCTCGCCGCGCGGGAGGACGTCCAGCGGGAGGTGCGGCAGCTGGTCCGGCAGATCTGGAACAGGATCGAGAAGGAGCCCGTCGCCAGGACCCGTACCGGTGAAGAGGTCGACCGCATCGCGCTGCTGGGGTCCCCGGAGGCGTCGGCGAGCGGCTCCGTGGGCAACGATCCCGGCACGCTCAAGGCCGTCGTCACCGACGGGAACGTGCGTGAGCAGATGCACCTGCTCGGTAATGTCGTGCACAGCAACGCGGTGTACGGCAACGTCACCAAGCCCCTCCTGAAGTTCACGAAGCCCAAGCCGCCGATCCTCAGCGGCGACTGGGCGAACCAGCAGCGGGCCGCCGCGCTCATCGAAGACCTCGAGGCCCTGCCGAAGTCCCCGGCGCGTGACGAGCGCATCGCCGAGATCGAACGCGGGCTGCGGACCGGTCTGCGTCCGGACGAGGTGAATCCGCCTCTGAGCGATCGCGAGCGCAGGCACGCGCTGCGGGACGACCAGCTGCTGTGGGAGCCCGGTGAGCGGCGCACCGGGATCAAGATGATCGCCGAGAGTCAGGTGACCGCGGACAGCACCGGCGGGCTGATGAGCGCGGGTACGTCCAACACGACGTACTTCACGCTCGCCCTCGTCCACGCGATGAGCAAGCAGTGGAAGATCCCGGTCGACTACCAGCTGGTGCGCCTCGCGCTGCTGGTCGACATGCTGCCCGTCGGCCACCACACCTTTCACGAGATCATGCGGGCCGCCGACGCGTTCGAGCGGGACGTGCTGGCGAGGGAACCCGGCCACACCCCCGGCACCCTGGAGTACGGCGACGACTGGGGCAGGTTCCGGTCTCTTCCGCCGCTGACCGAGAGCGAGCTGCGCGCCGCCATGCCCGGCGGAAGGTTCCCGGACGAGGTCGCGCTGGGTCTCGAGCCCGGTGAGACGACACCGGTGGTCTCGCCGGACCCGGCCCATGTCCCGATCACCGTCGCCCCCCGCGACGCGCGGGCGCCTCGCGGGGACGAGTGGTCCGTTCTGCTGGACCGTCTTCCCGGCGACAGGAACCGGCTGGAGCCGCTGCTCAGGGAACTCCTGGGCGGGACGCCGGGCGAGACCCGTGACTGGCGGCGTGTCCACGCCGATTCCTATCAGGAGCTGCGGAGCCGTCTCATCGGGGACGTCGAGCCGGACGCCCAGACCGGCGTACGCGACGAAGTCACCTCGATCATGGAGCGGCTGATCCCGCAGCCGGAGGACACCACCGCGGTGGACCCCGAGGAGCCGGCGCACCCCGGCGGGGCCGACCCGCACGCGGAACTCGACGGCATCTTCGATCAGTACTACTCCGCCATGGCGGCGGCCGGCACGGACCGCACCCGTCTGGCGGCCGTCGCGGATGTCATCGGGGAACTCCAGACGTACCAGGCGCGGCATGAGCCGGGCGCGACGGTCCCTCCGCCGCCGGACTCCGTGGTGCCGGCCGACACCCTCGTCCTGGTGCAGCACCTGCTGGTCGCCCAGGGGTACACCCCGGCCCTGCTGGGAGAGGAGAGCGGCACGGCGGGGTTCTGGCAGCGGCCCGCGGACCAGGTGGCGGCCGACCTGATCGCCGGCATGGGCGAGTTCGCCCGGTCACAGCCCGTACGCACCATCCCCGCCGGCATCGCCGTCGGCCCCCTCAGCCCCGGCCAGAGCAGAGCCCTCAGCTCCGTGCCGCGGCAGCCCGGACGTTTCGTCGTGGGCTGGCACACCGACCCCGCGAGCCCGCCCGACACGGACGCCGTTCTCAGGACACTCGTCGACGCCCACGACAGCGGCGGGCTGGACGGCGTCACCGAGATCCGTTTCACCGCGTGCAACCTCGCCGGGTCCGTCGACGAGGCCACGGTCAGGACCGTGATGAGCGGTCTGTGGAAGCACCGCGCCAACGGCGCGACACCTCCCGGCCACCTCAAGGCCGTGGCCTCCGGCGCACCGGTCTGGTTCGTGCCCGGCGCACGTCCGGACACCTCCGCCGGCGCTTCGACCGGCTCCGACGCCCACCCGCGTCCCGGGCGTCTCATCACCGCCGAGGTCGTCGGCGAGGGCGACAGTCTCAGGGTCGCTCCGGTGGCCGTCGGCTGGCACGAGTACAGCGACGGCGGTGCCCCCGACCACACCCCGCGGCGCACCGAGGGATCTCCCGACGTCTTCCTCGGCGACATCGATCTCAACCGCCCGGGCACGGAGCGGTTCGGCACCGGCGAGCGGGTGGCGGTCCCTCTGTCCGCGGTGCTGGACAGAGACGAGTGGGGAGCTCTGCTGCCCGGAGTCGATCTCACGGACGACCTGGGGGAGGTGCTCGCGGAGCAGCTCGACTGGCGCGGCGACCCCGACGAGCGGCCGCGCCTCGACGCCGACGGCTATCTGGCCCTGCGTGTCCGGGTGGGCGATTCCAGGCTGCTCGAACCGGGGAACGAGACGGACGACCTACGGAGGGACATCTCCGAGGCCCTGGACCACTACTACGCCGAGGTATCCCGGGCCTCGACCGATGCGAAGCGACTCGAAACGGTCGCCGAGCTGATCAGGAGCCTCCGGACCCTCGAGCACCCCGACGCGGAGCCCGACGCGGGAACCACGACCGACATACGGATCCTGGCCCAGCGATTCCTGCTGGAACAGGGCTACTCTCCGGCGCTGTTGGCGGAGAGGAACATCACCCCGGACTTCTGGGGGGCCAACGAGCCTCACCAGCTGGCGGCCGAACTGGCTCTGGGCATGGCGTCCTTCGTCCGCACCCGGACCCCGCACGGCCGACGTCCCGACCTGTCCCCCGCCCCTGTGGCACAGATCGTCGAGGTGGATTCCGCGCGGGCCCGTGCGGCCTCCCCGGACGCCGGGGTCCACGAGCGGGGCACGAGGCTGCTCGGCGACCTCCTGTCGTCGGCGTCGAGCGACCGGCCGCCACTCGACGCCGACGCCTATCTGACGCTGCGCGCGGAAGTCGAGGGGCGCGAGCTGCCCCCGGAGTACGCGGGCTCCCTGCGCGACACGATCAGCACCGTGCTGGCGGCGTACGCGAAGACGGTGACCAGGGTCAAACCCCCGCTCACGGATCAGGCACGTCTCAAGGCCGTCGGCGAGGTCATCACGAAGCTGCAGAAGCTCGACGAACCGCACCCCGCGACGGCGGACGGAAAGATCACGACGAACGTCCGGATTCTGGCCCAGCGCCTCCTGCTCGACCAGGGATACCGCCCGACGCGGCTGACCGCCGATCAGCACACGGCGGACTACTGGCTCAGTGCGCGCCCGTCCCGGATCACCGACGACCTCGTCCTGGGCATGGCCGAGGCCACCCGTGCGATCTCCCAGCCGACCCCCTCGGCCGGCCCGGAGACGACGGCCGCCGGTGACGGCGGGGCGAACACGCCGCCACTCGGCACGGACGTACCGGTGCGCACAGACGTACCGGCGAACGAGGACACCCACCTCACGCGCGATGTCGCCGCCGACCTCCACGCGGAGGTGGTTCAGGTGCTCGGCACGGTCACGGACGAGCCGGACGCCCCGCTCGACCGGCGGTCGGAACTGGACGCCCTCGGCACGCGTACGGACACCGAGACCGAGGCCTATCTGCGGCTCCCCGTCACCCCGGACCTCATCCTCCGGCGCTCCGACGCGTTCCTGCGTACCGGCGACCGGCCCCACGCCACGCTGACCACGACCCCGCCGGACACGGGCGAGGGGACGCTCCTGCGCGTGACCGTGCCCGCCGCGACAGCCGTCCGCACGGCCGACGGCCGCCTGCTCGTCGACAAGGACGACCTGGCCCGGAGCACCATCACCGCGGTCTCCGTCCCGAACGACGCCGCCGACGGATGGCGCCCCCTCACCTCGGGCACCGATCTGCCGGGGCGCCCGCTGTCGGCCCTCACCCGGCTCGGTCGGGCATCGCACGCCACCCCGCACGAAGGAGTCGACGACCCCCTGGTGCGGCTGGCCACGCGCATCGCGTACACGGACGCCTCCCTGGCGGCGGAACGACCGCTCGGCCATCTCCTCGCCCAGCTCCCCACGGTCCACGGCGAGGTGAAGAAGCTGGTACGGGCCGTCTGGGACGGCATCGAGGCCACGGTCGCGAAGGACAGGAAGTTCTCCGGTGCCGAGGAGAAGGCGAAGGAGACGGAACGGCTCCGATCCCTGCTCGGCAGCGCCGCGGCGACAGGCAGCGGGTCCGTGGGCGACGACCTCGCCACCCTGCGGGAGGTCGTCGAGCACGGCAACATCCGCGAGCAGATGCATCTGCTCGGGGCGGCCGTGCATGCGGTCCTGCCCCAGCTCGGCTTCGCCAAGACCACGCCGATGGTCCTCAGTCAGGAGCACACGCACCAGCGGACACCCGACGTCAACCGGCTCGCGCCGACCGACCTCCGGCCGGATGACGTGGTGCCCCCGCTCAGCCCCCGCGAGCTCCGCCACGCCGTGGACAAGGACGGCCGGCTGACCTGGACCCCCGGGGAGAACCACCGCTCGATCAAGATGCAGAGCATGGGCCAGGTGGAAGCGCAGAGCACCGGTGGCCTCCTGAACGCCGGTACGTCCAATACGGCGTACTTCACGCTCGCGGCGGTCCACTCCCTGAGCGGGCGATGGGGTGTCCCGGTCGACTACCCGCTGCTGCGCCTGGCCCTGCTGGCCGACATGCTGCCGGTCCGCCACCACTCGTTCCACGAAGTCATGCGGGCGGCGGAGGAGTTCGGGCGGAAGGTGCTGCTGAAGGACACCCGGCTCGGTTTCACCGAGAACCCCCTCGACTACGCCGACAACTGGAGCAGGTACCACGCGCTGGCTCCCCTGGAGGAGAAGCACCTCCGCAAGGTCATGCCGGGCGGAAGGTTCCCCGACGAGGTGGCGCTCGGTCTGGAGCCCGGCGAACGAGCGCCGGGTTCAGCACCCCACGTCCAGGGTCCCGGCCCGCGCAGGCTGCGGCTCTCGGACGTCCTGCCCGAGAACTCCTGGTCCTCGCTCCTGGGCGACGGCACCGCTCCCGACCCCGACGGACGGGTCACCGCCCTGTTCCGTGAGGTCCTGGACCTGCGACCGAACGGCAACCGGGACTGGCGCGTCCTACACGCCGACTCCTACCTCGAACTGCGGCGCCGCGTCGCATACGGAGTCGAGCCGCGCCCCGAGCCGGAGGGAACCCGGCCGTGGCTGGCGGACGACGACCCGGAAGCGCCCCCCGCACGGCCCGACATCGACGCGATCTTCGACGGCTACTACGCCGCGGTGGCACAGGCCGGAGACACCCCCGCCCCGGGCCGACAGCGGCTGACCGCCCTCGCCGAGGCCGTCACGAAGCTCCAGCGGCTCGACGCCGTGGAGCCTCCGGAGACCGCGCTCACCGCGGACGTGCGAATCGTGGCCCACCGCTTCCTGCTCGACCAGGGCCACTCACCCGACCTGCTGCCCGCGGACGCGTACACCCCGGAGTTCTGGCGCGGGTCCGTGGCCCGGATCACCGAGGTGCTGGTCGCGGGCACGGCACGCCCCATCCCCGCCGGAGTGGCTGTGGGCGCCATGACACCGGCCCGGAACAAGTCCCTCGACGACCTGCCGCCCCGCCCGGGGGTCTTCGTCGTCGGCATGCACATCGGCGCGGACGGGCCGCCCCCCGCCGACCTCGTCCTCAAGGCACTGACCGACGCCCACGACAGCGGCAGGCTGGACGGCGTCACCGAGATCCAGTTCACCGGCTGCGACCTGGCCACACCCCTCCACGAAACCACCGTCCGAACGGTCATGAGCGGCCTGTGGGCGCACCGCTCCCAGGGGGGCACGAATCGCGACCCCCTCACCGCGCTGGCGGCCGACGCCCCGGTCTGGTCCGTGCCGGGCTCCCCTCTCTTCACGGCCCGTCACGTCGGGATCACCGCCGACGGCAGGATCACCGTGCTCGGCGACCCCCCGGCGCGCTGGCACCGCTACACCGACACCGGCACGTCCGACCACACCCCGGACAAGACGGTCACCGACCGGGACGGAGCTCCCGCCGACGCGGTCCGTGACGCCGGCACCGACCTGCCCGACCACCCCGGAGCGGTGCGGTTCGGCGACGAGGACGAGGCGTCACTGACCGTGGTGTTCGGGCCCGGTGGGGAACCCTCCACACCGCGGCAGGTGACCGTACGGTTCCCGGAGAAGGGAAAGAGCCTCAGCGAGGACCAGCGAGCGGAGCTCGACGCGTTCGCGCGTGACCTGCGGCCCGAGCTGGAGCGCCGGCGGCGGGACGGCGAGCCGAAGCTCGAGGTCACCGTCACCGCGGGGGGCAACAACCGCTTCCCCGGGCAGGCGAAGCAGGCTGCCGACGCGCGCGTCACTGCCCTCGTCGCCGCGCTGTCCGACAGCCTCGAAAGGATGGCACCGGAGTCGGATCGGACGCTGATCGACCACATCACGTTCGACCGTCGGCCGCAGGGCCTCTCGCTTCTCGACAGCCTCACGCCGACCGGTCCTTCGACGGCGGAGTCCCGGCGCGAGAGCACCGTCTCCGGCGGCGTACGGACGCTGACCCCCTACACCGAGGAGGCCCGGGCGTTGCTCCGGCAGCTGCCCGACGCGGGAATCGACCTCACGCAGCTGTCCCTGGCCATCGGCCATGCCAGGGGTGACGAGTCCCTGCGCGGCCTGGCAGGTGACCCCGACGGCGCTGTGGCGAAGTCGATCGCCGAGATCCACCGGACGATCAGGCCCTACCGGCACCCGGTACAGACGGGCGCCTCGATCTCGCCCGAACTGCTGACGCGGCTCCGCGAGCCGGCGGACGACCGGACGACGTACTCCCTGGACGAGCTGGTGTCCGCCACCCCCGTCTGGTCGACCCGGCAAGGACACGAGGCCGGCGCGGCCGACAACGCGATCGTCGAGGTCCACCCCTCGGTCACCTGGTCCGTGCCCCAGGCGCTCGGCGAGAACCGGGTCGTGTTCACCCCCGGCTCGCACTACGAGGTGACGTCGGTGACGCGTGCGACCGGCGGCCGGTCCCTGGTGAAGCTGCGCGAGGTGGATCCGCGGGCTCCCGAGGGCTCCGAACGGGGCCCGTCCCGACGGACCGCCCCCGGCGGCCCGGTCATCGGTGTCCCCGGCATGAGCTACCCGGGGCCGAGCCGTCCCACCGGTGACGGTCTCACCTGGAAGAACAAGCGCTACGGGTACGCGACGAAGGAGTACGTCCACCGCGGCGAGGCGGAGGTCGAGGTGGTCGACGGAACGCCGTACGTGCGCTTCTACACCGCCGTGGTCGAGGAGGTCCCCCTCACCATCACTCCCGGTGTTCCCGGCCGGGCCACCTCGGCCGACAACCGCAAGGACGTCCAGCAGGACCCGCGGACGGGGCAGGTGCTGCTCTGCACCGGCTCGGGCGACGCCACCATGTGGACGAGCATCGGAACTCCCGCACGCTCCGTCGCCTGGCTCATGAAGTACCAGGCGGAGCACGGCGACGCCAAGAAGCCGCTCATCCGTTCCTACCTCGTTCCCCAGGACGTCTACCACCGCATCTCCGAGGGCGCCCGGCACCTCGACACTCCGGATGTCGCCAGTGAGAAACCGTCGCTCAACGTCGACCACTCGGGCGACCGCAACCAGTTCGGAATCCGCGGAGACGACCTGACGCTGCTCCGCGAGAGCATCCGTCCGAACTCCCTCATCACCTACTTCGCCGCCACGAAGGACCATCTGAGCGAGGACGCCGACGACCCCGGCCACACGTTCCCGAAGCACGGTGAACACCTCCATGTGAACGAGCTCCGGGACCGGATCGGCATGCCGGACTCCGAGGCCCCCGACCTGAACACCGAGTACAACCCGTGGATCTCGGGGGCCTCGCACCAGAACAACGAGACCACTCTCGGCTGGATATCCCGGAAGCTGCGCCAGCACCACGTCACGTGGAAGCAGTACCTCCAGGAGCCCGTCGACCGCGTCCAGGAACCCCTCCTGGAGGACCCGATCCCGTACGCCGCCAGGGAGAAGGAGCTCTGGAAGTTCCTCAAGGATCACCTGCGGTTCCTCGACGACACCGACACCCCGAGCACCGACTGGCCGGACCGGTACAACAGGTCCGTCGACCGCCTCATGCACGGGACGGTGGCCACCTGGGCCACCCACGCGGCGCTCGCTCATGAACTCGCCCGCCAGGACAAGGAGGTCTCCGCCGACTTCCACGTCCCCCGGGAGCCCGCGCGGCAGGACTTCGCCGCCCTGCGCGAGTCACGGGCCGCCGAGATCGCCCTGCAGATCGAGACCGGTGAGCGACTGACCCGACTCAGGGAGGACGGAGCGCCGGTGTTCCGGATGCTCGACCTCCTCGGCGAGACGTTCCCCGGACTCGACGACCGCTACGGCATGATCTGCGCGGCGAGTGAGGAGTACACCTTCTACGAGCACGCGCAGATGGTGGCCGGCCAGTACATCAGACTCGTCGACGCCACCGGCGACGAGGGCACCCGCCTGATTCCGGTGGACGCCGTCGTCAAGGCCATCCTCTTCCACGACATCGAGAAGCTGAACTCGAAGGCGATGTACGGCGCCGGAAAGGACGCGCACGACAACGAGCCGGAGCACCGCGGCGCCGTCGATCTCATGAGGCGCTACCGGAACCTGTGGGGCGACATGACCCGGGATCAGGTCAGCTTCGCCTTCCGGGCCTCACTCCTGCTCGTCGACTCCGACCCGATGGGCTTCTACTTCCGGGGGAAGGAGAGCGCCGACAACACCTTCCAGTGGATCGCCGAGGCCGCCCTCCGGCTCACGGATACGCCCATGGAGACGACGGAGGGCACACGGCGTCGTCTCGTGGACCTCGACAGCGAGCGGCTGAAGACCATCCGCAGGCTCTTCCACGAGTTTCACCAGTACTACCAGGCGGACCTCTCCTCGTACACGAGCTACAGCCGTTACCGCGACCGCCGGGGAGAGAACGCCTGGCATTCCGGAAAGGCCACGTTCGACAAGTACTTCGAGGCCCCCGCGGCCGGACCTCTCAGCACCGGAGACCCCACGTCGGGAACCGGCCCCGAGCTGGCTGAGGCCGAGGTGCCCGTCGCCGGGACGGACAAGGACTTCCCGCGTTATCGCAGATTCGCGCTCGTCGACAGGACCGAGGGACCGGAAAGGTTCGCCTACGAGACGCAGTACCGCAATCTGGCCGCGATGTTCGCCGACGACGACACCGTGAAGGGGCACTTCGAACGGATCGGAGCGGCGCGCCTCCGCGCCGCGGCCGGCAAGCTGGGCGACACGGCCAACGCACGGCCGGAGACACCGCCTGCCTCATCGGTCCATTCCGAGGACGACGACGACTACGGCTTCGGCTTCGGGCTCCCGGGCGAGGGCGAGGACCAGTTCGTCTCCTTCGGGAGCGGCGAAACCCCGGCCCCCGCACCCGCTTCCGCTCCCACCACGCTGCGTGACTCCGCCGACCGGGTCGACGAGCTCGTCCTGGCCATCACCCGCTCCCACCAGGACAACGGCACCCACCACTTCATCGACCCCGACACCGCCCCGGGCGAGGCGGAGCGGCTTCGCGACGCCGTCGGGCGGTTCCCCCGTGACGAGCGGTTCTTCTCGCTGGCCGGTCACATCACCGGGACCGACGGCGCGCCCACCTGGCGCGGGCAGCGGGTCACCGCCCGGGAGCTGGCCACCGTGCTGTCCCGGCTCGCCGACACGGGAGTGTGGGACACCGCCAAGCCCCTGCAGTTCGCCGCCTGCGGTCTGGGCGGGGGCCTGGAGCGGTCGTACGCCGCCGACACGCTGCGCGCGCTCCGGGAGCTGCGGCCCGGTCTGTCGCTCACCGCGTACGCACCCCGGTCCACGCTGTGGTTCGTGCCGTCGGTGACGGGTCCGTTCGGCACCGACACCACCGGCCCCGGCCACACGGCCGTGGCCCAGAAGGTCGTCTGGGGTGCCGACGGCACGCCCCGGCTCGTCCCCGACCACTGGGTCGAACTGTCCCTCCCGGTGGGCGAGGGCGCCGGGGTCGAGGCCACGGTGCTCGGCGCGCACATGCCGCCCGACGGTGAACTTCCCGCCGACGCGCTGCCGTTGACGACATCGGCACCTCAGGGCTACCTCACCGCCGAGCGCGAGGGATCCGGGGACCTCTCCGAAGCCGTCCCCTTCGGGACCGGCGACAACGGCGAGGGCACCTCGTCGCAGCAGCCCGTCACCCCACCCGTACCACCCGCGTCGGACGCCTCCGCTCCCCCGCCCCCGCAGGTGCCGTGGTACGTCGCCCACAAGGCGCTCGGTGACGGGCGGGTCACGTCCGTGCTCGGCTCGGAACGCGTGGCCGAGGACCGGAAGGTCGCCAGGACCGAGCTGGAGCACGCCGGTGTGGACGCCCGGACGGCCGTCAAGGTCGTGGGGCGTCTGGCCACGGTGCTCTCCAGCGGCGACACCCGCACCTGGGACGCGTTCCTGCGCGACGGGCTGGTCTTCCGCGCCAACGGCAGGGTCGTGGTGGTGACCGCCTGGCCGGCCGGCCTCGCGCACCACGCGACGCAGGCGCGGGACGAGTCGGCCCCGTACGCCTCGCGCAACCAGGCCGTCACCAACCGCGCGGTGACCTCCGGCGGCAACGCCTCGGTCGCCGCCGGGGTGGACGCCGTGCTGAAGCTGGCGGGCGTGGGGGACCTGACCGGGGTGGCCCCTTCCGTCAAGGTGCAGGCAGGCACCACGTACGCCACGGCCCGTACCTCCACGACGGACACTCAGGGCGCCGGCCGGACCGTGGTCAAGGAGACGCACGAGTTCGACGGCGACGTGCGCGTCCAGGTGCGCGTCCTCGACAAGGACCCGGGGCGCGAACGCACCGTGGAGCTCGGCACCTCGACGCGGCTCCGGATCGCCTTCCCCCAGGGGGTGGCGCCCTCGGGCGACGGCGCCACCTGGAAGGTCACGGATTCCGGCGCGCTCAAGTCGGTGCTCTCCACGGTCAACGCGGTCGCGCCGGGACAGCTCCTCGCCGATCTCGCCTCGACCCTGCACAGGGCCGGGTTCGCCCCGGACGTCACCGCGGCGTTCGTCTCCGAGGTCACCCGGGAGTTCTTCAACGAGAAGGCGTTCAAGGACGGCAACCAGTGGTGGAGCACCGGGAGTCTGTCCTCCAGGGTGTTCACGGCGGGCGGTTTCACGCGGAAGTCGCTCGCGGGGCACTTCCTGGTGGGCGCCGAACTGACCGGACTCCAGCACATGGGCGAGACCGGCGGCCCCCTGCGGGTGCGGGAGGACTTCTCCGACGCGTTCGGCGTGAAGTCGAGCAGCAAGTTCGGCGACAAGACGGGCCTCACCGCGGGCGCGGCAGCGCCGTCGACCGTCAGCAGGTACGTGCTCGTTCCCAGCGTGGAACTGGCCGTCAACGCGGCGCGTTCGCACAACTTCGACGTGGGCGGTGCGGACAAGAGCAAGGCGAAGCTCAAGCACGCCGAGGAGGCCCAGGCCGAGTACCGCGCGGTGGCGCGGTTCCACGTGGAGTTCGTGTCGTCGTCGAAGCGGCCGCCCCTGTCGTTCGACTCGACGCTGGAGATGGCCGTGGGCGTCCCCGCCTCGCGAGCCGCCGACTTCGAAGCGCGGCTGCTCGGTCCGGACCGGGAGCGGTTCACGCCGGAGCCGCCGCGCCGGGGCGACACCGCGCCCCGGCCCTCCGCACGCGTCCGGACCGTGGGCACGGCCGTGCGCGAGCTGCTGCGGTTGGCCCGCCAGGAGCCCGCGGCGAACAAGGACGTCGGTGCGGCCCGGCCGTTCCCGAGCGGCGGGCTGCCGGATGCGGCGGGACTGCTGAAGATCGCCCGGAGGCATCCGATCGAGATCGCCACCCCGGACGGCACCCTCCCCGCCGGAGCCCCGTGGACGAGCCTGCGCGACCGTCCAGGCGTGTCGGTCGTCCCCGAGCGGCAGGCCTACGCGCTCGTGGACACGGCCCTCGACGGGCCCGCCTTCCGCTACCACGTGGACGCGGCAGGGCAGGTCACCGCGGCCCAGCGCCTCGGCACCTCCACCTTCACCGAGCTGTTCGGCCCGCTGGAGCGAGGAGAGGGCGGCGTCGCGCAGCTCACCGCGCTGAGCGCCGCCCGGCCCTGGCTCGGGTTCTCGGTGCACGACGGCTCGGAGGCCCCGCCGCACCTCGTCGGAGCCTCCCGCCCGGACGACGTACGGCTGGTCGTCCACCGGGACGCCGACGGAACGCTCGATGTCCGGGGCATCCTGCGCCACCCGGTCGAACAGGCCGTGCGCAACCTCGCCGCCGACGGCGGAGCCGCGGCACGGCCGACGCGGGTGTACGCCGACGTCGCCGCCGAGCTGGAGGACTTCGCCGCGCTCCGCGGCCCGGTGGAGGTACGGATCGACACGCGGTACGCACACGCCGACGAACTGGCCCACCGCATCGAAGGGAGCCCCCACCTGCGCATCCGTCAGGGCGACGACCCTCGCCGGCCGGTCGCGTACCTGATGGAGGTGACCGAGAGCGGCGCCCTGCTCGGGCCCTTCCGCCAGCGGGACTTCGGAATCGATCCCGTGGAGCCGCCGGCCCTCGCCTCGCGCACCGGACTCGGACCCGGCGTGGTCGGTGAACTCCCCGGCGCGCAGAAGGTGCTGGAGGCCGCACGGGGCTGGCTCGACACCCATCTGGAGCGGACCGGCCTGAAGCGGAGGCTGAGCGAGGACGAGTACGCGCAGTTCCACCGGGAACTCACGGCTGCCTTCGGCACGCCCGGCATGCGGGCCCGCTTCGCCAAGCTCCTCGGCTCCGGCGTCCCGGTCGTCCTGAAGGCGGGCGGCCAGGAGATCCGCCTGCACCTGCGCACCGAACTGCGCGACCTGCGGGGCACGGTCGGGGAAAGCGGCCTGTCGTTGACCCGTTCGGCGACGCACACCGCCAACCAGGCCGTCGGCGTCGGCGACCAGGTGTCCTTCTCGGTCACCGGCGGCGGGACGCTGCGGATCGGCACCGGGGAGAAGTCCCGGATCGAGGTGCCCGGAGTCAAGATGGGCGGCGGCGCCACGCTGTCGAACGTCAAGGACTCCGTGACCGCCACCGTCAAGGCGTCCCGCGAGCAGGAGACCACCGGGGAGCACACCGCGTTCACCTACGCGGCCGTCCACCATCTGACCGCCACGGTCCACGACGGCAGGGGCGACCTGGTCTCCGGCTCGTCGCTGCGCGTCGAGGGAGACGACGTGGCCGCCGTGGTGCGTGTCGCCGACGAGCACCTGTCGGACACCACGACCACCCATCGTGCCTCCACGGGCACCGTGACGGTGTTCCCGCAGGCCGACGCCCCGGGCTGGATCGACGACTCCGCCGTCCCGGAGTTCACCCTCCCGCGGGGCGGTCTCGGCGGCGTTCATCCCGAGTTCCTCGGCACCCGCCGGCTCACCGCGTCCGCGAGCGAACTCGTCGCCGAGCACGGTGGCGGAACCCCGCCGAAGGCCCGGGACGACGAGTTCGGACGGCACTCCGGAGACACGGTGGGCACCCTGCGCCGGGGCCTGACGCCGGAGATCGAGGACGCGCTCACCCCGAACTTCCTCCAGTCCCGGTTCGAGCGGCTGACCGGCCCCGACGGCGCGGTGTTCCCCCTGCCGCCGGACGCCGACGGCCGCGCGCAGGCGCTCGTGGTCCGGCTGAGGCTCGGAACACCGGTGCACGAAGGGACCGGTACGGGCACCAGCCTGGCGTACGGCGCGGAGACCGGCACCAAGTCCGCCACGGCCGACACCGGTTCGTACAACGTAGGCGTCGGGCTCGGTCTCGGCGGCTACGCCTCACTCGACGGCGCGACGGTCGTCGCGAGCGGGTCGGTGGACGCCACCCGGACGCGCACGGACGTACGGACCGTCTCCACGGCGAGCACCGCGACCTCGACGCTGACGTACAAGGGCACGACCCACCGCTACCGCGCCGACGCCTACTACGAGATCAGCCACCACACCTGGAAGCCCGACGGGCGCCTCTCGACCGGCCCGTCGTCCCATTCCGCGCGGACGCTGCTCGTGAAGGTGGACGGCGGCGTGGAGCTGACGGTGCCCGACCACCGGGCCCGTGCCCTGGACATGACCGTCCCCGGACCGCCGCGGACCGCCGAGACCCCCCAGACCCGCTCGTACGTCAACGCCGATCTGGCCAAGGCCGTCTCGCACGTCGAGAAGCTCGACGCGGACGCCGTACTGCCCGAGGTCAAGAGGCTGCTCAGGACACTGAAGGGGCTCCCGGACGGCCTGGACGACGGTATTCCCACGGACTTCTCGCGCGGTCTGGCCTCGGTGTTCTCCCCGGAGTCGCTGCGCGCCGGCTTCACCGCGCTCAACACGACGTCGGTGCGTCAGCTCGTCAAGCTCCGGCAGCTCGGAGGCGGCACGCGGCTGATCGGCGTCCGGGTCACGGCCACGGTCGGGGACCCGGTCTACGTGGGGCCCCGGGACCAGGTCACGTTGGCCGTGGCCGACACCGCCACACGGTCGACGGCGTCCGCGTCCGGAGCGTCGGACAAGGCGGGCGGGCAGGTCACCGTCACCGTCAAGGGGACGGACGCGACGGGGCTGGCGCGCGGCGGGATCAAGGCCGGCGGCGGGGCGGACACGTCCGTCGGCCGTACGGTGACCGACACCGTCTCGGAGCGTGACCAGCACAGTCTGGAAGTCACGGGTACCGCTCAGGAGTTCCGCCACCCGGTCACGTACACCGTGGACGTCTTCGACTCCTCCGAGCCGCACCAGACGGTACGGATGGCGGGGGCCGCCCTCAACGCCCCGGCGCAGTGGGTCGACCGGGCCACGGACGGCCGTGCCGGGCGGTGGTTCGCCGCGCAGTGGGGCGGCCAGTGGGAGAAGCTGTTCCCCTCGGGGCACGCGCCGACGGCAACCGGCACGCTCCTCGGCGGCGAGGCCCGGCTGCTGGTGCCCGATCACCTGACGCGGCCGGGTCCGGGCCTCCCCGCCGAAGCCGTGCAGGTGTCCGGCCACGTCCGCCCGAACGGCCCCACGGCCGTGCCCCGGCAGGTCGAGGACCTCAACGGGGACCTGGCCCCCGCGCTGCAGGCCCTCTCCCTGCCCGGTCTTGACCGGGTTCTCCGGTGGCTGCCCGCCGCCGCGTCCCTGCCGCACCGGGTCGCGGAGGGTGACACCGGCGCACCCGCTCGCAGGGACCTTGCCCCGGCGACCCTGGAGGGTCTGCGGACCGACGTGCTGACGACCGAACAGAACCTGCGCGCCAACGTCAGGCGGCTGCTCGACGGCGGCTATACGGTGCCGGTCGCGGGCGGCGAGGAGATCACCGTGCGCATGGTCGTCCACCGGACCCGGCACCTCGCCTCCGGGGAGTTCGACTCGAACGTCGAGACGGGGGTGCGGGAGCGGGAGACGGAGCGGGAACGGGAGAGGACCACCCTCGGCTGGTCCGGCTCGCTCACTCCCGACGGCCGGGTGCACAGCACGGACACCGGTACGCCGGAGGGCCCGGGTGTCTCCCACGTCACGACGAACCTGGGCGTGCCCCTGGGCGTCGGAGGCGAGCGCGGGCACAGCTTCAGCACCACCCGCGGCGAGACGGTCGACGAGCGCGACAAGAAGAAGGGGACCCAGCACTACTACGAGGCCGACGTCACCTGGATCCTCACCGGCAGCCGGAGGACCACGGTCGAGGTCGTGGTCGACGGCGGCCTGATCGGACTGCTGCACGACGACGCGGTGGACGGAATGCTGCGGAAGCACGCGGATCTGTTCGGGCAGAAGCCGGGGCCGGTGGCGCAGATGGAAGGAGCGGGCCAGGGCGCCTCCGAGGGCCGGACCGCGGACCGGAGGCGGAGCGTGGAGGAGGACCGGAAGCAGGAGCAGGACGCGGCAAAGGACCAGGCTCCGCCGAAGGAGCAGGCTCGGGGCGACGATCAGGCCGGGCCGATCCCCGAAGTGAAGACCGGGCAGGAGCGGGAGATCCGGCCGAAGGTGGTCGGGCCGCCCGTCATCATCGTCACCCCGCCCATCGACGCCCCGGCACCGCCCGGCACCGCTCCGGCGGCGCCGGCGCCCGGTAGTCTGGCTCCGTCGGCGACGCCCCGGGGACCCGTCCCGACGATCACCGTCACCCCGCCCAGCGGCGCTGACGCCGAGAGCACCCCGGGCGCCGTCCCGGCCCCCTCGGATCCGGCCCGCCTGGCTCCGCCGGCCACACCCCCCGGGCCCGTTCCCGCCGTGACCGTCACCCCGCCCGCCGACCCGGCCGCCCTGCCGGCTCCCCCGGCCTCACCGCCCGCCCCCGCCTACCGGCTCACCGACTACGAGACGGCGGGGACGACGTCGCACACCCGCCGCGTCGGCGAGACGCGCGTGGTGGCGTTCGCGGACGGGGAGGACCCGATCGCGTTCGCTCTGAACGGCCCGTCCAGGGACGCCGCGTCCTTCCCGGCGTTCCGGCCAGTCCGCCCGGTCGAGGCGGTGGAGCGGCCCGCCCTCCGGGTGTCCGCCGACCACCGGCTGGCGGTGCCGGACCACGACGGTGTCCGCGCGTTCTACGCGACCGCGGACGTCGTCGAGGAGGCACGGGCCCGTCTGGCCCCCGCCGCCGCGGTACGGCTGGACGTCGACCCGGAGGCGTACGTCCGCTTCACCCGGGACGGTGTGGAGCACACCCTGCTGCGGGTCACGGTGCGGGGCGCCGGCGCCTCCGGCTCCGCGCCCCTGGTGCTCGCGGGTGACCCCGAGGGACCTCACATCGCGCTCCGGGACGACGCGCGGCCCGCCCGGCGGGACGCCGACATGCGACGCGCCGTGGACGCCAACCTGGTCCACTACGGTCCGGCGCTGGAACGGATCGCCGAAGAGTCGGAGCGGTCCGATCCCGGGCTCTCGGACCCCCGGACGGTGCTGGCGCGTGCTCTGGCCGATCTGCACCGCGTACGGGACGGGGGCGATCCCGCCGCCCTGGCGCGGGCCGAGGCCGAGGCGGCGCGGGCGTTCGCGGCCGCGGCGGGGGACGCGTACGGGTCCCCGGGGGACGACTGGCACGTACGCCTCGGTCAGGGGCACGCCGCCGTCACGCTGCCGACCGTGGACTGGTCGTTCTGAGCCGGCCGCGCCCGGTCTGAACCGTGCCCGGCGTTCCGTACGTTCTCCCGGGAGCGTACGGCCGCCGGGCCGCCCCGATCCAAGGACAGGACCTCGCCATGACCGACCCGGAGTTCCGACTCGCCTCCGTCTTCGACCACGCGGGACCGGAGACGGGCCCGGGGTTCGGCCTCGACCACCCGGTGGTCGAGGACCCGGACCTGCGCGCCTTGCTGGTGGAGCGGCTGAACGCCGGCACGCCCGTCCTGATGACGCCGGTCCTCATGGACGACGTGCTGGACCCCTCCCGGGTGGCGGAGGTGCCGCTGAACTTCCGCACGGACGGGCGGTGGGTATGGACCGACACCGTCACGTACTACCTGGAGCAGTACGCGCTCGCTCCCGAGGCCGAGCTGCTCGCGCACCTCGACAGGCCCGGCTACACCGCCCCGGGCCCCCTCGGCCAGGACGTCGTCGAGCGCGCCGCCGCCTTCGTGCTGACCCCCGCGCCGGAAGGGACGGAAGTCCACCCGCTGAGTTGACCGGTCCGGTGAACCACGGGACACCGCCGGTCCGTTCGTACGTGTCGCGGGGGGTCCGCGACGACCGAGGGGAATCACGGTGGACAACAACGAAGCACGGGCCGGGGGCACCGCCGCGCAGGCCGCGTCGGCGATCAGCCTGCCGACGGTCGCCTGGCAGGCGGCGGACGACGATCCGGACGGGGCCGGCGAGGCGCCCGAGCCGCGTACCGGCGCCGCGCGGGCAGCGAACGGATCCGGACCGGGGACGGACCCGGCCGGCGCCGGGTCGGAGCAGGTCGCCGACCCGGAGACGAGCGCCGGAACCGCGGCCGCGCCGGTCGGCACCGTCGCTGCGGCCGGCCCCGACACCCCGGGGACCACAGCCCCCGAGGGCGAGGCCGAGACCGCCGGGGAGGGCGCGCCGGACGGCGAACGGGAGGGCGAACGACAGGCCGCCCCCGACGCGGACAGCCTCGCCGCGGCCGCCACCGTCGCGCCGGTCCCCCGCGCCGTCTCCCGCCCCGGCAAGCGGCTCTCCAAGCCGATGATCGCGGCGGCGGCCACCTCGGGCGTGGTCCTGATGGGCGTACCCCTGCTGTTCTCTCAGCTCGGCGGCGGCTCCGGCCCGAATCCCGTGCCCCCTCGCCCCACCGGGTACAACCAGGCCGGCGGAGGCTCCGACGGCTACGTGCCGGGGGTCGACGCCCCGGAGAAGGGTTCCGCCCTGCCGGGAACCGGCGCCCCGGGGGCGGCCCCCGGCTCGCGGGACGGCGGTCCGGGCCCCGCGAACAACCCCCTGGCCAAGTCCGCCGCCGGTCTCGGCGCGGGAGCCGGGGTGGGCAGCCTCGGCGGCGGCCCCGGGCCGACGGCCACGAAGAGCCCTGGCACCGGCACCGGCTCAGGCGGCTCCCGGCCCACCACCGGTCCGACCTCCGGCGGGTCCAGGTCCACCTCCGACCCGACGCCCACCACCCGGCCCGGCCCGACTCCCACCGAGACCCGGGGGACCGTGACCGCGCCGCAGCAGACGCCGGCTCCCCCGGCGAAGGCGCAGTACTCGGCCGTGGCGGGCCCGGGCTGCGCGGGCTCGGGCGCCACCTTCACGTACAGCGGCTGGTACACGGACGGCAAGGAGGGCTGGCAGCGGTACGGCACCGGCGGCTACGGCAGCTCCGGCTGCAACGGCGACTTCTACTCCCTGCCGATGTCCGGACACCAGGGCAGCGACGCCGGGAACGCGCTGCGCTGGACGTTCCGTACCGGCGACGTCACCTCCGGCACCTGCCAGGTCTCGGTGCACATTCCCAACAACAGCGACATCAAGGCGGTGGGCGGCAAGCCGTCGTACTACACCGTGCACGCCGGTGCGACGGGCAACGACCCGATCCTCAAGTCCTTCACCGTCGACCAGGCCTCCCGGCGGGGGCAGTGGATCAGCGCCGGCGGCGTCAACGTCACCCGTGGCCTGCTGACGGTGAAGCTCCACGACCGGGGTCTCGACTGGTCGGGTTCGACGCGGACCTACGCCCATCACGCGGGCGACGCCGCCCGTGTCCAGTGCACCGCCTCCTGAAGCGGTCCGGCCCACCGAGGCCACCGGCCCACCACGAAGGGAACAACCACGCATGTCGCGCCATGTGCTGACCGTGAGCGCCGAGGCGCAGACCGACCGGCCGTCCGGCTCCGGCGGCCAGTTCCGCACGATCGGCGCTGCCTTGGAGGCGGCGCGCAACGGCGCGGTGATCTCGGTGCGGCCGGGGCGGTACGAGGAGAACCTGGTCATCACCAAGATGGTGACCATCACCGCCGAGGACCGGCGCGGAAGCGTGCGGATCGTGCCGCCCCGGGGGACGGTGGTCCAGGTGGTGGCCGAAGCGGTGCAGCTGACGGGGCTGGTGCTGCAGGGGCTGGACGACGAGCTGCCCGCGGTGGACGTGCCGCGCGGTCAGGCGGCGCTCCAGGACTGCGAGGTGGTGGGCAACGCCTGGGCCGCCGTACTCACCCGCCAGCAGGGTTCGCTGGCGATGCGCGGCTGCCGGGTGACCAACCCCGGTGGCGCGGGAATCGTGGAGACGTCCACCGGCACCAGTGTGATCGACGACTGCGTCGTGGAGCATCTGGGCACCTCGGCGGTGGTCATCGGCGAGCGGGCCAATCCGACGTTCCGCAACTGCGTGCTGCGTGACGCCCGGGGCAACGGGGTGTGCGCCAACGGCGAGGGCCGGGGGGTGATCGAGGACTGCGAGATCTCGGCCACCGACAAGCCGGCCATCGCCCTGGAGCAGAACAGCTCCACCCAGGTGCTGCGGACCTCGGTACGGGACTGCCTGCTGGGCGTGTTCATCAGCTCCAAGGAGCGGGTGGTCCTCGAGGAGTGCTCGGTGACCGGCACCAAGGTGCACGGCATCGCCCTCGCCGAGGGCACCGACCCGGTGCTGCGCCGCTGCCGCACCTCCCGCACCAAGGGCAACGGCATCCATGTCACGGGCCGTTCGCGCGGCACCTTCGAGGAGTGCGAGGTCACCGGGGCCGAGGGCAGTGGCATCTGGGTGGAGGAGAGCTCGGGGCCTTCGTTCAAGCGCTGCTCGGTGCGGGACGCGAGGGACGCCGGGGTCGTGCTCACCGGGGACAGCGCGCCGGACTTCGACCGGCTGGAGGTGTGCGGCGGCGCGGGGGCGGGAGTGCGCGTCCTGGAAGGGGCCAACCCGATGCTGCGGCGCGTGACCGTGTCGGACGTCGCCGGACCCGGCGTGGAGGTGACCCGCGACGGGCGTGGCCGGCTGGAGGGTTCGGAGGTCTCCGCGACCGGACAGGCCGGGGTGCGGATCGCCGACGGGGGCAACGCCTACGTCGGCAACACCGTGGTGCGGGAGACCGGTGGGGTCGGCGTGTCGGTCGGCGCGGGCGGGGTGGCCACGCTGCGGGACTGCAACGTCGCCGAATCGCCGCAGGAGGGCGTACTCGTCGAGGACGGCGGGGAGCTGACCGCGACCCGCACCCGCGCACGGTCCTGCCGGCGCTACGGCTTCCGGGTCGCGGCGGGCGGCCGGGCCACGCTCAGCCGGTGCGAGGCGGTGGACAACACGGCCGACGGCATCCGAGTCGACTCGACGGAGGCGGTGCGGGTGCACGACTGCACGGTCTCCGGCAACCGGGGTTCGGGGCTGCGCCAGCTCAAGCCGTCGGTCCGGGTCGCGGTGGAGAACCTGACGAGCGTGGAGAACGACCTGCCGGACTCGTACGGGGAGATCACCGCCTCGGCCGCCGGTCAGGGGAGCGAGTCGGGGACGCGCGGGGACACGGACGGCGAGGGCGCGGAGGACGGTCCTCCCGGCGGGGCCTCGGGCCCGATGCCGTCCGCCGCGCCGCGCAGGCCGGACGGGCCGCTGGAGGCCTTGCAGGCGCTGGTGGGCCTGGACGGGGTGAAGGAGCAGGTCTCCACCCTGGTCAACCTCAACAAGCTGGCCAGACGACGGGAGCTGGCGGGCATGCCCGCGCTGCCGATGAGCCGCCATCTGATCTTCGCGGGCCCACCGGGCACTGGCAAGACGACCGTGGCCCGGCTCTACGGCTCGATCCTCGCCGAGCTGGACGTCCTGCCGTCGGGTCATCTCGTCGAGGTGGCCCGCGCGGACCTGGTGGCGTCGATCATCGGCGGTACGGCGATCAAGACGACGGAGGTCTTCCAGCGGGCGCTCGGCGGCGTGCTCTTCATCGACGAGGCGTACACGCTGTCGCAGGGCACCGGGGGCAGCGGGCCGGACTTCGGCAAGGAGGCCATCGACACGCTGGTCAAGCTGATGGAGGACCACCGCGACGAGGTCGTGGTCATCGTCGCGGGGTACTCCGAGGAGATGCGGGGCTTCCTCGACTCCAACCCCGGGCTCGCCTCGCGCTTCAGCCGCACGGTGGAGTTCGAGAACTACTCGGACGACGAGCTGACGACGATCGTGGCGATGGCCGCGGCCTCGCACGGCTACCAGCTCGCCGACGGCACCCGTGAGGCGCTGGCGCGGCACTTCGAGGGCGTGGCCAAGGGCGCCGACTTCGGCAACGGCCGGGCCGCGCGCAAGGTCTTCGAGGAGATGGTGGACCGGCAGGCCTCACGGCTGGCCACGCTGCCGGAGATCGGCAATGCCGACCTGGCGCTGCTCACGCCCGAGGACGTGGGGGTGACGGTGGCCGCCGGGGAGCCCGCGGAACGCCGGACGGAGCTGCTCGACGAGCTGCGCGCGATGATCGGACTGCCCGCCGCCAAGGAGCAGGTCGAGGACCTGGTCAACCTGATCAAGCAGGTCAACCGGCGCAAGGAGGCAGGGCTTCCGACCGCCACGATCAGCCATCACCTGGTGTTCTCGGGACCGCCCGGAACCGGTAAGACGACGGTGGCACGTCTGTACGGCCGGTTGCTCGCCGAACTCGGGGTGCTGCCGGGCGGCCAGCTGATCGAGACGGCGCGGGCGGACCTGGTGGGACGGTTCGTGGGGCACACCGCCCAGTTGACGAAGGAGGCCTTCGACCGGGCGCGCGGGGGCGTCCTGTTCATCGACGAGGCGTACACCCTGACGCCCCGCGGCGGTACGGGCAACGACTTCGGCCAGGAGGCGGTCGACACCCTGATGAAGCTGATGGAGGACCACCGCGACGAGGTCGTGGTCATCGTGGCCGGGTACGCCGACGAGATGCAGGGCTTCCTGGACTCCAACCCGGGTCTGGCCTCCCGGTTCTCGCGGTCCGTCTCGTTCGAGCACTACACGGACGAGGAGCTGGTGCGGATCGTCGAGGCGCTGTCCGAGAAGGCCGGTTACGTGTGCCCGCCCGAGACGTCGTCGGCTCTCGGCGAGTTGTTCGCCTCGGTGCCGCGCGACCGTACGTTCGGCAACGGCCGCTTCGCCCGCCAGACCATGGAGTCGATGATCACCCGGCAGGCCGGGCGGCTCAGCCGGCTCGACATCGACGACGTGGCGGAGCTGAGCCTGCTGCTGCCGCAGGACGTGCCCTGGGACCGCGTGCCGGGCGGTGTCGCGTGAGCCGTCGGGCGAGAGGGGGTACGACGGTGATCGCGACGGCCCTGCTGTGCGGGACGGTGGCCCCCCTTCCGGGGAGCGCCGCTGCCGCGACGGCCGGTCCCATCGCCGCGGTGGCCCCGGCGACGGCGACGGCTCCGGGTACGGACCCCACCTCGCTGCCCGCCCTCACGCAGCGGCTCTCCAGCGACGCGTGCCGCAAGGCGTCGAACCGGATGGTCACCCGGTTGCCGTGGCCGCAGGCCCGGTTGCGTCCGGAGATGGTCTGGCCGCTTTCCGAGGGCGCGGGGGTGACGGTGGCCGTGGTGGGCTCGGGTGTGGACGACGCCGCAGGGCTTCTGGGCGACCGGCTGAAGCGGGCACCGCGCCTGTTCGACGCCGGCCCGGCGAAGGACTGCGCGGGTCACGGCACCTTCACGGCCGGTCTGATCGCGGCGGCCCCCACCGCGGGAGCGGGGTTCGCGGGGTTCGCGCCCCGAGCGCGGATACTCGACGTCCCGGTCACCGACCGGCGGGGGAACACCACCCCCGACCTCCTCGCCCAGGGCATCCGGGTGGCGGCCGACGACGGCGCCCGGGTGATCGTCACCGTGGCGGTGGTGGGCCGGGACAGCCCGGCGCTGTCGAGCGCCGTGCGGTACGCCGTCTCCAAGGGCGCACTCGTGGTCGCGCCGGCCGCTCCGGACGGGGCTACCGGGGTGAACGGCGGCGGCACAGCGTATCCGGCGGCGCACCCGCTGGTGCTGTCCGTGGCGGCGACCGGCCCCGGCGGGGAGGTACCCCGTCAGGGGATCGTGGGCCGGGTGGACCTGACGGCGCCGGGCGAGGCCGTGATGGGCCCCGGACCGGGCGGCAGGGGCAAGTTCACGGCCTCGGGGCCGAGTTACGCGGCCGCGTTCGTGGCCGGAACGGCGGCCCTGGTCCTCGGCTACCACCCGGACCTGGGCGCCGAGGCGCTCGCGCATCGGCTGCAGGCCACCACGTCGAGTCCGGGCGGCCGTCTGCCGGACCCGGTGCGGGGGCACGGACCCGTAGACCCGGTGGCCGCCGTCACTGCCGTCCTCCCCGAGGAGGGGCACGGCGCCTCGCCCTCCGGTGTCCGCGCGACGGCGCCGGGGGTGGCGATGCCGCCCGGTGCCGGGCCCTCCGCCGCGGGATCCGCCTGGTGGGTGTCGGCAGGCTGTCTGGCGCTGCTGGCGGCGGTGACGGGCGCAGCCGCCGTGGTGCCGCGCGGGCGCCGGCGGCGGTGGCGGCCGGGTGTCTACCGGGCCCCGGAGGCGGACCGGAACCGAGGCCCGGAGCCCCTTTAGGAAGACGCAAGCGAGGCGTTACCACGCGGGGCGCGAAAGGCACCTGATCGTTAGCAAAGCATTAGTCAAGGTTGCGATTCTGCCGGGACGAGCCCGACGAGCCTTCAGAGGCGGTCGGTTGGTGTCGCCGTCGAGCGCCGAGGAGCCGTCGACGGCGCAGCGCGGGAGGAAGCACCGGGATGGGAATGCAGGGGGACAGTGCCGACGGCGCACCGGCGGGCGCGACCCGTGCGGGGGCGGGGCCGGGCACACGCGCGGAGGCGCGCCCCACGATGGACCGGGACACCCTGGCGGAGTTCTACCGGCTCCACTCCTCCGCCCTGCTCCGCACGCTGCTCCGCCTGACCAGCGGGGACCGGGGCAAGGCCGAGGACATGCTCCAGGAGACGTTCCTGCGCGCCTGGCAGAACCCCCAGGCCCTGGTCCGCGGACCGGAGCACGGCCGCCCCTGGCTCTTCACCGTCGCCCGCCGCATCGCCATCGACCACTTCCGGACACAGTCCGCCCGCCCGAAGGAGCTGGGCGACGAAACGCCGGAGGACCGGGCGGCCCCGGACGACCCGTTCGAGGAGATCCTGTCGGCGCACGCCATCGGCGACGCGCTCGCCGAACTGGCCCCGCACCACCGGGACGTGCTGGTGGAACTGCACCTCAACGACCGCTCGACCGCCGACGCGGCCGTCGCGCTCGGGATACCGCCGGGCACGGTCAAGTCCCGCAACTTCTATGCCGTACGGGCGCTGCGCCCCGTCCTGGAACAGCGCGACCTCGCCCCGGCCTGATCGACCGACACATCCTCACCTGAACCGGTCGCGTCCGCCGGCCCGTTCCTCCGGACGACCGACGAGAGGGGACCGCCAGGTGGTTACCGTCGTAGCCAGAAACGACATGGACGAACCCGGGCATTGGACGGACGCACCCGACTACAGCCCGGAGGAGTGGCGTACGGGCCGGGGCGAGCGCCTGCCGGCGGCGAGACCGCCGAAGGGCGACGGGGGCGACGGGGCGACGCACGGGGAGGGCCAGGGGGGCGCGGGAGGCGCGCACCCGGGTCCGACGGACGACGAAGACCTGCCCACGGCCCCGGCGACCGACGGAGACAGCGACGGAGACAGCGACGGAGACAGCGACAGCGACAGGCCTACGGATCCCGAGAGCGACGGAAACGTACGCGCGGACACGGAGGACGACGGAGACGTCACGGCGGCCGCCACGACGACGGACCCGGGCGAAGCGACACTCCCGGACCCCGCCCCGACGGCGTCGGAGCCCGACGCCGAACACTCCGTACCGGAGCCCGACGCTGAGCACTCCCTACCGCAGCCCGGGGCGACGGGAGCGCGGCCCGCGGAGGCAGCGGACCCGAACCCGGCGACGCCGCCCCCTCCCACGGAACCCGCCGCGGCACCGGCACGGCGTATCGGCTGGGCCGCGGACCGGGAACTGTCCGGCGAACGTCTGGTGCGCCGCACGGCCCGCGAGCGTTTCCGGGTCGGTCTCCGCCGGGCCCCTGCCCATGTGCCCGACGCGCTCCACACCCCGCTGCTCCGCAGCCACCGGATCGCGGTGCTCAGCCTGAAGGGCGGCGTCAGCAAGACCACCACCACCCTGGCGCTCGGCGCGGTGCTGGCCCGCGAGCGGGCCGACCGGGTCGTGGCCGTGGACGCGAACCCGGACTCGGGCACCCTCGGCCGGCGCGTCCCGCGCCAGTCCGGCGCCACCGTACGCGACCTCGTCACCGCGATCCCCGACCTGCGCACCTACATGGACATCCGGGCGTTCACCTCGCAGGCGCCCAGTGGTCTGGAGGTGATCGCCAACGACTCGGACCCGGCGGTCTCGCAGACCTTCGGTGACCAGGACTACCGGCGGGTCGTCGAACTTCTCAGCGGCCACTACCCGATCGTCCTCACCGACTCCGGGACCGGCATGCTGCACGACACCATGCGCGGCATCCTGGACCTCTCCGACCAACTCGTCGTCGCGGCGACGCCGAGCGTGGACGGTGCCAGCAGCGCCAGCGTCACCTTCGACTGGCTGGCCGCCCAAGGCTACGAGGAGAAGGCGCGCGAAGCGGTGACGGTCGTCTCCGGAGTGCGGTCGTCCTCGGGACGGCTGATCCGGGTCGACGAGATCGTCGCCCACTTCCGGCAGCGCTGCCGGGCCGTGGTCAGCGTTCCGTACGACCCGTATCTGGCCCGGGGCGGCGAGGTCGACCCCGAGTGGATGCGCGGCCGGACCCGGGCCGCGTACTACGAACTCGCGTCGCTGGTGGCGCAAGAGTTCGACCGAGGCTGACGCCCCGCCTCCCCCGCCCCATACGCGCTCCGCGACCCCGACTTCCCCGCACAAGAACACCGGAGGACACCCATGGCCTGGTACGAAGGCCCCTGCCGCATCACCGTCGTCGACGTCGACGCCGACTGGCCACAGCGCGCGGTCGTCGCGGTGTCCGGCTCGCGCGGTGCGCGCATCGAGATCCCAGGCGAGGCGGGAACGGTCCGGCACATCGACGCGCCGAGCTGGCACCTGGAGGTGGAGCACCTGCACGAGGGGAAGTGGCGTCCCAACGTCCGCGCGATCCGCAGCCGTTGGGAGACCATGGACGGCATACGGACGCAGCTGATCACCAGTAAGGACGTGGATTGGCCCCAGGGCAACCAGCACGAGCGCAATCTGGTGCTGCGCCTGGAACGGATCGGCGAGGTGGACGAGCGCGCCCATGAGGTGGGCAGGGAGGCGCCGGCACGGGCCGCCACCCAGTCGACGTCGACCACCCCGGTCCGCCTCACGGCCGCCGGGCGGGCACACTCTCCCACGGAGTCGTCCTCGGGCGGCTCCGCCTTCGACGCCCGGCCCACCACCGCTCCGGCGCACACGACCTCCCCCGGCCCGACGTCGACGAGCAGCAGCAGCCCCTGGTGAGACAGGGAACCGGCTTGCCGGCCGTCGATGCCTGCACCGGCGCCACGCGATTCCGTACATGACGCCGGCCTACGGCGATGCGGGCCATGGAGCAAGAGCCATACCCCAGCGACTTATCGGACGAGCAGTGGGCGCTGATCCAGCCGATGATCACGGCCTGGAAGCAGGACCGGGTGGCACGGTCGGCGACCGGTGATCCCGGGTCCTGTGACCTGCGGGAGGTCGTGAACGCGATCTTCTACCAGAACCGGACGGGCTGCCAGTGGCGCTACCTGCCCCACGACCTGCCGGCCTGGCCGGCGGTGTTCTACTACTTCACGCTGTGGCGCCAGGACGGCCTCGACCAGCGCATCCAGGAACTCCCGTGCTGCCAGGTGCGGGAGAAAACCCGGCGACTGGACGACCCGTCCCTCGTGACCATCGACACCCGGTCCGTCCGCGCCGCGGCGGGTGTCCCGAAGACCACGACGGGACTGGACTCGCACAAGAAGCTGTCGGGCCGCAAGCGGGGCCTGGCCGTCGACGTCCTGGGGCTGGTCATCGGCGTCGTCGTGCTGGCCGCCTCCGCCCCTGACAACGCCGCCGGCACCGCCCTGCTCGACCAGGCCGCCGAGCGGTGCGGCAACCGCCTGGAGAAACTCGAGATCGTCCGCCGCAACCGGGCCGATCAGGGCAAAGGCTTCGTTCCGCAACCGAAGAGGTGGATCGTGGAGCAGTCAACGGCACGTTGATGCTGCACCGCCGCCTCGCCGGTGAGTACGACCACCGGCCCGACACCTCAGCCTCACGCGTCTACTGGACCTCGATCGCGCACATGACCCGCCGTCTCACCACACCCTCTTCGGCCTGGCGCGACACCCTCGGGCTGGCCGCGTGAACGTCAGCGAGCTCCTGGCCGGCCTCCAGGCCCAGCACGACGAGACCACCGTCCGGGCCGGTGAACTACGCGACCAGGTTCAGCACTTGACCGCAGCCCTGGCCGAGGCCGAAGCGCGACTCGCGGACTCTGGCCACCACCGCCGAGATCGTCGCCGAACTCGCACCCGCTGGAGGCGACCCCGATCCGCCCGAGTCGAACACCGCCTACCAGGCGATCGTGAACGCCGTCCACCCAGTCAGCACCAAACCAGCACGGGAGTCAGCACCGCACCACCAAAACGGCCCCGATCAGCGCAACCCGGACAGGCTCTCTCCCGGCCCCTCTCGGGCCTTCGACAGGGTCACCACAGCAGGCCATGGAGGCCGGGCGCACACGGCACACCCGAACTATGGTGTCCCACCACATACGCCCCTGACCTGCGACTTCCTACGGTGTGGCGACACCGAATCGTCCCCGCACATGCCTGGAAGTGGTGCACATGGCCGCCGCAACACCCTCCCCGACGCCACCCAACTCCCTCAAGAAGATCGTCGCCGCCAGTCTCATCGGGACCACCATCGAGTGGTACGACAACTCATCAGACTGAGAGGATGTCTCACGTGGTGAGTTTGGCGAGTTTCTTGTAGCAGGCGAGGGCTGCGGCGAGGCCGAGGAAGGCGAGGAAGTGGCTGCCTTTTCGCTCGTACCGGACGGTGAGGCGGCGGTAGCCGAAGAGCCAGGAGATCGACCGCTCGATCTTCCAGCGGTGCCGGCCGAGTCGCTCGCCGGACTCGATGCCGGGCCGGGCGATCCGTGGGACGAGATTCCGGCCGCGGAGCCAGCGGAGGTGTTCGGCGGAGTAATACGCCTTGTCCGCGCGGATCTTCACCGGCCGTCTGCGGCGTGGTCCGCGCCGGGAACGGACGGCGGGTATGCCCATGATCAGCGGCTTGAACGCCTGGCTGTCGTGCACGTTCGCACCGGACACCGCGACGGCCAGCGGCAGGCCCTGGGCCTCGGACAGCACATGCAGTTTGCTGCCCCTCTTGCCCCGATCGACCGGATTCGGACCGGTCAACGAGCCCCCCTTTTCGCCCGCACCGACGCGGCATCGACGATCGCGGACGTCCAGTCCAACTCGCCCCTGGCACCCAGCTCGTCCAGCACCGCCCGGTGCAGCCGCCGCCACAACCCCGCTTCGGTCCACACAGTGAACCGGCGGTGCGCGGTGGCCGGGGAGACACCGAAGGACTCCGGCAGATACCGCCAGGCGCACCCGCTCGTCAGTACGTACACCACGGCCGCGAACACCGCCCGCTCGTCCACCGGAGCAGTACCCCCGCCCTGCGGACGGGTGGCGAACTTCGGCAACAACGGAGCTGTCAGCTCCCACAGTTCATCCGGAACCACCGGCGCGACAGATCAACCCTCACGGGACAGCATCATGCCGCACCATCAACTCTCCACGTGACAAATCCTCTTATTGATCCGGAAGAATTGGGGTTCTGAGTCGTTGCTACCTGCGTGAGTGAACTGGTGGGGACGCGGCAGTTCTCGCCTTTGGCGCAGGAGGCCCTTGGAAACCTGTTACGACTCACGGGAGTTCCTGGCATCCCCGTGGCCCGGCAGTTCATGGCCACGCCGGTCCGACGGGGCTGCTGGGCCGTTGGCGGTGACCGGCTGATCACCTCGGAGGTCATTGATGCCCTTCCGTGGGCCCGCCTACCTTCGGCACCGATCAGCGGCCCCACCGAGAGGCCGCTTCCGATCAGGGCAACGCCCTGATGTACGAGAGGAAGACGACAGTGGCTTCGACGCAGTACGACCGGGTTGCCTCATCCGCAAGGGCGACAGGATCCGACGGTTTCGCGAGGCTGGCGCTCAGGCTGGACGCCGTGGTCACCGGTCTCAACGGCATCGCCTACCTGGCGCTCGCCACGGCCCTCGAATCCTTCTTCGGCGTCCCGACGGCGGTCCAATACCCGGTCGGGGTGTTCCTGCTCCTCTACTCGCTGGGAGTGCTGGCCCTCGGGACGCGGAAGGAGATCAACCGCACGGGACTGGCGGCGGTCATCGTGGCGAACCTGTTGTGGGTCGTGCTCAGCCTGGTGGCGGTGGGCTCCGGCCTGCTGTCCCCGGCCGGCGTCGGCGCGGTCTGGACCGTGCTGCAGAGCCTGGTGGTCGGTGGCTTCGCCGCCCTCCAGTACGTCGGACTCAAGCGGCTGTGACCTCGTCCGGGCCCGGCCCGGGAGGGCCGCGGCGAGCAGCACGGCGCTCGGCGCCGGGAACACCCGCGAAGCAGCGCCACGTCATCGAGACGTCAGGGGTGCCCGGCAGGCGTTCGAGCAGGCGGACCCGTGCGTGGACGGGTGGACGGTAGGAGGCCCGGCCGCCGGGCGGCCGGGCCTCCTACTGGTTCTCTGCTCAGACCGCTGTGGCGCTCATCGCTGCGACGAGGCTCTTGGGGCGCATGTCCGTCCAGTGCTCGTTGATGTGGCCGAGGCAGACGTCCCTGTCCGCAGGGCCGCGGACGACTGTCCAGCCTGCGGGCACCTCGGCGAATGCGGGCCACAGGGAGAACTGGCCTTCGTCGTTGACCAGTGCCAGGTAGGAGTAGTTCTCGTTCTCGAACGGGTTCGTCATGACGTCCTCAATTCCTTCGGTGTGTGGAGTGGGGTGGGGGGTGTGGAGTGTGGGGTGGGGTTCGGCTCTTGGGTGGCGGAGCGGGCGTCTCACTCGTCCCAGGACGCCTCGAACTCCTCCAGCTCCTCGGCGCTGAGTGAGATCAGCGGAGCGGTTGCCGGTACCGGCGTCGGCGTTCCCGCCGCCGGAATCTCGATCACGGTGGCGATGCGGGCGATGCCAGCCACCGTCTTCGCTTCGAAGACGTCGCGCGGGGCCAGCCCGAGGCCGACCTTGCGTGCCCGTGCCACCAGTTGGATCGAAGCGATGGAGTCCCCGCCCAGCGTGAAGAAGTCGTCGTCGATGCCGGCCCTCGCGATGCCGAGCACGTCGGCGAACAGGTCGCACAGCAGTTCCTCGTGCGGGGTGCGGGGCGCCCTGCTGTCCGGTGCACCGGCGAACTCCGGCTCCGGCAGGGCCCGGTGGTCGAGCTTTCCGGTCACGGTCACCGGCAGCGTGTCCAGGGCGACGAAGGCGGACGGCACCATGTAGGCGGGCAGGCTCGACTCGACCCGTCGGCGCAGTGCGTCGAGGTCCAGCCGGTCCGCCGGGCCCGCCGCCGGGACCACGTACGCGATCAGGCGCTTGGTACCGGGCTGGTCCTCGCGGGCGACCACTGCCGCCCCTGCGACCTCGGGGTGGGACCGCAGGGCCGACTCGACCTCGCCGAGCTCGATCCGGAAGCCGCGGATCTTGACCTGGTCGTCGGCGCGTCCGACGAACTCCAGTTCACCGTCCGCCGTCCAGCGCACGACGTCACCCGTGCGGTACATCCGGGCACCCGGTGCGCCGAACGGGCAGGCCACGAACCGCTCGGCGGTCAGAGCGGATCGGCCGACGTACCCCCGGGCCAGTCCGGCGCCCGCCACGTACAGCTCACCCGCGGTGCCGGGAGCAACCGGCCGCAGCATCGCGTCGAGGACGTACACCCCGGTGTTGACGAGCGGGCGGCCGATCGGCGGCGTTTTTTTCGCGAGCAGCGGCCGGGAGATCGTCGCGCAGATGGTCGACTCGGTCGGACCGTAGGCGTTGTGCATCTGCCGCCCCGGGGCCCATCGGTCCACCATTTCCTGCGGCAGTGCCTCACCGGCGACGACCAGGGAGGAGATCGACGGTACGGACTCCGCGTCGATCGCCGCCAGCACCGAGGGGACGACGACGGCGTGCGTGACGCCCTGGGCGGCGATCAGGTCGACCAGCTGGTCGCCTGGCAGACGTGACTCGCCGGGGGCGAGCACCAGCCGGGCCCCTGTGAGGAGCGACATGCACAGCTCGAACACGATGGCGTCGAAGCCGGGCGAGGAGAACTGGAGCACCACGCTCCGGGGGGTCAGCCCGGTGGCGGCCACCTGGGCCCGTACCAGGCTCGCGATGCCCTGATGGGTGACCTCGACGCCCTTCGGCACGCCGGTCGAGCCGGAGGTGTAGATCACGTACGCCGCGTTCTGCGGACGGGCGGCGGCCGGTCGTTCGGCCGGGCCGAGTCCGGCGGCCGACCGCCTGGCCACGGAGTCGCGGAAGGCCGCGTCGTCGGCGAGGATCCGGTGTCCGGCGAAGGGTTCCCCGGCCCAGACCGACCCTGCCGAGGTGATCAGGCAGAACGGTGCGGCGTCGGCCAGGACGTGCCGTACCCGCTCCGGCGGGTACGCCAGGTCCACCGGCGCGAACACACCGCCGGCCTTGAGCACCGCCAGTACCGCGGTCACCCAGTCCAGGCCGCGGGGCAGGGCGACGACCACCCGGGTCTCGGGGCCGACCCCGGCGGCGAGCAGCTCGCGGGCCCACTGGTTGGCGCGGCCGTCGAGCTCGGCGTACGACCACCGGGTGCCCTCGCACACCACGGCCACCGCGCCACCGTCGCGTGCCACGTGCCCCTCGAACAGTTCCGCCATCGTCGCGGCCTCGACCGGGCTGTGGGTGTCGTTCCACTCCTTCACCACCAGCGACCGTTCCCGCTCGGACAGTGCGTCCAGCCGTCCGACGAGCCGCCCGGGGGCCTTCGCCGCCGTCACGAGGAAGCTCTTCAGCCGCTCCAGCAGCTGCCGCCCCTGCGCCGCGCCGTAGAGGTCGGGCCGGTAGTTCACCTCCAGCCGGAGCCGCGCGCCCGGGTAGACCGTCAGGCTCAACGGGTAGTGGATGACCGGGGTGTCCTCCTCGGTGAGGGGGCCGACCTCCAGGCCAGGGGCGCGCAGGGTGTCGGCGTCCCACGGGACGTTCTGGAACGCCGTGGAGGTGTCGAAGAGTTCGCCGAGTCCCAGGTGGCGCTGGATGTCGGTCAGCCCGAGGTGGTGGTACGGGGTGAGGTCGGCCTGCTGCCGCTGGATCTCGGACAGGAGCCCTTCCAGGGGCTGGGCGGGGTCGATGCGGACGCGAACGGGGACGGTGTTGATGAGCAGGCCGACGATGTCGTCCATGCCGGGGATCTCGGGCGGGCGGCCGGAGACGGTGGCGCCGAAGACCACGTCCTGCTGCCCGGTGAGGCCCGCCAGCAGGAGCGCCCAGACGCCCTGCACGACCGTATTCATGGTCAGTCCGCGGCTACGGGCGACGGCGGTCAGCCGCCGGGTGGTCTCCTCGTCGAGGTGGTCGAGGGTACGCACGGGGAGCACGGTCAGCGACGTCTCGGCCCCGGGGGCGACGAGCGTGGGTTCCTCCAGCCCGTCGAGGGCCTGGCTCCACGCGCCGCGGGCCTTCTCACCGTCCTGGGCCGAGAGCCAGGCCAGGTAGTCCCGGAAGGAGACCGCCGCGGGCAGTGCGCCGTCGTCGCCCCGGGTCTCGTAGAGGTCGAAGACGTCGGCCAGCGCCCGGGTCATCGACCAGCCGTCCCAGATGAGGTGGTGGCTGGTGAGGACCAGCGCGTGCCGCTCGGCGCCGAGACGGACGAGCAGGACCCGCAGCAGCGGCGGTACGGCCGGGTCGAACCGGTCGAGCCGGTCCTCGCGCAGCAGTCGCTCGATATGCGTCCGCTGCTCGGCCTCCGGCAGGTCGCTGAGGTCGAGTTCCCGCCAGGGCACCGTCAGTGCTTCCGGTACGACCTGGACGGCGTCACCGGAGCGGCGCACCAGGAAACCGGCGCGCAGGCTCGCGTGGCGTCGTACCAGTCCCTGGAAGGCCGCCTGGAGCGCGGTGACGTCCAGTGCACCGGTCAGGACCATCGGCGCCTGCATCACATAAGGGTCGGCCTTCTGGTCGTCGTAGTGGGCGTGGAAGAGGAGGCCTTCCTGGAGGGGGGTGAGCGGCCAGATGTCGTGGAGCGGACCCGAGGGCGCGAACGCTGTCTCGATCTCGGCGCGTTCGTCGGTGCTCAGCGTCACCAGCGGCCCGTCCACGGGGGCGAATCCGGTGGTGGGCGCCGCCTCGTCGGAGATCTCCGCCAGGGCTGCGACGGTCCTCGCGGTGAACAGGTCGCGAGGGGTGAGGTGGAGTCCGGTGTTGCGGGCGCGGGCGGCGAACTGGATGGAGGCGATGGAGTCGCCGCCGAGTTCGAAGAAGCTGTCGTCGATGCCGACGCCGCTCACGCCGAGGATTTCGGCGAACAGCTCGCACAGGATCGCTTCGCGCGGGGTGCGCGGGGCGCGGCTGTCGGCTGCTCCGGTGAACTCCGGCTCGGGCAGGGCCCGGCGGTCCAGCTTGCCGATGGGCGTCAGCGGCAGCGCGTCCAGGGCCATCACCGCGGCGGGCACCATGTAGTCGGGAAGGCGCGCGGCGACCGCCTCGCGCAGTGCGTCGGTGTCGAGGCCCTCGGGAGTGCCGGTCGCGGGCACCACGTAGGCGACCAGACGCTTCACCCCTGGCTGGCCCTCACGTGCGAGCACCACCACCTGGCCCACCGGTGCCTGGGCTCCCAGCACCGCTTCGATCTCCCCGAGTTCGATGCGGAAGCCGCGGATCTTGACCTGGTGGTCGGTGCGTCCGACGAACTCCAGCTCACCGTCCGCCGTCCAGCGCACCACGTCCCCGGTGCGGTACATCCGGGTGCCGCTCTCACCGAACGGGCAGGCCACGAACCGTTCCGCCGTCAGGCCCGCTCTGCCGAAGTAGCCACGGGCCAGTCCCGCGCCGGCGATGTACAGCTCGCCCGGGACCCCCGGCGGCACCAGGCGCAGCGCCGCGTCGAGGACGTACACCCGGGTGTTCTCCAGGGGGCGGCCGATGCGGGCCCGGGTACCGCCGATCACGCGGCCGTACGTCGAGTCCACGGCGCATTCGCTCGGTCCGTAGAGGTTGTAGGTGGCCACGCCGCTCGCGCCGAGCTCGCTCCACAGCGACTCGTCGACCGCCTCGCCGCCGAGCGAGATCAGCCGCGGCCGGTATCCGGGGGTGCGCAGCAGGCCGGCGGACAGCAGTTGCCTGGCATGCAGCGGAGTGAGGTTGAGCGAGTCCACCCCGTGCCGTGCGCAGTAGTCGACCAGGCCCTGCGCGTCCCGGCGCAGTTCGTCCCCGATCAGGTGCAGTTCGTGGCCCGAGACCATCCGCAGCAGGTCGGCCCATGCCGCGTCGAAGCCCAGGGCGGCCACCAGCGCGACCTTGAGCCTGCGGGACCCGGTGCCGGATTCGGCGGGCAGGGAGGCGCTGATCTGGGCGTGGTGCAGGTTGACGAGGTTGCGGTGGGTGATGGCGACCCCCTTGGGGCGGCCCGTCGACCCCGAGGTGTGGATCACGTAGGCGAGGTGCGAGGGCAGCAGCGGCCGGACGCGTTCCGTGTCCCGCGGGTCGTGGGACGGGGAGCCGGTGCCCGGTGTGTCGACGAGCAGGAACGGTGAGCCGTTGTCCGAGGGAACCTTGTGGGCGGCGTCGGTCACGGTCAGCACCGCGGCCGGGCGCACCTCGGCGAGGAGCGAGGCGATGCGATCGGCCGGCCAGGACAGCTCGACCGGCAGGTGGACGCAGCCGGCCTTCATCGTTCCCAGCACCGCGACAACCGCGTCGACGGAGCGGGGCACCATGACCGCCACCGGCTCGTCCGGTCCTGCGGCCAGGGCGATCAGCCGGTGGGCGAGTCGGTTGGCACGACGGTTGAGTTCGCGGTACGTCACCTGCTCGTCGCCGAACACCACGGCGACGTCGTCGGGGGTCGCGGCGGCCTGGGCCTCGAACAGCTCCGGCACGGTCAGTTCCGGCACGGGAACCTGCGTACCGCTGCCCGCGTCGAGCAGCGGGAGGCGCTCCTGCGGGGTGAGGGTGTCGACCCTTCCGACGAGGCGTGCGGGGTCGTTCGCGAAGACGGTGAGGAGTCCCTCGACCCGCTCCGCGACCCGCTCGGCCTCCGGGGCGGTGAACACGTCGGGCCGGTAGCTGACTTCGATGCGCAGCTCGTTCCCGGGGAAGACGTCGATGCTGAGCGGGAAGTGCGTGAACCCCTGGGTCTCGTCGTCGAACGGGCTGACCTCCAGGCCCGCGGTGCACAGCACGTCGTCGTCCCACGGGATGTTCTGGAACACGGTCGAGGTGTCGAAGAGTTCGCCGAGTCCCAGGTGGCGCTGGATGTCGGTCAGTCCGAGGTGGTGGTACGGGGTGAGGTCGGCCTGCTGCCGCTGGATCTCGGACAGGAGCCCTTCCAGGGGCTGGGCGGGGTCGATGCGGACGCGAACGGGGACGGTGTTGATGAGCAGGCCGACGATGTCGTCCATGCCGGGGATCTCGGGCGGGCGGCCGGAGACGGTCGAGCCGAAGACCACGTCCTGCTGACCGGTGAGCCCCGCCAGCAGGAGCGCCCAGACGCCCTGCACGACCGTGTTCATCGTCAGTCCGCGACTGCGGGCGACGGCGGTCAGCCGCCGGGTGGTCTCCTCGTCGAGGTGACCGAGGCAACGGGTGGGCAGGGCCGCCGCGGTGCTGTCGGCACCGGGGGCGGCCAGGGTGGGTTCCGCCAGGCCCTCCAGGGCCGAGGCCCACGCGGTGAGTGCTTCGTCCTGGTCCTGGACCGACAGCCAGGCCAGGTAGTCCCGGAACGGCACCACGTCGGGCAGCTCCGCGCACCCGTCCTGGGCCTCGTACAGGCCGAAGACGTCACCCATCGCACGCGACATCGACCAGCCGTCCCAGAGGATGTGATGCCCCGTCAGCACGAGGACGTGGCGCTCGGGTGCGAGCCGGACGAGCAGGGCGCGCAGCAACGGCGGGGCGGTCAGGTCGAACCGGACGTGGCGGTCCTTCCGGAGGAGGTCGCGCAGGCGTGCCTCGCGCTCCGGTTCCGGGACGACGGTCAGGTCGATCTCCCGCCAGGGGATCGTCGCCCCCGCGGGGATCACCTGCACGGGCCGGCCGGCCCGGCGCACCAGGAAACCGGCACGCAGATTCGCGTGGCGCTCCACCAGCCCCTGGAGCGCACCGCGCAGCGCACTCGGGTTCACCCTTCCCGACAGGACCAACGGCATCTGGGTGAGGTAGGCGTCCGGCGGCCCGGCGGAATCCCGGTCCGTCCCGACGCCGTGTCCTGCGCCCTGCCCGTCGTACAGGGCGTGGAAGAGAAGGCCTTCCTGGAGGGGGGTGAGCGGCCAGATGTCCTGGACCGGGCCCGCCGCCGCGAACGCGGCCTCGATCTCGGTGCGCTCCTCGTCCTCCAGGGCCACCAGGGGGCCCTGGACCGGTACGAAGGCGGGGGCGTGCGTCGTGAGGGTGGCAGCGGTCTCGGCGAGCGCGGCCACGGTCAGGCGGGCGAAGACGTCGCGTGGTGTGAGGTTCAGTCCGGCGCTGTGGGCGCGGGCGGCGAGCTGGATGGAGGTGATGGAGTCACCGCCCAGCTCGAAGAAGCTGTCGTCGATGCCGACCGTCGCCACGCCGAGGACCTCGCAGAACAGCTCGCAGAGCAGCACCTCGCGCGGGGTGCGCGGGGTGCGGCTGTCGGCGGCTGCGGTGAACTCGGGTTCCGGCAGGGCCCGGCGGTCCAGCTTGCCCGTCGCGGCGACCGGGAAGCTCTCCAGCACGACGAAGACCGCGGGCACCATGTAGTCGGGGAGGCGCGCGGCGACCGCCTCGCGGAGGGCGTCGGTGTCCAGTGCGGCGGGAGTGCCGGTCGCGGGTACCACGTAGGCGACCAGACGCTTGGTGCCCCGTTCGTCCTCACGGGCCATCACCACCACCTGCCCGACCTCGGGCACAGTGCTGAGCACGGCCTCGACCTCACCCGGTTCGATGCGGAAGCCGCGGATCTTGACCTGGTGGTCTGTGCGTCCGACGAACTCCAGCTGGCCGTCCGCCGTCCAGCGGACCACGTCCCCGGTGCGGTACATCCGGGTGCCGCTCTCGCCGAACGGGCAGGCCACGAAGCGTTCCGCGGTCAGGTCCGGACGGTTCAGATAGCCCCTGGCCAGCCCCGCACCTGCGATGTACAGCTCGCCCGAGACGCCCGGGGCCACCGGCCGCAGGGCGGGGTCGAGGACGTAGGTCCGCATTCCGTCCAGCGGGCGCCCGATGGGCATCGACGCGGGCAGGCCGTCCGAGGGGGCCAGGGCGAAGGCGGTGGCGAAGGCGGTCGTCTCCGTCGGCCCGTAGACGTCCACCACCACGAGGCCGGGGCAGGCCTCGCGCACCCGTCGCACCGCTTCCGCGCGCACGGCCTCGCCGCCGGTCCACAGTTCGCGCAGTCCGGCCAGGCAGCCGGGGTCGTCCTGGGCGAACGAGTGGAACAGCGCCGTCGTCAGGAACATCCCGGTGACGCGGTGCCGCTCGGTCAGTTCCCGTACGAGCAGGGCGGTCAGGGGTTCGGCGGGCGCGAGCACGACCCGGCCGCCGGAGAGCAGGGGCACCCACAGCTCGTAGGTGGAGCCGTCGAAGGTGAGTGCCGAGTGGGCCAGTACGACCTCGTGCCCCTCGGAGAACCGGCTGTCCCGTGCCAGCGCCACCACGTCGGCATGGGTCGCCTCGACGCCCTTGGGCACACCGGTCGACCCCGACGTGAACATCACGTACGCGGCACTGCTGGGGAACAGTCCGCCCGCGCGCTCCGCCTCGGTGAGGTCGGCCGGGGAGCGGCCGGCGACGGCGGTCCTGGTCGCCTCCTCGTCGAGGAGCACGTGGGTTCCCGCGAAGGGCTCCCGGGACCACGGGGAGTCACCCGAGGTGACCAGCAGTGCGGGGGCGGCGTCCGTGAGGACGGCCCGGGACCGCTCGTTCGGGGAGGCGGGGCCCACCGGTACGAACGAGCCGCCCGCCTTGAGCACCGCCAGCACGGCGGTCATCCAGTCCATGCCGCGGGGCACCGCCACGGCGACGCGCGCTTCGGGGCCCATGCCCGCGGCGATGAGTTCGCGGGCCAGCCGGTTCGCCCGGTCGTTCAGCTGCCGGTAGGACCACTGGTCGTCACCGTGGGCCAGGGCGATCGTGTCGGGGTCGCGAGCGACCTGTGCCTCGAACGCGGCGACGATCGTCGAGGTGGCGCCCTCGCGCACGGCTCCGGCGCCGCTCCACTCCTTCAGTACCAGCGACCGCTCCTGTCCGGAGAGCAGGTCGATCCGGCCGACGGGGAGGCCGGGGTCGGCGGCGAGGAAGGTGAGCAGCCTGCACAGCCGCTCCACCAGGGCTTCGGCGAACGCGGTGTCGAACAGGTCGCTGCGGTAACTGACCTCGAAGTTCAGGCCCTTGCCCGGGAACACCGCGAGGCTCAGCGGGTAGTGGGCGAATCCCGGCGAGTGGCTCTCCTCGGACGACAGCAGGTCCATGTCCTGGCCGCGGAGGAATCCGGCGTCCCAGGAGTCGTCGTGGGCCGTTTCCCTGGAGAAGTTCTCGAACGCGGTGGAGGTGTCGAAGAGTTCGCCGATTCCCTGGTGGCGCTGGATGCTCTGGAGGCCGAGGTAGTGGTACGCCGTGAGCGCCGACTGCTGCTCCTGGATGCGGGCCAGCAGCGCGTCCACCGGCTCCTGCGGTTCCAGACGGACCCGGACGGGGACGGTGTTGATGAGCAGGCCCACGATCTCCTCGACGCCAGGTACCTGCGGCGGGCGGCCCGAGACGGTGGAACCGAAGACCACGTCCTGCTGTCCGGTCAGACCGGACAGCAGGAGCGCCCAGGCGCCCTGCACCACCGTGTTCATGGTCAGCCCGCGGGTCCGTGCGACCGATTCCAGCCGGGCGAAGGCTGCCTCGTCCAGGCTGCCGACGGTCCTGGCGGGCAGCGAGGGCAGCGAACCGTCGACGCCGGGGGCGACCAGGGTGGGCTCTTCGAGTCCCTCCAGGGCCGCGGCCCACGCGGTGAGCGCCTCGTCCTGGTCCTGGACCGACAGCCAGGCCAGGTAGTCGCGGAACGGCACGACCTCCGGAAGTCCGGCGCTCCCCTCCCCCAGCCCGCGGCCGAAGACCTCGCCCAGCGCCCGCGACATCGACCAGCCGTCCCACAGGATGTGATGGCTCGTCAGTACCAGGACGTGCCGCTCCGCCGACAGGCGGACCAGCGTCGCGCGCATCAACGGCGGTGCCACCGGGTCGAACCTGTCCAGCCGGTCCTGTGCCAACAGTCGGCCGAGCCGTGCCGGGTGCTCCGCTTCGTCGACGCCGCTGAGGTCGACCTCGCACCACGGGAGCTCGACCCCGGCCGGCACCACCTGCACCGGCGTACCGGTACGACGTACCAGGAAGCCCGCGCGCAGGCTCGCATGCCGGTCCAGCAACTCCGCGAACGCCGCCCGCAGCCGCCCGGTGTCCACCTCTCCCGACAGCACCAGCGGTGCCTGGACCAGATAGGGGTCGGCCTTGTCCTGGTCGTACAGGGCGTGGAAGAGCAGGCCCTCCTGGAGCGGGGTGAGCGGCCACACCTCCTGCACCGGGCCCGACGAGGCGAACGCGGCCTCCACGTCCGCCTGCTCGTCGGCGTCGAGCGGCACCAGCGGCCCCTGGGCGGGTACGAAGTCCGACCCCGCCACGACCTCCGTGGCGGCCTCGGCCAGCGCCGCGACCGTCTCGCCCTCGAAGATGTCGCGGTACTCCAGGGCGAGGCCCGCCGCGCGGGCCCGGGTGACCAGTTCGATCGAGGCGATGGAGTCGCCGCCCAGTTCGAAGAAGCTGTCGTGGATGCCGACGTCCGTCGCCCCGAGGATCTCTTCGAACAGGGTGCTCAGCAGATCCTGGCGGTGCGTTCGGTGTGTTCGCGGCGTGCGGGAGTCCGCCGTGCTGATGGCCTCCGGCGCCTGCGCGGTCTGCACGGCGGGCTGGTTCATGTCTCTTCTTTCCCTTTGCTGATCGGCGAATGCGGGGGGCGGCGTGTGCCGGTGTGGCGGGCGAACGCCGGTGTGGCGTGCGTCCGGGAGGGCTACGGGGGCTACAGCAGGACCCGGCTCAGGGGCCGGACGCCGTCGGTGGACAGGTCGCGGCTGACGACGATCTTGCGGAGCCAGCGGTCGGTGCCGTCGTAGCGCGCCTGGAAGGACTCGCGGGCGTGCACGACACTGCGGTTGTCGAGGATCAGGAGCGTTCCGCGGGCCGCGACCAGTGGCCGTCGCACCCGTTCCAGCTCGTCGAGCAGGGCGCGCAGCGCCCGTTCGGCCGCCGGGTCGTCATCGACGCAGCGCATGAACGGCACGTCCAGCCGGACGTGGGGGTTGCGCGGATCGTCGAAGAGAACGGAGACCGGCTCCGGGCGGTCGCGCATCTCGACGGCACGCCGGAGCGCGGGATCGCCGGGCGCCCTCAGCGCCAGCTGCCGTATGTGCTCGTCGTCGGGAAGGATGTGGAAGCGCTTCTCGGACAGCAGGGCACGGTCCTCGTCACGGAGGACGACGTCCTGCACGGCCGCCACGTACGTCGGGACGACGTCGGGGTTGCGCACGCCGAAGAGCAGCAGGTAGTCGCAGGAGTCGGGGCGGAACGCGTCGTCGGTGTGGAAGTTCAGATACGCGTCGCTGCCGTGCCCGCTCTCGCGCCGCTCGTCGCCCCTGATCGGGAAGACGTCCTGCACCATGCGTCCGTACTGGAGCGTCGCCCAGGCGAACGGTTCGCCCAGCGCCGAGCCGCACATGGCCAGGTAGATGTCCGACTCGACGGTGGACCCGTAACCCTCGGGCCGCTCCCAGTGTTCCGGGGTCGGCCCCGCGGCGGCGTCGTCGACGGGGAATCCGTGAACCTGGCAGACGGCCGATGCCGGGTCGTCACGGAATTTCTCCAGGAATCTCCGCAGGCCGACCGGAAGGATTTCCTGAAAGTCCTGGTACTTGTCGTAGAACTCCGGTTCGACCGGCGAGAGGCCGCCTTCTCTCAATTCGCTCACGGATTTCATGAGGCCATCGATCTCGTCGCCGCTCAATGTGTAGTCAATTGAATTTCTCATGACGTCTCCCCTCGGATGGTGCGTTACCGGGAACGGATTTTGATTCGGTCCGTCTCGGCCGTCGCGCAATGCGCCGTACCGAAGTCGGAAGTCGTGGAACCGGTGATCTCCCCGCCGTCGATGACGAGTTCCTGGCCGGTCATGAAGCCGGCCTCGGGCGAAGCGAGGTAGTGGAAGGCCGCCGCGATCTCCGCAGGATCTGCGTGCCGGCCCGCGGGAATCCGGGCGTTCACCTCCGCCAGCATCCGCGGCGTGTACTCCGCCAGCTGCATGGGCGTCAGCACCGCGCCGGGCGAGACGCAGGCCACCCGGACCACGGGGCTCAGCTCCATCGCGAAGGTCCTGCACAGTGCCGCCACACCGGCTTTGGTGGCGTTGTAGTCCGCGTAGTGGGGGAACCCTCTATGGCCGTTCACCGAGGCGGTGGCCAGCAGGATTCCCTCGCCCCTGACCACCATCCGGCGCGCTGCCGCCCGCCAGGTGCCCAGCACGCCGAGCAGGTTGACGTCGACGACCCGGCGTGCCTGCTCCTCGGTGATGTCCAGTACGCCGTGCCGGATGCTGATGCCCGCGTTCGCGATCACCACGTCGAGGCGGCCGTGCTCGTCGTGAATGCGGCCGAGCGTGCTGTCGACGGCGTCCCAGCCGGCGACGTCCGTCTCGCACCACGTCACGCCCTCGTGCCGGGCCAGGGGCCGCTGCGTGTCCAGGTTGTAGACCCGGTCGCCGCCCTCGGCGAAACGTTCCGCCGTCGCAAGCCCTATTCCACTTGAGGCACCGGTTATCGCGATTATCCGCACGGCCGAGCTCCTTGCTGCTGAGGTTCGTTGCTTTTTCATGGTGGCAAAGTGCGGATTCCCGGAACAGGCAGCGGCCCGGCAATTCTCATGAGGTGTGGCGCACTCCGGAAATACCGGTTCCCTGCCGTGCCAGTACTGCCGCCATTCCGGCAGGTGTGCGGCCGCGGAATACGACAGAGACATCGACAGGAGCGCCGAACACCTCGCGCATACGTCCGGCCAGTCGCAATGCCCGAAAGGAATCGCCGCCGAGCGCAAAGAAGTCGGCGTCCGCGGAGAGCTCCTGCCTGCCCAGTACCGCCCCGGCCAGGGCGCACAGTTCCGCCACCGCGCGGGGTGCCCCCCGCGTGACGGGGGCGGGCGCGGCGGGGCCCGTGGTCACGGGAGCGACGGGCTCAGACGCGGGCCGCAGCAGGCCGTCGACCCGCACGGACGGGTCGGCGGCGAATTCCGTCAGCAGCGTCCGCAGGCGCCCGAGGGCCTCCTCGGCCTGTGCGGCGGTGACGAGTTCGGGACGGTGGCTGACCTCCAGGTACAGCCGGTCACCGGGAACGGCCATGAGCTTGAGCGGGTAGTGGTACGCGTCGCGGCCCGAGAATCCGGCGATCCGCAGGCCCGTACCCGGCAGCTCGGGATGATCGGCGGTACGCGGGAAGTTCTCGAACACCATGGAGGTGTCGTACAGCGGCCCCAGCCCGGCCACGCGTTGTACCGCCGCCGGGCCCAGGTGCGCGTGCGGGGCCAGCGCGACCTGCTCCGTCTGCACCCGGTCGAGGAGAGCCGCCAGTGTCTCGGCGGGGTCCAGCCGGACCCGTACGGGCACCGTGCTGATCAGCAGCCCGACCATTTCCTCGACGCCGGGCAGCTCCGGCGGGCGCACCGACACCGTCGCCCCGTACACCACGTCCCGTTGGCCGGTGAGGTGGTGGAGCACCAGCGCCCACGCCCCCTGCACCACGGTGTTGAGCGTCAGCCCGCAGGAGCGTGCCCGGGCGGCCACTTCGGCCGTGAGGTCCTCGGGGAGTTCGACGCCGGAGCTCAGCGGCAGCGACGGCAGGGAACCGGTGTCCGCGGCCGCCGCGAGCAGGGTGGGGCCACTCAGGCCGTCCAGCGCCGCCCGCCAGGCGCACTCCGCCGCGGCCGTGTCCTGTGCGGCCAGCCACTCGTAGTAGCGGCGTACCGGCACCGGGGGTGTGCGGCCGACGTCCTGGGCGTCCTGCGACCAGAGCGCGAAGAGGTCCCGCAGCATCAGCGAGACCGACCAGCCGTCGGCGAGCAGGTGGTGGCTGGTGAAGACCAGCGCGTGGCGCTCCTCGCCCAGCCGCAGCAGGGTGAAGCGAAGCAACGGGGCACGGGACGGGTCGAACCTGCGGATCCGGTCCTCGGTGAGGAACGCGTCCAGCCGTTCTCGTGCACGGCCGTCCTCGGTCGGCCCGTCGCCCTGCGGTCCGTCGCCCCTCCGTCCGTCGCCCCGCAGGTCGTCCTCGTGCCACGGCACCGGCACGCTGCCGGGGATCAGCTGCACCGGGGTGCCGGAAGCCGTCTGGGTGAAGGCCGCGCGCAGCGCGGGGTGCCGGTCGGTCAAGGCCTGGCACACGGCACGCAGTCCCTCCGCGTCGAGTGCGCCCTCCAGCTCGACGACCAGCTGTACGTGGTACACGTCCGGTGCCTGCCTGTCGTAGCAGGCGTGAAAGAGCAGCCCCTCCTGTACGGGGGTCAGCGGCAGGACGTCCTGAAGTCCGCGGTCCGCCCACGCCGACTCCAGAAGTTCCAGCTCCCGCTGCCCCACCACGGCCGGCAGCACGTCCGTGGGGGTGAGCCCGCCGGAACCCTGCCGGGAGGTGTGCGCGACCAGCGCACGGAGCGCGGCCAGCCAGGCCTCCCCCAGCCGTCGCACATCGTCCTCGGCCAGCAGCGCGCCGGGCCAGGTGAACGAGGCGACCAGCTGCGGGCCGGTCGGCAGGTCCTCGGTCACCGCGTTGATGTCGAGCACGTGCGGCAGGGACAGCCCGGCGTCCGCCGCCGGACCCGTGGCGTCCGACTCGGCCGCGGGCTGCCAGTGTCCGCCGTCGGAACCCGCGAAACGGCCCAGGTAGTTGAAGCCCAGCTGCGGGACGGGCAGCGCGCCGAGCACGGCGGCCGTCTGCGGATTGAGGTGGCGCAGCATTCCGTAGCCGATGCCGTGGTCGGGAATCGCGCGCAGCTGCTCCTTGACCCGCTTGAGGGCCGTGCCCAGCAGGGGTCCTACCCCGTCCGCCTCCTCCCAGTCCCGCACGCCGGGATCGAGGCGTACTGGATAGAGACTGGTGAACCAGCCCACGGTGCGCGACAGGTCGAGCTCCGCCGCGATCTCCTCGCGGCCGTGCCCCTCCAGGTTCACCAGCACCCCGGTGCCCTCGCCCAGGCCGCGCTCCCGCCGCCACGACGCGACCGCCAGTGCCAGCGCCGTCAGCAGGACGTCGTCGATTCCCGCGCGGTAGGCGGCAGGCACCGTGGTGAGCAGGGGCTCGGTGTGTTCGGCGGTCAGTCGCAGGGTCAGCGACCGGGCGGTGCCGTGCACGTCACGTGTGTGGTCCAACGGGCTCGCCGCCAGCGCGGGATCGTCTCCGGCACGCAACATGCCCTGCCACAGCGGGAGTTCGGCGGTCCTGGCCGGATCGGCGGCCGCTTCGGACAGCCGGTGCGCCCAGGTGCGCAGCGAGGTCGGGACGGGGGCGAGGTCGGGTGTTCCGCCGCCCTCGACCGCCTCCCACGCCGCCCGCAGATCAGGCAGAAGGATCCGCCAGGAAACGCCGTCCACGACGAGGTGGTGGGCCACCACGAGCAGCCGTCCCGCGTCCCGGGGACCGGCGTCGAACCAGACGAAGCGCACCATCCGCCGCTCGTCGGGGGCGAGTTCGGCGACCGCGCGGGCCGACTCCGTGGTGATACGGGCCCGCAGAGCGGCGGCGTCCAGCCCCTCGACTCCGACGCGGCGCACGCAGTCCTCGGCCCGTACGGCCGCGGCCGGTGCGATGTCCAGCTCCCACGTGGGGCCCGCGTCCCGCGCCGTGCGCCGCATCCGCAGGGCGTCGTGTCTGTCCAGCACCGCCTGTACGGAGGCGGTGAGCAGGTCCGTGCGGGCGAGCGGGGGCACCTGGAGCAGGGTCGCCTGGTGGAATCCGTCGCTCGGCCCCTTGCGCTCGCTCAGCCAGTGCGTGATCGGGGTCGCGGGCATCTCTCCGACGCCGGCCCCGGGCGCCTCCTGCAGGGCGTCCCGCGCCGGGCGCGCCACCAGGGCGAGCGCGGCGACGGTGCGGTGGGTGAACACGTCCTTGGGGGTGAGCGCCAGTCCGGCCCGGCGGGCCCGCGCGACGAGCTGGATCGAGACGATCGAGTCGCCGCCCAGGTCGAAGAAGCTGTCCTCCGCTCCCACCTCCGGCACGGCGAGCACCGCCGCGAACAGCTCCGCGAGCTGCTTCTCGACGGCGCCGTGCGCCGCTCTGCCGCCGACGGCGCGAACGAGCGCGGGAGCCGGCAGCGCCTTGCGGTCGAGCTTGCCGTTGGGCGTCAGGGGCAGCTCGGCCACCTGTACGAGCGCCGTGGGCACCATGTAGTCGGGCAGCGCGGCCGCCGCCAGGTCCAGCAGCTCCTGCGGGTCAGCCGCAGGTCCGGCCGGCACGGTGTAGGCGACCAGGCGCTGCACGCCCGGCTGGTCCTCCCGCACCACGACCGCGACCTGGGCGACGGCTTCGTGCCGGGCCAGTACCGCCTCGATCTCGCCGAGCTCCACGCGCAGGCCGCGGATCTTCACCTGGTCGTCCGACCGCCCGAGGTATTCGAGGTCACCGTCGGGGGTGCGGCGCACCACGTCCCCCGTGCGGTACATCCGCTTTCCCTCGGGGGCGAACGGGTTGGCGACGAACCGTTCGGCTGTCAGCCCCGGCCGGTCCACGTATCCCGAGGCGAGCTGCCGCCCTGCCAGGTACAGCTCGCCGGGTACGCCCGGGGCGACCGGACGCAGGGCCGGATCCAGCACGTACACCTGGGTGTTCCACACTGGCCTGCCGATCGGGACGGACGTACTGGCCGTGTGCTCCTCGTCGGGGCGGCAGTCCCAGTGGGTGACGTCGACGGCCGCCTCCGTGGGTCCGTAGAGGTTGTGCAGGCTCGCGCCGAGGCGCTCGAAGAAACGGTTCTGGGTTTCCGAGGACAGCGCCTCCCCGCTGGAGAAGACCTGCCGCAGGCTGGTGCAGCCGTCGGCGGTCGGCTCCTGGAGGAAGACCTGGAGCATCGAAGGGACGAAGTGGGCGACGGTCACCGACTCGCGCCGGATCAGGGCGGCCAGATAGGCGGCGTCCTTGTGTCCGCCCGGTGCGGCGACCACCAGCGCCGCACCGGTCTGCAGCGGCCAGAAGAACTCCCACACCGATACGTCGAACCCCGACGGGGTCTTCTGCAGTACCCGGTCGCCCGGCTCCAGCGGGTAGCGGTCCTGCATCCACAGAAGCCGGTTGACGATCGCGGAGTGCGGCACCACGACGCCCTTGGGGCGCCCCGTGGAGCCGGAGGTGAAGATCACGTAGGCCGGGTCGGCGCCGACCGGCCGCCGGGCCGGGGCGGCCGGGGCGGCCGGGGCGGCCGATGGCAGCGGCTGGTCGAGGAGGAGCCGGGGCACCGGGCACGGCGGCAGGAGCGCCGCGACCGCGGCGGTGGTCAGCAGCAGCCGGGGGGCCGAGTCCTCAAGGATCCAGCCGATCCGCTGCGCCGGGTAGTCGGGGTCCACAGGGACGTAGGCGGCCCCGGCGGCCAGTACCGCGTGCAGCGCCACCACCAGTTCCACCGAGCGGGGCACCGCCACCGCCACGAAGTCCCCGGCGCCCACTCCGCGCGCCCGCAGCACATCCGCGAGCTCCGCCACCCGGCGGGCGAAGGCCCCGTAGGACAGCGAGCGGTCCTCGAACACCAGGGCCGTGGCCTCGGGCGTGCGGGCGGTCTGTGCCGCGAACAGGGCGGGCAGAGTCGTGTCCGGCACCGGCTGCCGGGTGTCGTTCCCCTGGTGCACGGCCCGCGCCCGCTCCTCCTGCGTGAACAGCTCGATGCGGCCGACCAAGGTGCGGGGGGCATCCAGATACGTGCTGAGCAGCATGCGCAGCCGGGTCATGAGCCGGTCGGCGGCAGGTCCTTCGAAGAGGTCGCCGTCGTAGCTGAGTGCCAGTCGCAGGGTCCGGCCCGGCTGGGCGGACAGGTTGAGCGGATAGTGGGTCCAGCCCTCGGGCTGCTCCTGGGCCGCGTCCTCCGCAAGAGTGACCCGCAGGTCGCGGTAGGTCGGTACGGCATCCCAGTCCAGCGGTGCGCTGGCGAACGCGACGGCGGTGTCGTACAGGTCGCCCAGACCGGCGCCGCGCTGTATCTCGGCCAGACCCAGGTGGTGGAACGGCTCCAGATCGGCCTGCTCGCGCTGTACGCGGGCGAGGAGCGCCGCCAGCGGCTCGGCCGGGTCGAGCCTTACCCGTACGGGAGCGGCATTGATGAACAGGCCGACCATGCCCTCGACGCCGTCCAGCTCGGCGGGCCGTCCCGACACCGTCTGGCCGAACACCACGTCCTGGCGTCCCGTCAGACCGCTGAGCGTCAGCGCCCAGATGCCCTGGAGCACGGTGTTGAGGGTCAGCCCTGCGGCGCGTACGGCTTCCGTCAGGTCGGCGGTCAGCTCCGGGGAGAGCTCGGTGGAGGCCAGCCTCGGCAGCGTCGCCGGTCCCCGTGCGGGGCGGCCGGCGGCGATGAGGGTCCCTTCCTCCAGCCCGTCCAGGGCGGCGGCCCAGGCGTCCTGCGCGGCCTGCCGGTCCTGGGCGGCCAGCCAGGCCAGGTACCCCTCGAAGGGCACGACGCGGACGAGACCGGCCGGGTCGGCGTCCTGGGCGTACAGCGTGAACAGGTCGTCCAGCACGATCTGGAAGGACCATGCGTCGAGGAGGATGTGGTGGTACGTCATCACCAGGACGTGACGCCGGTCGGCCAGGCGCACCAGTGTCAGCCGGATCAGTGGCGGACGTGCCATGTCGAAGCCCTCGGCCCGGTCCGCGGCCCGGTAGCGGTTCAGCCGCCGTTGCTGCTCGTCCGGCAGCAGGCCGCGGAGGTCCAGCTCGGACCATGGGACGCGGACGTCGCGGCGGACGAGCTGGACCGGCAGGCCGGACTTGCGGAGCTGGAAGCCGGCGCGCAGTGCCGCGTGCCTGCCGAGCACCTCGTCCGCGGCCGCCCGCAGCGCGTCCGCCGACAGCGGCCCGTCCAGCGCGAGCGCGACCTGGATCGCGTAGACGTCGATCGCCTCGTCGTCGTACAGCGCGTGGAAGAGCATTCCCTCCTGGAGCGGAGTCAGCGGCAGTGCCGCCTCCAGGGACGACCGCGCGGGAGGCGGGCTCTCCTGCGTCCTTGTGCTGGTGGGCATCGCGGCTCCTTCGTCCGGCTCACGGGCTTACCCCCGAATCTTGCCGACCGGCCGCCCGCCGACTCCAGGCAGCGGAAGGGCAGTTGAGCGATGAAGCGCGGCGGCCCGCCCCTGCCGGTTGTCTGCCTGCTTGCCGGTGCGCGCACGCGGAAGCGGTGAAGGGTCCCCACGGATGCCTGGTGCGTTCCGTGGAAGCCCTCCACCACCTGGGGGCCGCGCGTGGTCTCAGACCGGCAGCGGCTCGGACACGGCGTGGACGAGACCGGCAATCGCGTCGAGCACCGCCTGGCTGGTGTCGGTGTCGAGGAGGAAGAAGTGCCCGCCGGGGAAGACCTCGACCGTGCATCCGCCGGTGGTCAGCTCCGCCCACTCGCCCAGTTCGCTCACGTCGATGTCCGGGTCCTCGCTGCCGCCCAGGACCAGGAGCCGCTCCCGCAGGACGCCTCCGGCGATGACCTCCGCGGTCCGCAGGTCGAGTGCGGCGTCGCTCCGGAACAGCTGGAGCAGCCGATCGCGCCAGAACGCGTCGCGGACCAGCTCGGGACGGGTGTTGCCGACCCTGGCGAGGAAGGAGACGATCTCCTCGTCGCTGAACCCCTGCAGGGCGGAGCGCCCGGCGGAGCGCGGCGGGCGCCCGCTGAGGACCAGCCCCTCGCAGGATCCGGGATGTGCCAGGGCGAAGGCCACGGCCAGTCCGGCACCCATGCTGTGGCCGAAGAGATACGTGGGCAGTTCCTCCCGTGCCGCCAGTCCTTCGGCGATGCCGCTCACGATCTCGGCGACCGTGGTGGCCGGTGGTTCCCCGAAGCGGCGCTCGCGCCCCGGCAGGGCGGCGCCCAGCACCTCCACCGTCTCGGGCAGCCGGTTGAGCAGGGGGCGCAGGGACGTCGGGCCCGAGGCCCCGTAGGGGAAGACGACCAGCCGCGAGGTGGGGCTCCCGGTCGGTTTGCGCAGGGGGAATATCCAGTCCGGTGCCTTGGTCATGGGAATCTGGACCCTTCTGTGGAGGAGGTCCGCAGCGCGACGAGCACCGGCACGACGGATCCGGTGCCTCGTGCGGCCAGGGCGGACAGCAGTTGCTGTGCGTGGGCGGTTCCGGACGAGAGCAGGCTCTGCCTGTCCAGCCGTCGGTCCTGGAGCTGGCGTTCGGTGACCCGGAGGTACGGGGAGTCGACCTCTTGGACCGTCACATCGGCGGCGTGGGTGCCGGTCAGCCAGCCCTCGACGACCTCGCGGGCCGACCCGGCCGACCGGGGCACCTCGACGACGGTCAGTACGTGCGCGGTGCCGCCGGGGCGCAGGACGTACGGGGCGACGGCCGCGGTCCGCCGGAGCACCTGCCGTGCCGTGCTCTGGCCGAACTCGCCGGCATCGCTCTCGATCCGCGGCATGGTCGGACTGTTGAAGACGAGGCTGCCGAACCTGCCGGTGTCGCCCAGCTCTGCGCGGCCGAGCGCGGTCGGGTCGGTGAAGTCCGCGACCGTGAAGCGGACGTCGCGTCCGTTGAGGAGGGCGTTGGCCCTGGAGAAGCGGACGCTGCGCGGGTTGAGGTCGAATCCCGCGACCCGGCCGCATCCCGGGCCGGCGTTCAGCGCCAGGAATCCGCTGCCGCACCCCACATCGAGGAACGACCCGTCGATCCGGTCGACCGCGTCGAGTGCCAGCAGGCTGGACGCGTGCGGCGGCATGGCGAGTTCGGCCGCGTCCCTCGTCACCACCTGCTGCGGAGCCGGGTTGTCGAAGAGCCGGTCGGACAGGAAGAACCGGGAGCGGTAGGGGGTCAGGGAGGCGGTGCCCAGGTAGTGGTCGCCGGACCTGGTAAGGAGGGCGAGTTCCTGGAGCAGGTCGGTCAGTTCGGGCTTGAGCGCGGCGTGCACCCACAGGTCGGGCACCGCGCGGTTGAGGAGGAACAGGGACGTCAGGACGCTCGGCGGCGCGTCCGCCGGGGCGGGGCGCGTGTGGTCACTGAAGAAGGCGTACCGGGCGGGATTGCTCAGCAGATGCCCGGAGCTTGGCGCCCGGAGCAGCCCGGCTGCCCGTTCTTCGCCGTACTCCGCCTCCCGGAGGAGGGCGGCGACCGAGCGCAGGGCTTCCCCCGCCTCCCGCGAGGTGAACACCGGGCCGTCGGCGAGGCTCGTCGCAGCGGTCATCGGCGATCACCCCGCCTGCGGGGTCGCGAGCCGGTTCTCGGCGATGAGCCCGGCGATCTCCCGCAGCACGGGGTGGTCGTAGAAGGCGTCCAGGGGCAGGACTCCTTCGCCGAAGGCGTCCTCGACCGAGGCGATCAGCCGCATGGCCGCCAGCGAGGTGCCGCCGCACGAGAAGAAGTCGACGTCCGCGTCGTCCACCCGCAGGCCCAGGCCGCGGCAGGTGGCGACGACCCATCGTTCGATGTCATCGGCGGTGTGCGTGTCACGTGTATCCATGTTCCGGTCTCTTCTCAGGTCGAAAGGGCGTGGTCGTCGGCGCGGAGCAGCGCGGCCAGTTCGTTGATGGTGGAGAAGGCGTAGAGATCGGCGACCGTGAGGCGCCGGTCCGGCAGCGCGTTGTCGAGGATCGTGTGCACGCGCACCAGGCTGAGCGAATCGCCGCCCACGTCGAGGAACCAGTCGTCGGGTCCGAAGTCCCGGTGCCCGAGCACCTCGTGCCAGGCCTGGGCGATGATGTCCTCCATCGAGGCGACACCCGTGCAGGGCAGCTCCTGCGCATGCGCCTGCTGCTGGTCCTTCTCTTCCAGTACGCGGCCGGGGTGCGCCGCCTGTGCCGGCGGGGTGGCGGCGGTGCCGACGGGGGCGGCTCCCGCCGTCAGCGCGGCGATGTCGATCTTGCCGTTCTTCGTCATGGGGAGCTCGTCGACCACCGTCCACAGATGCGGGACCGAATAGGCGGGCAGCGTGCGGGAGACGAAGGCCCTCAGCGCGGCGGCCTGCGGGGTCACGCCCTGCGGGGTCACGGCGGCGAGGATCTGCTTGTCGCCGTTGCCGACGGAGACCACGACGACGGTGGCGTCGTGCACCTCCGGGTGTTGACGCAGGAGCCGGGCCACACTGTCGGGTTCGATCCGGAAGCCGCGGACCTTCACCTGGCTGTCGCGGCGTCCGTGGAAGCGCAGGTTACCGTCGGCGTCCCAGCGCGCGAGGTCGCCGGTGCGGTAGAAGAGACGTCCGTCGTCGTCGGTGCCGAACGCGCGAGCGGTCTCGTCCGGCATGCCCACGTACCCGAGGGCCACTCCTTCGCCGAACGCGACCAGTTCGCCGATTCCGCCCGGTGGCACGGGGCGCCCCGTACCGTCGAGGATCTTGATGCCGGTACCCAGGATCGGCCGCCCGATCGGCAGGGCGCCGCCGGTGACGCCGGCGAGGTCGTCGATGTGGTGGGCGGCGGTGATGGTGGTGTTCTCGGTGGGCCCGTAGCCGTTCGTCACCCGGATTCCCGGACAGGCGCGCACGATGGCCGCCACGTGCGGAGGAGAGATGACGTCGCCGCCGGTCATCAGCTGGACGAGACCGCGGAAGGCGTCCGGACGGAAGTCCGCCACCAGCCGGAAGAGACCGGACGTGAGGAACATCCCGGTAACCTCGCGCCGCTCCAGGAAGGTCGCCAGTGCGTTGGGGGTCACATGGGCGTCGGGGTGGACCTCGATCGTTCCGCCCGCCAGCAGCGGGTAGAAGATCTCGATGGTGGAGGCGTCGAACGCCAACGGGGCCAGGCGGACGTAGCGTTCGTACGCCCCCGCAGGGAACAGCTCCGTGTCCAGGGCGAGTCTGACGACGCCGCGGCAGGGAACCATTGCGCCCTTCGGGACCCCGGTCGTACCGGAGGTGAAGGCCACGTACGCGGCGCGTTCGGGGTCCGCCGGTGCGGCGGCGGGCGCCAGTCCCGTCCGCGGCGGGTCCGCGGGATCGACGACCGCCATCGCGATACGGCCTTCCGTGGCCGGACCCAGCGCCGCGAGCCCGTCGGCTGTGCCGAGGATCACCCGTACCCCGGCCCGTTCCAGGATCGACGAGGTCGTCCTGGCGGGGCTGCCGGAGTCGATGCCGACATAGGCCGCACCCGTCCGGAGAATCGCCAGGACGGCGATGATCTCCTCGATGGAACGGGGGGCGACGAGGGCCACCCGGTCGCCCTCACGGACGCCCGCCTCGCTCAGCAGGGCCGACTGGGCGGTGACGGCGGCCATCAGCCGACGGTAGGTCACCCTGCGGTCCGGGTCGCCGTCCCGGACGGCGACGGTGTCCGGACGGCGCTCCGCCGCTGCCTCGATCAGCTGCCACAGTCCCTCGGTGGGCTCGGTACCTGTGCCCTGCTCCCACTGGTCCAGCAGTCGGCGCTGGGCGCCGGTCACGGTGGTGATCGCGGCCAGCGGGCCTTCCGGGTCGGCGGCCATGTCGACGAGCGCGCGGTCGAAGCCACCGGCCAGCGAGGTGGCCTCGCCCGGCGTCAGTACGGTGGTCGCGTATTCGAGTTCGAGCGCGGCAACCGGATCCCAGGACATCACGTGCAGCATCGCGTCGTACATCGTGCCGCCGGTGTGGCCGATGCGGATGCTGAAGCGCACGTCGCCCGCGGTCAGCGTCGCGGGCAGTACGTCGTTCTGCGCGGCGAAGACGATCTGCGCCAGGGGGTTGCGGGCCGGGTCCGCGCCCGTCGAGAGTGCCGTGGCGATGTCCTCGAAGGGGACGTCACCGTGCCGGAAGGTGTCCCGCAGCGCCCGGGCCGTCAGCCGTACGTAGTCCGCGACGCTCGCCTCCGCCGGTGTTTCGCAGGCGATCGGGGTGAGACCGGTAGCACCGCCGATGACCTGCATGGTGGTGCGGGAAGTCCGGCCGTTCGTCGGCACGCCGACCACCAGCCGGTTCTGTCCGGCGCGGCGGGCGACCGTCAGGGCCCAGGCCGCCAGGAGGACGACATTGCGGCTCACCTTCAGGGTGCTCGCCAGCTCGACGCATCCCGTCCGGGCCGCCTCGGTGAGCAGGAAGGGAACCCTGGCCCCCGTGAAGGCACGGGTCTGCGGACGCTCCAGATCACCCGGCAGTTCGACGACGGTCGGCCAGCCTTCGAGCAGGGCCGCGCGGGCGGCGACGGCTTCGGGAGCAACCCCGGTCCGCTCCGCCGCGACGAACACCTCCATGCCCGGCGCCTCGGCGTCTGCGGGGTCCCCGTCGGCGTATCCCTCGGCGATCTGCTCCCACAGCAGGCCGTAGCTCCAGCCGTCCAGCAGCACGTGGTGGGCGAGGACGGACAGCACCGTGCGCTCCGGTCCGGCGGCGGTGAGTACGAAGACCAGGGGCGGTTCGGCGTACGGTCGCAGCAGCTGCGGCGCCAGCGGGGAGATCAGCCTTTCGGCCAGGCCGACCACGTCCGTACCCGGCGGCTGCGGCGGCAGTTCCTGCTCGATGACCTTCGGGCCCCGGGAGCGGGCCACCCGGCGGCCGACCATGCCCGTGTCGGCGTCGCGTGTGAAGACGGTGCGCAGCGCGGAGTTGCGCCGCACGACCCGGGCCAGCGCGACGGTGAGCCGTCCGGTGTCGAGCGGACCGGTGATCTCGGCGCTGGTGAGCACGTGGAAGGGGGAGGGTCTGCCGGTCAGGGTGCCCTCGACGGAGAGCATTCCCTCCTGCACACGGGTCGCCCTGGTGTGTACGTCGTGTGACTCATCGGGAAGCACGGTGGCTGGCCTCAACTCTCTCGTGGACCGACGGAACGGACAGGGTGTCGAGTCCCCTCTCGTCCGGCGTGAAGTGGACGGGCAGGGAACTGAGCCCGGTCAGGAAGTTCGAGTGGAAGTGCTGGACCTCTCCGGTGACCTCGATCTCCGCGACACAGGTCCGCAGCGCGTCGAGCAACGCGGTCACCTCCACCCGCGCCAGATGGGCGCCGAGGCAGAAGTGGGGTCCGTAACCGAAGGTGAGGTGCTTGTTCGGGGTACGCCCCAGGTCGAAGGTGTCGGGGGCGGTGAAGACGCTCTCGTCGCGGTTGGCCGAGGAGTGCCACACGGTGACGATGTCGCCTGCCTGGATCTCCTGGCCTGCCAGCACGACGCGGTTCAGTGCGGTCCGGCCGAAGTGCATGGTGGGTGAGGCCCAGCGCAGGGCCTCTTCGGCGGCCGAGTCGAGGGTGACACTGCCCTCCCGCAGGCGCCGCCACTGCCCGGCGTCACCGGCCAGCATGTGGACCACGTCGTTCATGGTGAGCCGGCTGGTCTCCTCGCCGCCGAGGATCAGGCTGTAGCAGTTGAGCACCACCTCGTCCCGGGTCAGCGGCTTGCCGTCCACGAGGCTGTTGGTGAGGACGGTGATCACGTCGTCGGTCGCGTGGCCCCTCCGCTGTTCCATGAGGTCGGCGAAGTACAGCAGGATGTCGCTGCGTGCGGCCCAGGCCTCCGGTACGGACTGGCCGGCCGTGTCGGAGCTGAGGGCGGCCCGGGTCCGCGACAGCAGGAACTCCCTGTCGCTGTGCGGGACTCCGAGCAGGTCGGAGATGGTGGAGATCGGGATGTTCTCCGAGATCTCGGTGGCGAAGTCGCACTCGCCCCGGCGTACCGCGTCGGCGACCAGCCGCCGGGTGTTGGCCCGCACGCGGCGGGTCACGCCTTCCATGGCCCGAGGCGAGAACGCCTTGAGCAGCGCGTTGCGCATCTGGCGGTGCCGGGCGCCGTCGGTGACCGCGCACATGCGGCCTGCCGCCGAATCGCCTCCGGCCAGCAGCGTGACGAGTACGTTGCCCTTCTCCGACGTGTAGTTCCGGGTGTCGCGGTACACCGTCATCACGTCCTGGTACCGGCTGACGACCCAGAAGCCCGGGCGGCCCTCGGCCCCGGGGTGCCGGTGGACGGGGCGCTCCCGGCGCAGCGTTCTCCAGTAGCCGCTCAGATCGGTTCCCGCGAACGTCTCGGGGTCCGTCAGGTCGACGGCGTCGAGGGACTCGTCGGGCCAGGTGGTTCCAGAAGCCTCGGCATGCACGAAGCGACCTCCGGTGCGTGGCATGCAGGGCGCATGCGGAAGGGAATCGCCGCCGGGATTCCGGTGGCTCGAAAGGGATGCGTCGATTGGAGTCCAGGGCCTGCCACCGCCGCCAGGCAGCGGACCGGCAGATTCGCGGCCGGTGAATTGCCCACGACCTTGCCCGCGCAGTGCCTGGCCGTGAACCGGTGCACTGCACAAGGCTCCTGGCGGAGCATCGTCAGCAGAAGGAGACCCCCTCGATGGACCGGCCCGATGACAGCGCGCCCGATGACAAAGAAGTCGATGGCAGAGGAGCCGACGGCAAGGCCCCCGTCGTTTCGCTGTGGCGGAACACGGACTACCTCGGATGGTGGACGGGCAATACGCTCTCCGCGGTGGGGACGAGCGTCTCGTCCATCGCCTATCCGCTGCTGGCCCTGTCCCTCACCGGGTCGGTGACGAAAGCCGGGTTCATCGGTTCGGCGAATCTCATCGGGGTGCTCGTCACCACGCTGTGGGGCGGCGCGCTGGCGGACCGGGTGTCGCGCCGCGCCATCCTGGTGGCCGGGCCGCTCGTACAGGCGGCGGTCCTGACCGCGGTCGGCCTGTCCGTGCACAACGGTCGCATCAGCATCCCGCTGCTGGCCGTCACCGCGCTGGTGAGCGGACTGTGCTCAGGGGTCATCCTCGGTGCCAGTACGCCGTCGCTCCGGCGGATCGTTCCCAAGGAGCAGTTGGCCACCGCCAACGGGCAGGCGATGAGCCGCGACATGGCCGCGCAGCTGGTGGGACCGCCCCTGGGCGGTGTCCTGTTCGGGCTCGGCCGCAGCATTCCCTTCTTCGCCGACGCGCTCTCCTTCGTCTTCGCCGCGCTGGGGGCGCTCAACATCCGGCGTCCGCTCGGGCCCGACCGGGCGCCGGACGGGCCGCGCACCACGATGCTCCAGGACGTCGGCCAGGGGATCGGGTTCGTCCGGCGGCATCCTTTCCTGCGGTTCGTCGTGGTCATGGCGTCCCTGCTCAACATGATCGACCAGGCGTTCCTTCTGCTGCTCATCGCCGTGGTCGCGCACCGAGGCGGCGGCCCGACCGAGATCGGCCTGGTCAGCGGTGCCGCGGTGGCCGGGGCGCTGGTCGGCGCGGTGTTCGCCTCCTCGGTCATGAAGCGGGTGTCCGCACGCCCTCTGCTGTGCGTGTCGGTCTGGCTGCTGACGGGTTCCTTCGCGCTCACGGCAGTGGTGCCCGAGGTGTGGCAGATCGGCGTGGTCGTCTGCCTGGCGGGGCTGACCGCGGTCCCCGTCAACGTCATCCTGCAGACGTACGTCATGCAGCTCGTCCCCGACGAACTGCTGGGCCGGGTGGCGGCGGTGAACCGGTTCGGGGCGTACTCGCTGGAGTGGGCCGGCCCGATGCTGGCCGGCGGTCTGGTCTTCGTGTTCGGAGTGGCGGGAGGCGTCCTGGCGCTTCTCGTCCTGCTGGTTCCGCTCGGTGTCACGGTCACGGCTTCCCGGTCGCTCGACATCCTCGCCACCCCGGTCAACGAGGTGAACGAGGCGACCGCAGAGCGACCGTCCCTCCAGCCCGCGGCCTGACCGCGTGGCTCGTATCACCCGGTGGCCCGGTCGGGACAGGACGCTCGGGCGGTGGCCCGGTCGGGGCAGGAGCCTCGGGGCGGGCGCGAACAACCCCGTGGAGGTGCCTCCCTGTCGGGAGGCACCTCCACGGGGCCATGGTCCTGCGGGGGCTCACCCGCTCAGCGCCAGAGCCTGTTCCTCCGCGACGGATCTGAGGGGCTCCGCGGCCGGCGCTGCCGCCAGGAAGGCGTGGACGTGCCGCAGCATGCGGTACTCGTACCGGCTCCCCCGGTCCACCTGAAGGAGGGAGGAGTCGACCAGCTCGGAGAGCATGTCGATCGCTGCCGTGTCCCAGGCCTCCTTGCCTGCGGCCCCCCGGCCGTCCGCGGCGAGGACCTGGGCCGCGGGGAGCCGGGCCAGACCGGCCAGGAAGTCCCGCTGACGTTCGTCCAGCAGGTTCAGGCTCCAGCGGACGCTGGCCTCGACCGACTGCTGGTGGGGCAGCATCGAGTGGTCCGCCGAGCCGAGCAGCCTCCGCGCACGGCTGTCGGAGCGCAGCGTGGGCAGCGACACCATCCGCAGCCGCTGGGCCGCGAACTCGACCAGCCGGGGCAGCAGATCCAGGTCCCGGCACAGCTCGCCGAGCTGTGCGCGTTCACCGGACAGGTCCAGCGTCGGGCAGACCCTCTTCAGTCTTTCCAGCAGCAGTTCCACCGCCGCCTCCACCGTCAGCGACGGGATCTCCCAGAGGGTGACCCCGCTCCACCGCGGAGGGCGGCGGGAGGTGATGAGTATGCGCAGCTGTGGATGGCCGGCGATCAACCGGTCCACCAGCCGGTCCGTGGTTCTCGGCAGGTGCTCGGTGTTGTCGAGTACCAGCAGCAGGCGCCGTCCGGTGTCCGGCGTCCCGTCGTCGAGCAGCCCCTCGACGGCTCCCCACGCCAGCTCCATGACCGAGTCGAGGTCCAGGTCCTGTTCCGAGGGGATTCGGCCCATCTCGGCGACGGCCACGCCGTCGGCGAACAGGCGGCAGACCTTTTCGGCGACCGCCTGGGCCACCCGCGACTTGCCGACTCCGCCAGGTCCGGTCAGCACGGTCACCTGATTTTCAGTCACCAGTTCCGCTATCTGCCGCACTTCGCTCTCCCGCCCGATCATCGGTGTGCGCGGCGGTTTCGGCCCTCGCCAGACGTCCTTGCCGGGGCTGACCATGTGCATCCATTCGGCGACGGCGGAGGAGGACGAGTCCGCGCCGTCGGCGGGCAACGCATGCAATTCCCGGCGCAGGCCGGGGTCGAGAACGGCGAGGAGCATGTCGACGGAGCTGCGGCGCGGCTTGACGATCTGCCCGCGTTCCAGATTCCTGATGGTCCGGACACTGATTCCCGACAGCACGGAGAGTTCCTCCTGCGTGTATCCGCGCAGCAGACGCAAACGGACCAGTGCGTTGTTGGACATGTCAGTTCCCCCAGTTCCCTTCGTGCGGCGTTGCCGCAGGCTTCCGGCAGCGGGACGCACCAGCGGGTGCGTCGGCAAGGGGAGTATCCGTCCGACCGTTCCCGTTCGCCTCCCGCGGGGATACCGAAAGGGGCCATTCGGGGAATGGCCCCTCGCCGCGCCGCGGGGAAACACCCTGCGACGCGGCGTCCGACTGCTTCGTCCGGCCGCTTCAGCTGTGTGCTCAGCTGTGTGCGGGCTCCCTCCCGGGCCGGACTGCCGCCGGGCTGGTGGGAAGCAGTCGGCCGATCGCGGCCATCATCGCCCCGGGATCGGCGTACGGATATCCGTGGTCGCCCGGAAGCGTCGTGACGGTGAACTCCCCGGCGGCGCAACGCTCCCAGTGCGGCAGGGCATCGGGCGGCGTGACCAGGTCGTCGGCCCCGCCGAAGGCGTACAGCGGAGTGTCGATCCGCGTCGGTTGCGGCACGAGGTAGGACTCCGCGTAGCCGAGGTCCATCCGTACGGCCCGGGTGACCTCCGTCAGGAACGCAGGGTAGTCCAGCAACTCGGCGGGCAGCCCTCCGTTGTCGGACAGCCAGGTGAGCAGGGTCCGTTCGTCGCTGTGGGCGAGCCTGCGACGCGGCGGCACCTGGGGAGCCCGGGTGCCGGAGATCAGGGCGGCCAGTGGGGCGCGCACGTGGTCCCGTTCGGCCCGTACGGCAACCTCGTAGGCGAGCATTCCGCCGAAGCTGTGCCCGAACAGCAGGTACGGCATGTCGAGTTCGGGGCGCAGCCCCTCGTAGAGCGCGTCGGCCAGGGCGCCCATGCCCACCGGCATCCGTTCGCGGGCCCGGGTGCCCCGCTCCGGGAGTTCGACCGGAGCCAGTTCGACACCGTCCGGGAGGTGCGCGCGCCAGCTGGAGAACGCACCGGCTCCACCACCGGACTGCGGTATGCAGATCAGCCGTACCCGCGGCGTTCCGGCGCGGCATCTGCCGGTGATCCAGCGACTCTGGGGCTCAGGTCTCATGCTTTCGGCTCCCTGTTCCTTCTCCTGCTCGGGACGACCTCACCGGCGGTCCGGGACAGGAGCCTCCCAGTGCGGGACGGCGGGCCGCCAGGACAGAGAGGGGCAACTCAACGGCAAATGGCGGCTGTTGTGGGCGAGGTAACGCCGAGGGAGAGGAACGGTATGGCGTGCGGAGATCCTTCCACCCGGAAGAACGTTCACGGAGGAGTACCACATGACACATCCCACGCCCCCTCACGATGACGGGCTGGTGGAGATCGAACTGAGCGATGTCCTAAGGGAATTCGCGGCGACGGAGCGATGCTCCCGGAGCTCCGCGGCCTTTCGTAGGTGCGAAGGCGCCGAGCCCGGAAGGAGATTCACCATCGAGACCATGACCACGGACGGCATGCACCGCGTTGTCGCACTCCGGTCCGAGGACTGTGTGCCTGTGACCGGGGAGGACCGGGCCGTGCTGCGGTCCACGGTCACGGCTCTGCTCGATCTCACCGACCATCAGGAGGGAGCGGCACGGACCGAGGTGACCCTGTCGGCGCACGGCCCCCGCATCGCGGCGTGCTTCCTCGAAGGAGGTCACAAGACCCCCTGAATCTCCGGGGGAACGGGGGCGGGAACCGCACAGGAACCGTTCGGGAAGCCCTTCGGCGAATGTCTGTCTCGTCAGCAGGACACCAAGCGGGGGGAAGCGGAATCATGGGACGCAATCTGACGGGACTCATCGCGGTGGCCATGACGGTACTGGTTCTCGGCACGGCGGCCGCGGTGGAGTCCGGTGCGTCGGACGGGCCGGGGAAGGGATACCACGTCCTCGCCGAGGACAAGGGACCCACCGCTGTCAGGGTGTGAACTCCGCCCGAGGTCCGCACTCCGCCGCACCCTGCTCCGGTGCGGTCAGCTCCTGCGGCAGGACCCGGGAATCCCCAGTTCCGCGAACAACTCCTCGGCGGACTCGCGATGTTCGTCGGCGGTGCGTCCGTCGCCCAGTGCCCCGGCCGCCTCGGCCATGCCCGCCAGCGCGTACGCCTCCTCGGCCCGGTAGCCGACCGAGGAGGCGAGTTCGTACGCGCGGCGGTGCACGGTCAGCGCCTCGTCGTACTGGTGGTTCCTGCGGAGCAGGCGCGCGACCAGGTTCTCCACCTTGGCCCTGCGGAGCGGGGAAAGGCTCTGCCGGACAAGGGCCCGGGCCTGCTCCGTGAACTCGGACTCCTGCCGGGAGCGGCCGAGCCGGTGGGCACTCTCGGCCGACAGGGCCAGGACCAGGGCCACCTGCCCCGGCTCCCGCGTGCCGTCGCACAGCTCCCGCGCACGCGCCAGCCGTACCTCGGCCTCGGCGTACTCTTCGAGGCCGAAGTGGGCGAAGGCCAGATCGGTGAGCGCCACCAGTTCGTTCTCGTGCTGCTCCAGCCGCCCCGTGAGTTCGACGGCCCGCAGGGCCGCTTCGACGGCCTCGCGGTAACGGCCCCACTGCTCGTACAACGCGCTCAGAATGGTGAGGCTCTCGGCCTCGGCCCGGACGGAGCCCAGCTCCCTTTCCGTCGCGATCGCCTCCTGGAGGTCGGCGAGCGCCTCGGGGAAGCGTCCGAGGAGACTCTTGTACAGACCCAGCGTGCTTCCGCAGTGGGCTTCCGTGTGCCGGTCTCCGAGATACTGGGCCACCTTGCGCCCCTCCTCGGCCACCTCGATGCCCTCCGCGAAGCGGCCGAGCTTCCAGCAGGCGACGCCCAGGTTGGACAGGGCCACACCCAAGAGAGCCAGGTCGTTGAGGCGACGGGCCGCGGCGACCGCGGTCCGGCTCAGATCCGCGAACTCCTCAAGAGAGCCACGTGCGTTGAGCTGGAACGACAGATTGCGTGCCAGGCAGGCCGCATGCCGGTCGTACCCGCGTGCCTCGGCCAGGCCGACGGTGGCGAGCAAAGTGGTGTGCTCCCGCACGAACCACGCCCCGGCCTGGGCGGCACTGTGGATGTCGGGCAGTTCGGTGGGAGCCTCGGACAACCCGGTGGGCCGCCGCCGACGGCCGGGGAAGAGGAACTCGCACGACACCTCGGTCGCCGCGAGGTAGTAGTCGAGGAGCCGCCCGACCGATGTGGCGTCCTCCTCCTCGGTCGTCCCGCAGCGCAGGCCCCGGGCGAAGGCGCGCACCAGATCGTGCAGGCTGTAGAGGCCCATCTCCGGTTGCTGCAGCAGGTGGACGTCCAACAGGAACTCCAGGACGTCCTCGGCCTCCCGGGTGGCCAGACCCAGCAGCGCCGCTGCCGAGCAGAGGTCGATGTCGCCCCCCGGGTGCAGCGCGAGGACCCGGAAGGCGGTACGGCACTCCTCGTTCAGCGCCTGGTAGGAGAGTCGCAGGGTGGCGGCGACGCTGCGCTCGCCGAGACTCAGCTCGTCCAGCCTGCGGGTCTCGTCACGAAGCCGGTCGGTCAGGTACTGCACGGTCCAACGGGGCCGGTTGTGCAGCCGGGCGGCCGCGATGCGCAGGGCCAGCGGCAGGTGCCCGCAGAGCTGGGCGAGTTCCCTGGCGGCCTCGGGTTCCGCGGCGACCCGGTGTGCGCCCACCGTCTCGGCGACCAGGGCGGCGCTCTCGTCCGGGGCCAGCACGTCGACGGATATCCACTTCGCTCCGTCCAGGTCGACCAGCCGCGCACGGCTGGTCACGATGGCCAGGCAGCCGGGCGACGTGGGCAGCAGGGGGACGACGCCGGCGGCGTCCGGTGCGTTGTCGAGCAGGAGCAGCACCCGCTTTCCCGCAAGAGTGGACCGCCACAGCGCTGTGCGGCCCGGCACGTCCTCCGGGATGCTCCCTCCCGGCACATCCAGTGACCGCAGCAGGATGTCGAGTGCGGTGCCCACGGTGACGGGCAGCTCTCCGGGGGTGTGGCCGCGCAGGTCGATGTGCAGCTGTCCGTCCGGGTGGGCGGCTGCGAGCCGGTAGGCGGCTCGTACGGCCAAGGAGGTCTTGCCGCTGCCGCCCATGCCGTCGATCGCCACGATCCGACTGCGGTCGTCCGCCTCGTGCGCGCACGCCAGCAGTTCTCTCAGCTCCCGCTCGCGCCCGGTGAAGTCCGCCAGGTCGTACGGCAGGTCGCAGGGCACCCGGTGCGCGGTGGGAGGGGTGACGGCCGGAGTCACTGCCGGAGGGGAGACGGGAGCGGCAAGTTCCGGGCTCTCCCGGAGGATGCCCTCATGGAGCCGGGACAGCTCCGGTCCGGGGTCGATGCCGAGCTCCTCGGCCAGTAACTCGCGGACGGCGCCGTACTCCCCCAGCGCCTCGGCCTGCCTGCCCGACCGGTACAGCGCGAGCATGAGCTGTCCCCGGAAGGCTTCCCGCAGCGGATGGCTGGTGACCAGCTCCCGCAGTTCGACCACCAGCATCGATGCCTCGCCCAGGCGCAGCCGGAGATCGAAGTACCTCTCCGCCGCGGCCAGCCGCCCCTCTTCGAGTGCTACCGCCGAGGCGTCGACAACAGGGCCGCCCTGTCCGGAGAGCACCGGGCCCCTCCACAGCGCGAGGGCCGCGTTCAGTGCCTCGACCGCGTCGGCGGGCGCTCCCGCCGCCGACGCCAGCCTGGCGTCGTGGACCCGCGCCTCGAACTCGCACAGGTCCAGTTGGGGCACCGACACCACGGCGCGGTAGCCCGGCCCGTCGGTGACCAGCACACTGCTGCCTTGAGGAATCCGCCGGCGCAGGTCGGCGACGGCCTTGCGCACCTGATGCGCGGCGGTCGCCGGAGGCTCCTCGTCCCAGACACCGGCCACCAGACGGGAGACGGGCAGTACTTTGCCGTGCTCCAGGAGCAGCATGACGAGCACGCGCTCCTGAATCGCTCCGCCGAGCCGCAGCCGGTTCCCGTCCGTCCACACCTCCAACGGCCCGCAGATGTTGAAGCGCAACTGTCTCTCGTCCGGTTCGGTCCCTGTGGATTCCGATTCCGTCATCCGTAGCCCTCCCACGTACCCCATGGTTAGCTGGATGATAGACGCCGCGATCACGCTTGGATACGCAACGTGAAATCGGAGTCGCGCAGGCCTCTGGCAGGACTACCTCCCCTCGTCGAGTGCACGGCCCGGAGGAGATGTCACCGGCTCCAAAGGCGCTGACAGACCGGAGTCGAAGGTCCAGCCGTAGCGGAAGCCGTTGCGTTCCGCGCGGCGCATCAGGCCGACGACCTGCGAGGCGGGCGGGTCGGTCTGCAGGACGAGTCCGAAGTCCACGCGGGACCTCCAAGTTCGAGTCGGTGCGAGGGGACCACTGGGCCGTTCAGCCCAGGTACTGGCAGAGACCGCGCGGCACGAACGCTCCGTGGCCGGCGTGACCCACGTACTTCCGCTGATCGATGACGACATCGCCACGCGAGAGGACGGTATCGACCTGGCCGGTGACCGTCTTGCCCTCGTACGCCGAGTAGTCGACGTTCATGTGGTCGGTCTCGGCGGACAAGGTCTGGGTGGCGTGCGGGGCGTAGATGACGACGCCTGCGCCCGGCGCGAATCGCAACCTACGACCGACCTTGGCGCATCCATCGGAACCGGCCTGTCGCAGATGTCGGAGTTCAACGCTGCGTAGTCAGCACCAAGTCAGCACGGGAGAGGTCGGCAGGGGTGCTGACATGGGACTTCAGTCAGCACCAAACCAGCACGGGAGTCAGCACCGCACCACCAAAACGTGCCCGATCAGTGCAACCCGGACAGCGCCTCTCCGGGCCTCTCGAAGGCCTTCGCCAGGGTCACCACAGCAGGCCATGGAGGCCGGGCGCACACGGTCCAGCCGAACTATGGTGTCCCACCACATACGCCCCTGACCTGCGACTTCCTACGGTGTGGCGACACCGAAACGTCCCCGTACCTGCCTGGAAGTGGTGCACATGGCCGCCGCAACACCCTCCCCGACGCCACCCAACTCCCTCAAGAAGATCGTCGCCGCCAGTCTCATCGGGACCACCATCGAGTGGTACGACTTCTTCCTGTACGGGTCCGCCGCGGCGCTCGTGTTCAACAAGCTGTTCTTTCCCGAGTCGGATCCGCTCGTCGGGACCCTGCTGTCCTTCCTGACCTACGCGGTCGGGTTCGCCGCGCGGCCCCTCGGGGCGCTGGTGTTCGGGCACTACGGTGACCGGCTCGGGCGGAAGAAGCTGCTGGTCCTGAGCCTGCTGCTGATGGGTGGGGCGACGTTCGCGATCGGGCTGCTCCCGACGCACGCGACGGTCGGGTCCGCCGCTCCCGTGCTGCTGACCGTGCTGCGGCTCGTGCAGGGCTTCGCGCTCGGCGGTGAGTGGGGCGGGGCAGTCCTGCTCGTGTCCGAGCACGGGGACGCGAAGCGGCGCGGGTTCTGGGCCTCGTGGCCGCAGACCGGCGCGCCGGCCGGGCAGTTGCTCGCGACCGGTGTGCTCTCCGCGCTGACCGCGCTGCTCTCGGACGACGCCTTCGTCTCGTGGGGCTGGCGCATTCCGTTCCTGCTCTCCGGCGTCCTGGTGATCGTCGGCCTCTGGATCCGGCTCTCGGTCGACGAGTCGCCCGTCTTCAAGGCGGCCCTCGCCGCAGCGGAGGAGCGCAAGGCGGTCGCCGGGCAGGTCGAGAAGATGCCGCTGGTCGCCGTCCTGAAGCACCACTGGCGGGACGTGCTGATCGCCATGGGTGCCCGCATGGCGGAGAACATCTCGTACTACGTGATCACCGCGTTCATCCTCGTGTATGCGACCACCCAGGTCGGGCTGTCCAAGCAGACCGCCCTCAACTCCGTCCTCATCGCGTCCGCCGTCCACTTCGCGGTCATCCCGCTCTGGGGCGCGCTCTCCGACCGCCTCGGCCGCCGCCCCGTGTACCTGATCGGCGCGGTCGGCGTCGGCGCCTGGATGTTCCCGTTCTTCGCCCTCATCGACCGGGGCACCTTCGGCAGCCTGCTGCTCGCGGTGACCGTCGGCCTCGTGTTCCACGGGGCGATGTACGCGCCGCAGGCCGCCTTCTTCTCCGAGATGTTCGCGACCCGGATGCGGTACTCCGGTGCCTCCATCGGCGCCCAGTTCTCCTCCGTGGCCGCCGGCGCGCCCGCCCCGCTCATCGCGACGGCCCTCCTGAACGACTACGGCGACTCGACGCCCATCGCCCTCTACGTGATCGCCGCCGCGCTGCTCACCGTCGTCGCCATCGCGTGCGCCCGGGAGACCCGCGACCGGGATCTCTCGGAGATCGAGGAGCGGACCCCCGCCGACTCCCGGGTCCGCGCCGACGTCTGACCCCGGGCGAACCGGCCCGGTGCCCCGCTCGACGAGAGCGGGGCACCGGGCCGGGTGTCTCACTTTCCGGTGACGGCGTCCGAGAGCGCGTGCAGGCGCAGCGCCAGCTGGATCTCCAGGGCGCGGGACGGGGACTGCCAGTCGGGGCCGAGGAGCCGGCCGACGCGCTCCAGGCGCTGGGCGACCGTGTTGACGTGGACGTGGAGTTCGTCCTTGGTACGGGCCGGGCTCATGCCGCTCGCGAAGTAGGCGTCCAGGGTGCGGACCAGGTCGGTGCCGCGGCGCCTGTCGTAGGAGACGACCTGGCCTATCGTCCGGTCGACGAAGCCGTCGATGTCGCGGCCGTCGGCGAGGAGGAGGCCCAGGAAGCCGAGGTCCTCGGCCGCCGCGCCCTGGCCCGAGCGGTGCAGGAGGAGGAGCGCGTCGAGGCAGCGGCGGGCCTCCTGGTACGCGACGGCCACCTGGTCCGGCCGGTCCAGGGGTGCCCGTACGGGGGCGGAGGCGCCGACCGTGACCGGTTCGCGCAGGGTGCCGCCGAGGCTCCGCGCGGTCTGGCGGGCCAGCTCGGCGGCGCTCTCGCCGTGGCCGAGCGGCAGCAGCAGGACCGTACCGCCGTCGCGAGCCGAGGCCAGTCCGTGGCGGGTGGCGGCCAGGTGGGTGGCGGCCGACCACAGGCGCTGGCGGTCGGCGCTCTCCCGGCCGCCCGCGTCGGGGTCGGCCGTGCCGCCGGCCCGGTCGACGCGGGCGGCGAGCACGACGTGCGGGGCTTCGCTGTCGGTACGGAGCCGAGCCGCGCGCTCCTTGAGCAGGCGGCGGTCCCGGTCGGGGGCGTCGAGGAGGTCGTCGAGGAGTTCGCCCCGTACCCGCTGTTCGGCCTCGCCCGCGGAACGGCGGGCCAGCAGCAGGAGGGAGGTGACGAGCGCGGCCCGCTCCAGGGTGCGCTGGTCGACCGGGTCGAGGTCGGGCTGCCCGTGGAGGACGAGGGCCCCGAGGCTCTCCCCGCCCGCGGAGACGGCGGCCACCCAGTCGTCGCCCTCGCGGACCGCGTGGCCCCCGGCGCGGCGGGCGGCTCCGGCGCCCTCGTCGCTGAACTCGACCGTGCCGCCGAGGACTTCGGAGACGGCCTCGGCCACGTCGTGGACGCCGCCGCCGTGCAGGACGAGCTCGGAGAGCCGGTCGTGGACCTCGGAGGCCCGCTCGATGACGCCGCTGTGCTCGCGGATGATGTCGTTGGCGCGCTCCAGCTCGGCGAGGGCGGAGCGGGTCTCGGCGAGCAGGTTGGCCGTGTCGATGGCCACGGCGGCGTGCGCGGCGAAGGAGCCGAGCAGCGCGACCTGTTCGCGTTCGAAGACCCTGGCCCTGCGGTCGGCGGCGAAGAGGACTCCGATGACCTGGCTGCCGAGGCTGAGCGGGACGCCGAGGATGGCGACGAGGCCCTCGTCCCGTACGGCCGTGTCGATGGTCCTGGTGTGCTGGAAGCGCGCGTCGTCGAAGTAGTCGTCGGTGACGTACGGGCGGGCGGTCTGGGCGACGAGGCCGCCGAGTCCCTCCCCCATGCCCAGTCTGAGCTGTTGGAAGCGCGCGGAGACCGAGCCCTCGGTGACCCGCATGTACGTGTCTCCCGCGGCGGGGTCGTTGAGGCTCAGGTAGGCGACCTCGGTGCCGAGGAGGGAGCGGGCGCGCTGCACGATGGCGCGCAGCACCGCGTCGAGGTCACGGAGTCCCGCGAGGTCGTGGGCGGTGGCGAAGAGGGCGGACAGTTCCGCCTCGCGGCGCCGCCGCCCCTCCAGCTCGGCCCGGACGCGCAGGGCGAGCTGCTTGGCCTCTTCGAGCTCGGCCAGCGCCTCGGGGCCCGCGCCGCTCGCACGGGCGAGCAGCACGGGCCGGTCGTAGGCCTCCGTGGCTGCTCCCCGGGCGAGGAGTTCCAGGTAGGAGACGTGTTCGTGGGACATGGACACAGGGATACCTGCCGAACGTGTGGTCGCACCACCCCTGTGGACAACCTTCACAGGGACGTCCTTCAGTGGGCGGTCCAGCCGCCGTCGAGGGTGAGGGAGGTGCCGGTGATGAACGAGGCGTGGTCGGTGCAGAGATAGAGGACGGCCTCGGCGACCTCCTCCGGTTCGATGAGCCGCTTGAGTGCCGAGTCCTTCAGCAGGACCTCGGAGAGGACCCGCTCAGGGGGGATGCCGTGGGCGGTGGCCTGGTCCGCGATCTGCCGTTCGACGAGCGGGGTGCGCACGTAGCCGGGGTTGACGCAGTTGGAGGTGACGCCGTGCGGGGCGCCTTCGAGGGCTGCGGTCTTGGAGAGGCCCTCCAGGCCGTGCTTGGCGGCGACGTACGCGGACTTGAAGGGGGAGGCGCGCAGGCCGTGGACGGAGGAGAGGTTGACGATCCGTCCCCAGCCCTGGGCGTACATGTGGGGCAGGGCGCCCCGGATGAGCCGGAAGGGTGCCTCCAGCATCACCGTGAGGACGGTGTGGAAGACGTCCGGCGGGAACTCCTCGATGGGGCGGACGAGCTGGAGTCCGGCGTTGTTGACGAGGATGTCGGCACCCGCGGCGGCGGCCTCCGCGGCGTCGAGGTCGGTGAGGTCGAGGAGTCGGGGTTCGAGGCTTCCGGGGAGCGCCGCGGCCTCCTCGGCCAGGGTCTCGAGGCCCTCGGCGGCGCGGTCGACGGCTCTGACCCGGGCTCCTGAGGCGGCGAGCCGCAGCGCGCAGGCGCGCCCGATGCCGCCGGCCGCGCCGGTGACGAGCGCGGTGCGGCCGGTGAGGTCGAGGACGACGGCACGGGGCCGGGGTTCGGCGGAGACGGATCCGGTACCCGTTGCGGCACCGTGGGCGGTGAGGGAGGTGCTCATGCTCCGCACCCTATGAAGCGCCTCTTCCCCCACCGATGTGTGCCGGGGCCATAGTTCAGCTGGTCACTGTGGTGCGGAACCATGTGGGTTCGTCGGCCAGGGCCTTCTCGATCCGCAGGTACGAGAAGCGCTTCATGTCCGGCAGGTCGTCCACGTCGAACCAGCGGACGTCGGTGGACTCGTCGTCGTTGACGCGTGCCTCGCCGCCCACCGCGCGGCAGCGGAAGGTCACGTCCATGAACTGGCACTCGTCGCCGTTGGGATAGACGACGGGCTTGCTGAGGGTCTCGACGAGCACGATCCGCTCGACCTCGCAGCGCACCGCGGTCTCCTCGTACACCTCGCGCACCGCGCAGTCTGCGGGCTGCTCGCCGGGTTCGACGATGCCGCCGACGATCGCCCACCGTCCGGTGTCGGCCCGCCGGCCGAGCAGCACCCGGCCCTCGTCGTCGAAGACGACGGCGCTCACTCCGGGGAGGAAGAGGAGCTGATGGCCCGCCGTCGCGCGCAGGGCCTGGATGAAGTCAGGGGTAGCCATGGACCGACCCTAGGTCATGGGGTCGTCGACGGATCGGGCCGTGGGACCCTGCGGGCCCTGGGCCCGGGCCGTCGAATCCGAGCCGTCGGGCCCGGCCGTGGACCGATCGGGCCCCGGGGCCGTGTCACTCGCTCCGGCCGCCGCGGCGGGCCCGTACGGAGCGGAACGCCGACCAGCCGAGACCGGCGGCGGCGAGCGCCACGAGCAGGGCCTCGGGCAGCGTGCCCATCCGGGTCGCCGGGGTCAGCGAGGAGCGCAGCGGCACCTCCTCGACCAGGACGTCGGGGGTGAACATCCTCGTCTGGGCGACGATCTCGCCGTCGGGGCGGATGACCGCGCTGACCCCGCTGGTGACGGGCACGACCACGGACCGGCTGTGCTCGACGGCCCGCACCCGGGACATCGCGAGCTGCTGGTAGGTCATCTCGGTGCGGCCGAAGGTGGCGTTGTTGCTGGGGACGGTGATCAGCTGGGCGCCGTGGGTGACAGTGTCGCGCACGGCCCAGTCGAAGGCCGCCTCGTAACAGGTGGCGAGGCCCACCTTGGTGCCGGCCAGGTCGAAGACGCCGACCTTCGTGCCGGCGCCGAAGTCCCGGCTCACCCGGTCGACGTTGCTGTTGAAGACGCGCACGAGGGACCGCATGGGGATGTACTCGCCGAACGGCTGGACGTGCCGCTTGTCGTACGTGGCGACGGGGCCGCGCTCCGGGTCCCATTCGATGAGGGTGTTGCGGAGCTTGCCGGTCTCGGGGGCGACGACCGCGCCGATCACGGTCGGTACGCCGATCGCGCGGACGGCTCCGTCGATGACGTCGGCCGCGTCGGCGTTCGCGTACGGGTCGATGTCCGAGGAGTTCTCCGGCCACAGCACGAAGTCGGGCTGCGGCGCGCGGCCCGCCTCGACGTCCGCGGCGAGCTCGCGGGTGCGGGCGACATGGTTGTCGAGGACGGCCCGGCGCTGGGCGTTGAAGTCGAGGCCGAGGCGGGGCACGTTGCCCTGGACGGCGGCGACGGTGGCGGTGCCGTCCTCGGCCGAGTCGTCGACGAGGGGCAGCGCGGCGAGGGCACCAGCGACGGGGAGGAGTACGGAGACCGCGGCGACGGCGACAGGGCCGCGGGGGGCGGCGCCGGTGGCGCGGTAGGCCCGGATCCGCCGGTAGGCCTCGTACAGGCCGAAACCGCACAGGGCGACGGCGAAACCGAGCACCGGCGTACCGCCGAGGGCGGCGAGCGGCAGGAAGACACCGTCCGCCTGTCCGAAGGCGATCTTGCCCCAGGGGAAGCCGCCGAAGGGCACGCGCGCGCGTGCCGCCTCCGCGAGGATCCACACCGCGGCGGCGAGGACGGGCCACGCCGGGAGCCGGGAGACGGCCGCGATGCCGAGGCCCGCGCCGGCCACGAAGAGCGCTTCCAGGGCCGCGAGGGCGAGCCACGGTCCGGCGCCGACCTCCTCGCCGGTCCAGATGAGGAGCGGCAGGAGGAAGCCGAGCCCGGCGAGGTACCCGAGGCCGAACCCGGCGCGGAGGCGGCGGCCCCGCAGGACCCAGCCGAGCAGGGCGAAGGCGGGCGGCGCGAGCCACCACAGGGGGCGCGGCGGGAAGCTCAGGTAGAGCAGGAACCCGGACAGCAGAGCCGCCCCGGGCCGCACGAACCGCAGCAGCCGGGAACCCGGCGTGGGTGCGGGGTCGGTTCCGGACGCGTCGACGGGGGTGATGGTGGCGCTCACCTTGCGGAGTCTACGGGGCGTCCCTGTGGTCCCCGCGGTCCGTCCCCGCGGGCCGGGGTGCCTGTTCGGCCTGGGCGGGGTCAGACGCCCGTCGGTGTCGGCGGGGCCGGTGGGGCCGGGTGGCGGAGGTGGTCGCGGATGACGCGGACCGCGGATTCGGCGTCGTCGACGGTGACCGTGAACGTACGTCCGTCGCCGAGGCGCAGGACCAGGCCCTCGCCCCGCCGGACGATCACGGCCGTGCCCTTCTCGGGGCGCCAGCGGTATCCCCAGCCGCCCCAGTGCCGCGGGGTGACGCTCGGTGCGAAGTCCGCGCCGACGACGTGGGAGAGGGGGATGCGGCGGCGCGGCACACCGATGTGGCCGCAGCGGACCTCCATGGCGCGGTCGTCGACCTTCACGGCCACGTGGACGAACGCGAGCGTGCCGAAGAGGACGAGCAGTCCGGCGGCGACACAGCCGATCACGGCCATCAGCAGGGCGAGGACGCCGGAGGTCCAGGCCGATGCCACGGCGATGGTGATGCCGAGGGCCAAGCAGGCCGCACCGGCGAGGGCCGCCAGCCACTGGAAACGGTTGGTGGCGCGGCCGGTCCAGACGGCGGGTGTCGCGTCGTCGGCGTGCGGGGTCCGGGCGTGCTGCCTCATAGGGTAAGACTACCCAGGATCGGCCGCGACAGCGCGCCGGAGCGAAGCCTTCCGCACACGCTCAGTGAGCGAACCGTCCGCGTTCCCTCGGCGAGCGAGTCTTCCGTACACGCTCAGTGAGCGGGGGCGACCGCACCCAGGATCCGGCCTTCGGCATAGCCGAGGGCCGTGCCGGGCAGCGCGCCGGGGCGTCCGCTCAGCAGGACGGAGAGGCCGCCGGTGGGGTCCGCGTCGGGGGCGGGCTCGGCGCCGAGGCGGCGCAGCGCCTGCGCGGCGACGGCGTCCGCGGAGCCGTGGAAGACGAGCGGGGGCAGTCCGGCCCTGCCGCGGGCTTCGAGGGCGGCGAGGATGCGCTCCTCGACCAGTTCGTAGTGGGTGCAGCCGAGGACGACGGTGCGGACGTCCCGGGGGGTGAGCGCCGCCGCGGCGGCGACGGCACGGTCCACGGCCGCCGGGTCGGCGTGCTCGACGGCGTCCGCGAGCCCCGGGCAGGGCACCTCGGTGACCTCGGCGCCGTCGGCGAAGTCGCGGATGAGTCCGCGCTGGTAGGCGCTGCCGGTGGTGGCCGGGGTGGCCCAGATGGCGATCTTGCCGCCGCCGGCGGCGGCGGGCTTGATCGCGGGGACGGTGCCGATGACGGCGATGTCCGGTTCCAGCGCGGCGCGCAGCGCGGGCAGGGCGTGCACGGTGGCGGTGTTGCAGGCCACGATCAGCGCCTGCGGGCGGTGCTCGGCGGCGGCGAGCGCGACGGCGAGGGCGCGCCGCGTGAGGTCCTCGGGGGTACGAGGTCCCCAGGGCATGCCGTCGGGGTCGTTGGAGAGGAGGAGATCCGCGTCCGGCCGGAGCCGCCGCACCGCGGCCGCCGCCGGGAGGAGGCCGATTCCGGAGTCCATGAGCGCGATCTTCACCCGGTCACCCTAGCCGATGAGCCTTGTACGCCCCGCGATCTGGGGCAGACTGCCGCGAATGAGCACCCTCGCCTGGTTCGCGCTCGCTTCCCTGGCCGTCTGGGGCTGGCTGGCCCTGGGCCAGGGCTTCTTCTGGCGTACGGACCAGCGGCTGCCACCGGCCACGCGCGGGCACGCGGGCGGGGAGGCCGGTGAGGTCGACCGACGCGACCCCTGGCCGTACGTCATCGTCGTCGTTCCCGCACGGGACGAGGCCGAGGTGCTGCCGCTGAGCCTGCCGTCGCTGCTCGCCCAGGACTATCCGGGGGTCGCGGAGGTGATCCTCGCGGACGACGGGAGTACGGACGGCACGGGCAGGCTCGCCGCCGACCTTGCGGGACGGTACGGGGGGCTGCCGCTGACCGTGGTGTCGCCGGGTGAGCCGGAGCCGGGCTGGACGGGGAAGCTGTGGGCGCTGCGGCACGGCATGGCGCTCGCACGCGCGCGTGGACCCGAGTTCCTGCTCCTGACGGACGCGGACATCGCCCATGAGCCGGACAGTCTGCGGCTCCTGGTCTCGGCGGCGGTGGCGAACGATCTGGACCTGGTGTCACAGATGGCCCGGCTCCGGGTGGAGAGCCTGTGGGAGCGCCTGGTCGTGCCGGCGTTCGTCTACTTCTTCGCGCAGCTGTATCCCTTCCGGTGGATCAACCGGGCGCGGCCCCTGGCGACGGCCGCCGCGGGCGGTTGTGTGCTGCTGCGGACGGAGACGGCGGTGGCGGCCGACGTGCCGGACGCGATCCGGCAGGCGGTGATCGACGACGTGTCGATGGCGCGGGCGGTACGGCGGGTCGGCGGGCGGATCTGGCTGGGGCTGGCGGAGCGGGTCGACAGCGTGCGCCCGTACCCGGGGCTCGGGGAGCTCTGGCGGATGGTCGCCCGCAGCGCGTACGCGCAGCTGCGGCACAGTCCGTTGCTGCTCGTGGGGACGGTGGGCGGTCTGGTGCTCGTCTATCTGGTGCCGCCGGTGGCCACGCTGGCGGGTGTGCTCGGCGGGGACGCGGTGGCGGCCTGGGCGGGTGGCGCGGCCTGGGCGGTGATGGCGGGGACGTACGTGCCGATGCTCCGCTACTACCGGCAGCGGCTGTGGCTCGCTCCCCTGCTGCCCTTCACCGCGTTCCTCTATCTCCTGATGACGGTGGACTCGGCGGTGCGGCACCACCGGGGCGGCGGGGCGGCGTGGAAGGGCCGGACGTACTCCCGCCCGGAGGCGACCTCCTGAGCCGAAGCCGCCTGGCCCAAAGGGACCTGGCCCAGAGCCACCTGAGCCGGAGTCGACCTCTGAGCCGGAGTCGACGAAACGCCCAGATACTGATCGAAATTCGATCAATCGACAAAGGTGCGTTGACTCGATCATCGGCCGCACCTAGCTTCTGGCGGCAGCAGACCGTCAGAAGGGTGGTACGTCATGACCATCGGAGCGTTCAAAGGCCGTCGGACGGTGGGCCGTTGGCTCGCCGTCGCCGGTCTCGCCCTCAGCGGGACCGGCGCTCTCGCCGCCGTCCCCGCCTCCGCCGCGGGCAGCATCACGTACGTGGACTGCTCACGGCCGGCCGCCGGTGACGGCAGCCAGGCATCGCCGTTCAACAGCATCGGCCAGGCCAACGCGAGGACGTACGGCCCCGGCGACACGCTCGCCCTCGCGTCCGGCACCACCTGCACCGGCTCCCTCGCGCCCCGGGGCAGCGGCACCGCCACCGCCCCCGTCACCCTCACCGCCTACGGCACCGGGGCCCTGCCCGTGATCGACGGAGGCGGAGCCGCCGACGCCCTCTCCTTCACCGACCAGGACCACTGGCGGGTCAGCGGCCTCAAACTCACCAACCCGGCCTCCACCCTCGCCCGTCGTACCGGTCTGCGGATCTCGGCCACGGACGGAACAGCGCACCGCGGGTTCGACATCGGGCATCTCGTCGTCGACCGTGTGGCCGGCCAGACGAACAAGAACAGCCCCACCACCGAGGACTTCGTCCAGTCCGCCGGCGTCGTCACGGGCGCGAGCGGCACGAACTCGACCCTCCACGACATCCGGGTCCATCACAACCAGATCAGCAACACGGGCGGCGGCGGCCTCAAGATCCGCGTCGGCGCCATGGCCGTCAAGGGCTCCGGCGTCCTGATCGAGCACAACGTCATCAAGGACGTCGGCGGTGACGGCATCATCGCCAGCTACGCCGACGCACCCATGATCCAGTACAACAACGCGTCCGGCGTCGGCAACGGCGTGTACCCCTTCTCCGGCGGCAACTTCGCCGGCATCTGGGTGCTCGGCGACCACAACCCGACCATCCAGAAGAACGCCGTCCACGGCATCACACGGATGTCGGTGGCCGACAGCCAGGCCTTCGACTGCGACTGGGGCAACACCGGCACCTGCACGATCCAGTACAACTTCAGCCGCGACAACATCGGCGGCTTCTTCCTCGACTGCGACGGGTGCGGCACCATCGGCGGCGCCAAGCAGATCATCCGCTACAACATCTCCGAGAACGACTGCCGCATGAGCAGCGTCAGCGCCGGCCGCTCGGCACTGCACATGTACAACAACGTCATCTACTGCACCGACAGGAAGCTCGACATCAGGGTTCCCGACGAGAGCGTCGTCGAGAACAACATCTGGGTCGGCACCACCGACTCCCGGCTGCCCACCGGCCCCGGCGTCCAGTGGCTGTGGAACGTCTTCCAGGGCGTGCCGCGTCCGACCGCCAACGGCATCGTCGGCGACCCGCACTTCCTGAACCCCGGCACCGGCGGAGACACGATCCACTCCGTCGACGGCTACAAGCTGCGCGCCACCTCCCCCGCCCTCGGCAACGGCTCCGTGATCAGCGGCGACGGAGGCCGCGACTACTGGGCCAACCCCGTGTCCGCGACCCTGAAACCGCACCGCGGCGCGTACAACGGCCCCGGCCTGTAGGGCCCCGGCACTCCCGGGGTGACCACACGCCCCTCCCTCCCGGAAACCTGCACAACGTGTGCGTGGGGAGGGGCGACGCCTTCACCGTTCCCCGACACCGGCGGGGAACGGCCCGCCCGGACAGCACCCTTCTGTCCCTTTAGGTTCCCCCCGCGTGGCGACGTGGCCGAATCTGTTACTCGGATCCGAGGAGAAGCCGTCAGCATTCGGTGAATGTGGACGCACGGCCGCTTCCCGAGGTGCAGAAACACCGGAGCGGGAGCGTCAACCGAATTAGTCGGGTCAACCGTTCGCGTGATTGGATCAAACCCGCTGCGGCCGCAGAAGACGGATTCCCCCCCATGAACGAAGGGTGCGCATCATGCGTCACGACCTTGAGACCGTTGAGATCTCCGACGCCGACCTCGACGCGGTCTCCGGTGGTCTCGTCACCGTCTCCGGCGGCCTCGCCGGCGCTCTGACCAGCGACGTCACCAACCTGCTCGGCACCGTCGGCTCCCTCCAGACGGTCCAGGGCGTCGAGGGCATCGCCGCCGGCGTCCCCGGCCTGGCCTCCGGCATCACCGGCGTCTCGGTGAACACCGCGGGCATCACCGGCCTCGCCGGTATCTGAGCCACAGGTAATCCGTGAACCCCGGAACCACCCCGGTTCCGGGGTTCACGGCCGCCCCTGAGTCCCACCGCGGAAAAGACGTCCGCGATGAATGCAAAACAAGGCGACAGAACGCAGCCGAAGGAATAGTCCGTGCAGTTCCGCCGCAATGCGCTTTCCAAGCTGCAAGCACCCGAAGAACTCGACGTGCCCGTGCGTTTCGCGCGCCCCCAGGGCCGCCTCGTGCTCGCCGTCACCGTCGTCGTCATGGCCGCCGCCGGCGTCTGGGCCCTCACCGGCACGGTGACGTCCAAGCTGACCGCCCCCGGCCTCCTCACCCACGCCGAGGGCACCTACCTGCTCCAGAGCCCCGTCGCCGGACAGGTCACGGAGGTCCTCGCCGAAGAGGGCCGGGCCGTCGCCCCCGGCGCTCCCGTGCTCACCGTCCGCACGGACCGGGGCGACCGTCCCGTCCGGGCCGTCGCCGGCGGTCGCGTCACCACCCTGCACGCACGGCTGGGTTCCGTCCTCACCACCGGCGCCGACGTGGCGGCCGTCGAGCGCGTGACCGACCCGGACGCTCCCCTGGTGGCCGTCCTGTACCTGCCGGGCGACTCCGCCGCCACGGTCCGCGTGGGCGCCCGCGTCGACCTCGGCGTCCAGTCCGTCCCGCGCGACCGGTTCGGCGTGCTCCGCGGCCGGGTCGCCTCCGTCGGCCGCACCCCCCAGTCGGCGGCCCAGCTCGGCTCCTTCCTCGGCGACGCGGGACTCGCCGCGCGCTTCTCCCGGCAGGGCGACCCGGTCGCGGTCCTCGTGACCCTTGACCGCTCCGCCGCCACCACCTCCGGATACGTCTGGTCCTCGGCGGACGGACCCCCGCACGCCCCCGCCTCCCGTACGCCCGTCACCGGCGCCGTCCACCTCGCCGCGCAGCGCCCCGTCGACTGGCTGCTCCCGTGAGCGCGCGGCCCAGGGCGGCGACCCGGGCCCGGCCGTCCTCGCGCAGGCTCCCGCCCGCCGCCGGACCCCGACGCCGTACCCCCGCCCCCAGGCAAGCCAAGGCGGCCAACGGAGCCAAGGCGGCCAGGGGCCGTCGGCCCCGGACCGTCCGTACCCCCACCGTCCTCCAGATGGAGGCGGTCGAGTGCGGCGCCGCCGCCCTCGCCATGGTGCTCGGCCACCACGGCCGCTTCGTCCCCCTCGAGGAGCTCCGCATCGCCTGCGGCGTCTCCCGCGACGGGTCCCGGGCCGGCAACCTCCTCAAGGCCGCGCGGGGTTACGGCCTCCAGGCCAAGGGCATGCAGATGGACGTGGCCGCGCTCGCCGGGGTGGCCGGACCGGCCGTCCTCTTCTGGGAGTTCAACCACTACGTCGTCTACGAGGGCATGGGCCGCCGCTTCGGGCGCCCCGGCGTGTACGTCAACGACCCGGGCAGCGGACGCAGGTTCGTCCCCATGGACCAGTTCGACACCAGCTTCACCGGCATCGTGCTCACCTTCGAACCGGGCCCCGGCTTCCGCCGCGGCGGAAGCCGGCCCGGCGTCCTCGCCGCCCTGCCCGCCCGGCTGCGCGGCACCTCCGGCACCATGGCCGCGGCGGTCGTCGCCAGCCTGCTCCTGGTGGCCGTCGGCGCCTGGGTGCCGGCCCTGAGCCGTACGTACATCGACATGTTCCTCATCGGGAACCAGACGTCCCTGCTCGGCGTGGTCTTCGCGGCGATGGCGACCACCCTCGTCCTCACCGCCACCCTCACCGCCCTCCAGCAGGCCAATCTGCTGCGCGGGCGCATCATCGCCTCCACCCTGGGCAGCGCCCGCTTCCTGCGGCACCTGCTGCGGCTCCCGCTCGCCTTCTACTCCCAGCGCAGCCCGGCGGACCTCGTCCAGCGCCTCCAGTCCAACGACGCCGTCGCCGAGACCCTCGCCCGCGACCTGGCCGCCGCGGCCGTCGACGCCGTCGTCGTGCTGCTCTACGCGGTACTGCTCTGGACGTACGACCCGCAGCTCACCGTCGTCGGCATGCTCATCGCCCTGCTCAACCTCCTCGCCCTGCGTGTCGTCATCCACCTGCGGGCCACCGGCACGCAGCGGCTGCGCGCCGAGAGCGCCCGGCTGACCAACACCGCGTACAGCGGACTCCAGCTCATCGAGACGATGAAGGCCACGGGCGGCGAGGACGGCTTCTTCCGCCGCTGGGCCGGACAGCACGCCACCACCCTCGACGTGCAGCAGCGGCTCGGCGTGCCCAGCGCCTGGCTCGCGGTCGTCGCGCCCGCCCTCGCCGCGCTCAACAGCGCGCTGATCCTCACGATCGGCGGGCTGCGGGCCGTGGAGGGACACCTCACCGTCGGGCTGCTCGTCGCCTTCCAGGCCCTCGTGACCGGCTTCACGGCACCGATCACCCGGCTCAACGGCGTGGCGGGCCGCGTCCAGGACTTCGCCGCCGACGTCGCCCGCCTCAGGGACGTCGAGGACTTCCCCGTCGACCCGGTCCACACCCGGCGCGCCCCGCACGCCCCGACCCGCCGGCTCACCGGGCACGTCGAACTGGAGGGCGTCACCTTCGGATACAGCCCCCTGGACGCCCCCCTGCTCAAGGACTTCCGGCTCACCGTGGGCCCCGGGCAGCAGGTCGCCCTGGTCGGCGGCTCCGGCAGCGGCAAGTCCACCGTCTCGCGGCTGATGTCCGGCCTCTACACCCCGTGGGAGGGCGCGATCCGCATCGACGGGATGCGCCTGGAGGACATCCCGCGCAGCGCCCTCGCGGCCTCCGTCTCCTTCGTCGACCAGGACGTCTTCCTCTTCGAGGGCACCGTCCGCGACAACGTGGCGCTCTGGGACCCCTCCGTGCCGGACGAGGCCGTCGTCGCCGCCCTCCAGGACGCCGCCGTGTACGACGTGGTCGCCCGCCGCCCCGGCGGCATCCGAAGCCGCGTCGAGCAGGACGGCCGCAACTTCTCCGGCGGCCAGCGCCAGCGCCTGGAGATCGCCCGCGCCCTGGTGCGCCGCCCCAGCGTCCTGATCCTCGACGAGGTCACCAGCGCCCTCGACGCGGCGACCGAGCAGATCGTCATCGACAACCTGCGGCGGCGCGGCTGCGCCTGCGTGGTGATCGCCCACCGGCTGAGCACCGTGCGCGACAGCGACGAGATCGTCGTGCTCGACCGGGGCACGGTCGTGGAACGCGGGCGCCACGAACAGCTCGTCGCCGCGGGGGGCGCGTACGCGGCCCTGGTCAAGGAGCACTGAGGTGACGTTTCCCCATCCGCCCGCCGACCCCGCCGGCGTACGGCACGGCAGCGGCGCGCCCGACCCGGTCGTGGCCGCCCTGGGCGCCCTGGGCACGGCGGTCGACTGCGCAGGCCTGAGCAACGTCCCGCTCGAAGGCCCGCACGTCCTCTGGCTCGTCGCCGCGGGGGGCGCGTACGCGGCCCTGGTCAAGGAGCACTGAGGTGACGTTTCCCCATCCGCCCGCCGACCCCGCCGGCGTACGGCACG
>NZ_JBITBZ010000014.1:0-46627 GCF_044452745.1 Streptomyces sp. NPDC051822 | reverse complement strand
CGTACGGGCAGCGGCGCGCCCGACCCGGTCGTGGCCGCCCTGGGCGCCCTGGGCACGGCGGTCGACTGCGCAGGCCTGAGCAGCGTCCCGCTCGAAGGCCCGCACGTCCTCTGGCTCGTCGTCGACGGCGCGCTCGATCTCTTCGCCGTCGACGCGGCGCGGCTCGGCCCGTGGCACTTCCTGGGCCGCCTCGGGGCGGGCACGCTGCTCCTGGGCCCGGTCGAAGGCCCCGCGCACACCCTGATCGGCCGCCCCGCGCAGGGCTGCCTGCTGCGCCGCGTCGAGCTGCGCGAACTGGCGTACGCGGCGGGGCAGTACGCCGGTCAGAGGTACGGAGGGCGGGAGCAGGGTCACGGCGGCCAGTGGTACGAGGGCCAGTGGTACGCCGACCCGGGCCCGCACGGTACGTGGGCCGAGCCCCCGCTCAGTCCCCTGGAGCACGCCTTCGCGCTCGGCATCGGGCGCGGGCTGCGGGTCCTGTACCAGGCCGCCCTCGACGGCGGCTCCACCGCCGGCACGGCCGACGACGACGTCCTGTGGATGCGGCTGACCCCGGGCAGCATCGCGTACGGGGCCGCGTACGAGGGACATGAGGGGTACCCGGCCCACGAGGGCCACCAGGGCCCCGGCACGGGCACCCTCCTCGTCGACCCCGCGACCTGGCAGGGCATGGTCGACCAGCAGTACCGGCTGCTGCACGCCCTGGACGGCTGGATCGAGCAGCTCGAACGCGACCACGAGGACCGTGCGGCGGCCGGGGTCGAGGCGGGCGAGGCGGCCCGCACCACGGCCGACCGCACCCTGCTCGCCTCCATCGGCCGCCACGGCGGCCCAGGCGCCCGGGGCCGCGCGGGCGCCGACGCGACCTTCGCGGTGTGCCGGGCCGTGGCCGACGAGGCGCGCATCACGCTCGTGGAACCGGCGGACGCGGGCGACGCCTTCGGCGCGGACCCCGGGTGCCCCGACCCGGTCGAGCGGATCGCGCTCGCCTCGCGGATCCGCACCCGGGGCGTCCGCCTCGGCGACCGCTGGTGGCGCGAGGACAGCGGGCCCCTGGTGGGTCACCGCGCGGCCGACGGGACACCGGTCGCGCTGCTGTGGCGGCGCGGCCGGTACGTGGCCTTCGACCCGGCCACGGGCGAGCGGGAGCGCGTCGGCCGCGCCGGTGCCGCCGCTTTCGCGCCGAGCGCCGTCATGTTCTACCGCCCGCTGCCCGACCGGCCGCTGAGCCTGCCTCAGCTGCTCCGGTTCAGTCTGCGGGGCACCCGGTCGGAGCTGCGCGCCCTACTGCTCGGCGGGCTCGTGGCGGTCGCCCTGGGCGCCCTGGTGCCCGTGGCGACGGGCAAGGTGCTCGGCACGTACGTCCCCGCGGCCGAGACCGGGCTCATCGTCCAGACCGGCGTGGCGATCATCGCGACCAGCATCGTGTCGGCCGCCTTCATGCTGCTGCAGAACACCGCGATCCTCCGGATGGAGGGCCGCATCGAGGCCACCCTCCAGCCGGCCGTCTGGGACCGGCTGCTCCGGCTCCCGACGACGTTCTTCGCCGGCCGCTCGACCGGCGAACTGGCCGGTGCCGCCATGGGCGTGAGCGCCATCCGGCGGGTCCTGTCCGGCATCGGTCCCGTGGTCGTCCAGGCGGGCACCGTCGGCACGGTGAACCTGGTGCTGCTGCTCGTCTACAGCGTGCCCCTCGCCCTGGTCGCAATCGCCCTGCTGCTCGCCACGGCCGCGGTCTTCCTGGGCCTCGGGCTGTGGCAGCTGCGGTACCAGCGACAGCTGATCCGGCTCGGCAACAAGCTCGACAACCAGGCCTTCCAGACCCTGCGCGGTCTGCCGAAGCTACGCGTCGCGGCGGCCGAGAGCTTCGCGTACGCGGCCTGGGCGGGGCGGTTCGCCCGTACCCGCGAACTGCACCGGCGCGTCGGGCGGATCAAGAACGCCCTCGCGGTCCTCGGCGCGGTCTGTCTGCCGCTGTGCACCCTCGTGATGTTCGCGCTCCTGGCCGGGCCCGCCCGCGGCACGCTGTCCGCGAGCGAGTTCCTCACCTTCAGCACCGCCGTCACGATGATGCTGTCCTCGGTGACGCAGCTGACCGGCGCGCTCCTCTCCGCCGCCGCCGTGCAGCCCATGTTCGAGCAGATCAGGCCGGTGTTCCGGGCGACGCCCGAGGTGCGCGGCTCCAGCGTCAGGCCCGGCGAACTGACCGGGGCCATCGAGGCCGAGAACCTGTCCTACCGCTACGGCGAGGACGGCCCGCTGGTGCTCGACGGGGTCGATCTGCGGGTGCGACCGGGCGAGTTCGTCGCGATCGTCGGGGCCAGCGGCTGCGGCAAGTCCACGCTCCTGCGGCTGCTCATCGGCTTCGACCGGCCGGTCTCCGGGACCGTGCGGTACGACGGTCAGGATCTCGCGGCCCTCGACCAGGCGGCCGTGCGCCGGCAGTGCGGGGTCGTGCTCCAGAACGCCCAGCCGTTCTCCGGCTCCGTCCTCGACTGCATCCGCGGCGCCGGGACGTACCCCCTGGAGGACGCATGGGCCGCCGCGGCGATGGCGGGCCTGGCCGAGGACATCAAGGCCATGCCCATGGGCATGCACACGATGCTGTCCGACGGCGGAGGCAGCGTGTCCGGCGGGCAGCGGCAGCGGCTGATGATCGCCCAGGCTCTGATCCGCAGGCCGCGCGTCCTCTTCTTCGACGAGGCCACCAGCGCGCTGGACAACGAGGCCCAGCGGACCGTCATCGAGTCGACCCGTGCCCTGAACGCGACCCGCGTGGTGATCGCCCACCGGCTGTCCACCATCATGGACGCGGACCGGGTGATCGCGATGGCGGACGGACGTGTCGTCCAGGAAGGCACCCCCGCCGAACTCCTCGCCGACACGACCGGTCTCTTTCACGAGCTGGTCCGGCGTCAACTCGGCTGATAGCCGTGTGATTACTATCGGTAATAGGTCGATAATCCTGAGTTTCCCACGCTCAAGATCAACGGAAAAGATCCCCCGTTGTTTACGCAGACTTTAACGCCGTTTTGGCAGGTCAGCCCGACAAAAACAGCGTAAATCGGATGACCCTAAGATGGGGACTCCCCAACCGGCACATCGTGGGCTTAACTTATGGCCATGACCTCCCCCCGCTCCACCTATGGAGGCGGTTACCACACCGCGCCGTCCTTCCCGGACACCCCGATCTACGACTCCCTGGTCGCGGAGCGGGGCACGCCTCAGATCGCCCCGATCCGAGTGCCCGCCGCCTACGACACCGGCAGCAGCTTCCCCACGAGCGGCTCCTACCTGCCGGCGCTCCCCGCGGCACTGCCCGCCCTCCCGGCGGCGCCCACCCCGCAGCCCTCCTACGGCAACGGCTACGGATACCCGCAGCCCGCGCCCCAGATGGCCCCCGTGCCCCTGCAGCACGCCCCCGCCCCGTACATCCCGCAGCAGCCGGTGGCCCCGCGCGGCTACCAGGCCGGCCAGTACGCGCAGCCGCCCCGCCCCGCTCCCGCGGGCTACGAGGCGATGCGTCCGGCGGCGCCCCGGCCCGCCCCCGCGCCGTACGACGACCCGTACAACCGTCCCTACCAGGGCGGGGGTTACTGACCGGCTCAGCGCACCGGGCGACGTAGTGTCCGGAGCGGCTGGCAGGATGACCGTATGCCGACTCCTGTTCTCCGCTCCGTCCACGTCCACCCGGTGAAGGCCATGCGCTCACTGGCCCCCACGGAGGCCGAGGTCCAGCTCTGGGGGCTGGCCGGGGACCGCCGGTGGGCCGTCGTCGACGCGGCGGACAAGGTCGTGACCCAACGCCGTCACCCCCGGATGGCGTTGGCCACGGCTGAGCCGCTGCCGGGCGGCGGGATCATCCTGTCGGCTCCCGGCCACCCGCCGGTGACGGTCGAGGTGCCGCACCCCTCGTCCACCGTCACCGTGGAGATCTTCGACAAGCCCGTGGAGGCCGTGCCCGCCGCCCCGACGGCGGCCGCGTGGCTCTCCGCGTACCTGGAGGGCGATTTCCGGCTCGTCCACATGGACGCGCCCGAGCACCGGCGGCCGGTCGACCCGGAGTACGCGCTGCCCGGCGAGACGGTGAGCTTCGCGGACGGCTACCCGCTGCTCGTCGCCACCACGTCCTCGCTCGACGCCCTCAACTCGCTCATCGCGCAGGGGGACCACGCCCACGAGGGCCCCCTCCCGATGAGCCGGTTCCGGCCGAACCTCGTGATCGGGGGGACCTCCCCCTGGGCGGAGGACGGCTGGACGCGGCTCGCCGTCGGCGAGGTCACCTTCCGCGTCGCCAGGCCCTGCGGTCGCTGTGTCGTCACCACCACGAACCAGCTCACCGCCGAGCGGGGCAAGGAGCCGCTGCGCACCCTCGCCCGGCACCGCAAGAACGACGGCCTGGTCATCTTCGGCCAGAACCTCGTCCCCGAGCACACCGGAACGGTCCGGGTCGGCGACGAGGTGAAGATCCTGGACTGAGCCCGGCACCGCGGCGGCCCCCGCACCCGGGCACCCGGCCGGACGCCCGGGACACCCGACACACTGCACCGGCCCGGCAGGCGGGGAACGCCGCCCCGGGGCACACTCGTCGGAAGGAGCGGTGACGACGAGGGGGTCCCGACGTGCGCGCAGCCACCGGACTCTGGCGCTGGCGGCACAATCCCCTGCGCCGGACCACTGATCTCGTCGAGGCCTGGGCCGCCTTCACCGCGGTCGTCATGCTCTGCCTCGTAGTGCCGCTGACCGGCTGGGCGGCCGGTTCCTCCGCCGACGTCACGCTCCAGCGCGCGGTCCGCGCCCAGCAGGAGCAGCGCGTCCCGACGACGGCCCGGGTGGTACGGGCCGCCGAGCGGCCGGTGAGCGCGGCGGGGACCGTCGAGGCGGGCGACCAGGCGGGCGGGCGCCGCCCGGTGGTCGCCCGGTGGACCGCGCCGGACGGTGCCGCCCGCACGGGCACGGTGACGACGGCCCTGCGGACCTCCGCGCCGGGTACCGCCTTCCCGCTCTGGACGGACCGGGACGGGCGCCCGGTGGCGCCGCCGATGCGGGCGGGCACGGCGCGGGCGCACGCGTTCATCGCCGGTCTGACCACCGCGCTCCTCGCGGGCCTGCTGGTGGAGACCGTCCGCCGCCTCGTCGTACGCCGGCTCGTGCTGCTGCGGTACGCGCGCCTCGACCGGGCGTGGGCGGCGACCGGCCCGGACTGGGGCCGCACCGGAACCGGCAGTTGAGCCCGTAGGGAGTGCTCGAACGTGACCCGTCAACCCCGCGGCCCGGCGCGCGCTACGGTGGGGCATCGGATCAGCGGCGAGGCATCAGGCGGGGGCAGGACACACCCATGGCACAGGGCACGGTCCAGGTGACGCACACCGGCACATCGCGGTGGCGGCGCCGCACGGGTGAGTACCCCTCGCTCGCCGCCGCCCTGGAGGCCGCCGGCGACGGGGACGTGATCACCGTCGCGCCCGGCACCTACCGGGAGAACCTCGTGGTGCGGCGGGCCGTCACCCTGCGCGGTCCCGAGGGCGCGGTCGGCTCGGTGCGGATCGCGCCGCCGGACGGGGTGCCACTGACGATCCGCGCCTCCGTCACCGTGCAGGACCTCCACATCGAGGGGCAGGACGTCGCCGCGCCCGCGCTGCTCATCGAGGACGGCACGCCGGAACTGCTCGACCTGCGGATCATGACCCGCTCGGCCGCCGGGATCGAGGTGCGGGGCGCGGCCCGGCCGACGGTGCGCCGCTGCACGGTCGACAATCCCGCCGGGGTCGGCATCGCCGTACTCGACGGGGCGGGCGGTGTGTTCGAGGAGTGCGAGGTGGTGTCCGCCGGGCAGGCGGGCGTCTCGGTGCGCGGCGGGGCGCATCCGCGTCTCGAACGCTGCCGGGTGCACCACTCCTCCGGGGCGGGGATCGCGGTGACCGGCGAGGGCAGTGGCCTGGAGGGCGTGGGCTGCGAGGTGTACGAGATCAAGGGCGCGGGGCTCCAGATCGCGGCCCGCGCCACCGCCCACTTCACGGACTCCTCGGTGCACCGCACGTCCGGGGACGGCATCACCCTCGACACGGACGCGGTGCTCACGCTGTCGGACTGCGACATCCACGACGTCCCCGAGAACGCCGTCGACCTGCGCTCGCGCTCGGTCCTGACGCTGACCCGGTCGACCGTCCGCCGCTTCGGCCGCAACGGCCTGTCGGTGTGGGACCCGGGGACCCGGGTGGACGCCAACCAGTGCGAGATCCACGACAGCACGGGCGACTACCCGGCGGTGTGGGTGAGCGACGGGGCGACCGCCGTCCTCGACGCCTGCCGGGTGCACGACGTGCCTGACGCGCTGTTCGTCCTCGACCGGGGTTCGCGCGTGGACGTCGTCGACAGCGATCTGTCGCAGGTGCGGAACACGGCGGTCTCGGTGAGCGACGGGGCGACGGCGCAGCTCGACGACTGCCGGATCCGGGAGGCCTCGACGGGCGCCTGGTTCCGGGACCACGGCAGCGGCGGCACCCTCGGCGGCTGCACCTTCGACTCCGTGCAGACGGGCGTCATCGTCACCAAGGGCGCCGACCCGACGATCGAGCGGTGCACGGTCACGTCGCCCGCCGAAGCGGGTTTCTACGTGTCGGCGGAGGGCCGCGGCTCCTTCCACGGCTGCCGGGTCACGGGCAGCGGCGGGTACGGCTTCCACGTCACGGACGGCTGCCGTACGACGCTGCGCAAGTGCCGTACGGAGCGGTGCGCGCGCGGGGGTTACGAGTTCCCCGAGGAGGGTGCGAGCGCGGAGGACTGCACCAGCGACGAGAGCGCGGTCCGCTCCTCCGTACCCGACGGGGGCACGGTCCTGACGGCGACGCAGACGGCGGGGCTCCTGGGGACGGTGCCCGCGCCGCGCGTCCAGGCGGCCGTACCGCAGGCCGTGCCGGAGCCGGTGCCCTCCTCCCGTTCCTCGCAGGACGTGCTCGGGGAGCTGGACGCCCTCGTGGGTCTGGAGAGCGTCAAGCTGGAGGTGCGCACCCTCACCAACATGATCGAGGTGGGGCGCCGGCGTCAGGAGGCCGGGTTCAAGGCGGCCTCGGTCCGCCGGCATCTGGTCTTCACGGGCAATCCGGGTACGGGCAAGACGACGGTGGCCCGCCTGTACGGCGAGATCCTGGCCTCCCTCGGGGTCCTGGAGCGCGGGCACCTGGTGGAGGTGTCCCGGGTCGACCTGGTCGGCGAGCACATCGGCTCGACGGCGATCCGGACCCAGGAGGCCTTCGACCGGGCGCGGGGCGGGGTGCTGTTCGTCGACGAGGCGTACGCCCTGTCTCCGGAGGACTCGGGGCGGGACTTCGGCCGTGAGGCGATCGACACGCTGGTGAAGCTGATGGAGGACCACCGGGACGCGGTGGTGGTCATCGTCGCGGGCTACACGGCGGAGATGGAGCGCTTCCTCACCGTCAACCCGGGCGTGGCGTCGCGCTTCTCGCGGACCATCACGTTCGGCGACTACGAGCCGGAGGAGCTGCTGCGAATCGTGGGGCAGCAGGCGGACGAGCACGAGTACCGGCTCGCTCCCGGCACGGACGAGGCGCTGCTGGTGTACTTCACGAAGCTGCCCAAGGGGCCGGCGTTCGGCAACGGGCGTACGGCGCGGCAGACGTTCGAGTCGATGGTGGAGCGGCACGCGGGCCGGGTCGCCGCGCTCGCCGAGGCGAGCACGGACGACCTGACGCTGCTCTATCCGGAGGACCTGCCCGAGCTTCCCTGATCCGCGGTCTCGTGGGGATCACGCTGCCGGGGCATGGCGGGCAGCAGTTGGTCGAGGAGGGCGGAGCGCCGGTGGGAGAACGCCGGGTCGGCCTGGTAGTCGGAGTGGCCCAGGATCGGTTCGGGCAGCGGGTGTTCGCGGGTGCGGCCGTAGGCGACGGGGTCGGGAAGGACCGGGGCGTCGACGGCGGGCCTGCCGTCGTCGGCGGGGACCCGGACGGGTCCGCCGATGGGATCGGTGGCGCGGTACAGATTGCTCCAGCAGGAGACCGTACGGTTCAGGGCGCGCAGCGCGTCGGGGCCGAAGTACGCGGGGAACCAGCGCCCGTAGAGCCGCTCCAGGGGTGAGCCGTACGTGAGGAGCGCGACGCGGCCCCGGGTGGCGGGCGGCAGCTGCCAGACGGCGGCCGCCGCGAGGACGCTGCCCTGGGAGTGCCCGGAGATGACGAGCCGGCCGCCGGTGCTCCGGGTCCAGGAGCTCATCCGCCAGGTCAGGTCGGGCACCGCCCGTTCGGCATAGCAGGGCGGCGCGAAGGGGTGGGCGGCGCGCGGCCAGAAGGTGCCGACGTCCCAGAGGATGCCGACGGTGCGGCGGGCGGAGGCGTCCTTGTAGGCGCGCCGGCCCCAGGTGACGAAGAGCAGGAAGCCGAAGCCGATCATCCAGGAGCCGAGGGCCTGGGTGGCGGAGGCGAGCGACGCGACGGCCGGGTGGGCGCCGTCGAAGGCCCGTCCTGGAACGTTTCCGCTGGCCCAGGCTCCGGCGACGGAGGCGGCGCCGAGGAACAGGGTGGCGCCGGAGACGACGCCGACGAGGACGGGCGCGGAGTCGGTGAGCGCCGCCCGCGCCCGGCCGGAGGCGATCTGTCCCGTACGGACCGGGTCGCCTTCGCCGGAGGCGTCGTAGTCGGCCTCGACCGTCGCGTGCAGCCGCCGGCCGGCGAGCACGGTCCGTACGGCGAGGAGCGCGGCGGGCGCGAGCAGCAACAGGAGCAGGACGGGGATGACGGACGCCTGCCAGCTGAGGAGCACGGGCGGACCGATCCTGGGGCCGCCGTGGGCCGCGCCGGGACCGTCGAGCCAGTCGGCGACGCGCTGGGCGACGCCCCCGGACATGACGCCGGCGAGGGCGCAGGCGAGCATGGCGACGGCGGGGCCGCCGAGTCCGCGCAGGGCGGTGCGCGGGTGCCTGCCGGGTCGCTGGAGCAGCAGGGCGACCACGCCGAGGGCGACGACCAGGCCGCCCTGGACGACGGTGAGCGTGCCGAAGGCGGCGTTGCCGGGGAGGGCGCCGCCGGAGGTCCAGCCGGGGCGTGACCAGCCCGCGTAGAGGGCGGCGAGCAGGAGGAGGGCGAGCGAGGCGCCGGGCAGCCAGGAGACGAGGGTGCGTTCGACGCGCAGGTCGAGGCGGCGTTCGCTGCGGCCGCGGCGGCAGACGACGAGGACGACGAGGACGAGGAAGGCGGCGACGGCGGTCTGGAGGGCCGCTCCGATGACGGCGCCTGCGTCCGCGCCGGGGGCGGTGGCGTCGTGCCGTGCGGTGGCCGTGGCGAGGGCGGCGGCGACGGTGAGGAAGCCGGCGGCGGTGTGGGCGGCTCTGAGGCGGGCGACGAGCCGGCGCCCGAACCAGAAGCCGGGGCGGCCGAGGGCGGGCCTGATCCCGCCGGGGCCGGGAGCGCCCTCGCCCCGGTCGGCGGTCTCCGTGTCGGCGTCCGGTTCGGCCACGGGGGCGTCGTAGCCGGTGGGCGGGCGCTGGGCCTCGTACGCGCTCCAGGTCCGGTTCGACAGGTACCAGAGGAGACCGACGAGCGCGGTCGGGACCAGGGCGGCGAGGGCGAGCCGGCGGCCGGGCGCGGACCACCAGCCGTCGCGCACCGGGGAGAGGAAGCCGAGCCAGGAGTACCTGTCGGCGCAGGCGGCGGTTCCCGCGCACTGCCACGCCGTCAGGTCGAGCGCGACCTCGCAGGCCGCGGCGGTGAGGAGCACGGTGAGGGTGAGGGCCACGAGGCGGACGAGGACCCCGTACAGCCGGACGAGCCGCGGACGGCCCTGGGCGGGCGGGCGCATCCAGTGCGCCAGGTTGACGACCATGAACGGCAGGAGCAGCAGCCACAGGGCGCGGGTGCCGTCGCCCGAGGTGAGGTTGGACCAGCAGTACGCCTCGGGGATCGGGCGGGCCGCGTACCGCTCGGGGTGGTGCTCGGCGTCGGTGTCCTCCACCCGCCGGTGCACGGCTGCGGTGCGGTCGCCGGTGACCCGTACGGTCCTGGGGTCGTCGAGCATGTCCTGGGGGGTGGCTCCGCCGACTCCGTGGACGAGGAGTTCGAGCGCCGCGCCCCCGCTCTCCGGGGCGGGTGTGGCAGGGGACACTGAGGGGACTTCCTCTCAGGGTGGGAAGATGCGACGTCGGCATCAGGATCGCGGACGGTCGTGCACCTGCGCACCGTTCCTCACCGAATCCGACGACCATCCCCTTGTCTCCTGCGGAAGGACCGGCCCCGGCGGTGACTGACAACCAGAACCTCCTCGCGGAGCAGCGGCGTGCCCTGATCCTCGACGAGGTCCGGCGGCGCGGCGGTGTCCGGGTCAACGAGCTGACCCGGCGTCTCAGCGTCTCGGACATGACGATCCGTCGCGACCTGGACGCGCTGGCCCGCCAGGGCATGCTGGCGAAGGTGCACGGCGGAGCCGTTCCGGTGGTCGAGGCGAGCACCCACGAGCCGGGTTTCGCCGCCAAGTCGGTGCTGGAACCGGGCGCCAAGGACGACATCGCCCGGTCGGCGGCGGCCCTGGTGCCGCCGGGCGCGGCGATCGCGCTGTCCGGGGGTACGACCACCTTCGCGCTGGCCCGGCATCTGCTCGACGTGCCGGACCTGACGGTGGTGACGAACTCGGTGCGGGTCGCCGACGTGTTCCACGAGGACCGGCTCGCGGGTGGCGGGGGCGAGCCGCGGCGCGGGGCGGCGACGGTCGTCCTGACGGGCGGGATGCGCACCCCGTCCGACGCGCTGGTGGGGCCGGTGGCGGACCGGGCGGTCCGCTCGCTCCACTTCGACCTGCTGTTCCTCGGGGTGCACGGCATCTCGGTGGAGGCGGGCCTCTCGACGCCGAACCTCGCTGAGGCGGAGACGAACGGCTGCCTGATGCGTTCGGCGCGCCGGGTCGTGGTCGTCGCCGACCACACCAAGTGGGGCACGGTGGGCCTGAGTTCGTTCGCCGATCTGGACGAGGTGGACACCTGGGTGACGGACCGGGGCCTGCCCGAGGGCGTACGCACCGAGGTCCTCGAACATCTGCCGGGGCTCGTCGTGGCGGGCGAGGAACAGGCGTGAGCCTCATCCGCGTCGAGCGGCGGGTGCCGCTGGCGCCCGAGGAGGTGTGGCGGCGGCTGACGGACTGGCCGGCGCACGGCCGCCAGGTGCCGCTGACCCGGACGCGGGTGCTGACGCCCGGGCCGAACGGGACCGGGACCCGGTTCACGGCCCGTACGGGCGTCGGCCGGCTGTCCTTCGACGACCCGATGGAGGTCGTGCGCTGGGAACCTCCGGCGGGCGGCCGGACGGGAACGTGCCGCCTGGAGAAGTCGGGCCGGGTGGTGCGGGGCTGGGCCCTGGTCGAGGTGACGGAGACGCCGGGCGGCGGCTCGCGGGTGGTGTGGACGGAGGAGCTGACGGTACGGGGGGTGCCGGGGGCCTTCGATCCCGTACTGGCGCGGGCGGGGCGGCTGTTGTTCGGGCGTGCGGTGGACGGGCTGCTGCGGGATCCCCGGGGCGGGCGCGGCCGTTCCGTCGGATAGGGCCCGGCCGACCCGACTCCGACCCCGACCCCTGTGCCGTTGACATTCCGTCAGCTAGGGTGCTCTTTCGCTTCCGTCCAGGGGAGGTACGGTCCATGGCACGCCGACTGAGGCCGGTGGAGCTCGACTTCACCGCATCCGCGCCCGTCCGACTGGTCTTCACCGCCACCCTCGCGGCGCCGCCCGCGGCCGTCTACCGGTCACTCGCCGTGGAGGTGGGAAGCCTGCCCGCCTGGTTCACCTCGGTGGCCTCCGCCGTCCCGAACGGTGACGGGGCGGGCCGGACCGTCCGCCTGCGGGGCGGGATCCTCTTCGAGGAGACGGTCCTCGCCTCCGAGCCCGACGTCCGGTACGCCTACCGGGTGGACGCCACGAACGCCCCCGGCGTCACGGCCCTCGCGGAGGAGTGGTCCCTCTCCCCCACCGGGAAGGGCACCCGGCTGCGGTGGACCATGGCGGCCGACGGCGCGGCCCCGTTCCGGGTCGGGCTTCGCCTCGTGGGCCCGGGCGTGGGGATGTCGTTCCGGGACGCCGCGCGCCGGCTCGACCGGCGGCTCACTCCGGCCAGGCCCCGGACGCCAGGAACCGTTCGATAGCGGCGCTGTAGGGGGCGATGTCGAGCCCCTGGGCGGCCAGCCAGTCGTCGGAGTAGTACTTGTCGAGGTACCGCTCGCCCGGGTCGCAGATCAGGGTGACGATGCTGCCGGTCCGCTCGTGGGCGACCATCTCCGCCACGATCTTGAAGGCGCTCCACAGGCCGGTGCCGGTGGAGCCGCCCGCCTTGCGGCCGATCGCGGTCTCCAGGGCGCGGACGGCGGCGATGCTCGCCGCGTCGGGAACCTTCATCATGCGGTCGACGGCGCCGGGCACGAAGCTCGGCTCCATCCGGGGGCGGCCGATGCCCTCGATGCGCGAACCGCAGTCCGCGGTGGCGTTCGGGTCGTCGTGCGTCCAGCCGTCGAAGAAACAGGAGTTCTCCGGGTCGGCGACACAGATGCGGGTGTCGTGCTGCATGTAGTGCACGTAGCGGGCGATGGTCGCCGACGTGCCGCCGGTGCCGGCGGTGGCGACGATCCAGGTGGGCTCCGGATAGCGCTCCAGCCTCAGCTGCTGGTACATCGATTCGGCGATGTTGTTGTTGCCGCGCCAGTCGGTGGCCCGCTCCGCGTACGTGAACTGGTCCATGTAGTGGCCGCCGGTGCGCTCGGCGAGGGCCGCGGCCTCCTCGTACATCGTGCGCGAGTCCTCGACGAAGTGGCACTGCCCGCCGTGGAACTCGATGAGCCGGCACTTCTCGGGGCTGGTCGTCCGGGGCATGACGGCGATGAACGGCACGCCGATGAGCTTGGCGAAGTAGGCCTCGGAGACGGCGGTCGAGCCGCTGGAGGCCTCGATGACGGGCTTCCCCGGCCGCACCCAGCCGTTGCACAGCGCGTACAGGAAGAGGGAGCGGGCCAGGCGGTGCTTGAGGCTGCCGGTGGGGTGGGTGGACTCGTCCTTGAGGTAGAGGTCGATGCCCCACTTCTCGGGGAGCGGGAAGCGCAGCAGGTGCGTGTCGGCCGAGCGGTTGGCGTCGGCCTGGACCTTGCGGACGGCCTCCTTGAGCCACGACCGGTACGCGGGATCGCTGCGGTCGACGTCGACGGTCACCGCCGCGACGGCCGCCCCGTTCGCCACGCTGTTCTCCGTGGTGCTCATACGCGCCTCTCCTCGGTCGCTTCCACTCACTCCCCCGCCGCCGACAATACCCCTCTCACCTGGGCAAACGTTTCCTTTGACTCTCCATAGGGATGACTTGAGGGTGGGCCACTGGTGCGGGCGGGAGCGGCCCGGCACACTGGGAACGACAACCGGGTGAAAGGGGCGGATCGGCATGTCAGAACCCGAGTTCAGCGCCAGGGGCGTACGCATCGACCGCTGGCCGCGTTCGCTGACGCGCGCGGGCGAGGTGCGCATCGAGGACGGGCGGCTCGCCCTCCTCACGAGTTACGGCAGCGAGATCGACAGCGCGCCCGTGGAGAAGGTCCGGGCGGGGCGGCCGTGGTTCGCGAAGTCCGACGAGACGGTCGCGACGGTGAACGGCACCCGCTACCGGCTCACCCTGCACCGTGACGAGCACACCGGTGGCTCCGGCGGCGGCGCGGCCGGCGGCGGCGAGGCGGAGGAGTCCGGCCGCTTCCTCGCGGCACTGAAGCGGGCCGCCAAGCGGCGCTGAGAGCGTCTGACGGGCGGCGTCGGCACACGCCGTCGTCGCCGTGAGTTGCGGGTCGGTCACCACTGGTTCACGCTGGAATCACCTCACCGAGGGTTTACCGGTGGTGACGTCCCGTTTCATGTCGCCACCCTGCTGTACCGCATGTGAGATCCGAATCTTCGTCTTCTTCCGGACTACTTCGGGGAGTCGCAGCCGTGATCAGCGAGCCGAGCAGGTACTACGCGGTGGAGCTTCATGCCCTGCCGTCGCGGATCGGACAGGTCCGCAGGATTGTCTCCGCGCATCTCCGTCATTGGCACGTCGACGCTCTGATCGACCATGCCGTGCTCGGAGTCACCGAGCTACTCACCAACGTCCACCGGCACGCGCAGCCGGACAAGCGGTGCACCGTCGAGATCGAGCTGCTGCTCGACCGTCTCACGGTCTCCGTCCGGGACCACGACCCCCGCATACCGGAGGCCGGCCGCCCGGACCCGGAGGACGTGCGCGAGGGTCTCGATCCACTCGACGCGCTGGCCACCTCCGGGCGCGGCCTCGCCATCGTCGGCGCCGTCAGCGAGAGTTGGGGCGTCCGGCCCTGCGGGGCCGACGGGAAGGTGGTGTGGTTCACCCTCTCGGCGCCGCCTTCGGCCGTGCCGGTCATGACCCGCGGGCAGGCGGTGCACGGCTCCACGACCGAGGGCCCGTTCCTCGGGCACGGACGCTTCTCGGGCGTTCCGCTCAGCATCCCGGCCGACCCCGTCCTCACCCCGGAGCCGGTCCTGGCGCCCGACCCGGTCCTGGCTCCCGTGACCGCCGCGAAGGCCGTCGCCCCGGCCCGCCGGGTCCCGGCGGGCCGGGGCCCGGCGGACGCGCTCCTGGCGGGCCGCACGGGCTGACGGCCGCCCCGCCGTCACGGCGGGGCGGGGGCCGGGGGGTCGGGGGCGGCCGGCGGGGGGTCGGGGGTCACACCCGGCGGCCCTTGGCCTGCGCGGCGCGGCCGAACTGCTCCTCGAGCACCGTGAGCCGGCGCCAGTACTCCTCCTCGTCGATCTCGCCCGCGGCGAAGCGGTGCCCGAGCAGGGCGATCGGCGAGTTCTCGTCGGGACCGCCGTCGAAGCCCGTACGACCGGCACGGCCCGGGACGAAGCCGCCTCCGCGGCGCCATCCGGCCCGGCGGACGACGGTGACGATCCCGACGGCGACGGCCGCCCAGACGAGGGGGAAGAGAAGGACCCACGGGCCGGGGCCCGCGTGGGCGAGGGTGTTCATGACGGTGCGGCTTCTCGTGTACGACACGGGGAGTACGGAGGGCGTCGGCGTCGGTGGAGGCGTTCTCCTCCGAGCCTTCCTTCTGTACCTACTGGTATGTACAGTGCGGTCATGAGCATGAGCACCTCCGAGCGGCTGATCGAGGCGACCCGCGAGCTGCTGTGGGAGCGGGGCTACGTCGGCACCAGCCCCAAGGCCGTCCAGCAGGCGGCGGGAGCGGGCCAGGGCAGCATGTACCACCACTTCGCCGGCAAGCAGGAACTGGCGCTCGCGGCGATCCGCCGTACCGCCGAGGAGCTGGGGGCGGCGGCCGAAACCGTCCTGGGCGGCGAGGGTTCGGCGTACGCCCGGATCGAGGCCTATCTCCTGCGCGAGCGGGACGTCCTGCGGGGCTGCCCGGTGGGACGCCTGACGATGGACCCCGAGGTCGTCGCCGATCCCGCGCTTCGCGCCCCCGTCGACGCGGCTCTCGGCCGGCTGCGCGCCCGGCTGGCCGATGTCGTCCAGGAGGGCCTGGACGGAGGGGAGTTCAGCGGCTCGCTCGATCCGGAGGAGATCGCGGCGGCCGTGGTGGCCACGGTGCAGGGCGGATACGTGCTGGCCCGCGCGACCGGCTCACGGGCGCCGTTCGACAGCGCCGTACGCGGTCTTCTCGCCCTGCTCGGCCCGCGCGCCGCCGCTGCCACCGCAGCGGCAGCCGTCTAGTAACGGAGCATCACGCGTGCACGCGATGCAGTACGAGATCACCCTCCCGGCCGACTACGACATGGGGATCATCCGCGAGCGGGTCGCGACGAAGGGCCATCTGCTCGACTCCTTCCCGGGGCTCGGCCTGAAGGCCTATCTGGTCCGGGAGCGAGAGGCCGGTTCACCGGTGAACCAGTACGCGCCGTTCTATCTGTGGGGCACTCCGGAGGGCATGAACTCCTTCCTCTGGGGCCCCGGCTTCCAGGGCATCGTGCGCGACTTCGGCCGCCCCGCGGTGCAGCACTGGACGGGCCTGTCCTACGCGGAGGGGCCCGCGGCCACGTCGGCGCCGGAAACCGCGACGCGCCACAGGACCCCGCTCGGAGAGGGAGCGGCGCCGGGCGAGGCCGTGGCGGACGCGGTGGTCCGGCACGCGCGGGCGGCCCGGCGGGACGGGGTGGTCGCCTCCGCCCTCGCGGTGGATCCGCGCCACTGGGAACTGCTCGCCTTCACCCTGTGGGCGGACCCGGAAGCGCCCGCCGACGAGGGCGAGCGCTTCCGGGTTCTGCACCTCTCGGCGCCGGGGCGGGCGGGGCTCGGCGCAGGGCGGCAGTGGTGAGCGGTACCGCGTGGATCCGGGATACCGGATCCCGATATCGGATCCCGTATCAGGCCACGGCGACGAGCGTGAGGTAGGCGATGCCGAGGACCCTGCGGTAGCCGTTCAGCCAGGTCGCACGCTGCCGGTCGACCCGCTCGCGGGTCTTGGCGGCCAGCGGGTGGTCGGGGTGGGCGGCCAGCCAGACCTCGGTGTCGTACCGGTACCCCGACTCGAACTCCTCCCACTCGTCCGCACTCGCCGTCTCGATCCACGCGGGCCTGAACCCCGCCTCGATCGCCAGGTCGACGAGGTCGCCGAGGGGGAAGTGGTCGCCGGTCGCCGCGCCCGGCCACATGCCCGCCAGTTCCTCGTCCGTGGGAGTGTGCTCCCAGAAGCCCTCCCCGAGGACGACCCTTCCCCCCGGCCGGAGCAGTCGGCGCAGTTCACGCAGGGCGGCCGCGGGGTCGTGCGGCTGCTCCGGGTCGCAGAGCGCCTGGCTCGACCCCAGGCAGAGGATCGCGTCGACCGGACCGCGATCGGTGCCGAGCGCCGACTCCTCGACGAACTCGACGCGGCCCGCGAGACCGCGGGCCTCGGCGAGGGCCCGGCCACGGGCGAGGTCCTCCGCGTTGATGTCGATACCGACACCCTTGGCCGCCGGGGCGGCCTCCAGGACGCGCAGGAGCAACTCCCCCCAGCCGCAGCCGATGTCGAGCACGTCGGCGGGCTCGGTGGCCGCGAGCCGTTCGATCAGGCGGGTGGCACGGGCCTCGGACAGAGGGCCGTGGAAGGTGAGGCCGCCGAGCCGCGGAGGAAGGTCGGAATCAGAAGTGATCATGAGGCGGAACAGTACGTCTTCCGTCGTCCGGCGCGCAGTGATTTAGGCCCACGGAAACGGCCCTCGGACCGGAGGCCTACGACGCCGGGGAGCGGTTCCTCGCCGTACGACCTAAGGGGTGTCCGACCCTGATCCGCCGGACAGGCCCTAGCCTGGTGCGGTGTACACCACGCGCGCGTCCCGCCACGTCTACGCCCCGCCCTCGGCCGTCTACCAGGCCCTCGTGGACCCGGCGGACATCCCGCGCTGGCGGGTGCCGCACGGGATGACCTGCGAGGTGCACGACTTCGACGCGCGCGAAGGCGGCGCCTTCCGGGTCTCCCTGCACTACGAGACGGCGGACGGCACCGGGAAGTCGGGGGCCAGGACGGACACGTACCACGGGCGCTTCGTGGAGCTGCTCGCGGACGAACGTGTCGTCGAGGTCATCGAGTTCGAGACCTCGGACCCGCTGCTGCGGGGCGCCATGACCCTCACCACGACACTGGTCGCGATGGACGGCGGCACGGACGTGCTCGTCGTCCACGAGAGGGTCCCCGACGCCGTGCCCGCCGCCGACAACGAGGCGGGCACGCGCATCGCCCTGGAGCGGCTCGCCTCGCTGGTCGAGAGGCGTTCCGCGGGATAGGTCGGCGGGGTAGAGGCGGCTGGGTAGGGCGGCGCACTTTCAGGCCGCGTCGCGGCTCAGTGCCGCCAGCGGGTCGTCCAGTACCGGCTGCCAGGCGAGTTCGGCCGCGCCCACGAGGCTGTTGTGGTCCAGGGTGCACGGGAGGATCGGGACCCCGCCGCTGCGGCCCCACAGGCTCCGGTCGGCCACGACCGCGCGAAGGCGCTCGGGGTCGGCGTCCAGGAGTTCCCGGTGAAGGCCGCCGAGAATGATCCTGTCCGGGTTCAGGATGTTCACCAGACCGGCCAGGCCGAGGCCCAGACGGTCGATCAGCTCCCCGACGGCGACGCGGACACCCGGGTCGTCGGGGCTCGTGCGCAGCAGGTCGCGGGACTGCTGGAGCAGCGACACCTCGGGGCCGGGGGTACGGCCCGCGACCGTGAGGAAGGCGAGCGGGTCCGTCTCGACGTCGAGGCAGCCCCGGCCGCCGCAGTGGCAGGGGCGGCCCTCCGGGTTCACGGTGAGGTGGCCGACCTCCAGGGCCAGGCCCGCGCTGCCCGTGTGGAGGCGCCCGTCGAGGACGAGCGCGCCGCCGACGCCGCGGTGGCCGGTGGCCACGCACAGCAGGTCCCTGGCCCCGCGGCCCGCGCCGTGGCGGTGCTCGGCGAGGGCGGCGAGGTTCACGTCGTTGCCGGTGAAGGCGGGGCCCTCGATGCCCGCGGCCCGTACCCGTTCCGCGAAGATCTCCCGGACCGGCGCCCCGGCGGGCCAGGCGAGGTGCAGCGGGTTGAGCGCCGTGCCCTCCGGCTCCGCCACGGCGGAGGGGGCCGCGAGTCCGGCGCCGACGCAGCGGCGGCCGCTCTCCCTGAGCAGGGCGGCTCCGGCGTCGACGACGGCCCCGAGGACCTGGGCGGGGTCGGCGGAGACCGTGACGCAGCCGGGGGCCGTGGCGACGATGGTGCCGCCGAGTCCTACCAGGGCCGCGCGGAAGCCGTCGGCGTGGACCTGGGCGGCCAGGGCGACGGGGCCCTTCTCGTCGACGGCCAGGCGGTGCGAGGGACGGCCCTGGGAGCCCGCGGCGGCGCCGGGGTTCGAGTCGACCCGGATCAGGCCGAGGGCCTCCAGTTCGGCGGCCACCGCGCCGGCGGTCGCCCGGGTCACGCCGAGTTCGGCGGTGAGGACGGCCCGGGTCGGAGCCCTGCCGGTGTGCACCAGCTCCAGTGCGGGGCCCAGCGCGTTGCGCCCCCTGTCCAGCCGTGTCCGGGTCGTCGTCGCCTTGCCGTTCATGGTGGCGAGTCTCCCATGATCGGGCGGGTGGGTCGGTCTCCGGGCCTGGGCCTGGGTTGGGGCCTGGGCTGGGCCTGGGCCTGGGCTGGGCCTGGGCTGGGCCTGGGCTGGGCCTGGGCTGGGCCTGGCCGCCCTCGGCCGGTGGGCGTCCTCGGGCGGGTGGGCATTCCACGGCTCGTGGCTCAGCCGTGGGGGCCGCTCCGGGACCGCGTTCGGGACTGCATGATTTACGGCGCGTCCTGGGCCCTTCAGTCGTTGCCGCCCTTCCCACGCGCCACAAATCACGCTTTACGTCCCGAACACGGTCCCTGCGCGTCCCCCACTCCCGTGGATGGGTCCGTGCGGCTCCTCGTTGCTCGCTTGATTGCCTCGCCCTCGCGCCCTATCCTGAGTTTGTGCCGCTACTAAACAAAGTACGGACGGCCGCATCGGGGGGCTACGGCGGAGACACCGCCACCCACTCCCTGACCCGCCTCCGCTCAGCCCTGACCCTCTTCTTCGCCCTCGACGGCTTCCTGTTCGCCGGCTGGGTCGTCCGGATCCCCGCCGTCAAGCAGCAGACCGGCGCCTCCGCCGGCGACCTCGGCCTCGCCCTCCTCGGGGTCTCCGCCGGCGCCGTGATCACCATGACGCTCACCGGACGGCTCTGCCGGCGGTACGGTTCCCACGCCGTCACCGTGGTCACCGCCGCCCTGCTGTCCTTGTCGGTCGCCCTGCCGGCCCTCACCCGGTCCCCGCTCGCCCTCGGCCTCGTCCTGCTCGTCTTCGGTGCCGCGTACGGCGGGATCAACGTCGCCATGAACAGCGCCGCCGTGGATCTCGTGACCGCGCTCCGGCGGCCCGTGATGCCCAGCTTCCACGCGGCCTTCAGCCTCGGCGGCATGATCGGCGCCGGCCTCGGCGGGCTGCTCGCCGGAAGCCTCTCCCCCGCCTCTCACCTCCTCGGCCTCACCGCTGTCGGGCTCGTCGTGACGGCCGCCGCCGGGCCCGTACTCCTGCGCCACCCCTCCCCCGCCCCGCCGCCCGAGACCCTGCCGCCCGCCCGTGGCGGCGGCGCGTCACGCCGTACCGTGCTCGTCTTCGGTGTGATCGCCCTCTGCACGGCGTACGGCGAGGGGGCGCTCGCCGACTGGGGCGCCCTCCACCTGACGCAGGACCTCGGCGCGCACCCGGGGGTGGCCGCCGCCGGGTACTCGGTCTTCGCCCTGACCATGACGCTCGGACGGCTGTCCGGCACCGCCCTGCTCGAACGCCTCGGCCAGACCCGCACCCTGGTCCTGGGCGGCGCCACGGCCGCCGCCGGGATGCTGCTCGGCGCGCTCGCCCCGAGCGTCTGGGGCGCACTGCTCGGCTTCGGGGTGACCGGCCTCGGTCTCGCCAACATCTTCCCCGTCGCCGTGGCCCGCGCCGGGGCCATCGCGGGGCCCGGCGGCGTGGCCACGGCGTCCACGCTCGGTTACGGGGGAATGCTCCTCGGTCCGCCGTGCATCGGGTTCCTCGCCGACTGGTTCTCCCTGCCGATCGCGCTCACCACCGTCGCCATGCTCGCCGCCGGTGCGGCGGCCATGGGCTACTGGGCACGGAACGCCGGTGCGAAGCAAGTGAGTTGAGGCGCCGGCGTGCCTGGTCAGCTCCGTCGTCGCGTGCCTCAGCTGCGAGAATGCGGGGCATGGACCGAACCGGTGGGGGAACGATGAAGATCACGGAGCACATCGAGGCGCTGGAAGCGGCCGGCCGGGCGCTGGGCGACACGGCGGCCGAGGCCGGGCCGGACGCGGAGGTGGCCACCTGTCCCGGGTGGCGGGTACGGGATCTGCTTCGGCACACGACGATGGTCCACCGCTGGGCGACGGCGTTCGTGGCCGAGGGGCACACCACGTACCAGCCGGACGGTGGTGAACCGGCGCTCGACGGCGAGGAACTGCTCGCGCACTACCGCGAGGGGCACGCCCGGCTCGTCGCCGCCCTGCGCGCGGCGCCCGAGGACCTGGAGTGCTGGACCTTCCTCCCGGCGCCCTCACCCCTCGCCTTCTGGGCGCGGCGGCAGGCGCACGAGACGGCCGTTCACCGCGCGGACGCCGAGTCCGCGCTCACGGGGCCCGGTCCCGTCGACTCCGCCTTCGCCGCCGACGGCATCGACGAACTGCTGCGCGGAATGCACGGCCGGGACCGCAGCCGGGTGCGGACCCCGGAGCCCCGCGTCCTGCGGGTCCGCGCGACGGACACCGGTGACGTCTGGACCGTACTCCTGTCGTCCGAGCCGCCCCGGACGGAACGGGACGGCCGGGAGACGGCCGTCGCGGACACGGAACTCTCCGGGCCCGCCGACCGGTTGTACCTGTATCTGTGGAACCGGCTGCCCGCCGGTGCCGTGACCCTCACCGGCGACGAGGACCTCGCCCGGCTGTGGCGGGAGACGTCGGGCATCACCTGGTCGTGACGGGCCGCCCGCTCACCCCAGCCAGTCGGACCTCACGAGGCCCGACTCATAGGCCATGACGACGAGTTGGGCGCGGTCACGCGCGCCCGGCTTGACCATGGCCCGGCTGAGAGTGGCGCACCACGTTGGTGAGCGCCTCCTGCACGACGCGGAAGGCGGCCAGGTCCGCGCCGGGCGGCAGGCCGGTCCGCGGACCGGTCGTCGCGGCGGTGACGGTCAGGCCCGCGGCGGCGGCCTGTTGGACGAGTTCGGGGAGCCGGGCGAGACCGGGGGCGGGCGCGCGGGGCGCGTCGCCGGGGGTACGGAGGGTGTCGAGGACCTGGCGCACCTCGCCGAGGGCCTCCTTGCTGGCCGCCTTGATGGTGGTCAGCGCGGTACGGGCCTGCTTGGGGTCGGCGGGGTAACCGGCCGCGAGGTAGCCGAGGGTGACGGCCGCGACGCCGAACACCACCGGTGCCGGCCACCGGTGCCGGAACAGCAGGGGGACCGCTCCGAGGAGCAGCAGGGACCGGGCGAGCGCGTCGAGCGCCTCACGGCCGGGCTGGTTCCGCGCGGCGATCCCGCTCCCGGCCATGACGATCACGGCGATCAGCACCGTGGACAGCCAGGGCAGGCCGTGGCCGCCGTCCGGCTCTTCCCCGTGGTTCTTTCGGTCCCAGAAGTCCCAGGGGTCCCGGTGGCCCCTCTTGCCCCGCGGACCGCGGCGCGGCATGGCGGCGTCCCGCCCGGGCCGCTCCCCCGCGCCGTGGACCGGCCTTCCGCCGCCGCCGTCGTCTCCGCTCACTCGCCCGCCCGCCGGCTTCTGGTCCATGCCGGTCACGCTAACCGCAGCACACCCGCGGGCGTCAGCCCTGTGAGGTGGTCACCGGTACTCCCGCCGGAGTAGGCGGGGTGGAGGTGGCGGCGGGGTTGATCGCTCAGCCGCGTGGCAGCAGGCCCACGTCCTGGCCCAGGCGGCGGGCTGCCGCCGCGAAGAAGGTGTCGCGGTCCTCGACGACGCGGTGGAACTGACCGAAGACCTCGAAGGAGACGAGGCCGAACAGCTGCGACCAGGCGGCGACGAGGGCGACGGCGAGAGCCGGGGGCAGGTCCGGGGCGACGTCGGCGGCGATACGGGCGGCCTCGGGGCGCAGCGCCTCCGGGAGCGGGGGCAGTGCGATGCCCTCGCCGCCGTGGGCACGGCGGGCGGTCTCGATGAGGACGAGTCCGACGCGGGCGGCCGGGGCGACGGTGTCCTGGGGCGCGGTGTAGCCGGGCACCGGGGAGCCGTAGATCAGGGCGTACTCGTGCGGGTGCGCCAGGGCCCAGGCGCGGACCGCGCGGCAGACGGCGGTCCAGCGGTCCAGGGGACGCAGCCCCGCGCTGTCGGCGGCGGCCTGCTCCGCCTCGGCACCGAGGGCGTCGTAGGCGTCGATGATGAGGGCGGTGAGCAGGTCGTCGCGGCTCGGGAAGTAGCGGTAGAGCGCGGAGGACGCCATGCCGAGCTCGCGGGCGACGGCCCGCAGGGACAGCTTGGCGGCGCCTTCGGCGGCGAGCTGGGTGCGGGCCTCGTCCTTGATGGCGGCGGTGATCTCGATGCGGGCGCGGGCGCGGGCTCCTCGGACGGTCGTCATGGAGAGCAGTGTGCCACTTCGAGAGCGCCGATACGAAATAAGAGCACTGCTCTTGATTGTGAGCGGTGATCCGTGCACACTGATCTCAAGCGAGAGCAGTGCTCACAATTTCGCAGGAGGAACCCCATGTCCGGTCAGACCGCCGACCCGAACAGCCCCACCCCCGACTCCGCCCACGTCATGAAGCCCGGCTGGCTGACGGTGAACGTCCTCAACCGCGCCGTCGCCTGGATGACCCGGCGCGGCATCAGCGTCTGGGGGTCCCGTGTCCTGGCCGTCCGCGGCCGTAAGAGCGGCGAGTGGCGCCGTACCCCCGTCAACCTCCTCACGGTCGACGGCGTGCGCTACCTCGTGGCCCCGCGCGGCCACGTCCAGTGGACCCACAACATGCGGGCCGCCGGTGGCGGGCAGCTGATCCTCGGCAAGCACGTGCAGGACTTCACCGCCGTCGAGGTGGCGGACGAGGACAAGCCCGCCCTGCTGCGCGCCTACCTCAAGCGCTGGAAGGCCGAGGTCGGCGTCTTCTTCGGCGGCGTCGGGCCCGACTCCTCCGACGACGAGCTGCGCGCCGTCGCCCCCAAGCACCCCGTCTTCCTCGTCACGACGACGGGCTCCGCCACCCCGGCCGCGTGAACCGGCCGGAGCGGCGGAGCCCGTCCGCTGCTTCGCTCACTCTCGCCCCGAGACGTCAGGACGCGTCGGGCACCTCGGGGGCCTTCGGTGCGTCTGACGCCTTCGGTGCCTCGGCCACCGCGGAGACCTCGGCCGGTCCACCGGCGTCCCCGCCGCCGGCCTCGGCCTCGGCGGCGTCCTCGCCCCCGCCCTCCGGCGCCGACCGCTCCCGCTGGCCGATGCCGCGACCCGCGGGGCCGACGCCCGACGAGGTGTCCATGCGCCGGTCCAGGATCTCAAGGGCCCGTCGGGCCATGCCGTTCGAGCGGACCATGCCGCCCAGCGTCGCCGAGCCACGGGTGATGTCCGCGAACGCGTTCCAGGCCGGCCGGAGGCCCGTTATCGTCGCGTGCAGCAGTCCCGGGCGCCGCTCGAAGAGGGCGAGCATCCGCCGCCCGACCGCCATCTCCACGCCGAGCCCCGCCTTGATGGCGAAGGCGTAGTTCAGCGCCTGGCGCCGCGCGTCGACCGCGTCGCCCGCCTCGGCGACCCGTACCGCCCACTCCCCCGCGAGCCGGCCGGAGCGCAGCGCGTACGAGATGCCCTCGCGCGTCCACGGCTCCAGAAGCCCGGCCGCGTCACCGCAGACGAGCACCCGGCCTCGGGACAGCGGCGAGTCGTCGGTGCGGCAGCGGGTCAGGTGGCCGGAGGAGATCGTGGGCTCGAAGCCGGACAGGCCGAGCCGGGCGACGAAGTCCTCCATGTACCGCTTGGTGGCGGCGCCCTCGCCGCGCGCCGAGATGACGCCGACCGTCAGCGTGTCGCCCTTCGGGAAGACCCAGCCGTAACTGCCGGGCATCGGACCCCAGTCGATGAGGACCCGGCCCTTCCAGTCCTCGGCCACGGACGGCGGCACGGGGATCTCGGCCTCCAGGCCCAGGTCGACCTGACCGAGCTTCACCCCCACATGGGCGCCTATCCGGCTGGCACTGCCGTCGGCGCCGACGACCGAGCGGGCGAGTACGGTCTCGCCGTCGGCGAGGACCACGGCGACGGTCCGCCGGTCCGGTACCGCCGGGCCGTGCTGCTCCACCCGGGACACCGTGGCGCCGGTCCGCAGCTCGGCGCCCGCCTTCTGCGCGTGCTCGACGAGCTGCGCGTCGAACTCCGGGCGGTTGATGAGCCCGAAGAGCATCTTGCGCGAGCGGCGGGTGCGGGCGAAGCGTCCGTCAAGGGAGAAGGTGACGGCGTGCACCCGGTCCTGGAAGGGCAGTTCGAAGCCGGGCGGCAGCGAGTCGCGGGAGGGGCCGATGATGCCGCCGCCGCACGTCTTGTACCGGGGCAGCTCGGACTTCTCCAGGAGCAGCACCCGACGCCCCGCCACCGCCGCCGCGTAGGCCGCGGACGCGCCGGCCGGTCCCGCGCCGACGACCACGACGTCCCAGACGTCCGCCTCGGAACCCACGTCCGCCACCGAGGCCTTGTCCGTCACCGGCCCCTCGTCCACCGCCGAAACCTCGTCCACACCGATGCCCTCAGGAGCCGCGCCTTCGGGCGCGGTGTTCTCCGGACCGGCGTTCTCTGCGTGCTCGCTGCTCACGTGTGCTTCTGCTCCTGATCCGACCGGTGGTCTGCTCCTGACGCATCCTACGGCGCGGTAGCCCGGGCACCGCGCCGTAGGATCGGCGATGCGTTCGCCGTACCACGACATACGCCGAACGCCGTCCTTACGTCGTAACGTCGCACCCATCAGGAGCGTGCCCATGACCTCGAACCCGATCGCCGAGACCGTCCGGTCCCTGATGCCCAGGGCCAAGGCCGAGCTCACCGAGCTGGTGGCCTTCGAGTCGGTGGCGGACGAGGCCGTGGCGCCCCGCAGCGAGTGCGAGGCGGCGGCGAACTGGGTGGCGGACGCCCTGCGCGCCGAGGACTTCCAGGACGTGGCGCTGCTCGACACCCCGGACGGATCGCAGGCGGTGTACGGCATCCTGCCCGGCCCGGCCGGCGCGCCGACCGTCCTTCTCTACGCGCACTACGACGTGCAGCCGAAGCTGGACGAGTCCGCCTGGCTCAGCCCCCCGTTCGAGCTGACCGAGCGCGACGGACGCTGGTACGGGCGCGGCACGGCCGACTGCAAGGGCGGCTTCGTCCTGCACCTGCTCGCGCTGCGCGCCCTGAAGGCGAACGGCGGGGTACCCGTGACGGTCAAGATGATCGTCGAGGGTTCGGAGGAGCAGGGCACCGGTGGTCTGGAGCGGTACGCCGAGCAGCACCCCGAGCTCCTCGTCTCGGACGCGATCGTGATCGGCGACGCGGGCAACTTCCGGGTGGGTCTGCCGACGGTGACCGCGACCCTGCGCGGCATGACGATGATCCGGGTGCAGATCGACACCCTGGAGGGCAACCTGCACTCCGGTCAGTTCGGCGGCGCCGCCCCCGACGCGCTGGCCGCGCTGATCCGCGTGCTCGACTCGCTGCGCGGCCCGGACGGCTCGACCGTCATCGACGGGCTGCCGGGCGACGAGGTGTGGGAGGGCCTGCAGTACCCGGAGGAGGACTTCCGGAAGGACGCCAAGGTCCTCTCGGGCGTGTCCCTTCCGGGCGCCGGCACGGTCGCCGACCGGATCTGGGCCCGCCCGGCCGTCACGGTCATCGGCATCGACTGCCACCCGGTGGCCGGTGCGACCCCGTCGGTGCCGAAGTCGGCCCGCGCCCAGATCAGCCTGCGGGTGCCGCCGGGCCAGGACGCGGCCGAGGCGACGAAGCTGCTCTTCGCCCACATCGAGAAGCACACCCCGTGGGACGCCCGGGTGTCCCTGGAGCAGGTCGGTCAGGGCCAGCCGTTCCAGGCGGACACGTCGAGCCCGGCGTACACGTCGATGGCGGAGGCGATGAGGATCGCGTACCCCGGTCAGGAGATGCAGACGGCGGGCATGGGCGGTTCGATCCCGCTCTGCAACACGCTGGCCTCGCTGTACCCGGAGTCGGAGATCCTGCTGATCGGCCTGAGCGAGCCGGAGGCGCAGATCCACGCGCCCAACGAGTCGGTGTCGCCCGAGGAGCTGGAGCGGCTCTCGGTGGCGGAGGCGCACTTCCTCGTCAACTACGCCCGCTCGAAGCAGGCGTGACCGTGTGCTGACGCCGGAGGGGCCCGTCAGCCGACCGGGTCCCCCGCTTCCAGGTTGAGCACCGTGCCGCGTTCGCGGGCGCGCAGGGCCCAGCGGAGGCGGCGGTAGCGGATGGGCGGCAGGAGGTCGGCGGCCTCCTCCTCGGTGACGAAGCGCCAGGCGCGCAGTTCGGCGCCGGGGAGGCGGAGGCGGGCGGCGTCCGCGGCGTCGAGCCGGCCGCCGTCGAAGAGGAGGCGCAGCCCGCCGTGGCCCGGTGGCTGGGGGCGTTCCCAGTCGACGAGCAGGAGGCGGGGGACGGCGTCGAGTGCGATGCCTATCTCCTCGGCGACCTCGCGCATTCCGGCGCGGGCCGGTGGTTCGCCGGGTTCGACGACGCCGCCGGGGAACTCCCAGCCGGGCTTGTAGGTGGGGTCGACCAGGAGGAAGCGGTCCTGGTCGTCGAAGAGCAGGACGCCCGCTGCGAGGGTCTCGCCGGTCGGCTCGGGGGTCTGGACGATGCCGCAGGGGGCGGCGAGACCGTTCAGGACCGCGTCGGCGACGGAGCGGGCCGCCTCGGTCGCGGTGAGGGCCGAGGTGTCGACGGTGTAGGCGTCGGCGGCGAGCCAGTCGAGGGCCGCTCGGTAGGGCGCGAGGTGCGCGTGGCACCACTCCCGGACGCGGGCGTCGGCCTCGGGGTCGCCGTACTCCGTCCGGCCGTCGATCCGCTGCCGCAGGATCGTTTCCTCCGGGGCGAGCAGCACATGGCGTACGTCGATGCGGCGGGCGGCGAGCCCCCCGAAGATCTCGTCCCGGTACGCCTGCCGGAGCAGGGTCATGGGGACCACGAGCACACCGCCGACCTCGGCGAGCAGGGCGGCGGCGGTGTCGACGACCATGCGGCGCCAGATCGGCAGGTCCTGGTAGTCCTCGACCTCCGCGAGCCGCTTGGCCGGGAGGAGCCGGCCCATCGCCGTACCGATGAGCTCGGGGTCGTACAGCGTGCTGTGCGGGATCAGGTCGATCAGTTCGCGCGCGGTGCTGGACTTCCCCGCGCCGAAAGTACCGTTGACCCAGACGATCACGATTCCCCCTCTTCGACGGCCCCCTGTGGCTTGCCCGCAACACCCTGCCACGAAAACCACCCACGCATGTCTCGGCATATGCGTGACGCTTCCGCGCGCGGGTCGTTGATAACGGCAAGCACGAGGGGGTGCGGAGATGAGTCGTACGGTTCTCGAACGTTTTCCGGCCGGTGGCCCGCGGGGCAGCCTGCCCGCTGAGGAGTTCGCCGGCGCGCGGCGCGACGAGGGGGTGCCGGCCCGGGTCGTGATGGACCTGGAGTCCGACACCTTCCTGGTGATCGTGGAGCAACGGGTTCCCGAGCGGGTACGGAGGGAATGACGGGCCGCTGACGGGGCACGCCCCCGGCCGGGCCGTCCGGGAGACCCCGGAGTCGCCAGGGCGCTTCGTTCAGGAGGTCCTGCCCGCCCACGATCCCTCGCCGTCCGCGCTCCTAACCGCCGCCGCCGCGCCGAGGAGGCCCGCGTCGGTGCCGGTGAGGGCGGGGACGACGGTCAGGTTCCGGACGAAGGAGAGCGTGGCGTAGGAGGCGAGGCCGCGGCGGAGCGGGGCGAAGAGCACCTCGCCGGCGCCCGCCACGCCGCCGCCGACGACCGCGATGTCGATCTCGACGAGGGCCGCCGTCGCGGCGATGCCCGCGGCGAGCGCCTGTGCCGCCCGTTCGAACGCGGCGACGGCCGCCGGATCTCCGGCCCGGGCGGCGGCGGCCACGGCCGCGGCGGTGGTGTCGCCGTCGGGCCCCGGGCGCCAGCCGTTCTCCAGGGCGCGGCGGGCGAGATTCGGGCCGCTGGCGATCCGCTCGACGCAGCCACGTCCGCCGCAGGCGCAGGGCTCGCCGTCCATGTCCACCGCGATGTGGCCGATGTGACCGGCGTTGCCGGTGGGGCCGGGGTGGAGCCGGCCGCCGAGGACGAGGCCGCCGCCGACCCCGGTGGAGACCACGAGGCACAGGGCGTTGTCGTGGCCCTTGGCGGCGCCGAGCCAGTGTTCGGCGGCGGTCATGGCGACGCCGTCGCCGACCAGGGTGACCGGTCGGCCGCCCGTCGCGCGGCGGACCCGGTCCACGAGCGGGTAGTCGCGCCAGCCGGGCACGTTGACGGGGCTCACGGTGCCCCTGTGCGCGTCGACCGGGCCCGCGCTGCCGATGCCGACGGGCCCGGCGGCCTCCCACAGGGGCGAGGCCGCGAGCGTGGCGACGACGTCTTCGACCGCGCCCATCACCGTCTCGCCGTCCTCACGCGCGGGCGTGGCCCGCCGGGCGCGGAGCCGGATGCGGCCGTCGCCGTCGACCAGAGCGCCGGCGATCTTCGTGCCACCGATGTCGAGGGCGACGACGAGGTCCTCGGCGGCGCCCGTGGCGGGATCGGTCTGCATGGGTGGCGAGTCTCCAGTCGGCTGCGGGCGGAACGGGTCCGTACAGTCTCTCCTGCCATGACAACGTTGTCCAGGTTCTATGCTTCGCCCTACAACCACCGATTCCCGACGGAGGAACCCCGCACCGTGGCCGATACCGCCCGCCGCCCCGAGCCCCGCTACGGCAACCGGCCCACCATGAAGGACGTCGCCGCGCGCGCGGGCGTCGGCCTGAAGACGGTGTCCCGGGTCGTCAACGGCGAGCCGGGAGTCACCCCGGACACCGAGCGCCGGGTCCAGGAGGCGATCGAGATCCTCGGTTTCCGCCGCAACGACAGCGCGCGGGTCCTGCGCAAGGGCAGGACCGCGACCGTCGGCCTCGTCCTTGAGGACCTCGCCGACCCGTTCTACGGGCCGCTCAGCCGGGCCGTGGAGGAGGTCGCCCGAGCGCACGGGGCGCTGCTCATCAACGGCTCCAGCGCGGAGGACCCCGAACGGGAGCAGGAGTTGGCTCTCGCGCTGTGCGCGCGCCGGGTCGACGGTCTGATCGTCATCCCCTCCGGTGACGACCACCGGTACCTGGAGCCCGAGATGAGGGCGGGCGTCGCCACCGTCTTCGTCGACCGCCCCGCCGGTCTCATCGACGCCGACGCGGTCCTCACCGACAGCTTCGGCGGCGCCCGCGACGGCGTGGCCCATCTGATCGCCCACGGACACCGCCGCATCGGCTTCATCGGCGACCGCCCCCGTATCCACACCGCGGCGGAACGGCTGCGCGGCTACCGGGCGGCGATGGAGGACGCGGGGCTGCCGGTCCGGGACGCCTGGGTCTCGCCGGGATCGACGGACCCGGAGCGGGTGCGCACCGCCGTACGGGAGATGCTGGCGGCGCCGGAGCCGGTGACGGCGCTGTTCGCGGGAAACAACCGGGTGCTCGTCACCGTGGTCCGGGCCCTCGCCGCGCACCCCCGGCCGGTCGCCCTGGTCGGCTTCGACGACATCGAGCTGGCCGATCTGCTCGGCGTCACGGTCATCGCCCAGGACGCCGCCGCCCTCGGGCGTACGGCGGCGGAGCGGCTGTTCCGGCGCCTCGACGGGGCCGACGAGGCGCCGGAGCGGGTGGTCCTCGGCACGACGCTCCTCGCCCGGGGTTCGGGCGAGATCGCGCCGCAGGCCGATGAGGGCCCAGGCCTCTGATTACTCCGCGGAGGCGGTGAGGTCGCCCCGGCGGGGGGCGGCGAAGCGGTCCAGGGCGGCGCGGTTCATGCCGGTGAGCGCGTCGACCTCGGCGGTGTCGAGGGCGCCGCAGTCGATGCCGCGCAGCAGGTAGGAGCTGAGGGCCTTCGCGGTGGCGGGCTCGTCCATGACGTCGCCGCCCGCGTGGTTGGCGTAGGCGGAGAGGCGCTTGGCGGCGGCCTCGAAGCCCTCGCGGTAGAAGGCGAACACGGCGGCGTACCGGGTGGGGATGTGACCGGGGTGCATGTCCCAGCCCTGGTAGTAGGCGCGGGCGAGGGCGCGGCGCGTGAGGCCGTAGTGCAGGCGCCAGGCCTCGTGGACGTGCTCGGTGGAGCCGACCGGGAGGACGTTGGTGGAGCCGTCGGAGACCCGCACGCCGGTGCCGGCGGCGGCGACCTGCATGATCGCCTTGGCGTGATCGGCGGCCGGGTGGTCGCTGGCCTGGTAGGCGGCGGAGACGCCGAGGCAGGCGCTGTAGTCGAAGGTGCCGTAGTGCAGTCCGGTGGCGCGGCCCTCGGCGGCGCCGATCATGCGGGCGACGGCGGCGGTGCCGTCGGTGGCCAGGATGGACTGGCTGGTCTCGATCTGGATCTCGAAGCCGAGGCGGCCCGCGTCGAGCCCGTGGGCCTTCTCGAAGGCCTCCAGGAGGCGGACGAAGGCCGAGACCTGCTCGGGGTAGGTGACCTTGGGGAGGGTGAGGACGAGGCCTTCGGGGAGGCCGCCGTTCTCCAGGAGGCCGGTGAGGAAGACGTCGGTGGTGCGGATGCCCCGGTCGCGGACGGCGGACTCCATGCACTTCATCCGGATGCCCATGTACGGGGCGGCGGTGCCGTTCCGGTAGGCCTCCGAGATCAGCCGGGCGGCACGGGCCGCGTCCTGGTCCTCGTCCTGACCCGCGTAACCGTCCTCGAAGTCGACCCGCAGGTCCTCGATCGGCTCGCGTTCCAGCTTGGCCCGCACACGGCCGTGGACGTCCTCGGCGAGGTCGTCGGCCAGGCCGAGGACGGCGGCGAAGGAGGCGGCGTCGGGGGCGTGCTCGTCGAGGGCGGCGAGGGCCTGGTCGCCCCAGGAGCGGATGGTGCCCGCCTCGAAGACGTTGCCGGGTACGTAGACGGTGTGAACGGGCTGACGGGTCCCGGGGTCTCCCGGGTAGCGGCGGTCCAGTTCGGCGTCCACCGATGCGAGGGAGGCGCTGATGCCCTCGCTGACCGCGCCCGCGAGGCTCGTCGACACCTTCTCCTGCTGACCCATCCCAGATCCTCCTGTTTTCCGCTGCACGGAATCAACAATCCGTATGGCGAAGTTAGTAGGCCGTCGGGACCTGAGTCAATGGTTGTCCGAAACGGCCGGGGGCCGCACGGTGAGAGTCACCGTGCGGCCCCCGGGCCCGACAGAACCGCAGGTCAGCCCTTGCGGGCCTTGACCTCGTCGGTCAGCTGCGGGACGACGTCGAAGAGGTCGCCCACCACGCCGTAGTCGACGAGGTCGAAGATCGGCGCCTCGGCGTCCTTGTTGATCGCGACGATCGTCTTCGAGGTCTGCATGCCCGCGCGGTGCTGGATCGCGCCGGAGATGCCGGACGCGATGTACAGCTGCGGCGAGACCGACTTGCCGGTCTGGCCGACCTGGTTGGAGTGCGGGTACCAGCCGGCGTCGACGGCGGCGCGCGAGGCGCCGACGGCCGCGCCGAGGGAGTCGGCGAGCGCCTCGATGATCGCGAAGTTCTCAGCGCCGTTGACGCCTCGGCCGCCGGAGACCACGATCGCGGCCTCGGTCAGCTCGGGGCGGCCGGTGGACTCGCGCGGGGTGCGGGAGACGACCTTGGTGCCGTGCGCCTTCTCCGAGAAGGAGACGGCGAGCGCCTCGACGGTGCCGGCGGCCGGGGCGGCCTCGACGGGGGCCGAGTTCGGCTTGACCGTGATGACCGGAGTGCCCTTGGAGACACGGGACTTGGTGGTGAAGGAGGCGGCGAACGCGGACTGCGTCGCGACCGGGCCCTCGTCACCGGCCTCCAGGTCGATGGCGTCGGTGATGATGCCGGAGCCGATGCGGACCGCCAGGCGGGCGGCGATCTCCTTGCCCTCGGCGGAGGACGGGACGAGCACGGCGGCCGGGGAGACGGCGTCGTACGCGGCCTGCAGGGCCTCCACCTTCGGGACGACGAGGTAGTCGGCGAACTCGGCGGCGTCGGCGGTGAGGACCTTCACCGCGCCGTGCTCGGCGAGCGCGGCGGCCGTGTCGGCGGCGCCGTTGCCGAGCGCGACGGCGACCGGGTCGCCGAGGCGGCGGGCGAGGGTCAGCAGCTCCAGGGTGGGCTTGCGGACGGCTCCGTCGACGTGGTCGACGTAGACGAGAATCTCAGCCATGGGACTTCAATCTCCTGCGAACGAAAGGGGCAGCGGTCTGGGGGGCTCGCGCGAGCCTTAGATGCTGTGTTGACCCGGGGGGCGACCCCCGGACCCCCAGCGGCTAAATGAACTTCTGGCTCGCGAGGAACTCGGCCAGCTGCTTGCCGCCCTCGCCCTCGTCCTTGACGATCGTGCCGGCCGTGCGGGCCGGACGCTCCGCCGCCGAGTCGACCGCGGTCCAGGAGCCCTCGAGACCCACTTCCTCGGCCTCGATGTCGAGGTCCTCGAGGTCCAGGGACTGCACCGGCTTCTTCTTGGCGGCCATGATGCCCTTGAAGGACGGGTAGCGCGCCTCGCCCGACTGGTCGGTCACGGACACGACGGCCGGGAGGGAGGCCTCCAGCTGCTCGGAGGCGGCGTCGCCGTCACGGCGGCCGGTCACGACACCGTCCTCGACCTTGACCTCGGAGAGCAGCGTGACCTGCGGGACGCCCAGACGCTCGGCGAGGATGGCCGGGAGGACACCCATGGTGCCGTCGGTGGAGGCCATACCGGCGATGACGAGGTCGTAGCCGGTCTTCTCGATCGCCTTGGCGAGCACCAGGGAGGTGCCCATGACGTCGGTGCCGTGCAGGTCGTCGTCCTCGACGTGGACGGCCTTGTCGGCGCCCATCGAGAGCGCCTTGCGCAGCGCGTCCTTGGCGTCCTCGGGGCCGACCGTGAGCACGGTGACCTCGGCGTCGTCCGCCTCATCGGCGATCTGCAGGGCCTGCTCGACCGCGTACTCGTCGAGCTCCGAAAGCAGGCCGTCGACGTCGTCACGGTCGACCGTGAGGTCGTCCGCGAACTTGCGGTCTCCGGTCGCGTCGGGCACGTACTTCACACAGACAACGATCCTCAAGCTCACGCCGGCTCTCCTACTGCATCGTCATAACTGGGCTGCCTTGTTGCTCGCAGCATAGGCGCCTGAAGGGCGGGTTTCCGGTCGGGGCGCCGGACGCCCCGACCCGAATATTACTCGTCAGTACACCCAGTTTGTTACCAGTAAGCAAGCGCTCAGGAATGTGATCTGGCCAACGCGCGGAGCATGGCACGTACGGGAACCCTCAGTCGCGCAGGGCGTTGAAGCGCCCGTGGTGGTAGAGGAGCGGCCGGCCCGCCCCGTCCGGGTCCCCCGCGACCGCCTGCGCGATCACGATCCGGTGGTCGCCCGCGGGCACCCGGGCCACCACCCGGCAGACCAGCCACGCGAGTACGCCGTCGAGCACGGGCACGCCCTCGGGGCCCACGCTCCAGCGGGTCCCGTCGCCGAAGCGGTCGGCGCCGCTGCGCGCGAAGGTGGCGGCGAGCTCCTGCTGGTGGTCGCCGAGTATGTGCACGCCGACGTGCTCGGCCTCGGCGAGCACGGGCCAGCTGGAGGACGTCGTGCCCACCCCGAAGGAGATCAGCGGCGGGTCCGCGGCGACGGAGTTGAGCGAGGTCGCGGTGAAGCCGACGGGACGCTCGCCGTGCGCGGTGACGACCGCGACACCGGCGGCGTGCCGGCGGAAGACGGAACGGAGCAGGTCGGGAGAGGCCTGTCGGGGTGCGCCGATCGTGGGAACGGGACCGGGTCGAAGGTCCGGCGAAGCCGTCATGGAGTTGTCCTTCTGCGAGGGCGGCATGGGTGAGGTCCGGGGGTCGTCAGACGCCCGGACAGCGCGCGCTCGCGTTGCGGGCCAGGTCCACATGGGTCCGGCCGTAGAGAAGGAGTTCTGGGGGCACTCCGCAAGGGTGGCGATCGTTGCCGCGTGCAGTCAAGTGCGTACCGGGATGTGGGAGGTGTGTCACGGCGTCAGACGGCCCGTCCCAGGGCGGCGATGACGTCGGCCCTGCGGGGCTGCCCGGCGGCCCTGCGGACGACGCGGCCCGACCGGTCGAGGACCAGGACGGTGGGGGTGCGCTCGATGCCCAGGGCGCGTACGAGGTCGAGCCGCTCCTCGGCGTCGATCTCCACGTGTCCCACACCGGGCACCATCGCGGCCACCTCGGCCAGGGTGCGGCGGGTGGCCCGGCAGGGCTGGCAGAAGGCGGTGGAGAACTGGACGAGGGTGGCCCGCTCCCCCAGTTCGGCGCCGAGCGCCTCCGGTCCGAGCGACTCCGGTCCGAGCACCTCGGTCACGCCTTTCCTCCTCGCGGTCGGTCTGTCAGCCTGTCGGTATATCGGCATGTCATCCGGTGCAGCGTCGCACGGGAGCGTTCGATTCCCGCCACGGGCACCGCGAGTGACGAGAATCTCCCTGTACGAAGCCGCCTGGACTGGTCACGGCGCCCCACATGGGGCACGATCTGCCCAAAGCCGAAAACCTACGGCCGCGTAACTTCGCCGGGAGACCCCTCCCCCGGCACACGAAGAAGAGGTTCCTCTCCGATGGCAGAACTCGTCTATCGACCGGTCGTCGGCGCCGCGCTCACCCTGTTCAAGGCGCTCGACCTGAAGATCGACACCCAGGGTTCCGAGAACATCCCGCGGACGGGAGGGGCTGTGCTGGTGAGCAACCACATCAGCTACCTCGATTTCATCTTCACGGGTCTTGCGGCGCTGCCCCAGAAGCGTCTCGTGCGCTTCATGGCCAAGGACTCCGTCTTCCGGCACAAGGTCTCGGGGCCGCTCATGCGCGGCATGAAGCACATCCCCGTGGACCGCTCGCAGGGCGAGCACGCCTACCAGCACGCGCTGGAGTCGCTGCGGGCCGGCGAGATCATCGGCGTCTTCCCCGAGGCGACCATCTCCCAGTCCTTCACCCTCAAGAGCTTCAAGACGGGTGCGGCGCGGCTGGCGCAGGAGGCGGGCGTCCCGCTGATCCCGATGGCGCTGTGGGGCACCCAGCGGGTGTGGACGAAGGGGCGTCCGCGGAACTTCAAGCGCAGCCACATCCCCGTGACGATCCGCGTCGGCGAGCCCATGGAGGCCCCCTCCGACCAGTACGCGGGCGCCATCACTCGGCGGCTGCGCGAGCGCGTGCAGGAGCTCCTGGAGGCCGCGCAGCGCGCCTACCCGGTCCGCCCCAAGGACGCGAGCGACACGTGGTGGGTGCCCGCGCACCTCGGCGGTACGGCTCCGACGCCGGCCCAGGTCAAGGAAGCCGGCTGACGCCAGCGCTACCGCGGGTCCCGGATCGTGATCCGGGCTCCGGGGCTGAGCTTCTCCAGCGACTCGGCGAGCTCGCCGCCCGCCGCGAGCAGCTCGTCCCGGGTCATGGGGGCGAGTGACTCGAGGAGGAAGACCGCGTCGACGGTGTCGTCGTCGATGCGGGTGCGTGGACCCTGGCGCCAGTTCCAGCGCCGGCAGGTGACCCCCTCCTCGTCGCACCAGACGACCTCGCCGGGCTCGGGGTGCTCCACCGTCTCCGCGCCGCCCGCCATGGTGACGAAGGGCTCCTCGCCGGTGGCCCTGACCAGGCGCATGCCGCCCCGGATCCGCCCCAGGTCCTCGCCGCCGACCGGGATGAGATGGGCGACGCTGACCGCGTTGTAGGCGTCGACGAGCCGGTTGATGCGGGGCAGTCCGCCGTCCGCGAGCGCCCGCCTGGCGAGCGCCTCGGCGGAGTTGCGGGTACGGGAGGGCTTGGCGCCGAACGCGGTGTACGCGGCGCGCCAGGCGGCGACGTGCGGGTCCTGGTCCGGGGTACGGCCGTCGAGGCGCTCGGCGAGCCGTCGCGCGGCCTCGTCCAGGAGCGCCGCGCTCGCTTCGTCGCTGGGTCCGTTGACCAGTCCGTGCGCCTCGACGACCAGGGCGGTGAAGCCGGGTACGAGGGTGCGCACCTCGTCGGAGACGGTGAGCGTGAGAGTCATGCGGTCCAGTGTAGAGCACTGGATAATTCACTTCATTGGACTGCCGGCCGCGCTCCGTACCGTACCGAGAACGAGAACGGCCGGACGGGAGTCGATGACCTCCGTCCGGCCGTTCCTTCGTGTGGCACCTGCTAGCGGGCCAGTTCTTCCTTCAGGGCCTGGAGGAAGGCGTCCACGTCGTCCTCCGTGGTGTCGAAGGCGCACATCCAGCGCACGTCGCCGGCGGCCTCGTCCCAGAAGTAGAAGCGGAAGCGTTCCTGCAGTCGCCTGCTCACCTCGTGCGGCAGGCGTGCGAACACGGCGTTGGCCTGCACCGGGTAGAGGATCTCCACCCCGTCGACCTCCCGCACGCCGGCCGCGAGGCGCTGGGCCATCGCGTTGGCGTGGCGGGCGTTGCGCAGCCACAGGTCCTTCGCGAGGAGGGCCTCCAGCTGCACCGACACGAAGCGCATCTTCGACGCCAGCTGCATGGACAGCTTGCGCAGGTGCTTCATGTGGCTGACCGCGTCGGGGTTGAGCACGACCACGGCCTCGCCGAAGAGCATGCCGTTCTTCGTGCCGCCGTACGAGATGACGTCGACGCCCACCGCGTTGGTGAACGCACGCATCGGCACGTCGAGCGAGGCGGCGGCGTTGGCTATCCGGGCACCGTCGAGGTGGACCTTCATGCTCTTGGAGTGGGCATGATCGACGATCGCGCGGATCTCCTCGACCGTGTAGACGGTGCCGAGCTCCGTGTTCTGGGTGATCGAGACGACCTGCGGCATCGCCCGGTGCTCGTCCTCCCAGCCCCAAGCCTGCCGGTCGATCAGCTCGGGGGTGAGCTTGCCGTCCGGGGTCGGCACGGTGAGCAGCTTGAGGCCGCCCATCCGCTCCGGCGCACCACCCTCGTCCACGTTGATGTGCGCGGACTCGGCGCAGATGACGGCGCCCCAGCGGTCCGTGAGGGCCTGGAGGGCGGTCACGTTCGCCCCGGTCCCGTTGAAGACCGGGAAGGCCTCGGCGGAGGGGCCGAAGTGGCTGTGCATGATCCGCTGGAGGTGCTCGGTGTACTGGTCCTCGCCGTAGGCGACCTGATGGCCGTCGTTGGCGAGGGCGAGGGCCGCGAGGACCTCGGGGTGGGCGCCGGCGTAGTTGTCGCTGGCGAAGCCCCGGACCGACGGGTCGTGGTGACGACGCGCGTCGGTCCTGGGGCCGAGAGCCGCGGTCACGGCTTGGGGGTCAGCCACAGACGCTGTCCATTCACTTCCCGGGCGGGCCTGTCCCACAGACCGGCGACCTCGTCGGCCAACTCCGTGACGTCCGTGAAGCCCGCGAACTTCGCGTTGGGGCGCTCGGCGCGCATGCCGTCGTGCACCAATGCCTTGATCACCAGGATCGCAGCCGCAGCCTGCGGGCCGTCGTCGCCCCCCAGCTTGCGGAAGGAGTCCGCCATGGCGAGGGTCCACGCCTCCGCGGCGGCCTTGCCGGCGTTGTACGCGGCGTTGTTGGCCAGCGGCTTGTGCGCGCCGACCTGGCTGATCAGGGCGTAGCGGCCCCGGCCGCCTGCCCGCAGCAGTCCGTCGTGGAAGGCGAGCGAGGTGTGCTGGACGGTGCGGATCAGGAGCTTCTCCAGGAAGTCCCAGTCCTTGAGGTCGGTCTCCATGAAGGAGCCGCTGCCGCGCCAGCCGCCGACCAGGTGGACGAGGCCGTCGATCCGGCCGAACTCCTTCTCGGTCTTCGCGGCCCAGTCGCGCGTGGCGTCCAGGTCGAGCAGGTCGACCGTGTCGCCGATGACGGTGGCACCGCCGTGCGCGTAGCGGGCGGCGTCGACGGCCTCCGCGAGGCGGGCCGGGTCGGCGTCGGACGCGACCACGGTCGCACCGGCCTCGGCGAGGCGCAGCAGCGTCGCGCGGCCCGCGGGGCCGGCCGCGCCGGCCACCGCGATGACGGCGCCGTCGAGCGGCCCGCCGTTTCCGTTGGCGTTCATGGGCGACGCCTCCTCCGTGTCCTCGGTACGAGTGCTCACGCGGCGGCCCGCTCGGTCCCAGAGACGTCGGCGGCGGTGATGCCCTTGGTTTCGGCGATCACGCCCTTCAGCTTCTTGGCGAGGGCCTCAAAGAACATGCTGAGCGGAAACTCGTCCGGAAGCACGTCGTCGACGAGCTTGCGCGGCGGAAGCGAGAGGTCGAGGGCGTCGGGACCCTTGGCCCACGTCGATCCCGGGTGCGGGGCGAGGTAGGTGGAGACGAGCTCGTACGCCTTGAACCAGTGGACGAGCTTGGGGCGGTCGATGCCGTCGCGGTAGAGCTTCTCGATCTCGGCGCAGAGCTGGTTGGTGACCTCGGGGGCCCGCTGCCAGTCGATCTTGAGGGTGTTGTCCGTCCAGCGCACCACGTCGTGCTTGTGGAGGTACGCGAAGAGGAGCTGGCCGCCGAGACCGTCGTAGTTGCGGTTGCGGTCGCCGGAGAGCGGGAAGCGGAACATCCGGTCGAAGAGGACCGCGTACTGCACGTCGCGGCCGTGCACGTTGCCCTCGGACTCCAGCTTCACGGCCTCCTTGAAGGCGGTGAGGTCGCAGCGGAGCTCTTCGAGCCCGTACATCCAGAAGGGCTGGCGCTGCTTGATCATGAAGGGGTCGAAGGGCAGGTCGCCGTGGCTGTGGGTGCGGTCGTGGACCATGTCCCAGAGCACGAACGCCTGCTCGCAGCGGGTCTGGTCGTCGATCATGGCGGCGATGTCCGTGGGCAGCTGGATGCCCAGGATGTCGACGGCGGCTTCCGTCACCTTGCGGAAGCGGGCGGCCTCGCGGTCGCAGAAGATGCCGCCCCAGGTGAAGCGCTCGGGGGCCTCGCGGACCGCGATGGTCTCCGGGAAGAGGACGGCCGAGTTGGTGTCGTACCCGGCGGTGAAGTCCTCGAAGGTGATGCCGCAGAAGAGCGGGTTGTCGTAGCGGGTGCGCTCCAGTTCGGAGAGCCACTCCGGCCACACCATGCGCAGCACGACGGCTTCGAGGTTGCGGTCCAGGTTGCCGTTCTGCGTGTACATCGGGAAGAGCACCAGGTGCTGGAGCCCGTCCCTGCGGTCGGCGGCCGGCTGGAACGCGAGCAGCGAGTCCAGGAAGTCCGGGACCGTGAAGCCGCTGTCGGCCCACTTGCGCAGGTCCGAGACGACAGCGCGGTGGTACGCGCCGTCGTGCGGGACGAGCGGGGAGAGCTGCTCGACCGCGGCGGTGACGCGGTCGAGGGTCAGCTCGGCCAGGGAGCGGGCGGGCGCGCCCTCGGCCTCGAAGTCGATGGAGCCGTCGGCGCTCTGCCAGGAGCGGATCTCCTCCACGGCATTCTTGAGCTCGGGCCAGGCGGGGTGGTCGATCACCCGGGCGTCGGTGAATATCCCCTCACCGGTCACGTCCTGCACAAGAATTTCCGTCATGCCTCTTCCTCCACAGGAGAACCTCGCGTCAAGACACCGTAACCATTCACGGTTCTCCACCACAAGGGGGGAAAGAGAAATTATCCTGTGCGACCCCCCTGTCGACAGAAGTTTTTCCTGTCAGCCAGGGTCGAGGCCACCCTTCCGCCGCTCCGGTCAGACCAGCGGCTTGACGAGAAGCTCGAACTCGAGATCATCCCGCTGCGGCACGCCGAACCGCTCGTCGCCGTACGGGAACGGGGACATCCGGCCGGTGCGCCGGTAGCCGCGCCGCTCGTACCAGGCGATCAGCTCCTCGCGCACGGAGATCACCGTCATGTGCATCTCCCGCGCGCCCCAGAGCTCGCGCACCCGGCGCTCCGCCTCCGCGATGATCAGCTTGCCGAGGCCCGCGCCCTGCAGTTCGGGCCGGACCGCGAACATGCCGAAGTAGGCGGCCTCGCCGCGGTCCTCCAGCTGGCAGCAGGCGACGATCTCGCCGTCGCTCTCGACCACCAGGAGCCGGCTGCCGGAAGTGGTGATCACGCCGGCCACGCCGTCGGGGTCGGTGCGCTGCCCCTGGAGCAGGTGCGCCTCGGTGGTCCAGCCCCTCCGGCTCGCGTCGCCCCGGTAGGCCGACTGGACGAGCGGGACGAGTGCCGGGACGTCGCCCAGGACCGCATCGCGGTAGCTGATCCGGCCGGTCTCCTGCGACGTGGCGGTGTCCATGTGAACGGGGCTCCCCTCGGGTACTGACGATCGCCGAACGCGACCGTCCCGAGCTTAGTCGGGCGCCGTTCACTCCCCTTCGTACGCCTCCGCGCGCCCGTGCGCCCGCGTGCGCACGGTCGGCGGCGGGCATTCCTCCGGGGACGGTACGGCGTCGAGGGGGAGGTGTGCCGTGCACGGACCGGCTCTGTCCGGGTGGCTCATGGTCGCGCTGTGCGCGGCGACGGGGGCGTACTGCCTGCTGCGGATGCGCGTGTGCGCCGGGGAGGAGCGGCGGGCGGCGGGCGGCGAGGCGGTGATGGGCTTCGGGATGGCGTCCATGGCTCTGCCCGCGGCCGTGCTCACGCCGCCGGCGTGGGGCTGGGCGGTGTACGCGGCGGTGTTCGGTGGCGCCGCGCTGCAAAGCCTGTTCACGGTCCGGCTCTTCACGGTCCGGCGGGGCGGTCACCACGTGCACCATCTGATCGGCTCGCTCGCCATGGTCTACATGGCGGTGGCGATGGCGTCACCCGCCACGGGGGCGCACACGGGGCACACGCCGGGCACCGCGAGCGGCATACCCGTCGTCACGGGCGGGCTGCTCCTCTACTACATGGTGTACGTGCTGCACGCGGGCGCGAGACTCGTACCGGTGGCGACGGTGAGGACGGTGGCGGCGACGGCCGGAGGACCGGGTGCGGGACCGGGGCCGGAATGGGCGACCCGGCCCGAGCTGGCGCACGTCTGCCGGCTGTCGATGGCGCTCGCCATGCTGGCCATGCTGGTGACCTTGTGAGAACGGCGGGCCGGTGGTCGGCTGGGCTACTGGGCCGCTGGGCGGGCAACGAAACCGTGGCGTACGTCACTTGGCGTCCGAGGCCATACCCCCGACCCGTACCGCGCTCATAGGGTGACGCTCATGTGGGTCTCCCTCGCGCTGTTCCTGCTCGGCGTCCTGACCGCCCTCGCCGCACCCCGGCTGCTGTCACGGGCCGACTGGGTCGAGCGAGAACCCGTGGTGGCCCTCTGGGTGTGGCAGTGCGTGGTCGCCGCCGTCCTGCTGAGCTTCGCGCTCTCCATGACGTTCAGCGCGTCGACCGCCTGGCAGGCCGTGCGCGGACAGGTCTTCGCGCCCGCGCCGCGCGCCGTGGTCGACGCCTACGAGCTCGGGACGACCGGCCCCTGGTCCGCGGTCCTCGCCGTGGTCCTCGCGGCCGGCGGCCTCTGGTCCGGTGCGATGCTCGGCCGGGAGATCGGCCGCGCCCGCGCCCGGCGCAGGCAGCGCCGCTGCGATCTGCTCGTCCGCGCCCCTCTGATGCCCGGCGAGGAGCCCGGCGAGGAGCGTCTCGTGGTCCTGGAGGGCGAGCGGGCGGACGCCTGGTGGCTCGCGGGGACGACGCCCCGGCTGGTCATCACGACGGCGGCGCTGCGGCGGTTGAAGGGGCGCCAGCTGGACGCGGTCCTCGCCCACGAGCAGGGTCACGCCCGCGCCCGGCACGACTGGCTGCTGCACTCCTCGGCGGCGCTGGCCGCCGGGTTCCCCGGGATCCCGGTCTTCGCGGCCTTCCGCGAGGAGATGCACCGGCTCGTGGAGCTGGCCGCCGACGACGTGGCCTCGCGCCGGTTCGGCCGGCTGACGATCGCGCTCGCCCTGGTCGGACTGAACGAGGACCGGGGTGTGTTCGGGCCCGGCCGGGCCCCCTACGCGGAACTCTCCCAGCGGGTGAACCGGCTGCTGACCGCGGCGCCCCGGCTCACGGCGGGGCGCCGGCTGCGGCTCACGGCGGCCGCGGCCCTGGTGCCGGTGGTCCCGGTGCTCGTGGCCTTCGTCCCGGCGCTCAGCGCACTGGGATAGCGGCGGACGGCGGCACGCGCCCCGGCGGATTCGGGCGCGGCGGCGCGCGGAGGGGGCGCGCGGAGGATCACTCGGGGCGTGTCATCGGGCAGGATCGATGTATGCGCTCCTCCGCGGTGATCTCCGGCGCCCTGGCCCTTCCGCTGCTCGTGCTCGTGGCCGTGGGGTGGGCGCCGCTGCTCTCCTTCGACCTGTCGGTCGCCGAGTCACTGCACCGTGAGGCCGTCGCCCGCCCCTGGCTCACCCGGCTCCACCGGATCCTCAGCGACTGGGTGTGGGACCCGTGGACGATGCGCGCCCTGACCGCGGCGACCACGGTGCTGCTGTGGTGGCGGCGGGAACGGCGCACGGCCCTGTGGCTGGCCGGGACCATGCTGTTCGCCGCGGCACTCCAGCAGGGGGTGAAGGCGCTGATGGACCGGGAGCGGCCGCGGTGGCCCGATCCGGTCGACTCGGCGCAGTACGCCGCCTTCCCCTCGGGCCACGCGATGACGGCCATGGTCGCCTGCGGGCTGCTGCTCTGGGTCCTCGCGCTGCGCTGGCGGCCCGGGTGGCGCGGCTGGGGCGCGCTCGCGGGCCTCGCGCTCGTCTCGGTCCTCGGGGCCGGCTGGACGCGGCTCTACCTGGGCGTGCACTGGCCGACGGACGTGCTCGGGGGCTGGCTCATGGGCTGGTGCTGTGTGGCCGTGGCGGTCCTGACGTACCGCTGGAGCGAGCGGCGGGACGCCGGGGCGGCAGGCCTCCGGGACGGCGAACTCGGCGGGAGCAGAATGGAGAGGACACGATGAAGCCGTCTGTTCTGGACGATCCCCCGTGTCGCCCAGAACAGACGGCATCCCCGGCGGTGTGCCACACGGGCATGCCGACAGGATGCGCCGAGTATATTGGCCGGCAGCCAGTCAACGCAGGAGTCCAGCATGTCCCCGCGTAGCCCATCGGTCAATGAAGAGCTGCGGCGCCGCTCGCGGGAGCGGATTCTGCGGGCCACGGTGGAGCTGGTGGACACCCGCGGGTACGAGGCGACCACGCTGGGCGACATCGCGGAGCGGGCCGGTACGGCGCGCGGGCTGATCTCGTACTACTTCCCGGGCAAGCGACAGCTCCTCCAGGCGGCGGTGCACCGTCTGATGCACCTCACCCTTGAGGAGGCGCTGGAGCGCGAACCGCGCACGGAGGACGGCCGCGAGCGGCTGGCCCGCGCGATCGACGCGATCCTGGGGCTCGCGATGGAGCGCCCCACGCTGATGCGGACCCATATGGCGGGAATCCTGCAGGCCGAGGGGTTCGTGCAGTGCGAGGAGCAGCAGCGCCTCGCGTTCCTGCTGCGGGACACGGTCACCCGGTACGGCTCCGAGGACGTGGACACCGACTATCCGCTGCTGCGCGCCCTCCTGATGGGCGCGGTGGTGGCGGTGCTGCTGCCGGGCGCCAGGATGCCGCTCGCGCGGCTGCGCTCGGAGCTGTTCCACCGGTACGGCCTGGACTGGGAGGCGGGCGTGCCGCCGGACGGGGGTCCGCCCGGCGGCACGCCGGCGATCAGGCCTTCAGCCGGTCGTCAGGACCCGGGTCAGTCGTCGGTCGAGTCGAAGTCGAAGTAGTTCGGCTGCGTCTGGACGTTGAGCTCGTCCATGCGGACCCGCTTCGCCGGGTCCGTACGGGGGTCGGAGAGCTTCAGCACGTCGAAGCCCTTGGCGATGTCGTTCGAGTAGATGTAGCCGTTGTAGTAGTACGCGGACCACGAGCCACCGGTCGTGATGGTGGTGGCGGAGACGGGGCCGCGCTCGAAGTAGGCGATCTCCTTCGGCTTCGCCGAGTCGGTGAAGTCCCAGACGGAGACACCGCCCTGGTACCAGGCCTGGACCATGAGGTCCTTGCCCTTGACCGGGATCAGCGAGCCGTTGTGGGCGACGCAGTTCTCGGTGGAGGCCTGGTGGCGCGGGATCTTGAAGTAGCTGCGGAAGACGAGATCGCGCTTCTTGCCCTTGCCCACGATGTCGTAGATGCCGTTGGCACCGCGGTTCGGGCCGACTTCGGCGTTGCAGGTGGCCCCGCCGCCGCCGCCGAGCTCGTCGGTGAAGACGACCTTGTTCGTCCGCTGGTTGAAGGTGGCGGAGTGCCAGAACGCGAAGTTGACGTTGTCCTGGACCTGGTCGATCACCCGGGGGTGCTCGGGGTCCTCGATGTCGAAGAGGATGCCGTCACCCATGCAGGCACCGGCCGCGAGGTTCTTCTCCGGCAGGACCGTGATGTCGTGGCAGCCGGTGGTCTTGGAGACGCCCGGGTTGGTGGGTCCGCCCGGGTTGCCGCCGCCGTCCGGGCCCTCGCCCGGGAAGAGGACGGGGAAGCTGACGATCGCGGACTGCTCGGGCGCCTCACGGGGCACCTTGATGACCGAGATGCCGTCGTGCGGGGGCTGGCAGTCGGGGAACGCGGCGTTGGGCGAGTACGAGGAGACGTAGACGTAGACGTTCTTGCCCTTGGGCACCAGCGTGTGGGTGTGCGAGCCGCAGGCGGTCTCGACGGCGGCCACGTACTTCGGGTTGGCGATGTCGCTGATGTCGAAGATCTTCATGCCCTCCCAGGAGTCCTTGACCGAGGCGGGCTGGGAGGTGCTGGCGCAGGAGTTGTCGCTCCGCGAGGAGTCCGTCGAGAGGAACACGAGGTTCCCGGAGACGGAGATGTCGTTCTGGGAGCCGGGGCAGAGGACCTGGGCGACGGTCTTCGGGGCCTTCGGGTCGCTGATGTCGAAGATGCGGAAGCCGTCGTAGTTGCCGGCGAAGGCGTACTTGCCCTGGAACGCGAGGTCCGAGTTGGTGCCCTTGAGGGCGTCCTTCGGGATGTTCACGAGGTGCTCGATGTTCGGGCTGTGGACGATCTCGTCCACGCCGGGTATCTCGCCGCTCTGGATGGCGGAGCGCGCGTCGGCCGCCTGCTCCGAGGAGACCTTGCCCTGTGCGGGGTTGTCTCCGGGGTCGGGTGTGGCGGACGCGGGGCCGGCCACGAACAGCGTGGCGAGCATGCCGGCCGCGGCGGATGCCACGCCCAGGCGTCTGAGCCGTGCACGCGGGTCTCGCGTGATGGTCGTGGTACGCGGGGTACGCAACGAGGTCACTCCGTCCTCCCTTGTATCCGTTCAGCGTTGAACGGGTGTTGGACAGCGGCAGTATCTTCCTTGCCGTGCACATCTCAACAGATGGCAACGCAGATGTAATGAAGGTTTTTGCTCGGACGCCCCGCGAAAAGTGCTAGGAACGGACACACTCACCGCAAGAACCCTGGAGGTCGCGTTGTTGATCCGCCGTCAGCGTGCCGTCGTCGCCGTGGCCCTGTCCGCCGTCGCCGTACTCGCCCTGAGCGCCTGCGAGTCGGAGCAGGAGGCCGCCCCCGAGGCAGGAGCGTCGACCGGGACCACGGTGGTGGCGCCGGGGAAGCCGGGTGAACCGGCCCGGCGGATATCTCCGGAGGAGGCCGCCCGGCTCCTCCCCGACGACAGTCCGAACAGCGCCGACTTCCGCTACACGCAGATGATGGTCGAGCACCACAGACAGGCCCTGACCATGACGGCGCTGGCCCCGCAGCGGGCGGGATCCTCGCAGGTCAAGAAGGTGGCAGAGCGGATCGCGGCGGCGCAGCAGCCGGAGATCAGCGCGATGGAGGGCTGGCTGAAGAACAACGGCGGCCCGCGCGAACAGCCCGGCCACGACCATCACTCGATGCCGGGCATGGCGACCGCGGCGCAGCTCAAGGAGCTGGGGAACGCGAAGGGCGAGGCCTTCGACGAGCTGTTCCTGAAACTGATGATCACGCACCACGAGGGGGCGGTGACGATGGCGGCCGAGGTGCTGAGCGAGGGCAACAACGTCCTCGTGGAGGAGATGGCGAACGACGTGATCGCCCAGCAGACCTCGGAGATCAACAGGATGCGGTCGCTCTAGGGGTCGTCTTCAAAGATCAGAGCCAGAGCAGGATTGAGGCGATGGTGAGGGCGGCTTGGTAGGACTCGCGGGTCTTGTCGTAGCGGGTGGC
>NZ_JBITBZ010000013.1:0-268330 GCF_044452745.1 Streptomyces sp. NPDC051822 | reverse complement strand
GAACCTCGCCATCCGAAGATGGACGGGGTATCAACTAATCTGGCGTTGATTTTTGGCACGCTGTTGAGTTCTCAAGGAACGGACGCTTCCTTCGTTCCTGTTTCCAGGCCCTCCGGGCGCTTCCTTCGTTTCCGACTCTATCAGATCCTTTCGGCGTCTGATTCCCGGTCAGCGGGATTTGTCTTTCCGGCTGTTGGGCCGTTCCGACGAGTGAGACTTTAGCGGATTCCCTGCCTCCGACGCTAATCGGAGGCTGCGTCCAAACTTCGAACGCGGATTCCTCATTTCGCAAAAACGCACGGAAGCAGAACGGCACGGCAAAGCACCATCAGTTCTGTGGATCTTGCGGGATGGCTGTCCGGGGCCGACCGGGGTCGGTGCTCACGTCGGACAACTCGGAGAACCTTACGGACCGGGTAATCCCGTGTCAACCCCGGCCCTGGGGCGTAGCCTCTGCCTATGACTACGCGTGCGCACACCACCCAGTGGTGGGCCGCCTGACGGCGGCCCGCACTCGCGCATGCACCACGCGGCCGCCGCCTCGGCGGCCGTTCGCGTATCCCCCTCCGGGAGGCGGCCGTCGGGTCGGCGCCCAGGAGAAGAGGGAGAACGAACGCGATGACCAGGATCTTCAGCGGGGTCAAGCCGACCGGGCACCTGACGCTGGGCAACTACCTCGGGGCCGTCCGGCGGTGGGTCGAGGTCGATCAGCATCGGGCGGAGGCGCTGTTCAGCGTCGTGGACCTGCATGCGCTGACCGTGGAGCACGATCCGGCGCGGGTCCGTCGGCTCAGTCGGCAGGCGGCCACTCTGCTCCTCGCCGCCGGACTCGATCCGCAGCTGTGCACCTTGTTCGTACAGAGTCATGTGGACGAGCACGCGAGGCTGTCGTACCTGCTGGAGTGCACGGCCACGGACGGCGAGCTGCGGCGGATGATCCAGTACAGGGAGAAGAGCGTCCAGGCGCAGGCCTCGGGGCAGGGGGTGCGGCTGTCGTTGCTGACGTATCCGGTGCTGATGGCGGCGGACATCCTGGCGTACGGGGCCGAGGAGGTGCCCGTGGGTGAGGACCAGACGCAGCACGTGGAGCTGACCCGGGACCTGGCGGTGCGGTTCAACCAGCGGTACGGGCACACGTTCACGGTGCCGAGGGCGACGCGGCCGGAGGTGGCGGCGCGGGTCATGGATCTTCAGGACCCCACGTCGAAGATGGGGAAGTCCCACGCGAACGGGGCCGGGATCGTCTATCTGCTCGATGACGCGGAGACCGTGCGGCGGAAGATCATGCGGGCTGTCACGGACAGCGGGCGGGATGTGGAGTACGACCGGGAGGCCAGGCCCGGGGTCGCGAACCTGCTCGATGTGATGGCAGCCGCGACAGGTGGGAACCCCGAGGAGCTGGCCGGTGTATTCAAGACGTACGGAGCGTTGAAGAAGGACACGGCGGACGCGGTCGTCGAGCTGCTGAGGCCCGTGCGGGAGCGGCATGCCGAGCTCGCGGCGGACCCCGGCTTCGTGGATCAGGTGCTACGGGACGGGGCCGAGCGGGCCCGGGGAGCGGCGCGGCCGCTGGTGGACCGTGCCTATCGGGCGATCGGGCTGCTGCCTGCCGGGTGACGGAAGGCGTTGCGGTAGTCGCGCGGGCTGGTGGCGAGGTGCGAGGCGAAGTGCTGGCGCATCGTGACCTCGCTGCCGAAGCCCGCGCGGCGGGCCACCTCGGGGAGGGGGTGGTCGGTGAGTTCGAGGAGTTTCTGGGCGGCGGCGACGCGCTGGGTGATGAGCCAGTGCAAGGGGGTGGTTCCGGTGGTGGCCTGGAAGTGGCGGGCGAAGGAGCGGGGGGACATGCCGGCGCGGGCGGCCAGGGTCGCGACGGTGTGGGGCTCGTCGAGGTGGGCGAGGGCGTGGGCGCGGACGTCGGCGAGGGCGTCGGCGTCGCGGTCGGCGCGGGGGGTGGGGTGCTCGATGAACTGGGCCTGGGTGCCCGTGCGGAAGGGGGCGGTGACCATCGAGCGGGCGATGGAGGCGGCGGCTTCGGCTCCGTGGGCGGTACGGACGAGGTGGAGGCAGAGGTCGATGCCGGCGGCGGTGCCGGCGGAGGTCCAGACGCCGGTGTCCTCGACGAAGAGGGCGTCGGGTTCGACCTGGATCTCCGGGTGGCGGGCGGCCAGGGTGTCGGCGAGGTGCCAGTGGGTGACGGCGCGGCGGCCGTCGAGGAGTCCGGCGCGGGCGAGGACGAAGGCCCCCGCGCAGAGCGAGGCGACCGGGGTGCCCGCGGTGTGGACGCTGCGGAGGGCGTCGAGGACGGGGGCCGGGATGTCGGCGTCGGGGTCTTCGATGCCGGGGACGAGGACCAGGTCCGTGGGGGTGAGCTCGTCGAGCCAGGTGAGCGGGCGGTCGGGGGTGAGTGTGAGGCCGCCGCGCAGCGGGATGGGGGTGCGCGGGTCGGCGGCGGTCCTGCGGAGCTCGAAGGGCGGGACACCGCGGAGGGTGCGGTCGCTGTCCCAGACCTCGGTGATGACGGAGAGGTCGAAGGCGCGGATGCCGGGGAAGGCGAGGAGTGCGATGCGCTGGGGCCGGGGTGCGGGGGTGGTCGCCACGTTTGGCAGTAAACCATCGATCGCTGTCATGCACCCCTCTGGGAGACGGGGCGGGCCGGCGGAAGGATCGGGGGTATGGAGATCGCGGAGAACGCAGCGCTGGTTGTCATCGACGTACAGAAGGGCTTCGAGGAGGAGTTCTGGGGGAAGCGGAACAACCCGGCCGCGGAGGGGAACATCGCGGTTCTGATCGACCTGTGGCAGGAGACGGGGCGCCCGGTCGTCTTCGTGCGGCACGACTCGGTGGAGGGCTCGCAGTCGCCGCTGCGGAAGGGCTACGTGGGGAACGACTTCAAGGACTTCGTCGAGGAGCGGCGCGGGAAGGGTGCCGGGCCCGAGCTGCTGGTGACGAAGTCCGTGAACTCGGCCTTCTACGGGGAGCCGTCGCTGCAGGAGTGGCTCACCGGGCAGGACGTCGCGCAGATCGTGATCGTCGGGATCCAGACGAACATGTGCAACGAGACGACGGCCCGGATGGGCGGGAACCTCGGCTTCGACGTGGTGTTCCCGCTGGACGCGATGCACACCTTCGACCTGGAGGGGCCGTTCGGATGGTCTCGGAGTGCCGATGAGCTGGCGCAGGCGACGGCCGTGTCCCTGCACGGGGGGCGGTTCGCGAAGGTCGTGTCGACGGAGGAGGTCGTGAAGGGGGCGTCCGCCGGGGTCCGGTGACCCCGGCGGGGGGAGCAGGCTGCTCAGCTGTTGCCGGAGGCGAGTTCGCGGCTGCGGTCGCGGGCGGCTTCGAGGGCGGCGATGAGGGCGGCGCGGACGCCGTGGTTCTCCAGCTCGCGGATGGCGCTGATGGTGGTGCCGGCCGGGGAGGTGACGGCCTCGCGGAGCTTGACCGGGTGCTCGCCGCTGTCGCGGAGCATCACGGCGGCGCCGATGGCGGCCTGGACGATGAGGTCGTGGGCCTGGGCGCGGGGGAGGCCGAGGAGGATGCCGGCGTCGGTCATGGCCTCGACGAGGAAGTAGAAGTAGGCCGGGCCCGAACCGGAGAGGGCGGTGGCCGCGTCCTGCTGGGACTCGGGGACGCGGAGGGTCTTGCCGACGCCGCCGAAGATCTCCTCGGTGTGGACGAGGTGCTCGGGGGTGGCGTGGCTGCCGCCGGAGATGACGGACATGCCTTCGTCCACGAGGACGGGGGTGTTGGGCATGACGCGGACCACGGGGGTGCCGTTGGTGAGGCGGTCCTCGATGAAGGAGGTGGGGATGCCGGCGGCGGCGCTGATGACCAGGCGGTCGGCGGCGACGTGCGGGGCGAGCTCGTCGAGGAGGCGGCCCATGTCCTGGGGCTTGACGGCCAGGATGAGGGTGTCGGCGCGCTTGGCGGCCTCGGCGTTGGTGACGGTCTCGACGCCGTAGCGGGCGCGCAGTTCCTCGGCGCGTTCGGCGCGGCGGGCGGTGACCAGGAGGTTCGCGGGGCGCCAGCCGGCGCGGATCATGCCGCTGAGGAGCGCTTCACCGATCTTGCCGGTGCCGAGGACTGCGACGGTCTGGGTCATGGCTCTGTTCACCTCGACGGAGGGGGTACGTGTCGTCATCCTCGCACCGGCGGGCCCGGTGGTGCGCGGGTGTCCGAGGGGCGGTCACGCGGTGCGGCGGCGGAGGGTGGCCGCGCCGAGGCCCAGGACGAGGAGGGCGCAGCCCGCGACGACGAGGGCGTCGCGGACGAAGTCGCCGGTGACGTCGGGGTGGCGGAGGACCTGGTTCATGCCGTCGACGGCGTACGACATGGGCAGGACGTCCGAGATCGCTTCGAGGGCGGGGGCCATCCGGTCGCGCGGGGTGAAGAGTCCGCAGAGCAGCAGCTGGGGGAAGATCACCGCCGGCATGAACTGGACGGCCTGGAACTCGGAGGCGGCGAAGGCGGAGACGAAGAGGCCGAGGGCGGTGCCGAGGAGGGCGTCGAGGAGGGCGACCAGGAGGAGGAGCCAGGGGGATCCGATGACGTCGAGGCCGAGGAACCAAACGGCGAGGCCGGTGGCCAGGGTGGACTGGACGACGGCGAGGAGTCCGAAGGCGAGGGCGTAGCCGGCGATGAGGTCGGCTTTGCCGAGGGGCATGGCGAGGAGGCGTTCCAGGGTGCCGGAGGTGCGTTCCCTGAGGGTGGCGATGGAGGTCACCAGGAACATCGTGATCAGCGGGAAGATGCCGAGGAGGGAGGCGCCGATGTTGTCGAAGGTGCCGGGGCTTCCGTCGAAGACGTACCGGAGCAGGAAGAGCATCAGGCACGGGACGAGGAGCATCAGGGCGATCGAGCGGGGGTCGTGGCGCAGCTGACGCAGGACGCGGGCGGCGGTGGCCAGGGTGCGGGCGCTGCTCATGACCGGGGCTCCTCGTGGGTGGTCGGGGGGTGCGGGTACGCCGCTCGGGCGGCGGCGGCGTCGACAAGGCGGAGGAAGGCCTCTTCGACGGTGGCGGTGTCGTTGCGTCGGCGGAGGGCTTCGGGGGTGTCGTCGGCGAGGATCTCGCCCTCGCGCATGAGGAGGAGCCGGTGGCAGCGTTCGGCTTCGTCCATCACGTGGGAGGAGACGAGGAGGGTCGTGCCGCGGTCGGCGGCGATCTGGTGGAAGAGGTTCCACAGGTCGCGGCGGAGGACGGGGTCCAGGCCGACGGTGGGTTCGTCGAGGACGAGGAGTTCCGGGGTGCCGAGGAGGGCGACGGCGAGGGAGACGCGGCTGCGCTGGCCGCCGGAGAGCCGGCCGGCGAGGGAGTCGGCGTGCGAGGCGAGGTCGACGTCGGCGATGGCCCGGTCGACGGCCGTGCGGCGGTCGTGGCGCAGGGCGCGGCCGGGGAGCAGGACGGCGGCGAAGTAGTCGAGGTTCTGGCGGACGGTGAGGTCGTCGTAGACGGAGGGGGCCTGGGTGACGTAGCCGATGCGGGAGCGGAGGGCGGGGTCGCCCGCGGGGCGGCCGAGTACCTGGAGGGTGCCGTCGACCTTGGCCTGGGTGCCGACGACGGCGCGCATGAGGGTGGACTTGCCGCAGCCTGAGGGGCCGAGGAGGCCGGTGATCCGCCCGGCCGGGACGGTGAAGTCGAGGCCTCGGAGGACGGTGCGGTCGCCTCGGACGGCGGTGAGGGCGTGGGCGGTGATGGCCGGTTCGGCGGCGGGTTCGTCCTCGGCCCTGGCGGCGGCCTCATCCGCCGGGTAATTCATCATGTGATGAATAGTGCGCCTGGGGGTGCCGGTCGTCAAGGACCGTGCGGTCGGCGACGGGGGCTTCGCGGGGGTGGGCTACGCGGTGGGGTTACCTGCGCTTGGGCTTCTTGCGGGCCGAGGGGTTGCCCGTCCGGGTGCCCCGGCGCTTCTCGTAGCGCGTGAGGGCCGTCTCGTACTCCGCGCGGCGCAGCTTCTCGCCGGGGGCCTCGACGAAGCAGCGGAAGCAGTAGGCGAGGAGCGAGCCGATGAAGCCGATCGCCTTGAGGCTGCGCAGGGAGTCCTCGCGGGCCGGGTCCGCGGGCCGGCGGAGGAAGCCCTCCCAGGTCTTGCGGAAGGCGATGGCGCTGCAGACCGCGAACATGACGACGACCAGCGTGTTGACGATGCCGCCGACGTCCGCGATCTCCAGGCCCTCATAGGCGAAGCGCAGGACGAAGCCGGACGCGACGGCGGCGGCGAGCGCGCCCACTGCCAGGCCGGCGCGGCGCAGCGCGTAGTGGCCGCTGTGGTCGACCCAGGTCGTGCCGAAGAAGCGGATCTCTTCGGGCCGGGGACCGGCGGGGGTGCCGCCGGTCGTGCTGGGGCTCTTCTCTTCGTCGCTCACGAGGTCGATTATCCCCGGGGCGACGGAGGAGGGTCTCAGGCGCAGCGCGCCGCGACGAAGCCGTCGCTGCCCGTGCGCACGTAGGCGTCGGAGACGTACTCGCCCGGCGCTATGTTGTCCCAGATGCGTGTGGTGCCGTACGGGCCGCTGATCCACTCGCCGTACTTCTGGCAGGAGATCGCCACGGTGGCGTCCAGGGGCAGGACCCGGACGATCGGGTACTGGGTGCTCGGGCCCGAGCGCACGTTGATCCGGTAGCCCGGCGCGACCGCGTAGCGCGTCGCGCTCAGCGTGGTCACGGCGTCGTCGGTCATCTTCTTCTCGTCCGTACCCATGGTGTTCTCCCCCTGGCGCAAAAGCGCTCCACTGAGTTTCACTCTCCGCGACGCGCAGGCTAGCAAGCCCCACCGACATCGGGTGCCCCATGGACTAGGCTCCGTCGGGTCGCGCGGGTGCGCGCCAGGTGACGGTGAATCACACGGGGGTGGGCGATGCCGCCGTTGCGCGGTACCGGTGCCGACCGGGAAGCGGAGGGGCCCGAGTTCGCGGGCGGCTACCGTCTCCAGGCATGTCTGGGCTCCGGCGGCATGGGGGTCGTACACCTCGCGGCCTCGGCCTCGGGGCTGCGGCTCGCGGTCAAGGTCGTGCACGCACGGTATGCGGAGGACCCCGAGTTCAGGGCGCGTTTCCGCCAGGAGGTCGCCGCCGCCCGCCGGGTCAGCGGAGCCTTCACCGCACCGGTCGTCGACGCCGACCCGGATGCCGTGCGTCCCTGGATGGCCACCCTCTACGTACCCGGTCCCACGCTCGCCGACCAGGTGAAGCGGAACGGCCCGCTGGCCCCCGCCGAGCTGCGCCGGCTCACCGCCGGGCTCGCGGAGGCCCTGCGCGACATCCACCGCGCCGGGGTCGTGCACCGCGATCTGAAGCCGAGCAACGTCCTGCTCACCGACACCGGCCCCAAGGTCATCGACTTCGGCATCTCCCGGCCCGTCGACAGCGACCTGCGCACCGAGACGGGCAAGCTCATCGGCTCGCCGCCGTTCATGGCGCCGGAGCAGTTCCAGCGGCCGAGGGAGGTCGGGCCCGCGGCGGACGTGTTCGCGCTGGGCTCCGTGCTCGTGCACGCGGCGACCGGACACGGACCGTTCGACTCGGACAGCCCGTACATCGTGGCGTACCAGGTCGTGCACGACGAGCCGGATCTGACGGGGGTGCCGGCGGAGCTGGCGCCTCTGGTCGCCCGCTGCCTCGCCAAGGATCCGACCGAGCGGCCGACGCCGGGCCAGATCATGGCGGCGCTGCTGCCGCCCTCGTACGCGGCGGAGGCCTTCATACCGGCGCAGCGGAGGCGGCCCGCCCTGCCGGAGGGGGAGGCCGGGGCCGGACCCTCCGCCGCGTGGGACGCCGACACGCCGGTACGTGCTCCCGCGCCTCCCGAACGCCGCCGGAGCCCGCGCCTCGGCCTCCCGCGCCTGCGGCCCCGCCTGACCATCGCCGTCGCCGCCGCGCTCGCCCTGACCGGCGCCGGCCTCTACACGGCCCTGAGCCCCACGGCACCCGGCGACCACAGAACCCGCACCCGCCCGGCCGAGGTGGCCACCGCCTTCGCCGGCTGGCAGACCACCCTCCAGAAGCACGGCCCCACGGCCGCGCCCGCGTGCGGGCACGGCGGGGGCGCGCTGTACTGCTCGGCCCGGGGCGTCGGCCTTGCCCGGCTCGACCCCGTCACCGGCCGGGTCCTCTGGTCGCGGACCGCCCCCGTCAAGGCGGAGTCCCCCACCGCTCCCGTCCTCCTCACGGACGGTCTCGTCGGCGCCGCCGCCCCGACGGGCCCGCTGCGTGCGTACGCGGCCACCGGCGGCACACTCGGCTGGAGCGCCGAGTCGGACCTTCCCGAGTGGTACGTACCGGCCGGCTCCGCCGTCGTCCTGTCCGACGGGCAGGGCGGGATCCGGGCCGTCGACAGCCGCACCGGAAAGGAACTCTGGCGGCACGCCCTGGCCGGCTTCGGGGTCCCGCGGCCGGGGCCGTACGACGCCGCGACGGGGCTGGTCACCGTGTCGGAGACCTCGTTCGACGGGGCCCGCACGCGGGTCGGCGCCGTCCACCCCCGGACCGGTGAGATGGCCTGGCAGCACGACCTGGAGGGCGACCTCGATCCGCGGGGCCGCACCCGCGACGGAACGCTGCTGCTCAGCTCGCTCCGCGAGGCCGGCCTGATCGACGCCCTCGTCCTCCTGGATCCGGCGGACGGCACGGTACGTCGGCTCCCCCTCCCCCACCGGATCGACGTCCGGGGCGTCGCCGTGCGCGGTACGGCCGTCCACATCCTCGACGCGAACGGGCACCTCACCGCCTTCGACACGGCGGCGCCGAAGGGGCGGGTGCTGTGGGAGCTGGAGACGGGCGCGGGCAACGTCTCCGAGCCCGCGCTCGGGCCCGGCGACCGGCTCTACTTCTCCGTCCAGGACGGACGGCTGCTCGCCGTCGACACCGTACGCGGGGCCCTGATCGGCCAGACCCGGCCGAGGCTGCTCAACGGCCGGCTCGAGTACGCGCCGCGGGTGCCGCAGCCGCTGGTCGTCGGGGACCGGGTGTTCGGGACCGCTCCGGACGGCTCGGTCTTCGCGGTGGACGCGCGCGACCCGGCGTCCTGGTGAGCCACGCGCGCGTGGAGCCCGTACCCGTACACACGCCTACGGGCTCCACGTACTGATCCGGCGCGGACACCGCGCCGGGGGGGGTCAGCCCAGCTTCGACACGTCGCGGACCGCGCCCTTGTCGGCGCTCGTCGCCATCGCCGCGTACGCGCGCAGGGCGGCCGACACCTTGCGCTGGCGGTTCTTCGGCGCGTACACGCCGTTCAGCGCCTCACGGCGGGCGGCGAGGGTGGCCTCGTCGACGAGGAGTTCGATCGACCTGTTCGGGATGTCGATGCGGATGCGGTCGCCGTCCTCGACGAGGGCGATCGTGCCGCCCGACGCCGCCTCCGGCGAGGCGTGGCCGATGGACAGGCCCGAGGTGCCGCCGGAGAAGCGCCCGTCCGTGACGAGGGCGCAGGTCTTGCCCAGACCACGGCCCTTGAGGAAGGACGTCGGGTAGAGCATCTCCTGCATGCCGGGGCCGCCGCGCGGGCCCTCGTAGCGGATGACGACCACGTCGCCGTGCGTGACCTGCTTGTTCAGGATCTTCTCGACGGCCTCGTCCTGCGACTCGCAGACCACGGCCGGGCCCTCGAAGGTCCAGATCGACTCGTCGACACCGGCCGTCTTGACGACGCAGCCGTCGGCGGCGAGGTTGCCGTGCAGGACGGCGAGGCCGCCGTCCTTCGAGTACGCGTGGGCCGCGTCGCGGATGCAGCCGCCGGCCGCGTCCACGTCGAGCGCCGCCCAGCGCTCGGACTGGGAGAAGGCGGTCGCCGAGCGGACGCAGCCGGGGGCCGCGTGGAACAGCTCGACGGCCTCGTCGGACGGGGAGCCGCCGCGCACGTCCCAGGTGTCCAGCCACTCCTTGATGGAGCGGGCGTGGACGGCGTGGACGTCCTCGTTGAGCAGACCCGCGCGGTAGAGCTCGCCCAGGATGGCCGGGATGCCGCCCGCCCGGTGCACGTCCTCCATGTAGTACGTGCGGTCCTTGGCGACGTTCGGGGCGACCTTGGCCAGGCAGGGCACCCGGCGCGAGACCTCGTCCATGTCCGGCAGGCCGTAGTCGAGCTCGGCCTCCTGGGCGGCGGCGAGCAGGTGCAGGATCGTGTTGGTCGAGCCGCCCATGGCGATGTCGAGGGCCATCGCGTTCTCGAAGGCCGCGCGGGTCGCGATCGAGCGGGGCAGGACGGAGGCGTCGTCCTCGTCGTAGTACCGGCGGGTGATGTCGACGACCGTGCGGGCCGCGCTCTCGTACAGGTCCTTGCGGGCGGTGTGCGTGGCGAGCAGCGAGCCGTTGCCCGGGAGGGAGAGGCCGATGGCCTCGGTCAGGCAGTTCATGGAGTTGGCCGTGAACATGCCGGAACAGGAGCCGCAGGTCGGACAGGCGTTCTCCTCGATCCGGAGCATGTCCTCGTCCGAGATCTTCGGGTTCACGGCGTCGGACATGGCGTCGACCAGGTCGAGCGTGCGGACCGTGCCGTCGACCAGGGTCGCGCGTCCGGCCTCCATCGGGCCGCCGGAGACGAAGACCGTCGGGATGTCGAGGCGCAGGGCGGCCATCAGCATGCCGGGGGTGATCTTGTCGCAGTTGGAGATGCAGATCAGGGCGTCGGCGCAGTGCGCCTCGACCATGTACTCCACGCTGTCCGCGATCAGGTCGCGGGAGGGCAGGGAGTAGAGCATGCCGCCGTGGCCCATCGCGATGCCGTCGTCGACGGCGATCGTGTTGAACTCGCGCGGGATGGCGCCGGCGGCCGTGATGGCCTCGGAGACGATCCGGCCGACGGGCTGGAGATGGGTGTGGCCCGGGACGAACTCCGTGAAGGAGTTGGCGACCGCGATGATCGGCTTCCGGCCGATGTCCGCGCCGGGTACACCGGAGGCGCGCATAAGGGCGCGTGCGCCCGCCATGTTGCGACCGTGGGTGACTGTGCGGGACCTCAGCTCGGGCATCGTCGCTCGCTCCTCGTGATGGGTGTGCTTGCATTCGAGCGTACGCCGACGGCCCAAGATCTGGACAGCGCGTCCGCATGACGGACGGAGTGTTCAGCTTTCGGTCGGTTCGCCGGGCCGGCTCAGGCTTCGGTCAGGTACCGCTGGAGGGTCGGGGCGACCATCGCCACGATCTTCTCCGGGTCCGCCGAGGCCAGCGGCTCCACCTGGATCACGTACCGCATGATCGCGATCCCGATCATGTGGGAGGCGGCCAGCTCCGCGCGGAACTTCGGGTCCGGTACGTCGAGGTCGTCCGCGATCCGCTCCAGGAGCCGCCGCAGCACGAAGGTCCGCAGCACCTTGGCCGCCGCCTCGTGGGTCAGCGCGGAACGGACGATCGCGAGCAGCGGGGCCCGGCTGACCGGGTTCTCCCAGACGCCGATGAAGAACCGCGCGAGCCGCTCCCCGATGGCCTCGCGCGGACCGCCGACGATCGCGGGGACGACGAGCGCCGGCTCGAAGGAGACCTCGATCGCGGCGGCGAAGACCTCGTCCTTCGTACCGAAGTAGTGGTGGACGAGCGCCGGGTCGACTCCGGCGGCCTTGGCGATGCCCCGGACCGAGGCCTTGTCGTAGCCGCGCTCGGCGAACTGACCGCGGGCGGCCTCCAGGATGCGTTCGCGCGCGCCCGGTCCGCTCTCCTCGCCGGTACGGGAGGGGCGGCCGCGCCTGCGCGGAGCCGGTTCGGTCACGGTCGCGGGACCCGGGAGGGGCGGCCGGCCGCCGACGCCAGGTGGAGCCGGGTGAAGGCGAGGGCCTCCGCGAGGTCGGCCTCGCGTTCGGCGGCTGACATCGCGCGGCGGGTGTTGACCTCGATGACCACATGGCCGTCGAAGCCGGTGACGGCGAGGCGCTCCAGGAGTTCGGCGCACGGCTGGTTGCCGCGTCCGGGGACGAGGTGCTCGTCCTTCGCCGAACCCCTGCCGTCGGCGAGGTGGACGTGGCCGAGCCGGTCGCCCATGCGGTCGATCATCGCGAGGGTGTCCGTGCGGGCGGTCGCCGTGTGCGAGAGGTCGAGGGTGAAGTGCCGGTAGTCGTCCTTGGTGACGTCCCACTCAGGGGCGTACGCGAGCATCTCGCGGTCCTTGTACCGCCACGGGTACATGTTCTCGACGGCGAACCGTACGTCGGTCTCGTCGGCCATCCGCCAGATGCCGGTCACGAAGTCCTTGGCGTACTGGCGCTGCCAGCGGAACGGGGGATGGACGACCACGGTGGACGCGCCGAGCTTCTCGGCCGCCGCCTGGGCGCGCTGGAGCTTGACCCACGGGTCGGTGGACCAGACGCGCTGGGTGATGAGGAGGCAGGGGGCGTGCACGGCCAGGATCGGGACCTGGTGGTAGTCGGAGAGCCGGCGCAGCGCCTCGATGTCCTGGCTGACCGGGTCGGTCCACACCATGACCTCGACACCGTCGTAGCCGAGGCGCGCGGCGATCTCGAAGGCCGTCGCCGTCGACTCCGGATAGACCGAGGCCGTCGACAGGGCGACCTTCGCATCCGGGACGCGCACCGCTGGTTCTGCCACGCAGACAGGGTACGGGGCGGGCCGGGGGGTCGTGGGGTGGTTCCGGTCACGCCGGGACCACCACCGCACCGCCTCCTGCCGGAGAACCGACCCGCCCGGCCGGGGCCGGGTCAGTTCTCCGGCAGGTGGTCCAGACGTCGCAGGATGACGCCCTCGCGCAGGGCCCAGGGGCAGATCTCCAGGTTCTCCACCCCCAGCAGGTCCATCGCGCCCTCCGCGACGAGCGCGCCCGCCAGGAGCTGTCCCGCACGGCCCTCCGAGACGCCCGGCAGGGCCGCGCGCTCGGGAATGGTCATCCCGGCGAGGCGCGGGACCCACTCCTCCAGGGACTTGCGGGTCAGGGTCCGCTGGACGTAGAGGCCCTCGCCCGAGCCGGGGGCGCCGGCGATCCTGGCCAGCTGCTTGAAGGTCTTGGAGGTGGCCACGACGTGGTCGGGGCGGCCGGAGCGGCTGAACTCGCCGACCGTGCGGGCGATCTGCGCGCGCACATGGCGGCGGAGCGCCTTCACGTCGTCGAGGTCGGCCGGGTCGCCCGGCAGCCAGCCGGCGGTCAGCCTGCCCGCGCCGAGCGGCAGGGAGACCGCCGTGTCGGGGTCCTCGTCCATGCCGTAGGCGACTTCGAGGGAGCCGCCGCCGATGTCGAGCAGGAGCAGCTTGCCCGCGGACCAGCCGAACCAGCGGCGGGCGGCGAGGAAGGTGAGCCGGGCCTCCTCCTCGCCGGTGAGGACCTGGAGGTCGACCCCCGTCTCGTCCTTCACGCGCGCGAGGACGGCGTCGGCGTTGCTGGCCTCGCGGACCGCGGAGGTCGCGAACGGCAGCACCTCCTCGCAGCCCTTGTCCTCGGCGGCCAGGAGCGAGTCCCGGACGGTCGCGATGAGCCGCTCGACGCCGTGCGGCGCGATGGCGCCGCGCTCGTCGAGGAGCTCGGCGAGCCGCAGCTCCGCCTTGCGGGAGTGGGCGGGCAGCGGCCGGGCGCCCGGGTGGGCGTCCACCACCAGGAAGTGCGCTGTGTTCGAACCGACGTCGAGGACTCCGAGTCTCATGGGCGGAACGCTACTGCGCGCGCCCGCATACGCTTGGTGTTGTGCCAAAGACGAAGAAGGCGAAGCCGGGCAGGGCCATCGACGACGACACCGCTGTGACGGGCGTGACGGGTGTGGCTGCGGGCCGGGCCGGCAAGGCGGCCAAGGCCGGTAAGGCCACCAAGGCGGGCAAGTCCGTGACGAGCGGCAAGAAGCGGGGCAAGGGCATGGAGCCGGACGAGAAGGGCCTCGACTTCGCGCGCGCGTGGGTCGAGTTTCCGGACCCGGCCGACGAGGAGCAGGTCTTCCGCTGCGACCTGACCTGGCTGACCTCGCGCTGGTCGTGCGTCTTCGGCAGCGGCTGCCAGGGCATCCAGGCGGGCCGGGCCGACGACGGCTGCTGCACGCTGGGCGCGCACTTCTCCGACGAGGACGACGAGAAGCGGGTCGCGACCCATGTGGCGCGCCTCACGCCGGAGCTCTGGCAGTTCCACGACGTCGGTACGGACTCCGGCTGGACCCAGCTCGACGAGGACGGCGACCGGCAGACCCGCCGCTGGGAGGGGTCCTGCATCTTCCAGAACCGTCCCGGGTTCGCGGGCGGCGCGGGCTGCTCGCTGCACATCCTGGCCCTGAAGGAGGGCAAGGAGCCGCTGGAGACCAAGCCGGACGTCTGCTGGCAGCTGCCGGTGCGGCGCACGTACGACTGGATCGAGCGGCCCGACGACACGAAGGTCCTCCAGGTGTCGATCGGCGAGTACGACCGCCGCGGCTGGGGTCCGGGCGGCCACGACCTGCACTGGTGGTGTACCTCGGCCACCTCCGCGCACGGCGCCGGGGAGCCGGTCTACGTCACGTACCGGCCCGAGCTCACCGAGATGATGGGCACGGAGGCGTACGAGGTCCTGGCGGAGCTGTGCGCGGCGCGGCTCTCCTCGCAGCTGCCGCTGGTGGCGCCACACCCGGCCGACCCGAAGGTCTGAGCCGGCGCTTCACGACGTGGACGGCGGGGGCGGTTCCTCCGTCGTCGGCGGGTTCGTCGGCTCGGTCGGGCCCGGGTCCGTCGTGGTCGGAGGGGGCTCCTCCGTCGTCGGCGGCGGGGTCGTCGGCTCCGTGGTCGGCGGACTCGTCGGCGGGGTGGTGGGCTCGGTCGGGCCCGGGTCCGTCGTGGTCGGGGGCGGCTCCTCCGTCGTCGGCGGCGGGGTCGTCGGCTCCGTGGTCGGCGGACTCGTCGGCGGCGTCGTCGGCTCGGTGGTCGTCGGCGGCCTGGGGACGGGGCCCGCGGCCGGCGGCGGGGCGGCGACCCCGTGGCCGTCGATCCGGACCACCGCGCCCGAGGGGTTCACCCCGAGCCTGGCGCTCCAGGCGCCCCGCGGTTCGCGCGCGTGGTCGACGCGGACGGCGACCGTGACCGTCTCCCCGGGGCGGAGCGTGCCGGAGGCCCGGTTCACGTACAGCCAGGGCGCGTCCGTCCACAGCGACCACTCGACCGGGGAGCCGCCCGAGGCGGTGAGGGTCAGCAGCGTCAGGTCGCCCTGGCCGCGCGCGGAGACCGTGATCCAGCCGGGGGCCGCCTCGCCGGGCACTGAGGGTCCCGGGCCGGTGGGGCCGCCGGGGCTGAGCACCTCGACGGAGACGTCGGGGGCGCGGCTGCCCCGGGTGAAGCGGGGCTCGGGGGTGGTGCGGGCGTTGCCCGCGTTCTCGTAGCGGTCGTGGGGGCGTCCGTCCGGGCCGACCGGCTCGTCCGCCTCGCGCGCGCTGATCCGGGAGCCGTCGCGGGCGCTCGCGTCGGCCACCGGCGCTCCCCGGTAGGACGTCCACAGGGCGAGGACGGGCGCGGCGACCACGGCCGCGACGACGGTGGTCGTCACCGCGCGGGCCCGCATCCGGTCGCGGCGGGCCACATGGTCCTTCGGGTCCATCGGGAAGCCGGTCGGGGTGAAGCGCGGGGCTCCGGCACGCGCGCGTGGAACGTGCAGCATCGCCATGTACGCGGCGGCCCGGGGCGCCTCGACGAGCGGCAGCCGGACCGGGGGCAGGCCTCCGGCCCCCGGCCAGGAGCCGGTGGCGCCGACGCGTTCGGCGGCCCGGCGGCAGCGGGGGCAGTCGTCGACGTGCCGGACGAGTTCGGCGCGCAGGGCGGCCGAGAGGAGTACCTGGTGGTCGCCGGTGAGCCGGGCGACGGTGGGGCAGCTGCCGGTCTCGACGACGGCGAGGGCGGCCCTGGTGCGTTCGACCTCGCAGCCGGCGGTGGCGAGGAGTTCGCGGGCGGCGAGCGGGTCGAGGGAGAGGACGGCGGCGACCTGACGGTGGCTGAGGCCGTGCCGTACCGCGAGCTCCAGGGCCTCGCGCTGCTCGGGCGTGGTGCCGGCGGCCTCGGGCCAGGCGAGCAGCGCGAGTTCGGCGCGGCGCCGCTCGGCGGTCTCCTCGGGGATCCGGGGCGGCTCGGGCGCGGTGACGGCGGGGCGGCCGGTGTGGGCGCCCTGGCGCTTGCGACGCTGCTCGCCGAGGCTGCGCAGACAGGCCCAGCGGGCGAGGGCGTACAGCCAGGCCGTGCGGCCGTCCTCGTCGGAGGGGCAGCGGCCGTGGTGGCGCTCGGCGACGGCGAGGACGTCGCCGAGGACGGCGGTGGCCGTGTCGTGGTCGCAGAGCACGGAGAGGCAGTACGTGAAGAGCCCGTCGAGTGCGGCCTCGTAGCGGGCGGGGGGCCGTCGGCCGAGCGTGCGCGGTCCCTCGTCCGCGGCGGGGTGCGCCCGGTGTGCGCCGGTGGTGCGTGCGGGAGATTCCAGCCTGCTGCTCGTCACCCGGTGACCCTAGGCAGCGCGGGGGGCACTTTTCGTACCGGTCGCGTTCTTCTCATTCTTACGGGTGAAGGTATCGCTCGAAAGGGGACAGGAACCGAGGATCCCCCGGCCCTCGACCGGCCCGGGGTCCGTTGTCGGTGGGGGCCGCTACGGTGGGCGACATGGCTGCCCGTACGAAATCGACCAAGGACCGGCCGTCCTACCGCTGCACCGAGTGCGGCTGGCAGACGGCCAAGTGGCTCGGCCGCTGTCCCGAGTGCCAGGCCTGGGGGACGGTCGAGGAGTACGGCGCGCCCGCCGTCCGCACGACCGCGGCGGGCCGGGTCTCCACCGCCGCCGTGCCCATCGGACAGGTCGACGGCCGGCAGGCGACCGCCCGCTCCACCGGCGTCGACGAGCTGGACCGGGTCCTCGGCGGGGGTCTGGTGCCCGGCGCCGTCGTGCTGCTCGCGGGAGAGCCGGGCGTCGGGAAGTCCACGCTGCTGCTCGACGTGGCGGCCAAGGCGGCGAGCGACGAGCACCGCACGCTGTACGTGACGGGCGAGGAGTCCGCGAGCCAGGTCCGGCTGCGCGCCGACCGGATCAACGCGCTCAGCGACCATCTCTACCTCGCGGCCGAGACCGATCTGTCGGCCGTCCTCGGGCACCTGGACGCCGTGAAGCCCTCCCTGCTGATCATGGACTCGGTGCAGACCGTCGCCTCCCCGGAGATCGACGGCGCGCCCGGCGGCATGGCGCAGGTCCGCGAGGTCGCCGGAGCGCTCATCCGGGCCTCCAAGGAGCGCGGCATGTCCACGCTCCTCGTCGGCCACGTCACCAAGGACGGGGCCATCGCCGGTCCCCGGCTCCTGGAGCACCTGGTCGACGTCGTCCTGAGCTTCGAAGGCGACCGGCACGCGCGCCTGCGCCTGGTCCGGGGCGTCAAGAACCGGTACGGGGCGACCGACGAGGTCGGTTGCTTCGAGCTGCACGACGAGGGCATCACCGGGCTCACCGACCCCTCCGGGCTCTTCCTGACCCGGCGTGACGTGGCCGTTCCCGGCACCTGTCTGACGGTCACCCTGGAGGGCCGCAGGCCGCTCGTCGCCGAGGTCCAGTCGCTGACCGTGGACTCCCAGATCCCGTCCCCGCGCCGGACCGTCTCCGGCCTCGAGACCTCCCGGGTCTCGATGATGCTGGCGGTCCTGGAGCAGCGCGGCCGGATCAGCGCGCTGGGCAAGCGGGACATCTACAGCGCCACCGTGGGCGGTGTGAAGCTCACCGAGCCCGCCGCCGACCTGGCGATCGCGCTCGCCCTCGCCTCCGCGGCGAGCGACACCCCGCTGCCGAAGAACCTGGTCGCGATCGGCGAGGTCGGGCTCGCGGGCGAGGTCCGGCGGGTCACGGGCGTCCAGCGCCGGCTGGCCGAGGCGCACCGGCTGGGCTTCACGCACGCGCTGGTCCCCACGGACCCGGGCAGGGTCCCGGCGGGCATGAAGGTGACCGAGGTCGCGGACATGGGCGACGCGCTGCGGGTGCTGCCCCGCAGTCGGCGCGCGAAGGCCCCGGAGGCGGCGGAGGGGTAGGGGGTGTCTTGCCGATCAGGCCGGGCTCGCGGCGTGATCGGCAAGACACCCCCCAAGCCTGATCCGAACGGGAGACCCCCACCCCACGCGCGGGCACCCCGTGCGTGGAGTGACAGGTTCGCTCCGTACGCTTCGCAAAGGCGCGGAGGGTTAGGTCCGCGTCAGGGCGGGGACCCCTTTCGGACCACCCGGGATCGGTCGGGGGCGGAGGGCGGCGGGGTGGTGTCGCTAGACTTTGCCCTGGTCTCGCCCATCCGTACGAGCCGGAGGAGTGCAGTGGCAGCCAAGGACGGGGCAACAGGTCCTGGAAAGTCCGGCGCGGGCTCCGGCAACGAAGCACTGATGCGTGCCGCGCTGAGCGCGGTCGCGCCCGGCACCGCGCTGCGCGACGGCCTGGAGCGGATCCTGCGCGGCAACACCGGTGGTCTCATCGTGCTCGGCCTGGACAAGACGGTCGACTCGATGTGCACCGGCGGTTTCGTGCTGGACGTCGAGTTCGCCGCCACGCGCCTGCGTGAGCTGTGCAAGCTCGACGGCGCGCTCGTCCTCGACAAGGACATCACCAAGATCCACCGCGCGGGTGTGCAGCTGGTCCCGGACGCCTCCATCCCCACGGAGGAGACCGGCACCCGGCACCGTACGGCGGATCGGGTCTCCAAGCAGTGCAACTACCCGGTCGTCTCCGTCTCCCAGTCGATGCGGCTGATCGCGCTGTACGTGAACGGGGAGCGCCGGGTCCTGGAGGAGTCGGCCGCGATCCTGTCCCGCGCCAACCAGGCGCTCGCGACCCTGGAGCGGTACAAGCTGCGTCTCGACGAGGTGGCCGGCACGCTCTCCGCGCTGGAGATCGAGGACCTGGTCACGGTCCGGGACGTCACCGCCGTCGCCCAGCGTCTGGAGATGGTCCGCCGGATCGCCACCGAGATCGCGGAGTACGTGGTCGAGCTCGGTACGGACGGGCGGCTCCTCTCGCTCCAGCTCGACGAGCTGATCGCGGGAGTGGAGCCGGAGCGCGAGCTGGTGATCCGGGACTACGTGCCGGAGCCCACCGCCAAGCGCGCGCGTACGGTCGCCGAGGCGCTCACCGAGCTGGACGCGCTCACCCACACCGAGCTGCTCGAACTTCCGGTGGTGGCGCGCGCCCTGGGGTACAGCGGTTCGCCCGAGACCCTCGACTCGGCGGTCTCGCCGCGCGGCTACCGGCTCCTCGCCAAGGTGCCGAGACTGCCGGGCGCGATCATCGAGCGGCTCGTGGAGCACTTCGGCGGGCTGCAGAAGCTGCTCGCGGCCAGTGTCGACGACCTGCAGACGGTCGACGGTGTCGGCGAGGCCCGTGCCCGCAGCGTGCGCGAGGGCCTGTCGCGGCTCGCGGAGTCCTCGATCCTGGAGCGGTACGTCTGATCCCTGCCCCGGGTGTCCGGGGCCGTACCGCCCGTCAGTCCTTGGCGAGCGTGAACGAGGCCGGGAGCACCTTCGCGCCCGGCATCGTCGCCTCCACGAGGTAGGTGCCGGGGCCGGCCTGGCCCTTCGGGGCGGTGGCGCACCGCGGTGCGCTCTGCCCGCGGTCCCACTCCACGGTGTGGGTGACGGTGGCCTTCGCGGGGACGCGCAGCAGGATCGGGGTGCCGGGGCGCGGGCAGTCGGCGGAGGACCAGATCTGCTCGTCCTGGGCGTCACTGATCGTCAGAACCGCGTTGCGGGGTCCGAAGTCCGCCTTGCAGTCGGCGTTCGAGGTGCTCTTCGCGACGAGGTGGAACCGGGGCTTCTCCCCCGCCTCGTAGCTGACCTTGGCGGTGCGGAGCGTCAACTGAAGTGATCCGGCCGGGCAGTTCGGGAGCGGCGAGTCGGCCGGTACCTGCCGGCCCGCGCCGGTGCCCGCTCCCCCGTCGCCGCCCGCGCCGTCGGTGTCGCCGTTCTTGCCGCCGTCACCGGTGCCCGCCGCGGTACCGGCGGCCGTACCGGAGTCGGCGCCCGACCCGGCGTCCGTACCGGAGTCGCCCGGGTCGCCGTCGCCGCCCGCGGAGTCGCCGGAGTCCTCGGAGTCGTCCGACTCGTCGCGTCCGCCGGGCTGTTGGCTGATCGCCGGCCCGCTGCCGGAGGGGCCGGGGGTGATCGAGGGAGGGGTGGGAGACGAGCCGTTGGCCGCGTCGTTCGACTTCTTCCCGCCCCCGTCGCCCGAGGTGACGGCCCATACGGCGAGGAGCACGAGAAGCGCCACCAGGCACGCCGCCACCGCCCTCCGTCGCCAGTAGATGGTGGAGGGAAGCGGCCCGACCGGATTGCGCAAAGATCCCACGACCCGAACCTTACGAGAGATCCGGGCCAACTCCCGCCCCACCCGCCGCCCGAGGCATCAAGTTTTGCCGATGATCACATCCGTCGGTTCCGGGAACTTTTCCGGTGAGGCGGCCCCGGCCGCCTCGCGAACTCAGCCGAAACCGGCGGGAAACGGACGGAAGCGCGGGGCGGGTGACGACCCCCACTTTCGTAGGGGGTCGTTCTGGCCGTTGGCCCGGGGCGAGGGGCTCCGGATTCCGGTTAGCGTCGTCCACCATGAACACGCTCCTCGACCTGTCCGACCGGCTGTACCTCGACGTCGCCGACTTCGCCCACTCCACCCCCCACTGGTTCCAGTGGCTCGCCGAGGTCTGGACCGAGGCAGGACTCCTGCTGTTCGGCGCGCTGTTCCTGGCCGGCTGGTGGCGCTCCCGCGAGGGTTCGAGCCGTGCGATGTCGCTCGCGCTGCTCGCGCCGCTCGCCACCGCCTTCGGATACGTGGTGAGCGAGGCGCTGAAGTCGCTGATCGACGAGGAGCGTCCGTGCCGCGCGGTCGTCGGGGCACCCGCGTCACTGGTCACCTGTCCCCCCTACGGCGACTGGTCCTTCCCCAGCAACCACTCCGCCATCGCGGGTGCCGCGGCCGTCGCGCTCGCGCTGTCCTGGCGCGGGATCGTCTGGCTGACCGTGCCGATGGCCGTCCTCATGGCCTTCTCGCGGGTCTTCGTCGGCGTGCACTACCCGCACGACGTGACCGTCGGTCTGCTCCTCGGCGGCCTGGTGGCGTTCCTCGTCATGAGGGCGGCGGTCCGCCCGGTGGGCTCCCTGGTGGAGACGGCCAGGTCGAGCCGCAGCTCGGCCGTGGTGTGGTGCGCGGGGCGCGGGCCCCTGACGCACGCCTCCTCGCGCGCTGAGGAACCCCGGCGCGCGCGCCACGGCGCGTACTGAGCCGCTCGCCCGGAGCCCGAGCCACGGCACGTACGGTTCGCGTCGTGGACGTGCCAGGATCGGGGGTGCCATGACTTCCATCGACGCTCCCGTCACCCCTGACGCCCCCGCCCCCGCCGCCGCTCCTGCCTCCGCCGCCTCCGCTCCTGCCTCCGCCGCCTCCGCTGCCTCCGTCGCTTCTGAGGCTCGCGAAGTTCTTGGGGCCGAGGCCGCCTCCGCCCTGCCCACGCCCCCGGCCGAGCTGCACGGGCCGGTCCTCGCCTGGTTCGACCGGCACGCCCGTGACCTGCCCTGGCGCCGCCCCGAGGCCGGTGCCTGGGGCGTCATGGTCAGCGAGTTCATGCTCCAGCAGACCCCGGTCGTCCGGGTGCTGCCCGTGTACGAGCAGTGGCTCGCGCGCTGGCCGCGCCCGGCCGACCTGGCCGCCGACGCCCCCGGTGAGGCGGTCCGCGCCTGGGGGCGGCTCGGCTATCCGCGGCGGGCCCTGCGGCTGCACGCCGCCGCCGTGGCCATAACGGAACGGCACCGGGGCGACGTGCCGAGCGATCACGGCCAGCTGCTCGCGCTGCCCGGCATCGGCGAGTACACGGCGGCCGCGGTGGCCTCCTTCGCGTACGGGCAGCGGCACGCGGTCCTCGACACCAACGTGCGCCGGGTCTTCGCCCGGGCCGCGACCGGCGTCCAGTACCCGCCGAACGCGACCACCGCCGCCGAGCGGCGGCTCGCCCGCGCCCTGCTGCCCCAGGACGAGGCGACGGCCTCCCGCTGGGCCGCCGCCTCCATGGAGCTGGGCGCGCTGGTCTGCACGGCGAAGAACGAGGACTGCGGGCGCTGCCCGATCTCCGGGCAGTGCGCCTGGCGGCTCTCCGGGAAGCCGGCCCACGACGGCCCGCCGCGGCGCGGCCAGACGTACGCCGGGACCGACCGTCAGGTCCGCGGCCGGCTCCTCGCGGTGCTGCGGGACACGAGCGACCCGGTGGCGCAGGCGGCCCTGGACGCGGTCTGGGACGAGCCGGTGCAGCGGGCCAGGGCCCTGGACGGGCTGGTCGCGGACGGACTCGTGGAGCCGCTGGACGGCGGGTACTACCGGCTTCCGGTGTCCTAGGGAACGGCGGAGGCGCCCGCGGCCGCGAAACCTCCGCCGTTCCCTCTGTTACACAACCGATGGACAGCCGTGCGTCCACCGACGGCTGCCCCGCACAGCCCCGTGACAACAGCTCCGTAGCGTCGTCCACGACACGAGGAAAAAGCTGGTCACGGGGTTGTGGAGGCGGTTCGGATGAGGCATGGCGAGGTACTCGACTTCGAGGAGTACGTACGCACGCGGCAGGAGGCGCTGCTGCGCAGTGCCCGCCGTCTCGTCGCCGACCCCGTCGACGCCCAGGACCTTCTGCAGACGGCCCTCGCCCGCACGTTCGGACGCTGGGACGGCATCGCCGACAAGTCCCTCGCCGACGCCTACCTGCGCCGGGTCATGATCAACACCCGGACCGAGTGGTGGCGCTCCCGCAAGCTCGAAGAGGTGCCCACCGAGCAGCTTCCCGACGCCTGCGGCGACGACCCCACCGAGCAGCACGCCGACCGGGCCCTCCTCATGGACGTCCTGAAGGTGCTCGCGCCGAAGCAGCGCAGCGTCGTGGTCCTGCGCCACTGGGAACAGATGAGCACCGAGGAGACGGCGGCGGCGCTCGGCATGTCGACGGGTACGGTGAAGTCGACGCTCCACCGCGCGCTCGCCCGGCTCCGCCAGGAGCTGGAGAGCCGTGAGCTCGACGCCCGGGCCCTGGGGCGGCCCGGGGAGCGGACGAGCGGACGAGGCGACGAACGGGAGCGGGAGCGGTGCGCGGCCTAGACGGCGAAGCCGACGGCAGCAGACACGACGACGGCCGGCACGACTCCGACGGACACGACGGCGACGGACACGTCCTCGGCGGAGACCTCGGCAGCGGCAGCGGTGGGGATCCCGGTTCCGGCCGGGGCGGTGCAGGGGGCCGTCGTCGGCGCCGTACCGTCAAGGCGGCGAGCATCACGGCGGCGGCCGGGCTCGTCGCCCTCGGGCTGTCCATGGCCGCCTGTTCCACCGGCGGCACCGGATCCCGTGACGAGGGCGCGGCCGGCACCCACGACGTGGCCGCGGCGGCCCCCACCCCCTCCGGGTCCGCCGACGGTGAGCCCCGGTCCGCCGAGCGGGTCGACCCGATCGCGCTGCTCAAGGCCGATCCGAAGATCGGCTCTCGCCTCAAGGCCGATCTGAAGCCGTGCGTGGCGGACGCCTACCCGGTCGACGCCTCCTACGGCAATCTCACCGACGGCCCCGCCCCCGATGTCGTCGTCAACGTGATGACCTGCGGCGATGCCGTCGGCATCGGTACGTACGTCTACCGGAAGCAGAGCGATCGGTACGAGAACGTCTTCATGGCGGAGGACGCGGCGGTCTACGCCACGATCGACCGGGGCGAGCTCGTCGTCACCAAGCAGGTGTACGCGAAGGGCGACCCGGTCGCGTATCCCTCGGGTGAGGACGTCATCACGTACCGCTGGTCGGGGAACAGGTTCACCCAGCACGACTGGGTGCACAACGACTACAGCCGGGCGGTCGGCGACGGCGGCATCGAGGAGCCCGCGCCGAGCGAGCCCCCGGCCGACTGAGCCCCTCCTCCCGCCTCCCCCTCCCCTCCTCCCGCCTCCCCCACGACCGCACAAGCAGCGCACGCACCCGAAGGGCACGCACGATGGCCGAGACCCATGTCCTGTTCGTCGAGGACGACGACGTCATCCGTGAGGCCACCCAGCTCGCCCTGGAGCGGGACGGCTTCCGTGTCACGGCCGTACCCGACGGGCTCTCGGGCCTGGACGCCTTCCGGGCCCAGCGGCCGGACATCGCCCTGCTCGACGTGATGCTGCCGGGCATGGACGGGGTCAGCCTCTGCCGCCGCATCCGCGACGAGTCGACCGTGCCGGTGATCATGCTGTCGGCGCGCGCCGACTCGATCGACGTCGTCCTCGGCCTGGAGGCCGGCGCCGACGACTACGTCACCAAGCCCTTCGACGGCTCCGTGCTGATGGCCCGCATCCGCGCCGTACTGCGCCGCTTCGGGCACGCGGGCGGACCCGGCGCGGGCGAGCAGGGCGGGGAGGGGCCGGGCTGCGGGCTGCTCGTCTTCGGCGACCTGGAGGTCGACACCGAGGGCATGGAGGTCCGCAGGGACGGGACGCCGGTCGCGCTGACCCCGACCGAGATGCGGCTGCTCCTGGAGTTCTCGTCCGCGCCCGGCACCGTGCTGTCCCGCGACAAGCTCCTCGAACGGGTCTGGGACTACGGCTGGGGCGGCGACACCCGGGTCGTGGACGTCCATGTCCAGCGGCTGCGCGCCAAGATCGGCCAGGACAGGATCGAGACGGTCCGCGGCTTCGGCTACAAGCTCAAGGGTTAGGGCCGGGGTGTGAGACCGTTCCCGCTCCGTACCGGGGTCCGCTGGAAGATCGCCGTCGCCATCGCGGCGGTCGGCGCGCTGATCGCGGTCACCCTGAGCGTCGTCGTGCACAACGCCGCCCGGATCTCGATGCTCGACAACGCGCGCGAGGTGCAGATGGAGCGGCTGCTCTTCGCCCAGCGGATGTACGAGACGTCCAAGCCCAAGGAACCGCGCTTCGGCACGAAGATCAACGACCCGTCGCTGCCCACCCAGCTCGACCAGCTGATGCGGGACGAGCGGCGCGGGACGTACGTGCAGGAGCACCGGGACGGCGGGCCGCCGGACGTGTGGGCGGCCGTACCGCTCGCCAACGGCGACGTGCTCTCACTGCACATCCCCTTCGCCGACCGCAGCGCGACGATCATGAACGATCTGGACCGGGCCCTCGTCATCGGCTCCGTCTCGGTGGTCTTCGGCGGCTGCGCGCTCGGCGTCCTCATCGGCGGCCAGCTCTCGCGGCGGCTGCGGAAGGCCGCCGTCGCGGCCGGGAGGGTGGCCCAGGGCAACACTGACGTCCGGGTTCGGGAGGCCGTCGGCGGGGTCGTACGGGACGAGACCGACGACCTGGCGTGGGCGGTCGACGCCCTCACCGACGCCCTCAACGAACGGATCGAGGCCGAGCGGCGGGTCACCGCGGACATCGCGCACGAGCTGCGCACCCCGGTGACCGGGCTGCTCACCGCGGCCGAGCTGCTGCCGCCCGGGCGCCCCACCGAGCTGGTACGGGACCGGGCGCAGGCCATGCGGACCCTCGTCGAGGACGTCCTGGAGGTGGCCCGGCTCGACAGCGCGTCGGAGCGGGCCGAGCTCCAGGAGATCGCGCTCGGCGAGTTCGTGGAACGGCGGGTGCGGGCGCTCGACCCGGAGGTGGTCGTCCAGGTCGTCCACGAGTCCTGGGTGAACACCGACCCGCGGCGCCTGGAACGGGTCCTGGGCAACCTCCTCGCGAACGCGGCCAAGCACGGCAGGCCGACGGTGGAGGTCACCGTCGAGGGCCGGGTGGTCCGCGTCCGCGACCACGGGCCGGGCTTCCCCGAGGCGCTCCTCAAGGAGGGGCCGAGCCGCTTCCGTACGGGATCGAGCGACCGGGCGGGCCAGGGCCACGGCCTGGGTCTCACGATCGCGGCGGGCCAGGCCCGGGTCCTCGGCGCCCGGCTGACCTTCCGGAACGTGGCCTCCGAGAGCGCGCCGAACGGTGTGGGCGGGGCCATCGCGGTGCTGTGGCTGCCGGACCACGCGCCGACGAACACGGGCAGCTTCCCGGTGCTGCGGCAGCCGGTCTGAGCCTCCGCCCGCCTACGCGAGGGGCCGGTCCCGAACGGGACCGGCCCCCTTTTCGTACCCCTGCCGCGGTCAGACCGTCTCGGCGACCTTCGCGTGGTCGTCGCCCGCCGTCTTCGGGGCCTCCGGCACGGGGCCGGCGCCGCGGAGCGCGACCTCCTTGACGAGGAAGGCGAGGGCGAAGCCGAGGACGGAGACCGCGGCGGCGACGAGGAAGGCGCTGTGCGTGCCCGAGGCGACCGCGTGCTGGTAGGCCTCGCGGAGCGCCTCCGGCAGCTTGGCCAGGCTCGCCGCGTCGAGCTGGGCGGTCTGTTCGGTCAGCCCGGATCCGCCGCTCGCCGCCATCTCGTCCTGGACGCGGCTCGTGAAGAGCGCGCCCATGATCGCGACGCCGAAGGAGGAGCCGAGGGTCCGGAAGAGGGTGGTGGAGGACGAGGCGACGCCCATGTCCTTCATCTCGACGCTGTTCTGGGCGACGAGCATGGTGATCTGCATGAGGAAGCCCATGCCGGCACCGAGGACGGCCATGTAGATCCCGGAGGTCAGCCGGGAGGTGCCGGTGTCCATCTGGGACAGCAGGAAGAGTCCGACCGTCATGAGGGCGCCGCCCGCGATCGGGAAGATCTTGTACTTGCCGGTGCTGGTGGTGAAGCGGCCGACGAGCAGCGAGACGAGCATCATCGCGAGGAGCATCGGCAGGAGCAGCAGACCCGAGTTGGTGGCCGAGGCGCCCTGGACGGACTGCTGGAAGATCGGCAGGTAGAGGACCGCGCCGAACATCACGAAGCCGGTGATGAAGCCGATCAGGGACATCACGGTGAAGTTGCGGCTGCGGAAGATGTGCAGCGGCATGATCGGGTCGCTCGCCCGCGTCTCGACGTATAGGAAGGCGGCGAGCGCGGCGGCTCCGCCGATCCCGAGGCCGACGATGGTGGCCGAGCCCCACGCGTACTCGGTGCCGCCCCAGGTGGTGACGAGGACGATCGCGGTGATGCCGACGGTCAGCAGCGCGGCGCCGAGGAAGTCGATGCGGGTGCCCGTGGCGCGCTGCTTCTTCGGCAGGTGCAGGACGGTGGTGACCATGGCGAGGGCGACGGCGCCGAGCGGCAGGTTGATGTAGAAGGACCAGCGCCAGCCCCAGTGGTCGGTGATGGTGCCGCCGACGAGGGGGCCGCCGATCATGGCGAGGGCCATCACGCCGGCCATCATGCCCTGGTACTTGCCGCGCTCGCGGGGCGGTATGAGGTCGCCGATGATGGCCATGACGCCGACCATGAGGCCGCCGGCGCCGAGGCCCTGGATCGTACGGAAGCCGATGAGCTGGCCCATGTCCTGGGCCATGCCGCTCAGCGCCGAGCCGATCAGGAAGATCACGATCGAGGCGAGGAAGACGCCCTTGCGGCCGAACATGTCGCCGACCTTGCCCCAGAGGGGGGTGGAGGCGGCGGTGGCCAGGGTGTAGGCGGTGACGACCCAGGAGAGGTGTTCGAGGCCGCCGAGTTCGCCGACGATCGTCGGCATCGCGGTGCCGATGATCATGTTGTCCAGCATCGCGAGGAGCATCGCGATCATGAGGGCGAGGAGGACGACGCGGACGCTGCGCGGCGCTTTACCCGGTTCCTCTGGTGCCGGCTTCGCTGTCGCTGGCGCTGTCATCGGTGTCCCCTTACTTGCCGCCCGGCTAGTTACTACACTGGGGACGGTAGACGCGTAACTTGCCGGTCGTCAAGTAAGTTTTCTGGAAAGTGGAGAGCAGCCATGGCCCGAGGCAACACCCGCCAGCGGATCCAGGACGTGGCCCTGGGACTCTTCGCCGAGCAGGGGTACGAGAAGACCTCGCTGCGCGAGATCGCCGAGCACCTCGACGTCACCAAGGCCGCGCTGTACTACCACTTCAAGACCAAGGAAGACATCATCATCGGCATCTTCCAGGACCTCACACGGCCCGTGGACGAGCTGATCGACTGGGCGCGGGAGCAGCCGCGGACGCTGGAGGTCAGGGAGGAGATCCTGCGCCGCTACCAGGAGTCCCTGATCGGCGCGTACCCGCTGTTCCGCTTCATGCAGGAGAACCAGGCGGCCGTCCGCGAGCTGAGCATCGGCCTGACCTTCAAGGAGCGGATGCTCGAACTGAGCGGCCTGATCCAGGAGCCGGACTTCACCGTGCGCGACCGGGTGCGCTGCGTCAGCGCGATCTTCACGCTGCACGCGGGGATGTTCTTCATGGACAACGTCGAGGGCGACCCCGAGGAGAAGCGCGAAGCCGTCCTCGAGGTCGCCCTCGATCTGCTGAGCCAGGCCCACGGGGGGCCGGTGGCGGGAGCTTAGATGCTCACGCCGTGGGACCGCAGGAAGGCGGCCGGGTTCACGGAGGAGCCGTAGTTCGGGGTCGTACGGATCTCGAAGTGCAGGTGCGGGCCGGAGGAGTTGCCGGTGTTGCCCGAGAGGGCGATCTGCTGGCCGGCGCCGACCTTCTGGCCGACGTGCACCTTGATCTTCGACAGGTGGGCGTACTGCGAGTACGTGCCGTTGGTGTGCTTGACGACGATCGCGTTGCCGTACGCGGGGCCGTCACCGCCACCGTTCGGGCCGGCCTTCACGACGGTGCCCGCACCGGCGGCCTTGACCGGGGTGCCGACCGGGACGGCGAAGTCCTGGCCGGAGTGCTTGTGGGACCACATGGCGCCGCCCTGGTTGTAGCTGGCGGTCAGGGTGTACGAGGTGACCGGCTTGACCCAGGACGGGGCCTTCTTGGCGGCGACGGCCTTCGCGGCGGCCTGCTTGACGACGGCGGCCTGCTTGGCGGCCGAGGCCTTCGCGGCGGCGGCCTTGACCTGGGCGGCCTTGGCGGCGGCCTTGACCTCGGCGGCGACGTGGGCCTGGGCGTCGGCCTGGGCGGCGACGGCGGCGGACGCCGTGACCGCGACCGGAGCGGCGGCGGCGTTGCCCTCGGCGGCGAAGGCGGACCCTGCTCCGGCCACCATCGTCGCTCCGAGACCCGCGGCGGCGAGAGCGACAGCGGTGATACGGGCGGCGGGGTTCATGACGCGCTTCGACATACGGGGGAAGACCTCCGGGAAGTACGGGACCCGACGCGGACGGTGCTGCGCCGGGCTGCTTGCTCATCCTTGGTAACCCGGACCCCCACCCCGGCCAAAACACCCCATCTACGACATCGCGTCGTAGCGATCTCCGGGGAAGTTCAGCCCTTGACGACCTCCGGAGCCCTCCTTCAAATCGGACATACCGACACAAGAGAATCGGTTTATTCGCATGTCGCGGGTGGCCGGAACCGCCCAAAAGGCCGTGCTACGTCCGGTTCGGGTCCCCTCGGGACCAAAGGCCCGGCGGTTCAGCCCTGAACGTCCCGAATCGACACCAAAGGTCGCCACTATTCCGGTTAGTACCCCTCGAAACCCCTGTGCGCCTTGTCACCAGACGCCGGCCCGGAAAGCGACCTGGGTCACGCAACCGAGCCGTCCGGAAGGCCGTCCCGCACTACGCTGACCGCATCGGGGACCCACGGGGGGACACACATGGAACCGGCACTCATCGGCGCGCGCCTCGCCTCTGCTGCGATCGCCCCTCTCCTGAAGAAACTGCTGGTCAGCGACGAGCCGGGGGCCGGTCTCACGGGCAAGGCGTCCAAGGTCCGGCTCTCCGGCCTCGTCTCCTTCCGCGGTGAGAAGCGCACCCTGACCGAGAAGGACGTCCGCAAGCTCGCCAGGACGCTGGTCGAGCGCTCCCTCGACGGGCCGGGAGAGGCGCCGTTCCCCGCCGACGAGACCGAGGCCGTCATCCACACGCTCGGGACGACGCTCCTGTCGCTCGGCGACCTCGACATGGACGACGTCCAGGCCGTCCGCCTCGGCCACCGCGCCCTCGCCCGGCGCCTGCGCGCGGCGGCCCCGGCCCCCGACGGCCTGTCGACGGACTCCGTTCTCTACCTGGACTCGATGACGGAGTGGGCCGCCCTCCACATCCTGGACTTCTTCAGCCGTCGCTCCACCTTCATCGCCCGCAGCCTGGTGGAACAGACCCGCGGCCAGACCGAACTCATCGCGAAGATCGACGAGGTCATCCGCCGGACTCCCCGGGCGGACGGCAGGGACGCGGAGTTCGAGCGGCGCTACCTGGCCCACCTGGCGAAGAAGCACGGGCGCCTGACGATCTACGGCGTCGACCTGCACGACTCGCCGGACCGGTGGCCGCTGGACATGGCGTATCTGTCGCTGGAGGCGACGGGGCGGGAGTCCGCGTCCGGGGTGCCCGACGAGAACGGGCAGCCGGCCTCGCCCCCGAACGAGCAGGCCCCGACCCGCGCCGACCTCGCCCTCACCCGCCACGACAAGCTCCTGCTGCGCGGCCTCGCCGGCTCCGGCAAGACGACGCTCATCCAGTGGCTGACGGTCTCGGCGGCGGCCGAGGAACAGCCGGAAGGCATGGCGTACCTGGCCGGGCGTATCCCCTTCGTCCTCCCCCTGCGCACCCTCACCCGCCACGGCGAGCGGCTCCCCGCCCCCGACCACTTCCTCTCGGCCGCCGGCTGCCCGCTCACCCCGCCCGAGGGCTGGGCCGACCGGGTCCTGGCCGCCGGGCGCGGCCTGGTCCTCGTCGACGGCATCGACGAGATCCCCGAGGCCGAACGCGGCCGGGCCCGCGACTGGCTCCGCGGCCTCCTCGACGCGTACGAGGGCAACCGCTGGCTCGTGACCTCGCGCCCCACGGCCGTACGGGACGACTGGCTGGCCCCCGACGGCTTCACCGAGCTGACGCTCGCGCCCATGTCACGTGCCGACGTCGCCACGTTCGTCCGCCGCTGGCACCGGGCCGCGGGGCCGGAGGCGCAGCCGTACAAGCAGCCGCTCCTCGACTCCCTCCGCACCAGCGAGCACGTCGCCCAGCTCGCCACCAACCCCCTGATGTGCGGCCTCATCTGCGCCCTGCACCGCGACCGGCGCGGCTACCTGCCCCGGGGCCGCAAGGCGCTCTACGAGGCCGCCCTGTCCATGCTCCTCACCCGCCGCGACCGCGAGCGGGACATGGGCACCCCGTACGGGATCGCCCTCGACGAGGCCCCGCAGATCCAGCTGATCCAGCGGCTCGCGTACTGGCTGACGCTGAACGGCCGCCTCCAGATGGACCGCTCCCACGCGGAGTCGGTGATCGCAGAGGCCGTCCCCGCCGTCGTGGAGGCCTCGGGGCACGAGCCCGGCACGGTCTTCACCCATCTCCTCCACCGCAGCGGCCTGCTGCGGGAACCGACGGCGGACACGATCGACTTCGTCCACCGCACCTTCCAGGACTACCTGGCGGCCAAGGCCCTGGTGGACCACTGGGACATCGGCGTCCTGGTCCGCCACGCCACGGACGACCAGTGGGAGGACGTCATCCGCATGGCGGTGGGCCACGCGCGCCCACGCGAGTGCGCGGAGATCCTGCGGGAGCTGCTGGCCGCGGCGGACCGCGCCGAGGACCGGGAGACCAGCCTGCGCCTGACGCTCCTCGCGGCGACGGCCCTTGAACACGCGACGGAAGTGCCCCCGGCGGTACGGGACGCGGTCCTGAGCCGCACGGCCGAGGTGATCCCCCCACGCGATCCGGACGAGGCCCGCGAGCTCGCGCTGGTGGGCCGGCTTGTCCTCGACCTGCTCCCGGGCCCGGAGGGCCTGAGCGACGAGGCGGCCCAGATGGTGGTGATCGCCGCGAGCCACATCACCGTCGACGCGGCCATCCCGTACCTGTCCCGGTTCGCCTCCCACCCGGCGCTGGACGTCAGGTCCCAGCTGATCTGGGCCTGGCGGCGCTTCGCAGCCCGGCCGTACGCGGAGGCGGTCGTCGCCCACCTGGACCCCACCGACCTGCACTTCGTCCTGCAGGACGACCTGCGGGCGGACGAAGTCCTCCGCCTCGGCCTCGCTCCGGAGGGACTGCAGATCGGCAGGGGCGTCTCGTCCACCCGGCTCTCGGCACTGATCGACCGCTGCGACCTGCGACAGCTGTTCCTCACCCGGGGAGCCGAGGACCTGGCTCTGCCCGCGCTGGAGTCACTCGGCCGCCTCGAAGCCCTCTCCGTCAGCCTTCCCCACCACACCCCGTGGCGGCTCGGCGACCTGCCGGCCACGGCGCCGCTCAAGGAGCTGTACTTCGCCTCACCGCCGGAGGAGGGGACGCGGGGCCTCGCCCACTACCGGGACCTGCGCCACCTCACCCTGGGGCTCGTCCGCCTCACCCCCGACTCATGGCGGGACCTGGCCGCGCTGACCCGCCTCGCGGGCCTCACTGTCGAGGCCGACTCCCTGAACTCCTGCCCCGCCGACGTCGTACTCCCGTCAGTCGTCACCCTGCATCTCCTGCCGGGCAGCCGCAGCTCCCACTCGCTGGAACCGGTCACGACGGCATTCCCCGCCCTGCGGAAGATCATCGGACGCGGCCTCGCCCTCCACGGAGCCGAGCACCTTCCGCCCGACATCGAGATCGCCCTCTCCTGACCCCACGCAAAGGGGCGGCCCCGGAACCATCAGGTTCCGGGGCCGCCCCTTGTGCTCAGGCGCTACGCCTTACGCGTCCTTCGACAGGTTCGGGCCGGTGCCGCCCGTCGCCTCGATCGGAGGAGCGTCCGGCAGAGCCGTCTTCTCCTCGCCGCGGAAGGTGAACTTCTTCTCCTCACCCTCGCCCTCGGTGTCGACGACCACGATGTGGCCGGGACGCAGCTCGCCGAAGAGGATCTTCTCCGACAGCGTGTCCTCGACCTCGCGCTGGATCGTCCGGCGCAGCGGCCGGGCACCCATCACCGGGTCGTAACCCTTCTTGGCGAGCAGCTCCTTCGCGGACTGGGAGAGCTCGATGCCCATGTCCCGGTCCTTGAGGCGCTCGTCGACGCGGCCGATCATCAGGTCGACGATCTGGAGGATGTCGTCCTGGGTCAGCTGCGGGAAGACGATGACGTCGTCCACACGGTTGAGGAACTCCGGGCGGAAGTGCTGCTTCAGCTCGTCGCTGACCTTCGCCTTCATCCGCTCGTAGTTGGACTTCGTGTCGCCCTGGGCGGCGAAGCCCAGGTTGAAGCCCTTCGAGATGTCCCTGGTCCCGAGGTTGGTCGTCATGATGATGACCGTGTTCTTGAAGTCCACGACCCGGCCCTGGGAGTCGGTCAGGCGACCGTCCTCCAGGATCTGGAGAAGGGAATTGAAGATATCGGGGTGGGCCTTCTCGACCTCGTCGAAGAGGACGACGGAGAACGGCTTGCGGCGCACCTTCTCGGTGAGCTGGCCGCCCTCTTCGTAGCCGACGTATCCGGGCGGCGAACCGAAGAGACGGGAAACCGTGTGCTTCTCGCTGAACTCCGACATGTCGAGGGAGATCATCGCGTCCTCGTCGCCGAAGAGGAATTCGGCGAGCGCCTTGGAAAGCTCGGTCTTACCGACACCGGACGGACCGGCGAAGATGAACGAGCCACCGGGGCGCTTCGGGTCCTTCAGACCGGCCCGCGTACGGCGGATGGCCCGCGAGAGGCCGATGACGGCGTCCTTCTGCCCGATGACGCGCTTGTGGAGCTCGTCCTCCATGCGGAGCAGGCGGCTGGACTCCTCCTCGGTCAGCTTGAAGACCGGGATGCCCGTGGCGGTCGCGAGGACCTCGGCGATCAGGTCGCCGTCGACCTCGGCGACGACGTCCATGTCGCCGGCCTTCCACTCCTTCTCCCGCTTGGCCTTCGCGGCGAGGAGCTGCTTCTCCTTGTCCCGGAGAGAGGCGGCCTTCTCGAAGTCCTGCGAGTCGATCGCGGACTCCTTGTCGCGGCGGACGCCGGCGATCTTCTCGTCGAACTCGCGGAGGTCCGGCGGCGCGGTCATCCGGCGGATGCGCATCCTGGAGCCGGCCTCGTCGATCAGGTCGATCGCCTTGTCCGGGAGGAAGCGGTCCGAGATGTACCGGTCGGCCAGGGTCGCGGCCTGGACGAGGGCCTCGTCGGTGATGGAGACCCGGTGGTGGGCCTCGTACCGGTCGCGCAGGCCCTTGAGGATCTCGATGGTGTGCGGCAGCGACGGCTCGGCGACCTGGATGGGCTGGAAGCGGCGCTCGAGGGCCGCGTCCTTCTCCAGGTACTTCCGGTACTCGTCGAGCGTGGTGGCACCGATGGTCTGGAGCTCACCGCGGGCCAGCATCGGCTTGAGGATGCTGGCGGCGTCGATCGCGCCCTCGGCGGCACCCGCACCCACGAGGGTGTGGAGCTCGTCGATGAACAGGATGATGTCGCCGCGGGTGCGGATCTCCTTGAGGACCTTCTTCAGGCGCTCCTCGAAGTCACCGCGGTAGCGGGAGCCGGCGACCAGCGCGCCGAGGTCCAGGGTGTAGAGGTGCTTGTCCTTGAGGGTCTCGGGCACCTCGCCCTTGACGATGGCCTGCGCCAGGCCCTCGACGACGGCGGTCTTGCCGACGCCGGGCTCGCCGATGAGCACCGGGTTGTTCTTGGTGCGGCGGGACAGCACCTGCATGACCCGCTCGATCTCCTTCTCGCGCCCGATGACCGGGTCGAGCTTGGATTCGCGGGCCGCCTGGGTGAGGTTGCGGCCGAACTGGTCGAGGACCAGGGACGTCGAGGGGGTGCCCTCGGCAGGGCCGCCGGCCGTGGCGGCTTCCTTGCCCTGGTAGCCGGAGAGCAGCTGGATGACCTGCTGCCGCACCCGGTTGAGGTCGGCGCCCAGCTTCACGAGGACCTGGGCGGCGACGCCCTCGCCCTCGCGGATCAGGCCGAGCAGGATGTGCTCGGTGCCGATGTAGTTGTGGCCGAGCTGGAGGGCCTCTCGGAGCGACAGCTCCAGGACCTTCTTGGCACGCGGGGTGAAGGGGATGTGCCCGGACGGGGCCTGCTGCCCCTGCCCGATGATCTCCTCAACCTGCTGGCGGACCGCCTCGAGCGAAATCCCGAGGCTCTCCAGGGCCTTAGCGGCGACACCCTCACCCTCATGGATAAGGCCCAGAAGGATGTGCTCGGTGCCGATGTAGTTGTGGTTGAGCATCCGGGCTTCTTCCTGAGCCAGGACGACAACCCGCCGCGCGCGGTCGGTGAACCTCTCGAACATCGTTAATCGCTCCTCAGAGCGGTCAGTCAGTTAGGGGTCGATCCCCTCCCTGTCCTTCCGCAGCTTAGTCCCGCAAGCGGGGACCGCTCATTCCAACTGCCGACATCCGTCCGGATCACCCCCTCTTCCGCGGGGAGACCTGCTGCCGAACAGCCGACAAATGCTCCAACCCGATGGTGCGAGACGATGTTCCCGCAGGCCAAGTAGTTAGCCACGTCATCAGTACGCCGATGGCGAACGTGAGACGCCGAAGCCTGCGACTCGCCCCTCTCCACTAGGAATGTCTTACCCGTAAGGACTGACACTCCATGCGGCGCACCCCGGTTCCCTCCGCTACCAGCGAACACCCTTGCGCTCCCGAATGCACGCGTACGCCCCATCACGGACACATTGCGTGTGCGGCGGCCGACCGAACGTCACTTCGGGGACCCGTCCCGGGCGTAACCAACGCGCCCCCGACGGAGTTCCACGGACATGGCCATCACCGTCCCGCTTCCCCGTACGCCGCCCGACGGCGGCCTCGCGCGGTGGTACGAGCACGAGCTCGGCTGGGCGACGGTGGCGGGCCCGCCGGTGCAGCTGGTCACGGGGCTGCGCTTCGACGTCCTGGAGCTGCCCGCCGAGGCCGGCAGGGGCGTGCTGCGGCGGATCGGCCCGGCGACCGGTCCCGTGGCCCTGCTCGGGCGCCGGATGCGGCTGCTCGTGGCCGCGGGTAGCGCGGAGGAGCTACCGGGCCTGCTCGACTGGCTCGAGTGGGGCGGGATCTCGCTCGATCTCGCGGTACTCGGCGCCGACGGCCGGATGACCGCGCCCCTTCCCCCGGGGCGGGGCGGATCCGGCGCGCCTGGCGCCGCCGTGTGGCTGCGGGCCCCGGCACCGGGCCGCGAGGTCGAGTCCTCGCTGCCGGCGCTGCGGTCCGCGCCCTGGGGCGACGCGGGTGCCCCCTGCCTGGTACGTCTCGTGGCAGCCGCCGCCGCGGAGTGCCACCGGGTGCGGCTGCTGAGTGCCCGGGCCCGGAGGCCTGAGGCTCAGCAGCTGCCGCCTCAGCGGTTCGCGTCCTCGTAGGCAGCCTTGATGTCGGCGGGAACGCGACCACGGTCGTTCACGTTCATGCCGTTCTCCTTGGCCCACGCGCGAATCTTCGCGGTGTCCGGGCTGCCCGCCGCCACGGCACGGCCCTTGCCGCGCCCACCGGTGGTGCGGCCGCCGGTGCGACGACCGCTCTTGGTGTACGGCTCGAGCAGGCCACGGAGCTTTTCCGCGTTGGCGGTGGTGAGGTCGATCTCGTAGGTCTTGCCGTCCAGCGCGAACGTCACGGTCTCGTCCGCCTCGACGCCGTCGAGGTCGTCGACAAGAAGGACCTGAACCTTCTGTGCCACCGGATTTCCTTTCATCGAAAATGCAGTACGCGGAAAGGAAACCGCTTTTCCCGGAAAAACACAAACCCCTGGCAGAGGTTCAGAACCTCGGCAACGCGGGAAACGTGCGCGATTCGGACATAGGGTTCCGTGCGGCGTTCCATGTGGCGTTCCATGTGGCGTTCAGGGCCGGGTTCCGGGTCACAGGTGCAGAAGCATCCGGCTGTTGCCCAAGGTGTTCGGCTTCACTCGTTCGAGACCGAGGAACTCGGCGACTCCCTCGTCATAGGAACGGAGCAGCTCGCTGTAGACATCTCCGTCGACCGGGGTCTCGCCGATCTCGACGAAGCCGTGCTTCGCGAAGAAGTCGACTTCGAAGGTCAGGCAGAATACCCGCCGCACCCCGAGCCATCGGGCGGTGTGCAGCAACTTGTCCAGCACCTGATGTCCGACACCGGCTCCCTTGAACTCGGGATCGACGGCGAGAGTGCGTACTTCGGCGAGGTCTTCCCACATCACATGGAGGGCGCCGCAGCCGACGACGGTGGCGTCCTCGTCGCGTTCCGCGACCCAGAACTCCTGGATGGACTCGTAAAGGGTGACGGTCGCCTTGTCGAGCAGGATGCCGCGCCGGACGAACGGTTCGACGAGACGCTGGACCGCGGCGACATCGCCGGTGCGGGCCCTTCGTACGGTGACGGTTTTGGCGGAGGCCCCGGAAGCGGCCCGGGAAGCAGACGGCGACATGGGGGGGACGCTATCGCTCCTGCGCTCCGGTGCCTTCGGCGCCCTGCTCGGGCGGGGTGGCGATCGGGTTGTCGCGCTGGACGATTCGGATGGCGTCGTTCAGGGCTTCGCGCTGGTCGTGGGACATCATCCCGAAGAAGGCGATGAGCGCCGCCGCCGGGTTGTCGCTCTGGGCCCAGGCCTCGTTCATCAGCGCGGCGGCGTATGCGGCGCGGGTGGAGACCGCCGTATATCGATAGGCGCGGCCTTCGACTTCTCTGCGGACCCAGCCCTTCTGATGAAGATTGTCCATGACGGTCATGACGGTGGTGTAGGCGATGGACCGTTCCCGCTGAAGGTCCTCCAGAACTTCCCGGACGGTCACCGGACGGTTCCATTGCCAGACGCGCGTCATGACGGCGTCTTCGAGATCTCCCAATGGACGGGGCACAACGTCACTTTAGTGCGAAAAACGCCGATAAGGGGCTATTGAGCGAGGGAGACACAGCAAAAGGACGTACGACCGTGAAGGGTCGTACGTCCCGGGCGGTGCGGTGCCGGCGGCCGCCAGGTGGCGCTGCCGTCGGCTAGGAGGTGGCGGGGCCGTCCGCCTGGCGGGTGGCCTCGGCGCGGGCGAGGGCGGCGTCCACGACCGCGTCCTCCTTGGCCTTGTTCGGGCCGCCCTGGCTCTTGACGATCGTGACGACGAGGCCGATGAAGAACGCGGCCATCACGACGGGGGGCAGGAGCGCGGATACGTAGTCCATGCCGACCAGAGTAGCTATCCTGCGGCCCGTTCCTCGGGCGGGGGCGGGGGTACGGGCCTCCGGCGCGGCGGGAACACCTCGGAGGGCTTGGGCACCGGGCGCTCCGCCGGGGCGGGTGGCGTCGGCTTGGGCTCGTCGGCCGCGGCGCGTCCGCCGGGCAGGGCGAGCAGCCTGGCCCTGGGGGCGGTGGTCCGGCTGGGGGTCTCGGTGGCCTGGGAGACCCGCGCCAGGCGCGCGCGTACGGAGCGCTCGGCGAGGGTCTGGCAGCGGGCGAGCAGTCCGGCGGCCCTGGGGTCGTGGCGCAGCGCGCGCAGGGCGGCGAGGTCGTCGGCGGCGGGGTCGTACCCGGCGGCCAGCGCGTCCTGGAGGAGCCCCAGGTAGCCGCTGAGGGAGCCGGGGAGCGCCTCGCGGTAGCGGGCCAGGTCGTCGAGGAGGAAGGCGCGCAGCCGGCCTGCCTCCTGTACGGCCTCGTCCACGGCTGCGGCCAGGTGCAGCGCGTCCCGGACGTCCTCGTCCTGGAGGGGGGCGGGGTGGAGGGCGATGGCGAGGGCACGGCGGAGCACACGCAGCTCGTCCGCGCTGAACGCCATGCCGCCGCGGGATCCGTATGGCGTGGGCATGGGCCGACGATACGCGCTAATCGGACAATTTTCTCTTAGCGATCATTCCGGCGCGCCGACGGCGGCCCCCGGTGGGGGCCCCGGCTCGTCGACCGCGGGCCTCGCCGGGCGCCGTCCCTCACCTGCGGGAGACGGTCACGGAAACGGTCACACGCGGGAGACGTTCACATGCGAATCACGATCACATGCGGGAGACGTTCCGCTCGTAGACCAGGCGCAGGCCGATGAGGGTCAGCCAGGGCTCGTGCTCGTCGATCTCCTTGGAGTCGGCGAGCACCATCGGCGCCAGCCCGCCCGTCGCGATCACCGTCACGTCCGACGGGTCGCCGTTGGGGCCGACGAGCTCCCGCTTCATGCGGGCGACGACGCCGTCGACCTGGCCCGCGTAGCCGTAGACGATGCCCGACTGCATGGCCTCGACCGTGTTCTTGCCGATCACGCTGCGCGGCCTGGCCAGCTCGATCTTGCGGAGCATGGCCCCCTTCACCCCGAGCGCCTCGACCGAGATCTCGATGCCCGGCGCGATCGCGCCGCCCGCGTACTCGCCGCGCGCGGTGATCGCGTCGTACGTCGTCGCCGTGCCGAAGTCGACGACGATCGCCGGGCCGCCGTAGAGCTCGACGGCGGCGACCGCGTTGATCACGCGGTCCGCCCCGACCTCCTTGGGGTTGTCCGTGAGGACCGGGACGCCGGTCTTGACGCCCGGCTCCACCAGGACCGCGGGGACGTCCCCGTAGTACCGCCGCGTCACCTCGCGCAGCTCGTGCAGCACCGAGGGGACCGTCGCGCAGATCGCGATCCCCTCGATGCCGTCGCTCAGCTCGACGCCGAGGAGCGGGTGCATGCCCATGAGGCCCTGCAGCAGGACCGCCATCTCGTCGGCCGTGCGGCTCGGATCCGTGGAGATCCGCCAGTGCTCGACGATCTCGTCACCGTCGAAGAGACCGAGGACCGTGTGCGTGTTGCCGACGTCGATGGTGAGCAGCATCAGGCCCGCACCTCGCGCAGGTCGAGGCCGATGTCGAGGATCGGGGAGGAGTGGGTGAGCCCGCCGACCGCCAGGTAGTCCACGCCCGTCGCCGCGTAGGCCGCCGCGTTCTCCAGGGTCAGCCGGCCGGAGGACTCCAGGACAGCGCGGCCGGCGACCAGCGCGACGGCCTCCTCCGTCTCGGCCGGGGTGAAGTTGTCGAGCAGGATCAGGTCGGCGCCCGCGTCCAGGACCTCGTGGACCTGGCGCAGGGTGTCGACCTCGACCTCGATCGGCAGTTCGGGGAACTGCTCGCGCACGGCCTTGAAGGCCTCGGCGACACCGCCGGCCGCCACCACGTGGTTGTCCTTCACCAGGGCCGCGTCGGACAGCGACATGCGGTGGTTGACGCCGCCGCCGCAGCGGACCGCGTACTTCTCCAGGGCGCGCAGGCCCGGCGTCGTCTTGCGGGTGTCGCGGACCTTGGCCTTCGTGCCCTCCAGGGCGTCCGCCCACGCGCGTGTGGCGGTGGCGATGCCGGAGAGGCGGCACAGGATGTTGAGCGCGCTGCGCTCGCCGGTGAGCAGGTCGCGGGTGCGGGCGGTGACGCTGAGGAGCAGGTCCCCGGCCTCGACGCGGTCGCCGTCCTCGACGTGGCGCTCGACCTCGAACTCGTCCGCGCACACGATGGACAGCACGGCCTCGGCGACCCGCAGACCGGCGACGACACCGGCCTCGCGGGCGGTGAAGTCGGCGGTGGCGACGGCGTCCTCGGGGACGGTCGCGACCGTCGTCACATCGACCCCGCCGTCGAGGTCCTCGGCGATCGCGAGGTGGGCGATGTCCTCGACCTGGACCGGGTCGAGACCGGCGTCCGCGAGGAGCCCTGCGAGCGCGGGGTCGAGCCCGCACTCGAACTCCTCGCCGCCGTCGCAGGCGCAGCCGTCGCCGCAGCCTTCGGTCTCGTCGGAGGAGACCGTGTTGATCTGGATCAGAGGGACGTCCACGGGCTCGGGACGGGCTTCCTCGGGCGTGGTCACTTACGGCTCCCTGGGGGCGTCGGCGGTGGGGGGAAGGTCATGGCTGGCGGTCGCCCGGACGTCGAGGTTCCGCTCGGGCGTCAGGCGTACGACGAGATGGCGGCGCCAGTCCGTGTCGTCGCGGTCCGGGTGGTCCTCGCGCCAGTGGCAGCCGCGGGTCTCCTCGCGGCGGCGGGCGGCGGCGACGAGCACCCGGGCGACGCACAGCAGGTTGGTGGTCTCCCAGGAGTCCACGCCCGGTTCGGCCGCCTTGGTGTCGTCGGTGCCGCCCGCGAGGGCGTCGCCGTGCAGGGCGTCGAGGGCCTCGGCGGCCTCCCGCAGGCTGGCCTCGGAGCGCAGCACGCCGGCGCCGGCCGTCATGATCCGCTGGATACGGGTCCTGGCGCCGCCCACGGGCAGCGGCAGGGTCACCGGGGCCGGGTGCGGCACCGGGGCACCGGCCACGCGCGGGGCGGCGGCCGTGATGTCGTCGGCGATCCGCTCGGCGAAGACCAGGCCCTCCAGGAGCGAGTTCGAGGCGAGCCGGTTGGCGCCGTGGACGCCCGTGCAGGCGACCTCGCCGCAGGCGTACAGGCCGGGGACGGTCGTCCGCCCACGCAGGTCCGTACGGACGCCGCCGGAGGCGTAGTGGGCGGCGGGTGCCACCGGGATGGGCTCCGTCACCGGGTCGATGCCGTGGGAGCGGCAGGCCGCCAGGATCGTCGGGAAGCGCTGCTCCCACATCTCGGCGCCGAAGTGGCGGGCGTCGAGGTACATGTGCTCGGTGCCCTGCTCCTGCGTCCGGCGCATGATCGCCTTGGCGACGATGTCCCGGGGCGCCAGCTCGGCCAGCTCGTGCTGTCCGGTCATGAAGCGGACGCCGTCGGCGTCGACCAGGTACGCGCCCTCGCCCCGTACCGCCTCGGAGACCAGCGGCTGCTGGCCCTCGGATCCGGCGCCCAGGAAGAGCACCGTGGGGTGGAACTGGACGAACTCCAGGTCGGAGACCTCGGCGCCGGCGCGCAGCGCGAGCGCCACGCCGTCGCCGGTGGAGACGGCCGGGTTGGTGGTGGCGGAGAAGACCTGGCCCATGCCGCCGGTCGCGAGGACCACCGCGGGCGCGTGGACGGCGCCGACGCCGTCGTGCTGCCCCTCGCCCATGACGTGCAGCGTCACGCCGGCCGTACGGCCCTCGGCGTCCGTCAGGAGGTCCAGGACGAGGGCGTGCTCGATGGTGCGCACGCCCCGGTCCCGTATCGCCTCGACGAGGGCGCGGGAGATCTCGGCGCCGGTCGCGTCACCACCCGCGTGGGCGATGCGGCGGCGGTGGTGGCCGCCCTCGCGGGTCAGCGCGATCTCGCCGTCGGCGTTCTTGTCGAAGTCGGCGCCGGTCGCGATCAGGCGGCGGACGGCGTCGGGACCCTCGGTGACGAGGGCCCGCACGGCCCGCTCGTCGCAGAGGCCGGCGCCGGCGACCAGGGTGTCGTCGAGGTGCTGCTCGGGGGTGTCGCCCTCGCCGAGCGCGGCGGCGATGCCGCCCTGCGCCCAGCGGGTGGATCCGTCGTCGAGGGTGGCCTTGGTGACGACGACCGTACGGAGCCCGGCGGCGGTGCAGCGCAGGGCGGCGGTGAGACCGGCGACGCCGGAGCCCACGACGACGACGTCGGCTTCGATGGCCCAGCCGGGCGCGGGGGCGTGCAGCCGTATTCCGGTCACTGGGTGGCTCCGAAGGTCAAGGGGGTGTTGTCGATGAGCCGGGTGGTCCCGACCCGCGCGGCGACGGCGAGGATCGCGTCCCCCGCGTGGTCGTCGGCGACCTCCGTGAAGTCGGCCGGATCGACGAGGGCCAGGTAGTCGAGGACGAGCGGGGGATCGGCCTTCGCCGCGTCGTCGAGGACGGCACGGGCGGCGGCCCGTACGGCCCCCGCGCCGTGGCCCTCGGCCGCCTGGGCGACCGCGTGGGCGTCGGCGGCGGCCCGCGCCTCGCCGAGCCGGGAGAGCGCCTCCGCGCGGTTCTCGGCCCGGTTCTGGGCGCCGGGCAGGGACGCGGCACGCGCGCGCAGTGCCTCCTGGGCGGCGAGCCGGTCACTGGCGGAGAACAGCGCGTGCGACAGCGCGAGCGCGGTGCGGCGCTCCTGTGCCGACAGGTAGCGGTTGCGGCTGGAGAGGGCGAGGCCGTCGCTCTCCCGGACGGTCGGCACGCCGACGATCTCCACCGGGAAGTTCAGGTCGCGGGCCATGCGGCGGATCAGGGCCAGCTGCTGCGCGTCCTTCTGGCCGAAGAAGGCCAGGTCGGGCGCGGTGAGGTGGAGGAGCTTGGCGACGACGGTCAGCATGCCGTCGAAGTGGCCGGGCCGCGAGGCGCCTTCGAGGCGCTCGCCCATGGGTCCCGCGGTGATCCTGACCTGGGGCTCGCCGCCCGGGTAGACCGCGTCGACGGAGGGCGCGAAGACGACGCTCGCGCCCGCGGCGAAGGCCAGTTCCAGGTCGGCTTCGAGGGTGCGCGGGTAGCGGTCGAGGTCCTCGCCCGCGCCGAACTGGAGGGGGTTGACGAAGACGGTGACGACGACGAAACCCTTGTCGCCGACGCGCTCGCGGGCGGTACGGATCAGGGTGGCGTGGCCCTCGTGGAGGGCGCCCATGGTCATCACGACGGCGTTGCGGCCGGGCAGCCCGTGGTGGGCGGCGGCGTACTTCAGGTCCTCGACCTCGGACACCAGCTCGGCGGGCCGGTGACGGACAGGGAGGCCGCTCCCGGCGCTCGTACGGGCGGACTGGCTCATCGGTCGTCTCCTTGCGGCCCGTCGGCCGCGGTGGTGCCCGCGGCCAGTACGCCGAGCAGGTCCTCGGCCAGTTCGGGCTTGAGCAGACCGTGCGCGAGCGCCCGGTCGGCGGTCGTGCGGGCCATCGCCAGATACCCGGCGACGGTGCCGGGAGCGTGCTTGCGCAGCTCGGCGACATGGGCGGCGACCGTACCGGCGTCACCGCGCGCGACGGGTCCCGTGAGGGCCCCGTCACCGGACCGCAGGGCGTTGTCCAGGGCGGCGCCGAGCAGCGGCCCGAGCATCCGGTCGGGCGCGGCGACCCCGGCCTTGCGCAGCAGCTCCATCGACTGGGCCACCAGGGTGACCAGGTGGTTCGCGCCGAGGGCGAGGGCCGCGTGGTACAGCGGACGGGCCTCCTCCGCGATCCACTCGGGCTCGCCGCCCATCTCGATCACCAGGGCCTCGGCGGCGAGCCGCAGCTCCTCGGGCGCGGTCACCCCGAAGGAGCAGCCGGCCAGGCGCTGGACGTCGACCTCGGTGCCGGTGAAGGTCATCGCGGGGTGCAGGGCGAGCGGCAGGGCGCCGGCCCGCCGCACCGGGTCGAGGACGTGTGCGCCGTACCGCCCGGAGGTGTGCACGATCAGCTGTCCGGGCCGTACGGCTCCGGTGTCGGCGAGGCCCTCGGCCAGACCGGGCAGCGCGTCGTCCGGCACGGTGAGCAGGACCAGGTCCGCGAGGGCGAGGACGCGCGCGGGCTCGACGACCGGGACCTCGGGCAGGAGGGCCGCGGCTCGACGCCTGGAGGCGTCGGAGACGGCGGAGACGGCGACGGGGCGGTGCCCGGCGAGCCGGAGGGCGGCGGCGAGGGCGGGGCCCACGCGGCCGGCGCCCACGACCCCGACGGTGAGGCGGGCGGGTCGGTCCTCGGCGCGGGTCTCCGAAGTTCGGGGCTCCGTGGCTCGGGGTTCCGCGGCTCGGGGCTCTGGCGCTGCTGGTGCGTTCACGGTGGGGACGGCCTTCCGTTCCAGTCCTCGGCGGGTACCGGACGATTTCTGGTCATGCTACGCCAGCGTTTCGCGCTGCCATGTGGCTGTCCACAGGGTGTGGGCGGTGGTGTGATGATCGGCCCATGAAACCTGCGAGCCCTGCGGAGAATCCTGTGGAGAGTCCTGAGGAAGGTTCTGTGGAGAGTTCCGGGGAGAGTTCGGAGGAGAGTTCCGTGGACGAGGAAGCGGTCCGGCTCCGTCAGGCGAAGGCGTGGGCCGGCGCCGACCGCAAGCTGTGGGTCGCCCCGTCGGACAGCACGGTGAGCACGCGCCTGCGTGAGCTCGCCGACTGGACGGAGGCGTCCGCGCACGGCGAGGGGCCGGTCGACATGTACGGGGACGGGCCGGTCGAGGAGCTGGAGCAGCGCGTCGCCGAGCTGCTCGGCCACCCCGCCGCCGTCTTCTTCCCCACCGGCACCATGGCCCAGCAGGTGGCGCTGCGCTGCTGGGCGGGCCGGACCGGCAGCCCCGTCGTCGCCCTCCATCCGCTTGCCCACCCCGAGGTCCACGAGGGCGGCGCGTTCGGGGCCGTCTCCGGGCTCCGTACGGTCCACCCCACCGACGCGCCCCGGCTGCCGACGGCCGAGGAGGTACAGGACCATCCCGAGCCCTTCGGGACGCTGATGCTGGAGCTGCCGCTGCGGGAGGCCGGTTTCGTCCTGCCGTCCTGGGACGAGCTGACCGATGTGGTGGAGGCGGCCCGGGAGCGGGACGCGGTGGTCCACTTCGACGGGGCGCGGCTCTGGGAGTGCCCGACGCGTTTCGGCCGTCCGCTCGCGGAGATCGCGGGGCTCGCCGACAGCGTGTACGTCTCGTTCTACAAGTCCCTCGGCGGACTGTCAGGCGCCGCGCTCGCCGGCCCCGAAGACGTCATGGCGGAGGCGCGGGTCTGGCGGCACAGGTACGGGGGCCTGGTCTTCCAGCAGTACCCGGCGGCGCTCTCCGCGCTCCGGGGCCTGGACGTCGAGCTGCCCCGGCTGCCCTCGTACGTGACCCACGCGCGCGTGGTGGCCGACGCGGTGCGGGAGGCGTTCGAGGAGGCCGGCACGGGCTGGTTCCGGGTCCACCCGGAGACCCCGCACACCCACCAGTTCCGGGTCTGGCTGCCGTACGACGCCGAGACCCTGACGGCGGCGGCCCTCGCCCAGGCCGAGGCCACCGGCACGGTTCTCTTCCGCCGCTGGTTCACCCCGGACCCGGGCGGTCCGCCGGGCGTCGCCGTGACCGAGCTGACGGTGGCGGGGCCCGGCCTGGAGTGGACGGCGGAGGACGTGAAGACGGCGGTACGGGACTTCCTGACCCGCATCGAGGGCTGAGCACCGGCCTGTCGGCGGGCCGGGAGGCGGGGCCCGAGGCGAGGCCGGGAAGCGGGGCCGGAAGGCAGGGCCCGGAGGCGAGGCCGGGAAGCGGGGCCGGAAGGCAGGGCCCGGAGGCGAGGCCCGCCGTCAGGACACGCTCCCGTTCCTTCGGTGCCACAGCGCCGTGCGGAGACGGCCCCGCGCCCGGCGGCCCGCCAGGACCCGCTCGAAGCGGCGCCGTGCGCGGACCGCCCGCAGGACGGCGATGTCATGGGTGCCGGGCGCCGGGGGTGCCGGCTCCCCGAGCCGATCGGCGCGGTACGTGTCGAAGAGGTACTGATGCAGCGCGTTCATGGCCTCACCGTGCGCCGCGCCCCGGCCTCCTCGCGCGCCGATTGACCGCACCCGTCAAACGGCGCCCGAGGTCCTGCCGGCCCGTCGATTGACGGCCCTCGTCAAACGGCGCGACACCACCCCTGCCGCACCCCTCACCATGGACGGGTGAGCGTGACCATCGACATCACAGGACTGCCGCAGGAGCGCATCGTCTTCTGCCCCTCGCCCCTGGCCGAGCTGGGCGCCGCCCTGCACGCCCTTGCCGAGCCCGCGCACCACCCCCGGCTCCACGCCTGGACGACCACGACCTCCGCCGCCCTCAAGCCCGAGCTGGCGGACCGGCTCCACGAGGCCGACTTCATGTGGAACTCCACCCGCTCCGACATCCTGCTGCCCGCGCGGCCCCGGGAGACCCTCGCCGAGGAGCTGGACGACCTCGACCGCATGGACGACGAGAAGTTCGTCGGCTCCGCCCTGGAGATCTCCTGCAACAGCAAGTACAAGCAGGGCGCCCCCTCGCCGCTCGTCGACGAGCGGATGCGCCGCCGCGCCCTCGACCTGGCCGCCGCACGGGGGCCCCGGCAGACCGCCTTCGTGGAGCGGATGCTGGCCGATCCGCCCGGCACGCGCGCGTGGATCCGGCGGCTCCTCGAGGACTGCGAGGAGGCGTTCTTCGCCGACACCTGGCGCCGGGTCGGCATCCAGCTCGCCGCCGACGCCCGCCACAAGACCGAGCTGATGCGCCGCAAGGGCCTCGCCCACGCCGTCTCCGCGGCCTCGTCCGCGATGGCCCTCGAGGAGGACGAGCAAGGGTCTCGGATCGTCGTCGACAAGCTGGTCCAGGGGTACACGAGCGCCGAGGGCACCGGTGTGACGTTCCTGCCGACCGCCTTCGGCTGGCCGCACCTCTTCGCGCTGCACGCGCCCGGCTGGCAGCCGGTCGTCCAGTACCCGGTGCCCGCCGGCGACGTCGGCGGCGCCGCCGCGACCGAACTGGTCACACTGCGCCTGGACGCCCTCGCCCACCCCATGCGAATGCGGCTCTGCCGCAGCCTGGCCCGCGGCTCGAACACGACGAGCGAGCTGGCCGACGCGTACAACATCACCGCCCCCGAGGTCTCCCGGCACCTCGCCGTCATGAAGAAGGCCGGGCTGCTCACCACCCAGCGCCGCGGCCGGTACGTGCTCCACCAGCTCGACGTCTCCGTCGTCGCCCGCCTCGGCAGCGACTTCCTGGAGTCGGTGCTGCGGTAGCGGGCGAGGCGCGCGCGAGGAAGGGCGGGCCCTACACCGCGCCGCCGCCCGCCCGGACGAGCCCCGACTCGTACGCGAGGACGACGACCTGAACACGGTCGCGCAGCCCCAGCTTGGTCAGGATCCGGCCGACGTGGGTCTTCACCGTCGCCTCCGACAGGACCAGCCGGGCGGCGATCTCGCCGTTCGACAGGCCCTGCGCGACGAGCATCATCACCTCGCGCTCCCGGTCCGTGAGCCGTGCGAGGGCAGTGTCGACGGCGCGGGTCTCCGTGCCCGTCGACGGCAGCATCGGCGAGAAGCGGTCGAGCAGCCGGCGGGTGGTCGAGGGCGCCACCACGGCGTCGCCGCTGTGCACCGAGCGGATCGCCCCGAGCAGCTCCGCCGGGGGCACGTCCTTCAGCATGAAGCCGCTCGCGCCCGCCTTCAGCCCCGAGAACGCGTACTCGTCGAGGTCGAACGTGGTCAGGATCAGCACCTTCGGGGCGTCCGGCTGCGAGCAGATCCGCCGGGTCGTCTCCACCCCGTCGAGCTTGGGCATGCGCACGTCCATGAGGACGACGTCGACCGCCGTCGCCCGCAGCACCTCGAGGGCCTCGACCCCGTCGCCCGCCTCCGCCACGACCTCCATGTCCGGCTGGGCGGCCAGCACCATGCGGAAACCGGTACGCAGGAGCACCTGGTCGTCGACGAGCATCACGCGGATGGACATCTGATTCCTTCGGGGTCGTCAGTGAGCGGGCTTGAGGGGAAGCAGTGCGCTGATGCGGAAGCCGCCGCCGGGACGCGGTCCCGCGTCCAGCGTGCCGCCGACCATGCCGACCCGCTCCCGCATGCCGATCAGACCATGGCCCCGGCCGTCGGCGCCCCCGTCCTCGTACATCTCCTGGGGCGCGCCCCGGCCGTCGTCCTCGACGAGCAGCCCGAGGCCGTCGTCGAAGTAGACCAGCCGGACGGCGGCACCGACGTCGGGACCGCCGTGCTTGCGCGTGTTCGTGAGGGCCTCCTGCACGATCCGGTACGCGGTGAGCTCGACGCCGCTGGGCAGCGGGCGCGGGCTCCCCTCGATCGCGAAGTCCACGGTGAGACCGGCGCCGCGCACCTGCTCGACGAGGTCCTCGATCTGCTTCACGTCCGGCTGCGGCACGTACTCCCCGGCCTCCTGGTGCTCACCGGTGCGCAGGATGCCGAGGAGTCTGCGCATCTCGGCGAGCGCCTGCCGGCCCGTGGTGGAGATGGTCTCCAGAGCCTGCTTGGCGGTCTCCGGGGAGGAGTCCATGACGTAGGCGGCGCCGTCGGCCTGCACGACCATCACCGACACGTTGTGCGCGACGACGTCGTGCAGCTCGCGGGCGATCCTGGCCCGCTCGGCGGCGACCGCGACCTTGGCCTGGGCCTCGCGCTCCTTTTCCAGACGGGAGGCCCGCTCCTCCAGCTGCGCGAAGTAGGCGCGGCGGGTGCGGAGCGAGTCGCCGAGGACCCAGGCGAGCGCGAACGGCACGGTCATGATCACCGTGAAGAAGACCTTGGCCGCGCCGGACCCGGCCTCCTCCATGGGCCATCTCAGCTGGGAGAGCGTGGAGGCGCTGAGGCCGCCGGCGAGCGCGAGACGGGACGCCCAGCGGGGTCCGTCGTGCGCCGCGACGGTGAAGACGATCACGAGCATGGCGAAGTCGGCGATGAACGGCATCAGGCCGAAGCCGAGCTGCGCGACACCGAGGCCGACCGCGAGGAGCAGCATCTTCTCGGGGGCGCGCCGCCGCAGGGCCACCACCAGGGAGTAGAGCGCGGACACGACGCCGTACCCGACGAGGTTCCCGCTCTCGGGGTCCGAGGACCCCACCCACAGCAGGGACAGCCCGAGGAGGACGACGGCCCAGAAGGTGTCGACGCCCGTCGGGTGTCTGCGGATGAAGTCGTAGAGGCGCTGCACGTCACCCAGAGTAAAGAAGAGGGGGAGGCACACGGATCAACCGTGGGGTCGATCCTTGACACGGGACCCGTACTCCCCGGGGTGGAGACTGGGGCCCGTGACGGATGAGACGTGTCAGTGGCAGGGGTGGCGCCAGGCCACGGAACGGGCGTTGTACGGCCCCGGAGGCTTCTATCTGCGCCCCGAGGGGCCCGCGGGGCACTTCCGCACCTCGGTGCACGCCTCGCCGCTCTTCGCGGCGGCCGTGGCGCGGCTGCTCCGCGAGGTCGCGGAGGAGCTGGGGACGGCGGAGGCCGACATCGTGGACGTCGGCGCGGGCCGCGGTGAACTGCTCGCGGGGGTGCTCGCCGCGACGGAGGGCAGCGGCCTCGCCGTCCGGGCGTACGCCGTCGAGCGCGCCGCCCGCCCGGCCGGGCTCGACGACCGCGTCGTCTGGACCGACCGGCCGCCCCAGGGGGTACGGGGGCTGCTCTTCGCGAACGAGTGGCTCGACAACGTGCCGGTGGACGTGGCCGAGGCGGACGCGGAGGGCACGGTCCGGTACGTGGAGGTCCGCGCCGACGGCGCCGAGCGGCTCGGCGCGCCCGTCGCGGGCCCTGACGCGGAGTGGCTGGCCCGCTGGTGGCCGCTGCGGGAGCCGGGTGCGCGGGCCGAGATCGGCCGGCCGCGGGACGAGGCCTGGGCGGCGGCGGTGGCCTCCCTGTCGGCGGGCCGCGCGGTGGCCGTCGATTACGCGCACGTACGGGACTCCCGGCCGCCCTTCGGCTCCCTGACCGGCTTCCGCGCGGGCCGCGAGGTGCCGCCGGTCCCGGACGGCAGCTGCGACCTGACCGCCCACGTGGCACTGGACGCGTGCGCGGATCCGGCGGCGGGCCCGGTCGGCGAGGGGCACGCGCGAGCGTCCGGGGCGGCGGGTCCGGGGCTTCCCGCGGCCGAGCTGCTCACCCAGCGGGAGGCGCTGCGGCGGCTCGGGGTGTCCGGGGAGCGGCCGCCGCTCGCGCTCGCCTCGACCGATCCCGCCGGGTACGTCCGCGCGCTCGCCGCCGCCGGCGAGGCCGCCGAACTCACCGCCCGCGGCGGTCTCGGCGACTTCCTCTGGCTGACCCAGCGGGTCCCCGCGGCGAACTGACCCCGGGGTCCGCCTCCGCGGCTTCGTGGGCGGGACTTCCGGGGGCCGGGGCGCGGGGGATACTGGCCGCATGACGGAGACGACGGTCGGCATCGGCGGCGCGGCGGAGAGCACCGACATGGTGCTGAACATCGGGCCGCAGCATCCCTCGACCCACGGTGTGCTCCGGCTCCGGCTCGTGCTCGACGGCGAGGTCGTCCGGCAGGCCGAGCCGGTGATCGGCTACATGCACCGCGGCGCCGAGAAGCTCTTCGAGGCGCGGGACTACCGGCAGATCATCATGCTGGCCAACCGTCACGACTGGCTGTCCGCCTTCTCCAACGAGCTGGGCGTCGTCATGGCCGTCGAGCGGATGCTGGGCATGGAGGTCCCGGAGCGCGCGGTGTGGACCCGTACGCTCCTCGCCGAGCTGAACCGGGTCCTCAACCACCTCATGTTCCTCGGTTCGTACCCCCTCGAACTGGGCGGGATCACTCCCGTCTTCCACGCCTTCCGGGAGCGCGAGGAGCTCCAGGCGGTGATGGAGGAGGTCTCCGGCGGCCGGATGCACTACATGTTCAACCGGGTCGGCGGCCTCAAGGAGGACCTGCCCGCCGGCTGGCTCGGCCGGGCGCGGCAGGCCGTCGCGGACGTGCGCTCGCGGATGGACGTGTACGACCGGCTGGTCCTCGGCAACGAGATCTTCCGGGGCCGTACGCGCGGGGTCGGCGTCCTGTCGCCTGCCGCGGTCCACGCGTACGGCGTGTCGGGTCCCATCGCCCGCGCCTCCGGCGTCGACTTCGACCTGCGCCGCGACGAGCCGTACCTCGCCTACGGGGAGCTCCAGGACACCCTGCGGGTCGCCGTGCGCCAGGAGGGCGACTGCCTGGCCCGGTTCGAGTGCCTGCTCGACCAGACGCACAACTCGCTGGACCTGGCGGACGCCTGCCTGGACCGGATGGCGGAGCTGCAGCCGGGGCCGATCAACCAGCGGCTGCCGAAGGTGCTGAAGGCGCCGGAGGGCCACACGTACGCGTGGACCGAGAACCCGCTCGGCGTCAACGGCTACTACCTGGTGTCGAAGGGCGAGAAGACCCCGTACCGGTTGAAGCTGCGCTCGGCCTCGTTCAACAACATCCAGGCGCTGGTCGAGCTGCTGCCCGGGACGCTCGTCGCGGACATGGTGGCGATCCTGGGTTCGCTGTTCTTCGTCGTCGGCGACATCGACAAGTAGCCGAGCGGCCGACGAGCCGAGCAGCTGAGGAGCGGACGAGCGGAGCCGGCTCGTCCGCCCTCCGGTCCGTCAGGAGTTGACCGCTCCGCGCAGCTCGGCCAGGTCGAGCTGCTCGGTCTCGTCGTGCGCGGTCAGGTCGATGACGTGACCGACCGCCTGGGACGGGGCCGTGACGCCCGGGGCGAGCGGGTTGCCCGCGGTGCCGCCGGGGGTGACGACCGGGGTGAGGAGCGGCGTGCCGAGCGCCGTCCGGGCCGCCAGGACCTCTTCGAGGACCTCCTCGCCCACGACGTCGGCGAGGTCCGTGTTCTGTACGGCCTCGATGGCCGCCGCCGCCTTCTGCGTACCGAAGAAGTCGAAGCCGCCCTCGGGGCGCGGGACGGGCCTGCGCGCCGCGTACGGGACGATCGCGGTCGCGGTCGGCACCGCCGGCACCCTCGTGGAGGCGGGCGGGACGGGCGCGGCCGGCGGGAGCGCGAGGGCGGGGGCGGCCGGGCGGGAGTGCTGCTCGGATCCGGCGGCCGCCGCGTGCTTCCCCTGCGGCTCCTCCGTCTCGCGGGCCCGCTCGGCGAGGTCACGCGCGCGTGCCGCCTCCGCGGTACGGCGGGCCTGCTGTGCGGCGGCGTTGCGCGGGAGGTCGCGCAGCGCCTGGGCGGCGCGGCGGTAGGCCTCGGGGGTGGGCTTGGAGCCACCGGCCGGCAGCGCCCTGGCGGCGCCGGAGGCCGCGTCGGATCCGGCGCCGGACTCCTTGTCCGTCGTCTCCAGGGCGAGGACGCGACGGCCTTCGAGGGCGCTGGCCCGCTCGGTCTCGGCGGTGGCGTACCGGCGGAGCAGGTCGGCGTGCTCGCCGCGCAGCCCGGCGAGCTCCACGCGCTTGGCGCGGAGCTTGGCGTCGAGCCGGGAGCGCAGCGCGCGGGACTCCTCCAGGTCGGACTCCAGCTCGGCGAGCCGTTCCTCCGCCTTCCACTGGTCGGCGGTGCGGGCCCGGTCGAGCTCGGCGACCCTCAGGCCGGCGCCCCGGTCCCAACTGCGCATGAGGACGGCACCGGTGACGGCCGCGACCGCCGCCGCCACGGCGAGCAGGCGCACGACCAGCAGATCGCCGGGCAGCCAGGCGGCCGCGGCACACACGACCGCGGCGCCGGCGACCGCTGAGGGCGGCAGCAGCTTGTGCAGAGGCGGGGAATGGCGGTGGCGTCCACGTGGCATGGCCTGAAATTTACCGTGCGTAGGGGCTGTGTGGGGCGTCGGCCCGGCAATCTCTTGGCCACTTCTCGCCATCAGAAGTGGAAATCCGTCGTTCCGGTTCCGTTTCGGGCCGACTCCCCTCAGCCGTCGCCTACTTGTTGAGCAGCCCCTTCGCCGTCAGGTACTCCTTGGCGACGTCCGCCGGCTTCGCCCGCTCGGCATCCACCTTGCGGTTGAGTTCGGCGAGATCCGCTGTGGTCAGCGCCTTGGTGATCTTGTCGAGGGCGGCGGCTATCTCCGGTGCGCCGGCGTCCTTCGCGTTGACCACGGGCACCACGTTGTCGGCGTTCTGCAGGTTCTTGTCGTCGTCGAGGAAGACAAGGCCGTAACTGTCGATCGTGGCGTCGGTGGTGGTCGTCAGGACGAGCTGGTCCACCCCGTCCTTGACCGCCTGCTTGGCCTGCGGGGTGCCGACACCCTTGGGGTCGATCCCGGCCACGTCGATCCCGTACGCCTTCTTCAGGCCCGGCGCGCAGAACGGCCGTACCGCGCATTCGTCACCGGCGGCGATCTTCACCTTCAGCTTCGCACGGCCGAGATCGGAAAGCGTCTTCAGCTTGTTCTTCTCGGCGAATTCCTTCGTCACCGCGAACGCGTTCTGATCGACCGCCTCGCCGAACGCCAGCACCTTCAGACCGCGCGGTTCGGCGAGCTTCCGCAGCGCGTCGACCGTGGCCGCCGCGTCACCGGACGCGACCGGCTTCTCCTCCGGCGCCTTCGGCCCGTTCACCTTCGCGTTGAGGAATTCCGCGATCGTCGCCGCGTATTCCGGTACGACGTCGATCTCGCCCTTCTCGAGGGAGGGCTCGTACAGCTCGCGATTCTTCACGGTGGTGATGGACACGGAGTATCCGGCGTCCCGCAGCACCTGCGCGTACAGCTCGGCGAGGACCTTGGCCTCGGTGAAGGCGGCCGCGCCGACCACCAGCGATCCGGCGCCGGGAAGCCCTGCGCTCCCGGAACCCTTCTCCTTGCCCTGCTCCAGGCTTTCACCGCCGCACGCGGCGAGCGCGACGGTCAGCGCCGTCGTACCCAGCACCGCGCCCGCGATACGCGAGACCCTGTTCACGAGATCACCCAATTCCAGTCAGCTTTTGATCGCTCTTGCACGTCTCGGTTCTGCACGCGTCGGTTTCGCACGCTTCGGTTCTGCACGCTTCGGTCCCGCGCGTCGTCCCACGAGCCGGTCCACGCCCACGAGCACGCCCTCCACCAGGAGGGCCAGCAGGGCCACGAGCACGGCGCCCGCGACGACCCGCGGGGTGTCGTACGTGGCGAAGCCGGCCGTGATGATCCGGCCCAGACCGCCCTGGCCGACCATCGCCGCGACCGTCGCCGTGGCGACCACCTGCACCGCGGCCGAACGCACCCCCGTCATCACCACCGGCCTGGCGAGGGGGAGTTCGACCTGCCGGAAGAGCTGGCCGCCTGTCATCCCCATGCCCCGCGCGGCCCGCACCGCGGCCCGGTCGACCTCCCGCACCCCCACGTACGCGTTGGTGAGGAGCGGCGGTATCGCGAACAGCACCAGGGCCACGACGGTCGGCACATAGCCGGCGTTCCGCAGGGGCGACACCATGAACAGGGCGAGGACCGCGAAGACGGGGATCGCCCGCCCCACGTTCGACACGTTCACCGCGAGCGCCCCGCCCCGGCCGAGATGCCCGAGCCACAGCCCCAGCGGCAGCGCCAGCGCCGCCGCGATCAGCAGCGCCGCCCCGCTCACGTACACGTGCTCGGCGAGCCGCTGCCCGACCCCCTCCTCGCCCGTCCAGTGCGCGCCGGTGGTGAGCCAGCCCCAGGTGTCCGTCACGATCACCGTCTCACCCACCTCCCGGCGCGGTCCGTATCCGGGTCCACGGCGTCAGCAGCCGCTGGAGTCCCAGGAGCAGCAGGTCGGCGGCGACGGCGAGCAGCACGCACAGCACCGAGGCCGCGAGCATCTGCGCCTTGAAGAAGGCCGGCAGCGCGTCCTCGATGAGGTTGCCGAGGCCGCCGCGTCCGACGACCGAACCGACCGTGGTCAGCGCGATCGTGGAGACCGTCGCCATCCGTATGCCGGCCATCAGCACCGGCAGCGCGAGCGGCAGCTCGACCTGCCAGAGCAGCCGCAGCGAGCCGTACCCCATGCCCCGGGCGGCCTCGCGCGTCTCGGCGGGCACCGCCGCGAGGCCCGCCAGGGTGTTCCGCACGAGGATCGTCAGCGCGTACAGCACGAGGCCGGTGACCACGAGCGCCGCCGACAGTCCGAAGAAGGGCAGCAGCAGGGAGAACATGGCGAGCGACGGAATCGTGTAGAGCAGGGTGGTCAGGCCCAAAACCGGTCCGGCGAAGCGGGGTCGGGCCCGGACGAGCAGCGCGAGCGGCACCGCGACGGCGAGCGCGATCAGCACGGACACGACCGTGATTCCCACATGCTGGAGCGTGGCGTCGACCAACTCCTGGGCGCGGGTGCGGAGATACTCCCCGCAGACCCAGTCGTTCGTGACCAGACAGTTCGGTGCGCTCATCCGTCCTCCCCCCGGGGCCGTCGATGTCGTCGATCTTCCGAACGCATGTGTGACGACCCTAACCCCCGCCACCGACAATCCCCGAGACCCGCCACAATGCGGCAACACGCCCTTCACACGCTCCCGGTGTCCAGGGGACAGAATGGGGAACCATGATCCGGTTCGAGCACGTGACCAAGCGGTACGCGGACGGCACCACCGCCGTCGACGACCTCTCCTTCGAGGTCGCCGAGGGTGAACTCGTCACTCTGGTCGGCCCGTCCGGCTGCGGCAAGACGACCACGATGATGATGGTGAACCGGCTCGTCGAGCCGACCTCGGGCCGCGTCCTCGTCGACGGGGAGGACATCTCCGGCGTCGACCCCGTCGCCCTGCGCCGAAAAATCGGCTACGTGATTCAGCAAGTCGGGCTCTTCCCCCACCGCACCGTCCTCGACAACACCGCGACCGTCCCCGCCCTCCTCGGCTGGAAGAAGGCCGCGGCACGCGCGCGTGCCGCCGAACTCCTCGACCTCGTCGGCCTCGACCCGGCCACGTACGGCTCCCGCTACCCCGCCCAGCTCTCCGGCGGCCAGCGTCAGCGCGTCGGCGTCGCCCGGGCCCTCGCCGCCGACCCGCCCGTCCTCCTCATGGACGAGCCCTTCGGCGCCGTCGACCCCGTCGTCCGCGAGCGCCTGCAGAACGAGTTCCTCGCCCTCCAGGCCACCGTCCGCAAGACCGTCCTCCTCGTCACCCACGACATCGAGGAGGCCGTCCGCATGGGCGACCGCATGGCCGTCTACGGGCAGGGCCGCATCGAGCAGTTCGACGCCCCCGCGACCGTCCTGGGCTCCCCCGCCACGCCGTACGTCGCCGACTTCGTCGGCAGCGACCGCGGCCTCAAGCGGCTCGCCGTCACGCCCGTCACCGAGGCCGACCTCGACCCCGTACCGCTGGAGAAGCCGGGTGGCGCGGGCGGCGCCCCCGACCCCCTACCCCTCGGGACCTCCCTCAAGGACGCCCTCGCCGCGCTGCTCCAGCACGACACCGGACGGCTCACGGTCACCGGAGCCGACGGCCGCCCCGTCGGCGTCCTCACCCCGGCAGGCGTCCACCGCGCCCTGCGCCGGGCCACCGTGGAGTAGGGCTCCCACACCTTTCGCGAGGCGTCAGGTCGCGCTGAGCTTGGCGCCCATCCAGACCATCCCCGGCGGGATCTCCCGGTTCCACGTGTTGAAGTTGTGGCCGCCGCTGTCCAGAGTGATGGACGAGACCCGCGCCGGGCTCTTCACCTTCTTGATGAACTCCAGCGTGCCCCGCCGGTTGTCCTCGCCCTGCTTCGACGTCGTCACCAGGAACGACGTCCTCCCCTGCGGCAGATGGTCCAGGCTCCACAACAGGTCCGCCCGCTTGCGCAGCCGGTCGTCCCCGTGGAAGAGGTCGCCCGTCGTCACGTCCTCCGCCGCCCGGTAGTACGCGGAGAACCCCGCCCCCGCAGCGAACCGGTCCGGGTGGTGCAGGGCGATCTTCAGCGCGCAGTACGCGCCCGTGGAGTTGCCCATGAACCCCCAGTTCCGGGGCTTCGTGCCCACCCGGTACGTCTCCGAGACCGCCTTCGGCAGGTCCTGGGCGAAGAAGGTCTCCGTCTGCGGCCCCCCGGGCACGTCCACGCACTCGGTGTCCCGCGGCGGCGCCACCGTCGGACGCAGCATCACCAGGATCATCGGCTGCATCCGCCCCTCCTTCGCCTGGAGGTACGCGGTCTTCGGGTACTTCAGCCCCTTGATCAGGTTCTCCGCGGTCCCCGGATACCCCGTGAGCACCACCGAGGCCGGGAAGGTGCGCTTCGCGTAGCGCTCCTGGAAGTACTCCGGGGGCAGGTACACATAGGCCGGCGAGACGATCCCCGACCGCTCCCCCGCCACCACGACCTTCTGTATCTGGCCGCCGATCGCGGGATGCCCGCCGCCGGGCACGTCGAGCGCCCGGGTCCCGACGACCCGTACGTCCTTCGAGCCGCCCGCGTGGTCGACGACCACGCCCATCTCCTGCTCCTGGCCGAACAGATCGGCCCACGAGCCGTAGAAGAGGAAGGAACGATTCGCCGCCAGACCCACCGCCGCGAACAGCGCCACCTGCGTGACGAGAAGCAGCCCCACCCGGCCCGCGTACGCCCCCCAGCCCCGGCGTGCGAGGCGCGGCCACAGCCACACCGTGGCGAGAAACAGCGCCACGGCCAGCGTGACCGCCACCACGAGGACTTTGCTGCTGGTGAGACCCATGGGACGACCGAGCCTTCTTTCCGAGATTTTCCTGTGAACCGATGAACCCGACTCCGCACTGCTCCGTCCTAGAAGGCGCACCAGCCGGAACGGCCCGCCGAACGCGCCGCAGGGCCCGACCGGAGTCAAAGACCCTCCGCAGGACCACGGGAAGCACGGGAAGCCATGTCTGTCACGCAAGATGGGGACAAATCAGGATTGGTTCCTGTTCGGGTACGTCGGATTCTCCGCGGGCCACGCCCCGAGAAGGTCCCCGCGCTCGTCGGCACGGCCTGCACCCTCATCGGTCTCATCGACATCGCCGCCGGCGTCTTCCCCCGCTTCCGCGCCAGCCGCATGCACGCCCTCGCGGAGGTCCTCCCCGGCACCCTCGGCCCCCTCTCCGCCGCCCTCTCCCTCAGCGCCGGCGTCCTCCTCCTGCTGCTCGCCCACGGCCTCAAGCGCCACAAGCGCCGCGCCTGGCGCGCCGCCGTCGTCCTCCTCCCGCTCGGCGCCGCCGCCCAGTTCGTCTGGCGCCACTCCGTCCTCGGCGCCCTCCTCTCCCTCGTCCTCCTCGCCCTCCTCCTGCGCCACCGGGCCGAGTTCGCCGCCCTGCCCGACCCCCGGAGCCGCTGGCGGGCACTCGCCAACTTCGTCGTCATGGGCGGCGGATCCATCGCCCTCGGCCTCGTCATCGTCAGCGCCCACCCGCGGCGCGTCCTCGGCAGCCCCAGCCTCGCCGACCGCCTGGAGCACGTCCTCTACGGACTCTTCGGCGTCGAAGGACCCGTCGGCTACAGCAACGGCGTGGACTGGACCGTCGGCTACTCCCTCGGCGCCCTCGGCATGCTCACCGCCCTCACCACCATCTACCTCGCCTTCCGCCCCGAACACCCCGCCGCCCGCCTCACCGACGAGGACGAACACCGGCTGCGCGCCCTCCTCGACCAGCACGGCGGACGCGACTCCCTCGGCCACTTCGCCCTCCGCCGCGACAAGGGCGTCGTCTTCTCCCCCAGCGGCAAGGCCGCCGTCTGCTACCGCGTCGTCTCCGGCGTCATGCTCGCCAGCGGCGACCCCATCGGCGACGTCGAGGCCTGGCCCGGCGCCATCGAACGCTTCATGGACGAGGCCAAGGCCCACTCCTGGACCCCCGCCGTCATGGGCTGCTCCGAGACCGGCGGCCAGGTCTGGACCCGCGAGACCGGCCTCGACGCCCTCGAACTCGGCGACGAGGCGGTGGTCGACGTCGCGGATTTCTCCCTCTCCGGACGGGCCATGCGCAACGTCCGACAGATGGTCAAGCGCATCGAGCGCAACGGTTACACCACCCAGGTCCGCCGCGTCCGTGACCTCGACGACGCCGAACTCGCACACGTCCGCCACGCCGCCGCCGACTGGCGCGGCACCGACACCGAGCGCGGCTTCTCCATGGCCCTCGGCCGCATCGGCGCCCCCGGCGACGGCGACGCCGTGATAGCGACCGCCCACAAGAAGGACGACGGCGACGCCCCCGACTCGCCCTACGGCGACCTGAAGGCGATCATTCACTTCGTCCCCTGGGGCCCGGACGGCATGTCCCTCGAACTCATGCGCCGCGACCGCTCCGCCGACCCCGGCATGAACGAGCTCCTCATCGTCGCCGCCCTCCAGGCCGCCCCCGGCCTGGGCATCCACCGCGTCTCCCTCAACTTCGCCATGTTCCGCTCCGCCCTCGCCCGCGGCGAGAAGATCGGCGCAGGACCCGTCCTGCGCGTCTGGCGCGGACTCCTCGTCTTCCTCTCCCGCTGGTTCCAGATCGAATCGCTGTACAAGTTCAACGCCAAGTTCCGGCCACGCTGGGAACCCCGCTTCGTCGTCTACCGCACCAGCCGCGACCTCCCCCGCATCGGCTTCGCCGCCCTGCAGGCCGAAGGCTTCCTGAACCTCTCCCTGCCCCGGCCCCTCACCCGCCGACGCCCCGCAGCCGCCCCCCGGCCCTGCGCCCACATCATCCCCGCGCCCGCCGAGCGCGAGGTCCGCGCGGCCTGACCGGGGAATCCGCGCGGCCCGATCTCGCCCCTGGGCCCTACGCTGGACACATGAGTACGACGATCGACCGGGGTACCGCCCGGGGCCTGCCGGAGTGGGACCGCTGCGCGGTCATGGGCGTGGTCAACGTGACCCCCGACTCCTTCTCCGACGGCGGCCGCTGGTTCGACACCACGGCCGCCGTCAAACACGGCCTCGACCTCGTCGCCGAAGGCGCCGACCTCGTCGACGTCGGCGGCGAGTCCACCCGCCCCGGCGCCACCCGCGTCGACGAGGAGGAAGAACTCCGCCGCGTCGTCCCCGTCGTCCGCGGCCTCGCCGCCGAAGGCGTCACCGTCTCCGTCGACACCATGCGCGCCAGCGTCGCCGCCCGCGCCGTCGAAGCCGGAGCCGTCCTCGTCAACGACGTCAGCGGCGGCCTCGCCGACCCCGCGATGGTCCCCGCCGTCGCCGCCGCCGAAGTCCCCTTCGTCGTCATGCACTGGCGCGGATTCAGCCAGGACATGAACAGCCTCGCCGTCTACGGCGACGTCGTCCCCGAAGTCCTCGCCGAACTCCGCACCCGCCTGGACGCCGTCGTCGCCGGCGGGATCGACCCCGAGCGCATCGTCGTCGACCCCGGCCTCGGCTTCGCCAAGCTCGCCCCCCACGACCTCGCCCTCGTCGCCCACCTCCCCGAACTCCGCGCCCTCGGCAGGCCGCTCCTCGTAGCCGCCTCCCGCAAACGCTTCCTCGGCCACGTCCTCGCCCGCGAGGGCGCCTCCCCGCCGCCCGCCCGCGAACGCGACGCCGCCACCGCCGCCGTCTCCGCCCTCGCCGCCCACGCGGGCGCGTGGGCCGTCCGCGTCCACGAGGTCCGGGCCACCGCCGACGCCGTACGCGTCGCCCGGGCCGTCGAGGGAGCCGCGTGAGCAGGGACGAAAGGGACGACTGGGAGGAGGAGAGCCCCAAGGCCCGCACCGTCGAGGAGACGGCCGTCGAAGCCGCCAACACCGCCTTCTACGAGGCGATGGAATCCGGCGACTTCGAAGGCCTCTGCGACCTCTGGCTCGACGACGGAGCCACCCCCATCACCTGCGTCCACCCCGGCTGGCCCGTCCTCACCGGCCGCGGCGAGGTGCTCCGCTCGTACGCGCTGATCATGGCGAACACCGAGTACATCCAGTTCTTCCTCACCGACCTGAAGACCTCCCTCGCCGGACCCACCGCCGTCGTCACCTGCACCGAGAACATCCTCAGCGGCGGACCCGCCGAGGACGGCGACTCGCTGGGCCCCCTCGTCGGCCAGCTCGTCGTCGCCACCAATGTGTTCCGCCACACACCCGACGGCTGGAAGATCTGGTCCCACCACGCCTCCCCCGTCCTTGCGGAGACCGGGGAAGCCGAGGGAGGCGGGCCCGGCGCCGACGAGACCGAACCGCCCTCCTGACCCGCCCACGGCCCCCACGAGCAAGCGCTGTCGGCCCCCGCAGGTAGATTCGATGGCGGACACCCGGCCGTCCGCACCCGGCTGCGTGGCCACCGAACTACGACAGCAGGAGTGATTCGCGTGGATCGTGTCGCGCTGCGCGGCCTCAAGGCCCGGGGCCATCACGGCGTCTTCCCCAAGGAGCGCGAGGAAGGCCAGACCTTCATCGTGGACCTGGTCCTCGGCCTGGACACCCGCCCGGCCGCCGCCGCCGACGACCTGACGAAGACCGTGCACTACGGGATCGTCGCCGAAGAGGTCGTCGACGTCGTCCAGGGCGAGCCCGTCGACCTCATCGAAACCCTCGCCGAGCGCATCGCCCAGCAATGCCTCAGCCACCCCGGGGTCCAGGAGGTGGAAGTCGTCGTCCACAAACCGGACGCGCCCATCACCGTGCCCTTCGACGACGTGACCATCACGATCACCCGGAGCCGACGATGAAGCCGACGCAGAGCGACCCCACCGTCCAGCCCGTACCGGCCTCCGTCGTCGCCACCGTCGACGCGGCCGACGTGACCCTGTCCAACCCCCGCTGGGCCGTCCTCGCCCTCGGCGCCAACCTCGGCAACCGCCTGGAGACCCTCCAGGGGGCCGTCGACGCCCTCGCCGACACCCCGGGCCTCCGGGTCAAGGCCGTCTCCCCCGTGTACGAGACGGAGCCCTGGGGCGTCGAGCCCGGCACCCAGCCCTCGTATCTCAACGCGATCGCCCTCGTGAAGACGACGCTGCCGCCCTCCTCCCTCCTGGAGCGGGCCCACGCCGTCGAGGAGGCCTTCCACCGCGTTCGCGAGGAGCGCTGGGGCGCCCGCACGATCGACGTCGACATCGTCGCCTACGCGGACGTGGTCTCCGACGACCCCGTCCTCACCCTCCCGCACCCCCGCGCCCACCAGCGCGCCTTCGTCCTCGCCCCCTGGCACGACGTCGACCCCGACGCCCAGCTCACCGGCCACGGCCCGGTCGCGGCCCTCCTCGCCGCCGTAGGCAGCAGCGGCGTCACTCCCCGTACCGACCTGGAACTCCGTCTGCCCGAGTAGTCGTTACGCTTCGTGGCAGACCACCACAAGCACGACCGACGACCACGCGAAGGACATCCGGTGAAACAACTGCGGCTCAAGGTGCTCGCCGGACTGTTCCTCGTCGCCGGCATCCTCTCCTGGGGTGCCGCCCGCCTCTGGGACTCGGTCGGCACCCTTCCCAGCGTGCCGATCGCCGCGCCCATCGTCCTCGCCGTGATCGCGGCGGTCCTCAGCGCGACCGCCCTCTCGATCCGCGCCCGCCTCAAAGCCCAGCGCGAGCGCCGCCCCGGCGCCAAGGGCGTCGAACCCCTCATGGCGGCCCGCGCGGTCGTCTTCGGCCAGGCGAGCGCCCTGGTCGCCGCCCTCGTCGCCGGCATGTACGGCGGCACGGGCGTCTACCTCCTCGCCTTCCTGGACGTCCCGGCCCGCCGCGACCAGGCCCTCTACGCGGCCCTCGCGGTCGCGGCGGGCATCGGCGTCATCGCCGCGGCCCTCTTCCTGGAACGCGTCTGCAAGCTCCCGGAGGACGACGACGAGAACCGGGCGCCGGCTGCGTAGCACCTCTACCAGGGCTCGCGCACGAGGTGCCCGTTCACCAGGAAGGTGGGGTACGGGGCCAGCCGGTAGCTGTAGAAGGTGAAGGGCTTGGCGCCGAGGGCGGGGCGGGGACGGACCTCTTTGACCGGGACCCAGGACGACTCGGGCGGATCCAGGGGGTGGTGCTCGGGGAAGTACGTACCTCGGGTCTGCCAGCGGTCCGACACATAGAGCTGTGACCGAATCCCTCTCTTCGAGGGCGTGAACCGTGCCCCGATGATCTGTGCCAACTCCGCCAGGAAGGGAACATTGGCGCTGACGACTTGGCGGCCGTTCCACCCCTTGACCCGGCAACCGTCGCCTTCGATGTATCCGTCCAGGAACCCCTGGAAGGTCGCGGCGTCGCGAAGAACAACCCTGGGAAGGCGCTGCCGCATGTGGTGCGCGTCCCCTCCGACGTAGTGGCGCAGGGCGTCGTTGAGGTACGAGGAGACCACCCGGACCCGAAAGCCGGGCAGGTCCCGCTGCAGATAGCCGGACGGCCGGGACACGGCCTCCAAGCGGGCAGGCAGTCAAGTGCAGGCCGTCAGCGCGGTGGCGTACCGGGTCGCAAAGGCTTCCTCGTTCACCACCAACGAGACATAATTCTTGCCAACCGTCCCATCCGCACACGTGGCACCGATGAAGTAGCCGAACTCGTACCCCGGCCTTATCGTGGGTCGCTCCCGGCACAGCTTCTTCGCGTGCGTCCACGCGATTGCCGTCCCCGCCGCGTCGGCCGCGCGCTCCCACCCGTCCGGGGTGAGAAGCAGCAGATCCGGGCTGGCAGTGAAGGTCATGCGGTCCGTGACCACGTCGACGGCCTGCCGTCCCTTCACCGCCGTCACGCCCACGACCGTGGTCTGCACCGTCCGATCCCCGTCCAGCGTCCACATCGCGCTACCAGGAGCCACATTCTTCGCCTGGACGCAGCCGTCCACCAGGTTCACCAGCATCTTGCTGGTCAGCCCGTACCCCATACCGATCCCCCTTGATCAGCGATCAACTCCACTGATCGGGGACGGTATGGAGCAAGGCGGGCAGCCCGCTACTAACGGGCCAATATCAGGGACATAGCCTCAGCGCGTGTAGTAGCGTCACGAAGTTGACCACGCACCGCCGAGGTCGTGGTCTTGGCACCCGGCTTGCGGATGCCTCGCATCGACATACACATGTGCTCCGCCTCGATGACGACGATCGCACCGCGGGCGTCGAGAATTCGCATAAGCGAATCTGCGATCTGTGTAGTAAGTCGCTCCTGCACCTGCGGGCGGCGTGCAAACACGTCCACCAGTCGGGCCAGCTTGGACAGGCCTGTGATCTTTCCGGATTCCGCAGGGATGTAGCCCACATGAGCCACCCCATGGAACGCCAAGAGGTGATGCTCACAGTTGCTAACGAATTCGATGTCCTTGACCAGGACCATCTCATCGTGGCCCAGGTCGAACGTCGTCGTCAGAACATCCTCGGGCTTCTGCCACAACCCCGCGAAAAGCTCCTTGTACGCCCGCGCCACGCGCGCCGGCGTCTCCTTGAGCCCCTCGCGGTCCGGGTCCTCGCCGACCGCGATGAGGAGCTCTCGTACGGCGTTCTCGGCGCGCTTCTCGTCGAATACGCCGATCGTGCCCTCGCCGTCCAGCGTCACCGGGTCGGTCATCCTGTGCCTCGTTCCGTCTGACTGTGTGCGCGCGAAATGGCCGCGCCCCCACAGGCTAGAACCTGTGGGGGCGCGGCAGCCATTCCGGGGTGCCGGGGGTGTCAGTCCTCGGGAGTCTCCACGGGGGCGATCTCGATGCCCTTCGTGGTGTCGACCGTCGGGGTCGCCGAGCCGTTCGCGCTGTTCGTCAGGGCGAGCTCCTTGGGGGAGAGCACCGGCGGACGCGTGGACGGGGTACGGCGGCTGGAGCCGGTCCAGGCCGGGCGGGCCGGGCGCTTGACGATGGTGGAGAAGATCTCGGCGATCTCCTCCTTGCCCAGCGTCTCCTTCTCCAGGAGGGCGAGGACCAGGTTGTCGAGGACGTCACGGTTCTCGACGAGGATCTCCCAGGCCTCGTTGTGCGCGGTCTCGATGAGCTTCTTGACCTCTTCGTCGACCAGCGCCGCGACCTCTTCCGAGTAGTCGCGCTGGTGCGCCATCTCACGGCCGAGGAAAGGCTCGGTGTTGTCGCCGCCGAACTTGATGGCGCCGAGACGCTCGGTCATGCCGTACTGCGTGACCATCGCGCGGGCCGTGGCGGTGGCCTTCTCGATGTCGTTCGCCGCGCCCGTGGTCGGGTCGTGGAAGACGAGCTCCTCGGCAGCGCGGCCGCCCAGCATGTAGGCCAGCTGGTCGAGCATCTCGTTGCGCGTGGTCGAGTACTTGTCCTCGTCCGGCAGGACCATCGTGTAGCCCAGGGCGCGGCCGCGGGACAGGATGGTGATCTTGTGGACGGGGTCGGAGTTCGGCGAGGCCGCAGCCACCAGGGCGTGTCCGCCCTCGTGGTACGCGGTGATCTTCTTCTCCTTGTCCGACATGATCCGGGTCCGCTTCTGCGGGCCCGCGACCACACGGTCGATCGCCTCGTCGAGCGAGTGGTTGTCGATCAGCTTCTTGTCCGAACGGGCGGTGAGGAGCGCCGCTTCGTTGAGGACGTTGGAGAGGTCCGCGCCGGTGAAGCCGGGGGTGCGTCGGGCGACGGCGCCGAGGTCGACGTCCGGGGCGACCGGCTTGCCCTTCTGGTGGACCTTGAGGATCTCCAGGCGGCCGATCATGTCCGGACGGTCGACGGCGATCTGCCGGTCGAAGCGGCCGGGGCGCAGGAGCGCCGGGTCGAGGATGTCGGGCCGGTTCGTGGCGGCGATCAGGATGACGCCGCCCTTCACGTCGAAGCCGTCCATCTCGACGAGGAGCTGGTTGAGGGTCTGCTCGCGCTCGTCGTGGCCGCCGCCGAGGCCGGCACCGCGGTGGCGTCCGACGGCGTCGATCTCGTCGACGAAGACGATGGCGGGCGCGTTGGCCTTGGCCTGCTCGAAGAGGTCGCGGACCCGGGAGGCGCCGACGCCGACGAACATCTCGACGAAGTCGGAGCCGGAGATCGAGTAGAACGGCACGCCGGCCTCGCCGGCGACGGCGCGCGCGAGGAGCGTCTTGCCGGTTCCGGGCGGGCCGTAGAGCAGGACGCCCTTGGGGATCTTGGCTCCGACGGCCTGGAACTTCGCGGGCTCCTGGAGGAATTCCTTGATCTCGTGGAGTTCCTCGACGGCCTCGTCCGAGCCGGCGACGTCGGCGAAGGTGGTCTTCGGCGTGTCCTTGGTGATGAGCTTCGCCTTGGACTTGCCGAACTGCATGACGCGGGAGCCGCCGCCCTGCATCTGGTTCATCAGGAAGAGGAAGACGACCACGATGAGGACGAAGGGCAGGAGGGAGAGCAGGATCGAGACGAAGGGCGACTGCTTCGTCGGGGAGACGGTGTAGCCCTTCTCGATCTGCCCGGCCTCGAACTTCTCCTGGAGCTTGTCGGCGATGTCCACGCCCTGGCTGCCGATGTAGCTGGCCTGGACCTTGCTGCTCTTGTCGATCTTCTGGCCGTCGATGAGCTCGATCTTGATGATCTGCTCGTCACCGGTGGTGACCTTTGCCTGCTTGACCTGGTTCTTGTCGATCGCCTGGACGACCTTGCCGGTGTCCACCGTCTTGTAGCCCTCGGACGAGCCGACGACCTGCATCAGCACGACCACGGCGAGGACGGCCAGCACGATCCACATGACCGGCCCACGGAAGTATCGCTTCACGTCCATCCATACGGAGCGAGAACGCTCCGTCCCTCCTGCCCGTAGGAAAATGCTGCTGTGAGAGCTGCAGTGTGAAAAAGCTGTTCTTCGGACGGTACCTCAGCATCGACGCCGACGACCGCCTTCCCGTGGTTCAACGGAGGGAAGGCGGCCGGGGTTCCCCGTACGGGCGGATGTTCAGCCGCCGTAGACGTGCGGGGCGAGCGTGCCGACGAACGGAAGGTTCCGGTACTTCTCGGCGTAGTCGAGGCCGTAGCCGACGACGAACTCGTTGGGGATGTCGAAGCCGATCCACTTGACGTCGATCGCGACCTTGGCGGCCTCGGGCTTGCGCAGGAGCGTGCACACCTCGAGGGAGGCGGGCTCGCGCGAGCCGAGGTTCGAGAGCAGCCAGGACAGCGTCAGGCCGGAGTCGATGATGTCCTCGACGATCAGGACGTGCTTGCCCTTGATGTCGGTGTCGAGGTCCTTGAGGATGCGGACGACGCCCGAGGACTGGGTGCCGGCGCCGTACGAGGAGACGGCCATCCAGTCCATGGTGACGGGGGTGGAAAGGGCGCGAGCCAGATCCGCCATCACCATCACGGCGCCCTTGAGGACGCCGACGATGAGCAGGTCCTTGCCCGCGTATTCCGCGTCGATCTTCGCGGCCAGCTCTGCCAGCTTGGCGTCGATCTCTTCCTTGGTGATGAGCACCGACTGGAGGTCGGTGCCCATGTCCTTCTCGTTCACCCGGGTCACTTTCGTTGCAGCGTGCGTCAGCCTTGCCGGATGACCAGTCTGCCACCCTGCCGACGGGCTTCGACGCGACCGGGCAGGTTGATGGCCCCCTGGCCGCGCCAGCCGGTGATGAGCCGGTCGACTTCTTCGATGTGCCGGGCGAAGAGCGAGCCGGCGGGCGCGCCCTCGGCGATGACGGCGCGGCGCAGGACGCGGCGGCGCACGGCGGGGGGCAGGCCGAAGAGCTTGGCGCATTCGAGGGCGCCCGCCTCGTCGCGCACGGAGGTCTCGGCGTCGGCGGCCCATGTGTCGAGGGCGTCGGCGTCGTCGCGGGAGAGCTGGGCCGTTCGGGCGAGGGCTTCGACGACGCCTTTGCCGAGGGCCTTCTCGAGGGCGGGGAGGCCTTCGTGGCGGAGCCGGGAGCGGGTGTAGGCGGGGTCGCTGTTGTGGGGGTCGTCCCAGACGGCGAGTTCCTGTGCGACGCAGGCCTTGCGGACGGTCTGGCGGTCGAGCTGGAGGAAGGGCCGCCGGTAGCGGCCGGCGGCGCCCGAGATGGCGGCCATGCCGGAGAGCGAGCGGATGCCGGAGCCGCGGGCGAGGCCGAGCAGGACGGTTTCGGCCTGGTCGTCGCGGGTGTGGCCGAGGAGGACCGCGGCGGCTCCGTGGCGCTCGGCGGCGGCGTCGAGGGCCGCGTACCGGGCGTCGCGGGCGGCGGCCTCGGGGCCTCCTTCGCGGCCGACGGTGACGGCGACGGCCTCGACGGGGGTGAGGCCGAGGGCGGTCATGCGTCCGGCGACGTCGTCGGCGCGGGTGTCGGAGCCGTGCTGGAGGCCGTGGTCGACGGTGATGCCGCCGGCGCGCACGGGGAGCTTGCGGGCCTCGAAGGCGAGGGCGGAGGCGAGCGCCATCGAGTCGGCGCCTCCGGAGCAGGCGACGAGAACGAGCGGTTCGTCGCCGGTGGTGTGTTCGGTGAGGACGTCGTGGAGTACGCGGCGGACCGCCAGGCGTATCGCCGCGACCGCAGGATGGGGACCCATGTCCGGTGCCCTTCGTGATGGGGGTGGGGTGCCTCGGTCGGAGTCTTAACGGTCGGAAAGGGGGGTTCGGTCACTCAGAGTGCGTCGATGGTGACAGAAACCCGGCCGTTACCCGAGCATTGCACGCCTCACCCCATGCTCAGGGTCCCTCGGATGGGTGATTGGTGGGCTGTTCCGACGTGTCCCCGTGTCGTCTGCCGCACCCGCCTCAGGAGTCTGCTTTACGGTGCACCCTCGCGATCCAGTCGGCGGGGGCGGCGATCTCGGACTTGGTGGGGAGCGTGTTGGGGGAGGTCCACACGCGGTTGAAGCCGTCCATGCCGACCTGGTCGACGACGGCGCGTACGAAGCGCTCGCCGTCGCGGTACTGGCGGAGCTTGGCGTCGAGGCCGAGGAGCTTGCGCAGGGCGAGGTCGAGGCGGGAGGCGCCGCGGGCCCTTCGTGCCTGGAACTTCTCGCGGATCTCGGCGACGGTGGGGACGACCTGGGGGCCTACGCCGTCCATGACGTAGTCGGCGTGGCCTTCGAGGAGCGACATGACGGCGGTGAGGCGGCCGAGGATCTCGCGCTGTTCGGGGGTCTGGACGAGTTCGACGAGGGACGGGGAGGGTTCGCCCTCCTCGCCTTCTGGGCGTCCGCCGGCGAGGGTCTGGGCGGCTTCGCGGAGGCGTTCGACGACGGTGCCGGGGTCGACGTCGGTGGCGGCGAGGAACGACTGGATCTCGCCCTGGAGGTGGTCGCGGAGCCAGGGGACGCCGGTGAACTGGGTGCGGTGGGTCTCCTCGTGGAGGCAGACCCAGAGGCGGAAGTCGTGCGGAGTCACGTCGAGTTCGCGTTCGACGTGGACGATGTTCGGGGCGACGAGGAGGAGCCGTCCGCCGCCGTTGGCGCCTGCGGGGAGTTCGCGGGTGGCGGGGGCGAAGGTCTCGTACTGGCCGAGGATGCGGGAGGCCAGGAACGACAGGAGCATGCCGAGTTCGACGCCGGTGACCTTGCCGCCGACGGCGCCGAGCACGGCGCTGCCGGGAGTGGCGGAGCGGCGCTCCTGCATCTTGCCGATGAGCGGGGTGAGGAGTTCGCGGAAGCCGGCGACGTTGGCCTTGATCCAGCCGGCCCTGTCGACGACGAGGACGGGGGTGTCGTGCGGCTCCATGCCCTCGGGGATCATCCGCGTGTAGGCGCGGACGTGTTCCTCCGAGGCCTTGGCGTGCCTGCGGAGTTCGGCGACGACCTCGCGGGCTTCGTCGCGGCTGACTTCGGGTCCGGGCCGCACGAGGCGGGTCGCGGTCGCGACCGCGAGGTTCCAGTCGACCATCCCGGATGTGCCTGCGCCACCGATGCTCGTCATGCGTCAACCGTACGGTCTCGGCGCCTGTTCGGTGAGGGTTCGGGGCGGGTCGGACACGGGTGGAGTGCGGGTGGCCGGGGGTCCCGCGGGTGGTGAGCGCGGGGTCAGCGCTGTCCGGCGAGGGCCGCGGAGAGGCGGTCGAGGGCGGGCTGTGCCTCGTACGGGGAGAGGGTGCGGCCGGCGAGGAACGCGAAGGCGAGGAGGCGGCCGTCGGCGGTGACGACGGTGCCGGCGAGCGTGTTGACGCCCGTCAGGGTGCCGGTCTTGGCGCGGACGAGTCCGGCGCCCGCGGTGGCGGGTGCGGTGCCGAAGCGGTCGGCGAGGGTGCCGGTGAAGCCGCCGACGGGCAGTCCGGTGAGGAGGGGGCGCAGGGCGGGGTGCGCGGGGTCGGCCGCTCGGGTGAGGAGGGCGGTGAGGAGGGCGGCGGAGACGCGGTCGCGGCGGTCGAGTCCGCTGCCGTCGGCGAAACGGGCTCCCGCGACGGGGAGGCCGAGCCGGGCGAGTTCGTCATGTACGGCCCTGGCGGCGCCGTCGAAGCTCGCGGGCTGCTTCCGGGCGAGGGCGGTCTGCCGGGCGAGGGCTTCGGCGAGGTCGTTGTCGCTGTGGGTGAGGGTGCGCTCGACGAGGTCGGTGAGGGGGGCCGAGTCGGTACGGGCGAGGGGGGCGGCCTTCGGGGCGCGGCCGGGGGTGGGCTCGCCGGTGACCTCGGTTCCGGCCTCGGTGAGGAGGCCGGCGAAGGCTCTGGCGGTGTCGCCCGCCGGGTCGGCGGTGCGGGGTGCGGGGCCGCTGTGGCTGTCGTCGAGGCGGCCCCCGGCGGTCATGAGGGCGACGACGGGGGCGATGTTCTCGTTGGGGCCGATGGGGTGGAGCGTGGGGCCCGGGTAGAGGCTCGTGTCGTAGGCGAGGCGTACGGAGGTGTGGCCGCGCTTCTTCAGGGCCCGGGCGGTGTCGGCGGCGAGGGCTTTCAGGCGGGCCGGGTCGAGGGTCGGGTCGCCGCCGCCGGTGAGGGTGACGGTGCGGCCGTCGGGGGCGGCGGTGACGGTGGTGGGGATGCGGTGGTCGGGTCCGAGGGCGGAGAGGGCGGCCGCCGCGGTGGCGATCTTGACCGTGGAGGCGGGGGTCATGGGGGTGCCGGCGCCCTCGCCGTACAGCTGCCGGCCGGTGGCGGTGTCGACGACGGAGGCGGTGCGGAGGGGTCCGAGGCCGGGGTCGGCGAGGAGGGGGACGAGGACGGCGGCGAGGTCCGCCGGGCGCCCGCCGGGGGCGGGGGCGTGCAGGGCGGTCAGGACGCCGGGCGCGCTGGGGGCGGGGGCGGGGACGGGGCGCCGGGGCGGGGCGGGCGCGGGGGCCGGGGCCGGGGCGTGATGTGCGCCACCCGTCTCCGGGGCGGCGGCGCGGGCCCGCTCGGCCGTACGCTGACCCGAGTCCCACGGACCGGCCGCGGTCACCGCTACGGCGGCCAGGGCCAGTCCGAGGGCGGCGGAGCCCGCCGTGAGCTGCCACATCCTCGGCTCGGGCATTGCTGACCAGCCCCTTTCGCGATCACACACATGCGTGAGGGACACTTAATCACCGCGCGTCGTCGCGAGCATTCACTTGTGTTGATTCAGGAGGAGCCACCCGTGGAGTTCGACGTTCTCATCGAGATCCCGAAGGGATCGCGGAACAAGTACGAGGTCGACCACGAGACGGGTCGCATCCGCCTGGACCGTCGTCTCTTCACGTCGACGGCCTACCCGACCGACTACGGCTACGTCGAGAACACCCTCGGCGAGGACGGCGACCCGCTGGACGCGCTCGTCATCCTCGACGAGCCCACGTTCCCGGGCTGCCTGATCAAGTGCCGCGCCATCGGCATGTTCCGTATGACGGACGAGGCGGGCGGCGACGACAAGCTGCTCTGCGTCCCGGCCACGGACCCGCGCATGGAGCACCTGCGGGACATCCACCACGTGGCGGAGTTCGACCGCCTGGAGATCCAGCACTTCTTCGAGGTCTACAAGGACCTGGAGCCGGGCAAGTCGGTCGAGGGTGCCGACTGGGTCGGCCGCGCCGAGGCCGAGGAAGAGATCGAGAAGTCGTACGCACGCGCCAAGGAGCAGGGCGGCCACTGAGCCCCCCGTTCCGATCGTGTGAAAAGGCGGTGCACCTCTGGGGGTGCACCGCCTTTCGCACGTCCGTCGCATGCCCATACTGGAATCCACGATTCCCTGGGGAGTGAGGCGGACAGAGTGGTGGCGGAGCCGGACGGCTCGAAGAACGGTCCGGAAGAGGCTCCGGAGGACCGGAAGCCGCAGTCGGACGAGGCGCGGAGCGCGTTCGTGCCGCCGGCCGGCGTGGAGCAGCCCGCGCCGCCGGAGGAGGAGCATCCGACCTCCGAGTTCGCCCTCCCACCAGGACTCACCACGGAGCCACCGGCCGAGCCGGAGGGTTCGGCGTTCGCGACGCCCGCGACCTACTCGGCGAAGAACTCGCCGCCCGCCTTCACTCCGGCGTACGGGGTGCCGCTGGTGCGGATGTCGCAGGACGCGCCGTGGCAGGACCGGATGCGGACCATGCTGCGGCTGCCGGTGGGTGAGCGGCCGGTGCCGGAGGCGCCGCGCAAGGAGGACGAGTCCGGTCCTTCGGTGCCGCGCGTGCTCGACCTGACGCTGCGCATCGGCGAGCTGCTGCTCGCGGGCGGGGAGGGCGCGGAGGACGTCGAGGCGGCGATGTTCGCCATCTGCCGTTCGTACGGTCTCGACCGGGTCGAGCCGACGGTGACCTTCACCCTGCTGGCCGTCACGTACCAGCCGTCCCTCGTGGACGATCCGATCACGGCGAACCGGACGGTACGGCGCCGGGGAACGGACTACACGCGGCTCGCGGCGGTGTACACGCTGCTCGCCGACATCAACGCGCAGGCCCACGAGGTGACGCCCGAGGAGGCCTACCGGCGGCTCGCGGAGATACGGCGCAACCGGCACCCGTACCCGGGCTGGGTCCTCACGTCGGCGGCCGGGGTGCTGGCCGGTGCGGCCTCTGTGCTCCTCGGCGGCGACACGACGGTCTTCTTCGTGGCGGCGCTCGGCGCGGTGCTCGGCGACCGGCTGGCGTGGTTCTGCGCGGGGCGCGGGCTGCCGGAGTTCTACCAGTTCCTGGTGGCGGCGATGCCGCCGGCGGCGATGGGTGTGCTCCTGACGCTGCTGCACGCGGATCTGCGGCCGTCGGCGGTGATCACGGGTGGCCTGTTCGCGCTGATCCCGGGGCGGGCGCTCGTGGCGGCGGTGCAGGACGGTCTGACCGGTTTCTACATCACGGCGTCGGCCCGGCTCCTGGAGGTCGCGTACTTCTTCGTCGCGATCGTGGTGGGTGTGCTGTCGGTGCTGTACGTCGCCGTGCAGTTCGACGCGCAGCTCAATCCCGAGGGCACGCTGCGGGCGGTGGAGCGGCCGGTGACGCAGATCCTGGCGTCGATGGTGCTGTGCGCGACCTTCGCGATCCTGTTGCAGCAGTCGCGGTCGACGGTGCTGTTCGCGACCCTGAACGGCGGGGTGGCGTGGGTGATCTACGCGTCGATCGCGGTGACCGCGGAGGGCTCCGCGGTGATGGCGACGGCGGTGGCGGCGGGTCTTGTGGGGCTCTTCGGGCAGCTGATCGCCCGCTACCACCACACGTCGTCGCTGCCGTACGTGACGGCGGCGATCGGCCCGCTGCTGCCCGGTTCCGCGACGTACTTCGGGGTGCTCGCGATCGCCCAGAACAACCTGGACCAGGGCTTCGCGTCGCTGGCGAAGGCGGCGGCCCTGGCCCTGGCGATCGCGATCGGGGTGAACCTGGGAGGCGAGCTGGCCCGCCTCTTCATGCAGGCCCCGGGTGCGGCCGCGGCGCGGCGCGCGGCGAAGCGCACCCGGGGGTTCTGACGGCTTCTTCGGGGCGTCGGCCCCTCGGCCTCAGCGCTTGGCGTGGCGTCCGCGCGGGTTCTGGGGGTTCTGGGGGTTCTGCGGGTTGGGGGTGCCGGGGGCGTCGTGGTCGCCCCGCGCCTGCTCCTTCTTGGACTGGGAGCGGGCCCTGAGGAACTCGATCACGATCGGGACCACGGAGATCAGGACGATGCCGATCAGGATCATCTCGATGTGCTTGTGCACGAAGTCGATCTTGCCGAGGGAGGCGCCGAGCAGGGTCACGCCCGCGCCCCACAGCACGCCGCCGATGATGTTGAACGTGATGAACGAGCGGTAGTTCATGCGGCTGACGCCGGCGATGATCGGCGTGAACGTCCGCACGATGGGGACGAAGCGGGCCAGGATCAGCGACTTCGGGCCGTGCTTCTCGAAGAACTCGTGGGCCTTCTCGACGTTCTCCTGCTTGAAGAGCTTCGAGTCGGGCCGCTTGAAGAGGGCCGGGCCCACCTTCCGGCCGAAGAGGTAGCCGACCTGGTCGCCGATGATCGCGGCGGCCACGATCAGGGTGCAGACCATCCACAGCGGCTGGTCGAGCTTTCCTGTGGTGACGAGCAGGCCGGTGGTGAAGAGCAGCGAGTCGCCGGGCAGGAAGAACCCGATGAGGAGTCCGGACTCGGCGAAGACGATGACGAGGACACCGATCAGACCAAAGGTCTGGATCAGATAGTCCGGGTCCAGCCAGCTCGGTCCGAGGGCAAGCGTGTTCACGGGTTCCGGGCTCCTGCGGTCGGTGGGGGCATGGGGGACGGGCTGGCCCCAAGCTATCAACGCGAGGGGAACGCGCCCGGTTCCACCCGGGGCCTACCGGATGCGGACGGGCCGCCCGCCCCTGAGGCTGGGGGGTCAGGAGGTGTATGCCAATGGGCATCGAGGAGTACGGAGGCGGCCAGGGGCCGCATCCCGACGTGCTGGTCGTGACGACGAACGACGTGCCGGGGTTCGAGGTCCGGCAGGTGATCGGCGAGGTCTTCGGCCTCACCGTCCGCTCCCGCCATCTGGGCAGTCAGATCGGCGCCGGTCTGAAGTCGATGATCGGCGGGGAGCTGAAGGGCCTGACGAAGACCCTGGTGGAGACCCGGAACCAGGCGATGGAACGCCTGGTGGAACAGGCTCAGGCACGCGGCGCGAACGCCGTGCTGATGTTCCGCTTCGACGTGACGGAGGCGGCGGACGTGGGAACGGAGGTGTGCGCGTACGGCACGGCCGTGGTCATCGCGCCACGCGCCTGAGCCGGGCTCGGCGGATCGGCGAGCGGTCCCGGCGGGCGGCCGGCGGGCGGCTCTTCGGGGCCGGTCCGGTTCGTGTGGCGGCCTGACGTGTCGTGAGGTGCACGTCCGTTCGGTGACGGTTTCGGGATGTTACGCGGCATTCATCCACTTATGGTGGGGCGGTGGCTACCGATCATGCTCCGCCCCCGTCGTCACCCTCCTCCCACGAGGCCCCGCTGCGGGTCCTCCTGCCGCTGGTGCTTCCCGCGCTCGTGGTCGGGGTCGGGGCGGGCCTGTTGTTCCTCGGGATCACCGCGCTCTCGGAGGAGTTCCAGGAGGTCCTCTGGGACGACCTGCCGGACGCCCTCGGCATCGGCGGCTACTCCTCCCTCTGGATCATCACCATGCTCACGGCGACCGGCATCGCCGTGGGCCTGGTCATCTGGAAGGTGCCCGGGCACGCCGGTCCCGACCCGGCCTCCGAGGGCCTCGGCGGAGCGCCGCTCGCTCCCGTGGTCGTACCGGGACTGCTGCTCGCGAGCGCGCTCGGGCTCGCCGGCGGCGTCAGCCTCGGCCCCGAGAACCCCATCATCGCGTGCAACATCGCCCTCGCCTACTGGCTCGGCCGCAAGGCCGCTCCCGCGATGCCGGGCGCCGTCTGGGTCTCCCTCGCCACGGCCGCCACCATCGGCGCCCTCTTCGGCACCCCCGTCGCCGCCGCCCTCGTGATCTCCGAGGCCCTCACGGCGCAGCCGGGGCCCGGCTCCCTCTGGGACCGGCTCTTCGCCCCGCTCGTCGCCGCCGGCGCCGGCGCGATGACCACCCAGCTCCTCGCCGACCCCAGCTTCGACCTGGGCCTCCCGCCCCTCACCGACCCCGGCTGGGGCGACCTCCTCGCCGCGCTCGTGATCGCCTCCGCCGCCGCCGTCTTCGGCCTCGCCGCCTGCTATCTGTTCCCCTACGTCCACGCCGCCTTCCAACGCCTGCGCCACCCGATGGTGATGCTGCCCCTCGGCGGCCTCGTCCTCGGCCTCCTGGGGGCCCTCGGCGGGCAGCTGACCCTCTTCAAGGGCCTGCAGGAGGTCAAGGAACTCACCGCCTCGATCGGCGCCTGGTCCTCCGGCGAGCTCGCCAAGTTCGCCGTGATCAAACTCCTCGCCCTCCTCGTCGCCGCCTCGTGCGGCTTCCGGGGCGGCCGGATCTTCCCCGCCGTCTTCATCGGCGCCGCCTTCGGGCTCCTCGCCCAGGCCCTCGTCCCCGAGGTCCATCCGGCGGTCGCCGTCTCCTCCGCGGTCCTCGGCGTCCTGCTCGCCACCACCCGGCAGGGCTGGATCAGCCTCTTCACCGGCGCCGCCCTCGCCGCCTCCCCCGCGATGCTCGCCCTGCTCTGCCTCGCCTCCCTCCCCGCCTGGCTGATCGTCACCGGCCGCCCCCAGCTCGAACTCGACAAGCAGGGCCACGCCCTGCGCTGAGCCCTCTCCCCGCGCCGACCCCGCCCCACCGGACCGAAGGAGTTCCCATGCCGCTGCACCAGGGTCCCGCCGCCTCACCCTCCCAGCCGGAACGACGGCTCGCGCTCAACCCCTTCTTCGGGGAGGCCGACCCGGTCGGCGGCATGACCGAGGCCCCGCCCCACCACCGGCTGCCCGACGGCCCCCTGCCCCCGGCGAGCGCCTATCAGCTCGTCCACGACGAGCTGATGCTCGACGGCAACTCCCGGCTCAACCTCGCCACCTTCGTCACCACCTGGATGGAGCCCCAGGCCGCGGTGCTGATGGCCGAGTGCCGCGACAAGAACATGATCGACAAGGACGAGTACCCGCGCACCGCCGAACTGGAGCGCCGATGCGTGGCCATGCTCGCCGACCTGTGGAACGCCCCGGACCCGGCCACGGCCGTCGGCTGCTCCACCACCGGCTCCAGCGAGGCCTGCATGCTCGCCGGCATGGCCCTCAAGCGCCGCTGGGCCCAGCGGAACGCCGACCGCTATCCGGGCTCGGCCCGCCCCAACCTGGTGATGGGCGTCAACGTCCAGGTGTGCTGGGAGAAGTTCTGCAACTTCTGGGAGGTCGAGGCCCGGCTCGTCCCCATGGAGGGCGACCGCTTCCACCTCGACGCCGAGTCCGCCGCCGCGCTCTGCGACGAGAACACCATCGGAGTCGTCGCCGTCCTCGGCTCCACCTTCGACGGCTCCTACGAACCGGTCGCCGAGATCTGCGCCGCTCTGGACGCGCTCCAGGAACGGACCGGTCTCGACATCCCCGTCCACGTCGACGGCGCCTCCGGCGCCATGGTCGCCCCCTTCCTCGACGAAGACCTGGTGTGGGACTTCCGGCTCCCCCGCGTCGCCTCCATCAACACCTCCGGTCACAAGTACGGCCTGGTCTACCCGGGCGTCGGCTGGGCCCTGTGGCGCTCACCCGCGGAACTGCCCGAGGAACTCGTCTTCCGCGTCAACTACCTGGGCGGCGACATGCCCACCTTCGCCCTCAACTTCTCCCGGCCGGGCGCCCAGGTCGTCGCGCAGTACTACACCTTCCTCAGGCTCGGCCGGGAGGGCTACCGGGCTGTGCAACAGACCTCCCGGGACATCGCCCGGGGCCTCGCCGAACGCATCGAGGCCATGGGCGACTTCCGGCTCCTCACCCGCGGCGACCAACTGCCCGTCTTCGCCTTCACCACCGCTCCCGACGTCACCTCGTTCGACGTCTTCGACGTGTCACGGCGGCTGCGCGAACGGGGCTGGCTGGTCCCCGCCTACACCTTCCCCGCCGACCGCGAGGACCTGTCCGTCCTGCGCGTGGTCTGCCGCAACGGCTTCTCGGCCGACCTGGCCGGGCTCCTCGTCGAGGACCTGAACCGGCTGCTGCCCGAACTACGGCGCCAGTCGAGCCCCTTCACCCACGACAAGAGCGCGGCGACCTCCTTCCACCACTGACCGGTCAGGACGCCCGGTTCTCACAGGCCAGACCGAACTCCGACCACCGCACCCCGTCGCGGGTCAGCTCGTACCGGCAGCTCGACGACTCACGCAGCAGACCGAGCGGGGTGCGGCGGGTGTAGTGGCCTCCCTCGTCGAGCCGGACGAAGGTACGGCCGCCGTCCAGGCTGCGGTAGCCCCCCTGCTCCCCGCCTATCTCGACGCGGCCGCCGGGCCCCGGGACCGGCAGGCCCAGGAGCGTACGCGGCTGAGCGGTCGGGCCCGTGGTCCACATCCGCTGCCACGTCCTGCCGCCGTCCAGAGACCTGTGCAGCGCCCGCATCGGGTTCTTGACGGGCTCACCGCCCGTCAGCTCCCCCATCTCCGCCGCGTACACCGCGTCCGGGCCCACCACGACCGACGTGTACCACCCAGGGCCGGTGGCAGGCGGACTCGGCAGCCGGCCGACTGTCCAGGCGCGCCCCCCGTCCCGGGAGACGGCGACCGCCGCCCGCCCCGACAGCGGGTCCGTGCCGGAGACCCACCAGGACCCGTCGGGCTCCGGCTGCCCCGCGGGCAGGGGGTGCGCCCCGAGCAGCGGCACCCTGGCCAGCGCCCGGCGCCGCCCGTCCTCGGGCGAGACGACCACGAGACGCTCCCGCTCGCACGCGTCGGGATGGCCCCCGGGGGGCGAGGCGCAGTCGGTGGTGAGCACCGCGCCCGCGGGTATCTCCGGGGTCGTCCCGACCGTACGCCGGTCCACCGCCCTCCAGGTGCGGCCGCCGTCCCGGGTGAACCAGTGCCGCCCGCCCGGGGGCTCGACGCCCCCGTCCTCGACGAGCGCCCGGCCCGGCCCGAGCGCGAGCAGGTGGGCCGAGATGCCGTCCGTCCCCGTGGTCCGGGGCAGCGGGGACTTCCGCAGCACCCACTCCTTCGCCCCGGCGTCCCGCACGGCCACGTGCTGTCGGCAGAAGCCGGTCTCCGGCGCCGCAGGGTCGCTCACGCACTCGGCGAGCAGCGCGAACCCGCTGCCGTCCCGCGCGAGGCCCAGGCTGTGCGCCTCACCGGGCAGCCCCGGCGCGGACGGTATCCGCGACGGCGCCCCGAACGCCCCCGGCGACGCGGAAGCCGCCGAACCGGAGGGACCCGAACCCCCCTGGGCACCCGACGAACCCGAGGCCCCCGAACCCGCCCCCGTCCCCGCTCCCGTCCCCTTACCCGTGCACCCCGCCAGTACCACCAACGCCAACACCGTCACCAGCGCCGCCACGACGGCGCCCGCCGCCACACCCACCGGCCTGCGCATCGCACGTCCCCCTGTCCTCCCCGGGGCGGTCCGCGGTGAACCGCTGCTTTCAATACACCGCTCGCCGCCCCCGGGTTCCCTCCTCCGCGCCGCTACTTCCCCAGCCGCCCGAACCTCCGTACCGCGAGCGGGAAGAAGAGCACCAGGAGCACCACGGGCCACACCACCGCCGCCCAGACCTGCCCTGGTTCGCCGCCCGGGTTCCCGAAGAGCTCACGGACCGCCGTCGCCGTCGCCGACATCGGGTTCCACTCGACGAACGTGCCGAGCCAGCCCGGCATCGAGTCCGGCGACGCGAAGGCGTTGGACAGGAAACCGATCGGCCATACGAGGATCTGCACCGCCTGCACCAGCTCGGCCCGCCCCGCGACCAGCGCGAGGAAGATCCCGATCCACAGCATCGCGAAGCGCAGCAGGAGCAGCAGCCCCAGCGCCCCCAGGGTGCTTCCGAGACCCCCGTTCGCCCGCCAGCCGATCGCGTAGCCGACCCCGACCATCACGAGGAGCCCGACCGTCGACTGGAGCATGTCGGCGGCGGACCGCCCCACCAGCACCGCCCCGTCGGTCATCGGCATCGAGCGGAACCGGTCGATCACGCCCTTGTTCAGGTCCTGCGTCACCGCCGTCATGGTGCCTTCGAGCCCGAACACCATGGTCAGGGTGAGCATCCCGGGCACCAGGAAGTCGACGTAGTCACCCTCGACGCTCCGCCCGCCGCCGACCAGGTAGCCGAACATCAGCAGCATCATCACCGGAAACACGAGCCCGACCAGGACCTGCACCGGCTGCCGTGCCCAGTGCGCCAGCTCCCGGCGGGTCATCGTCCAGCAGTCGCTCACCACGTAGGCCGCGCTCATGCCGCCACCTCCTTCCGCCGGGACGCGTCCCGGCCCGGTTCCCCGTCGGTCAGATGCAGGAAGACCTCGTCGAGCGTCGGCCGCCGCAGGGCGATGTCCTCCGCCTCGATCCCGGCCTCCCCCAGGGCCCGTACGGTCGCGGTGAGCGAGGCCATCCGGTCCGCCACCGGCGCGCTGAGCCGCCGTCGGTCGGCGTCCACGCCGACCTCGGCCCGCGCCGCGGGCAGCAGCCCGGCCGCCTCTTCGAGCCGCGCCGCGTCCCGTACGACCACGTCGATGCGGTCCACGCCGACGCGCGCCTTGAGCTCGTCGGCCGTGCCGTCCGCCACGACCCTGCCCTGGTCCACGACCGAGATCCGGTCGGCGAGCTGGTCGGCCTCCTCCAGGTACTGGGTGGTGAGCAGCACCGTGGTGCCGCCGCCGACGAGGGACCGCACCGACTCCCAGACCTCGCCGCGGCCCCGGGGGTCGAGACCGGTCGTCGGTTCGTCGAGGAAGAGCACCTCGGGCTCCGTGATCAGCGAGGCGGCCAGGTCGAGCCGCCGCCGCATGCCACCACTGAACTGCTTGACGGGCTTGCGGCCGGTGTCGGCGAGGCCGAAGCGCTCCAGGAGCTCGTCGGCCCGGATCCCGGCGCGGCGCGCGCCCAGCTGGTGGAGCCTGCCGAACATCTCCAGGTTCTGCCTGCCCCCCAGCTCCTCGTCGAGGGCCGCGTGCTGTCCGAGCAGCCCGATCCGCCGCCGTACCTCCCGGGCCTCGGTCCGTACGTCGTGCCCCGCCACCCGCACCAGGCCCTCGTCGTGGCGCAGCAGGGTCGCCAGGATCCGTACCGTCGTGGTCTTGCCGGCGCCGTTGGGGCCGAGCAGGCCGTGGACGGTGCCGCGTCCGACGGTGAGGTCGAGGCCTGCGAGGGCGTCCTTCTCGCCGTACCGCTTGCGGGCGCCCTCTACGAGGATCGCGTCCCTGTCCATTTCCGATTCCTCCCGAAAAAGCCTTAGTCAAATTTGACCACTTGCCGCCGACGGAGGAAGGTATGCCCTCCCGGGCTTCTAGTCAACCTTGATTACTCGACGGAATCCGTCGGCTCGACCCCTGCCGTCGACTCCGGCCGCCCGGCCGCGAACGGGTTCTCCTGGCCCTCGGCGAGTACGCCCACGAAGGGCTCCCCCTCGCCCGCGAACACGTACGCCCCGCCCTCGATCCGCTCGATCAGACCGAGCGTCCACTCCTTGCCCGCGTCGGCCGAATGGACCCACAGGTGCATGATCTCGCCGATGTGCCCGAGCTGGCCGGGGCCGCCCTCCGGCGTGTAGTACTCGGTGACCGCCGCCCGCCACTCGTCGAGCGCCCGCACCCGCCGGCGCAGCAGCTCCGCCGCCTCCGCGCGGGGCAGGTCCACGATGAAGCCGATGCCCGCCGACAGGACGTCCATCTTCTGGTCGTACGTGGTCAGCGCCTCGCGCAGCAGCGTGAAGTACTCCTCCGTGCCGAGGTCCGTCAGCTCGTACTCGACGCGCGGCGGCCCGCCCACCGTGCTCGGCGCCACCTCGTACGCGTGCAGCAGTCCCTGCTTGGCCATCTGCTTCAGCGCGTGGTAGATCGAGCCGGGCTTGGCGTGGGACCACTCGTGCGCGCCCCAGTACTCCAGGTCGTTGCGCACCTGGTAGCCGTGGGCGCGGCCGTGCTGCTTGACCGCGCCCAGGACGAGAAGACGGATCGCCGACATCCCACGTACCTCCTAGTCAATTTTGACCAGGGTACGCGCGCGGGGGCTCACCGCCCCTGCTCCTCCGCGATCAGGTCGAAGGAGCCCTTGCCGTCCAGGGACTCGCGGATGATGTCCGCGTGGCCGGCGTGCCTCCCCGCCTCCTGGACGAGGTGCAGCAGCATCCAGCGGACCGACACCCGGCCGTCCTTCGGGAACCACGGCGCCTCCGGCAGCGGGAAGGTGTCGTCCAGGTCCGGCACGGAGCGGACGAAGTCCTCGGTCTCCTTCGCCACGCCCGCCCAGAACTCCGTGATCTCCGGGATCGTCTCCTCGCCCACGAGCCGGAAGGCGTCGCCCCAGGTCTCCTGGGTGCGCTGTCGCTCGTTCGGCCGCCGCTGCGCCAGCCGGAGCCAGTTCAGCTCGACCTCGGCGACGTGCTTGAGCAGGCCGGAGAGGCTCAGCTCGCTGGCGCTGGGCCGGCTCGCCGCCTGCTCCTCGGTGAGACCGAGGAGCGAGCGGCGGATCGCGGCACGCTGGGCCTCGATGAAGTTGAGGAGCGCGCCGCGCTCGTCACCGTGGGCCTCCGTGGGAACAAGGGCAACCATGCTGTCCGCCTTCCGTACGTCCGTGTCCGTGGCCGGATCCGTGTCCGTGTCCGTGGACCTTCTCGACACCGACCACGCTACGGAGGCTTGCGGACAGCCCGGGTCCTAAAGAGGGATCAGAAGGGGAACCGGCTCCGGCCGTGCTGGATCGAGATCCACTTCTGGGTGGTGAACACGTCCACCATCGCGTCGCCGTTGAGCCGTCCGATGCCCGAGTGCTTCTCGCCGCCGAAGGGCACGATCGGCTCGTCGTGCACGGTGCCGTCGTTGATGTGGATCATGCCGGTGTGGATGCGCTTGGCGATCCGTACGCCCCGCTCGACGTCCGCCGTGTGGACGGCGCCGCTGAGCCCGTACGGAGTGTCGTTGGCGATCCGTACGGCCTCCTCCTCGCCGTCGAAGGGGACGATCAGGGCCACCGGGCCGAAGATCTCCTGACCCAGGATGGGGGCGTCCGGCGCGAAGCCGGTGAGGACCGAGGGGGAGACGAGGTTGCCGTCCACCGTGCCGTGCAGGAGCGCGGTCGCACCGGCCGCGACCGTCTGGTCGACGAGCGAGGAGACGGCTTCGGCCTGCTGGGAGTTGATGAGCGGACCGATGTGGGTGGCGGGGTCGGCCGGGTCGCCGACGCGCAGGGTCTTCACCTTCGCCACGAACTTCTCGGTGAACTCCTCCTCAAGCGTGCGGTCCACCAGGATGCGGTTGGCCGCCATGCAGACCTGGCCCTGGTGCACGAAGCGGCTGAAGACGGCCGCGTCCACCGCGTAGTCGACGTCGGCGTCGTCGAGGACGATCAGGGCGCTGTTGCCGCCGAGTTCGAGGACGGCGTGCTTGAAGTTCTGCGCGCAGACCGTGGCGACGTGACGGCCGACCTTGTCGGAGCCGGTGAAGGAGATGACCTTCGGGACCGGGTGGGTCAGGAGCGCGTCGCCGATCTCGGCGATGTCGGTGACCACGACGTTGAGCAGACCGGCCGGCAGACCGGCCTCCTCGAACACCTTGGCGACGAGGGTGCCGCCGCAGATCGGGGTGTTCTGGTGAGGCTTGAGGACGACCGCGTTGCCGAGCGCGAGCGCGGGCGCGACCGACTTGATCGAGAGGAGGAAGGGGAAGTTGAACGGGGAGATGACTCCGACGACGCCGACCGGGACGCGGTAGACGCGGTTCTCCTTGCCGTCGACCGGCGACGGCAGGATCCGGCCCTCGGGGCGCAGCGCGAGCTGCACCGCCTCGCGCAGGAACTCCTTGGCGAGGTGCAGCTCGAAGGCCGCCTTGAGACGGGTGCCGCCGAGCTCGGCGACGATCGTCTCGGCGATCTCCTCCTCGCGGTCCTCGATGATCCGCAGCGCTCGCTCGAAGACGAGGCGGCGGGCGTACGGGTTGGTCTCGGCCCACTCGGTCTGGGCGCGCTCGGCCGCCCGGTAGGCGCGGTCGACCTCACCGGCGGTGGCGACGGTGATCGACGCGAGCTTCTCCCCGGTGTACGGGTTGAAGTCGATGATGTCCCACGAGCCGCTGCCCGGCTTCCACTCGCCGTCGATGTACTGGTGGGCCAGGTCGGTGAAGTGCGACATGGATCGAGACCCCTCTACCCGCTCTACCTCTGCACGGATGACAGAAGTGACGTCGGAACTGATGTCACGTCATCGTACTGATGTGTCAGGTGAGTTGAAGGATGCCCCGGAGAAGGTCACGACTTTCGGCCGGATCCGGCCCGTCCTTCTGGAGCCGCTCCATCACCCGCTCGTACTGGGCGACCTCCTCGCGCTTGTCGAGGTACAGGGCGCTGGTCAGCTGCTCCAGGTAGACGAGGTCGGACAGGTCGGACTCGGGGAAGCGCAGCATCGTGAAGGCGCCGCTCTCGCCCGCGTGGCCGCCGAAACTGAAGGGCATGACCTGGAGCGTGACGCCCGGGTGCTCGGACATCTCGATGAGGTGCCTCAACTGGCCCTGCATGACGCCCCGGTCACCGTAGGGGCGGCGCAGCGCGGCCTCGTCCAGGACGGCGTGGAACTGAGGGGCGCGCTCGGAGACGAGGACCTTCTGCCGTTCGAGGCGCAGGGCGACCCGACGGTCGATCTCGGCGCTCGGGGCGCCGGGCATGCCCCGGCTGACGACGGCCTGGGCGTACGCCTCGGTCTGCAACAGGCCGTGGACGAACTGCACTTCGTAGACGCGGATGAGGGAGGCGGAGCCCTCCAGGCCGATGTACGTCTGGAACCAGCCCGGCAGGACGTCGCCGTAACTGTGCCACCAGCCCGCGATGTTGGCCTCGCGGGCGAGCCCGAGGAGCGAACCACGCTCCGCCTCGTCCCCGACCCCGTACAGCGTGAGCAGATCTTCGACGTCCCTGGCCTTGAAGCTCACCCGTCCCAACTCCATACGACTGATCTTGGATTCGGACGCGCGGATGGAATAGCCGGCCGCCTCGCGGGTGATCCCGCGCGACTCGCGCAACCGCCTCAACTGGGAGCCCAGCAGGATGCGCCGCACCACACTCCCGCTCGTTCCGCTCGATTCGCCTGCGGTCACGGCTCTCAGCCTCCCCTTTACGGTGTCGAGCCCCCGTCGAGCCCCGGATTCTGCCACCAAACGCTTCAGCGCGTACACATTCGATTACGGAAAGGCGGCGAGTTCCGGGCACCCGCGGTGCGGCGCGGGCGGATTCCGGGGTCGGCGCCCCGAAGTTTCCCGGAAGTTTCCCGGAACCTGTGGATGACTTATGCACAGATTAGGCACGGGGGCGGACAGGTCAGGCGCGTGCACGTGCATCTGCCCTTGCATCCAGTGGTCGCATTCGGAACCATGGAGCCCGCGCAGCCGCGTACTCGTTCGTGTTGTCGTGTTGTCGCACCACAGTCGCGATTCCCGGGAGTGCCTCGCATGGGGACGAATGGATCGACCGTGCTCGAGCCGTTACGGCAGGGCCTTCCGCCGATCGATCCCGGCGCCGTCTCCACCTCCGCCTCCTGCGCTCTGCCCGCACGGTACGAAGCCGTGCGGGGTGCCCGGAAGTTCACCAGCGCGACGCTGGACCGCTGGGAACTCACCGAGCGCTTCGACGACGTGGCCCTGGTCGTCTCCGAACTCGTCACCAACGCGCTCCGCCACGCGGTGCCCGCCGACGCGCCTCCGGAAGAAGGCCAGAACCCACCGGTTCGGCTGCACCTGATGCGCTGGTCCTCGCGCCTGGTGTGCGCCGTGCGCGACCCGAGCCAGGAGAGCCCGGAGGCGCGCGCCGGCGAGGAGGACTTCGCCGCCGAGTCGGGACGCGGACTGTTCCTCGTGGACTCGTTCAGCGACAGCTGGGGGTGGCACCCACTCGCCGGAACCCTGCGGGGCAAGGTGGTGTGGGCGCTGTTCCGGGTCGGGCCGGAGCAGGGCACGACCTGAGCGGAACGTGAGTACGCGATCTCCGCAGGACATGGGAAGGGCCCGGGCGACATCGCCCGGGCCCTTCTCGTGTCCGGTCCGCACGTGCGCACGCTCAGACCAGGTGGTCGAACTCCCCGTCCTTGACGCCCAGCAGGAGCGCCTCTATCTCCGCGGGCGTGTAGACGAGGGCGGGGCCTTCGGGGTGACGCGAGTTGCGTACGGCAACGTTTCCCCCCGGCAGTTTGGCGAACTCCACGCAGGATCCCTGGGAGTTGCTGTGCCTGCTCTTCTGCCACTGGACACCTCGCAGCTCCGTGGCCGCCATGCCGTTGTACGCGTGATGCGCAGGATGCACTGGTAGCTCCCCGAGTTGCGTGGTGCAGTAGTCAACTTCCTCGGATCATAGCCGTGTTCATCAGGTCGATGCATGAGCAGATGCACGTGCACGCGGGGTGGCGTAGTGGCTACGCCACTCAGCGTGCTACCCACCGGTAGGCGAGAGCCGTGCAGGTACGCCGACAGGGGCACCCCTGGACGGTCAGCGCTCCTCCCTGAAGTCGACGTGACGGCGCACGATCGGGTCGAACTTGCGCAGGGTGAGGCGGTCGGGGTCGTTGCGGCGGTTCTTCCGCGTGACGTAGGTGAATCCGGTACCGGCGGTGGACCGGAGCTTGATGACGGGGCGGAGTTCGTTGCGTGCCATGGTGTGTAGAGTAAATGAAAATGGTTCCCATTTTCTAATGTCTCGACGGAGAGGTAGGTCACCCGTGTCCGCCCACTGCCAGCTGACCGGAGCGCGCCCCGGATTCGGCAACCGGATCTCGCACTCACACCGGCGCACCTCACGCCGCTTCGACCCCAACATCCAGCACAAGCGCTACTGGCTGCCCGGCGAGGGCCGGTACGTCCGGCTCACCCTCAGCGCCCGCGCGATCAAGACCGTCGACACCATCGGCGTCGAGGCCGCCGTGGCCCGCATCCGGGCGCGCGGAGGAAAGGTCTGATGGCCAAGCGCAGCAAGATCGCACGCAACGAACACCGGAAGGCGGTCGTGGCGCGGTACGCCGAGCGGCGGGCCGAGCTGAAGGAGGCAATCCGCCGCCCCGGCACCCCCGCCGCGGAACGCGAGGCGGCGGTACGGGAACTGAACCGCCAGCCCCGGGACGCGAGCGCCACCCGGATCCGCAACCGCGACGCCGTGGACGGCCGCCCGCGCGGTCACCTGCGGAAGTTCGGCCTGTCCAGGGTCCGGGTCAGGGGGCAGGCGCACGCGGGGTTCCTTCCGGGGGTGCGCAAGGCGTCCTGGTGAGGGGTGGTCGTCGCCCGGCCGGGCCGCGTGGCTCCGCGCAGCCCCGCGGGCGACGAGCCGCCCGGCCAGGGCCGCCGGGCTCACCGCGCGCGCGTGGACTCCATCAGCGCCGTCGTGACCTCGTCCAGGGCCTCCAGGAGCAGCGTGGCGCCCTTGTGCAGCAGGAAGTGGTCCGGCGGGTCGTCCGACCAGGCGTCCAGCGTCTCGCGCAGGTCGTCCCAGTGCGGCTCCTTGTGTTCCCGTACCTCCTTGGCGCCCCGTTCCGTCGCCCGGTGCAGGGACTCCGCGAGGGTCGCGGCGGGCGGCAGGGGCGGAGCGTCGTGTTCCGGCAGGTGTGCCTCCAGGAGCATCGCCACCCGCCCGAACTGCGCGAGCGCGTGGTCGGCCTGTTCCACCGCCGCGTGCGAGAGACCCCGGTGCCGGACCGGCTCGTGCGTCGCGCGCTCCACCGCCTCCTGCCAGGCGATCCTGGCCGTACGGGTGGCGAGCAGCGCCTCCCGTACGTCGGGGGCGGCCGAACCAGCGGGATCGGCGTACCGCGCCGTGACGACCGCCGCGTACCGGCCGACGGACGCGAGCCAGTCCGCGAGCCGGCCGCGCAGCCTGGGCGTCTCCCAGGCCGGGTAGACGGCGTACGCGAGCATCGCGAGAACCCCGCCGAGCAGGGTCAGCGTCACCCGCTCTTGAACGGTCTGGGTCAGGCCCGCGCCCTCCATGCCGAGCAGGAACACGACGTACGCGGCGACGAAGACCTGACCGGCCGCGTACCCCGTCCGCATCAGCAGGTACATCGCGAAGGCGCACACCACCGCGAGCGCCGCCGACAGGTACGTGCCCGGGTCCGCCGACCGCACCACCGCCGTCGCCAGGGCGACGCCGACCAGGGTCCCGCCGAACCGCGCCACCGAGCGCGCGTACGTCTGCGAGAAGTCCGGGCGCATGACCATCACCGAGGCCATCGGCGCCCAGTAGCCGTGCCCGAAGGGGAGCACCGCGCCGAGGAGGTAGCCGGCGGCGGTGACCACCGAGACGCGGATCGCGTGGCGCAGCACCGGGGAGTCCGGGCGCAGCTCGGCGCGCACCTTCGCCACGACGAGGGGCGCCAGGCGGATGAGGGTGGGGCGGGCGCGGGTGGGTGCGGGGCCGCGCTGTGTGGGTGCAGTGGTTGCCGTGGCCTCTGTGGGCTCCGTGGCCCCCGTGGCCCCCGTGGCTTCCGTGGCTTCCGTGGCTTCCGTGGTCTCTGTCCTCGGCTCCGCCGTCTCGACGACGTCGCCGAGCAGCGCGGCGAGCCGGAGAGCGGCGCGGCGGGACGGGCCGGTGAGGATCGCGTCCGTGTCCGGGGTCCGCAGGACGGCGACGGCGGGCGGCGGGAGGGTGACCGGTTCGCCGTGCCGGATCGCGTGCGCCGCGGCGTCCAGCACCGCTGCCGCCGCCGCGAGCAGCTCCCGTACCCGGGCCCGTTGCGGGCCCTCCTCCGGCACGCCGACCGCCGGGTCCGCGAGCGAGGCGAGCACCGGTCGGATGCGCTCCGCGAGACCCCGCGCCCCGTGCAGTTCCGCCGGGCGGCGACGGGCCTGCCGGGGCGTCACGGCGGCGGCGCTGCGGGCCGTCATGAGCGGTACGGGGTCGAACGGGGCCACCGGGTCGTGGCGGAGCCTGCGGGCGTAGTCCGCCTCGGCGGCGAGCGCGTCCGCGAGGGCGTCGCGCTGGGCGCCCCAGCGGCGGACCGGCAGCACGACGACCAAGGCGGCCTGGACGACACCGCCCGCGAAGATCATGACGGCGTGGCCGGCGGCGGTGGCGACGGATGTGGGGAGGGTGACCGTCACCAGCATCATCGCCACGTTCGAGGAGGCGATGATGCCGGCGGTCGGGCCTGCGGCCCAGGCGAGCCCCGAGAGGAACGTCCAGAGGAGCAGCAGGGCGAGGAAGAAGGCCTGGTGGGCGCCCGTGAGATAGCCGAGGAACGTCGACACGGCGAGGCTGGCGCCCGAGGCGAGGGCGAGGGTGGGGCGGGGGCGCCAGGAACGCTGGAAGGTGGCGATGGCCGCCTGGAAGGCGCCGAAGGCGGAGGAGACGGCTACGGCGGGGCCGAACAGGGCGAGCGAGAAGCCGACGACGAGGGCGAGGCCGAGGGCGGCGCGGGCGGCGATGGCGGGCTCGAGCCGCCGCCGCTCGACGGTGAGCCCGGAGCGGGCGGTCTCCTTCAGGGCCCGGAGCCAGCTCATGGCCTGAGCGTAACCAGGATCGGGGCAGAACCATCTATTTCCCCCGCCCCGCCCCTTCCCGAAACCCTGCCGGGGGCGGGTGGGGGTTGCGGGGGGATGGGGGCGGGGACCACGTCGCCTGAGGCGGGACGGGGCGGGGCCGATCACGGCACCGGCCGGGGCTCGGGGCGGCGCCCGCGCGCTGGCGGGGCGGCCCGCCAGGGGCAGGGACTCGGCGGGCACTCGCGGGGCGGCGGGGGCGGGGGGGGAGGCGATCGCCGGACCCCGGTAAGCGCCGCGCCCCGGTGGGAGACGCACGGGGCGGTGCGGGTTCCGGGTGGGCTCTGGGGTGGCCGGGGCCCGGCGGCGCGGCAGCGCGGCAGCGCCGCGGCGGCGCGGCCCGGCAGCGCGGCAGCCCGGCGGCGCGGCGGGCCGGCAGCGCGGCGGCCCGGCGGCGCGGCGGCCCGGCAGCCCGGCAGCCCGGCAGCCCGGCAGCCCGGCAGCCCGGCAGCCCGGCAGCCCGGCAGCGCGGCAGCGCGGAGGCAGGCCCCGGCGGCTCAGGCCTGCGACCTGGTCGGTGTCGACCCTGCGGCATTCGGCAGGACGACCCTCAAGCGCCACAACCACCCGGGGGGGGCAGGCCCGGCGGCGCAGGCCACCGCCCAGCGGCCCCCCGCCTGGCGCGCCGGCCCCGTCGGCCTCGTAGGCCCGCTCAGCCTCGTAGGCCCCGGCGGCCCGGCGGCCCGGCGGCCCGGCGGCCCGGCGGCCCGGCGGCGTCCCGACGAAGCGAGTCCCCGGGCGCAGGCCACGGCGGGCCCGGTGGGGCCCGCCGGTCGCCCCGACCGGCCGGGGCACCTTCGTAGGCCCCGGCGGCCCGGGTGTAGGCCCGCTCAGCCTCGTAGGCCCCGGCGGCCCGGGTGTAGGCCCGCTTTGTCCGCTGCCGACGCGCCGTGGGTCCAGCCCGCCTCGTCCCAGGCCGCCCTGACCCGGGTCGCGCGGGTCTCCGGGAAGAGTTCGTCCGTCCGGGTGGTGACCGCGAGGTCGCGGGAGGCCAGGGCCGGGAGGAGGGTCGGCGTCTCGGCGGCGACCCGGCGGGACGTCGTCGAGAGGCGGGTGCCGAGCCGGTTCGCGTACGCAAGCAGGAAGGACTGCCGGAAGGACTTCGTGCGCTTGCGTCCGCCGGCCCGCTGCTCCGCCTCCGCCCGCGTCATCGCCGCCGTCCCCTGCACCAGCAGCGACGTGTACAGCAGTTCCACCGGGTCGAGGTCCCCCTCGAAGCCGACCACCGTCGAGAAGCCGTACCCCTCGTTCCACACCGCCCGGCAGTGGTTCGCCGTCGCCACCGCGTCGAGGAGGATCGCCTTCGCCTGCTCGTACGGCGGCTCGACCCCGATCCTGATCGCCCCCGGCGTCTCCGGCGACGGCGCCCCCGCCGCGAGCGTCACCTCGTCCAGGCTGTGCCGGGCCATCAGCTCCTGCGCCTTGGCGGTGAGCGCCTCCGCCTCCTCCGGGTACCCGGTCGCCTCCGCCTTCGCGAGCAGCGCCCTGATCCGGCTGAGCATCCGGGGCTCCCCGGCCGCCGGCGGCGGCAGCGTCTCGCCCGGAACGGGGCCGACGGCGTCCAGGCGCGGCAGCCGGACCAGGAGTCGGTACAGCTCCAGGACGGTCGTCGCGTACGAGAAGCGGTCCGTCGGCCTGGCGGGTACGGCGTCGAGCGCGTCGAGCTGGGCCTGCCAGCGGCGCGGCAGCGTCCCGTACCGGGCCGTCTCGGACCGGATCAGGCCGGCGAGCACCCGGACGTGCTCCTCCGACAGGTCGCGGCGCGCCATCCGGACGACGTCCGCCGGCTGCCAGCCCCTCGTCCACAGGGTGCGGAGGAACTCCTCGCCCCGCCCCGCCAGTTCCGCGTCCGCGCCCGGGTCGGCGGCCAGCAGCGACGCCGCCGTGTCGAGCGACCCGTCGTCGCTCGCGTACAGCGCCTCGAAGGCCTTGCCGATCGTCGCACCGATGGTCGCGCCGTCGCCCGTACTCACGCCGTACCCCTCGTCGTGCCCGTCGCCTCGCCCGCCACCGCGCCCGTCGCCGCGCCTCCCGCGCCCCTCGCGTCCCACTGCTCGCGCGAGCGGGCGATCACCGCGCGGTGGTCGAGCGACCAGTCCACGAGCTGCTTGATCAGATGGGTCATGCTGCGCCCGGTCTCCGTCAGCGCGTACTCCACCTGCGGCGGCGTCGTCGGGTACACCGTCCGCGAGACGAGGCCGTCCCGTTCGAGGCGGCGCAGCGTCAGGGTCAGCATCCGCTGCGATATGCCCGTGACCAGCCGCTGCAGTTCCCTGAACCGCCTCGCTCCGGCGGCGAGTTCGACGACGACGAACACGCTCCACTTGTCGCCGAGCCGGTCCTGCACGTCTCGTACCCCGCAGTCCTCGGCACAGCTCACCAAGGGCTCGGTGGTTACCTCCGTGTGCCCCTCCGACATCAATGTGCCTCCTTCCGCGATCTTCCCCGTCCCCCCACGATGGTCTCAGCCATCACGACCCCCGGGGGAATCCATGCTGCTCGTCACCGGCGTCTCCGGCGCCCTCGGCTCGCTCGTCGCCGAACGGCTCGCCGGCCGTGCCGACGTCGTCCTCGGTACGCGCGCGGGCCTGCCCGGCACCCGCCGCGTCGACTTCGACGCGCCCGAGACCCTTCCGGCGGCCTTCGCCGGGGTGGACACGCTCCTGCTGATATCCGCCGGCTACGGGGAGGACGACACGGTCGTCGCCCGGCACGGGGCCGCGATCTCGGCCGCCGAGCGGGCCGGCGTCCGGCACGTCGTCTACACGAGCCTCTCCGGTGACGGCGACCACCTCACGTACGCGCTCGCGCACCGCTGGACCGAGCGGCGGCTGCGGCGCTCCACCACCCTCGGCTGGACGATCCTCCGCAACGGCCTCTACGCCGAGTTCCTCCCCTGGATCGCCACGCCCGACGCCGACAAGCGCATCACCGGCCCCCTCGGCGAGGGCCGGCTCGCCGCCGTCGCCCGCGCCGACCTCGCCGACGTCGCCGTGTCCGTGGCGACGGAACCGGCCGCCCACCGGAACCGGGTGTACGAGCTCGTGGGCGAGCGCGCCCTCGGCGGCGCCGACCTCGCGGCGGCCCTGGGTGCCACGTACGCCCCCGGCTCCCTCGCCGACGCCCGCGCCGCCGTCGCCGCCTCCGGGGCCGCGCCCTTCCAGGTGCCGATGCTGGCGAGCACGTACTCGGCCATCGCCCACGGCTTCATGGACGGGACGGGCGTCGAGAGCGATCTGCGGGCGCTGCTCGGCGGTCGCGAACCCCTCGACGCGCTCGACGTGTTCGTGAAGGCCGTACGGGAGGGGTAGGGCCAGGCCTACCTCGCGGACGCCCGGCAGTGGTCGTGATCGGCGGCGGCGGAAACGGTTGGCTTGAGCCATGACCTCGACCGCTGCCGCTGCCGCTGCCATCGCCACCGCCCCCACCACCGCCACCGCCACCGCCCCTGCCGTACGGCTCCGCGGGCTCACCCGGCACCACCGGGGCGTCCGCGCCCTCGACGGCGTCGACCTCGACTTCCACGCCGGGACCTTCACCGCCGTCATGGGCCCCTCGGGTTCCGGCAAGTCCACGCTGCTCCAGTGCGCGGCGGGGCTCGACCGGCCCACCGCAGGGCGGGTCGAGGTCGGCGGCACGTCCCTCGAAGGGCTCGGCGAGCGGCGGCTGACCCTGCTGCGGCGGGACCGGATCGGCTTCGTCTTCCAGTCCTTCAACCTCCTGCCCGCCCTGACGGCCGCGCAGAACGTGGCCCTGCCCCTCCGGCTCGCCGGCCGCCGCCCGTCCCGTACGGAGGTACGGGAGGCGCTGGCCCGCGTCGGGCTCGCGGGGCGGGAACGGCACCGGCCCGGCGAACTCTCCGGCGGGCAGCAGCAACGGGTGGCCATCGCCCGGTCGTTGATCACCCGGCCTGCCGTCCTCTTCGGCGACGAGCCGACCGGCGCGCTCGACTCGACGACGAGCCGCGAGGTGCTCGACATGCTGCGGGAGCTCGTCGACCGCGATGGGCAGACGATCGTCATGGTCACCCACGACCCGGTGGCGGCGGCCCGCGCGGACCGGGTGGTCTTCCTGGTGGACGGCCGCGTGGCGGGCGAGCTGCGGGCTCCGAGGGTGGAGACGGTCACGGCACGGATGACGGCCCTTGAGACCGGAACGGGGACGGGAACGGGAACGGGGACGGCGACGGCGACCGCGGCCTCGTCCGGAGCGACCACCACCTCCTCCTTCGGAACGGTCAACTCCCCTTCCACCACCGCCCGGAGGTCCTCGTGCTGACCGTCGTCCTCTCCGGGCTCCGGGCCCGCTGGGCCTCCTTCCTCGGGGGATTCGTGGCGCTCGCCCTCGGTGTCGGGCTGCTCGCCGCCATGGGGCTCGGCCTCTCCGCCACCTTTCACGCGCCCGAACGCTCTCCCCAGCGATTCGCCTCCTCGCCCGTCGTGGTGCAGGGTCAGGACCGGCTGACGCTCGACGTGCGGCGCGGGCCGTCGACCGTGTCCGTGGAGCGGCGGCTCGACCGTCCACAGCCTGTGGACAACGATGTGCTCCGCGAGCTGCGCGCCCGCTGGACGGTCACCCCCTCGGATTCCGGCCGCCCCGACGCCGTCGGCGTCGACGCCCCCGCCGCCGAGGTCCGGGCCCTCGTGGGCGACCGCGCCCAGGTCCTCACCGGTGCCGACCGGGTCCGCGCCGACCCCGGCCCCGAGCGGGACGCCTCCGCGCTCGTCGCCCTCAACGCCCTCCTCGGCACCTCCGGCGGTGTCACCGCCTTCGTCTCGGTCTTCGTCGTCGCGTCCACCTTCGCGTTCGCCGTGGCACTGCGCCGGCGCGAGTTCGGGCTGCTCAGGACCGCCGGGGCCACCCCCGGACAGATCCGGCGGCTCCTCCTCGCCGAAGCCACGGTGCTCGGCGTACTCGCCTCCGCCGCCGGGTGCGCGCTCGGCGCCCTGGGGGCGCCCCTGCTCGCGAAATCCCTGGTCGACGGCGGTCTGGCGCCCGCGTGGTTCGCGGTCGGCGGGGCGACCTGGCCCTTCCACGCCGCCTTCTGGACGGGTGTGACCGTCGCCCTCGTCGGCGCCGTGGCCGCCTCCCGGCGCGCCGGGAAGGTCGGCCCGACGGCGGCGCTCCGCGAGGCGGACGTCGACGCCGACACCCTGCCGCTCGGCCGCGCCCTCCTCGGTACGGGCCTGTTCCTGTCCGGTCTGGGGCTCCTGGTCTGGACGTACGCCACCGACCCGTCCGCGCTGCTCAAGCGGAAGACGTACACGACCCTTCCGATGCTCCTGATCACCGGTGTCGCCCTGCTCTCGCCGCTGCTCGTCCGGCCGGTGGCCCGGCTCCTTCGGCTGCGGGGCGCGGTGGGGACGCTGGTACGAGAGAACAGCGCGGCCTCCGTACGCCGTACCGCAGCCGTCGCCGCGCCCGTCCTCGTGACCGTGGCTCTCGCGGGGACGCTCTTCGGCTCGGCGACGAGCGTCACGCGGACGAAGGGGGTCGAGGCGCGGGAGCAGACGGCCGCCGAGTACGTCGTGGCCGGCGACGGTCTGCGGCCGGTGACGGCCCCGCCCGGGGCCCTCGTGTCGGCCACCGGGACGACCTCCGTCTTCGTACGGGACGGGGCCGAGGCCGTCGTGAAGTACCAGGCGCGGGCGGTGACCGACCCGGCGGCCTTCGCCGGCCTGGCCCGGCTGCCCGTGGTCGCCGGCGACCTGCGGGACCTCGACGACCGGTCGATCGTCGTCAACGAGGAGTTCGAGCGGCACCGGGTGGGCCAGACCGTCGAGGTCTGGCGCGCGGACGGGACCGGACCTGTACGGCTCCGGGTGGCGGCCGTCCTCGCCCTGGGGACGGGCGACAACGGGCCGTACGTCACCCGGGCGAACGCGCCCGGCTCCGCCCCCGACCGGATCGACGCACGCGGCGGCGGTACGGCCACGGTCAGGGCCCTGGAGGCGAGCGGCGGCACCGTCAGGTCCGCCGACGCGTGGGCCGCCGCGAGCCACCGGGAGGGCGGCAACCCGCAGAACCGTCTCGGCATGATCCTCGTCCTCGGGATCGCCCTGGTCTACACGGTGATCGGCCTGGCCAACACGCTGCTCATGGCGACCTCCGTACGCGGCGGGGAACTGTCCTCGCTGCGGCTCGCCGGAGCCACCCGGGCGCAGATCCTGCGGGTCGTGACGGGCGAGGCGACGCTCGCCGTCGCGATCGGCACGCTGCTCGGCCTCGCGGTGACCGCGCTCGTCCTCGGCACCCTGGGCGCGGGCCTGGCCGCCCTGTCGGCGCCGGTGGCCCTGGCCCTCCCCTGGGGCACGGTCGGCGCGGCGGCGGGGGCGTGCGCGACGGTCGCGGTCGCCGCGTCGGCCCTCCCCGCGTGGCGCCTGACCCGCTGACCGGCGAAGGTGGACGGACGGGGCGGTGACCGGGGTCGGAGCCGGGTCACCGCCCCACCTACGCGCGCGTGCGCGGCGCCATACGCGCACGGATCCGCCGAACGCCCGGCCCACGCGCGCGTGCACGGCGCTATGCGCCGCCCACGTCTCCCGGGGCGCCCCAGGCCTTGGCCACCGCCGCGGACTCGGACTTCGCCGCCCGCCACTCCGGTGCGAGGACCGACCAGACCTCCATGTCGTGGCGCTTTCCGCGGTAGGAGTAGTCCTCCCTCAGGACGCCGTCCCTCGTCATGCCGAGGCGTCGGGCCACGGCGATGCTGGGCCCGTTGCCGGAGGCCACCACCCACTCCACCCGGTGGATGCCCCGTACCTCGATCGCCCAGTCGACGAGCGCCCGTGCCGCCCGGGTCACCAGGCCCTTGCCGACACCCGCCGGCTCCAGCCAGCAGCCCGCCTCCGCCTTGCCGGCGCGGGTGTCCAGGGTCCGGAGGATCACCGCGCCGACGAGGGTGCCGTCGGACCAGATGCCGTGGATCCGGCCCGTGTCGGCGGCCGCCTTCTCGGCGTACGTACGGAGGAAGGCGCGGCTCGACTCCAGGTCGGTCACGACGTCGGGGAGTCCGTTGCGCGCGCCGATGAACTCGCGTCCCCGGTCCATGTGCGCCAGGAACTCCTCGGCCTGCCACGGTTCGAGCGGGCGCAGTTCCGCGCCGTCGTCCCCCAGAGACATCGCGTACATCATCGTCGTTCGCACCTTCCACGCGCGGATCCGGCAGTCACGGCGGACGGATCCTCTCACCTGTCCACCGCGACCTGTCGGGGGCCCTCACGGAATCAGGACCAACTTGCCCCGCACGTGCCCCGATTCGCTCAGTTCCTGAGCCCGCGCCGCCTCCTTCAGGGGCAGCGTGTCCGCGAGCCGGACCGCGAGGGTGCCCTCCGCCGCCCGGCGGGCATGGGCCGCGAGCCCGGCCCGTACGGCGTCCGGGTCGCCCATCACCCCGGAGAACGCGATCCCGTACTTCTCCGCCTCCACGTCCGCGATCGTCGCGATCCGCTCCTTCCGCGCCGCGTCCTCCCCGCCGAGGAGTTCGACCGCGACCGGCAGCACACCGTGCCCGGCCGCGTCGAAGACCGCGTCGACGCCGTCGGGGGCGGCGGCCCGCACCCGTTCGGCCAGGCCCTCCCCGTACGTCACCGGGATCGCGCCGAGCCCGCGCAGATAGGCGTGGTTGGCCTCGGACGCGCTGCCGACGACCGTGATCCCGGCCGCGACGGCGAGCTGGACGCCCACCGAACCGACGACACCCGCGGCGCCGTGCAGGAACAGCGTCTCGCCCGCCCGGACGCCGATCAGGTCCAGGACGCGCTGTGCCGTCTCCCCCGCCACCGGGAGGCTCGCGGCGGCCTCCCATGAGAGCCCGGCCGGCTTGGGGGCGACGATGCCGGCGACGGCGTACTCGGCGTAGGCGCCGGTCTTCGTCCAGCCGAGGACCTCGTCGCCCACGGCGAGACCGGTGACGCCCTCGCCGAGTCCGTCGACGGTGCCGGCGAACTCCAGGCCGGGGACGGCCGGGAAGGTCGTCGGGTAGAACTCCTCGACCCAGCCGTGACGGCGCTTCCAGTCCACCGGGTTGACCCCGACCGCCGCGACCCTGACGCGGACCTCGCCGGGGCCGGGCTCCGGCACGGCGACACCGGTCGTGTGGCGCAGCACCCCGGGGCCACCGAACTCCTCGTACACGATCGCTTCCATCTCAGCCTCCAGCGCTGCCTGTTCACGCATCCCGCTCGTCGATCTCTTCGACGAGCCCAAGACTGCGCTCTCGGACACCCGCTCCCAGCCCTCCCAACGGCCAGTACCACCTGGCCGGAAGACCAGCCGCTACCCGCCCCTCGCCCCGTACGCTCCCCGTATGGACGCGCTCACGCTGGCCACCGCGTACGAGATCATCCGGCAGCCGCTGGGGGAGATCCTCCCGACGGTGTCGGCCGCCCTCGGCCCCCTCGTCCCGCACGTGGACGCGGCCGAACTCCCGGGGCGAGGCGGCGGCGCTGTTCCACGCGGCGGCGTAGGGCCTGCCTCCGGGGCGGCGCAGGGCGTGCCCTCCCGGCGGCGCAGGGCCTGCCTCCGGGGCGCTGTCAGTGGCGGGTGCCAGACTCGTACCCATGAGCGAGAGGTGGGCGCTGGCGGCCGAGGCCGAGGGGGACGGAGCGCTGCTCGTGCCCCTCGGACCGGACGGGCTGCCCGCCGGTGAGGTGCGGCGGGAGCCGGACCTCGTGGCGGCCGTACGGGCCCGGCCCGAGGTGGCCCGCTGGGTGTGGCGGTCGACGGCCGAGGTGTACCCACGGCTGCTCGCCGCCGGGGTGCGGGTCGAGCGGTGCTACGACATGGAGGACGCCGAGCAGCTGCTCCTGGGGCACGAGGGGCGGCTCGGCGAGCCCCGTTCGGCGGCGGCGGCCTGGGCGCGCCTGCACAACGGGCCGGTGCCGCCCGATCCGCCGCAGCGGGGCGCCGAGCCGGGTTCACAGGACTCCCTCTTCGAGCCCCGTCCCGTCGTCTCCGTCCCCTTCGACGGCCTCCTCGCGGTCTACGCGGAGCAGCTGCGCCGCCACGACCGGGCGGAGCACCCGGGCAGGATGCGGCTGCTCACGGCCGCCGAGTCGGCGGGAATGCTGGTCGCCGCCGAGATGCACAGGGCCGGGCTTCCGTGGCGGGCGGACGTGCACCGGGACCTGCTGCACGAGCTGCTGGGCGAGCGGTACGCGGGCGGGGGCGAGCCGCGCCGCCTCGCCGAGCTGGCGGACGAGGTGTCCGCGGCGTTCGGCCGCCGGGTCCGGCCCGACCTGCCCGCCGATGTGGTGAAGGCCTTCGCGGGGGCCGGCGTCCGGCTGAGATCCACCCGGCGGTGGGAGCTGGAGGAGCTGGACCACCCGGCGGTGAAGCCGCTGATCGCCTACAAGAAGCTGTACCGGATCTGGACGGCGCACGGCTGGTCGTGGCTGCAGGACTGGGTGCGGGACGGGCGCTTCCGGCCGGAGTACCTGCCGGGGGGCACGGTCAGCGGGCGCTGGACGACCAACGGCGGCGGGGCCCTGCAGATCCCGAAGGTGATCCGGCGGGCGGTGGTCGCGGACCCGGGCTGGCGCCTGGTGGTGGCCGACGCCGACCAGATGGAGCCGCGGGTGCTGGCCGCGATCTCCCGCGACCCGGGCCTGATGGAGGTGGCGGGGCACCCCGACGATCTGTACACCCGGCTGTCGGACCGGGCGTTCTCCGGCGACCGCGCGCACGCGAAGCTCGCGCTCCTCGGCGCGATCTACGGGCAGACCAGCGGTGACGGCCTGAAGAACCTGGCGGCGCTGCGGCGCCGGTTCCCGCGGGCGGTGGCCTATGTCGACGACGCGGCGAAGGCGGGCGAGGAGGGCCGGCTCGTACGGACCTGGCTGGGCAGGACCAGCCCGCGCGCGGTGGGCGCGGGCGAGGACGAGGAGGCGGGCCTGCCGCAGGAGGGCGGCGAACCGGAGGCGGCGGAAGCGGAGTTCACGCCGGGGTACGCATCGGGGAACGCGCGGGCGCGGGGCCGGTTCACCCGTAACTTCGTGGTGCAGGGCAGCGCGGCCGACTGGGCGCTGCTGATGCTGGCGGCACTGCGGCGGTCCCTCACGGGGATGCGGGCGGAGCTGGTGTTCTTCCAGCACGACGAGGTGATCGTGCACTGCCCCGCGGAGGAGGCTGAGGCGGTCACGGAGGCGATCCGGGGCGCCGGGGACGAGGCGGGCCGGATCGCGTTCGGCGAGACGCCGGTGCGGTTCCCGTTCACGACGGCCACGGTCGAGCGGTACGCGGACGCGAAGTAGACGTGCGCCGGAACCTCCCCGGGCACGCCCCTTCCGGATGCTCGGCGGCTACTTCAGCGGCAGCTTCCGCCACGTGGGGCTCAGCGCGATCGCCTTCAGCTGCTCCATCGTGAGCGCCGGCTCGGCGCGCGTGGCGTCCTCGTGCTGTGCCCCGGTGTTGAAGGCGGAGACCACGACGCGGAAGCCCTCCGGCGTGATCGTGTCGACGCTCCACCACACGACGCCGGCGCCTCCCTTCTCACCGGGCTGCTTGGTGGCTTTGACCTTGCGGCCGTCGGGCAGGGTGACGACGTCCGCACCGCCGAAGAGGGCGCCCGCGTACTTCTTGGCGGAAGGCTGGACGTCGACCCCGACGTAGCTGAGGCCCTTGCCGTCGTCGACGACGAGGTGGGCGTGTCCGTCACCCGCGTTCTTGCCGTGGATGGTGAGGCTCTCGGGCAGGAGGCTCCGCAGGGTGGCCTGTACGGCGGTACCGCTCGGCGCCGGAGGCAGCTTCGTGTCGCCGGGCTTCTTGGACGGATTGGCGACGAGTCGCTTCAGCAGCGGGCTCCAGGCGTCGGCTGTGACGAGGGCCTTCATCTGGGCGGGCGTGAACGGCGGGTTCTCGCGGCTGACCTCGGCGCCCTTCTCGGCGGCGGCGTTGTACGCGCTCGCGTCGACGAGGAAGCCGTCCTTGGTGAGCAGGACCGCCCGCCAGTGCTTCGTCTCCTCACGCCGGTCGGGGTACTCGTACCCCTGGAAGACCATGAGGCGCGCGCCGTTCGGCAGTCGCTCGCTGGTGCAGTCGTCGTGGGGGACGTCGGCCATCGAGGGGCAGGTCACCTGCCCGGCGCCCGACTCGGCGGTGCCGCCGGCGCGGAAGAGGCCGACCGTGACGCCCGCCTTGCCTTTGCCGTCGTCGTAGACGCCCGCGACGGACTGGCCCGTGCCACCCAGGTTGTCGATCTCCCACGTCCCGGCCGGGGTGTTGGCCTTGAGGACGGTCGCGAGCTCCTCGACCGGGATCTCGGCCAGTCCCGGCTTGCCCTCCTCGGGCCCGGCCGGGTCGGCGGTGGGCCTGGGCCCCGCGACGGAGACCTGCTCGGACCCGCCGACGGGCGAGAGCAGCGAGCCTCCGTACACCCCGCCGATGCCGATGGCGGCGAGCGCGAGGGCGCCGCCGGTCACGGCGAGGCGGCGGCGGACCAGGCGGCGCCTGCCCCGCTGGAGGCCGCCCGCGACCAGCTCGCGCCGGTCGTCGACGGCGAAGCCGTCGCCGGTGCGGCGCAGGACCGCGCCGAGCTCCTCCTCGAAACCCTCGTGCTGGGGGTCAACGTTCTGGGGCATGTCGAATTCACCGTCTCCGGTCGGGGGTGATGGATGGCGGAAGAGAGCGGAAAGAGAAAGCGGAGAAACGAGGCGAGGGGCGGAGCGGCCGCGCTCAGCGGGCGGCGAACTCCGTCAGGCTGCCGCCGAGCCGTTGCCGCAGCTTGCCGAGCGCCCGCACGCAGCGGGTCCGTACCGCCGCGGAGCTGACGTGCAGGGCGTCGGCGGTCTCCTCGATGCTGCGGTCCTCCCAGTACCGCAGCACCACGACCGCCCGGTCCTTGGGCGCGAGCTGGGCCAGCGCGTCGAGCAGCGCGACCCGGAGCGCCGGGTCCTCGCCGGTGTCGGGAGCGCGGTCGGGCAGTTCGCCGAGCGGGCGCTCGGTGGCCGAGCGGCGCCGCTGGTGGCTGAGAAACGTGCGTACGAGCACGGTCTGGGCGTACGCCGCGGGGTTCCCGACCCTGGCCATACGGCCCCAGTGGGCGTACATCCGGCCGAGCGTCTCCTGTGTGAGGTCCTCGGCGAGATGGGTGTCGCCGCTGGTCAGCAGGCATGCCGAGCGGAACAGATGGCCCGTGCGTGCGGAGGCGAACTCCTGGAACTCGTCCGCGCGGGACTTTCTCATGCCCCTCCTTTCCCTCGCGGTCACGTGCTGTGGTCGCCGTACACCTCATTGACGCGGCGGGGCCGGGCAAATGTTTCAGGGCTCGTCGGGGAAACCGGGGCAGGTGTACCGCTCGATGCATCCAAAGAAGTGGAACCGGGTAATCCTGTTGTATGAACACTCTCAGCGCAGCCCAGACCCTGGCCGCGGGAGTCTGGCAGTCCGGACTCGGACAGTTCCTCGCGGGACTCGTCGTCGTCTTCGTACTGATCGGAGCGGTCTGGCTCGGCTTCCGGGTCCGTGACCGCGAGTCGCGGCCGCCCAAGCCCGACGAACAGCCGCACCGGCCGGAGACCGAGCGGCCGCCGGGCGAGACATCCGAATACCGCAGGCCGGCGGAGATGCCGCAGACGGACGGCGAACACCGGCTCATGCCCTACCAGCTCAAGGGCTCCGGCACCTCGGGCACGGAGACGTCCCCCGAGCCGCCGTCGGAGGAGAAGCGCAAGTGGGGCGGCATCTCCAGCGGGGGCTTCGGCAGCGGAGGCACGGGGCACGGCGACTGACCAGGCAACCGACGGAGATCACCGAGGAGGTCGCCCCCGTGCCGGAGACCCTCTTCGAGAAGGACCGCCCGCGTCTGCGGGCGGTCGCTCACCGCCTGCTCGGCACCTCCACGGAGGCCGAGGAGGCGGTGCGGGACGCGCGGACGACCTGGCGGCGGCCGGAGGACCCGGTCGCCGCGGTCGCCCGCGCCTGTCTGGCCCGGCTCCGCGCGCGCGAGACGCACCGCGGACACCCCTGGGACCCATGGGACCCCTGGGCCGCGGGGGAACCGACGCCGCGGCACGACCGCACCGGCCCCGAGCAACCGCCGCAAGCGGTCCTGGACCGGCTGACGCCCCCGGAACGCCTCGCCTTCGTGCTGCACGACGAGTTCGCCGTCCCGTACGAGGAGATCGCCCCGGTCCTCGACCACACCCCGGCCGCGACCCGTCGCCTCGCGGCCCGCGCCGCGCACCGGCTGCGGGAGGCGGAGGACATGCCCGAGCAGGACCTGCCCCGTCAGCGGGAGGTCGTCGGGGCCTTCCTGACCGCCGCGCGGAACGGCGACGCGGCCGCCCTCACGGCCCTCCTGGACCCGGACGTGGTGCTGCGGGCCGACGCCGCGGCCGTACGGGCCGGGGCGACGGGCGCGCACGGCCCCGCAGCGGTCGCGGAGGCCCTGGCAGGCCGGGCGGCCACGGCTGCCGAAGCCCTGGTGGACGGGGCGGCAGGCCTGGCATGGCCCGCGGAGGGAGAACCGGAGATCGCGGAGGGAGAACCGGAGATGGTCCTCGCCTTCACGGTCCTGGACGGCCGCATCACCTCTCTGGACGCCCTGTCCGACGCGGACCACCTGCGCCGCATGGACCTCCGGCTCACGCCCCGAGGACACTCCCCGCACGCGAGGCCACATGAGCGGGCGGCGCGAGATCCGGAGGAAGCACCGGGTCGGTGACCGGCTCGCCGAACGTGGTCACCACCGGCAGCACCCCCGCCCACAGGCCGAGGGCCGCGTCCTCGGAGTCGCCGTCGTCCGGCGGGCCGCTGCGGGTCTTCACCGAGGCCTCGGTGAGATCGAGCGCGAGGACGGAGGTCGCGGCGAGTTCCTTGCGGCTGGGCTGTCGCACGTACTCCCACTGACCCGGCGAACTCTGCTCGGTCAGCGCCCGGAGTCCGCGCAGCTTCTCCTCCGGGTCGGTCACGAGCCGGGGTATGCCGTAGACCATCGCACAGCGGTAGTTGACACCGTGCTCGAAGACGGACCGGGCGAGGACGAGTCCGTCGACATGGGTGACCGTGACGCAGACGGTGGTGTCGGGCGCCTGGACCAGGCTGCGGCTGGCGACGGAGCCGTGGACGTAGAGCACGTCGCCGTCCACGCCGTACGCGGTGGGCACGACCATCGTCGTACCGTCCACGGGAACGCCGAGGTGGCAGAGGAAGCCGGCCGCGAGCACGGCGTCCAGATCGGCACGCCGGTGACTGCCCTTCTCCCGCATGCGCCGCAGCCGGGTCCGCTCGGTGACGGCGAGGTCGCCCGTGTCCGACGGCTCGCCGGTGGCTTCTGTGGTGGTGCTCATGCTGCCCTCTCGCTCCGCGTACCGGTTGGTTGCTCGTGGTGTTGTACGGGGTTCCCGCTCGCGCCCGCCACAGGCGCCCACCTGTCGGAACGAGCCGGCCGTTCACCGCCCTGCGGTCGGGGGAAGGCAGGCGCTGACCAGGAAGCCGCCGTCCCGCGTCGGCCCCGCCTCGAAGGCGCCGCCCAGGAGTTGGACCCGTTCCCGGAGACCGATCAGGCCGTGGCCGCCGTGGGGCAGGTCCAGCGGCGGGACCGTCGGATCGGGCGGGCCGCTGCGGACCTCGACGCACAGCCCTCCGGCCTCCGCCCGGACCGCTATCGCCGTCCGGGCGCCGGGAGCGTGCTTGCGTACGTTGGTCAGCGTCTCCTGGACCGTACGGAACACGGCCCGCTCCACGGCCTCGGGGAACCGGTCCTCCAGGCCCTCGGCGATGTCGCAGTCGACGGCGACCCCGCCGCTCTCGATCAGCCGGGGAATGTCGGAGAGGCGGGGCTGCGGGCTGAGCTGCTCACTGTTCCCGCCCGCCGCGCGCAGGACGCCCACCAGCTGGCGCAGTTCGACGAGGGTCCGGACGGACAGCTCGCGGATCGTCACGGCGGCGTCGCGGGACACGGGGTCCCGGGCGCCCACCTTGAGGGCACCCGCCTGGAGGCTGATCAGGGACACCTGGTGGGCGACCACGTCGTGCATCTCGCGGGCCAGCCGGACCCGTTCGGTGGCGAGCACCCGCTCCGCGAGCAGCCGGTCCTCGCGGCCCCGGGAGCGGGTGAGCTCCGCCAGGCGGCCCGCGAGTTCGCGGCGGGTGGTGACGAAGAGGCCGAACACGACGGGCGCCCCGGCGCTCACGAACGCGTCGATGACCCGCAGCGCGAGCTCCCGGGACGGGGACGGCACCAGGTCGACGGCGAGGGGGTACGGCACGAGGTGCGCGACGGCGACCAGCGCCGCGCACAGCACCAGGAGCCGGCGGTCGGCACGCCGGCAGGCGACGGTGTACAGGGCGATGAGCGGGGCGAAGGCGGCGTAACCGATGTAGAGCCCCGGCAGGGTGGCGAGCAGCACGGTCACCGGCAGGCGGCGGCGCAGCAGGAGGGCCGCGGCGGCGATCAGCGCCGACCCGAGTTCGGGGCCGGGCAGGACGCCGTTGACGAGCACCGCCTCGACTCCGCACGCGACGACCGGGGCGACCGTGGTCAGCGACGCCGGAAGCCGGGCCGGGAACCAGGACGGAAGCCACGCCGGACGCCACGCCGGAGACGACGCCGAGAGAGCGCTCAACCCGTTTCTCCGCAACCGAGGTTCGGCCGGCCGAGGTGCGGCCGGCCGAGGTGCGGACGGTCGAGGTGCGGACGGTCGAGGTGCGGACGGTCGAGGTGCGTACTCCCGAAGTGCGCACGGCCGACGAGCCCGGCGCGGTCGGCGATGACGGCCGCCTGGACCCGGTTGACGCCACCGAGCTTGGCGAGCACCACGCTGACGTGGTCCTTGACCGTGCTGCCCGCGAGCCCCAGCCGCTCGGCCGCCTGAAGGTTCGACAGCCCTTCGCCGAGCAGCGCGAGCACGTCCCGCTCGCGTGCCGTGAGCGACTGGACGGCCCGCACGGCCTGTCGGTCGCCGGCGGGCGCGGGGTCCGTGTAGTGGTCGGCGACGGTACGGGTGACGCCGGGGCCCAGCACACTGCTCCCGCCGGCCAGCACCCTTACGGACCGGACCAGTTGCTCCGGCTCCGTGTCCTTCAGCAGGAACCCCGTGGCGCCGAGCCGCAGGGCGGGCCCGAGGTACTCGTCGGCGTCGAACGTGGTCAGCATCGCGACGGCGGGAAGCCGTCCCGCGAGGGCGGTCCGCAGTCCGCGCAGCACGGTCAGGCCGTCCTCGTCCGGCATCCGGATGTCGAGGAGCACCACATCGGGCCGGTGGGCGACGACGGTGGGCACCGCCTGTCCTCCGCCGCAGTCCGCGACGACCTCGATGTCGCCCGCGGAGGACAGGATGAGGCGCAGCACGGAACGGACGAGCTGCTCGTCGTCCACCACGACTACGCGGATCACGCTCTCTCCTCCGTCAGGACGTCCAGCAGGACGGTTCAGCGCCCCGGTCACTCTAGGGCGGGGCACTCACCCCGCATGGGCGACCTCCACCGTCTCGCGGAGTTCCGGCAGGATCCTGCGCAGCACCTCGAAGGCCGGGCCGCCGCGCCCGGCGAGCGCCGCGAGCCGCTGCCGGTACGCCCAGCTGTCCGCCTCGCTGACGACGGTCCGCAGGCCGCCCGCCGCGGCCAGCGTGATCAGAGCGGCGTCGCGGTCGGGCAGCGCGTCGGCGGGCTCCTGGCCGCGCAGCGTCCGCACGGCCTGATGCCGCATGGTGTCGCCCGCCTCGGTGAGGCGCAGGTTCACGGTCGTCACGGGGACGATGCCGCCGAGGCGGTGGGTGTCGAGGCTCAGATGGCCGGCCTCCGCGAGCTGTTCCCGCACGGCGGTGAGGGTGGGCTTCACGCCCTGGTTGATCCAGCCCTTCCAGGCCAGGGGCCGGGAGCCGGATATCAGCTCGGCCAGCTCGTCGAGCGCCGGCTCTCCCGTCGACGCCCCCGCGCCCACGGCGGGCCTGCCACCGGCATCGGCGACGAGCCCGCGCAGCGCGAGCTCCGCCAGCGCCCCGGCCCGCACCACGTAGCCGATGGTGTCGGTGCCGGTGAGCTTCTGCTTGTCCGTGTTCCACGCGAGGAGGTACAGACGGGCCGGGAGTGAAAGCTGGTGCTGCGGCATGGGAGCCCTCCTGGGGACGACGCGTGGTCGAGTCACGTCACAGGAGCGAGCCTAGGCAGCGGCAACGGGACCCCACATCACCTGCCCGAACGATTCGACCCCCGCCGCCCGGCGGGTTCGAGAACGTTGCGTCCACGACCGCCCACGCTTCTGGGGCCCACACGCCCACCCCGTCCCAGGGCATGAGAAAGCCCCCAGGTCACGGCGAGTGAGTCCTGATCCGAGGCCTGCAGCCCTGATCGGCCTGACGGCTGGTCCACCCTGGTGTCACCCAGTCCGCTCACGCAAACCGGGTCGCCTACAGAAGGGGTCAGACCCTGCCGAGGCCGACCTCCACCGCGAAGGGCGCCGAAACCTTGACGACGCCGGTGAACACTTCCCCGTCCCGGTAGACCCTGGCAGCAGGGTCCAGAACGTATGTGTACACGAGAGGGACGCCGGTGGCGGCCTGCTCGACCCTCCAGTAGAAGGCGATACCGGACTTGGCGTACTGGTCCGTCTTCACGATCCGGTCGGTGGTCTCCGATCCCGGTGAGACAACCTCCACGACCAGGAGCACGTGCTCAGGACGGGTGGGCGTGACGTCGATCATGTCCGCGCGGTACACAACGACATCCGGGCGCCGATTCGTGAGCGGGACGTCCTGGAGACGGACATCGAAGTCGGTATCGGCGTTCCAGTCAGGCCCCGCAGCCGCCTCCAAGGCATTCGCCAGGATCCGAGCAAGCCGGTTGTGGCGCTTGGGCGCACTGGGACTTACAACGACCATCCCGTCCACGATCTCGATCCCCGCACACTGCTCCTCGGACCAGGAGTCGTACTGCTCCGCCGTGATCTGCTCGTGCATCCACGCAGGGGCTGCCATCTCGGCAGTCATGACGCACCTCCCGGACACCATGCGGGCGGGCCCGATCCCGCTGAACTCAGCGTACTGTCAGCTCCCCCAGCACGTGGGACGCCAGAACAGCCGGCATACACGTTTCGACCGTCCAGCAGGAGACGACAGAGGGTGCTCGTCCCCGCTGCCGCGGGAGAGAGGGAGACGGCAGCCGATCTCCTCCGATTCCGGTCACTGAACAGCACGGTGGCGCTACGATCGGTCTCCCTGGGGGGTCAGGTTTTCGCACGCATCCCATGCCGTGGTGTTGGGCCCCCGTCGCGCAAGAGGAGCCGGGTCGCCGAGATGCCGTACACCGCCGAAATCAGCCGCACCAATCCTGGCTGCTTCATCTTCCTCGTGGACCAGTCGGCGTCGATGAGCGATCCCATCGGCAGCGGCGAGATGGTCCAGCAGCGCGCCCAGGTCGTATCGGATGCCATCAACCGGCTGCTGACCGAGTTGTCGGTCAAGTGCGCAAAGGAAGAGGGCGTCCGCGACTACTTCCACGTCGCGGTGATCGGCTACGGCCACACCCAAGTCGGCTCCGCCTTCACCGGCGCGCTCGCCGGGCGGGACCTCGTACCGCTGAGCGAGATCGCGAACAACCCCGCCCGCTTGGAGAGCCGTACGAAGAAGGTGCCGGACGGCGCTGGTGGCCTTGTAGAGACGACCGTGCAGTTCCCCGTGTGGATGGACCCGGTGACCAACGGCGGCACCCCGATGACTCGCGCCCTCGGCTACGCCGACTCCCTTGTCGCCCGCTGGGTCGACGAGCACCCGGGCGGATTCCCGCCCATCGTCCTCAACCTGACCGACGGTGAGTCCACCGACGGCGATCCCACCAGCGCGGCCATCGGGCTCGCCTCACATGCCACCGCCGACGGGTCGGTTCTCCTCTTTAACCTGCACGTATCCGGGGCGAGCGGCACTCCCGTCACGTTCCCGGACAGCGAAGGCGACCTCCCCGATACCTACTCCCGGTTGCTCTTCCACATGTCGAGCGTGCTGCCCAGTCACATGCGTTCCTACGCCGCTTCGCAGGGCCACCGGGTCAGCGAAGCCACACGCGGCTTCGTCTACAACGCCGACATCACCTCCATCGTCGAGTTCCTCGACATCGGTACACGCGCCACGGAACTTCGCTGAGCAACATGGGTGCCTCTTCAACACCCCTCGACGTCCAACGCTTCCTCGTTCCCAAGGCGGGCAGCTCGCTGGATGAATGCGAGGACGCCATCGATGTCTTGCTGTCACCCGACGCCAGTTCACTGTTCGCCGCGGTGTCCGACGGGGCATCCGAGAGTCTGCTCGCCGGAGCATGGGCCAAGCAGCTGGTACGCGGCGCCATCGCGTCGATGACGGCCGCCGACGAAGAACCAGGGGATCGGGAGGGCGGCCTGTCCGGGGCCTTCGTCGAGGCCCTCCTGCCCCGCACCGTCGACCAGTGGGACGGCTACATCTCGGAATATCAGGCGGAACGGGCAGCGCGCGGCCGACCCATCGCCTGGTACGAACAGCCGGGCTTGGACAGAGGGGCCTTCGCCACGCTGATAGCCGTCCACATGCGGGCAGCACCGGCCGTCCCGGAAACCTCCGGAGCTGTACGCCGCTGGATCTGGAGGGCTTTCGCTCTCGGCGACAGTTGCCTCTTCCATTTCCGCGATGGCCGACTGATCACCTCTTTCCCCATCAAGGACAGTCACGGCTTCGGGATCACCCCTCAGCTGCTCGGCAGCCGTAACAGGGATGCCACACTCATCGGCGAACGGGTGTCGACCGCAACCGGCGAACTGCTCGCGGGTGACGAGCTGCTGCTGGCAACCGATGCACTGGCCGCATGGCTGCTGTCGCACCCTGAAATCGATTCGGGCGGAGCGGGAAGACAGCTCGGAAACCTTGCCGACCTGGACCACGAGCTCTTCACCGAGTGGGTCCAGAGCGAGCGCGACAAGTCCCGGATGCGCAACGACGACGTAGCCCTCATTCGCATGCGGGTGAAGACGGAGGGGTAATGGCGGTCTCCCGCGCTGGCAAACCTGTCGCCGGACGTAGATTCCCGACCGGCGCGAACTACGTGGAAGCCCTTCAGAACCCCACGCTATGTTTCGAGGACCCGGACCTCAAGAGCGGGTCTGTCCAACAGAGCCCTGTGCTGGGGCCCAAGGCGATCTCCGGGAACTTCGCGAGCGTCTTCTCCATCACCGCACCCGGCGGGCAGCGTTATGCGCTGAAGTGCTTCACTCGCGACAGCAGCACTCTGGAAGCGCGCTACCTGGCCATCAGCAAGCAGCTCTCCGGCCTCAAGCACGCCAAGCTGTCCCAGCCGTGGCCCGTCAGCCTTGAGTATCTACCGCGTGGCGTCCTCGTCACCGGTCAGTGGTACCCGGCCCTGAAGATGGCTTGGGTAGAGGGCACCAACCTGATCTCGTGGATCGACCGGAACATCCGGAACACGGCGGCCATCTCCGGCATCGCCGAGCGGTTCGCGGCACTGGCCGCCGACCTGGAGAAGCTCGGTATCGCTCACGGCGACCTCCAGCACGGCAATCTTCTGGTCGCGGTTGACGGCACACTCCGCCTCGTCGACTACGACGGAATGTACGTGCCCGCGCTCAAAGGTCAGGGAGCAACGGAGAACGGTCACCGCAACTACCAGTCCCCGACCCGCACTAGCTCCGAATTCGGCCCCACGATGGACCGTTTTTCGTCCTGGGTCATCTACCTCACCCTGGTCTCGATCGCCACTGACCCCGGTATCTGGGACCAACTACACGACAAAGAAGGGGAGTTCTTGATCCTGAAGGAGGACGATTTCAAGGAACCACAGTCCTCCATGGCCTGGAGTCTGCTGCTGACCCATCCAGACCCGGCCCTTCAGGCGCTGGCCGCGCAGACGCACGGACTGCTCGCTGCGAACGCCCACACGATCCCCTCGCTGTCCGCGGCCGTGGCGGCAGCCCCTGCTTCGGTCCCGGCCCAGCGTCCGGCCCCTGCCGCAGCCCCGGCAAGTGGAATCCCCACCTGGCTCGCGGGTCACGTTCCGCCGCCTCAGAACGCCTCTGCGGGAAGCCATCGGAGTTCGGGCGCCACCGCTACAGGCTTTGCTCGCCGGCGTCCCGCAGACGTTCTCTCCGGGATCTTCGCCCTGGCCGGGTCCACTGCGCCGGCCGCGCTGACCGCACTGAGCGTCCTGCCGAGCAGCTACATGGCCGTCGCACAACTGGGAACCCTGCTCGCATCCGGCGGCGCCCTCCAAGTCGCCCGGCGCTCCCACCCCGAGGCCCAGGCATCCAAGGCCCGGCTGCGGGCACTCCGACAGCGGGTGGACTCCTTGGCGGCCCCCGTGGCAGAGGGGCACAAGGTACGCCAGGAGATCGAAGCCCTGGACCTGGCCGGCGCGAGCCGGGACGTACAGATCAATCAGCAGATCAAGGACCTCCAAGCCGAGCAACGTGACGCTCAGTCTCGGATCACCATCACCCTGAACCAAAAGACCAACAATCTGAGGGCCACTCTGAGCGGACTGTCCGCCAAGGAGCGGAAGCAGCTGGGGGTGGCGCTGACATCAGCGATCACGGCACACGTCCAGGACAAGCTTCGCCGGGCTTCCATCCAGGAGGCCAAGAAGCTCTCGAACATCAGCAGCGGGACGGTCACGGCCCTGACCGCCGCCGGCATCCACACGGCTGCCGACTTCACGAGGGTCCGGTACGTGCAGACCGGCCGGTACAGCAACCGCGACGCCTACCTCATCCGGCCCAACGGCCAGCAGGTCAAGGTTCCGGGCGTCGGCGAGGTACGGGCGCGTGCACTCGAAAGCTGGCGGGCCTCACTGGAGCAACGGGCCCGGCAGTCGGCTCCCACCGATGTAAGCGCCAAGGAGCGGACCGCGATCCGTCAGCAGTTCGCTGCCCAGAAGAAGCGCCACGAAGCGGAGGTCGCTCAGGCGGAGGGGGCCGCCCGTAGAGAGCGCGAGCAGCTCCAGCAACGCATCACCACCCGCCAGCAGGAAATCAACAAAGAGAAGCAACAGCATCAGACGGCCACTCAACGCCAGCGCGCGGTGCTGCTCCAACGCCAGGCCCAGCTCACCGACGCCGCCACAACCCACGACCTGATGGCTACCCGGCTCGCCACCGCGAGCACGGAGCACCATCGTGCATTCGGCCTGCGCCGCTACCTCCGCTTTGTCGCGACGGGCCGGTGACCGGAGACGGCCGGCGGGCGAGACTCGTGTCCACAGGTTGGCAGCCCCTTCGCTCACGCATGCTCGCGCACGAGGTTTCGGACCCCGCTGCCGCATGTCCGCTCAGGTAAAGGGCATGAAAAAACCCCAGGTCACGGCGAGTGAGTCCTGGGGTAATTCCGAGCCGCCTTCGGGATTCGAACCCGAGACCTACGCATTACGAGTGCGTTGCTCTGGCCAGCTGAGCTAAGGCGGCTTGCCGTGCAGACCCATGTTGGGTGCAGCAGCGCGGCCAAGTCTACACAGTTTCCGGGGGTGCTCCGACCACCCCCGGATCATGGCTATGAGCAGCGCTTTCCGTCCTGCGGAGGCGCGCCTTCCAGGAGGTAGGTGTTGACGGCCGTGTCGACGCAGTCGCTGCCCCGGCCGTACGCCGTGTGGCCGTCGCCCTCGTACGTCAGGAGCGTGCCGGACGAGAGCTGGCCGGCGAGGGACTGGGCCCACTTGTACGGGGTGGCCGGGTCGCGGGTGGTTCCGACGACCAGGATCGGGGCGGCGCCCTCGGCGGTGATGCGGTGCGGCCGGCCGGTGGCCGGGGTCGGCCAGGAGGTGCAGTTGAGGGCCGCCCAGGCGAGGCCCTCGCCGAAGACCGGGGAGGCCTTCTCGAAGGACGGGACGGCCTTCTCGACGTCGGCGGGACCCGTGTAGGCCGGCGGCAGGTCCAGGCAGTTCACGGCGGCGTTGGCGAACATGAGGTTGGCGTAGGTGCCGTCCGCCTCCCGCTCGTAGTAGCTGTCGGCCAGGGCGAGGAGGCCCGAGCCCTCGCCGCCGATCGCCCGGGTGAGGGCCTCGCGCAGCTGGGGCCAGGCGCCCTCGTCGTACATCGCGGCGATGACGCCGGTGGTCGCGAGGGACTCGCCGAGCGGGCGGCTCTCGCCGGTGGGCACGGGCTCGGCGTCCACGTCGCGGAAGAACTTCTTCATGGCCTCGCCGGCCGCCGCGACCGACTCCGTGCCGAGCGGGCAGTCCGGCTTGCGCACGCAGTCGGCGGCGAAGGCCCGGAACGCGGTCTCGAAGCCGCCGGTCTGGTCGCGGTTCAGCTCGACCGCCGGCAGCGACGGGTCCATCGCCCCGTCCAGGACGAGGCGGCCGACCCGGCCGGGGAAGAGTTCGGCGTAGGTGGCGCCGAGGAACGTGCCGTACGAGGCCCCCACGTAACTGAGCTTCTCGTCGCCGAGCACGGCCCGAAGGATGTCCATGTCACGGGCCGTCTCGACGGTGGAGACGTGCGGCAGGATCTTCCCCGAGCGCTTCTCGCAGCCGCCCGCGAACTCCTTGAAGGCGGCGCTGAGCGCGGCCGTCTCCGTGGCGTCGTCGGGGGTCTGGTCGACCTGTGTGTACGTGTCCATCTGCGGGCCCGTCAGGCACTCGACGGGCTCGCTGCGGGCGACTCCGCGGGGGTCGACGGCCACCATGTCGTAGCGGGCGCGGACGGGCGCCGGGTAGCCGATGCCCGCGTACCCCTGGAGGTAGCCGACAGCGGAGCCGCCGGGGCCGCCCGGGTTGACCAGGAGCGAACCGAGCCGCTTGCCGGGGCCGGTCGCCCGGACCCGGGAGACGGCCAGCGCGATCTCGCCGCCGTCCGGCTTCGCGTAGTCGAGGGGGGCGCGCAGGGTGGCGCACTGGAAGCCGGTGACTCCGCAGTCGCGCCACTTCAGCTTCTGGGCGTAGTACTTCCGCAGCGCCTCGGCGTCCGGTGAACCCGAGGGGGCCGAGCGGGCCGCTGTGGTGCGGGACGCCGCCGCGTCGCCTCCGCTCGTGCAGCCGGAGAGGATCAGCCCGGCGGCCGCGAGGGCCGTGGCGGACGTACGGAGCAAACGCCTGGAGTCCATTGCCGGAGCGTATCCGGACCGGTACGTACCGTGTCCAATCGTGCCGTGTCCGCCCACCGCCCCCAGGTCGGCCGCCCCGACCCGGTTCAGCCGCGCAGCGCCATCGTCATCGCCTCCACCGCGAGCAGCGGAGCCACGTTCCGGTCGAGGGCCACGCGGCAGGCCAGGACCGCCTCGATCCGGCGGAGGGTGCGCTCCGGGGTGGTGTCCCGGGCGATCCGCTCCAGCGCGTCCCGTACGTCCGTGTTCGCCAGGGGCGCGCCCGAGCGCAGCTGGAGGACGAGGACGTCACGGTAGAAGCCGGTCAGTTCGGTGAGGGCGAGGTCCAGGCTGTCGATCTGCGTCCGCTTCTTGCGCCGCTTCTGGTCCGCCTCCAGGTCTTTCATCATGCCGGACGTGCCGCGCGGCATGCGCTCGCCGGGGCCCACGCCGAGAGCCGCCTTCAGCTCCTCCGTCTCCCTGGCGTCGGACTCCTCCGCCACCTGGTCCGCGTCCTGCGTCGCCGTGTCGATCAGCTCCTGGGCGGCCTTGAGGCAGCCGCCGACGTCGTCGACCCGCAGGGGCACCTTGAGGACGGCGGCCCTGCGTGCGCGAGCCCGCTCGTCCATGGCGAGCCGCCGGGCCCGGTCGATGTGTCCCTGGGTGGCCCGGGCGGCGGCGTGGGCCGTCTCGGGGTCGATGCCGTCGCGCCGCACGAGTACGTCGGCGACCGCGTCCACCGGAGGCGTACGGAGGTTGAGGTGGCGGCAGCGGGAGCGGATCGTGGGCAGCACGTCCTCGATCGAGGGGGCGCAGAGCAGCCAGACGGTACGGGGAGCGGGCTCCTCCACGGCCTTCAGGACCGCGTTGGCCGACTTCTCGTTCAGCCGCTCGGCGTCGGCCACCAGGATCACCTGCCAGCGGCCGTTGGCCGGCGCGGTGTACGACTTGCGGACGGTGTCGCGCATGTCCTCGACGCGCACCACGGCACCGACGGCGGTGACCGTGGTGATGTCGGCGTGGGTGCCCACCAGCGCCGTGTGGCAGCCGGTGCAGAAGCCGCAGCCCGGCGCCCCGCCGAGCGCCCGGTCGGGGCTCACGCACTGCAGCGCGGCGGCGAACGCCCGCGCGGCGGTCTCCACCCCGGACCCCGGCGGGCCGGTGAAGAGCCAGGCGTGGGTCATCTGGGAGGTGTCGGGTTCGGGCTCCCCCGCGGCATGGGCGGTGACGAACGCGTCGGCGTCGCGCGCGGCGGCGGCCAGCTGCTCCTCGACCCGTGTCTGTCCGACCAGGTCGTCCCATACGGCCATGTCTGCCCCTCCTCAGGTACGCCTCCCATTGTGGGGCAGTCCTCTGACAACCCCCGCCGGACGGCTGACCCGGCCGGGTCAGCGGCGGCGCCGGGGGCCCTCGTCCTCGTCGTCGTGCGGGCCGAACAGCTCGTCCGCGAGGGTCGGGAGATCGTCGAGCGGGGTCTCCTCGGCCCAGTCGGAGCGGCGGCGCGGCCGGCCGTTCTCGTCGAGCTGGGGCAGCTCACGGGTCCGGTCGTCGGCACCGTGCGACGCGTCCCGCGGAGCCCGTGCGTCCTGCGCGCCCTGGGTGTCCTGCGCGCCCGCGTCCCGGAAGATGCCCGGCGGGACCCGGTCGACGGGGTCGGACGTCGGGGTGTCCCGTACGAGAGGCAGCACGGAGGTCACCTCGGCGTCCCGCACCGGCCGCAGGACCGCGGTCTCGTCATTGCCCCCGCGCTCCTGCTCCTCGCGGATCCTGGGCAGGACGGACGTCTCGTCCTCCTGCCCGGCGATCCTCACGATCGGCGTGGCGACGGTGACCTCGTCGGGCGAGACGGTGGGCGCGTCCGGCTCCCCGCCCGGCTTCGCGAGCCGCTTCCCCGCCCTGCTCCCGTCCTGCCGCACGGCCGCACGCGGATCGTTCCGCGAGTCCGGCTTCACGAGGGGCGTCGCCTGGGTGACCTCGTTCGCGGAGAGCTCCACGGCCTCGGCCGCGGCCTGCTCCCGAGCGGCCTTCTCCTCGGCGGCGGCCTTCGCCACGGCCGCCTCACTGGCAGCCGCCTTCTCCGCGGCCTGCTGTTCGGCAGCCGCCCGCCGGCGGGCCTCCTTCGCCGACTCGGCCCGCTGCGCGGCGGCCATCTCCGCCGCCGCCCGTTCGGCTGCCGCACGCTCCGCCGCGGCCTTCGCGGCGGCCTCGGCCGCGACCTTCGCCGCCGCCCTGGCCGCGGTCTCCTCCGCCGCCTTCGCGGCGGCGGCGGCCTCGGCCATCCGGCGGGCCTCCTCGGCGCGGAGCAGGGCCTCCTCGGCCTTGCGCTGCTTCTCCAGGCGGCGTGCCTCCGCCTCGGCCCGCAGCCGGGCCTCTTCCTCGGCCTCCTTGCGGAGTCGCTCCTGCTCCTCCTGGCGGGCCTTCTCCTCCGCCGCGAGCCGCTTCCGCTCCTCCTCGGCGGCGGCCTCGGCCGCGATCCGGGCCTCCTCGGCCTGCCGTCGGGCCTCTTCGGCCTGCCGTTCGGCCTCCAGGCGGCGCGCCTCTTCCTCCTCGCGCCGCTTGCGCTCCTCCTCCTCGGCGCGGAGCTTGGCGAGCTGCGCCTGGCGCTCGCGCTCCAGGCGCTCCTCCTCGGCCTTGCGGGCGGCTTCCTCCTCCGCCCGGCGGCGCGCCTCCTCCTCGGCCTTCCTGCGGGCCTCCTCGACGGCCTTCACCTCGGCCTCGGAGAGCGGCAGCATCCGGTCGAGCCGGTGGCGTACGACGGTGGTGACGGCCTCGGGCTCCTGGCCCGCGTCGACGACGAGGTAGCGGCTGGGGTCGGCGGCGGCGAGGGCGAGGAAACCGGCCCGTACGCGCGCGTGGAACTCCGGCGGCTCGGACTCCAGGCGGTCGGGCGCCTCGGTGAACCGTTCCCGCGCGGTCTCGGGGGCCACGTCGAGGACCACGGTCAGGTGCGGGACGAGGCCGTCGGTCGCCCAGCGCGAGATGCGGGCGATCTCCGTCGGGGACAGGTCGCGGCCCGCGCCCTGGTAGGCCACGGACGAGTCGATGTACCGGTCGGAGAGGACGACGGCGCCCCGCTCCAGGGCCGGCCGGACCAGGGAGTCGACGTGCTCGGCGCGGTCGGCCGCGTACAGCAGGGCCTCGGCGCGGTTCGAGAGCCCCGCGGAGGACACGTCGAGCAGGATCGAGCGGAGCCGCTTGCCGATCGGGGTGGCGCCGGGTTCGCGGGTGACGACGACCTCGTGGCCCTTGGCGCGGATCCACTCGGCGAGGGCCTGGACCTGGGTGGACTTGCCGGCGCCGTCGCCGCCCTCCAGGGCGATGAAGAAGCCGGTCGGCGAGGGCGCCTGCACCGGGTCGGAGCCGCGAAGCGCGTCGCGCAGGTCGCGGCGGAGCGGGACGCCCGCCCGGTCGTCGGTCTTGGCGAGGACGAGCGCGGCGACGGGCAGCAGCAGGGCGCCGATCAGCGCCAGCGTGAAGGCGGCGCCGCCGTGCGCGAAGACGAACTCGCCGGAGGCGAGGCGGTGCGGGCCGATCGCGGCGGCGAGCAGCGGGGCGGCGAGCGCGCCGATGCCCATGCCGACGCGGGCGGTGGCCTGGAGGTGCTCGGTGGTCCGGGCCCTGCGGGGCTCCTCGGTCTCCTGGTCGACGAGGACGTGGCCGGTGTTCGCGGCGACCCCGGCCGCGTATCCGGCGAGGACGGCGAGGAACAGCACGGTGGCCGTGTCCGGCACCAGGCCCATCGCGATGAGGGCGACGCCGGTGACGGCAGTGACGAGGGCGAGCAGCCGGCGCCGGGACAGCACGGGCAGGACGGAGCCCGCGGTGCGGATGCCGACGGCGGTCGCGCCGCTGAGCGCCAGGATCAGGAGGGCGTACGTGACGGGGCCGCCGCCCAGGTCGTACGCGTGGAGCACGGAGACGGACGCCGCGGCGGCGATGGCCCCGGCGACCGTGGCGCAGGTGAGGACGAGCAGCTGTACGGCTCCGGTACGGCCCTTCTCGGCGGCGGGCCGGCGCAGGCCCTCAAGGGGCGAACGGGACCGGGGCGTCTCTCCGCCCGGCAGCGCCATCGCGTACAGGACGGTGCTGGAGGCGGCGAAGAGGCCGGCGGCGACGTACGAGCCGAGGGCGGCCTGGTGCTGCGAGAACCAGTCGATGCCGAGGCCGAGCAGGTCGCCGACGAGGGTGGCGGCGAACAGCGCGGCCGCGGCGGCCGGGACGGCGAGGAAACCGGTGCGCTGGGAGAGCCGCCGCAGCGCACCGAGGTGGTCGGGCAGCGGGCGAACCGCCCCGCCCTCGATCGGCGGGGCGGGCAGCAGCGCGGGCGCGGCGCCTTCGCGGCTGATCGTCCAGAGCCGTTCGGCGGCTCCGGTGACGAAGACGGTGCCGAGCAGGTACCAGAGGGCGCTGCCGGGGGTCCAGTCGATCCACAGCGGTGCGACGACGAGCAGCGCGATCCGGACACCGTCGGCGCCGATCATGGTCCAGCGCCGGTCGAGCGGACCGCCGGGCCCGGTGAGCGCGGTCAGCGGGCCGAGGAGGACGGCTCCGAAGAGGACCGACGCGAGGATGCGGGCGCCGACGACGGCGGCCACGGCGAACGCGGCACCCCGCTCTCCCCCGCCGAGCGCGCCCTCGGACACGGCCGCCTGGAGGCCGAGGAGGACGAGGACGAGGAGGGCGAGGGCGTCACCGGTGCCGCCTGCGAGGTGGGCGCTCCACAGCCGGCGCAGCGGCTGGTGGCGCAAGAGGGCGCGTACGGCACGCTCCCGGGAATCCGCGACGAGTGCGGCGTCGGAATCGCCGAGGCGGTCTGGCTGCTCTGCTCGCGTCATCCGTCCACCCTATCCGGACGGCCTTGCTCCTCGCGGCCCGCGCCCGAACATCCGGACGAGCCTGTGACAGGGCGAAGGGCGGGGCGGAGGCACGCGCCTCCACCCCACCCTTCATGTCCTGCGCGTCATGTCCTGCGAGGACTACTCCGGCTTCGCCGCCGCCGTCTTCTTCGCGGCGGTCGTCTTCTTGGCCGTCGTCGTCTTCTTCGCGGCCGTCTTCTTGGCGGCGGTGGCGGTGGTCTTCTTCGCCGCCGTCTTGGTCGCCGTCTTCTTGGCCGGGGCCTTCTTCGCCGGGGCCTTCTTGGCGGTCTTCTTCGCCGGTCCCTTGGCGCGCTTCTCCGCGAGGAGCTCGTAACCGCGCTCCGGCGTGATCGTCTCCACGCTGTCGTCGGTGCGCAGGGTGGCGTTGGTCTCGCCGTCCGTCACGTACGGGCCGAAGCGCCCGTCCTTGACGACCACGGGCTTCTCGCTGACCGGGTCGGTGCCCAGCTCCTTCAGCGGCGGCTTGGCCGCGGCCCGGCCCCGCTGCTTCGGCTGGGCGTAGATCGCGAGCGCCTCTTCGAGGGTGATCGTGAAGAGCTGCTCCTCGTCGGTGAGCGACCGCGAGTCCGTGCCCTTCTTCAGGTACGGGCCGTAGCGGCCGTTCTGCGCGGTGATCTCGACGCCCTCGGCGTCCGCGCCGACGACCCTGGGCAGGGACATCAGCCGGAGCGCGTCCTCCAGGGTGACGGTGTCGAGGCTCATCGACTTGAAGAGGGAGGCCGTCCGCGGCTTGACCGCGTTCTTGCCGGTCTTCGGGGTGCCCTCGGGCAGGATCTCGGTGACGTACGGGCCGTAACGGCCGTCCTTCGCGACGATCTGGTGGCCGGTGGCCGGGTCGGCGCCCAGCTCGAAGTCGCCGCTCGGCTTGGCGAGCAGCTCCTCGGCGAGCTCGACGGTCAGCTCGTCGGGCGCGAGCTCGTCGGGGACGTCGGCGCGCTGGTGGCCCTCGGCCTCCTTCTCGCCGCGCTCCACGTACGGGCCGTAGCGGCCGACGCGCAGGACGATGTCGTTGCCGACGGGGAAGGAGGAGATCTCGCGCGCGTCGATCGCGCCGAGGTCGGTGACGAGCTCCTTGAGTCCGCCGAGGTGGTCGCCGTCGCCGTTCCCGGCGTCCGCCGCACCGCCCTCGCCCTGGCCCTCACCGAAGTAGAAACGCTTCAGCCACGGCACGGACTTGGCCTCGCCCCGCGCGATGCGGTCGAGGTCGTCCTCCATCCGGGCGGTGAAGTCGTAGTCGACGAGCCGCCCGAAGTGGGTCTCCAGGAGGTTGACGACGGCGAAGCTCAGGAAGGACGGCACGAGCGCCGTGCCCTTCTTGAAGACGTAGCCGCGGTCGAGGATGGTGCCGATGATCGACGCGTACGTCGACGGGCGGCCGATCTCGCGCTCTTCCAGCTCCTTGACCAGCGAGGCCTCGGTGTAGCGGGCCGGCGGCTTGGTCGCGTGGCCGTCCGAGGTGATCTCCTCGACGCTCAGCGCGTCGCCCTCGGCGACCTGCGGCAGACGCCGCTCGCGGTCGTCGAGCTCCGCGTTCGGGTCGTCGGCGCCTTCCACGTACGCCTTCATGAAGCCGTGGAAGGTGATCGTCTTGCCGGACGCGCTGAACTCGGCGTCGCGGCCGTCGGCGGCCCGGCCGCCGATCTTCACGGTGACCGAGTTGCCGGTCGCGTCCTTCATCTGGGAGGCGACGGTCCGCTTCCAGATCAGCTCGTACAGCCGGAACTGGTCGCCGGTCAGGCCGGTCTCCGCCGGGGTGCGGAAACGATCACCCGAGGGGCGGATCGCCTCGTGCGCCTCCTGGGCGTTCTTGACCTTGCCCGCGTAGACGCGGGGCTTCTCCGGCAGGTAGTCGGCGCCGTACAGCTGCGTGACCTGCGCCCGCGCCGCCGCGACGGCGGTGTCGGAGAGGGTCGTGGAGTCCGTACGCATGTAGGTGATGAAGCCGTTCTCGTACAGCTTCTGCGCCACCTGCATGGTCGCCTTCGCACCGAAGCCCAGCTTGCGGCTCGCCTCCTGCTGGAGGGTGGTGGTCCGGAAGGGGGCGTACGGGGAACGGCGGTACGGCTTCGACTCGACCGAGCGCACCGCGAACGCGGTGTCGGCGAGCGCGGCGGCGAGTGCCCGCGCGTTCGCCTCGTCCAGGTGGAGCACGCTCTCGCTCTTGAGGCGTCCGTCGGCACCGAAGTCACGGCCCTGCGCGACCCGCTTGCCGTCGACCGAGGCGAGGCGCGCGACCAGCTGGGACGGGTCGGAGGCGTCACCGGAGCGGCCGGTGCCGAAGGTGCCGGTGAGGTCCCAGTACTCGGCGGAACGGAAGGCGATGCGCTCGCGCTCCCGCTCGACGACGAGCCGGGTGGCGACGGACTGCACACGGCCGGCGGACAGCCGCGGCATGACCTTCTTCCACAGGACCGGCGAGACCTCGTAGCCGTACAGCCGGTCGAGGATGCGGCGGGTCTCCTGGGCGTCGACCATGCGCTGGTTCAGCTCGCGCGGGTTGGCGACGGCCTCGCGGATCGCGTCCTTGGTGATCTCGTGGAAGACCATCCGGTGGACCGGGACCTTGGGCTTCAGGACTTCCTGGAGGTGCCACGCGATGGCCTCGCCCTCGCGGTCCTCATCGGTGGCGAGGTAGAGCTCGTCGGACTCCGCCAGGAGCTCCTTGAGCTTCCTGACCTGCGCCTTCTTGTCGGCGTTGACGACGTAGATGGGCTGGAAGTCGTGCTCGACGTCGACTCCGAGGCGGCGGACCTCACCCGTGTACTTCTCGGGCACCTCGGCGGCGCCGCTGGGGAGGTCGCGGATGTGCCCGACGCTCGCCTCGACGACATAGCCGGGGCCGAGGTAGCCCTTGATCGTCTTCGCCTTGGCAGGCGACTCGACGATGACGAGTCGGCGGCCGCCGTGTGCGGCTTCGCTGGTCGGGGACAACTTCGCTCTTCTCTCCGGATCGACACTCTCTGGCACGTACGGTGCTGGCACGCACGGCAGCGGCACGGACGGTGACGCTCCCGTCGCTGCGGAGTGTGACGGTACAACCCGCCCCCGTGTCAAACGGCGAAAGCCCGCAACGGCCACTCGAACGGTAACCCGAGTCCTGGCATTCCTGCCGCCCGGACTCCCGGTCGGGCGGGGCGGGACCCCCGCGCCGGAGGTCGGGGGAGGGATCGCGGAAGAGATCGCGGGAGGGATCAGAGCCTGGCGAAGCACCAGACGCCGAGGACCAGGGAGGCGGCTCCGAAGAGGCTCGTCAGCGCGACGGCGGTACCGGGCGCGACCCCGTACACGACGGGCTCGCGGTGCAGCGTGCGCACGGTGGTCCACAGCAGCAGCGCGCCTCCGAACAGCGTGAACGCCGCTCCCGCGAAGATCGCCGGCCCGCTCTCCATGCCCGTACCCCGTTCCGTCCACGTGCGGTGTTCGCTTCCCGGAGCCGAGGCTGACACCTCCGGGCGTCGTGAGCGCGAATTCCGGGTTAACGACGCGGAGCGTTCCGTACGCATTCACGAAGATGGCCGGTAGTGACCCACCCCTCACTCGTTCTTCCGTCACATCGGTTCGCGTCACATCGTGTCGAGCGTGGCCCGGCGCCTGCTGCCCCGCTCGAAGAGCGCGAGCAGGGCGACGGCGACCAGCGCCCACCCGGCGCCCACCGCGAGCTCCGCCCCGAGAAGGGCCCGGTCCGGTCCGGCGCCCCCGGTCAGCCCGCGCGCCGCGTCCGCCGCGTGCGTGAGCGGCAGCAGCTCGCCGGCGGCCCGCATCCACTGCGGCAGGGTCTCCCGGGGCACGGCGGCCCCGGTCAGGAGGAGCAGCCCCGAACTGGCCACGTTCGACACCAGGAACACGTCCCGGAAGCGGAGTCCGAGCGCGCCCAGGGCGAGCCCGAACGCCGAGCAGGCACCCGCGGCGACGAGCAGCACCAGGGCGAGACCGGGCAGCGCCCGGGCGGGCACGGGCAGCCCGAGGACGAGCGAGGCGGCGGCGAGCACGAAGGCGCTGACGAACAGCCCGTTGAGCACGTACGGGAGGGCGCGTCCGGCCCACAGCGGGACCCGGTGGCGGGGTGAGAGCAGGACGGCGCCGAGGGTGCCGTACCGGCGCTCGTTGGCGACGGCCATCGTGCCGCCGTACACGCAGGAGGCGGAAGCTGCGAGAACGGCGTTGCCGACAAGATGGAAACGGTCGTCGGCGACGCCCAGTTCCCGTCCGAGGAAGACGAAGAAGAAGACCTGGAGCAGCGGCCCGACCAGCAGGGTTCCGATGAACATCGGCGGGGTGGTCCAGTTGAACAACGCCCGGTAGGAGATCGCCCCGCCGACGACGACGAGCCGCGCGGTGCCGAGGAAGCGGAACATGACTCTCTGGCCTTTCAGGAGGAGGGAACTCACGTGAGGGCGAGGGTGGCCGCCGCGCGCGCCCGGCGCTCCACACGGCCGAGGACGAGCACGGCGGCCAGGGCGTATCCGGCCCCCAGCGCGACGGCGGCGAGCAGCGGCGCGACGACGTCGCCGCCGGAGGTCGCCGCGTGCACGGCCCGCGCGCCCCAGGTGGTGGGCAGCGTCCAGGAGACCGGGTGCGTCCAGGCCGGCAGCACGGTCACGGGCACGAGCAGCCCCGACAGGAGCCAGACGGGGGTGTCGAGCGGGTTCGCGAGCGCGTTCGCGTTGCGCAGCAGGACGAAGGTCGCGGCGAGCAGCAGGCCCATCATGCCGAGCGCGAGCACGCACACCGGGACGGCGACCAGGAAGAGCAGCGGGTGCGCGAAGTCGAGCGGCACGCCGAAGAGCAGCACGCCCCACAGGACGGTCGCGCCCATCGCGTACGTGCCGATGACGGCGGTCGCGAGGGTGATCGGGAGCAGGACGAGCGCGAGCGGCGTCGGCGCGACGACCAGGGTCTCCAGGGTGCCGAGCCAGCGCTGGTTCTGCACCGCGCCGCCCGAACCGAGGAGCACCGAGCCCCAGATGCCCATGAGTCCGGCCCCGACGGAGGCGGTGAGCAGCCGGTCCGGGTCTCCGGCGGCGCGGAACAGGTAGACGGCGAGGGTCGCGTAGACGAGCGGGACGAGGACGGCGAAGGTGATCTCGAGCGGCGACCGCGACATGTACGAGACATGGGTGCGCACTCCGACGAGGAGCAGCCGCGGTACGCGCTTCACGAGGGGGCTGGCGTTCATGCCGGCACCCCGTCCTGCGGGGTGCCGGCCGCCGCCTCCTCCACGATCGCGATGTACGCGTCCTCCAGGGACGGTTCGCGGCTCGTGACCCGCCCGATCCGTACGCCGTCGAGCGCGGCCAGGACCGGCCCGTGCAGCTCGGCGGCCACGCGGCCGGTCTGCACCGTGACGGTCTGCAGCGCGCCCCGGTCCTCCGCGGACACCCCCCGCACGCCCGGCACGCGCCGCAGCCGGTCGAGCCGCTCCTCGTCCACGCCGTAGGCCTCGACCTCCAGCACGTCCCGTTCCCTCACCAGGGACTTGAGGCTGTCGGGGGTGCCGAGGGCACGGATCCGGCCGCCCGCGATGACGGCGATCCGGTCGCAGAGCTCGTCCGCCTCGGCCATGTAGTGGGTGGTGAGGAGGACGGTCGTGCCGGCCGCCGCCAGGTCGGCGACCGTGCGGCGCAGGTCGCGGGCGGCGACGGGGTCGACGCCGATGGACGGCTCGTCGAGGAAGAGGACGTCGGGGCGGTGGAGCAGGCCGCGGGCGATGTGGAGGCGCTGCCGCATGCCGCGCGAGTAGCCCTCGACACGCTCCTTCTCCCGGCCCGTCAGGCCCACCAGGTCGAGGAGTTCGGCGATGCGCCGCTTCTGGTCGCGGGCGCCGACCCCGTACAGCTCGGCGAAGTACCGGAGGTTGTCGAGCGCGGACAGCCGGTCGTACAGGCCCCGGTCGCCGCCGAAGACGTACCCGATGCGACGGCGTACGGCGACGGGGTCGCGGGCCACGTCGTGGCCGAACACCCGGGCGGTGCCGGAGGTCGGCAGAAGCAGGGTGTTGAGCATCTTGATGGTGGTCGTCTTGCCGGCGCCGTTGGGCCCGAGGAGGCCGAACAGCTCCCCCGGGGCCACCTCGAAGGTGACCCCGCGCACGGCCTCTGTCTCGGTGCGCCGGGACTTCGGCCACCCGGTCCTGGTGGTGTAGGTGCGGCGCAGCGCGTCCGCCTCGATTGCGAGCATGCGGTGGACGGTAGGAGCCCGCGGAGAGGCCGGGCCATCGATTCGGGAGCACCCGAATCGTCGTTCCGGCCCGGCGGGTCTCAGGCGACCGCGCGCAGCACGCCCTCCCCTGTGAGCAGCGCGAGCAGCGACCGGCCCGTGTCCGTGAGCTGGTAGTACACCGAGCGTCCGACGCGGTGCCGGGTGACGATGGCGGCCTCCGAGAGCACCGAAAGGTGCTCCGAGACGGTGCTCGGCGCGAGGCCGAGCCGGTCGGCGAGCCCCGCCGTGGTGAGCGGCCCGCCCAGCTCGCGCAGGACCGCCGCGCGCCCCCGGCCGAGCATCAGGCCGAGCCGGTCCTCGGCGACGGGCTCGGGCGGTTCGCGCAGGGCGGCGGCGCCTCGGGCCTGGAAGCTGAGCGCGAAGGCCTCGGGGTCGTCCGTCGAGTACAGCCGGCAGCCCTCCGCGAAGACCAGCGGCACGAGCACGAGACGCCGCTCTCCGGGCGCGTACTCCGCGTCGATGTACTTGGTCAGTTCGAGTACGGGGGGCTGCCACCGCCCCCGCGTCTCCAGGCCCGCGAACAGCGCGTCGACGCCCTCCGTCGCGAACGTCCGCGCCCGGACGAGCACTTCGTCCTCGACGAGCCGCCGCATCGTCGGCCAGTACGGCTCGATCGCGCCCTCCCAGTAGGCCGCGTACGCGTCGGCGAGCGCCGCGCAGGCCGCCTCCGGGTCCTTCAGGTAGGGCTGCACGAAGGGCTCGTCGGACATGCCGGGATAGCAGACGTCGACCTGGGCGCGGACGAACTCAGGGTCGGTGGCCCGCAGCGCGGCCAGCTCCTCGTGGACGTTGACCGTGCCGAACGGCCGGGGCAGCAGGAAGTCGGAGACCTCGCGCCGCCCCTCGACGAACAGGTCCCACAGCGGGCGGAGCCGGTCGTCCTCGCGCCACACCTCGCGCGCCTGACCGACCCACTCCTGGTACGGCCAGGAGGGGTGCCGGTGCGGCAGCGCGAGGTGCATCGAGCAGAACGCGTCCCGCAGCGGGCTGATCGCGATCCGGGTCGCCCCGAGCGAGGCCTCGTCCAGCTCGATCCGTATCAAGCGCCGCTCGCCTCGCCGTACTGCCCGCCGTCCTCCCCGGACGTCCCGGCTCCGACGGGCAGCAGGAATCCCTCCTCGACGAGCAGCCGGATCGCCTGCGGGGTGCGGTCCCGCAGTATGACCGGGTCCTCCCCCATGAGCTGCCCGATCGCGTCGAGGATGCGGCCCGCGCTGAGGGTGCCGTCGCACACCCCGGCGAAACCGGCGCCGACGTGGTCGACCCTGGTGGCGCGGCGCATGCCCCGGTTCTGCCGGAGCACGACGTGCTCGGGGTCCTCGGCGCCCGGAAGCCCGACCTGCTCCTGCACCACCTCGGGCGCGAGGGTGAACCGGTCGGCGAGCAGGGCGGCGTCGTCGTGTCCGCGCAGGTAGTCCTGGCGCTCGAAGTGGGCGCGGACGGTGGGGCCGAGGGGCTGCTCGACGGGGTGCGGCCACTCCTCGATGACGATCGACGGCTCGACCTCGCCGGACGCCACCGCCGCGTTCCGCCGGATCGTGATCCAGCCGAAGCCCACCGCGCGCGTCTTGCGGGACTCGAACTCGTCGAGCCAGCGCTCGTACGCCAGCCGGTAGGCCTCCGGGTCGCCGCGGTGGTCACCGCTGTCCCGCAGCCACAGCTCCGCGTACTGGGTGATGTCCTGGACCTCGCGCTGCACGATCCAGGCGTCGCAGCCCGCGGGCACCCAGGACCGCAGCCGGTCCTGCCATTCCTCGCCCTCGACGTGCTGCCAGTTGGCGAGGAACTGGGCGTATCCGCCGTCGTTGAGCCGCTCGCCCGCCTGCTGGACGAGCGTGCGGCACAGGTCGTCGCCGCCCATCCCGCCGTCCCGGTAGGTGAGCCGGGCGCCGGGCGAGATCACGAACGGCGGGTTGGAGACGATCAGGTCGTACGTGTCCCCGTCGACCGGCTCGAAGAGCGAGCCCGTGAGCAGCTCGGCCTCCCGGGCCCCGGACAGGGCGAGCGTCAGGCGGGTGAAGTCCAGGGCGCGCGGGTTGAGGTCGGTCGCGGTGACCAGGGTGGCGTGCTGGGCGGCGTGCAGCGCCTGGATGCCGGAGCCGGTGCCCAGGTCGAGCGCGGAGGCCACCGGCGCACGGACGGTGATGCCGGCGAGGGTGGTGGAGGCGCCGCCGACGCCGAGGACGACGCCCTCGGCCTTCTTGCCGATGCCCCCGGCGCCGCCGACGGCGCAGCCCAGGTCGGAGACGATGAACCAGTCCTCGCCGTCAGGCCCGCCGTACGGCCGGACGTCGACCGTCGCGGACACGGTGTCGCCCTCGCGGACCACCCAGCCGTCGGCGAGGGCCTCGGCGAGCGGGAGCGCGGCGGCGGCCCGGTCGTGCGCGACGGCCTCCTGGAGCAGGAAGAGCCGGACGAGGCTCTCCAGCGGGGAGTCGCCGCGGGTGGCCCGCAGGGCGGGCACGGTCTCGCTGCGCGCGAGCGCCGCGTAGGCCGGGGCGCCGAGCAGGTCGAGCAGGCCGTCGGCGGTGAAGTCGGCGGCGAGCAGGGCCTCGCGCAGACGGGCGGCGTGCGCGGGCACCGGAAGGCGGGGAGGCAGGCTGGTCGTACTCACCGCTCCATTGTGACCGCCGCCACCGACATCCGGGCGCCCGACCCGGCCACGGCGGGCGACGGTCCGGGAAAGCCGGGGCCTACTCCTCGGTCTTCGTGCCCGAGGTCTTCGCGCTCGGCTTCGTGCTCGGCTTCGTGGAGGCCTTGCCCGTGGGCTCCGCGTCCGATCCCTTGTCCGAGTCCGAGTCCGCCGAGGAGGTGGAGCCGGGCTGCGGCGAGGCGGAGCCGGAGGTCTTCGGCGGGACCGAGGCGGTGGGCTTCTGGCAGCCGGGCTGCTTCGCCATCGCCTGGCCCAGTTCACCCTCCTCCAGCTTGGACAGGGCGTCCTGGTCCATCTTCTCGATCTTGGTCAGGCCGTCGGCGACGCTCTGGAGGCCGTCCGCGAACTTCTGCTGGTTCGTCGGGTCCAGCGCGTCGACCTGCTTCTTGAGCCCCTCGTACGCCACCGCGGTGGCGTTGAGCTCCCTGATCGCGTCCTGCTGGATCTTCTGGCCGTTCTCGACGGGCGGGACCCCGGCGCTCTCGACGGCCTTGGCGAGCGCACGGTCGGCGTTGGCGATGTCCTGGAACGCCTTCGAGTCGGCGGCCTGGATCTCGGCGGGCTTGCTGTCGGCGGCCGTCGAGATGATGATCTGGTGGGCGTCGGCCCGCTTCTGGATCTGGGGCTTCGCCTGGTCGCAGAACGTCTTCGCCCAGTCACCCACCTTGTCGCCCTCGTCTTCGCTGCAACCGGACAGCGCGAGTACGAGCACCGCGCCGCCGGACAGTACGGCCGCAAGCTTCTTGTTCACCGGTTCGGTCCCTTCCAAGGCTCTCGGCCCCGGAACATACACGCCGAACGGGCTACTTCCACCTTTCGTACGACTGATTCGACCCGGATTGCAGCCTTTTGAACCAAGGGAGAGACGTCACATCAGCCCCGTAAACATCCGGGAATGAGACGGACGACACGTCAGGACACGGTCACCGAGCGCCTCTTGGAGACGCGTACGGCTCCGATGACGACGAAGAGCGCGATCCCCGCGACCGCCGCCCGCAGTCCGGCGCTGGCATCGCCGCCGTAGCCGAACCGTACGACCGCCGGGGCGATGAGCAGCGCCACCAGGTTCATCACCTTCAGGAGCGGGTTGATCGCCGGGCCGGCCGTGTCCTTGAACGGGTCGCCGACCGTGTCCCCGATGACGGTCGCCTCATGCGCCTCGCTGCCCTTGCCGCCGTGGTTGCCGTCCTCGACCAGCTTCTTCGCGTTGTCCCAGGCGCCACCGGAGTTGGCGAGGAAGACCGCCATCAGCGCGCCCGTACCGATCGCCCCCGCCAGGTACGCGCCGAGCGGGCCGACCCCCAACGCGAAGCCGACCGCGATCGGGGCCATCACGGCGAGCAGCCCGGGCGTGGCGAGTTCGCGCAGCGCGTCCTTGGTGCAGATGTCGACGACCCGTCCGTACTCCGGTTTCTCGGTGTAGTTCATGATCCCGGGGTGCTCGCGGAACTGCCGCCGCACCTCGTACACCACCGATCCCGCCGAGCGGGACACCGCGTTGATCGCGAGCCCCGAGAAGAGGAAGACGACCGCCGCGCCGAGGATCAGACCGAAGAGGTTGTTGGGCTGCGAGATGTCCATCGAGAGCGTCACCGCGTCCGCCCTCGCGCCGACCTCCGCGACCGAGGTCGCGATGGCGTCCCGGTACGAGCCGAAGAGCGCCGCGGCCGCCAGGACGGCGGTGGCGATGGCGATGCCCTTGGTGATCGCCTTGGTCGTGTTGCCGACGGCGTCCAGGTCGGTGAGGACCTGGGCCCCGGCGCCCTGGACGTCCCCCGACATCTCCGCGATGCCCTGGGCGTTGTCGGCGACCGGGCCGAAGGTGTCCATGGCGACGATCACCCCGACGGTGGTCAGCAGCCCCGTTCCGGCGAGCGCCACCGCGAACAGCGCCAGCATGATCGAGGAGCCGCCGAGCAGGAACGCCCCGTACACGGTGAGGCCGATCAGGAGGGCCGTGTAGACGGCGGACTCCATGCCGAGGGCCACGCCCGCGAGGACGACGGTCGCGGGGCCGGTGAGCGAGGACTTTCCGATGTCCCTGACCGGCCGCCGGCTCGTCTCCGTGAAGTAGCCGGTGAGCTGCTGGATCAGGGCGGCGAGGACGATGCCGAGGGCGACGGCGACCAGCGCGAGGACGCGGGGATCGCCGGCGTGGTCCCGGATGCCCGGCTCGGTGACGCCCTGCAGTTCGGCGTACGAGGACGGGAGGTACACGAAGGCGGCGACGGCGACGCCGGCGAGCGAGATCACCGCCGAGACCAGGAACCCGCGGTTGATCGCGGTCATCCCGCCCCGGTCGGCTCGCCGCGGGGAGACCGCGAAGATACCGATCACCGCGGTGACCACGCCGATCGCCGGCACGATCAGCGGGAACGCGAGGCCGTGGTCGCCGAAGGCCGCCTTGCCGAGGATGAGCGCGGCGACCAGGGTCACGGCGTACGACTCGAAGAGGTCGGCCGCCATGCCCGCGCAGTCGCCGACGTTGTCGCCCACGTTGTCGGCGATGGTGGCCGCGTTGCGCGGGTCGTCCTCCGGGATGCCCTGCTCGACCTTGCCGACCAGGTCGGCGCCGACGTCGGCGGCCTTGGTGAAGATCCCGCCACCCACCCTCATGAACATGGCGATGAGCGCGGCACCGAGCCCGAATCCCTCCAGGACCTTGGGCGCGTCGGCGGCGTAGACGAGGACGACACAGGCCGCCCCGAGCAGCCCGAGGCCCACCGTGCACATGCCGACGACCCCGCCGGTGCGGAACGCGATCCGCATGGCCCGGTGGGCGACCTCGGTCAGGCTCTTCGCCGGCTCGCCCTCCGCCGGCGTGGCCTCCCTGGCCGCCGCGGCGACCCGCACGTTGGCCCGTACGGCGAGCCGCATGCCGATGTAGCCGGTGACCGCCGAGAAGAGCGCCCCGACCAGGAAGAACAGGGAACGTCCGGCGCGCTGCGACCAGTTGTCGGCGGGCAGCAGCATCAGCAGGAAGAACACGGCGGCCGCGAAGACGGCGAGGGTCCGCAGCTGCCGCGCGAGGTAGGCGTTGGCCCCCTCCTGCACGGCCGCGGCGATCTCCCTCATCTTCTCGGTGCCCTCACCGGCGGCGAGCACCTGTCGGGCGAGGAGCCGGGCGACGACCAGCGCGGCGAGGGCGATGGCGCCGACGACGATCACGATCGTCCGGTTCCCGCTCGTGAGCACCGCCGCGGCGAGAGAAGTGGGGTACATGGGGACGGATCATAGGGAGACACACCGGGACATACGGGGATGCCGTAGGCCCACCCGCGCGGATGCACCAATCACCACGCCGCACGGCCCCGGTCGCCGCACGGCCCCGGTCGCCGCACGGCCCGGGGCGCCGGACTGCCAGGGGCCGCACGGCCAGGGAAAGCCGGACGGCCGGGGAAAAGGGAGAGGCCCCGCGATGCGGGGCCTCTCCCTCTACAGGTACACGCCTACGGGTCAGGACAGAACGTCCGCCGAACTCACCGGCCAGCTCATCCGGATCGTGCCGCCGAACTCACCGGCACTCACCTCGACGTCGTCGACGAGCCCGCGGATCACCGCGAGGCCCATCTCGTCCTCACCGTCGGCGTCGTCGAAGTCCTCGGCCGGAGCCGCGGACCGCGCGCCGGGGACACCGGCGGCGTCGGCCGCCGCCACCCCCGCGCCCGGCACCTCGTCGCCGACCGCGATGGAGAAGATCTTCTCCTCCTCGGTCAGCACGACCCTGATGGGGGTCGCGACGCCGTTGCTGCGATGCAGCCCGACCGCACGGGAACAGGCCTCACCCACGGCGAGACGCACCTCGTCGAGGACCGCCTCGTCCACGCCGGCCCGGCGCGCCACCGCGGCCGCCACCAGGCGGGCCGTACGGACGTGCTCGGGCTGAGCGCTGAAGCGGAGTTCAACGGTGGCCATACGAACCCCCTGGGCTCAGTCGACGGCGTTGACGGCCTCGTCGACCGAGGTGTGGATCGGGAACACCTTGGTGAGACCCGTGATCCGGAAAATCTTGAGAATGCGCTCCTGGTTGCAGACCAGACGCAGCGAGCCTTCATGCGCGCGGACGCGCTTCAGGCCACCGACGAGCACACCGAGGCCCGTGGAGTCCAGGAAGTCCACGCCCTCCATGTCGACAACCAGGTGGTAGCTGCCGTCGTTCACCAACTCGACCAACTGCTCGCGCAGCTTGGGCGCGGTATACACATCAATCTCGCCACCGACCTCGACGACCGTACGGTCACCACCAGCGCCGGACACATTGCGAGTCGACAGGGACAGGTCCACGGATCCTCCAGCACCTTGCTATCGAACGATCGTCCCCCGGGGTCTCCCGGACGGAGTCAGGGAACTGATCGTCAGCCGCGATGGCATTCAATCACTTACCAGCAGCCATGCACGACGCCTTGGAAGCATTGTCCGTCATGGCAGTGACACACTCGGTGCCGATGGCCAAGAATCAGCGCCCCCGTCGTCCCGCCGGAGACATGGGCAACCGACCCTCCCCCGGCATGGTCCTCGACCGGCTCTCCTCGGGCGAGAGCCGGGCCGCGCGCATCACTCATACGGAGCACATGCCCGCCCGGGAGGGTCGTCATGCCGTCTGGCCGCATCGCATCCGCCCGGAGGTGATCGCGGCGATCGAGGCGGCCGGGATCGAGCACCCCTGGGCCCACCAGGCGCAGGCCGCAGAGCACGCCCTCGACGGCGAATCCGTCGTGATCTCCACCGGAACCGCCTCGGGCAAGTCGCTCGCCTACCTCGCCCCGGTCCTCAGCACCCTCCTGGACGGCTCCGAGGCCGCGAACGGGCGCGGCACCACCGCCCTGTACCTCGCGCCCACCAAGGCCCTCGCCGCCGACCAGCGGCGCGCCGTACGGGAGCTGGCCGCCCCGCTCGGCAACCGGATCCGCCCCGCCGTCTACGACGGCGACACCCCGGTCGAGGAACGCGAGTGGGTCCGCCAGTACGCGAACTACGTCCTCACCAACCCCGACATGCTGCACCGGGGCATCCTCCCGTCCCACCCCAGGTGGTCCTCCTTCCTGCGCTCCCTGCGCTACGTCGTGATCGACGAGTGCCACACCTACCGGGGCGTCTTCGGCTCCCACGTCGCCCAGGTGCTGCGGCGACTGCGCCGGATCTGCGCCCGGTACGGCTCCGAGCCGGTCTTCCTCCTCGCCTCCGCCACCTCGGCCGACCCCGCCGTGGCAGCCGGCCGCCTCACGGGCCTCCAGGTCACCGAGATCTCCGACGACGCCTCCCCTCGCGGCGAACTGGTGTTCGCGCTGTGGGAGCCGCCGCTGACCGAACTGCACGGCGAGCGCGGCGCGCCCGTGCGCCGCACCGCCACGGCCGAGACGGCGGACCTGCTGACGGACCTGACCCGCCAGGGCGTCCGCTCGGTCGCCTTCGTCCGCTCCCGGCGCGGCGCGGAGCTGATCTCGGTGATCGCCCAGGAACGGCTCGCCGAGACCGACCGGTCCCTCGCCCGGCGTGTCGCCGCCTACCGGGGCGGCTATCTGCCCGAGGAGCGCCGCGCCCTGGAGCGGGCCCTGCACTCCGGCGAGCTCCTCGGCCTGGCCGCCACGACCGCCCTGGAGCTGGGCGTGGACGTCTCGGGCCTGGACGCGGTCCTGATCGCCGGCTACCCGGGCACCCGGGCGTCGCTGTGGCAGCAGGCGGGCCGCGCCGGCCGCTCGGGCGAGGGCGCCCTCGCGATTCTCATCGCCCGCGACGACCCGCTGGACACCTTCCTCGTCCACCATCCGGAGGCGATCTTCGACCAGCCGGTCGAATCGACCGTCCTGGACCCCGACAACCCCTACGTGCTCGCCCCCCATCTGTGCGCCGCCGCCGCGGAGCTCCCGCTCACCGAACCGGACGTGGCCCTCTTCGGCCCGGCCGTCCCCGACCTGCTGCCCCAACTGGAGGGCGCCGGTCTGCTGCGCCGCCGCTCCACCGGCTGGTACTGGACCCGCCGCGAGCGGGCCGCCGACCTCACCGACATCCGGGGCGGCGGCGGCAGCCCCGTCCGGATCGTCGAGGCCGGCACGGGCCGCCTCCTCGGCACCGTCGACGAGGCCGCCTCCCACACCGCCGTCCACGAGGGCGCCGTCCACCTCCACCAGGGCCGCACCTACCTGGTGCGGGAGCTGGACCTCAAGGACTCCGTGGCCCTCGTGGAGGGGGCCGTCCCGCCGTACTCCACCACCGCCCGCGACACCACCTCGATCGCCGTACTCGACACCGACACCGAGATCCCGTGGGGAGCCGGCCGCCTCTGCTACGGCTCCGTCGAGGTCACCAACCAGGTGGTCTCCTTCCTGCGCCGCCGGCTGATCACGGGCGAGGTCCTCGGCGAGACCAAGCTCGACCTCCCGCCCCGCACCCTGCGCACCCGGGCGGTGTGGTGGACGGTCACCGAGGACCAGCTCGACGCCGCCCGGATCACCCCGGAGATCCTCGGAGGCGCCCTGCACGCCGCCGAGCACGCCTCCATCGGCATGCTGCCGCTGTTCGCGACCTGCGACCGCTGGGACATCGGCGGCGTCTCCGTGCCGCTCCACCCCGACACCCTGCTGCCCACCGTCTTCGTGTACGACGGCCATCCGGGCGGCGCGGGATTCGCCGAGCGCGCCTTCCACACGGCCCGCGCCTGGCTGACCGCCACCCGGGAGGCCATCGCCTCCTGCGAGTGCGAGGCGGGCTGCCCCTCGTGCATCCAGTCCCCGAAGTGCGGCAACGGCAACGATCCGCTCCACAAGAGGGGCGCCGTCCGCCTCCTCACGGAGATCCTCCGGGAGGCCCCGGAGCCCTCGGCGCCCCCGGAAGGCCGGGAGGCTCCCGCTGGCCCGGCCGCTGCCCCGGAGGGCCCCCAGGGCCCGCCCGCGACCTGACCTCGGGCCGGTAGCGGCCGTGCGCCGCCCGGGCGGTCACCTCCGCGCGCTCGCCCCGCACCGCGCACCGCACCAGCTCGGTACTCTGCGCGGCGGCCACCCGCGCGGCGACGGCGCACGCCTCGGCCTCGCCCCACAGCGCCCGGTCCGCGGCGGCCAGGGCCGCCATGTCGGCGGCCCCGCCGGCCCGGTGCCGGGCCGCCACCGCCTGTCCGAGCATGAGCACCGCCCCGAACACCACGCACAGCGCACAGGCCGCGAACGCCGCCCACACGGTCGCCGCACCCCGGTCGGACCCGCGGCCGCCCCGCCCCGGAGCCGAGCCGGTCACGGCGCGCCTCCGGACTCGGGACCCCCGGCCGTCCCGCCGTCGGCCACCGTGTCCTCCGCCAGGGCCGCCGCGTCCGCACGCAGCGTGACCCCCATGCCGCGGGGGCCGGGCGCCCTGGCCTCCACCGTCACCCGCCACAGCTCTCCCGCCCGCGTCACCGACACCCGGGCCCCCTCGGGCGCGGCGGACCGCGCGGCCGACTCGGCGGAGGACACCGGCTCGGAGCGGGCCGCGGCCCGCGCTCCGGCCCGTGCCGCGTCCACGCACCGGATCTGCGCGGCGGCCGCCGCCAGCGCCCAGAGCAGCGCCACCGTGAACAGGGCGAGGACGGGCAGCACCATCGCCGCCTCCACGGTCACGAAGCCCCGGTCAGAACGACGCATCGAGAGCCTTTCCGATCACCGACTCCAGCGCCCCCGAGACCGCGCCGCTCGTCACGATCTTGTACAGCACCGCGGCGAACGCCGCCGCGGCGATCGTCCCCACCGCGTACTCGGACGTGGTCATCCCCGCGTCCCGGCGCGCCGCCGCCTTCCGCCGCGTCCACCATCCACACACCGGTGCCGCCGCCTTGCCTGCCGTACCTGCCATGCCTTCCATGCCTTCCATGCCTGCCATGCCGTTCTCCTCGTTCCGTCGTCGCCTGTCGCGTTTCGTCATGTCTCGTCCGGCTGTGTTCGGCCATGCCCGGCCGTGTCCGCCGTTCATCCGTCCAGGAGTCCGGTCGCGAGGCCGATCACCACGGGGGCCACCCCCACCGCCAGGAAGGCGGGCAGGAAGCAGAGCCCCACGGGCGCGCTGATCAGGACCTGCGCCCGGCGCGCCCTGGCCTCCGCCGTACGGGCGCGGGCCGACCGCAGCGCCGCCGCGTGCCGGGCGACGGCCTCCGCCGCCGGCGCACCCGAGGAACCGGCCCGCTCCATGCAGCGGGCCAGCCCTCCGGCGCCCGGTATCGCGCCGAACCTCCGCCACACCTCGGCCGGTTCGCCGCCGAGCCGGAGTTCGGCCGCAGTACGGGTCAGACGCTCACCCAACGGCCCGCCGAGGGAACGACCGACGGCCTCCGCCGCCTCCCCCGGTCCGGCTCCGGCCGAGGCGCAGGCGGCCAACAGATCCGCTGCCAGCGGGAGATGGCGCGCCGCCTCCTCGTCGTCGTCGACCACCGAGGACGCGGAACCTCCGGCCTCGCTTCGCCTCACCCCGGCTGCCACCAGCACCCCGGCGAGCAGGCCGCCGAACCCGCCGAACAGCGCCCAGCCGAGGCCGACCCCCGCCAGTGGCGCCAGCCAGTGCCCCGCCCACCGGGGCAGCCCGGCAAGGGACTTCACGGCTCGTGGAGCCGGGGCCTGTGCCGGTGCCGGTGCCGGTGCCTGGAACAGGCTCCTCACCCGCCGCCGCATTCCACGCGCCCGCCGGCCGTTCACCACCTCCCGGGCGGCCTGCGCGCAACAGACCAGCGCCAGGACCACGAATACCCCCACTTGAAAGGCCGCGATCACGCCCGCTCCCCTCCTCGTACGATCCGTGCGGACCACCACAGTCCGGCCGCCTCCAGCGCTCCTCCCACGGCCAGACAGCCCAGGCCCGCCGGTGTGTGCAGCAGCACCCACAGCGGGTCGGCGCCCAGAGCCGCGCCGAGGGCGACACCCGCCACCGGGAGCAGCGCGAGAACCGCCACCGTCGCCCAGGCTCCGGCCAGTTCGACCCGCAGCCGCTCCCGCCGCTCGTGGTGCTCCCGCAGGGCCGCTTCCAGCCGGTCGAGCCCGGCGGCCAGGCCCGCGCCCCCGTCCACGGCCACCTGCCAGCAGGCCGCCATGCCCGCGAGCCCGTCGGCGCCGTCCTGGCCCGCCGCCCTCCGCAGCGCGTCCGGCACGTCCCCGCCGAACCGGGCCGCCGCCAGCACCGCCGCCTCCTCATGGCCCAGCGCTCCCGTCTCCCGGGCCGCGAAGGACAGTGCCTGGGCGGGCTGCCACCCGGCTCTCAACTCCCCCACGACCGCCCCGCACAAGGCCACCACCCGCTCACCCCTCGCCTCCCGTACCCTCCGGCGCTCGACCGCCCTCAGCCGCCGCGCCACCATCGGCACCGCGACCGCCCCCGCCACCAGCGGCAGTGGCGACGCACCGAGCACCGCGACGAGCCCCGCCACCGGCAGACACAGCCACGCGCGCCGTCCGCGCACCACGGCCCACCACCGCGCGCCCACGGCCGGCCACCGGCCACCACGGGCTCCTTGAGCACCGGGGCCGCCGGACCCGCCGCGTACGAGCACCGCCCGCGCCCTGTTCACCCCTCGGCGCCGCTCGGCCGCCCACCACAGCGCGAGGCCCGCGCAGAGCGCCGCCGCGCCGTGGGCCACGGCCTGGACCGGCACCGGTTGCGTCGTCACCACGAGCCCGCTCCGATCAGCGAGCCCAGCCGCTCCCAGCCACGCTCCCGCTCGAAACCGGACGCGCCCCACCGCAGCGCAGGGACCGTCCGCACGAAACCGTCCCGGTCGCGCTCCAGGACGTGCACCTCGGCGATCCGCCGCCGCCCGCCCCGGTCCCGCGCCAGGTGCAGCACGACCGACAGACCGGCTGCCAACTGGCTGTGCAGGGCCGCCCGGTCGAGCCCCGCCGCCGTCCCCAGGGCCTCGAGTCGCGCCGGTACGTCCGCCGCGGTGTTGGCGTGGACAGTCCCGGAGCCGCCTTCATGACCTGTATTGAGGGCCGCGAGCAGGTCCACCGCCTCGGGGCCTCTGACCTCTCCGACCACCAGCCGGTCGGGCCTCATCCGTAGCGCCTGCCGGACGAGGTCCCGCAGGGTGACGAGACCGGCGCCCTCCTGGTTCGCGGGCCGTGCCTCAAGACGCACGACATGCGGGTGGTCCGGCCGCAGTTCCGCCGAGTCCTCGGCGAGGACGATCCGCTCCCGCTCCCCCACCAGGCCCAGCAGGGAGGCGAGCAGCGTGGTCTTCCCCGTCCCCGTGCCGCCGCTGACCAGGTACGACACCCGGGCGTCGATCAGGGCGCGCAGGATCGGGGCGCCGCCGGGCGGCACCGTGCCCGCCGCCGCGAGCTCCTCCAGGGTGAAGGCGCGTGGCCGCACCACCCGCAGCGACAGGCAGGTCGAGCCGACCGCCACCGGCGGCAGCACGGCGTGCATCCGGGTGCCGTCGGGCAGCCGCGCGTCGACCCAGGGCCGGGCGTCGTCGAGCCTGCGTCCGGCCACCGCCGCGAGACGCTGGGCGAGCCTGCGTACGGCGGCGGCGTCGGAGAAGGACACCGGGGCCCGTTCGAGACCGGCGCCCCGGTCCACCCACACCCGGTCGGGCGCCGAGACCAGGACGTCGGTGACGGCGGGGTCGGCGAGCAGCGGTTCCAGGGGGCCGGTGCCGATCAGTTCGCACCGCAACTCCTCGGCGGCGCCGAGCACTTCCGCGTCGCCGAGCAGCCTTCCCTGGGCCCGCAGCGCGGCCGCCACCCGTGCCGGGGTGGGGTCGGAGCCGCTGGCCGCGAGTCGCTGCCGTACGGCGTCGAGCAGCCCCGCGCCGCCGCCGGCGGCGCCTCCCGCCCCGGTCACGCCGCACCGCCTGAGACGAGGACCCGCGTCCAGAACGCGTCGCAGAACCGGCCGAGCGGCCCACGGGGCTCGGCGCCCGGTGGCACACCCGCGTCCTGGTCCTCCACGATCCCCGGGTCGTAGGGCAGTTCACCGGCCAGCGGCAGCCTCAGCGCGTCGGCGACCCATCGTTCGTCGAGTCCCGCCGCGTACGGGCCACGGACCACGGCGCGCAGGTCGCGCACGCCCACGGAGAGCGTCGAGGCGACCCGGTGGGCCGCCGCGACGGCCCTCAACTCGGCGGGGACGACAAGCAGTCCGACGTCGAGCTGCGCCTGCGCCTCCGCGGTCGCCTCGTCGGTTCCGCGCGGCAGGTCGACGACCACGACTCCGCCCCGGCGGCGAGCCGCGGCCAGCACGGACCGCACGGCCTCGGGCGGCACCGCGTCCGCGGGTTCCCTGCCCCAGCTGAGCACCCGGACTCCCCGCACGGACGGCAGGGACTCCTCCAGGGCGCCGCCGGCCAGGCGGCCCTTGGAGGCCGCGAAGTCGGGCCAGCGCCTGCCCTCCTCGCGCTCGCCGCCGAGCAGCACATCGAGTCCGCCGCCCAGCGGGTCGCCGTCGACGAGCAGGGTGCGCCGCCCGGTCCGCGCGGCGGCGAGCGCGAGCCCGCAGGCCAGGGTGGAGGCGCCGGCGCCCCCGCGCCCGCCGACGACGCCGACGGTCAGCGCCTGCCGGCCCACGCCTTCGGCCGCGTCGGCGATCCGGTCGACGAGGAGGGCCTCGGCGTCCGGCAGCCTGAGCACGCCCTCGGCGCCGATCTCGACGGCCAGTCGCCACACCGCCGGATCGTCGTGGTCACGGCCGACGAGAACGGTCCCGGGGCGGCGCACCGCTCCCCGGCAGCGGGCCGCGACGTCGTCGCCGACCAGGACGAGGGGCGGATCGGTCCAGCTCGCCCGCCGCTCCGGCACCCGGTGGTGCACCTCGGGCTCGACTCCGGCCGCGGCGCACAGCCGGAGGAGGTCGTCGAGCAGCCCCAGGTCCTCGGTGACGATCAGCGGCCCGGTGCGGCGCGGCTCGTCGGCCCCCGGCGCCTCCGGTCCCCCCTGCGCCCCCGGTCCGCCCGACACCGAAGCCGACACCGACGCCGCCCCGGTCCTGGATGGCCTGAACGTCTCCATGGCACACGCCCTCTCGTGATTCCCGCCGACCGCGAACTTCGCGACAGGAATCACCGTGGGGCCGAACCGGAAATCTTGGGGATCTCATCGAAAAACTGTGGATATCCGAAGCCCTGTGAATATCTTCGTCACCTCTCCGGGGGCTGCCCGGAACGCAGCCCGCCGGTTACCGTGAGTGATGAATCGAGGGTCGGGCTGAGCACGGGCCGCATCACGGCCGACGGCCGAAAGGAAGGGAGCAGACGATGTCTTACAGCGCCGAAACGGCTCCGGACATGCGACGACCCCCGCCGGGGGGGAGAGCGGGGGTCGTCTTTCCGGCCGACTCGGGGGGGGGAGGAGCCGGGCCGGGTTAGCACGGTCGCGAACGATCCGTGACTTCCATGGTGTACCCGAGAGCCTTCTCAGGCAAACCCACACGCCCCAGCGTACGCCGAATGGCCGCCACCTATGCTCAGCCTTGTGGAAAACCACTCCTTGCCGCGCACAGCCGCCTTCTTTGACCTGGACAAGACGGTCATTGCGAAGTCCTCGACGCTGACCTTCAGCAAGTCCTTCTACCGGGGCGGACTGATCAGCCGCCGCGCCGCCCTGCGGACGGCGTACATCCAGTTCGTCTTCCTGGCGGGCGGAGCCGATCACGATCAGATGGAGCGGATGCGCGAATATCTTTCCGCGCTCTGCAAAGGCTGGAACGTCGCCCAGGTGAAGGAGCTCGTCGCCGAGACCCTTCACGACCTGATCGACCCGATCATCTACGACGAGGCGGCCTCCCTCATCGAGGAGCACCACGCCGCGGGCCGCGACGTCGTGATCGTCTCGACCTCCGGCGCCGAGGTCGTCGAGCCGATCGGCGAGATGCTCGGGGCCGACCGGGTCGTCGCCACCCGGATGGTGGTCGGCGAGGACGGCTGCTTCACCGGGGAGGTGGAGTACTACGCCTACGGGCCGACGAAGGCCGAGGCGGTCCGCGATCTCGCGGAGTCGGAGGGCTACGACCTCTCGCGCTGCTACGCGTACAGCGATTCGGCGACGGACATCCCCATGCTGGAGGCCGTCGGGCACCCGTGCGCGGTCAATCCCGACCGGGCGCTGCGCCGGGAGGCCGTTGCGCGGGAATGGCCGGTTCTGGCCTTCGAGAAGCCGGTGCGGCTGAAGCAGCGGCTTCCCGCGTTCCGGATGCCTCCCCGCCCCACGCTCGTCGCGGCGGCGGCCGTCGGTGCGGCGGCCCTGGGCGCCGGACTGGTCTGGTACGCCTCGCGCCGGCGCCAGGCGGCGCGGGCCCCTCGCCCGGCCGAGGCCTTTGCCCGGATTTGATTGAGGAGCAAAGAAGCGGAGCCAGCACTTTCGCTTCCACTCGGACAGGAGTAGAAAGGAATCAGGCCCGCGAGACCGAGGACATCCGAGAGGATCACCTGTTGAGCATGAAGGCCCCACGGACCTAGCACAGAAACCAAGCACCCACGCGACGTCGACCCGTCGATTACGGGCCAGCCGCACCAGGCCAAGGGCAAAGCACCCCGGCCTGATGGGCACATATCGAGGACGCATGGTAACTGGGTGGACGTGCCAGCGGCGGTACCAGAACTGGTACCGCCGCAACCCATTTCAGGCCGCGCCGCGCTGAAGCGCCTCGCAGACGGCCGTCGACTCACGGACACCGAGTTCGACCGCGCGCCCGCAGTGCGCGATCCAGCCGCCGACGCCCTCCGGGGTCCCCGAGAGGTACCCCTCGAACGCCGCGAGGTACGCCGCCCGCCCCTGCTCCGCGTGGCCGACCTCCGCCGGGCACACCGCCTTGGGGTCGAGGCCGCTCCCGACCAGCGCGATCCGCTCCGCCGCCCGCGCGACAAGCCCGTTGTACGAGGTGAAGGGGCGCAGCGCGAGCAGCTCGCCGTGGACCACGGCGGCCGTCACGAGCGCCGGGGCCTCGCTGCCCGCGACGATCAGCCCCGCGAGCCCTTCGAGCCGTCCCGCGACCTCGTCGGGGGACGGCAGCGGGGCCGTGACGAGCGGTTCGTCGACCGTCTCGCCGTCCAGCCGCGGCCGCCCCACGGAGTCGCCGGGCACGCCCGCGCCGGCCGCGCCCGAGCCCGGGTCGCCCGCGGCGACCAGGTGGAGCCGGGCGAGCACCCGCAGCGGAGACTGGCGCCAGATGGAGAGCAGCTGCCCGGCCTCGGCGCCGAGCCGCAGGGCGGCCCCGACCGTGCGGGCCTCGGGATCCGCGCCGAAGTCGGTGCGCCGGCGGACCTCTTCCAGGGCCCAGTCGGCGCCGGAGAGGGCGGCCGAGCCGCGCGCGCCGCGCAGGGCCGCCTCGGAGGAGATCTCGTTGCTGCGGCGCCGCATCACACGGTGGCCGTAGACCCGGTCGACGGCCTTGCGTACGGAGTCCACCGCGTCGGCGACGCCCGGCAGGGAGCCGAGGGCGGCCAAGGGGTCAGAGGCGTGCGTACTCATAGGTAGGGAGGCTACGCGCCCCGGACCTCCGCCCCACGATGGAGTGGCCTTCTTCACGCACCTTGACCACAGGCCGCGTTCGTGCCGCTACCCTAGGTGAACATGAAGATCGCTTTCGTGGGGAAGGGCGGCAGCGGTAAGACCACGCTGTCCTCGCTCTTCATCCGCCACCTCGCCGCCAACGAAGCTCCTGTCGTGGCCATCGACGCCGACATCAACCAGCACCTGGGCGCCGCGCTCGGCCTGCCCGACGCGGAGGCCGCCGCGCTGCCCGCGATGGGCGCGCACCTGCCGCTCATCAAGGAGTACCTGCGGGGCACGAACCCGCGGATCGTCTCCGCCGACACGATGATCAAGACGACCCCGCCCGGGGAGGGTTCTCGGCTGCTGCGGGTCCGCGAGGAGAACCCGGTCTACGAGGCCTGCGCGCGACCGGTCCGGCTCGACGACGGCGACATCCGCCTGATGGCGACCGGCCCCTTCACGGAGTCGGACCTCGGGGTCTCCTGCTACCACTCGAAGGTCGGCGCGGTGGAGCTCTGCCTCAACCACCTGGTGGACGGCCCGGACGAGTACGTGGTCGTCGACATGACCGCGGGCTCGGACTCGTTCGCCTCCGGTCTCTTCACCCGCTTCGACATGACCTTCCTGGTCGCCGAGCCGACCCGGAAGGGCGTCTCGGTCTACCGCCAGTACAAGGAGTACGCGCGGGACTTCGGCGTCGCGCTCAAGGTCGTCGGCAACAAGGTGCAGGGCGAGGACGATCTCGACTTCCTGCGCGCGGAGGTCGGCGACGACCTGCTCGTGACGGTGGGCCACTCGGACTGGGTCCGTGCCATGGAGAAGGGCCGTCCGCACCACTTCGAGCACCTGGAGGCGGAGAACCGGATGTCGCTCCAGGCCCTCCAGGACGCGGCGGACGACTCGTACGCCGACCGCGACTGGGACCGCTACACGCGCCAGATGGTCCACTTCCACCTGCGCAACGCGGAGAGCTGGGGCAACGCCAAGACGGGAGCGGATCTGGCGGCACAGGTCGACCCCGAGTTCGTGCTCGGCGACCCGATGGCCGCCGCGTCCGGCCTCGGCTGACGGCGTCACGGCCCACGAAGGGGCCGACCTGCCGGCGCAGGTCGACCCCGGGGTTCGTGCCGTGCGAAGGGGTCAGGGCCGTGCGGCCTGCCCGGCGCCCGCCGCGGGGACGGCCGGCGGGGCCGCGAGGAAGCCCGCCCATCCGCCCGGCGGGGCCTCGCCGACCTTCAGGGTGCGCATCTTGGCGATGACGTCGGGGTCCTGGGCGTCGAGCCAGTCGGCGAGCTGCCGGAAGGACACGCACTTGACGTCCTTCTGCACGCACACCGTGGCGATGGTCTCCTCGATGGCCCGCATGTACGTGCCGCCGTTCCAGGACTCGAAGTGGTTGCCGATGACGAGCGGCGCGCGGTTGCCCCGGTAGGAGCGCTCGAAGGCCTGCACCAGGCCGTCCCGCATCTGGTCGCCCCAGTACCGGTGCTGGGAAGGGTCGCCCTGGGTGGTGCCGGGCGACTGGTTGACCAGGAAGTTGTAGTCCATGGCCAGCGTCTGGAAGGCGCGGCCCGGGACGGGCACGAGGTGCATCGAGAGGTCCCAGAGGCCCGTGTCCTTCTTGGGCCAGATCTGGTCGTTGACACCGCTGGTGTCGTAGCGGAAGCCCATCTGCGCCGCCGCCCGCACGAAGTTCTTCCGGCCTTCGAGGCAGGGGGTGCGGGCGCCGACGAGTTCCTTCTCGTAGTCGAAGGGCAGCGGCTGCTCCGCGCGCAGGCCCGCGTTGGTCTTCCAGTTCTTGACGAAGGACTTGGCCTGGTTGATCTCGCTCATCCAGTCCTCGACCGACCAGTTGCCGACGCCGCTCTCCTTCCCGCAGAAGTGCCCGTTGAAGTGGGTGCCGATCTCGTTGCCCTCCAGCCAGGCGGCACGCAGTTCGCGGACGGTGGCGCGGATGCCCTGGGTGTCGTTGAAGCCGATGTCGGAGCGCCCGGCCCTGTGCTGCGGCGGCTCGTAGAGCTTCCGCTTCTCCTCGGGCAGCAGGTACACGCCGCTCAGGAAGTACGTCATGGAGGCGTCGTACTTCTTGCCGACGGAGCGGAAGTGCGAGAAGAGCTTCTGGCTGTCCTCGCCGGCGCCGTCCCACGAGAAGACGACGAACTGCGGCGGGGTCTCGCCCGGCTTGAGGCGCTGCCAGACGGGCTGGTGGGGCTGGGCGCCGGTGAAGGCCGTGGAGCCGTCACCGATCAGCCGGACCGCGTTCGGCGGGGCCGCTGCCGGCCCCTTCTTGGCGCCCCCGCCGCCCGGCGTCCCCTTCGTGGCGTCGCCGTCGGAGCCCGAGCAGCCGGCGAGGCCGGTGATCAGGGCGACGGCGAGGGCACCGGCGGCGAGCGACTTCCTGGGGACTGCCTTGTGGACTGCGGTCCTTCTCCCGGCGGCTGGCATCCGCCCACCTCTCCTCAGAGCACGTTCCGTACGAGCCGCGTCAACGTCGCACCACTCCCCCTGGGGAGATGAAACGACAAGCGGCAATCCGTTCACCTATCACCGGAACCGGTGAATCATTGCCCTGTTTGCCCCGAAAATAATGCCGGAGACTTTACTCTCCATTACGATCCATTTACCGAGCGTTGATCCTCGCCCTGGGCGGGGTCCCGCCGGAATCCCGCCGCTGCACGCCGTGACCCACGGCCGCGAGCCCCCCAGTTCGTCCCGCACGAACCGCGACCGCGCTGCCCCGGAGGAGACGGGAATGACCCTCTGCACCCCTGACCGCATCACCAACAGGCCCGAGGTCCAGCGGCCCCACAGTCCGCCGGACGGACCCCGCCGCTTCCGCATCGCCGGCGCCGACCTGTCCGCCTCGGTCGCCGTCTTCCTGATCGCCCTGCCGCTCTCGCTCGGCATCGCGCTCGCCACCGGAGCCCCGCTCCAGGCCGGTCTGGTCGCCGCCGCCGTCGGCGGCATCGTCGCCGGGCGCTTCGGAGGCGCCCCGCTCCAGGTGAGCGGCCCCGCCGCCGGCCTCACCGTCGTGACCGCCGAGCTCATCCAGCGGTACGGCTGGCGCACCACCTGCGCCATCACCGTCCTCGCCGGACTCACCCAACTCGCCCTCTCCGCACTCCGCGTGGCCCGCTCGGCGCTCGCCGTCTCCCCCGCGATCGTGCACGGCATGGTGGCCGGCATCGGCGTCACCATCGCCCTCGCCCAGCTCCACATCGTGCTCGGCGGCACCCCGCAGAGCTCCGCCGTGGACAACGTCCTGGGTCTGCCCGCCCAGCTGGCGGACCTCCACCCGGCCGCCCTCGCCCTCAGCGCCCTCACCGTGGCCGTGCTGCTGTGCTGGCCCCGGCTGCCGGGCCGCGCCGGGCGGCTCGCCCGGAAGCTTCCCGCCGCGCTCGTCGCGGTGGCCGGGGCCACGGCGGTGGCGACGTTCGCCGGAATCGCCGTACCCCGCGTCGACCTGCCGTCCTGGAGCAGCCACGCCCTGCCCGGCCTGCCCGAGGGCCCGGCGCTCGGCATCGCGGCCGGGGTGCTGACGATCACGCTGGTGACCAGCGTGCAGTCGCTGCTGTCCGCCGTGGCGGTCGACAAGCTGGTCGCCGCCCGGCCGGACGGCGGGCAGGGTGTTCCGCGTGCCGCTCTCGACCGTGAACTCGCCGGTCAGGGCGCGGCCAACGTGGTGTCCGGGGCGCTCGGCGGGCTGCCGGTCGCCGGTGTCGCGGTCCGCAGCGTCGCCAACGTGTCGGCGGGCGCGCAGACCCGCGCCTCCACGATGCTGCACGGCCTGTGGATCGTGCTCGCGGCCCTCCTGCTCGTTCCCCTGCTCGACCTGATCCCGCTGCCCTCGCTCGCCGCGCTGGTCATGGTGGTCGGCATCCAGATGGTCAGCATCACCCACATCCGTACCGTCACGCAGCACCGCGAGGTCGTCGTCTACGCGGTGACGGTGGCCGGCGTGGTCCTCGTCGGCATCCTGGAGGGCGTCGCCCTCGGCATCGCCGTGGCCGTCGCGGTCGCCCTGCACCGGCTCGCCCGCACCCGGATCACCCGCGAGGACGGGGACGGACGCCACCTGCTGCGCGTGCGGGGCCAGCTGACCTTCCTCGCCGTCCCCCGGCTGAGCCGCGCCCTGCACCAACTGCCGTACGGGTCGGACGTGGTGGTCGAGCTCGACGGGTCCTTCATGGACCACGCGGCGTACGAGACGCTGAGCGACTGGACCGCCGGGCACCTCGCCCACGGCGGTACGGTCGAGACGACAGGCCCGTCCGGCACCCGGATCGCCGAGCCGGCCACCGCCACCGCGTCGGCCGCCGCCGATCACACCTGCTGCCGGCCCTGGACGCCGTGGCACAACCACCAGTGCGGGGAGCAGCCGGCCGACCGGCCGGACGTGCCCGACGAGTCGACGGAGCCGGCCGAGCCCCGGCGGGCGACGGGGCTGCATCTGGCCAGCGGAATCGGCCAGTTCCAGCGGAACACGGCCCCGCTCGTACGGGACGAGCTGGCGCGACTCGCCCGGGAGGGCCAGACGCCTTCGCAGCTGTTCCTGACCTGTGCCGACTCCCGGCTGGTCACCAGCATGATCACGTCGAGCGGCCCCGGCGACCTGTTCACCGTGCGCAACGTCGGCAACCTCGTCCCCCTCCCCGGCGAGGAGAGCGGCGACGACTCGGTGGCGGCGGCGATCGAGTACGCGGTGGAGGTGCTGCGGGTCGCGTCGATCACCGTCTGCGGCCACTCCGGCTGCGGTGCGATGCAGGCCCTCCTGAGCGGCGGTCCCGACGATCCGCCGACCCCGCTCCGCCGGTGGCTGCGCCACGGCCGGCCCAGTCTGGAGCGGATGGTGAGCAGGAGACACGCCTGGGCCCGGATCTCCGGACGCCTTCCGGCCGACGCGGTCGAGCAGCTCTGCCTGACGAACGTGGTGCAGCAGCTGGATCACCTGCGGGCGTACGAGCCGGTGGCGCGGCGGCTCGCCGAGGGCACGCTCACGCTGCACGGCATGTACTTCCACGTGGGCGAGGCGCAGGCGTACCTGCTCTCGGGAACGGACGAGGTGCACAGCTACGACGACGTGTTCACCCAGGTCATGCCGACGGACCCGCTGGAGACGGCCCGCGCGTCCTGACCGCACGGGCGCTCGGGACACCTCGCCTCCGACCGCGCCCGCGCGTCCGGCCGGAACCCGCGCGCCCTGAACCTTCCGCTTCCCCCGTCCGTGAGACTGTGTGGCCCCTTCTCCCACCGCTCGGGAAGAAGGGGCCCCCGCACGCCATTCGCCTAACAGGTCTAAACCAATTGTCCGGAGGCTCTTGTCACCCGGGCATCTGACTGATGAGCTATGACGCGGGACACATACGCACAGAGGACGCCCTGGGAAAGGGAGATGTCGTGAGCAACGAAAGCCTGGCCAATCTGCTTCGGGAAGAGCGTCGATTTTCGCCGCCCGCCGAGCTGGCCGCGCACGCCAACGTGACGGCGGAGGCGTACGAGCAGGCCAAGGCGGACAGGCTGGGCTTCTGGGCCGAGCAGGCCAAGCGCCTGACCTGGGCCACCGAGCCGACCGAGACGCTCGACTGGTCGAACCCGCCGTTCGCCAAGTGGTTCGCCGACGGCGAGCTGAACGTGGCGTACAACTGCGTCGACCGCCATGTCGAGGCCGGCCACGGCGACCGGGTCGCCATCCACTTCGAGGGCGAGCCGGGCGACAGCCGCGCGATCACGTACGCCGAGCTCAAGGACGAGGTCTCCAAGGCGGCCAACGCCCTGACCGAGCTGGGCGTCCGCAAGGGCGACCGGGTCGCCGTCTACCTGCCGATGATCCCCGAGGCCGCCATCACGATGCTGGCCTGCGCCCGCGTCGGCGCCGCCCACTCGGTGGTCTTCGGCGGCTTCTCGGCCGACGCCGTCGCCTCCCGCATCCAGGACGCCGACGCCAAGCTGGTCGTCACGGCCGACGGCGGCTACCGCCGGGGCAAGCCGAGCGCCCTCAAGCCGGCCATCGACGAGGCCGTCGCCAAGTGTCCGCAGGTCGAGCACGTCCTCGTGGTCCGCCGTACGGGCCAGGAGACCGCCTTCACCGAGGGCCGCGACGTGTGGTGGGACGACATCGTCGCCCGCCAGTCCGCCGAGCACACCCCGGAGGCCTTCGAGGCGGAGCACCCGCTCTTCATCCTCTACACCTCGGGCACCACGGGGAAGCCGAAGGGCATCCTGCACACCTCCGGCGGCTACCTCACCCAGGCCGCGTACACCCACCACGCCGTCTTCGACCTCAAGCCGGAGACCGACGTCTACTGGTGCACCGCCGACATCGGCTGGGTCACCGGGCACTCGTACATCGTCTACGGCCCGCTGGCCAACGGCGCGACGCAGGTCATGTACGAGGGCACCCCGGACACCCCGCACCAGGGCCGGTTCTGGGAGATCGTGCAGAAGTACGGCGTCACGATCCTCTACACGGCGCCGACCGCGATCCGCACGTTCATGAAGTGGGGGGACGACATCCCCGCGAAGTTCGACCTCTCCAGCCTCCGCGTCCTCGGCTCCGTCGGCGAGCCGATCAACCCCGAGGCCTGGGTCTGGTACCGCGAGCACATCGGCGCCGGGAAGACCCCGATCGTGGACACCTGGTGGCAGACCGAGACCGGCGCGATGATGATCTCGCCTCTGCCGGGCGTCACCGAGACCAAGCCGGGCTCCGCCCAGCGTCCGCTGCCGGGCATCGCGGCCACCGTCGTCGACGACGAGGCCAACGAGGTCCCGAACGGCGGCGGCGGCTATCTGGTCCTCACCGAGCCGTGGCCGTCGATGCTCCGCACCATCTGGGGCGACGACCAGCGCTACATCGACACGTACTGGTCCCGCTTCGAGGGCAAGTACTTCGCCGGTGACGGGGCCAAGAAGGACGAGGACGGCGACATCTGGCTGCTCGGCCGGGTCGACGACGTCATGCTCGTCTCCGGGCACAACATCTCGACCACCGAGGTCGAGTCGGCCCTCGTCTCCCACCCGGCCGTCGCCGAGGCGGCCGTCGTCGGCGCCGCCGACGAGACGACCGGCCAGGCGATCGTCGCCTTCGTCATCCTGCGCGGCACGGCGAGCCAGGACGAGGGCCTGGTCGCCGAGCTGCGCAACCACGTCGGCGCGACCCTCGGCCCGATCGCCAAGCCGAAGCGGGTCCTGCCGGTGGCGGAGCTGCCGAAGACCCGCTCGGGCAAGATCATGCGCCGTCTGCTGCGCGATGTCGCCGAGAACCGGGAGCTGGGTGACGTCACCACGCTGACCGACTCCTCGGTCATGTCGCTCATCCAGACCCAGCTGCCGGCCGCCTCCAGCGAGGACTGAGCCCGGCCCGTACGAGCGCCCGGGCCCGCACGAACGCCCGGGCCCGCACGAACGCCCGGCCCGTACACCGCGAACGCCCGCCCCGAGTTCATGGGGGCGGGCGTTCGCGTCTCGCCCCACCCGACGGGACGAACAGGGCAAAGCTCCCTAAAGTGAGTCCCGCCGGACGCCACCCGCGCTCGTTAGGTAAGGTAAAGATCGCGTCAGAGACGCGACAAGAGAACCTAGGTGCGCCGGGAAGTCTGGTCGGCAATGTGATTCGTCCTGCCCGCCCGACCGGAGGATCCCCGTGGCCGCGCCCGCACCGACCGACGACCGCAAGCCCGATGACCGCAAGTTCCTCGGCCGGCTCTCCCTGCCCGAGCGGCGCCACCTCGCCGACGCCCTGCGTACCGAGACCGTGGGCGGCGTACTGCTCCTCGTCGCCGCCGTCACCGCCCTCATCTGGGCCAACACCCCGCTGAGCGACAGCTACGAGTCCGTCAGCGACTTCCACCTGGGCCCGGCCGCCCTCGGCCTCGACCTGTCGATCCAGCACTGGGCCGCCGACGGCCTCCTCGCGATCTTCTTCTTCGTCGCCGGCATCGAACTCAAGCGCGAGCTCGTCGCGGGCGAACTGCGCGACCCCAGGGCCGCCGCGCTCCCCGTCGTCGCCGCCCTCTGCGGCATGGCCGCACCCGCCCTCGTCTACGTCCTGGTCAACGCCGTCGGCAACGGCTCGATGGACGGCTGGGCCGTGCCCACCGCGACCGACATCGCCTTCGCGCTCGCCGTCCTCGCCGTCATCGGCACCTCGCTGCCGTCCGCGCTCCGCGCCTTCCTGCTCACCCTGGCCGTCGTCGACGACCTCTTCGCGATCCTGATCATCGCGATCTTCTTCACCAGCGACCTGAACTTCGCCGCGCTCGGCGGCGCCCTCGCGGGCCTCGTCCTCTTCTGGCTGCTGCTCCGCAAGGGCGTACGGGGCTGGTACGTGTACGTGCCGCTGGCCCTGGTCATCTGGGCGCTGATGTACAACAGCGGCATCCACGCCACGATCGCCGGCGTCTCAATGGGCCTGATGCTGCGCTGCACCACCCGGGACGGCGAGCAGCACTCCCCCGGCGAGCACATCGAGCACCTCGTGCGCCCGATCTCGGCCGGCCTCGCCGTACCGCTGTTCGCGCTCTTCTCGGCCGGCGTCGGCGTCTCCGGCGGCGCGATCGGGAACGTCTTCACCCAGCCGGTCACCCTGGGCGTGGTCCTCGGCCTGGTCGTCGGCAAGGCCGTCGGCATCTTCGGCGGCACCTGGCTCGCCGCCCGCTTCACCCGGGCCGAGCTCAATCCCGACCTGGCCTGGCCTGACGTGTTCGCCGTGGCCTCCCTCGCCGGAATCGGCTTCACGGTCTCGCTCCTCATCGGCGAACTCGCCTTCGCCGGGGACGCCGCCCTCACCGACGAGGTGAAGGCCGCCGTCCTGATGGGCTCCCTGATCGCGGCCGTCCTCGCCTCCGTCCTGCTGAAGCTGCGGGTCCGCAGGTACCAGTCGCTCGTCGCCGCCGAGGAGCGCGACGACGACGAGGACGGCATCCCCGACATCTACGAGGAGGACAACCCGGCGTACCACCTCCGGATGGCCGAGATCCACGAACGGAAGGCCGCCGAACACAGGGAGCGCGCCCGACTGGCGGGGGCACCGCGCGATGAGGCCGACCGTCCGGCATGATCTGAGTCGGACCGCAGAAGAGAAGAGGGAGCACCGATGAGCGACCCGTTCGACGGAACCGAGCGCAGCCTCGGCCAGTTGGTCGCCTCGGCGACCGCCGAGATGTCCGCGCTGGTGCACGATGAGATCGCCCTGGCCAAGGCCGAGTTGCGGCAGGATGTCAAGCGTGGCGGGATCGGCAGCATCCTGGGTGTCGGCGCCCTGGTGGTACTGCTGTTCTCGCTGCCGATGCTGAGCTTCGCGCTCGCGTACGCGATCAACACCTGGACCGGCGGGCACAACGGCAACGGGGGCTGGAACCTCGTCTGGTGCTTCCTGCTGTCGTTCACCTTCAACGTGCTGGTCGCGGGCCTCCTCGGGGCGATCGCCGTCGCCAAGTTCAAGAAGGTGAAGCCGCCGGAGAGGTCCATCGCCTCCGCGAAGCAGACCGCGGCGATCATGCAGAACGCGAAGCCGCATCCCCGTCCGGCCCAGCGCCCGGCCCTTGAGAAGGCCGAGTCTGTGGCACGCTCGTCCGTATGACCCTTTCCGAGAGCAACGGCAACGGCGGGCCCGTACGGCTCGACGGGCCCTGGACCCATCGCGACGTGGCCGCCAACGGCGCGCGTTTCCACATCGCCGAGATGGGCGACGGGCCGCTGGTGCTGCTGCTGCACGGTTTCCCGCAGTTCTGGTGGACCTGGCGCCACCAGCTGCCCGCGCTGGCCGACGCGGGGTTCCGGGCGGTCGCGATGGACCTGCGGGGGGTGGGCGGCAGCGACCGCACCCCCCGGGGTTACGACCCCGCCAACCTGGCCCTCGACATCACCGGCGTCGTGCGCTCGCTCGGCGAGCCGGACGCGGCGCTCGTCGGGCACGGCCTCGGCGGGTACCTCGCGTGGACGGCGGCCGTGATGCGGCCGAAGCTGGTGCGCCGGCTCGCGGTCTCCTCGATGCCGCACCCGCGCCGCTGGCGGTCGGCGATGCTCTCCGACTTCACCCAGTCGCGGGCCGGCTCGCACGTCTGGGGCTTCCAGCGGCCGTGGCTGCCGGAGCGTCAGCTCGTCGCGGACGACGCGGCGCTCGTCGGTGAGCTGATCCGGGACTGGTCGGGGCCGCAGCCCCGTGAGGCGGACGACGAGGCGATCGAGGTGTACCGGCGGGCGATGCTGATCCCGTCGACGGCGCACTGCTCGATCGAGCCGTACCGCTGGATGGTGCGCTCCCTGGCCCGCCCGGACGGCATCCAGTTCAACCGGCGCATGAAGCGGCCGGTGCGGGTGCCGACGCTCCATCTGCACGGCTCCCTCGACCCGGTGATGCGGACCAGGAGCGCGGCGGGATCGGGCGAGTACGTGGAGGCGCCGTACCGCTGGCGGCTCTTCGACGGGCTCGGTCACTTCCCGCACGAGGAGGACCCGGTGGCCTTCTCCACGGAGCTGGTCAACTGGCTGAAGGACCCCGAGCCCGACCGCTGACGGCCCCTCTCCCGCAGAGGCGTACAGACTTCCTTCGAACGGCCATGTGCCCCGCGCATACTCCAATTGGCGGGCCCTCAGGCGGTTACCGACCTTGGGCCACGGGCAGACGTCGAGGTATGGGCTGGACGCACGACTACGGTGACACGACAGCACGCAACCGCCGCTCGGCCGCCGCGCCGAGTTCCCGCGAGGGGGGTGGCCCGCCGGACGCCGGCGGCGCGCACACCGTGCAGGACGTGGGGATCTCGCGCATCCTGCGCCGCCGGGCCCGCTGGGTCTCGGCCAGACTCCGGCATCCCCGCGACACTGCCTAGCCGGCCGCCCCGGGACCGCCACAAGGTGCGGGCCCGGGGCGGCCGGGCGGGGATCTACAGCGCGCAGGCCTGGCTGTCGACCTGCTGGTCGGCGGTCCGGCCGCGCTCGATGTCCTCGCGGATCTCGTCGACCGTCAGGGCGTAGCCCGTGTTCGGGTCGTCGAGGGAGCGGGCGAAGATCACGCCGTACACCTCGCCGTCCTCGGTGAGGAGCGGGCCGCCGGAGTTGCCCTGCCGGACCGTCGTGTACAGCGAGTACACGTCCCTGCGCACGTCGCCACGGCGGTAGATGTCGGGTCCGTCGGCGTTGATACGGCCCCGCACACGCGCCGAGCGCACGTCGTACGAGCCGTTCTCCGGGAATCCGGCGACGATCGCGTTGTCGCCGCTGCGGGCGTCGTCCTCGGTGAAGCGCAGCGGAGTGGCCTCCAGGTCCGGCACGTCCAGGACGGCGATGTCGCGCTGCCAGTCGTAGAGGACGACCTTGGCGTCGTACGTCTTGCCCTCGCCCCCTATCTGGACGGTCGGCTCGTCGACCCCGCCGACTACATGGGCGTTGGTCATGACCCGGCGGTCGGCGAAGACGAAGCCGGTCCCTTCGAGGACCTTGCCGCAGCTCTGCGCCGTGCCGACGACCTTGACGATGGAACGCTGGGCGCGGGCGGCGACGGGGCTGCCGACGAGCGCCGGGTCCGGCGGCAGGACCTCGGTGATGGGCTCGTTCACGAAGGGGTCGAAGACCTGCGGGAAGCCGTTGCGGGCCAGCGTCGAGCTGAAGTCGTCGAACCAGCCGGAGACCTGATCCGGCATCACCTCCTCGACGCCCCGCAGCACCATCGAGTCCTTCACCCGCTTGCTCAGGGCGGTCAGCGAGGAGCCGCCGAGGGCCGAGCCGATGAGCCAGGCCACGAGCAGCATCGCGACGACGTTGACCAGGGCACCGCCGGTGGCGTCCAGGGCGCGCACGGGTGACCAGGTGATGTGGCGGCGCAGCTTGTTGCCGAGGTGGGTGGTGAAGGCCTGACCGACGGAGGCGCAGACGATGACCACCATCACGAAGACGACCGTCGCCGTGGTGGAGACCTCGCTGCTGTCGGTCAGCTGGTCCCAGAGGACCGGAAGCAGCAGAACGGCGACGAGACCGCCGCCGAGGAAGCCGATCACGGACAGGATGCCGACCACGAATCCCTGGCGGTAACCGATGATCGCGAACCACACGGCGGCGAGCAGCAACAAGATGTCCAGCACGTTCACCGTCAATTGCCTCGCAGATTCGTTTCCGGTCGCCGGGGTTCAGCCTGTCATGAGCGCCAGTCGAGCGGGACCTGCTTGGACCGGTCCCAGGGGCGCTCCCAGCCGGAGAAGTGCAGCAGCCGGTCGATCACACCGGCCGTGAAACCCCAGACCAGAGCGGATGCGACGAGGAACGCGGGGCCCTGGTGGCCGCTCGGGTGGATCGCCGTGGCGCGGTTGGCGGGATCCGTGAGATCCGCCACGGGGACGGTGAAGACCCGGGCGGTCTCTCCCGGGTCGACGACCCCGACCGGGCTCGGGGCGCGCCACCAGCCGAGGACCGGGGTGACGACGAAGCCGCTGACGGGGATGTAGAGCCGGGGCAGCACGCCGAAGAGCTGCACGCCCGCCGGGTCGAGGCCGGTCTCCTCCTGGGCCTCGCGCAGGGCGGCCCGCAGCAGGCCGCCGTCGGCCGGGTCGCCGTCCTCGGGGTCGAGGGCGCCGCCGGGGAAGGAGGGCTGTCCGGCGTGCGAGCGCAGGCTGCCGGCGCGCTCCATGAGCAGCAGCTCGGGGCCGCGCTCCCCCTCGCCGAAGAGGACGAGGACGGCGGACTGGCGTCCGGCGCCGCTCGCGGGCGGCAGGAAGCGGCTCAGCTGCTCGGGCTCGACCGTGCGGGCGGCCCGGTCGACGGGCCCGAGCCAGTCGGGCAGCCCGTCGCGGCTGACAAGGCCGCCCGTGCCGGGCTCGTGGATCTCTTCGTCAGTGCGCGTCATAGGCACCCCCGTTGTTGCACAACGCCATCGGTGGACGGGTTCGTTCCCGGGGCCGTCGGGGCCTTCCGGGGGCCGGGCTCAGTCGCCCGCGCCGAGGGGCGGCGCCGGGAGGCCGGGGTAGCCGGGCGGCGGGTTGAGCCGCTGGCCGGGGAAGCCGCCCTTCTCGTACTTGAGCAGCTTCCTCGCCTTCTCCGGGTCGGTCTCGCCCTCTCCGTACGAGGGGCAGAGGTGGGTGATCGGGCAGGCGCCGCAGGCGGGCTTGCGGGCGTGGCAGATCCGGCGGCCGTGGAAGATCACCCGGTGCGAGAGCATCGTCCACTCGCTCTTCGGGAAGATCTCGGCGATCTCCGCCTCGATCTTCACCGGGTCGTCCTGCTCGGTCCACTTCCAGCGCCGGACCAGCCGCATGAAGTGGGTGTCCACGGTGATGCCGGGGACCCCGAAGGCGTTTCCGAGGACGACGAAGGCGGTCTTGCGGCCGACGCCGGGCAGCTTGACCAGGTCGTCGAGGCGGCCGGGGACCTCGCCCCCGAAGTCGTCCCTGAGGACGGCGGCGAGACCCATGATCGACTTGGTCTTCGCGCGGAAGAAGCCGGTGGGGCGGATGAGCTCCTCGACCTCCTCGGGCACGGCGGCGGCGAGGTCCTCGGGCGTGGGATACCTGGCGAAGAGGGCGGGCGTGGTCTGGTTGACCCGCAGGTCGGTGGTCTGGGCCGAGAGGACCGTGGCGACGAGCAGCTCGAAGGGATTGCGGAAGTCGAGCTCGGGGTGGGCGTACGGATAGACCTCGGCCAGTTCGCGGTTGATCTTGCGGGCCCTGCGGACCATCGCGAGACGGGATTCGGGCTTCGCCGCCTTCCGATTCGAGGCTTTCACCCGTTTCGACACGCCGTGTTCGCCCACGGCGGAATTACCTTCGGCCGACACTCTTTCAGCCCCCTTGGCCTGCGCTCTCACCGGCGAGTTGGACACCCGACCAGCCTAGGGGCCGACACCGACATCCGCCCCGGGCGTGGCCGATCAGCCCCCAATCGGGCCCCTGACGTACGGACCGGCGGCTCCGTACGTCAAACTTGTTGTGATTGATCGCACTGTTTTGTACGTCCGGCATCATGGGACCCAGGTCCCTGAGCAGGTCGACAGTATGGAGAGAACTCGTGGACGACGTTCTGCGGCGCGCCCCGCTCTTCGCGGCGCTCGATGACGAGCAGGCTGCCGAGCTGCGCGCCTCGATGAGTGAGGCGACGCTGGCCCGAGGCGACGCTCTCTTCCACGAGGGCGACCCCGGCGACCGCCTGTACGTGGTCACCGAGGGCAAGGTGAAGCTGCACCGCACCTCCCCCGACGGCCGCGAGAACATGCTGGCCGTCCTCGGCCCCGGCGAGCTGATCGGCGAGCTGTCGCTGTTCGACCCGGGCCCGCGCACCGCGACCGCGACCGCGCTGACCGAGGTGAAGCTGCTCGGCCTGGGCCACGGCGACCTCCAGCCCTGGCTGAACGCCCGCCCCGAGGTTGCCACCGCGCTGCTCCGCGCGGTCGCCCGCCGCCTCCGCAAGACCAACGACCAGATGTCCGACCTGGTCTTCTCCGACGTCCCTGGCCGTGTCGCCCGCGCGCTCCTCGACCTGTCGCGCCGCTTCGGCGTGCAGTCCGAGGAGGGCATCCACGTCGTCCACGACCTCACCCAGGAGGAGCTGGCCCAGCTGGTCGGCGCCTCCCGCGAGACGGTCAACAAGGCGCTCGCCGACTTCGCCCAGCGCGGCTGGCTGCGCCTGGAGGCACGCGCCGTGATCCTCCTCGACGTGGAGCGCCTCGCGAAGCGCTCGCGGTAGCCACCGCCGTACACCGCCGTACGTGAAAGGCCGCCCCGGTCCGACGACCGGGGCGGCCTTTCGCGTACGCGCCGACCTGCGGGTCAGCGCTTGGAACCGTCCACGATCACCGGAGCGGAGGAGCCGTTCGCGCAGGGCACGGTGTAGATCGGGTTCTGCGCCGCGGCCTCCTTGAACGCGTCGATGCACTGGTTCATCAGGACCTTGTCCGTCAGCGACTCGTTGAGGATCTTGTTGGCGCGGGCGATGCCCTCCGCCTCGATCCGGCGCCGGTCCGACTCGGCCTTGGCGGTGCGGGCGGCCTCGAGGGCGCGCTCGGTGGCCTGCTGCTGCTGGATCTTGCGGTCGATCTGGTCCTGCAGCGCCTTGGACGGCTTCACGTTGCGCAGGTTGACCGTGGTCACGTCGATGCCGCGCGGGGCGAGCCGCTCCTTGACCAGCTCGCCGATCTCGGCGTTGATCTTCTCGCGGGCCGAGCTGTAGCCCTCCTCGCTCGTGTGGCGGGCGAAGACGTTGCGGATGATCTCCCGGCTGTCCGGGAAGACCAGCCGCTGCTGGATGGCGGACTCGCTGCCGGCGAGCCGGTACAGCTCCACGGCCTTCGTCGGCGCGACGGCCCACTTCACCGTCACCTCGACCTCCATCACGCCGCCCTGCGAGGAACGCACCTCGACCACGTCCCTGTCGGAGAGGTTGAGGTCCACCGGGCGGGTGGAGAAGGTGGTGACCGTCGTGAACGGCGAGACCACGTTCACGCCGGGCGTCATGGGCGTACCCACCTTGCCGAAGGTCACCGGCACGCCGACCTCGTACGCGCCGACGACGTGGATGATGCTGGTGACGCCCGCGAGGAGCGCGGCGATGAGCGCGCCCAGCGCGCCGAGGCGCAGGGGCGAGCGGTCCGTGGACCGCCCCACGGCGAAGAGCACGCCCGCCGCGATGAGCAGGACGATGGCCAGGACGAACAAGAGAATCCCCCCGATGAAACGACTACTGATACTGCCGATGTAAAGGGACCGTAAAGCATGGCGTGTCCCCTGGACCATGCCGGGTCCCGGCAAGACCGCCCGGGGCGTCACTGCCGCCCCACGAGCCCCTCCCCCGGGGCCCGGCGGTCAGATCAGGCCACGCTCCCGCAGGTACTCCAGCTGCGCCCGTACGGACAGCTCGGCCGCGGGCCACAGGGAGCGGTCCACGTCCGCGTACACATGGGCGACGACCTCCGCCGCCGTCCGGTGGCCGCTCACGACCGCCGCCTCCACCTGGGCGAGCCTGCTCGCCCGGTGCGCGAGATAGAACTCCAGGACCCCCTGGGCGTCCTCCAGGACCGGCCCGTGCCCCGGTAGGACCGTGTGCACCCCGTCGTCGACCGTGAGCGAGTGCAGCCGCCGCAGCGAGTCCAGGTAGTCGCCCAGCCGCCCGTCCGGATGCGCCACGATCGTCGTCCCGCGCCCGAGGACGGTGTCCCCCGAGAGCACCGCCCGGTCGGCCGGCAGGTGGAAGGAGAGCGAGTCCGAGGTGTGGCCGGGCGTCGGGACGACCCGCAGCTCAAGTCCGCCGACGGACACCACGTCCCCGGCGCCGAGCCCCTCGTCGCCGAGCCGCAGCGCCGGGTCGAGGGCCCGTACGGCCGTCCCGGTCAGCTCGGCGAAGCGGCCCGCGCCCTCCGCGTGGTCCGGGTGGCCGTGGGTGAGCAGGGTGAGCGCGACCCGCTTGCCGAGCTTCTCGGCGGTCCCGATCACCCGTCCCAGGTGGCTCTCGTCGAGCGGACCCGGATCGACCACGACGGCGAGTTCCGAGCCGGGCTCGGAGAGGAGCCAGGTGTTGGTGCCGTCGAGGGTCATCGCGGACGGGTTCGGCGCGAGGACGTTCACGGCGCGGGCGGTCGCGGGCCCGGAGACCACGACTCCGCGCGGCTGTCCCGGCAGGGCGGCGGCGTCACTCATCGCTCGCCTCCCGCCGACGATCTCGACCCCGTCGACCCCGTCGACCCCGTCGACCCCGTCGATCCCGTCGATCCCGTCGATCCCGTCGACCCCGTCGATCCCGTCGATCCCGTCGATCCCGTCGATCCCGCTGGGATAATCTTGGTGAACTCCTCGTGGCCCGGCCAGCTCAGGACCAGCTCGTCGCCCTCCAGACGCGCCTGCGCGAGCACCGGCGCCAGTTCCTGCTCCGCGGCCCCCGCGAGCGCCTCGGCCGCCGTCCTGTACCGCTCCAGGGCCCGCAGGGTCGAGATCGTCGGCGGCATCATCGTCAGCTCGCCCCGGTCGTAACCGGCGGCGGCCTCCGCCGGACGGATCCAGACGGTCCGGTCGGCCTCCGTGGAGGCGTTCCTCGTGCGCTGCCCGGCCGGCAGCGCGGCCACGAAGAACCAGGTGTCGTAACGGCGCTGCTCGAACTCCGGCGTGATCCAGCGCGCCCACGCGCCGAGCAGGTCGGAGCGGAGCACGAGCCCGCGCCGGTCGAGGAAGTCGGCGAAGGACAGTTCCCGGGCGACGAGCGCCTCCCGGTCCCGCTCCCAGTCCTCGCCGGTCGTGTCGCCGACCACGGTGTCCTCGGTCGGCCCGGCGAGCAGGACGCCCGCCTCCTCGTACGTCTCGCGTACGGCGGCGCAGACCACGGCCTGGGCCTGCGCGGGGTCATCGAGGCCGAGGCGGGCCGCCCAGGTCTCCCGCGAGGGCCCCGCCCAGCGCACCGGATGCTCGTCGCGCGGGTCGACACCACCGCCGGGGTAGGCGTACGCGCCGCCCGCGAAGGCCATGGAGGTACGGCGCCGCAGCATGTGGACGTCGGGCCCGCCGGCCCCGTCCCGCAGGAGCAGGACGGTCGCGGCGCGCCGGGGGACCACCGGGACGAGCTCACCGGCGGCGAGGGCGCGGATGCGGTCGGGCCACTCGGGCGGGTACCACTGACCATTCGACATGGCCGGATGCTATGCGCAAGCACCGGAATGCACGAGAGCCGATCCCCCTCACGCGGTACGTGCGGGGAACCGGCTCTTGACGTACGGCGTAGAGGCCGCCGCGAGGAGGTCAGGCCTCGGTCAGCTCCACCTGGACCTCGACCTCGACCGGGGCGTCGAGCGGCAGCACGGCCACGCCGACGGCGCTGCGCGCGTGCACGCCCTTGTCGCCGAGGACGGCGCCGAGCAGCTCGCTGGCGCCGTTGATGACGCCCGGCTGCCCGGTGAAGTCGGAGGCGGAGGCCACGAACCCGACGACCTTCACGACCCGCTTGATGCGGTCCAGGTCACCGGCGACCGACTTCACGGCCGCGAGCGCGTTCAGCGCGCAGGTGGCCGCGAGCTGCTTGGCCTCCTCCGCGGTGACCTCGCCGCCGACCTTGCCGCTCAGCTGGAGCTTGCCGTCCACCATCGGGAGCTGGCCCGAGGTGTAGACGTACACGCCCGACTGCACGGCCGGCTGGTAGGCGGCCAGCGGCGGCACGACCGCCGGCAGGGTCAGGCCCAGCTCGGCGAGCTTCGCCTCGACGGCCCCGCTCACGACTTGGCCCGCTTCAGGTAGGCCACGAGCTGCTCGGGGTTGTTCGGCCCGGGCACGACCTGGACGAGCTCCCAGCCGTCCTCGCCCCAGGTGTCCAGAATCTGCTTGGTCGCGTGCACCAGAAGCGGCACCGTGACGTACTCCCACTTGGTCATGGAGGCGACTGTATCCGCTGCCGCGGGGGTGCCCTTCGAGGCGGCCCCCGCCGCTGCCCCGAAGCTCCCCCTAGGGAGCTTCTCCGGGGCGGCCTCCTGATTGGGCGCCGCCGCCAGTGGTTAGGCTCGACTACGTGAGCAGGCTCCAGGTCGTCAGCGGCAAGGGTGGTACCGGTAAGACGACGGTCGCCGCCGCCCTCGCGCTCGCCCTCGCGACGGAGGGCAAGCGCACCCTCCTCGTCGAGGTCGAAGGCAGGCAGGGCATCGCACAGCTCTTCGAGACGGAAGCGCTTCCCTACGAGGAGCGCAAGATCGCCGTCGCCCCGGGCGGCGGGGAGGTGTACGCGCTGGCGATCGACGCCGAGCGCGCGCTCCTCGACTACCTCCAGATGTTCTACAAACTGGGCAGTGCGGGGCGGGCCCTGAAGAAACTCGGCGCGATCGACTTCGCGACGACGATAGCGCCGGGCGTACGGGACGTCCTGCTGACCGGCAAGGCCTGCGAGGCGGTCAGGCGGCGCGAGAAGCACGGCGGTCACACCTACGACCACGTGGTCATGGACGCGCCGCCCACCGGCCGCATCACCCGCTTCCTCAACGTCAACGACGAGGTGGCGGGCCTGGCCAGGATCGGTCCGATACACAACCAGGCGCAGGCCGTCATGCGGGTCCTCAAGTCCCCCGAGACGGCCGTCCATCTGGTCACCCTCCTGGAGGAGATGCCGGTCCAGGAGACGGCGGACGGCATCGCTGAGCTGCGGGAGGCCGAACTGCCGGTGGGGCGGGTGGTGGTGAACATGGTCAGGCCGCACGTCCTCGACGAGGCGGCGGTACGGGCCGCCTCCGGCGACCACCGGGAGGCCATCGCCAGGACGCTGGCCTCCGCGGGCGTCGCGGGGGCCACGACGCTGGTCGAGCCGCTGCTCGACCAGGCCGCCGAGCACGCCCGGCGGGTGGAGCTGGAGCGGGGGCAGCGCGCGGTCCTGGACGGCGTCGGCGTCCCGTCGTTCGAGCTTCCCTTCCTGGGGGACGGGGCGGACATCGCGGGGCTCTACCGGCTGGCGAAGGAACTGCGGAGGCAAGGGGTGGGCGACGCGTGACGGAGAAGGCGACGGAGGGGCTCGGAACGGCTCCCGGTTCGGGCGGGCTCGACGCCGTGCCCGTCCTCCGGCTCGACCCGCTGATCGACGACCTGGGCACCCGCATCATCGTGTGCTGCGGTGCCGGCGGGGTCGGTAAGACGACGACGGCCGCGGCCCTCGGCGTGCGGGCGGCGGAGCGCGGCCGGCGGGTCGTCGTGCTCACCATCGACCCGGCCCGCCGCCTCGCCCAGTCGATGGGGATCGACTCCCTGGACAACACCCCGCGGAAGGTCGCGGGCATCAAGGGCTCCGACGGCGGCGAACTGCACGCCATGATGCTGGACATGAAGCGGACCTTCGACGAGATCGTCGAGGCGCACGCGGACCCCGAGCGGGCGCGGGCGATCCTGGAGAACCCCTTCTACCAGTCCCTTTCGGCAGGATTCGCCGGTACGCAGGAGTACATGGCGATGGAGAAGCTGGGGCAGCTCCGAGCGCGCGACGAGTGGGACCTGATCGTCGTGGACACCCCGCCGTCCCGGTCCGCCCTGGACTTCCTGGACGCGCCGAAGCGGCTCGGGTCCTTCCTCGACGGGAAGTTCATCAAGCTGCTGATGGCGCCGGCGAAGGTGGGCGGCCGGGCCGGGATGAAGTTCCTCAACGTCGGCATGTCGATGATGACCGGGACCCTCGGCAAGCTGCTCGGGGGTCAGTTCCTCAAGGACGTGCAGACGTTCGTCGCGGCGATGGACACGATGTTCGGCGGTTTCCGTACCCGCGCCGACGCCACGTACCGGCTGCTCCAGGCCCCGGGCACGGCGTTCCTCGTGGTGGCCACGCCCGAGCGCGACGCGCTGCGCGAGGCGGCGTACTTCGTGGAGCGGCTGGCCGCCGAGGGGATGCCCCTCGCGGGTCTCGTCCTCAACCGGGTGCACGGCAGTGGCGCCGCCCGGCTGTCGGCCGAGCGGGCGCGGGCGGCCGCGGAAAATCTTGACGAGGGGCGCATTGTGGATCAGGGGGCCGGGAAGACTGGTCGCAGTGGCTCCCCGACCACGGAGTCCGAGCCGTCCGATCTCGCCACCGCCGCCGCAACTCCCGTACCCGAGGCTGCCCCCACAGCCGAACCGGCACAGGAAACAGACGTAGACGTACGACATCTCACCGCGGGCCTCCTGCACCTGCATGCCGAGCGCATGCGGGTGCTCGCGCGTGAGCAGCGCACACGTGACCGCTTCACGGCGCTCCACCCCGAGGTGGCGGTGACCGAGGTGGCGGCCCTGCCCGGCGATGTGCACGACCTCGCCGGGCTGCGGGCCATCGGTGACCGGCTCACGACCGGAGGAAGACCTTCGGCCTGACCGGGGGTCCGGCGCCTGTCCGGCCCTGACCCTTCGCCCTGTTCCGCCGGGACGCCCTGGCCCCGGGACGCTCTAGCCCACGGCGGCATACGCCTCGTACGTCGCGTCGTCCTCGATCGCCACGGGCAGCAGGCCCGCTCCGCGCTCGTACTCCGTGCGCGCGGTCTCCAGGAGCCGGCGCCACGAGGTGACGGTCGGCCTGCGACGCAGCAGGGCGCGACGCTCGCGCTCCGTCATGCCGCCCCACACACCGAACTCCACGCGGTTGTCGAGGGCGTCGGCGAGGCACTCGGTCCGCACCGGGCATCCGGTGCACACCGCCTTTGCCCTGTTCTGTGCCGCTCCCTGTACGAAAAGTTCATCCGGATCGGTAGTGCGGCAGGCCGCCTGCGCACTCCAGTCAGCTACCCAGCCCATACCGGCGCCGTCCTCTCCCGAATCGAGGCTCCCCCACGGCGGCAGCGGCATATTCACCGCTGCCAGTTGGGACGTTACGGAAGGTAGGCACAGCGCAACACCCCCTTCGGGCCCAATCTTGGATGGCCCGAACGGACTATGCGTACGCGTCAGATCACCCAGGGGAGTGAGCGAAGGACATGCGTGTGATAGCGGACATACCGCTCAGATACGCCCGTCCTCGGCGGGGCCACTTCGGGCACCGCGTGACACATGAGCCTGATTCGGACACGAGGTTCCCGTGTTTCGGGGTCACGGGAACGTGCGCCGCTGTCACACCCGGGTCGTGATGCGGGACCACACTGCTGTGACAGTTGGGGGCAGCTTAGGCCAAGGCATATACGCCTGTCCGGCGAATGAGAACGTCGGCGCCCGGGCGGCGGGGCGGCGGCCCGGCGGCCCCTGGATGTCACGGTCTGGTACTCGAACGCTCCGAGAAGCCCCCGCTCTGCGGTACGCACAGAACTTCGGATTAGGCTGCCCCCCATGGCAAAGAAGCGCTCGGGCGGTGGTCTGACCGGGACCCAGCAGGCCGCCAAGTTCCTCGGTGTCAGTGTGCTCGCCGGAGCCGTGCTGGCAGGCATCGCCCTGCCCGCGGCCGGCGCACTCGGGCTGGCCGCGAAGGGCACGGTGGAGGGTTTCGACGAGATCCCCTCCAACCTGAAGACCCCACCGCTGAGTCAGCGCACCACGATCCTCGACTCCGAGGGCGGGCTCCTCGCCACGGTGTACTCGCGGGACCGGAAGGTCGTGCCGCTGGACAAGATCTCCCCGTACATGCAGAAGGCGATCGTCGCGATCGAGGACGGGCGCTTCTACGAGCACGGGGCGATCGACCTCAAGGGCGTGCTGCGCGCGATCAACCGCAACGCGCAGGAGGGCGGGGTCGCGCAGGGCGCGTCGACGCTCACCCAGCAGTACGTGAAGAACGTCTTCGTCGAGGAGGCGGGTGACGACCCCGAGAAGGTCGCGCAGGCCACCCAGCAGACCATCGGCCGCAAGGTCCGCGAGCTGAAGTTCGCGATCCAGGTCGAGGAGGAGCTGGGCAAGCACAAGATCCTGGAGAACTACCTCAACATCACGTTCTTCGGGCAGCAGGCCTACGGCATCGAGGCCGCCTCGCAGCGGTACTTCTCGAAGCACGCCGCCGACCTGAACCTGGGCGAGGCCGCGATGATGGCCGGCCTGGTCCAGTCGCCGAGCCGCTACGACCCCATCAACGACGTCCAGGAAGCCACCAAGCGCCGCAACGTGGTCCTCCAGCGGATGGCCGACGTCGGGGACGTCAGCCAGGCCGAGGCGGACAAGGCGAAGGCGGCCCCGCTCAAGCTGAAGGTCAAGACGCCGAAGAACGGCTGCATCACCGCCGTCGACGGCGCCGGCTTCTTCTGCGACTACGTCCGCAAGACGATCCTCACGGACCCGATCTTCGGCAAGACGGCCGAAGAGCGCCAGAAGCTGTGGAACCTGGGTGGTCTCACCGTCAGGACCACGCTCGACCCGAAGGCGCAGGCGGCGACCAACGAGGCCGCCGTGGCCAAGGTGAACAAGGACGACGGGGTCGCGACCGCCGTCGTCCAGGTCCAGCCGGGCACCGGCAAGATCCTGTCGATGAGCCAGTCCCGCCCGTACGGCCTGGACCAGAAGCAGCACCAGACCACGCTCAACCTCGCCGTCGGCAGCAAGATGGGCGGCACCACGTACGGCTTCCCGGTCGGCTCGACCTTCAAGCCGATCACGGCCGCCGCCGCCCTGGAGAAGGGGCTGAGCCCGGCGCAGAGCTTCGACACGCCGTGGAAGATCGCCCTGCAGGAGAACGACTTCACGCGCTGCGACGGCAGGCCCGCGGGCAACCAGGAGTGGTCGGTCCAGAACGAGCTCGAGTCCGAGAAGGGGGCGTACGACATGACGAGCGCCCTCGGCAAGTCCATCAACACCTACTTCGCCAAGCTCGAGCAGATGGCCGGCCTCTGCGAGACGCTGACGATGGCGAAGAACGTGGGCTACGAGCGCGAGCTGGGCAAGCCCATCAGGCAGAGCCCCTCCGCCACGCTCGGCAGCCTGGAGAGCACCCCGCTCGACATGGCCTCCGTCTACGCGACGTTCGCCAACCGCGGCATGTACTGCACCCCGGTCGCGATCCAGTCGGTCAAGGCCGCCAACGGCGACAAGCTCAACGTGCCGCAGACCAAGTGCACGCGCGCGATGAGCGACCGGACCGCCGACACCATCAACCAGATGCTGAAGGGCGTCGTCGAGGACGGCACCGGTACCCGGGCCGGTCTGAGCGACCGGGACAACGCGGGCAAGACCGGTACCACCGAGGGCCGCAAGGACGCCTGGTTCGTGGGCTACACGCCGAACCTGTCGACCGCCGTCTGGGTCGGCGACGACGTCGGCAAGCGCGACGAGATGTTCGACATCACCATCGGCGGCGTCTACTACGACAAGGTCTGCGGTGGCTGCCTCCCCGGTCCCATCTGGAGGATCGCGATGACGGGCGCCCTGGACCCCTCCGAGAGGCCGCAGTTCAACCCCGTCTCCGTACCGAGGGCCGAGAAGCCCAAGGACCCGGAGAAGGGCGACGAGGGCCCGAACAAGCCCCGCAAGCCGCGTGACGACAAGCCGGGCGACACCGAGCCGATCAGCCCCTTCCCCGGGATCACGATCCCGCCGGAGATGCTGACCGGCGGAAACGGCCGCGGCAACGGAGGCGGCGGAGACCGCTGACGGCACGGCCGTAGCCGCAGAACCACGAGGAAGGGCGCCCCACCGTGGTGGGGCGCCCTTCCTCGTACCGGCTCAGCGCGGAGGTACCGGCTCAGCGCGGACGTACCGGCTTCGCGCCGGATCAGCCCGCGAGCAGCTTCTTCACCGAGGCGGCGACGCGGCCGCCGTCGGCCTGGCCGGCCACCTTCGGGTTCACGATCTTCATGACGGCGCCCATGGCACGCGGCCCCTCGGCGCCCGCCGCCTTCGCCTCCTCGACGGCCGCCGCGACGATCCCGTCGAGCTCCTCGTCGCTGAGCTGCTTCGGCAGGTACGCGTCGAGGAGCACGCCCTCGGCCCGCTCCCGCTCGGCGGACTCGGGGCGACCGCCCTGGGCGAAGGCGTCCGCGGCCTCGCGGCGCTTCTTCGCCTCCTTGGCGATCACCTTCTGCACCTCGTCGTCGGAGAGTTCGCGCTTGGTCTTGCCCGCGACCTCCTGCTTGGAGATCTCGGTGATGGTCAGCCGCAGAGTCGAGGAGCGCAGTTCGTCGCGCTCCCGGATCGCGGCGTTGAGGTCGGCCTGGAGCTTCGCCTTCAGCGTGGTCATGAGGTCAAGTGTGTCAGGTGAGCAGCCCCACCCGCCCGCGCATTTACGCTCCTCGGGTCTGCGACGATGGGGGGATGCGCGCACGGTACGGGCTCCCCCTGAAGATCACGGCAGGCCTCACGGCGACGGCCGCCGCCGGAATCGTCTACGCGGCCGGTTACGAGGCACGCTCGTTCCGGCTCCGCCGCGTGACGGTGCCGGTGCTCCCTCCCGGCATGAGCGACCTGCGGGTCCTCCAGGTCTCCGACATCCACATGGTGAGCGGCCAGCGCAAGAAGCGCGCCTGGCTCCAGTCCCTCGCGGGGCTCCGCCCGGACTTCGTCGTCAACACCGGTGACAACCTGTCCGATCCGGACGCGGTGCCGGAGGTGCTCGACGCGCTCGGCCCGCTGATGGAGTTCCCCGGGGTGTACGTCTTCGGGTCCAACGACTACTACGGGCCCAAGCTGCGCAACCCCGCCCGCTACCTCCTGGAGAAGGCGCAGGGCCGCCACGGCCTCAACGGCAACAAGCCCGCCGTCGGCGCCGTCCACAACCCCTGGGAGGGGATGCGGGACGCCTTCGACGCGGCGGGCTGGGTCAACCTCACCAACACCCGCGGCCGGCTCCGACTGCCGCAGGCGGAGCTGGCGTTCACCGGTCTCGACGACCCGCACATCAAGCGCGACCGGTACGAGCGGGTGGCCGGCGGCCCCGACGCGACGGCCGACTTCACACTCGGCGTGGTCCACGCCCCGTACCTGCGCTCGCTCGACGCCTTCACGGCCGAAGGGTACGAGCTGATCCTCGCCGGGCACACCCACGGCGGGCAGCTCTGCATCCCCTTCTACGGGGCGCTGGTCACCAACTGCGACCTGGACACCGACCGGGTGAAGGGGCTCTCCACCCACACGGCCGGCGACCGGACCTCCTACCTGCACGTCTCGGCGGGCTGCGGCACCAACCGGTTCACCCCGGTCCGCTTCGCCTGCCCGCCCGAGGTCACCCTGCTCACCCTGACGGCCCGCGCCTGAGCCCTTACGGTGAGGGCATGCTCACGCCACGCTCGGCGGCCGTGCCGGCCGCCGCCGTCATGCCCCTCGCCCCGCGCCGCCCGTACGCGGCGGCCTTCCGGGGCCTGATCGCCCTGTCCGCGGCGACGGGGCTCGTCATCGAGTGCGTGTACGGGAACGTGCTCGTCGTCCTGAGCTTCTTCACCATCTGGTCCAACGTCCTGGTCGCCCTCGCCCTCGGCTGGGGCGCCGTCCGCGCCTGGACCCGCCGCCCGCCGCTCCCCGCCCCGTGGACCGGTGGCGTCCTGCTCTGCATCACGGTGGTCGGCCTCGTCTTCCACCTGGTCCTGGACAACGAGGCGAGCGAGTTCGACCAGGCCGCCGAGATCGCCCGCCTGACCGGCGCGAAGGCGGTGGCCAACCAGCTCCTCCACACCGTGACGCCGATCGGCACGGCCCTCGACTTCCTGCTCCTCACCCTGCCGGGGGCCCTGAGGTGGCGCCACGCGGCCCAGTGGCTCGCGCTCCCCGGCCTCTACCTGGCCTTCGCGCTCACCCGCGGCGCCCTGCTCTCCCCCGGCGCCCCGACCCGCTACACGTACCCCTTCCTGGACGTCGCCGCACTCGGCTACGCCGCCGTCCTCACGAACGCCGTCGTCCTCGGCGCGGCCTTCTACGCCCTGGGCCTCGCGATCGTCGGCCTCGACCGCATCCGACCTGCACCGCGACGCCCCGGTAACCGGATTTCGTCTCAGCGCGCGCGTGGGCTAAAGTAATCGATGTCGCCGCGACGAGAACAACAGAGCAGCGACATCGGGGTGTAGCGCAGCTTGGCAGCGCGCTTCGTTCGGGACGAAGAGGTCGTGGGTTCAAATCCCGCCACCCCGACAGCCGTAAGACCAGTTCAGGGGCCTGATTCGAGAGATCGAATCAGGCCCCTGAGTGGTTTCCGGAGACCTCGGCACGGCGGGTGGTGTCACGAGGCGAGGATGCGGCTCTTCTGCGCCGCGAACTCCTCCTCGGTCAGGACGCCTTGCTCCTTCAGCTCTCCGAGTTCCTTGAGCTGGGCGATCTTGGCGCTCATGTCGTCGGCCGGTGCGGCAGGCGCAGGCGCCGGGGGAGGCGCCGGTGCGGGCTGTTCGTGTGCCGCCGGTTCCTGCTGGGCCCAGCGGCCCGCCTGGCGCCGTGAGACCCGGTTGGAGACAGCGGTCGCCGTTCCGGCCACCACGGCGGTGCGCGCCACACCTCGAAGAAGTCCTGGCATGTCGGTGCTCCTTGTTTGTCCTCAGGGGCGTCAGGCGGCGGGTCCGTCACCCTCTGCCGCCTCCGCGGCTTCGAGCGAGGCCAGGAGGGCTTGTACGGGGATGCGTCCGCCCGCCACGAGTTGCGCGCCGCCGCGCCGCAGGGCCCGCGCGAGGGGAGCGGCCCAGAGGTTCTCGTACACCAGGATTCCGGCCGCGTTGCCGGGTTCGAGCGCCATCCCCGCCTCCTCGATGTCGTCCTGGCCCAGAAGCCCGGACGACGCGCCCTCGAACACGGACAGGTCGAGCCGGCCGTCACCGTCCAGATCCGCCAGCTCCAGACCGACGACGCTCCCGTCGACGTCCTTTCGGACGAACAGGAGGTCGAGAACGCGGATGACGCCTCGGTCCACCAGGTCGAGAAGCAGGGGGAAGCCCTCGCCCGTCATGCGGTTGCCCGGGAACTCGATGACCAGGAAGTCCACCGGTCCCATGTCTTCCAGAACGTCGCTCATGGCCACTCCGTACACGCCGCTCGCAGGATTTGGCCGCGCCCGGTCCATCCCGCCGTATCCCGCGGGGGATGGTCGGACGGAGCTCTTCGTCCATTGCAGCATTGGCCGGAGCACTCCGCATGTTCGCCCTTCCCGACCAGGTCAGGGGCCTGATCCGCGTGTGCGGTTCAGGCCTCTGCGTGGTTTCCGGGTCCGCTCACCAAGCGCCCCACTCCCTCGCCTCAGGCGTCGGTCGACGGTCCGGACGACTCGGCGGCGCGGCGGTATTCGGCGTTGATGCGCTGGGCCTCTTCGAGCTGGTCCTCGAGGATGATGATGCGGCAGGCGGCTTCGATGGGGGTGCCCTGGTCGACGAGTTCCCGGGCGCGGGCGGCGATGCGCAGCTGGTAGCGGGAGTAGCGGCGGTGGCCGCCCTCCGAGCGCAGCGGAGTGATCAGGCGGGCTTCGCCGATGGCACGGAGGAAGCTCTGGCTCGTGCCGAGCATTTCGGCGGCCCGGCCCATCGTGAAGGCGGGGTAGTCGTCGTCGTCGAGACGGCCGTACGAGTCGTCTGCTGTCATTTGCACCTCTCTCGGGAACGCGTGGAGGGGCCTTGGTGCCGTACGGCACCAAGGCCCCGAAGGAACTACTACACCATCTGCCGGCCTAGGTGATGCGCCGGCCTTCTGTGTCCGCCGGCCCGACCGAGACACTGTCGGGCTGCGGGGATCGCGGTTGCTTGACCGGAGACCACCTCACTATCGATGTCCTGCGGTACCCGGGCTCACTACTTCCGCCCGGGCGATCCTGATGGCGTGGCCCCTCCGTTCTTCCCTCGATGATCAACCACTTACACGGGGTACTGCGTACTGCTGGTACTGCTGGTACTGCGTACTGCACTCACACGGGCACCGCATCTGCCATGACCGCGGTCCCGCTGCGGCGGCCCCTCATCACTGCGGGCCACCCGGTCCGGCCGTCAGTCCCGTCGCCGTCGTGCAACCACCCTGGCTTCGGTACTCCACCGCCGCACCGTTCTGCGAACTGCACCTACAGGTACTGCCTTACAGGTACTTCCGGCCGGCAGTTCATCTCTGCCAGGCCCTGTTGTCTCTCTGGGCTACGAGAGAAACCATATCCACGCCCACCATCAATGTCTACTCTGGCCGCCATAGATTTTCCTGTGCCCTGTCGGGAGGTAATCCGCTTCGAACAGTGAAGCGATTCGGTGGCGCGCAGGCCCGGGTACGCGGAAGGGCCCGACCGGCGTGTGCCGGTCGGGCCCTTCTGGCGGTTCGGGTGTCAGGCGGTCAGACCGCCAGGGGGGCGCCGAGCATCGCCGAGGCGTGCTGGAGCGGGTCGACGGCGCGGGTGGGCGCGACGGTCCTGGGCACGCTGCGGCAGGTGAAGCCGAGCTTGACCATGGCCCGCGTGACTTCGTCGGCACTGAAATCGCGCCGGTCCTGGCGGGTGATGACCTGGCCGACCTGCTTGACGGGATAACTGCGGCGGCCGATGATCACGGACTCGCCGGTGATCTCCTCGGGCTTGACGCCCTTCATGGACTCCAGGACACCGTTCTTGGTGAGCTCGAACGGGAAGCGGGCGATGACACAGCGCACGATGCCTCACAGGGAGTGGAAGGGATGGTTCCGCCGGGGGAGGCGGTTCCGCGGGGGAGGCGGTTCCGCCGGGGGAGGTGGTTCAGCGGGCCAGGGCGAGAGCGCCCGGGGTGAGCCGTACGTCGTCGGGTACGTCCGCGCCGGGGACGTCGCGCAGCCGGAGCCGGTCCGTGTAGGCGGCGCCCTCGCGGACGCCGGCCAGCTGGACCCGGGTGACCGTTCCGGTGCGCAGGCCGTCGTTGTCGCAGACGAGCAGGTGCCCGGTGCGGGCGCCGGCCATGACGGACAGCGCCACCTCGACGGTCATGTCGTCAGGGACCTGAAGTCCGGCCGTGTCGGCCAGGACGCCCAGGTCCGCCAGGCCGGCCGGCCCCTCCGTGGGGAACCGTGTCTGGAACTGCGTCACAACGTGCCTCCTGCGGAGATGGGTCGGCTTCCGGTCGACGGCGCGGGGTTTCAGGCCGCGGCCGCGCCGGACGCGGACTGCCGGCCGCCGCCCGCGCGCCGGCCGGCGCCCGAGGGGCGGCGACGGCCTCGGGAGGACGAGCCGCGCTTGGGCCGCTCGGCCTGCGGCGGCGCGGTGATCGTCACGGGGATGCCGGAGGGTGCCTGGGCGCCGGTGATCCGGCGGAGCGCCTCCTCGCCGGAGCGGACCTGGGTGGTCTGCGGCACGATGCCCGCGGTCGCCATGAGGCGGGTCATGTCGCGGCGCTGGTTGGGGGTGACCAGGGTGACGACGCTGCCGGACTCGCCGGCCCGGGCGGTCCGGCCGCCGCGGTGGAGGTAGTCCTTGTGGTCGGTCGGCGGGTCCACGTTCACGACGAGGTCGAGGTTGTCGACGTGGATGCCGCGCGCCGCGACGTTCGTCGCGACCAGGACGGTGACGTGCCCGGTCTTGAACTGGGCGAGGGTGCGGTTGCGCTGCGGCTGGGACTTCCCGCCGTGCAGGGCGGCCGCGCGGACACCGCAGTCCAGCAGGTCCTGGGTGAGACGGTCCACGGCGTGCTTGGTGTCGAGGAACATGATCACCCGGCCGTCGCGCGCCGCGATCTCCTTCGTCGCCCGGTGCTTGTCGGCGCCGTGCACGTGGAGGACGTGGTGCTCCATCGTGGTGACCGCGCCCTGGGAGGGGTCCACGGAGTGGACGACCGGGTCGGCGAGGTAGCGGCGGACCAGCAGGTCGACGTTGCGGTCCAGGGTCGCGGAGAACAGCATGCGCTGGCCCTCGGGGCGGACCTGGTCCAGGAGCGCGGTGACCTGGGGCATGAAGCCCATGTCGGCCATCTGGTCGGCCTCGTCGAGGACGGTGATCGCGACCTGGTTCAGCCGGCAGTCACCGCGGTCGATGAGGTCCTTGAGGCGGCCGGGGGTGGCCACGACGACTTCGGCGCCGCCGCGCAGCACGCTCGCCTGCCGGCCGATCGGCATCCCGCCGACGACGGTGGCCAGGCGCAGCTTCACGGCGCGGGCGTACGGGGTGAGGGCGTCGGTCACCTGCTGGGCGAGTTCCCGGGTGGGGACCAGGATCAGGGCCAGCGGCTGACGGGGTTCGGCGCGCTGTCCGGCCGTACGGCCGAGGAGGGCCAGGCCGAAGGCGAGGGTCTTGCCGGAGCCGGTACGGCCGCGGCCGAGGACGTCACGGCCCGCCAGGGAGTTCGGCAGCGTCGCGCCCTGGATCGGGAAGGGCACGGTCACGCCCTGCCCGGTGAGCGCGTCCAGGAGCGCCTTGGGCATGTCGAGGTCGGCGAACGCCTCGACGGCGGGCAGTGCCGGGGTGATCGTCTTCGGCAGGGCGAACTCCCCCTGCGCGGCGGCGGGGCGCCGGCCGTGGCCGCCGGAGCGGTTCGGGCCGCCCGAGCGGGTCGGGGCGGACGAACCGAAGCGGCTGCCTCGGGTGGAGCCGTTCGTGGAGCCGAAGGTGGAACCGCCGGTGCGGCGGCGGGCGCCTGAGGAACGGGTGTTCGTACGGGTGGGGTTCATGCAGAACCTTCCTCGATACGGCACGTATCGAGGAATTCCGGCAGCGAGTGAGCAGCGCACGGAATCACGGCACGAGCCGAAAGAATGCGAAATTGACTTGGCCCACGGGAATTCGTGTCGGCGCAAGGAGAAATAGGTGACGACTCACGGAAGGGAATCCGGTGCGTCAATGGGTACGACCCCCGAGGGGTTCGCACCTGAGAAATGCCGTCCCGCAGGTGGACTCACTGCGGAAACGCGTGCAGCTGGGGCCCGCACCCCGAGGGATGCGGGCCCCAGCTACGGTCTGCGCGTCAGCGTCAGGCGGGAACGATGTTCTCCGCCGTCGGGCCCTTCTGGCCCTGCGCGATGTCGAAGCTGACCTTCTGGCCTTCCTGCAGCTCGCGGAAGCCGGAGGCGGCGATGTTCGAGAAGTGGGCGAACACGTCAGCGCCGCCACCGTCCTGCTCGATGAAGCCGAAGCCCTTTTCCGCGTTGAACCACTTCACGGTGCCAGTAGCCATGTCATATCTCCTTTGGGCAGTGCATCGGCGCCCGTACTGTACGGACGCCGAGTCGCCGCGATGATGCCCCGCCCGGAAAATGAACCGGAAAAATAAGCAGCGCTTCCATGAGGCACGGAGGCCGACCGGAAGCACGTGAAGATTTTGGGTACCAAAACTGCAACTACTTCGACAGTAGCACGCCGCCGCAGTGCACGTCGGGGCAAATATCTTCCCTGCGTGTTTCGGTGAAAAACTCTCCGTGCGAGGACCGTCAAATTCTCGGCCCGCCGACACAGGTATTCATTCACCCCGGGTGCAGCGTTCCGGTTTTCCGGGTTCTACGCGGCCGTGCGGTTGCCCTCCTCGTCGCAGGGCAGGTCCGTCGCCGGGTGGTTGGTGAGGAAGTCGCGGGTGGCCTGGCGCTCGACCTCCGCGATGGCGGTGGGTGCCACGTCGACGATGCCGCCGAAGGGCCGGTCGACGTCCCTGATGATGCACAGGGTCGTGGTGAGCAGCGCGGTGATCACGGCCAGGGTGAGGATCTGACCGCGGTTGTTCCGGCGGGGCAGGCACACGCCGAGGGCGATCACGGTGATGGTGAGGGTGGCGAGCAGGAACCAGAAGATGGCGCTGGGGATGCTCGCCGTCGCCTGGGTCAGCCGCTCCTCGCGCTCCTCCGAGCGCTTGTTGTCCGCGGCCACCAGCATGCCGAAGACCGGCTTTCCCTCCACCTCGCGGAAGACGCGCCGGAAGTCGGTCGCCCAGACGCTGGGGGCGGCCGAGCCCTTGCCGTCCGCCATGGCGGGCCATTCCTGCTCGCGTACGGCGCGGGCGTAGCAGACGGCGTCCGCCTGGACCTCCGCCCGCTGGGCCGCGGGCGCGTACTCGGCCGACTCGACGAGCTGGTCGACGGCGCGGGCCTCGCCTCGGGAGGCGACCTCGGCCTTTCCGTACGAGCCGTTGGCGGTGACGAGGACGAAGGCCAGCAACAGGACCGTCAGGGTCAGCAGGGGGCCCACCATGTCCTTCACCCCCATGCCCGTGTCGTCGTCGTCGGCGACGAGCCGGGGACGCAGGAAACGGTTCGCGGCGAGGCCGGCGAGCAGAGCGAGGGCGGCGACGACGATGACGAGGACCAAGACGGCCACCTCCAGAGGAGTGATCGGGGGAAGACCCCGACGCCAGGGGGGCCGTCGTGTTCGCTTCCACCCGTCCGCGGCGGCCGGAACAGCGGAAACGTTCGCTCACCCACGATCGGGGGACGCCGCTTGCGCCGGAGGAACCACGCCGGGCTCAGATCACCGGCGGGCGCCCCAGGCGGGTCATCCGGCCGACCGTCGACCAGCGCATGGGCCGGCGGGGGCCGCCGGAGCGGCGGACGCCCTCCGCGAAGCCGGCGAACCAGGAGCCCAGGCCCGGCAGGGAGCGGGTGCGGGCCAGGGTGAGGAGGGTCCAGACGCCCAGGTAGACGGGGACCAGCGGCGCGGGCAGGTTGCGCTTGGCCAGCCAGACCCGGTTGCGGGCGGTCATCCGGTAGTAGACGGCGTGCCGGGCCGGGCTGGTCCTCGGGTGCTGGAGGAGGAGCGCCGGCTCGTAGATGACCTTCCAGCCCGCGTCCAGGGCGCGCCAGGCGAGGTCGGTCTCCTCGTGGGTGAAGAAGAAGTCCTCCGGCCAGCCGCCGATCTCGTCGAGCATCACCATCGACAGGCCGTGGCCGCCGCCGAGGAAGGTCGTGACCTCCCCGCCGCGCATCGGGTCCTTGGCGCCCAGGCGCGGAACGTGGCGCCGCTGCGTCTCGCCCGTCTCGTCGGCGATGCGGAACGACACGACGCCGAGCGCCGGGTCCCCCTCGTACAGGTCGGCCAGGCGGCGGAAGACGTCCGTGTCGACGAGCAGGCCGTCGTCGTCCAGGTCCACCACCACGTCGACGTCGCCGAACGCGCGCAGCGTCTCGATCGCGACGTTCCGGCCGCCGGAGACGCCCCGGTTCTCGGGCAGTTCGACGCCGGTCACGCCCTCGGGAAGCTCCGGGAGCGTCCCCGTGCCGTTGCCGACGACGACGATCCGGGCGGCCTGCTCGTCCTGGCGCGCCACGGCGTCGAGGAGAGCCCCCAGCTCGGCCGGGCGCGTGCCCATCGTCAGTACCGCCACACCCACACGAGGTCGCGCCACGACCACTCCGTTCCACGTCCACCGGCGTCCGCCGGCACTCACTCCGGACTCACTCCGGGCCGCGATGCTAGCCGGAGGCGGCACCGTGCGTTCACCCGCGCCTCGGTTGTCGTCCATCGGAGGGGGTGGTGGGGGGAGCGCGGCGAAGAGCGCGGGCGGGCGGCTCTACGCTGGTTCCCTTCCGTCAAGTTGATCGATCGTCGAAAGGGTGGTCTCCAGGTGCTGGTCGCGGACCGATATCGGCTTCACGTGTGTATCGGCCGGGGCGGCATGGGCGAGGTGTGGCAGGCCACCGACGAGGTGCTGGGCCGGCCCGTGGCTGTGAAGCTGATGCTGGCGCAGTCGACGGATCCGTCCGCCGGTGACCGGTTCCGGCTGGAGGCGCAGACCGCCGCCCGGCTGAGCCACCCGCACGTCGTGGGGGTCTTCGACTTCGGCACGTGGGACGGAAAGCTGTTCCTGGTCATGGAGTTGGTGGAGGGCGACAGCCTCGCCGGGAGCCCCTCCGATCCCCTGATCCTGCCCGCCGAGCGGGTCGCCGTGGTCGCCGCCCACGCCGCCGCAGGTCTCGCCGCCGCGCACCGGCAGGGTGTCGTGCACCGGGACATCAAGCCGGGGAACCTGCTGGTCGACGCCGAAGGGACCGTGAAACTGGCCGACTTCGGCATCGCGCGGTTCGTCGACGATCCGTCGGCGGGGCTCACGACGACCGGCCAGATCGTCGGCACGGGGCTCTACCTGGCCCCCGAGCGGGCCCTCGGGCAGCCCGCCTCGTCCGCCTCCGACGTCTACTCGCTCGGCTGCGTCCTCTACCAACTGCTGACCGGCCGGCCGCCGTTCCGGGCCGACACGGCGACGGCCCTGCTGTACCAGCACATCGACACCGCCCCCGTGCCGCCCGGCCGGCTCGGGGTGGCACTGCCGCCCGAGTTCGAGACGTACCTGCTGAGCCTGCTGGCCAAGCAGCCGGAGCAGCGGCCCTCGGCGCAGGCCATCGCGGACTGGTTCTCCTCCGGCGCCTGGCGGGCCTACCCCCGGGCGGCCCAGCACCACGGTCCGGCCCAGCAGCACCATGGTCCGGCCCAGCACCACAACCCCGGACCGCACTCCGCCCCTCACCACAACCCGGGCGCGCAGCGGCCCGCCGCCGGCCGGCCCGCGCCCTCCGCGATGTCCGCGCCTGCGTCCGCGCCCATGCCCATGCCGGCGCCCGTGCCCCGACCGGGCCAGGCACACAGACCCGCGCCCGCCGGAGTGCCCGCGTCCCGGCGGCGTGAGCGGCCCGGCAGTACGACCACGGCCCTTGCGGAGCTGTCCCGGCGCCGTCCCCGCAAGACGGCCGCGGTGGCCGGGGCCATCGCCTTCGTCGTCTTCCTGGTCATCGGGATGGCCTTGCTGTCCTGAGGCCGCGCCCCGTGCGGCGTACGGCCCAGGGGCGCCCTCAGTACGGCCTCGGCGCCATGACCAGCGCCTCCGCGTCCTCCGACGCGAGCAGGAGGCAGCGCGGCACACCGGGCCCCGGGGTCGCCCGTACCAGCACCGTCGTCGGCGGGTCGGTCGGCAGTTCGACCGGGATGGTGACCGGCCGGTCCCCGCGCGTCTCGGCGTAACCGGTCTCCTTGCCGTCGACCAGGACCTCGACGACAGGGCCGTGCCCGGTCTGGACGGTCGCGGAGACCGAGTGGCCGAGGTAGTCGATGTGGAAGTGGTGCCGTCGCTTCATGGGTCACCTCCGTGCCTACCTCAAGAGTAGGTACGGAACCACGCTTCCGCGCTCCGCTCCGGTACGCCCGCCCCCGGGCCCCGCCTAGAGCGTCTCCGCCAGGGCGAACAGGCCGATCCTCGCTCCCTCGTCGTACGCCTGCCGCAGTTCCGGGTCGGCCAGCACCCGCCGCAGCTCCACCTCGCTGCGGTCCCGGACCGTCGCGCAGTACGCCGCCGGCCGGTACGAGCCGTCGAAGACCGAGGTCCGCAACAGGTCGACGGCGCCCAGCAGGTGGGCGGCGGCCTCGGGACGCCCGGTCAGGAGCCGCAGTTGCGCCAGGAGTTCGGCCGCGCAGGCCGCGCCGACCGCCGAGCCGAGCGCCAGATGCCCACGCAGCGCCCGCCGGGCGTGCCCGGCGGCCCGCTCCCGCTCCCCGTCCCAGGCGAGGAGCTCGCCACGTGCGTGGTGCGCCCAGGCGTCGGCCCACTGGTCGCGGCCCGCCCACGCCCGCCGCGCCGACGGGTCGAGCACCAGCTCGTCCAGGGCCTCCTGCGCCGCCTCCGGATCGGTGCGGCTGAGCGCGAGGGCAAGCGCCGCCCAGCACAGCTCCCTGGTCGGTCCGAACTCCGGGCACTGCCCGATCAGGTCGAGGGCGACCCTGAACTCGGCCGCCGCCGCGCGCGTACGCCCCTGATAGAGGGCGACCGCGCCGCGCAGATGGGCGAGGAGACCCAGGACACGGTCGTCGCCGTCCGGTGCGGCCGCCGCCCACGCCTGGACGAGGAGCGGGTCGGCGTCCTCGGGGCGGCCCGACTCCAGCTCCAGGAAGGCGGCGAGCCACAGGGCGCGGGCCGGCGGCGGTCCGGCGTGCAGGGAGAGGGCGTGGCGCAGTCGGGTCCTGCCCTCGACGACCCGCCCGCAGGCGACCCACAGGAACCACAGGGAGACGGCGATCTCGACGGCCGAGCCGGCCTCGTCGCTCGACGAGAGCGGCGCCGTCGTCGGGTCCATGGCGGCGGCCAGGTCGGGGAGTTCCCGCAGGGCGAGGTCGCGGGCGTCGAGCTGCCGGCCGCTCTGCCACCAGTCGGAGGCCCGCCGGGCGACCTTCACGCACCACCTCCGGTGGCGCAGGACGACGGAGTGCCGGTCGCCGCGCGCGGTGAGCCGGCGGGCGCCCACGGCCCGCATCGGGTGCGGCATCCAGTAGCGGTGGGTGTCGTTCTCCCCGTCGAACAGGTCGTCGACGGGGAGGAGCGCGGCGGGGGCGAGCCGGTCGAGAACCGACTGGATCCGCGCCGCCGGCAGGGCGCCCGCAGCGCACACCTCGTGGACGGCGTCCCTCCCGAAGGCCCCCTCGAAGACGGAGAGGCGTTCCCACAGGAGTCGTTCGGCGGGGCCGCAGCGGGCGTACCCGAGCTCGGCGGCGGCGAGCTGTTCGGGGCTCACCGGCTCGCCCCACAGCAGTTCCGTCATCGGTGGTTCCCCGGTCCCCGCGTGCCCCATGTGCCCAGTCCCCCGTCTCGACTTCCTCCGCCCGCGTCCTGACGTGTGACCGAGTCAATGGCGAACATTCGCCGTTGCGGCTTGAATGCAGAGGCCCCGGCTCACATCCTGGGGCGCTCCGGGACCCACACCCAAGGATTCCCAGGGATCGGCCAAGGAGGAAAATGCGCACCGGGGAATCCGTCCTGGGAGAGCCGGATCTCTCGCTGATCCACGCACTGCAGATAGCCCCGCGCGCCAGCTGGACACAGCTCTCGGCGGTCCTGGGGTCGAGCCCCGACACCCTCGCCCGGCGCTGGGAGCACCTCACGGCCGGAGGGTACGCCTGGAGTTCGCTGCTGGCCGCCCGCCGCGGCACGGACGCCATGCTCTACGCCTGGATCGAGCTGGAGTGCGTCGCGGGCGACGCAGAGGCCACCGCGACCGAGGTCGCGAGCGACGCGTGCACCCTCGGCGTCCACCAGGTGACCGGGGACTCCGATCTGGTCCTCCTCGTGGCCTCCCCCGACCTGTACGCCCTCGACGCCTATCTCGCCGGGCGGGTGCGGCGGCTGCCCGGGGTGCTCCGCGCGCGTACCCAGGTGGTCACCCGCCTGCACAACCGCCCGTACCGGTCACGGATCGAACAGCTCACCCCGGCGCAGGTCCAGCTCCTCACGGAGATCACGGGCGGGGTACGGCGGCCACGCACGCGCGTACCCACCGGCCCTAACCTCACCGAGCTCGACCACCGGCTGGTCGCGGAGCTGGCGGGGGACGCCCGCCGCAGCGCCGCCGAGCTGGCCCGGACGTGCGGTACGAGCGAGTCGACGGTACGGCGGAGGCTGGACGTCCTCACGACGGGCGGCGCACTCCACCACCACTGCCTGCCTGCCCCGAGGTTCTCCGGGCGCCCGGTGTGGGCGCTGGTCACCACCGACGTACCGCCCCTCGAAGTGCCGGCGACGGTGGCGGCGCTCGCCCGGCTGCGCCAGACCCGGCTCGTCACCTCGGTCACGGGGCCGCACAACCTCGCGGTCGCGCTGTGGCTCCGTACCGTCGACGAACTGCACGAGGTGACGGCCTCGCTCGTACGGGCCGCCCCGGCGCTGCGGATCGCGGGCACCGCGCTGTCGCTGCGCACCCACAAGATCGGGGCGCAGGTCCTCGGCCCGGACGGGCGGCGCATGCATCACATACGCCCCGACGTACCGCGTACGCCCTGATACACGGTCCTCACGCTCCCCGTCCGGGGCGTGCTCCCAGGGCGGCGTCGCCGTCATCAGGCTCGGCGGCCAGGGATCCTAGGCGGTACGGAAGGGCTGGGGCGTAGGCCCGCTCAGGCCGGTCTTGACGCCTTGATCGAATACATCAGCGGGATGCGGGGGCGGTCGGCCGGGAAGCGGTAGTAGCCGTCCTCGTGCCGCTGGAGGGCGCCGTAGCGGGGGATCAGCGAGGCGTCGTGCTCGTGCAGGAACTCGATCCGCAGGCCCGCCTTCGCGAGCGCCGTGACGACCTCGCCGACCGGGTGCACCCACTCCACGCTGCGGTTGTGGACGGTGGTGGCGTCGAGGTCGGCGTAGGTGCCCGGGCTGGTGTCCACCCACGGGTCGCGGACGAAGTAGTCGTACACGAGACGGCTGCCGGTCTCGTCGTCGAGCGAGTCGGTCAGCGGGTGGAACTCGGCCACGTAGAGGAAGCCGCCGGGGGCGACGAGCGAGGCGGCGATCTCCGCCCAGCGCTCGATGTCGGGCAGCCAGCACAGCGCGCCGGTGCCGGTGTAGACGATGTCGTACGACGGGTCCGGCACGGCCTCCGCGGCGTCGTACACGTCGGCGGCGACGAAGGCGGCCCGGTCCTGCGTGAGGCCCAGGTCGGCGGCGAGCGAGCGGGCGGTCTCGACGGCCGGCTCGGAGAAGTCGAGGCCGACGACGTGCGAGGCGCCGTGGCGGGCCCAGGAGAGGGTGTCGAGGCCGATGTGGCACTGGAGGTGCAGCAGGGAGCGTCCGGTGACGTCGCCGACCTCCGCGAGCTCGAAGTCTCGCAGGGCGTCCTTGCCGGCGCGGAAGGTGTCGAGGTCGTAGAACTCGCTCGCGGCGTGGATCGGGACGCGCTCGTCCCAGCGGGCGCGGTTGGCCTCGTGCCAGTCGTCGGGCGTCGGGGAGTACATGTCGGCGAGGTTATCCACAGGTTGAGGGTGACGCGACCTGATTGTCCGCCGCGCGGAGCATCATGGGTGCCATGACTGAGAGCAAGGCAATCGACACCCCCGTCTGGGAGCAGCGCTTCCGCGCTCCGCGCGTCTCCCTCCCCGAGTGGGCCGAGGAGGCCCCCGACCGCTCGCTGTTCGTGTCCAACGCGACGGGGACGTACGAGCTGTACGCCTGGGACCGGGCGAGCGGGGAGCAGCGGCAGGTCACGGACCGGCCGAACGGCACGACGGACGGCACGTTGTCGCCGGACGGCGCCTGGATCTGGTGGTTCGCGGACACCGACGGGGACGAGTTCGGGGTGTGGATGCGGCAGCCGTTCGGCGGCGGCGCGGACGAGCCGGCCGTGCCGGGCCTCGACGCCTCCTATCCGGCGGGGCTCGCCATCGGCCGTGAGGGCACGCTCGTGGTGGGCCGCTCCACCGACGAGGACGGCTCGACGGTCCACCTCGTCCGCCCCGGCTCTGACACCCCGGTCGAGATCTACCGGCACCGGGAGTCCGCGGGTGTCGGCGACCTCTCCCACGACGGTTCGCTGATCGCGATCGAGCACACCGAGCACGGGGACGCGATGCACTCGGCGCTGCGGGTGCTCCGCGCGTCGGACGCGGGCGTGGTGGCCGAGCTCGACGACACCAAGGGCGGTACGGAGGAGCTGGGCCTCGCGGTCCTCGGCTTCGCGCCGGTGGCCGGGGACACCCGGCTGCTCGTCGGGCACCAGCGGCGCGGCCGCTGGGAGCCGATGCTCTGGGACGTGGTGGCGGGCACCGAGACGGACCTGGCGCTCGACCTGCCGGGGGACGTGTCTGCGGAGTGGTATCCGGACGGCTCCGGTCTGCTGATCGTGCACAGCTTCGAGGCCCGCAGCGAGCTGTGGCGGTACGAGATCGCCACCGGCGCCCTGGTGCGGGTGGCGACCCCGGCGGGCTCGGTGTCGAGCGCGACGGCCCGGCCCGACGGCTCCGTGGAGTACCTGTGGTCCTCGGCCGCCGAGCCGCCGGTGGTGCGCTCCACGGCGGGCGGTGTCGTCCTGGACCCGCCGGGACCGAAGGCGCCGCCGTCGGTCCCGGTGGAGGACGTGTGGGTGGAGGGCCCCGGGGGCAGGGTCCACGCGCTCGTGCAGCGCCCGGAGGGCGAGGGCCCGTTCCCGACGGTGTTCGAGGTGCACGGCGGCCCCGCCTGGCACGACAGCGACGCCTTCGCCTCGGGCCCCGCGGCCTGGGTGGACCACGGGTACGCGGTGGTGCGGGTCAACTACCGGGGCTCGACGGGGTACGGCCGGGAATGGACGGACGCCCTCAAGCACCGGGTGGGCCTGATCGAGCTGGAGGACGTGGAGGCGGTCCGCGCGTGGGCGGTGGAGAGCGGCCTCGCCGACCCCGGCCGGCTCGTCCTGTCCGGCGGCTCCTGGGGCGGCTACCTCACGCTCCTCGGCCTCGGCACGCAGCCGGACGCCTGGGCGGTGGGCCTCGCGGCGGTCCCGGTCGCGGACTACGTCACGGCGTACGAGGACGAGATGGAGGCCCTCAAGGCGCTGGACCGGACGCTGCTCGGCGGTTCCCCCGAGGAGGTGCCCGAGCGGTACGCGGCCTCGTCGCCGCTGACGTACGTGGACGCGGTGAAGGCGCCGGTGCACATCTCGGCCGGCGTCAACGACCCGCGCTGCCCGATCCGCCAGATCGACAACTACGTGGACCGGCTCGCGTCCCGGGGCGCGGTCCACGAGGTGTACCGGTACGACGCGGGCCACGGCTCGCTCGTGGTGGAGGAGCGGATCAAGCAGGTCGCCCTGGACCTGGCGTTCGCCGCGAAGCACCTGGGGGGTTCCCTGGCGAGCCCGGCCTGATCGACGAGACACCGCCCGGGGACCCGGCCGACGGCGGGCCGAGCCGCCTTGCGTACCGTGGGAGCGTGTACCGGTTCCTGAGAACGCCCCGCTGGTGGGGGATCAACGTCTTCGTCCTGCTCGCGATCCCGTTCTGCGTCTTCATGGGGACCTGGCAGCTGGGCAAGTTCGAGGATCGCGTCGACTCCCACCGGGAGGCCGAGGAGCGGCCCGCCGCGAGCTCGCTGAAGGCGGAGCCGCTGGACGCCCTGCTCCCGGTGGACAAGGAGACCTCGGGCCGGTCGGCGCAGGCGCGCGGCCGGTTCGGGGAGCAGTTCCTCGTCCCCGACCGCGAGCTGGACGGCCGGAAGGGCTCGTACGTCCTGACGCTGCTGCGGACGGACGGCGGCCGGTCCCTGCCGGTGGTCAGGGGCTGGCTCCCCACGGGCGCGGACGTCCCCGCCGTGCCGTCGGGCGAGGTCACGGTGGAGGGCGCGCTGCAGGCTTCGGAGAACCCGGGCACGAAGGGCGTCCACACGGCCGGCGGACTGCCCGAGGGGCAGCTCGGCATGATCAGCGCGGCGGCCCTGGTGAACGTGGTGACGGACGACGTCTACGACGCCTGGATCACCCTCGCCGACTCCCCCACGGGTCTCACCCCGGTGCCGGCGGCGGCAGCGGCGGGCACGAGCCTGGACGCGAAGGCCTTCCAGAACCTGGGCTACACCGCCGAGTGGTTCGTCTTCGGCGGCTTCGTCCTCTTCATGTGGTTCCGCCTCGTGCGCCGCGAGGCGGAGGCGTCACGCGACGAGGCGCTGGGCCTGTAGAGGCCCGGCACGGACCCTGACGGGTGGGGGACGCGAGCGCCCCCCACCCCGGTTCAGGAGCCGTTCAGGACGCCGGTCCGGTAGATGGTGCCCGCGCAGGCGTTGGGGATGAGCGCCGACGCCGCCGGGCCGCCCGGCTCCGCGATGTGGCTGACCAGGACGGAGCCGTCCGCGAGGCCGCCGTCGGCGACGAGCAGCTGGGGCGCCGCACCGGTGTCCGCGCCCGTGCCTGTGTCGGTACCCGTCTCCGTTCCCGTGCCGGTACCCGGGCCACCGCCGGGGTCGGGGGTGCTCGGGGGATCGGTCGGGGTCTCGGTCGGCGGCGGCGTGGTCGGCGGCTCGGACGACGGGGGCGGCTCCGGCGTCGGGGTGCCTCCGGTCGTCGGGCAGGTCTCGCTCGGCACCCAGACGAACTTCACCTCGTAGGAGCCGCTCGGCTTCAGGAGGAGCGCGGACGACTCCTGCGAGGGGTCGGGCAGTCCGCTCCCGCCGTCCCCCGAGGTGTGCCGGGTCACCGAGATCCGGGCCGGGTCGGCCGCGCCGCGGGCCTCGAAGCTGACGACTCCGCTGCCGTCCACGACACAGTCCTGGCCGGAGACGTTGGCGATGCGGAAGGTGCCGTGCACCTTGCCCTCGCCGTCGGGCCCGCCGGCCTGGGCCGCGCTGACGCCGAGCTGACCGGCCGTGCACCGCGGTGTGGAACCGGTGTCCACGCCGTCCGTCGGCCGCGGGCCGCCGCCGGACACGCCGGGTTCCGGCTGCTGCGGCTTGCCGGAGGGGCCGTCGGCGGCGCCCTGGCTCGGGGACACGCTGCTCGCGGGGGCCGTGGAGCTCTTGCCGCCCTCGACACCGGTCTCGGTGCCGGTGCCGCCCTGGGCGTCCTCGCCGTGGCCCGCGTTCACGGGGGTGCCGGCCACGGAGATGCCGCCGGAGGCGGCGACGTGCACGAAGGCGGGCACGGCCGTGCCGATGAGGACCGCGGCGGCCGCGGCGCCGACGATGGCCTGGCGCTTGCGGGCGCGCCGGACGGGCACGGCGCGGTGCAGGTGCTCAAGGGAGCCGGCGGAGGGTTCGATGCCGGACACGGCGCTCTGGAACAGCCGCCGCAGCGCGAGTTCGTCGTCCCCGTCGCCCTCGCCGGGGCCGGGCTCGATGTTCACCATGCGCTGTCCACTCAGGTCGTCATGTTCGTCTCGGGCGTCACTCGTGGCACTCGTGGCACTTGTGGCACTCGCGGCATTCTCCACAGGCTCGACGGGCTCGACGGGGTCCACGGGCTCCACCCCGCCGTCCTTGCCAGGTGCCTCGCTCATGTCGTCGCTCCCATCGCGACGCGCAGCGCCGCGATGCCCCGCGAACCGTACGCCTTCACCGAGCCCAGGGATATCCCGAGCGCCTCGGCGACCTGAGCCTCGGTCATGTCCGAGAAGTAGCGCAGGGCGAGCACCTCGCGCTGACGCCGCTGGAGTCCGCGCATGGCCTTGATCAGGTCCTCACGCTCCAGCTGGTCGTACGCGCCCTCCTCGGCGCTGGCCATGTCCGGCATCGGCTTGGACAGCAGCTTGAGTCCGAGGATGCGGCGGCGCAGCGCGGACCGGGAGAGGTTCACGACGGTCTGGCGCAGGTAGGCGAGCGTCTTCTCGGGCTCGCGCACCCGCTTGCGGGCCGAGTGGACGCGGATGAACGCCTCTTGGACGACGTCCTCGCAGGAGGCCGTGTCGTCGAGGAGCAGCGCGGCCAGACCGAGCAGCGACCGGTAGTGGGCGCGGTAGGTCTCTGTCAGGTGGTCGACGGTCGTCCCTGCCGACACGCCCTCGGCGCTCGTCCGGGGGGAGGGGATGCCGTCGACCGCGCCGGTGCGGGATCCGGTGGGCACGGGGGCGATCACCGGCATGCCGCTGAGAGCGCGCGGTCGTCTGAAGGGGCTGACCACGGAGCCGCGTACGGGGACGACGGCGACGCTCCGCACGGGGAGCACCGCTGTGCCCGCGCCGCCCAGCGGAGCGATGGTCGCGATGTCGAGTACCTCTGCCACGCCTGTTGGACACGCTTCCCCCGGGCAGGGTTGTACGCGTACGGCACCTTTTTTGTCGGTGCGTTGTTCGTCCTCATGCGTAACCGTTCTCCCCCGATGCCCCGCTTTCGCGCGTTTTCCGCGCCACACGACCATGAGTGAACGCAGAGACGCCTCCCACCCAACTACTGGTTGCAGCACGCGGGAAGAGCATCGTCGATCACGGCATCACCGCAGTTCAAGAGGTATTTGACGCCTATTTGCTCACAGCACCTTCACAGATCCTACAAAGCTGTGACAATCGATTCCGCTATCTGGAGAGCGTTGAGGGCCGCTCCCTTGCGGAGATTGTCGGCGCAGACGAAGAGATCGAGCGCCCGCTCGTCGTCCATGGAGCGCCGGACCCGTCCGACCCAGGTGGGATCCGTGCCGACGACGTCGGCGGGGGTGGGGAAGTCACCCGCGGCGGGATCGTCGTACAGCACGACCCCCGGCGAGGTCGCCAGGATCTCGTGCGCGCGTCCGAGCGGCACGGGGTGCTCGAATCGGGCGTGCACGGACACGGAGTGGCCGGTGACCACGGGCACCCGTACGCACGTGGCGGCGACGCGCAGTGCGGGAAGGCCGAGGACCCGGCGGGTCTCGTCCCGTACGCGCTCCTCCTCCGACGAGGCCCCGTCGGCGCCCGGAGTGCCCGACCAGGGAAGGACGTTGAGCGCGAGGGGCCCGGGAAAGGGCCCGGTGTTCTCGCCGACGGCCCGCCGTACGTCCCCGGGGTGGGTCCCGAGGTCTCCGCCGCCGGCCACCAGGCCCAGCTGCGCCCGGAGCGCCTCGACGCCCGCCTGTCCCGCGCCGGCGCCGCTGGCGGCCTGCTGGGCGGTGACGACCAGTTCGGCGAGCCCGAACTCGGCGTGCAGGGCGCCCACGGCGACGATCAGGGCGAGGGTGGTGCAGCCGGGGCTCGCGACGATGCCCCGGGGCCGTACGCGCGCCGCGTGGGGGTTGGTCTCGGGGACCACCAGGGGGACGTCGGGGTCCGCGCGGAAGGCGGCGGAGGTGTCCACGACGACGGCGCCCTTGGCGACCGCGACGGGCGCCCAGCGCGCGGCGACCGGCTCGGGCACGAGGAAGAGCGCCAGGTCGACGCCTTCGAAGACGTCCTCGTCCAGCGCGAGGATCTCGCACTCCACCCCGCGGACAAGGGCCTTCCGGCCCGCCGAACGCGGGGAGGAGACGAGGCGTATCTCGCCCCAGACGTCCGCGTGGTGCGTGAGCATCTGGAGCATCACCGAGCCGACCGCCCCGGTCGCACCCACGACCGCGAGCGTCGGCTTCGGGGTCATCGGCCGGTGCCTCCGTAGACGACGGCCTCGTCCGAGTCGCTGTCGAGCCCGAAGGCGGTGTGGACGGCCGTCACGGCCTCGTTCACGTCGGCCTCGCGGGTGACCACCGAAATGCGGATCTCGGAGGTCGAGATCAGCTCGATGTTCACACCGGCGTCGGACAGCGCCTGGAAGAAGGCGGCGGTGACGCCCGGGTTCGTCTTCATGCCCGCGCCGACCAGGGAGATCTTGCCGATCTGGTCGTCGTAGCGCAGCGACTCGAAGCCGATCACGCCCTTCGCCTGCTCCAGGGCGTCGAGGGCCGCGCGGCCCTCCGCCTTGGGGAGGGTGAAGGAGATGTCCGTGAGGCCGGTGGAGGCGGCGGACACGTTCTGCACGATCATGTCGATGTTGATCTCGGCGTCCGCGACGGCCCGGAAGATGGCCGCGGCCTCGCCCGGCTTGTCCGGCACGCCGACGACGGTGATCTTCGCCTCGGAGGTGTCGTGGGCGACACCGGAGATGATGGCCTGCTCCACCTTCTGGTCCTTTGCGTCGGAGAGCGGTTCGTTGCTGACCCAGGTGCCCTGCAGTCCCGAGAAGGACGAGCGGACGTGGATCGGGATGTTGTAGCGGCGCGCGTACTCCACGCAGCGGTGCAGCAGCACCTTGGAGCCGGAGGCGGCGAGCTCCAGCATGTCCTCGAAGGAGATCCAGTCGATCTTCTTCGCCTTCTTCACCACACGCGGGTCGGCCGTGAACACGCCGTCGACGTCGGTGTAGATCTCGCAGACCTCGGCGTCGAGCGCGGCGGCGAGCGCGACGGCCGTGGTGTCGGAACCGCCACGGCCCAGCGTGGTGATGTCCTTCTTGTCCTGCGACACGCCCTGGAAGCCTGCGACGATGGCGATGTTGCCCTCGTCGAGGGCGGTACGGATCCGCCCCGGCGTGACGTCGATGATGCGCGCTTTGTTGTGCACCGAGTCGGTGATGACACCGGCCTGGCTGCCCGTGAACGACTGGGCCTCGTGGCCCAGGTTTTTGATCGCCATGGCCAGCAGGGCCATGGAGATCCGCTCTCCGGCGGTCAGCAGCATGTCGAACTCACGCCCGGCAGGGATCGGGGATACCTGCTCGGCGAGATCGATCAACTCGTCCGTCGTGTCGCCCATCGCGGAAACCACGACGACCACCTGGTGGCCGTTCGTCTTGGCTTCCACGATTCGCTTGGCGACGCGCTTGATGCCCTCGGCATCGGCAACGGAGGAGCCTCCGTACTTCTGCACGACAAGGCCCACGTGCGCTCCTCGATCAGTGTGTGCCGCAGCCCGCGCTGCGATCGACTCAGTCTAACGAGGGACCCGGAAACACCAGCGTGATATCGGATCGTGAGACGCATCGCTCAGAGAGTGATCACCCGGGCTTTCACCTCCGCGAGGGCCTCCACCACGAGGAGCGTGTGCGGGTGGTGCTCTCCCAGGACGCGTACGCAGACGGGCAGCAGTTCCTCGAAGTCGGCCAGGGCCCGCTCGGTCTGCCCCGCGGCCCCGTACAGATCGGCCAGGCTGATCCGCGCCACCAGGGTTTCCAGCTGGTCATCACCGAGCGCGATCGACAGCTGGGCCGCGCCGTGCTCGCCCGCCGCGATGGCGTCGGAGGTCCGGCGCGCGGACCAGTAGATCCCGGAGAGTTCGACGAACGCCCCCAGCGTCTCCGGGTCCTCCTCGCCCAGGACGCGGATCATGTCCGCGATGACGCCTTCATGGAGGACGACCGCCTCGTCGGCGAGACCGGCCAGCTGGTGGGCCTGAGCGAGGCTCCGCCGGGCCAGGAACACGACCCGGTCGTGGGCCCCGAACTCCTCGGTCATGCTCCGCACCACCTCGGCCGCGAGGCGGACCGCCTCCGCTCCGCGTCCCGCCGAGGCGAGGACCAGGATCATCGCGCCGCGCATCCCGGCGGTGTAGGGATGCTCCGGGCCGTGCAGCCTCTCGGCGCCGGCCAGCGCCCGTTCGTGGACGGCGACCGCTTCCTCGGGCAGTCCGTTGAGCGCCAGGTACAGGCCCGTCGCCACCAGCGTCCCGACCAGCGGCTGGTCGTCCTCCTGCGGAGGGGAGAACCGCAGGTACGCCTGGATGTGCGGCAGAAGACCGCGCCACGTCTCCCAGTGCGCCGGATCCATGCTGTCCGGCGGCGCGGCGTGACTGAGCGCCGTCTCCGCGAGCACCCGGGCCCGCGCGATCAGCCCCGGCTCCCGGTGCGGGTCGTCCGGGTCCGGCCGCCGGGCGACCGCCTGCACCAGCCGGTGCACGGAGACCGACCCGTCCTCGTGGAGCGTGACCATGCTGTGCGCGGCCAGCTCCCCGAGCGCCTCGCGCAGGCCGGGCATCGGCGGCAGGAGCAGCGTGGGGATCCGGTCGGGGGCGAACCAGGCGAGCAGCCGCAGGACCGCTCCCGCGTGCGGGTCGGAGACGTCGAGCCGGTCGAGCGTGACGCGCAGGGTCCGGGCGACGGCCTCCTCCGCGTTGCCCCGGCCGCCGCTCCGCCCCAGCTCCGCCAGGTACGCGAGCGGGGACGTGGCCGTGCGGCCGCAGTACGCGGCGGCGATCTCGACGGCCAGCGGCAGCTGCCCCAGGGTCTCGCAGAGCCGCTCGGCGCCGGTCGTGTTCCGGGGGCCGGCGTGGGTGGCGACCCGGTGGAACAGCTCGACGGCCTCGCCGGGCGGCAGCACAGGCAGCGCGAGGACGTGTCCGATCCCGTACCAGGCGTCCGTCGTCCGGCTGGTGACGACGATCCGCCCCCGACCCGCCCGGGCCAGCAGGTCCGCCACATCAGCCGGATCGGTGACGTTGTCGAGAACGAGCAGCCAGCCGTCGTGCGCGGCCAGCCACTGCAGCGCCCTTTCCCGCAGGGCCTCTTGAGGGAGTACGTCGATCAGCGCGGGCTGCATCGCGGCGGCGAGGCCCGCGAGCCCGGCGTCCACGTCGGCACGGCTCTCCGCGGTGATCCACCAGACGGGGTTGCGGTGCGCGGCCTGCCGGCGGGCCCAGCGGGCGGCGAGCGAGGACTTTCCCACCCCGCCGAGGCCGACGATCACGACGGTCTCCGACTCCCCGTCGAGCAGGGCGCCTTCCCCACCGCGCCCCACAAAGTGGGCTGCCTTGCGGGGCACGTTGACGAGTCCGGGCGGGCAGACCACCGGCGCGAGGGCCTCCGGCGGCAGCACGGTCACCCGGTCTCCGGTGTGCACCCACCCGATGTCTCCGCCTGCCGCGACGGAACGGTCCCCCGCGGCGGATACGTACCCGCTCACGCGTCGCCCGTGGACGCGCTCCCGATGTCCCCACCGGCTGCCACGGAACGCTCGCCCGAGGCGGTGACGGGGCCGGTGGCGGCGGGGCCGCCGGTGGGCATGGCGGGCGGGACGGGCATGGCGGGCGGGGCCTGTACGCCATCGCCGGTGACGACGGCGCCGATGCCGCCGCCGGCGGCGACGGAACGGGTGCCGGACGCCTCCACCGGGGTGGCCCGACCACCGCGCCCGAACTGCGCCCACAAGGAGAGCCCGAGCCCTGCGACGGCGAGCACGGCACCGGTGACGCTGGCGATCTGATCGGCCTTGCCGAGGTCGACGACCGCGACGGCGAGCAGGGCGACGACTCCGGCCCCGGCGATGCCGATACCGCTCCGGAGAAGGACCTTCGAGGACGCGGTCGCTGCCATGGGGTCATTCTGGCAGCGGCCAGGCCGGCTCGTCCGCTACTTCCTGAGGGACTTGCTCCGCAGGCCCAATGGGGCCGCGATCTCCTCCAGCATCACGCGGCCCGCCTCCTCCGCGAGGTCGTCCTCCGTCAGGTCCTCGTCGGTGTCGAGGCCGTCGAGGGCCGCGAGGGGCTGGTCGAGGCGGACGTGGGCGACGAGGGACTGCAGGGCGCGCAGGGTGGCGGAGGCGGTGGGGCCCCAGTTCGAGAAGTACGAGAACTGCCACCACCACAGGGCCTCGCTGGTGCGGCCCGCGCGGTAGTGGGCCAGGCCGTGGCGGAGGTCCGTCACGATGTCGGCGAGGTTGTCGGAGATGCGGGCCGGGACCGGAGCCTTGCGGGGCTCGTACGGGTCGAAGACCTCGGAGAAGACGTCGACCGGGTCGAGGAGCACGGCGAACCGCTCGCGCAGGACGTCCGCGTCGGGCTCGGGTCCCGTGTCCGTCTCGTACAGCTCGTCCGGGACGATGTCCTCGTGGGCGCCGAGCCGGCCGCCCGCGAGGAGCAGCTGGGAGATCTCCAGGAGCAGGAAGGGCACCGCGCTGTCCGGCTCGTCACCCTTGGCGAGCTCGGTGGTCGCGACGATGAAGCTTTCGATGGAGTCGGCGATCTGGACCGCGAAGTCGTCGGGGTTCTGAGTGATCGCGTGCAGCGTGGGGTCAGACATCGAGGAGCCTCCCTGAGAGCGCGCCGGCCCGGTCGTCATACATCTAGCAGCCTCCGTCCCTCGAAGGCACGGCCGAGGGTCACCTCGTCGGCGTACTCCAGGTCGCCGCCGACCGGGAGGCCGCTGGCGAGCCGGGTCACCTTGAGTCCCATGGGCTTGATCATCCGCGCCAGGTACGTCGCGGTGGCCTCCCCCTCCAGGTTGGGGTCGGTGGCGAGGATCAGCTCGGTGACGGTGCCGTCGGCGAGCCGCGCGAGCAGCTCTCGGATGCGCAGGTCGTCGGGGCCGACGCCCTCGATCGGGCTGATCGCGCCGCCGAGGACGTGGTACCGCCCCCGGAACTCGCGGGTCCGCTCGATCGCCACGACGTCCTTGGGCTCCTCGACCACGCAGATGACGGTCAGGTCCCGGCGCGGGTCCCGGCAGATGTTGCACTGCTCCTGCTGTGCCACGTTGCCGCAGACGGCGCAGAACCTGACCTTCTCCTTGACCTCCAGGAGCGCGTGCGCCAGACGCCGGACGTCCGTGGGCTCGGTCTGGAGGATGTGGAAGGCGATCCGCTGCGCGCTCTTGGGACCGACGCCGGGCAGCCTGCCCAGTTCGTCGATGAGGTCCTGAACAACGCCTTCGTACACGGAACGCCCTTCCGAGGGAGTGCTTGATTCTTACGGTAGTGGCTGAAAGCGAGCCTTAGAAGCCCACAGGGAAGCCTGTGGAAAAGCCCGTGCCGGGACGGGGCTCAGAAGCCCAGGCCCGGCATGCCGCCCATGCCCTGCGCCAGCGGGCCGAGCTTGGCCTGCTGGAGCTGCTGCGCGTTGTCGTTGGCCGCCTGCACGGCGGCCACGATCAGGTCGGCGAGCGTCTCGGTGTCCTCCGGGTCGACGGCCTTGGGGTCGATCACCAGGCCGCGCAGGTCGCCGGAGCCCGTCACGGTCGCCTTGACCAGGCCGCCGCCCGCCTGCCCCTCGACCTCGGTCGCCGCGAGCTCCTGCTGCGCGCGGGCGAGGTCCTGCTGCATCTTCTGGGCCTGCTGGAGAAGCTGCTGCATGTTGGGCTGACCACCACCGGGAATCACGGTCACTCCTGAGGTTCGGTACGTCCGTATGTCGGTAGGCCGAGCCTACGTGGTCCCCGCCCGCCCTGCCTCCATCACTCTTTCGAGTGAGAAACTGCGGGCTCCTCTACCTGATCAAGACCCTCTTGCGGGCGGAAATCCCGGGATTCCGGGCCCGTCGCCCACCATTCGGCGGTAGGAAGGGCAGGCACCACGTGCACCGCACGTCACAGAAGGACATGAGCGCTGAGCTGAACAGAGGAGTCCCCCGGTGAGCCAGCAGCCGGAGATGCAGCCGCCGGGGACCCCCGGGGGAGACGTCCGCCGTGATCTGACCGGTACGCCGTTCCCCCTGGGCGACTGGGGCGAGCCCGCCGAACGGCTCGACGAGCTGTACCGCTGGGTGGAGTCCAATGCCCTGCGCACCGCCGAGTGGTACCTCTCCGACCGGGTCTGGAAGCGCCGCTGCGCCCGGATCCTGCGGATCGGCACGGCCGCCGGGGTGATCGCGGGCGCCGCGCTGCCGCTGCTCGACCTGACCGGGGTCGCGAGGGGCGTGGCCGGCTGGGGCTACCTCTCGCTGCTGCTCGGCGCCGCCTGCATGGCCTGCGACCGGTACTTCGGTGTGACGTCCGGCTGGATAAGGAACGTGGCGACGGCGCAGGCCGTGCAGCGGCGTCTGCAGGCCCTGCAGTTCGACTGGGCGTCGGAGAGCGTCCGGGAGGTGCTCGGCCCCACGGAGGGCACCGCGAGCGAGGCGGCTGAGCGATGTCTCGGCGTGCTGCGCCGCTTCTCGGAGGACGTCACGGAGCTCGTACGGGCGGAGACGGCGGACTGGATGGTCGAGTTCCGCTCGGGTCCGGCGCCGCTCGCGCTCCAGTCGGTGGGCGTGGTGCCCACCCGGGCCGAGAGCATCCACCCGGCGGGCCGCTTCCCGCTGCCGCCCGGCACCCGTCCGAACATGCCGCGCCAGCGGCCCCCGGAGGCCCGGTAGGGGCGGTCCGGGGGCCCGGAGAAGACGCGGCTAACTGAGGATGATCATCGAGCCCTGGGCCAGGCTCCGGGTCGCCGCCGCGTGCAGCCCCAGCCACACGTGGCGCTCCCGGGCGAAGGGGCCCCCGTCGAACGGAGCCGGTACGGCCGGTTCCTCCAGGGTGGTCGGCCGCTCCGGCGGTACGGGGGCCGCCGGCGGGTTCGCCGGGTCGATGCCGATCGAGGGTGCCACGAACTGCAGCTCGCGCAGGAGGCCGTACGAGGAGCCGAGCGGCCCGCCGCCCTCCAGGAGCTCGTCGCTGGCGAGCGGCACCGGGAAGTCGACCGGCACGTAGGCGCCCGCGTGGTCGTAGTGCCAGACCAGGTGGGACTGCTGGGCGGTCGGCTCGAACATCTCCAGGAGCTGTTCGTAGTCCCCGCCGAGCTCGCCGACCGGTTCGACCGGCAGTCCGCACATCTGGAGCAGGTAGGCGCGGCGCAGGAAGTGCAGCGCCTCGTAGTCGAAGCCGGCGACCGGGGCGACGTCGCCGGAGAGGCCCGGCATGTACGCGTAGACGGGCACGGTCGGCAGGCCGGACGCGCTGAGCACGGCGTCGTACGCGGCGATCTCTTCGGCGAAGGGGTTGTCGGGGCTGTGGCACAGCACGTCGACGAGGGGGACCAGCCACAGGTCACAGGCCAAGGGAGGCTCGCTCTCCGTCAGTTGCGGGGACGCTCTCGGGCGTTTGCGGGGACGGCCAGGTTAGTCGGCGCCCCACGGGCACCGTCCACCCGCTGAGGACCTGCCCCCGGAGTCCCGCCCTCAACCGCCCCGGCGCTCCGTCGGGTCCCGGCGCTCCAGCCGGTCCGCCCATTCCATCGAGTGCGCGTTGTAGTCCCGTACGACGGAGACGGCCGCGTCCGCGTCGCCGCGCGTGATCGCGTCGACCAGGTCGACGTGGCCGCTCCAGAGCCAGCCCAGCATGTCCCGCTCGGAGCGCAGGTACGGCACGGAGAAGACCCAGGCCTGGACGCGGAGCCGGTGCAGGAAGTCGGCGATGTACTCGTTGGCGGCGACCAGGCGGGCCAGCTCGCGCCAGTAGCGGATGTCGTAGCCGATGAGGATGTCGAGGTCGCCGGCGCGGGCCGCGCGGGCCGCCGCCTCGCCGCGGCGCCGTACGGAGACGAGCGCGACGCCGATGCCGGGGTCGGGCTCCGTGAGCGCGGACCGGGGCGGGACCAGGGCGGAATCGCGGCGGAATATGCCGTCGACGACGAGCATCCGGGCCTCGACCATGCCCCGGTAGTCGTCGACCGAGTACTGGTGGACGCGGAAGCCGCGGTGCTGGTCGGAGTCGAGGAGGCCCTGCGCGCAGAGGTCGACGAGGGCTTCGCGTACGGGCGTCGCGGACACGCCGTACTGCTCGGCGATCTGTTTGACGGTGAATTCCTCGCCCGGCTGGAGACGGCCCGCGAGCACTTCGTCACGGAGCGCGTCCGCGATCTGCTGTCGCAAGGTGTTGCGCGTGACAGCTCCGCTCGCGGGCATGGTGGTCGGTCCCCTCCGTCCGGTTCGGGACACCCTAGTCCAGACGGAGGGAACCTCCCCGTACTGCGGTTACGCGGTGTGCTCGTCGGCGACCGCGAGGGCCGCGTCGAGGGCCGCGAGGCCCTCCTTGGCCTCGGCCTCGGAGACGTTGCAGGCGGGAACGGCGTGGGTGCGGTTCATGTTGACGAAGGGCCACAGGCCGTTCTTCTTCGCCGCCGCGCCGAAGGCGGCCATGGGCGCGTTGGCCTCGCCGGCCGCGTTGTACGGGACGAGGGGCTCGCGCGTCTCCCGGTTCTTGACCAGGTCGAGCGCCCAGAAGACGCCCATGCCGCGGACCTCGCCGACGGACGGGTGGCGCTCGGCGAGCTCGCGCAGGCCGGGGCCGAGGACGGTCTCGCCGATGTGGGCGGCGTTCTCGACGACCTTCTCGTCCTCCATCACCTGGATGGTGGCGACGGCGGCGGCGCAGGCGAGCGGGTGACCGGAGTAGGTCAGTCCGCCCGGGTAGGGGCGCTTGTCGAAGGTAGCGGCGATCTCGGCGTTGATGGCGACGCCGCCGAGGGGCACGTAGCCGGAGTTCACGCCCTTGGCGAAGGTCATCAGGTCGGGCACGACGTCGAAGTGCTCGGCGGCGAACCACTTGCCGGTGCGGCCGAAGCCGGCCATGACCTCGTCCAGGACGAAGACGATGCCGTACCTGTCGCAGATCTCGCGGACGCCGGCGAGGTAGCCGGGCGGCGGGGTCATGATGCCGGCGGTGCCGGGCACGGTCTCCAGGATGATCGCGGCGATCGTCGCCGGACCCTCGAAGGCGATCGTGTCCTCCAGGTGCTGGAGGGCCCGCGCGCTCTCCTCCGCCTCGGTGGTGGCGTAGAAGGGCGAGCGGTAGAGGAAGGGCGCCCAGAAGCGCACGACGCCGGCGGAGCCGTTGTCGGAGGCCCAGCGGCGCGGGTCGCCGGTGAGGTTGATCGCGGTGGAGGTGGCGCCGTGGTACGAGCGGTAGGCGGAGAGCACCTTCGTACGGCCGGTGTGCAGCCGGGCCATGCGGACGGCGTTCTCGACGGCCTCGGCGCCGCCGTTGGTGAAGAAGATCTTGTCCAGGTCGCCCGGGGTGCGCTCGGCGATGAGGCGTGCGGCCTCGGAGCGGACGTCGATCGCGAAGGCGGGCGCGAAGGTGGTGAGCTTCCCGGCCTGCTCCTGGATCGCGGCGACGACCCTGGGGTGCTGGTAGCCGATGTTCGTGTAGACGAGACCGCTGGTGAAGTCGAGGTAGCGGTTTCCGTCGTAGTCCCAGAAGTACGAACCCTCGGCGCCGGCGACGGCGAGCGGGTCGATCAGGCCCTGGGCGGACCAGGAGTGGAAGACGTGCGCGCGGTCGGCTGCCTTGACGGCGGCCCCGGCCTGCGGATCGGGTTCGATGACATGAGGGGTCATGGGGTCGAGGGTAAGGAACCGCAGGTGGGGCGGGCCATGGCCATCTTGTCCACCGAGACCGGGGCGGACGCGACACGTTGTTCCGCCCGGTCGCCACTCTTGACAGCCTGCTGTCGAAGTGACAGCCTTCTGTCATGGGAACCGAGACTGAGACCACGACCGTCCACCTCGCCGTCTACGACACCCTCGCCGACTGGGAGACCGGCCACGCCACCGCATGGCTCGCCCGCGCCGGATACACGATCAGGACCGTCGGCCCGGTCGCCGGAGAGCCCGTCACGACCATCGCCGGCATCCGGATCGTCCCCGACCTCGCGCTCGCCGACCTCCGCCCCGAGGACAGCGCCCTGCTGATCCTCCCGGGCGCCGAGAAGTACGACGGGGGCGACGAACTCGCCCCCTTCACCACGAAGGCCCGCGCCTTCCTCGACGCAGGGGTCCCGGTCGCCGCGATCTGCGGCGCCACGGCGGGACTCGCCAAGGAGGGCCTGCTCGACGACCGCCCGCACACCAGCGCGGTCTCCTTCTACCTGGCCGCCACCGGCTACAAGGGCGGCGAGCACTACGTCGACGCGGACGCGGTCCGCGACGGCGACCTCATCACGGCGGGCCCGACCGAACCCGTCGCCTTCGCCCGCGAGATCTTCGCCCGGCTCGGCGCGTACGAGGGCAAGCGGGACGCCTGGTTCCGGCTCTTCCACGACTCGGACCCGGCGGCCTTCGAGGAGCTCGACGCGTGAGCCGCGCGCAGCAGGACGCCCTCTCCCGCACGGCCCTCGGCGTCTTCCGGCTCAACGGCCAGTTCCTCGCCGTCTCCGAGAAGCTGGCCGAACCGGCGGGCCTCACCGCCGCCTGGTGGCAGGTCCTCGGAGCCGTGCTCCGCGAACCCCTTCCGGTCGCCGGCATCGCCCGCGCCATGGGCATCACCCGGCAGAGCGTCCAGCGGATCGCGGACCTGCTCGTACGGGAGGGCCTGGCCGCCTACGAGCCGAACCCGGCCCACCGCCGCGCCAAGCTCCTCACCCCCACGGAGGCCGGCCGCACGGCCATCCGCCGCATCGACCCCGGCCACGCGGAACTCGCCGCGCGCCTGCGGGACGCGCTCGGCGGCCAGGAGGCCTTCGACGAGACGGTCCGGGTGCTTGAGCGGCTGTCGGCGGCGATGGAGGCGGTGGAGGCCGGGGAGGCCGTCCAGGCGGGTCACCAGTAGGTGGCCTGCCGGAGCGCCGGGTCAGTCAGCCGCCGATCACGTCCACCGGGCAGCGGATGCCGGAGGCGCGGGCCAGGCGGCCGTCCGCGGTGACCAGCGCACAGCCGTACGCCTCCGCCGCCGCGACGTAGGCCGCGTCGTACGTGGTGAGGTTCCCCCGCAGTTCCCAGATGCGCGGCAGGAGCACGCGGGACAGTGGAACGACCGGCTCCAGCTTCGCGAGGGCGGCGACGGCGTCCTCGGCGTGCGCCTTGGAGATCTTCCCGCCGAGCAGATTGCCCCGGATCACCGAGAGCACCTCGATCGTCCAGTGCTCCGGCGCGATCCATCTGCTGTCGGCGGCGAGGGCGGCGCGGCACCGGCCCCCGGTCGCCCCCTCGTCGAGCAGCGAGAACGCGAAGACGGAGGCGTCGACGACGATCACTCGTCACCCCCTGGCACGCCGAGGGCGGCGTCACGATCCTCGCGCCCTGCCCGCAGGGCGTCCAGCACATCGGCGGTGTCGAGCCGCGCCCTGAACCGGCCGGCGGAGAACCTCTCCAGGACGGCCAGGTTGTCACGGCGCCGCACTTCGTCGGCCAGCACGTCGAAGAGGTACGCCTGCAACGACTGACCGCGCTCGCCCGCTATGGCCGCGAGCCGGTCACGCATGTCCTCGGGCACGTCACGAATCTGCAGTGCAACCATGCATGCATGGTTGCATGCATGCAGGTGGGCCGCAAGACACCCCTAGGGGGCGGGCGGCCCGTCAGGGCCGCCCTTCAGCGCCCCCGACACGTACTCCATCGCGCGGGTGAACCCGGGGTCGCTCAGCCGCCGGGCCATCTCCGCCTCGTCGACGTCCTCGATGTGGGTCTGGATCCACCAGAGGTTCCCGTACGGGTCGCGGACCCGACCGACCTCGTCGCCGAAGAACAGGTGCGTCACCTCGGTGACGGACGTCCCGCCCGCCTCGACCGCCCGCCGGTGCACGGCCCTGGCGTCCTCCACGTAGAGCCGCACGAAGGCGGGCGTCGGCCCCCAGCCGGGCGGGCTGTCGAAGGCCATGATCCGCCCGGTGCCGATCCGCAGCTCCGCGTGCCCGATGGTGCCGTCCTCCAGGACGAACCGCCCCAGCTCCTCGGCGCCGAAAGCCCGCTCCAGATAGTCGATGAGCCCGGCCGTGTCGCTGCCGATGACCCAGGGCGTGATGGTCGTGTAGCCGTCGGGGACGGCCTTGATGTCGGTCATGGGGCCGAGGCTAGGCAGCATGTAGGTCGATTCATGGCCTATATGCATGGGCATCCGGGTCGTCAGTGCACGCCACTGAACAGCTCGCTCACCGCACTCCGCAGCAGCAGCGGATGCACGAACCGGTCGGCGGCCGTCGGCGGACACCGCCAGGACAGGGGCCAGGTGCGGCCGGACAGCGCGGGCACGGGCACGAAGCTGACGTGCGCGGGCCCCGCGTTGAACCTCGTCACCCCGCGCGGCCACGGCCGGCGCGCCGTCGACCCCGGCGGCACGAGGAAGTAGACCCCTCGCCGGCCGCTCGCCTCGATGACGACCGGGCCCGGGTCGCCTCCCGTCAGCACCTCCATCCAGTCGGCCAGCCGCCGCCCCTCGTCGCCGTCCACCCGGACGGCGTCGAATTGCACTCCGGCCTTACGGAGTTGGAATCCGGAGAGTGGGATCCAATTCACATTTACTTCCCGATTCTCTTCATTCACGGGGCCATGCTCCCCCGTCGGCGCTAGCGTTTTCCACGACTGCTGACGGTGCGTCGGGATTCCCTCGACCTGCGTCAACGCACCCTTATGGCAGTTGAATTCGGCGGGGAGCAGTTGAGACCGGTTGAGATCGGTTGAGTCCGAATGGGGACCGCGAATGGCGCGAGAAGAGAACAGGGAAACGGTAGGCCCTGCGGCCAGGATGGCAGCGGCGGTGGCAAAGAGACTGCGCATGAAGAAGGGCCTGACACAGGAACAGCTGGGCGCCCAGATGGGCTTCACCGGCGCGGCGATCAGCGCCATGGAACGGCTGCTCCACCCGGTGAGCGACGACATGCTGGTCCAGCTCGAACGCGTCCTGGGCGGCGGAACGGGCATCTTCGAGGAGATGCGGGAGCTCGTACGGCTCGAGAAGCTCCCCGAACAGTTCCGGGGGTACGCGCCGATCGAGCAGAAGGCGGTGGCGCTGTGGCTGTACGCGAACCACGTCGTCCACGGCCTCTTCCAGACGGAGGCGTACGCGCGGGCGCTGATCGCGGGCGGCCACCCGGAGCCCTCGCAGGAACGCGTCGAGGAGCTGGTCCTCGCACGGATGGCCCGCAAGGCGCTGTTCGACCGGAAGGTGGTCTGCGAGATCGAGCTGATCCTCGACGAGTCGGTGCTGCGGCGGCCGATCGGGAGCGAGGAGATCATGCGCGGGCAGCTGGAGTACCTGGCGGAGTGCTCGCGGAGGAGGAACGTGAATCTGCAAGTGCTGCCACTGGATGCGGGGTTGGGGACTGAGTACGCGGCCGACAGGGGCAACTTGACGGTCATCGAGACCCCTGTCCACGACCGTGTCACCTACCTGGAGATCCAGGGGGAGAGCCTGCTGCTCACCGACCGCGCGAAGGTCAGTGCGCACATGCAGCGGTATGCGAAGATCCGAGCACAGGCCCTGGATCCGCGCAGGTCGCTGGGCGTCATCGAGGAGTTGGCGGGAGTGCGCAGATGAACGAGACCTTGCACTGGTTCAAGTCCAGCTACAGCGACAGCGGTGGCGGCGAGTGCGTCGAGGTCGCCTTCGACTGGCACAAGTCGTCGTACAGCAGCGACAGCGGCGGCAACTGCGTAGAAGTCGCCTCCTGCGCCCACGCCGTCCACCTGCGGGACTCGAAGGTCAGCGACGGGCCCACGTTCGCCGTGGAGCCCGCCGCCTGGTCCGCCTTCGTCGCCTGGCAGGACTGATCAGCAGTACAGGTTCGCCCCCGTGGGCACGCCCAGGATCTGGGTGAACTGCTGGTACTTCGTGACCCGGCTCTGGACCTGGGCCGGGTTCTTCCCGTCGCACTCCAGCGAGCCGTTGATGGAGCGGATGGTCTGGCCGAAGCCCGCGCCGTTGACCATGGCGTTGTGGGCGGTCATCGTGCCCGGGCCGTTCTGGGTGTTCCAGTACCAGAGGCCCGTCATCATGGCGACGGCCGGTTCGCGCTCGACCCGCCAGGGGTTGTTCAGGAGATCGATGCCGAGGGCCTCGCCGGCCGCCTTGTAGTTGAAGTTCCAGGAGAGCTGGATGGGGCCGCGGCCGTAGTACGCGGCCTGGCCGGCGGGGCAGCCGTAGGGCTGGCCCCAGTCGCAGTAGTGCGGGTAGTTGGCCGTGTTCTGCTCGACGATGTGGACCAGGCCGCCGGTCTCGTGGGAGACGTTCGCGAGGAAGGCCGCGGCCTCCTGGCGCTTGACCGTCTCACCGCCGGTGGTGGCGAAGGCGGGGTACGACTTCAGGGCGGCGGTGAGGCCCGCGTACGTGTAGAAGGGGTTCCGGTTCGGGAACATCTGGTTGAACTGGGCCTCGGAGACGACGAATCCGGACGGATCCGGGGTGCCGCCGCCACCGTCCGTGCCGCAGACGCCCTCGTCGCGCCAGACGTCCGTGGTGCCGGGGCGCTCGTTCTGCGTCCACCACTTCGCGTACCAGTTGTGGCCGTTGTACGAGGCGGTCATGCCGCCGGTGTAGACGCTGCCGGAGCTCCAGGCGCCCACGCAGGCGGGAGCGGCTCCCGCGGAGGCGGTGGGGAGGAGTACGGCGATTCCGACGGCCGTACAGAGCGCGGCCATCAGGGTGAGCAGCTTGCGCAGCATGCGTGCTTCCTTCCGGGTGGGGACCGGGTGGGGGAAGCACACAGCGAAGCGTGATTGGTCTGAACCTGTCAAGGTCTAGACCAGAACTCGTGACGGGTGGGGCAGACATGACGAAGCCGCGCGTGGCCTTCCTCAGGTCACGCGCGGCTCCGTGTCGAGGGCCCCCTCAGATCAGCAGCACGATCCGGCCGGGCCTGTGGCCCGCCTCCGCCCGGCGGTGGGCCTCCGCGACCGACTCCAGGGGCATCACGTCGGCCACCCGGGTGATGACCTCGCGGTTCGCCACCTTCTCCAGGGTCTCCTTCAGGCGGGCCGCGTCCGGCCTGGCCCGGACGGCCTCGACGCGGATGTTCCGCTCGGGGGCCGGGACCCGGTCGGGGGCGAGGGCGACGAAGACGCCGCCGTCCTTCACGACCCGGAGGAGCCCCTCGCCGACGAGCCCCCCGTCGAAGATCGCGTCCACCCGGTACGGGTCGCCCTCGACCACCCGCGCGGCCACCTCCTCCGCTGGACCACGGGTGACGACGTGGTCCGCGCCGAGGATCCTCAGTTCCTGCTCGTCGCCCTCGTGGGCGACGGCCACCACCCGCAGCCCGGCGGCGTGGGCGTACTGCACCGCAAGCCTGCCCACCACGGCGCTCGCCCCCGTCACCAGGAGCGTCGCGCCCTCCTGGAGCCGGAGCCGGTCCAGGCCCTGCTGGGCGGTGGCCGACGCCAGGGGGACGGACGCGGCCACCGTGAACTCCACGTCGTCCGGGATCGGGGCCAGCCACTCCGGGGCGACCCGTACGACCTCCGCGTACGTGCCCTCGCCCGTCAGCTCCTCGTACCAGGGGATGTAACCGGCCACCCGGGTGCCCTCCGCCATCCCGGGCACGGGGTCGAGCAGCCTGCCCGCGAAGTCGGTCCCGATCACGAAGGGGGGCCTGAGGTCGCCGACCGCGTCGGCGTAGAGGCCCGCCCGGATCCGCAGGTCGGCTTGGTTCACTCCGGCCGCCTTCAGCCGGACCCGGACCCGCCCGGGGACGTCACCGGGCTCCGGTTCGGGCCGGCGGGCCATTCTGAGGACCTCGGGTCCGCCGTAGGCGGTCACTTCGACGACACGCATGGGGTTCTCCTCAGACGGAAGGCCCCCTCGTGGCCATTACACCCACGCTCCCCACCCCCGGCAACCCCGGAGGGACCGGCTGGGACCAGTTGAAGGAAGGACGAACTCCAGGTGGCGGGCAGCGACGTACCTCCCGTGACCGCACACACGTCCGTACCGTCGCGCGGGTGGACTGGCTTACCGCTGAGAACCTCATCGCCGTGGGCACCGCGCTCATGGGCGTCCTCGTGTCGATCGTCGCCATCTGGATCGAACGATGGGTCCCGCGCCAGCGCCGGATCGGCTACCGCGTCCAGCTCGACACGGCCATCGGCGCGGGGGCCGCCCACACCAGCGTCCTGACCGGCCCCGGCGCGACCGTACGGCGCGGGCTCTTCGTCACCGACCAGGAGCTCGCCGAGGCCAACGCCACCATCGTCCTGCTCCGGATCGAGAACGACGGCGGCCTGGCCGTCAGCGGCGACCACTACACGGACGGCGGCAACACCGGCCTCACCGTGGTGTTCGGCAGCACGGAGGACGCCGCCAGACGGCGGCACATGAAGGCGATCGTCGTGACCGCCCCCGACCACCCCGGGCTCCTGACCCACTTCGACGCCGCCTGGCAGCCGCAGGTCGGCGCCACCTCCCTCGTCCTGCCCAAGGTGCCGCTCAACCGGGGCGCCCACTACAAACTGCTCGTCCTGCTCACCGGCGGGCCCATCGGCAGCCCCGTCTCCGTCCACGGCAACGTCGCCGAGGGGGTCGTCCACCTCAACCGCAGCACGACCCCCGACGACAAGCCGCCCGTCTTCAGCCGGGCCGCCAGGACCGTCACCGTCGCCCTCAGCCTCTGCGTGATCGCCCTCGCCGTGATCATCGTCCGCGAGCAGACCCCGCCGCCGATCGGCTGCGCCAAGGGCACGCTCACCGTCACCGGGTCGACGGCCTTCGCTCCGGTCGTACGGGAGCTCGCGAAGAAGTACGAGAAGGACTGCGAGGGCTCGACGGTGCATGTGAACGCGCACGGGTCGACCTCCGGGATACGGCAGTTGGAGACGGCCGGGGCGAAGGCGTCCAAGGGCTCGCCCGCCGTCATCGCCCTCTCCGACGGGCCCAAGCCGAGCGGTTATCCGCAGCTGCGGGAGAGCATGGTCGCGGTCTCCCTCTTCACTCTCGTCCTCAACGACGGGATACCCGTGGAGAGCCTCACCCTGGACCAGATCCGCCGCCTCTACCGGGGCGAGATCACCAACTGGAACGAGCTGGCGCCCGGCGTCGACCAGCCGGTCCGGCTCATCAGCAGGGACGCCAACTCCGGCACCAGGGAGGTGTTCCAGCGCCGGGTCCTCGACCGCAACGAACTGGCCAACTCCTCCCTCAACTGCGAGTCGCTCGACGACCCCGCGGCGACGGTGGTCCGCTGCGAACTCGACTCCACCGAGCAGGTCCTGTCGGCCGTCGCCAAGCTCCCCGGCGCCATCGGCTACACCGAACTGCGCAGCGGCAGCGATCTGAAGGGGCTGCACAGGGTCGCCATCGACGGGCGCAGGCCCGTCGTCGAGGAGATCGGCGAGTCGAGCTATCCGTACCGGGAGATCGAGTACGCCTACACGTGGGGACAGCCGCCGGCCGACTCGCTGACCTCCAGCTTCCTGAACTACCTGACCCGTGGCAGCGGCCAGGACGTCATCCTCACCCACGGCCATCTGCCCTGCGCGACGCCCAAGGGTCTGAAGGTCTGCGGGGAAGGCTGAGAACACGGGCGGGGACGGCGAGGGTGGGGCGAGGACGGCGAGGGTGGGGCGGGGACGGCCGACGCGCGGTCGCCGGGGGTGCTCCGTGGATCGGCGGAGACGGCTGACGCGCGGTCTGGCATGCTCGTCGCCGTGGAGCCATTGAACCCGGAAGACCCGGTCAGCATCGGCCCGTTCCGTCTGCTCGGCCGCCTCGGGGTCGGCGGGATGGGCCGGGTGTTCCTGGCGCGTTCGGCGGGCGGCCGCACCGTCGCCGTGAAGGTGGTGCACGCCGAGCTGGCCGCCCAGGACGAGTTCCGGCGCCGGTTCGCCCGCGAGGTCCACTCCCTCGAACGGGTCGGCGGGACGGGCACGGCGCCCGTGCTCGGCTCCGACACCACCGCCGGGTCGCCGTGGGTGGCCATCGGCTACGTACCGGGGCCGTCCCTGCGGACGGTCGTCGGCGACGAGTACGGGCCGCTGCCGCCCGCGACCGTGAAGGCCCTCGCCGGCGGGCTCGCCCGCGCCCTCGTCCACATCCACGCCGCCGGGCTCGTCCACCGCGACCTCAAGCCGTCGAACGTGCTGCTCACCGTCGACGGGCCCCGGATCATCGACTTCGGCATCGCCCGCGCCGTCGACACGATCGCCGAAGGCGGCGGACTGACCACCACGGGGGCCGTGGTCGGCTCGCCCGGCTTCATGTCGCCCGAGCAGGTGCGCGGCGACCACCTCGCGCCCGCGTCGGACGTCTTCTGCCTCGGCTCGGTCCTCGTGTACGCGGCCACCGGCCGTTCCCCCTTCGGTACGGCGGACAGCGGCGTCCACGCCACCATGTTCCGCATCGCCCACGACGAGCCCGACCTGACGGATCTCCCGCCCGAGCTGTCCGGGCTGATCCGGGCCTGCCTCGCCAAGGACGCGGCGAGCCGCCCCTCCGCCGCCGAGATCGCCGAGACCCTGCCGGTGCCGGACGCCTGGCTCCCGGCGGACGTCCTGGCCCGGCTCGGCCGGCACGCGGCCCGGCTCCTGGAGGCGGAGCCCAAGGGCGCCGCCGGCCCCGTCGGGGCGGGGGTCGCCGGGGCCGTCGGTCTCGGATCCGGGACCGTCGGTCTCGGGTCCGGGGACCCGACGCCGCCCACGCCGCTGCCGGCCACCCAGCCCTCGACGCCGACCCCTGCGCCCCGGCGTCGCCGTACCGCCCTGATCGCCGGCCTCACGGCCCTCGCGGTGGCGGCGGCGGGGCTCACGTACACCTTCTGGCCCGACTTCGGCACCGGCGCCGACGAGCAGAAGGACAAGGCGCGCGGCGGCACGGGCAGCGTCTCCGCCCGCCCCTCCGGCATCGTCCCGGCCGCGTTCCTCGGCGCCTGGGAGGGCGTGCTGCAGGGCTCCCCGTTCGACCCGAGGGAGACCACCCGGATCGAGATCAGCCAGGGCGCGGCCGGGGCGAAGAACGCCGTCTACGTCCAGGTCGCGGAGAACCGCCTGTGCATGGGCCGCTCCCGGCTCGTCTCGGCCGACGAGGACAAGGTCGTCCTCGGCGAGTCCGACGTGACGACCAGCGTGCCCGCCGAGCGCTGCGTCCCCGCCGCCCACCAGACCCTCACCCTCCGCTCCCCCGACGTCCTGGAATGGAGGTCCGGCGCCGCGAAGGCCACCTTCCGCAAGGCGCCCACCGGGACCGAGGTCGTCCCCGCCAAGTTCCTCGGCACCTGGTCGCGCATCCCCGCGCCGGAGATCTACGGCGACAGCGACGACCGCTACACGTCACGGGTGACCATCACCCAGGGTCCCGTCGGCTCCCCCGTGATGAGCACCCTCGACGGCTATCCGCGCACCGTCGACGGCGTGACCACCGACGAGGACTGGTCCTGCGCCACCACGTCGGTCCTCGCGGGCGTGGGCAACCTGCTGGTCGTCGGCCCCGCCACCCGGGACGCCACCGCCTGGGACCGCGAATGCCAGGAGGGCCTCTCCCGCTACCTGGTCGTCGACAAGCTGAACGGCAAGGACCGGCTCCTGGTCTACCCGATGCTGGACGGCGAACCGAACGAGTACCACCGGTCGTAGGGGGCCGTCCTAACCTCCCAGCAGCGTCAGGATCTGATGGATCACGGCGAGCGCGGCGGCGCCCGCCGGGCCCGCCGTCTCGGCGATGCCGCCGACCCGCTCCAGGGCGGTCCGCCGGGTCTCCGGCTCGCCCGGGGCGACGATCTCGCTCTCGGCCGCCTCGACGGTCCGCACGGCGAGGGGCCTCTCCTGGTCACCCAGTTGCCGCCGCAGCTCCTGGAGGAGGGGCAGCAGGGTCGCCAGGGCCTGTTCGAGGTCCGGGGGCGTGGCGGGAGGCGGGCCGGCGGCCATCGTGCGCTTGTCGATGCCGACGCTGTCCGTGGTCTGGTGCATGTGCACCACGTCGCCGTGGAAGTCGCCGTGGAAGTGGTCTCCTGCCGTCATTTGGTGATCCCCACGTTCCCGGTGCCGCCGTTGATGTTGACCTTGTCGCCGAAGTCGTAGTTCTTGTGGTTGATCGTCAGGCTCTCCACCCGCATGCGGAAGTCGGCCTCCGGGTTCTCGATCGCGTACGCGATCTTCTCGACGAGCTCCGCGAGCACGACGCCGCTCTTGCTGACGAGGACGGCCTTCGCCAGGCCGGTGGTCTCGACGACCAGGACGGAGTACGAGGACCCGAGGAGGACGACCGTCAGGTCGACCACGGCGTAGCCCAGGACGACCACGCCCAGCATCACTCCGGTCTGCGCGGCTTCGTCGTCCCTGAGGGCGTTCGACACGGCGAGGACCACCAGGACGACGGCGAGCCACTTGAGGAACCGCTTGAACGCCTTGCCCCGGTCGGGGGCCACGTCATGCGTCCGCACCCGGGCGATGCTCCGCAGCGGGTAGCAGGCCATGTTCACCCACAGGAGCCGCCCGCTGACGCTCACGTCGATCCTGCTGATGTCGGCCCCGGGCTCCTCGGGCGGGTACGCGGGCAGCGGGGGCGGAACGGGCGGTACGAGTGGGCCTGCCGGTGCCATGGTTCCCCCTGACGTGGTCCAGCGTGCGACGGGAGACCCATTAGGCACCCAACTCCCTTGACTGACAAGGAGAGTTCAGGACTCTGGTGCGACGACTTCGGCCGCCGCGCGGGCGTAGGAGCGGACCAGGGGGCGGGTGTCGTCGGCCCGCCAGGCCAGGGCCAGCCGGCTGGGGGTGACGCCGCTGACGGGCCGGATCGCGACGCCTTCTCGGGCGAGCAGCGGCACGTTCCCCTTCGCGACCAGGCAGATGCCGAGCGCGGCGACGTGGCGGCGTGGGAGAAGGTCGGCCGGGACACGAAGCTGGACGGCTGACGCACGCGAAGGGCCCGCACCCCGGTGAACCGGGGTGCGGGCCCTCGTCGCGTGTGTCCCTCCGCGCTTAGAGGAACGAGTTGATCTCGATCGTCTCGGTGCGGCCGGGGCCGACGCCGATCGCGGAGATCGGGGCGCCCGACATCTCCTCCAGGGCCTTCACGTACGCCTGCGCGTTCTTCGGCAGGTCGGCGAAGGTCTTGGCCTTGGTGATGTCCTCGGACCAGCCCGGCAGCATTTCGTAGATCGGCTTCGCGTGGTGGAAGTCGGTCTGCGAGTAGGGCAGCTCCTCGACGCGCTTGCCGTCGATCTCGTACGCGACGCAGACCGGGATCTGCTCCCAGCCCGTGAGGACGTCGAGCTTGGTGAGGAAGAAGTCGGTCAGGCCGTTGACCCGGGTCGCGTAGCGCGCGATGACCGCGTCGAACCAGCCGCAGCGACGGTCACGGCCGGTGGTGACACCGCGCTCGCCGCCGATGCGCCGCAGCGCCTCGCCGTCCGCGTCGAACAGCTCCGTCGGGAACGGGCCGGCGCCGACGCGGGTCGTGTACGCCTTGAGGATGCCGATGACGCGGCTGATCTTCGTCGGGCCGACACCCGCGCCCGTGCAGGCGCCGCCCGCGGTCGGGTTCGAGGAGGTGACGAAGGGGTACGTGCCGTGGTCGACGTCCAGGAGGGTGCCCTGGCCGCCCTCGAAGAGCACGACCTTGTCCTCGTCGAGCGCGTTGTTGAGGATCAGCGTGGTGTCCGCGACGAACGGCTTGATCTGCTCCGCGTACTGGAGCATCTCCTCGACGATCTGGGCGGCGTCGATCGCACGGCGGTTGTAGAGCTTGGCGAGCAGCTGGTTCTTGCCCTCGAGGGCTGCTTCGACCTTCTGGTTCAGGATCGACTCGTCGTAGAGGTCCTGGACGCGGATGCCGACGCGGTTGATCTTGTCGGCGTAGGTCGGGCCGATGCCGCGGCCCGTGGTGCCGATCTTGCGCTTACCGAGGAACCGTTCCGTCACCTTGTCGAGGGTGACGTTGTACGGAGTGATCAGGTGAGCGTTGCCGCTGATCAGGAGCTTGGACGTGTCCACGCCGCGCTCGTTCAGCCCGCTCAGCTCGGAGAGCAGGACCGCCGGGTCGACGACGACACCGTTACCGATCACCGGGGTACACCCCGGCGACAGGATTCCGGAAGGGAGGAGGTGGAGCGCGTACTTCTGGTCGCCTACGACGACCGTGTGGCCGGCATTGTTGCCGCCCTGGTAACGCACCACGTAGTCCACGGAACCACCGAGGAGGTCGGTGGCCTTTCCCTTGCCCTCGTCACCCCACTGAGCACCGAGCAGCACAAGTGCGGGCACAGGCGTACACCCCTTCCGGGTGGGGCATGTCCAAGGTCAGGGGCCGAGGCCGCCTCACCGGTGTGCCCCGGAATAGACGAAGCCCCTGGCGCAATAGCGCAAGGGGCTCTTGCACAAAGATGCTACCCGAGGAAGGACCGAGGTGTCGGATCACGACCAGCTGCTGGTCATCGTCGACCCGGTCGCCCGCCGAAGTGACGGCGAGTCCGTGCGGATCGCGAAAGATGTCCTGTCCGCGGGCGCGGAGACGAAGATCTGCCTGCCGGACAGCCCGGAGGAATTCTCGCGCGCCCTGGCCCGGCGCGGCTCCCGGCGCCCCGTGGTGCTCGGAGACGACCGCGCGCTGCTGCGTACGGTGGCCCTGCTGCACCGGGAGCGGGGCCTCGCCGACGGCGTCCTGTCCCTCGTCCCGATCGGCTCCCCCGACGCCCTGGAAATCGCGCACGCGCTCGGCGTGCCGCGCTCCACGCCCGCGGCGGCGCGCGCGGTCCTTGCCGGAACGGTTCAGCGCCTCGACCTGCTCGTCGACGACAGCGACGGCGTCGTCCTCGGCGACCTCCGCATCCCCGGCGTACCGGCCGGCGCCGCCCTGTCCTCGGGCCCGTCCGTCTGGGGCACCTGCCGGTCGCTGGTCCGGACCCTGGTGCGCCCGGCCCCGACGGCCCTCGCGGTCCGCACCCACCGGCTGCGGGTGGAGGCGGACGGGGTGCTGCTCAGCGACGTCGACACCCCGCTGGAGAGCCTGACGGTCCGCTGGGTCGCCGGTACGGCCGAGGTGACCGTCCACCCCTCGGCCGCCCCGCCCCGCCACACCACGGCCCGCGTCCTCACGGTCTCGGGCCCGGACTTCCGCTACCGCGCGGACGGCCGCCTGACGGGACCGGTGCGGCGGCGGACATGGACGGTGCGGGAGGGAGCCTGGGGGCTGACGCTGCCGCGGGCCGCGCCTTAGGGTCCTCCCAGACGACCTGGGGGGCGTATGAGCGCGTCGGAGCAAGACGGAACGGCGTCGGAGCGGAACGGAACGGCGTCGGAGCGGGCCGGAACGGCCGAGGCACTGGACCGGTACCGGCGGCGGGCCGCCCTGTGGGTGAAGGCCGGCGCCGCCGTCCTCGCCGCGGGCGTGGCGCTGGGGGTGCTGTCCGTGGACTCCCCCGCCGCCGGCTGGGTCCCGGAGGTCCTGCCGTACCCGCTGGCCGGCGGCGCCTTCGCGCTGCTGCTCGGCCTCGGCGCGCAGCGCCTCGCCCGCCGGATGCGGCGGGTCCTGGGCGCCGGGGACTGGTCGGCGCACGCCGTGGTGGCCCTGCCCAAGGGCGTGGTGGTCCTGGCCGGTCCGGAACCCGGCGTACTGCTGCCCCGGCAGGTCGTCGCCGTCAAGGAGCGGTACGCGCGCGTGGAGCCCGGCCCCGACGGGGTCCTGTGGTGGTGCGGCGACCCGCTCGGCGGCGGGGTGATCGCCCCGCCGGGCGGGGGCGAGCTGGTCTGGACCCGGCCCGTACGGAGTGCCGGGGCCCGCCGCAGGGCCGTGGCCCTCGCGGAGCTGCGGGGTCTCGCGGAGCGCCCGGCGATCGGTATGCCGACGCCGCTCCCGGCGGCCGCCTCTCCCGCCCTCCCGTACGCGGCCCTGGCCGAGGCCGCCCGGCGGCAGGCGGTCGCGGCGAAGGCCCCGGGGCAGACGGTCGCGGCGAAGCTCCGGCAGCAGACGGTCCTGGCGAGGCTTTGGCGGCCCCGGCGGAACCGTCCGGAGCCGGACGTCCGGACCGTGGCCTGGTGGCGGGTGCGGGGGCTGCGGGAGATCTCGGGGCTCTCGTGGACGGCGGGAACGTGCGCCATCGCGGCCGCCCTGCTCGGTGTCACCCGGCTCGGCGGCGAGGACGCGGGGATGCTCGGCGTCTTCGGCCTCTTCATGGCCGCGGGGGCCTGCGTCAACGTGTTCCGGCTGCTGACCTCGGGCGTGTCCGCCGCCCGGCTCCTCGCCCGCACCGCGGGCGCACCCGTGGCCGTACCCAAGCGGTACGTGGTGCTGGCCGACCCGTACGGCGGGAGCCCGGTCCTCGTCGTCTTCGCGCCGCACGGCGGGCCGGAAGACCAGCCCGAGGGCGCCCTGCCGCTGCTGCGGTCGTCCGCGCCGGGCGAGCCGGCCGGGGAGGTCGAGCTGCACGGATGGCTCGACCTGGACACGCGAGGGCGGCCCCTCGTGGTCGCGCGCGCGTCCGGCGGTCGGGTGCTGTGGCCGCGGGAGCCGTACCTGGAGGCGGGCACGCCGGGGTTCGCCGAGGTGGCGCGGTGGCTCGCGCCGCCTCAGGAGGAGGGCGTTCCGGTGGTCTGAGCCGCCTTGTGGGCGCTCCAGCGGTCCATGATCTGCAGTGTCTCGCGCTGCAGGAACGCGAAGAAGTCGGCCGTCTCGGCCGTGCGCGCGCCCGCCGCCGTGTCCGGGCCGAGCGTCTCCGCGCCCTCCCTGAGGACCTTCTCCCAGCGGGAGAGGACCTGGTCGCGGCGGGTGAAGGTCTCGTACCAGAGCTCGTTGTGGAGGACGTACCGCTCGCGCCGGGTGCCGGGCTCGCGTTCGCGGCTGACCATGCTGACCTGGCTGAGGTAGCGGATCGCGCCGGAGACGGCCGCCGGGCTGATCTTGAGCTGTTCGGCGAGTTCGGCCGAGGTCATGGAGGCGGTCTCGGAGGCGAGGAGGGCCGCGAAGACGCGCGAGGCCATGCGCTGCATGCCGGCTTCCGTCATCTCGGCGGCGAAGCGCTCCACGAAGCGGGAGGCGGCGTCCTGGGCCTCCGCGGTGGACCGGGCCCGCGCAGGGGTGCCTTCGGGGGTGCTCATGCCGGTCATCGTCTCCCTCGTTCGCCTGGCGACTCTGGAGTTTATACGCTTCCTTAACTTCACAACTTTGTGAAATGAGCGTACGTTCCGAAACATGACGAAGGCAATCAGCGTCGCCGGACTGCACAAGTCCTTCGGGCGGACGCACGCGCTCGACGACCTCGACCTCACCGTCGAGACCGGCGAGGTCCACGGCTTCCTCGGCCCCAACGGCGCCGGCAAGTCCACCACCATCCGCGTCCTCCTCGGCCTCCTGCGCCCCGACTCCGGAGCAGCCGCCGTCCTCGGCAAGGACCCCTGGCAGGACGCCGTCGCACTGCACCGCCGGATCGCGTACGTCCCCGGCGACGTCACCCTCTGGCGCAACCTCTCCGGCGGCGAGGTCATCGACCTGTACGGCCGGCTCCGGGGCGGCCTCGACAAGACCCGCCGCGCCGAGCTCGTCGAGCGGTTCGAACTCGACCCCACCAAGAAGGGCCGCACCTACTCCAAGGGCAACCGGCAGAAGGTCGCCCTCGTCGCCGCCTTCGCCTCCGACGTCGACCTGTTCGTCCTCGACGAGCCGACCAGCGGCCTCGACCCGCTGATGGAGGAGGTCTTCCGGAGCTGCGTCCGGGAGGCCCTCGACCGGGGCCGGACCGTCCTCCTGTCGTCGCACATCCTCAGCGAGGTCGAGACCCTCTGCGACCGGGTCAGCATCGTCCGCAAGGGCCGGACCGTGGAGTCCGGCTCGCTCGCCGAGCTGCGGCACCTGACCCGTACCAGCGTCACCGCCGAACTCGCCGGCCCGCCCGACGGCCTCGCCCACCTCCCCGGCGTCCACGACGTGTCCGTGACCGGCCTGCGGGTGCGGCTCCAGGTCGACACCGACAAGCTCGACGCGGTCCTGCGCGCCCTGACCGCCTCGGGCGTACGGAGCCTCACCAGCACCCCGCCCACCCTGGAGGAGCTGTTCCTCCGGCACTACGCGACGGAGGAGGTGGCCGCGTCATGAGTACGGTCACGCTCGCCGGCACCGGAACCCTCACCCGGCTCGCCCTGCGCCGCGACCGGCTGATGATCCCCCTCTGGGCGCTCGCCACCGGCGGCATGGTCGCGAGCGGCGCGAACTCCTTTGAGGGCCTGTACGACACGGCCGCCGCACGGGCCGGGGTCGCCGCCTCCATGACCGCCAACAGCTCGATGCGCGCCCTGTACGGGCCCGTCTTCGACGACTCCGTCGGCGGGCTCGTCGCCTGGCGGTTCGGCACCTTCGCCGCGGTCCTCGCCGCCGTCGCCAGTCTGATCGTGGTCGTCCGGCACACCCGCGAGGAGGAGGAGACGGGCCGCCAGGAGATGCTGTCCGCCGGCGCGGTCGGCCGCCGGGCCCCCCTCACCGCCGCCCTCCTCGCGGCGCTCGCCGTCAACTCCGCCGTCGCCCTCATCGTCACGGCGGGCCTCTCCGGCCAGGGCACGGCCGGGGCGCTCGCCCTCGGCCTGGCCATCGGCGGCACCGGCATGGTCTTCGCGACGACGGCCGCGCTCGCCGCCCAGCTGACGGAGAGCGCCCGCCTCGCCAAGGGCCTGACGGCCGCCGCCCTCGGCCTCGCCTTCGCCCTGCGGGCGGCGGGCGACTCGGGAACCGCCGACGGCTCGTCGCTCCTGACCTGGCTCTCCCCGATCGGCTGGGCCGAGAACGTCCGCGCCTACGCGGGCGAACGCTGGTGGGTGCTGCTCCTGACCGCCGGGGCGATCCTGGTGCAGACGGCGGCGGCGTACGCGCTGACAGCCCGCCGGGACGTGGGCGCGAGCTTCATCGCGACGCGACCCGGCCCGGCGGAGGGACGCCTCGGGTCGGCGGGGGCACTCGCCTGGCGGCTCCAGCGCGGCACGCTGCTCGGCTGGTCGCTGGGCTTCCTGCTCGGCGGGCTCGTCTTCGGCGGGATGGTCGAGGGCGCGGCGGACCTGGTCGGCGACAACGAGCAGGCCCGCGAGATCTTCGAACGCATGGGCGGCCAGAGCGCCCTCACGGACGCCTTCCTGGCCACGATGGTCTCCCTCTTCGGCATGATCGCGGCCCTCTTCGCGGTCGGCTCGGTGTTGCGGGCGCACGGCGAGGAGACGTCCGGCCGGGCGGAACCCCTCCTCGCGAACGCCCTGGGCCGGCTCCGCTGGGCGGCCGGCCACCTGGTGATCGCCTTCGGCGGCCCGGCCCTGATCCTGCTCCTCGCCGGCCTGGGTCTGACCCTCTCGTACGGCCACGATCCCGCACCGATCCTGGGCGCGTCCCTCGCCCAGCTCCCGGCGGTATGGAGCCTCGCGGGCCTGGCGGTCCTCCTCTGGGGCGCCGCCCCGAAAGCCGCGACCGCCGCGTGGGGCGTGGCGGGCCTCTGCCTGGCCCTCGGCTGGATCGGCCCGGCCCTGGACCTCCCCCAGACGGCCCTGAACCTCTCCCCCTTCGCCCACCTCCCGAAGCTCCCGGGCCCGGAGACGACGTGGCCTCCGATCCTGCTCCTGACCGCCGTGGCGGCGACTCTGACCGCAACGGGCCTGACGGCCCTACGCCGCCGCGACCTCCTGACCTGAGGCCCGCGCCTACAGGGCGGTACTCGGTGGCTCTCAGATCTCCACCAAAAGCTCCTCGAAGCCCCTGATCACGTACCCGGGCTTTCTTGTCGGCTCGGACGTGAGCTTCAGGGTTGGCGCCTGCCGCAGCAACTCGTCGAAGACGGCGGTCAGTTCCAGGCGGGCCAGCGGGGCGCCCAGGCAGTAGTGGATTCCCGCGCCGAAGCTGATGTGGGGGTTGTCGGCGCGGGTCAGGTCGAGGGTGTCGGCGGTGGGGCCGAAGCGGGCGGGGTCGCGGTTGGCCGAGCCGAAGAGGAGGGCGACCTCGGAGCCGCGCGGGAGGGTGACGCCGTCGAGTTCGATGTCGTCGAGGACCCAGCGCTCGAACATCTGGAGCGGGGTGTCGTAACGCAGAAGTTCTTCCACAGCTGTGGACAACTTTTCGGGATCCGGCCGGACGCCCTCCTTCAGGAGGGTCCACCAGCCGGTGACCGCCGTGTTCACGGTCGCCTCGTGGCCCGCGTTCAGGAGGAGTACACAGGTGGAGATCATCTCCTGTTCGGTCAGCTCCTCGACCGCGATCAGGGACGAGATGAGATCGTCCCCCGGTTCCCTGCGCCGGCGAGCGATCAGCTCCCTCAGGTAGTCCGAGAACTCGATCGACGCCTCCACCGCCCGCCGGGCCGTCGCCTCCGACGGGTTGAGCTCGAACATCCCGCAGATCGCCGCCGACCAGGGCCGTAGCCGCCCCCGCTCCTCGTCCTCCTCCGGCACGCCGAGCATCTCCGCGATCACCGCGACCGGCAGCGGCTCCGCGACCACGGCCTGGAGATCACCGCCGCCCGCCGCCACCAGGTCGCCGACGAGGCCGGCGGCGAGCCGCCGTACCGTCGGCGCCAGGTTCTCCACCGTCCTCGGCGTGAACGCCTTCGAGACGAGCCGCCGGATCCGCGCGTGGTCGGCCGCCTCCAGATCGAGCAGCCCGTGGTCGTTCAGCGTGTGGAAGGGCTCGTACGCGGCGGCCGGCGGCGTCTGCCCGAACTCCTCGTGCGTGAAGCGGTGGGTGTAGGTACGGCCGAGCCGCCGGTCCCGCAGGAGCGCCGACACGTCCTCGTAGTGCGGGATCAGCCACTGCCGGGTCGGCGCGAACCAGTGGGCGCGGCCGGTGGCACGCAGCTCGGCGTACGCGGGGTAGGGATCGGCGACGAACTCGGGGGACCAGGGGTCGAAGGCGGCGTCAACAGCGTCCATGGGCGGACGCTACCGCCCATGGAGGCCGTCAGCCGCCGACCCGCACCAGACCCGCCTCGTACGCGAACACCGCCGCCTGCGTCCGGTCCCGCAGCGCCAGTTTCACCAGGATCCGGCTCACATGGGTCTTGATCGTGGACTCGGCGACGACGAGGTGGTCGGCGATCTCCGCGTTCGAGAGGCCCTGGGCGATGAGGACGAGGACCTCCGTCTCCCGTTCCGTCAGCTCCCCGATCCGCGCCATCGCCGGCGGGCGGGGCGAGCCCGTCGGCGCCTTCGCGAACTCGGTGATCAGCCGCCGGGTGACGGTCGGCGCGAGCAGCGCCTCGCCCGCCGCGACCACCCGCACGCCCTCCGCGAGCTGCCGGGCCGAGGCGTCCTTCAGGAGGAAGCCGGAGGCCCCGGCGCGCAGCGCCTGGTACACGTACTCGTCCAGGTCGAACGTGGTCAGGACCAGCACCTTCGCGTCCGCGTCGGCGGCGACGATCTCCCGGGTGGCGTCGATGCCGTTCAGCTCGGGCATCCGGATGTCCATGAGGACCACGTCGGGGCGGAGGGCGGCGACCTGCGCGACGGCCTCGCGGCCGTTGACGGCCTCGCCGACGACCTCGATGTCCGGCATCGCGCCGAGCAGCACGGAGAAGCCCTCGCGGACCATCATCTGGTCGTCGACGATCAGCACCTTGATGCTCATTCCGCGCTCTCCTCACGGCCGTCGGAGTCCTCACGGCCGGCGGACTCCTCGCGGCCGGCGGACTCCTCGCGGCTGACGGGGATGAACGCCGCCACCTCGTAGCCGCCGTCGTCCGTCGTCTCGGCCGTCATGTCCCCGCCCAGCATCGACACCCGCTCCCGCATGCCGGTGATGCCGTGCCCCGCGCCGGGCGAGGGCTTCACGAGACCGCGCGCCGGGCCGTTGGCGATCCGCAGCCCGAGGCCGCCGAGGACATAGCTGACCTCGACCTTCGCCGCCGCGCCCGGCGCGTGCCGCAGCACGTTCGACAGGGCCTCCTGGACGATCCGGTACGCGGACAGCTCCACGCCCTGCGGCAGCTCCCGCACGGCGCCGGTCACCGTCTTCTCGACGACGAGCCCGGCCTCGGTGACGTTGCGGACGAGCGAGTCCAGGTCGCCGAGGGTCGGCTGCGGGGCGTCGGGCGCCTCGTAGTCCTCTGCCCGTACGACGCCGAGGATGCGGCGCAGCTCGGTCAGCGCGGCGACCGCGTTCTCCCGGATGGTGCGGAACGCCTGCTCCAGCTCCGGCGGCGGGTTCTCCACCCGGTACGGGGCGGCCTCCGCCTGGATGGCGACCACCGACATGTGGTGGGCGACGACGTCGTGCAGCTCACGGGCGATGGTGGTGCGCTCCTCCAGGACGGTCCGCTTGGAGATCTCCTGGGCGGTGACCGTCTGCTGCGCGGTGACCTCGCGGGTGGCCTGGCGGCGGATCTGGATCATGGAGACGGTGAGGAGGGAGAGGGCGGAGACGAACAGCAGGGGGACCGAGTCGGAGCCGTGTCCGACGCCGAGGAACATCTCGGCGAAGAGCGCGTAGGCGGCCGTTCCGGCCCACATCCATCCCGCGGTACGGGGCCCGGTGCGGGCGGCGACCACGGTGAGGACCACCACGTGGGCGGCGAACGCGTTCTGCGGCCAGGGCCAGCCGCCCCAGTAGCCGCCGACGAACGCCAGGAAGGGCGTCGAGCACAGCGAGGCCCAGTAGGCGAAGACCGGCCTGATCAGCGTGGCGAGCACGATGACGGCCGGCACGCAGGAGAAGACGAGCCCGAACGGCCCGACGGCACCGTCGATCCGATCGGTGCCCAGCAGGAAGACGATGAAGGCGAGGAAGAAGACGATCGCGTGCGGGAGCAGCCCCGCGTAGACGCGTATCCCCTTCGGCAGCCGCCGCACCGGCCCGCTGTTCACGTCCATGCGCGGCAGCGGCCGGTAGGCGAAGGCGTCGTGGAAGAGTTCCTGGCGCAGCCCCCCGAGGGCCACCTGCACCAGGCGGAACTCGGGGCTGCGGCTCGTCTCTGAGGACTGTGTCTGGGTCACCCGACCACGGTACGGGCGGCGGGGGGACCCGGGCGTCCGGCTCTGTGCGGATCCTTCCGCGTCCCTCTTGAGTACTAGGGTGTCCGACCCTGATCCGCCGGACAGGCCCTAGAAGGCCAGCTGGGTGATCTCCTCCGCCACCACCGCGCACGCGTCCGCCGACGGGTCGATCAGGGGGAAGTGGCCGATGCCTTCCAGGAGGGTCAGGCCGGGTTCCTCGCCCGCCTTCGCCGATGCTTCGGCGTAGGCCTCGGCGACGGTGTGCGGGACGACGACGTCCTCGCGGCCCTGGACGACGGTGGTGGCGATGCCGGTCGGGAGGAGGGCGGCCGGGTCGGCGTGGGCGGCCCGGGTCGCGTACTCGCTCTCGCCGCCGAGGAGTTCGGTCACCGCTCCGCCGCACACGCCGAGTTCGACCGCCGTCGCGAAGTGGGCAATCGGGGCGAGGGCGACGACCCCGCGCAGCGCGGGCGGGGCGGGGAGCCGCCAGGGGGAGCCGGCGGGGAGGACGTGCCGGGCGGCGGCCCACAGGGCGAGGTGGCCGCCGGCCGAGTGGCCGGTGAGCACGATCCGGCCGGTGTCGGCCTGCGGCAGGTGCGCCGCGGCCAGTTCCGGTACGGCGTCGAGCGCGGCGGCCACGTCGTCGAAGGTCTCCGGCCAGCGCCCGGCGACCGGGGCCGTACCACCCTGCCGGGGGATGTCGCTGCCGCGCCGGTACTCGACGTTCGCCACGGCGAAGCCCCGGCGGGCCAGGAAGTCCACGAACGGGGTGAGGTGGAGGCGGTCGTACGGTGCCCGCCAGGCGCCGCCGTGCAGGGCGACGACGAGCGGGACCCGGGTGCGGCCGTCGCGCGGGGCGTAGAAGTCGATCACCTGGTCGGGGTGGTCGCCGTACGCGGCGGAGGCGTCGGGGGCGACGGCCGGGTGCGAGAAGGCGGACGCCTCTTCGGCGGCATCGCGCGCGGCGGGGTCCGGCATGCTGTTCCAACCTCCTGGGTGCGGGGCCGAATTGGCCTGACCTGCGGGGACGGTACCAGTACCGGGGCCCCCGCAGATCAGGCGATCATCGGACCGTACGGCCTCAGGGGAGGTCGGTCAGGACGTCCGCGAGGGTCCGCGCCGCGCGCTCCGCGTCCGCGAAGCCGACGTACAGCGGCGTGAAGCCGAACCGCAGGATGTCCGGGCGGCGCAGGTCCCCCACGACGCCGCGCCGGATCAGCTCCGCCATCACGGCCGGGGCCTCGGCGCAGCGCAGCGCGGCCTGGCTGCCGCGCTCGCCGTGTTCCTCGGGCGTCACGGACTCGACGCGGCCCTCGGGCACGTAGGCCCGTACGCACTCCAGGAAGAAGTCCGTCAGCGCGAGGGACTTGGCGCGCACGTCCTCGACGGCGACCCCGTCCCAGACGTCGAGCGCCGCTTCGAGGGCCAGCATGGAGAGGATGTCGGGTGTTCCGACCCGGCCGCGTACGGCTCCCGCGCCCGCCTCGTAGCCGGGGGTCATCGCGAACGGGTCCGTGTGCGAGTTCCAGCCCGGCAGGGGCGAGTCGAAGGCGGCCTGGTGGCGCTCGGCGACGTACAGGTAGGCGGGCGAACCGGGGCCGCCGTTCAGGTACTTGTACGTGCAGCCGACGGCCAGGTCGACGCCGTGCGCGTCCAGGCCGACGGGCAGGGCGCCCGCGCTGTGGCACAGGTCCCAGACGGCGAGCGCGCCCGCCGCGTGGAGCGCGGCGGTGAGTCCGGGCAGGTCCTGGAGCCGTCCGGTGCGGTAGTCGACGTGGTTGACGAGCGCGAGCGCCGTGCGGTCGCTCACCGCGTCCGCCATGTCGGCCGGGTCGCAGGCCACGATCTCGTGGCCCGTCATCCGGGCCGCCGACGCCGCGATGTACCCGTCCGTGGGAAAGGTCGTCGCGTCGACGAGGATCTCGTCGCGGTCGTCGCCGTTCAGGCGGGCCGCCGCGACGACCGCCTTGAAGACGTTCACGCTGGTCGAGTCGCCGACCACGATCTGGCCCGGGGCGGCGCCGACGATCGGCGCGATCCGGTCGCCGATCCGCTCGGGCGCGGTCCACCAGCCGGACTCGTCCCAGGAGCGGATGCGCAGCTCGCCCCACTGGCGGGTGATGACGTCGGCCATGCGGGCGGGGACGTGGGCGGGCAGCGCGCCGAGGGAGTTGCCGTCGAGGTAGACGGTCTCCTTGTCGAGGGCGAACTTCTCGCGGTGCCCGGCGAGGCCGTCGGCCGCGTCGAGCTCCAGGGCCCGTTCCTTGAGGCGGTCCGCGAGGCGGTCCTTGAGGCGGCCCTTGAGCATGTCCTTCAGCCGGCCGTCGCCACGGCCGGCGAGACGGTCACCGAGGCGGTCAGACATGGCTGCGCGCCGTCCACAGCTCGGGGAACACGTTCTTCTGGGCCCGCTTCTCCAGCCAGGCCACACCGGCGGAACCGCCGGTGCCGGTCTTCGCGCCCATCGCGCGCCGGGTCGCCACCAGGTGGTCGTTGCGCCATCGCCACACGAGTTCGGCGACGTCGCTGAGGGCCTCGCCGAGCCGGACGAGCTCGTTATTCTGGTCGGCGTCCGCGTAGATCCCCGCCCAGACCGCCTCGACCTCGGGAGAGGGCTCGTACCGCTGCGCCAGGTCACGGCCGAGGACGCTCTGCGGCACGGGCAGGCCACGGCGGGCGAGCAGCGCGAGGACCTCGTCGTACAGGCTGGGCTCGTGGAGCGCCTTCTCCAGCTCGGCGTGGACGCGGGGTGCGCCCCGGTGCGGGACGAGCATGGACGCGGACTTGTCGCCGAGCAGGAACTCCATCCGCCGGTACATCGCGGACTGGAAGCCGGAGCCCTCGCCGAGCGCGGACCGGTAGGCGTTGAACTGGGCGGGGGTGAGCTGGGCGAGCGGCCGCCAGGAGTGGTTGAGGGCCTCCAGCTCGCGCACGGAGCGCTTGAGCGCGTCCATGGCGACGGGGACGCGGTCCTCGCGCAGGGCGCGGCTCGCGGTCTCCCACTCGTGGACGATGACCGTGAACCACAGCTCCATGACCTGGGTGGTGACCAGGAAGACCATCTCGCCGGGGTCGTCCGAGCGGAGGTGCTGGAGGTGGGTGAGGACGTCCGCCTGGACGTAGTCCTCGTACGGCGTGGTACCCGCGAAGTCGAGGTTCGGGTCGACCGAACCGGCTCCGGCATCGGGGAAGGTGGACATTTCTGTCTCCTCGATACGAACTACCGGGTAGCGGTCTGCTCCACCGCGTCCACGTCGTTCCGTGTGGCACGGGAGCCCCGGTCCCCTCGGGAGGCACGCTTCGTCGCGCGTCGTCCCAAACGCATCATGACACGATCGGGCCGGTGATGTAGCTCCCGTCTTCGTCATACGGATAAGCGTTCGACCTGCAGCCGTTCAGGCCCTTGATCTGCTGCATCATCGCGGGGGCGAGCTTGCCCGGACCCGGGCAGCCCATGTGCGTCCGGATGCCGATCTCGTGCCCGACCTCGTGGTTGATGATCAGGTGCCGGTACTCCGCGGGCGGCCCCGCGAAGGTGGGCGAGCCGAGCATCCACCGCTTGAGGTTCACCACGACGCCGTCGACGGTCTCGCAGTTCAGTTCGCCGCGGGTGTTCAGGCCCTGCCGGGCGCAGAGCGCGTCCGCCGTGTCCGGGGTGGCGATGCGGATGACGAAGTCCGCGTTCTCCGAGACCAGCTGGAAGCGGCCCCTGTCGTGCGCCGCCCAGCTGCGCGGATGGGCCAGGATCCGCTGGATCTCGACGGCCGCCTCGCGGGCCGAGAGGTCGATGCCTTCCTCGACCTGGACCCGGTAGCGGCGCAGGACACCGCTGTCGCCGACGGGATCGCCCGAGGCCTGCGCGGTGGTGAAGGTCCCGGCGCCGGTCTGCGGCACGGTGGCGGTCTTCGGGGTGGTCACCTTCGGGGCGGCCGTGGCCTTCGGTCTCGCCGACGGCGTGGGTTTCGGCTTCGGTTTCGCCGTCGTGGGCCGGGGCGCGGGCGCGGCGGTCGTCGCCGCCGGGGGCTCGGCCGTGGGGTCCTGCGGGCTTAAGGGGGCCGCGGCCGTCGGGGCGTCCGCCGGCGGGCCGTTGAAGTGGGCCAGGGCGACACCGGTGCCGAGCGCGACCGTCATCAGGGCCAGCGTCGGCAGCACGAGCCGGGGGCCGGTCCTGCGCCTCTTCCTCGTGCGTCGTCGTCCTGCGGGTACGGCACGTTTGCCCACGACAGACTCCCCCCTCGGTCCTGCGGTCTCCCGGATCGTACCGGCCGCATCGAACACCCTTTCCCCCGCGCGAGGGGGAAAGGGTGCTCGACCGGTGGCGGGGAACGTCAGCCGAGCGTCTCGGCCGCCGTCTCCGAGGAGTCCCGCAGGAAGGTCGTGCAGCGCTCGTACTCGTCCTTCTCGCCGATCTCGCCCGCCGCGCGGGCGAGCGCGTGCAGGGCGCGGAGGAAGCCACGGTTCGGCTCGTGCTCCCACGGCACGGGGCCGTGGCCCTTCCAGCCGTTGCGGCGCAGCGCGTCGAGACCGCGGTGGTAGCCGGTGCGGGCGTAGGCGTACGACTCGACGACCGAGCCGCGCTCGTACGCGTCGTCGGCGAGCTGGGCCCAGGCGAGCGAGGACGTCGGGTACTTACCGGCGACCTCCGCCGGAGCCGTACCGTTCGCGAGCAGCTCGCGCGGACCCGGATCGTCGGGCAGGTGGGTGGGGGCCGGTCCCCCCAGGAGGTTCTCATGCATGGCCATGGGCCCCAGTCTGCCTCAGCCCGCGGGTCCCGGGCGCTCCCGCTCCCCCGGGTCGAGCGGCGGCGACGTCACCCCGCAGTGCACCCGGCACTCGGGATGGCAGTCCGCCCGCGCGCCCGGGGCCCGCAGCGTCGTCCAGGCCAGCACCGCCCCGACCACCAGGATCCCCGCGCACATCGGCATCGCCCGCCGGAACGTCTCCCCGAACTCCTCCGCCGAGCGGTACGACTCCGGCCCCATCCCGGCCAGCATCGGCAGCGCCGCCACCGCGAGCAGCCCGGCCGCCCGCGCCGCCGCGTTGTTGATGCCGCTCGCGAGACCCGCCCTGGACACGTCCACCGAGGCCAGGACGGTCGCGGTCAGCGGCGCGACCAGGGCCGTCATACCGATCCCGAGCACCAGGAGGGCGGGCAGCACGTCTTGTACGTACGAGGCGTCCTCACCCACCCGCAGCATCAGGAGCATGCCCGCGGCGCACAGCAGCGGCCCCACGGTGAGCGGGATCCGTGGGCCGATCCGCTCCCCCAGCTCCCCCGACTTCGCCGAGAGCAGCAGCATCAGGACGGTCGTCGGCAGCAGGGCCGTACCGGCGCCGAGGGCCGAGTAGCCGGACACCACCTGGAGCTGGAGGGCCGCGAGGAAGAAGAAGCCGCCGAAAGCCGCGTACACGCACAGGGTCACCAGGTTGACCGCCGTGAAGGTCCGGGAGGCGAAGATCGACGGCGGCACCATCGCCGACTCGCGGCGCCGCCGCTCCACCGCGACGAACCCGGCCCCGACCACCAGGCCCGCCACCCCCGCCCACCAGACCTCGCCGATCAGCCCGTACGTCACCAGGCCGAGCGCCGCCGCGCCCAGGACCGCGCCGAGCACGTCGAAGCGGCCCCGCGCGGTCTCGTCCCGCGACTCCGGCACGTGCCGCAGGGCGACCGGCACGCAGAGGGCGGCGAGCGGCACGTTCAGGAAGAACACCCACCGCCAGCCCGGCCCGTCGACCAGCCAGCCGCCCACGAACGGCCCGATCGCCGCGCCCACCCCGCCGAAGCCGGACCAGAGGCCGACCGCCTTCGCCCGGTCGTCCGCGTGGAAGCTCGCCTGGATCAGCGCGAGCGACCCGGGCGTGAGCAGCGCCCCGCCCACGCCCTGGAGGGCGCGGGCGGCGATCAGGACCCCGGCGTTCGGTGCGAGCCCGCACAGCAGCGAGGCGACCGCGAACCACACGACGCCGACCACGAAGACCCGGCGCCGGCCGTACCGGTCGCCGAGCGACCCGCCGAGCAGGATCAGCCCCGCCAGGGTGAGCATGTAGGCGTTGACCGTCCACTGGAGCGCGCCGAGGTCGGCGTCGAGGTCCTCGCCGATGTGCGGGAGGGCGACGTTGACGACGGTCGAGTCGAGCAGCGCCATCCCGGACCCGAGGACGGTCGTCAGCAAGATCCATCGACCGGTCCCCGAAGCCATCCGCACGTCCTGCTCACTCATGCCAGCATGGTCCCGCGAACGCCGAAGCCCCGCCCGCCGGAATGAGACGGCGGACGGGGCGGCTCCGGAGCGGATGTCACCGGCGAAGTCCGCGGTCACCCAGGTGTCGCGGGTCATCGTCATGGTCACCCGGTATCCACGGTCAGCCGCGGCGCAACCGGGCCGCCGCCCGGACCAGCGCGTCCACGCCCCGCTCGGCCTTCTCCCGCGGGCAGCCCACGTTCAGCCGGACGAACCCGGGTGTCCCGTACACCCCGCCCGGCATGATCGCGACCTTCTCCACGGACACCAGCTCCTCCTGGAGCCGCGTCTCCTCGATGCCGAGCGACCGCAGGTCGATCCAGGCCAGATAGCCGGCCTGCGGGGGCGTCCAGTCGACCTCGGGAAGGCCCTTCGCGAGGCGCTCCCGGATGACTCCCATCGTGCCCGCCACGTATGCGCGCAGCTCGTCGAGCCAGGGCGCGCCCCGCCGGTACGCGGCGATGTGCGCGGTCAGGGAGAGGACGGCGGGCGAGGCGAGGCCCTCTCCGGTCTCCATCCGCCGGATGAAGGCGGTGCGCTCGTCCGGGTCGCCGATCATCCCGTACGAGCCGGAGAGCGCCGGGAAGTTGAAGGCCTTCGTGCCCGAGGTGACCAGGGCCCACCGGCGGCCCCGGCCGGGCTCCGCGATCCGGGTCCACGGGATGTGGCGGTGTCCCTCCGTGGTCAGGTCGGCGTGTATCTCGTCGCTGACGACGGCCGCGCCGTGGCGCTCGGCCAGCCGGGCGAAGGCGGTGAGCTCCTCCTCCGTCCACACCCGTCCGGTCGGGTTGTGCGGCGAGCAGAGCAGCAGCATCCGGCTGTCCGGCCGGGCCAGCTCCCGTTCGAGGGCGTCGAGGTCCCCGAGCGGGACGCCCCGCAGCTCGCGCCCGAGCCCGGTGACGGCCTTGCGGAAGCCGTCGTACGTGGGGGTGTGCACGACGACGCCGTCGCCGGGTTCCGTCCACATCCGCAGGAGCTGGGAGAGCTGGTTGAGCACCGAGGGCGCGTACACCAGTGACTCGGCGTCGATCTCGGTGGCGTACCGGCTCGCGTACCAGTGCCGGATCGCGTCCCGGAACTCGCCGAGCCGCCAGTCGGTGTAGCCGAACACCCCGTGGTCGACGCGCTCACGCAGGGCGGCGAGCACCTCCGGCGGGGAGGCGAAGTCCATGTCGGAGATGGTGAAGGGCAGCAGATCGGGGACGCCGAAGCGGTCCGCGATCCCGTCCCACTGCACCGACCAGGTTCCGTGCCGGTCTATCTCGTGGTCGAAGTCGTACATCAGGCGCTTCCCGCCCCTTCCCTTGTCCGTGGACGCGCGAAGGGCCCGGCACCCCACGGGGTGCCGGGCCCTTCGCTCATCGTGCCTACTTCAGCTTCGTGCCGGTCGAGCGCAGCGCCGCGCACGCCTCGGTCACGCGGACGGCCATGCCGGCCTCGGCCAGCTTGCCCCAGGTGCGCGGGTCGTAGGTCGACTTGATGCCGACCTCGCCGTCGACCTTCAGGACACCGTCGTAGTTCTTGAACATGTGGTTCGCCACCGGACGCGTGAAGGCGTACTGGGTGTCGGTGTCGAGGTTCATCTTCACGACGCCGTTCTCCAGCGCGGTGGCGATCTCCTCGGCCGTGGAGCCCGAGCCGCCGTGGAAGACGAAGTCGAACGGGGAGGCCTTGCCGTACTTCTCGGCGACGCCCGCCTGGAGGTCCTTGAGCAGCTCGGGGCGGAGCACGACGTTGCCCGGCTTGTAGACGCCGTGCACGTTGCCGAAGGAGGCGGCGAGCAGGTAGCGGCCCTTCTCGCCCAGGCCGAGGGCCTCGGCGGTGCGGAGGGCGTCGTCGACGGTGGTGTACAGCTCGTCGTTGATCTCGTGGCTGACGCCGTCCTCCTCGCCGCCGGTCGGGGTGATCTCGACCTCAAGGATGATCTTGGCGGCGGCGGCCTTCGCGAGCAGTTCCTGGCCGATGGCCAGGTTGTCGGCGAGGGTCTCGGCGGAGCCGTCCCACATGTGCGACTGGAACAGCGGGTTGCGGCCGGCCTTGACGCGCTCGGCGGAGACCTCGAGCAGCGGGCGGACGTAGCCGTCCAGCTTGTCCTTCGGGCAGTGGTCGGTGTGCAGCGCGACCGTGATGTCGTACTTCGCGGCGACGATGTGCGCGAACTCGGCCAGGGCAACGGCGCCCGTGACCATGTCCTTGTTGTACTGGCCGCCCAGGAACTCGGCTCCGCCGGTCGAGATCTGGATGATGCCGTCGCTCTCGGCCTCAGCGAAGCCGCGCAGGGCGGCGTGCAGGGTCTGGGACGAAGTCACGTTGATGGCCGGGTAGGCGAACTTGCCTGCCTTCGCCCGGTCGAGCATCTCGTTGTAGACCTCGGGGGTTGCGATGGGCATTCGTCCGCTCCTTGTGATGTGCGGGGTGTGTGCGTTGCTGTCCCTGACCTGGGGGCGACGTCATCGTCGCCGCCCATCCTTCCAGACTCTTGTCCGGGCTCCCACGGGCACGGCACGACAAGGGGCGGAGTGTTTCACGTGAAACACTCCGCCCCTTGCCAAAAATGCAGGTCAGAACCGTTCCCCACGGGGTCCGGGACCTAAGTCACGACTTCGCGGCGGTTACGCCAGTTCGAGATCGGTCAGCTGGTAGCCGGTGAGGTACGTGAGCCCCGCCCCTGCGATGGCGTCGGCGGCGCCCCGGTCCACGATCGTGGCCACGGCGACGACCTCGCCACCGGCCTCACGGACTGCCTCGACCGCGGTCAGCGGCGAACCGCCGGTGGTCGAGGTGTCCTCGACCACGAGGCAGCGACGGCCCTTGACGTCCGTGCCCTCGATCCGGCGCTGCATGCCGTGGGCCTTCTGCGCCTTCCGCACCACGAAGGCGTCGAGGCGCTGTCCGCGCGCGGCGGAGGCGTGCAGCATCGAGGTCGCGACCGGGTCGGCGCCCAGGGTGAGGCCACCGACACAGTCGAAGTCCAGGTCGGCGGTGAGGTCGAGCATGACCTGCCCGACCATCGGCGCGGCCTCGCCGTCCAGCGTGATCCGGCGCAGGTCGATGTAGTAGTCGGCTTCCAGACCCGAGGAGAGGGTCACCTTGCCGTGCACCACGGCCTTGTCCTTGATCTGCTGGAGCAGCTCAGCGCGTACGTCAGTCATGGTCAGCAGCTTAGGTCCTGTCCACTGGACAGGTCCTGGCGGAGTCCGCTCACAGCCGCCGCCAGCTCCAGGTGGATTCGATCTCCAGCGGGTCGATCGGGGTGACCAGGCGCGGGTGGGTGTTGAGGCCGTTCGGCGGGCCGGACTGCGGCTCCACGCAGACGGCGTCCTCGGGCTCGTCGTAGATCACGACCCACTCGGTGCGGCCGGCGACCTTCAGCTCCAGCTCCTCCGGCCAGGTGAGGGTGACGTCGACTCCGTCGGGCATGCCGAAGCAGTCGTCCCAGGGGCCGGGCAGGGGGTCGATCCGGCGGCCGGTGGGGAGATGGTCGTCGCCGCGCTCCTCCTGCCAGGCGGCGGTGAAGTCGAGCCGCACGTCCTGGCCGCCCTTGCCGAGGTTCCGCAGGAACCAGGGGTGCCAGCCGGCCTGCGCCGGGAAGGACGCGTCGTACGTCTCCACCCCGAAGCGCAGGGTGAGGGAGTCCTCGGCCAGCTCGAAGACCTGGGTGACCTTGCCGGTGTACGGCCACGGGTCCCCGAGCTCGCAGGTGAAGACGGCCTCGGTCGCGGAGACCCGGGCGGTCTTCCAGGGGACGTCCCGGACGGTGCCGTGGATGGCGTGCGGGGCCGCGTTGACCGGCAGCTGATGGGTGGTGGCCCCGTTGCGGAAGATGCCCTTCTCGGTGCGCCCGCACCAGGGCACCATCGGGAAGCTCCCGAACCGTTCGCCCTGGCGCAGCAGCTCGATGCCGCCGATCCGCAGGCTCTCGATCCGGCAGCCGTTCTCGGGGCTGATGGTCAACTCGGCGTCGCCCGCCGTCAGTCGCGTCTGCATGCTCACGCCCCGACCTTAATCGTGCGGCCCCCCGAACGCTCCCGGCCCCACGGAGCACGCTCGGGGCGACGTTCGAGGGCACGGTCAGCGGCGGCGGCGCAGCGCCCTGCCGACGACGACGGCGGAGGCGAGCGCGAGGGCCGCGGCCGGCGCGATCCAGCGCAGGGTGGCACCGGCGCTCGACGGCTCGGGGGCGGGAACGGGGGCGTACCGGCCGCGCGGAGGGGCGTGGTCGACCTCCTCGGCGCTCCGGCCGATCATCGTCCGGCGGGCGTGGGCGGCCTCGACGGCGGGCTGCGGGGCGGGGAACGCGATGGGGATGTCGCCCAGTCCCTCGCCCAGACCGCCCGCGGTCACGCTCTCGTCCTCGTCCTCGTCCTCGTCCTGGAGGGGGTCGAGGGAGGACGGCGGGACGGGCGCGTCGAAGACCGAACCGGGACGGGGCTCCTCCACGCCGTCGTCGACCCCGTCGTCATCGGTCTCGGCGTCGGTCGTCCCCAGCTCGTCTTCGGCATCGGCCGCTGTCTCTGCCTCCGAGTCCGCCTCCGCGTCCGCCTCCGCGAGGTCGGCCAGGGCCTCCACGAACTTGTCGAGGAGCCGTGTGCCTGCCGACGCACGCGCCTCTTCCGGCGCCTCGGCGAGCCGGCCGGTCGCGGTGAGGGCGCCGGTGAAGCTCAGGCTCGTGCCCTCGGCCACCGGAGTGAGGACGACCGTGAGCGACAGCTCCGCCGAACCCTTGCCCCGTGCCTCGCTGCCCTGGCCCTCGTAGGTGATGGCACCGTCCCGCTCGACGACCTTCAGGGCGCCCCGGTAGGTGATGGTGTTGCCGCCGACCCGCACCTTGAGCCGGCCCGCGAGGGGGCCCGCCTCCGCGTCCGCGTCCTGCTGGAGGCCGGGGACGCAGCGCACCACCCGGCCAGGGTCCGTGAGCGTCGCGCGCAGGACCTCGGCCGAAACGGGAACGAACACCTCATGCTCCATGGAAGCCGAGCCTACTCAGGCCGGGGCGCGGCGTCGCCTGTTCGGCACCGGCCCGCCCCGGCCCGCCGTCCGCCTCAGCCGCCGTACCGCGGGTGCACCAGGGTCGACGGCGGCAGCTCGTCACCCCGGCCGCGTTCGGCGCGGCGCGCCGCGGTCTCCAGGGTCCCTGCGCCGAGCGAGCGCAGCCGGGGCGCGTCGGCGGCGAGGCCGAGGGCGGGCGGCCGGCCGCCCTGGACGGCGAGGAGGAATCCCCAGTCGGCGGGCCCCTGCCCCGTACCGCCGGAGCGGTCGGCGCGGTCGGGCCCCGCGGCGAAGCCCGGGGTGCGGCCGCTCGCGCTGTACGGGCGGGTCGCGAAGCCGGCCGCGCGCAGGGTGGCGTCGACGGTCCAGTAGGTGCGGGGCCGGTCGGCGACGGACCCGGCGTGCACGGCGAACCGGCCGGAGGGGGTGAGGACCCGGGCCACGAGCCCGTAGAACTCCTGTGAGTACAACTTGGTGCTGGGGGTGATCCCGGGGTCGGGCAGATCGGAGATCACCACGTCGTACCGTTCCTGCACCTGCGAAGCGGCGCCCCTGAGCCAGTGGAACGCGTCCGCGTGGACCACCCGGACGCGGGGGTCCCTGAACGCCTGTGCGTTGAGCCTGGCGAGCGCCGGGTCCGTACGGGCGAGGCCGACGACCCCGGGGTCGAGTTCGACGACGGTGACGGCGCGGGCCCCCGGGTAGCGCAGCACTTCGCGGGCGGCCATGCCGTCCCCGCCTCCGACGATCAGCACGCGCGCGTGCGGGCCGTTCATCGCGGGGTGGACGAGGGCCTCGTGGTAGCGGTACTCGTCCTGTCCCGCGACCCGGAGGCGCCCGTCGAGGAACAGGTCGGGCGGGCCCTCGACGCCTCCCGTCACCACCACCTCCTGCAGCTCGGTCTGGACGGCGACCCGCACCCGCTCCCCGTACACGGCCCGGCGCGCGGCCTGTTCGAAGTCGTCGACGAGCATCGTCGCCGTGGCGAGGACGGCGAGGACCGACACGTTGACGGCCACGAGCAGGGCCCTGGAGCGGGCCGTCAGGTCGCGGCGGAACACCCAGAGGACGAGGCCGCCGCCCGCCACGACGTTCACCGCGCCGGTGACGAGGGCGCCGGTGAGCTGGCCGAGCCAGGGCAGCAGCAGGAAGGGGAAGGCGAGACCGCCGACCAGCGCGCCGACGTAGTCGGCGGCGAACAGGTCGGCGACCGTTCCCGCGGCGTCGTCGTCCCGCTCCCCGAGCGGGGCCTGCCGGCCGGAGCGGGCGGAGCCGCCCGTACGGCCGGAACGGCCCGCACGACGGGAGCTGCCCGCGCGGGAAGCGGAACCGGAACCGGAACCGGGATCGGAACCGGAACCGGCGCCGGCAGGCCCGGCGGCCCGCTGTATGAGCGCCATGAGGAGCGGGATCTCCGCGCCGATGAGCACCCCGATGGCGAGCGAGAACGCCACGACGACGTACCGCGATTCGCCGAGCCAGGCGAAGGCCGCGTACAGCACCATCGCCGAGCAGCCGCCGATGAGCGCGAGCCCGGCCTCGACCAGGCCGAAGCCGACGGCGGCACGGCAGCGCAGCCGCTTGGCGAGGAGTGAGCCCACGCCCATGGCGAAGACCATCACGGAGAGCACGACGGAGGCCTGGGTGACCGAGTCGCCGATCAGGTAGGAGGCGAGCGCGACCAGTTCGAGTTCGTACACCAGACCACAGGCGGCGCAGACGAAGACCACGGCGAGCACCGGGAACCGCACCGTCGTGCCGTGCGGCGGCTCGGGCCGCCGCACGGGCGCCCGCCGGACCCTCTTGGGTGGCATGGTCACGGTCGGCTCGATCATGAACGTAACGCTACGTCACGCCCCGTCCACCCCTTGTCACCCACACGAGTGCACCTGAGGCTCCGGGAGGGCGTATCAGAGCGTTGCAGGCATACGTGCGCCGATACGTGTCCTGGTGACCACCAACTGCCCTTCCTGGGGGTAGGCGTGCCAGGTGCGCCAGCGCACCTGGCCCTCGTGGCGCTGCGCCAGCATCGCCGTGAAGGCGTGCGGGGAGCCGGGGAAGGTCCCCGCGAGTCCGTTGGGGTGGTCCGCGACGAGTGCGAGCAACTCCTGCGCACGGCCCGCGAAGGAGCCGTGCGAGAGCGTCTCGACGCGTGCGGCGAATTCGTACTCCCATTCGCCGACGCGCTTGGAGACGCCGAGCGGGAGCGGGGTACTGCTGCCGGGCATGCAGGCGACGGTCTCCGAGCAACTGCCGCCCTCCTCTTCCAGGAGAACCTGGTGGGAGGCGCCGAGCAGCCTCAACTGAAGGCGTGCACCTGCGAGTTCGAGGTCGAGCACGGCGAGGGCCGGGAGCGGGTCACGCCCCAGGGCCCAGGCCAGATCGGCCGCACGCGTGTCGGTGTATGAGGTTTTCAGGGTGGTGAGCATGGGTCGGCTCCGCAAACACGGTTTGACGGGTGGGCCGGGGGCGCCCCGGAGAAGGGTTCAACGGGAGTGGGGAATCGCCGGCTCGGGTCCACACACGGTCCGAGGGCTGTCTCTGTCAGGAGCGAGAGAACCACGGACGCCGGACGACTCGCAGCGTTTTTACCCAACTTGCTGTGTTTTCCAACCCCTTCGGGGACCCCACAGTTCAATTGTTCAATCAGAATCGATCGACAGGTACGCGCGAACTGCCCACGTCATGTGCTGAGCGGGCAGCCCACCCTGCCCGCTCCGCACGTTCAGCTGCTGCCGCCGCCGCAGCCGCCACCCCCGCCACCGCAGCTGGAGCTGCCGCCCCCGCAGGAGCTGCCGCCCCCGCCGTCGGCCCAGGTGCTGCTGCTGCCGCTGCCCGACCGGCCACCGCTCCACCTGGTGACCCGCCTGCTGCCGCGTCGGTTGCGGACGGTGGAGGAGATGCCGATGACGACCACGGCCGCCACCACGATGCCGATGACGATGAATTCCATCTGTACGACCCCCGTTCTTCTGTGCGAGGGGGATGCCCGGTCCGACACCCCGTCAAAGCCGACTTGAGCGAGTCCAGAGCTTCAGCTGCACGAGGACGAGGAGCTGGAACAGCTCGACGACGACGAGCAGGAGGAGGAGCTCGAACACGAGAACGTCGAGGAGGAGGTGGAGGAGTCCGAGGAGGACGAGGACGACGAGCAGGAGGTGGTGGACGAGGAGGACGACGACGTGTCCGTCCCGGCCCACCAGCTGTCGCCGCCCCGGCTCACCCGCGCCGTTCCCCTGAGCGAGTACGCGACGACCGACACCACGACCGCGATCACGAACGCGATCCCGAGGATGAAGAGTGCGATGTTCATGCCAGGGCGATCCCCGCCGCGCCCGAACGCCAAAGCGCACTTGAGCAACTCCAGAGCTTGGCTCCAGGATGGCCGTCATGACACGACCGCCGCTCAACCGCCGCCTCGCCGAGTTCGGGACGACCATCTTCGCCGAGATGTCCGCGCTCGCCGCCAGGACCGGGGCGATCAACCTCGGCCAGGGCTTCCCCGACACCGACGGCCCCGAGGAGATCCGGGAGGCCGCGGTCCGCGCGCTGCGGGACGGCCGCGGCAACCAGTACCCGCCGGGACCCGGCGTCCCCGAGCTGCGCTCGGCGATCGCCGACCACCAGCGGGAGCGGTACGGCCTGGTGTACGACCCGGACGCCGAGGTCCTCGTCACCGCGGGCGCCACCGAGGCCATCGCCGCGGCCCTGCTCGCCCTGGTCGAGCCGGGCGACGAGGTCGTCGCCCTGGAGCCGTACTACGACTCGTACGCCGCCTGCGTGGCGATGGCCGGCGGGACCAGGGTCCCCGTCACCCTGCGCCCCCACGAGGGCGTCCGCGGCGGAGCCGCTGATCGACGCTACGTCCTCGACCTGGACGAGCTGCGCGCCGCCGTCACCGACCGGACCCGCCTCATCCTCCTCAACACCCCGCACAACCCCACCGGCACCGTCCTCACCCGGGCGGAGCTGACCGCCGTCGCCGAGCTCGCGATCGAGCGGGACCTGCTGGTCGTCACCGACGAGGTGTACGAGCACCTGGTCTTCGACGGCGCCGAACACGTGCCGATCGCGAGCCTCCCCGGCATGCGGGAGCGCACGGTCACAATCGGCTCCGCCGGCAAGACCTTCTCGTTCACCGGCTGGAAGGTCGGCTGGATCACCGCGAGCCCCGAGCTGACCTCCGCCGTCCGCTCGGCCAAGCAGTTCCTCACGTACGTGTCCTCGGGGCCGTTCCAGTACGCGATCGCCGAGGCGCTCCGCCTCCCCGCCACGTACTTCGACACCCTCCGCGCCGACCTCCAGGCCAAGCGGGACCTGCTGAGCGAGGGCCTCGCGCAGGCCGGCTTCGAGGTCTACCGGCCGGCGGGCACGTACTTCGTCACCACCGACATCCGGCCGCTCGGCGACGGGGACGGCTTCGCCTTCTGCCGCTCGCTGCCGGAGCGCGCCGGTGTCGTCGCCATCCCGAACGCCGTCTTCTACGACCACCGCGAGGCCGGCGCCCCCTTCGTCCGCTTCGCCTTCTGCAAGAAGACCGAGGTCCTGGAGGAGGCCGTCTCCCGGCTCAAGCGGCTCGCCTGAGACGCCCCGGAACGACACGAGAGCCCGGCCACCCCTCGGAAGGGGGGCCGGGCTCTCGTGACGGTGCGGACGAGGCGGCTCAGGCCTCCTCGTCGCCCGCCTTCTGCTCGGGGGTCTCCAGGCCGAACTGCTCGACGACCCACTTGTCGAACTCGATGGAGGCGCGGACCCAGCTGACCGTGGAGGACACGAAGTGCTCCAGGGCGACGCCGGTGCCGATCAGCATCTGGGCCTCACCGATGAGACGGAGGGTGGCGGAGCCGTCCTCCTCCTCGTGCAGGTGCGTGTAGACCTTGGGCCACAGGGTGCGGCGGTTCCAGTCGTCGATCGCGTCGAGGACCTTGGCGCGGTCGTCGGCGGAGTGCGGGCGGTCGTAGAACGTCCGCACCGAGAAGACCTGCTGCTCGTCCTCGCCGCGGAACATGAAGTACGTGCGGAATTCCTCCCACGGCGCGGCGAGGTCACCCTCGTCGTCGATGACGTACTTCAGTTCCATCTGGTCGAGGAGCTGCTTGACGAGGTCCTGGTCGGGGACGACGGGGCCCGCCGGTCCTGCGGCCTGAGGCTGGGGCTGGCCCCCGAAATTCGGAATCGAGGACGGGTCGATGCTCACCGTGTATTTCCCTTCGTACGGATGCTCGCCATCCTCCCCCATGCCGGGCGGTACGTGGCAAGTCCCACCTCCCGCGATCCGCTGCGGGCTGACAAGAACTCGTGCACATGGGGGAGAAAAGGGGGCTACCTGGCCGGACCCACGATCAGGCCGTCCTCGAACCGGTCGACCCGGACCGTGTCTCCGTCCACGATCTCACCCGCGAGGATCTCCTTCGCGAGCCGGTCGCCGATCGCCGTCTGGATCAGACGGCGCAGCGGCCGGGCACCGTACGCGGGGTCGTTGCCCTCCTCGGCGAGCCACTCCAGGGCCGCCGGGGTGACGTCCAGGGTGAGCCGCCGCTCGGCGAGCCGCTTCGCGAGCCGGTCGATCTGGAGCCGGGCGATCCGGCTCAGCTCGGCCCGGTCGAGGGCCGAGAAGACCACCAGGTCGTCGAGCCGGTTGAGGAACTCCGGCTTGAAACTGGCCCTGACGACCTCCAGGACCTGCTGCTTCTTGACGTCCTCCGGGGTCATCGGCTCGACCAGGTACTGGCTGCCGAGGTTGGACGTCAGGATCAGGATCGTGTTGCGGAAATCCACCGTCCGGCCCTGGCCGTCGGTGAGACGGCCGTCGTCGAGGACCTGGAGCAGGATGTCGAAGACCTCCGGATGGGCCTTCTCCACCTCGTCGAGCAGCACCACGCTGTACGGGCGGCGGCGGACCGCCTCCGTGAGCTGGCCGCCCTCCTCGTAGCCGACGTAGCCGGGAGGCGCGCCGACCAGGCGGGCGACGCTGTGCTTCTCTCCGTACTCCGACATGTCGATGCGGATCATGGCCCGCTCGTCGTCGAAGAGGAAGTCCGCGAGCGCCTTCGCCAGCTCGGTCTTGCCGACACCGGTCGGGCCGAGGAAGAGGAAGGAGCCGGTGGGCCGGTCGGGGTCGGCGATGCCCGCGCGGGTCCTGCGCACGGCGTCGGAGACCGCCTGCACGGCCTCGGACTGGCCGATCAGCCGCTTGCCGAGCTCGTCCTCCATGCGGAGCAGCTTCTGCGTCTCGCCCTCCAGGAGGCGTCCTGCGGGGATGCCGGTCCAGGCGCCGACCACGTCCGCGATGTCGTCGGGGCCGACCTCCTCCTTGACCATGGTGTCCTTGCTGGACTCCTGCTGGGCCTCGGCCTCGCTCGCCTCCTCCAGCTCCCGCTCCAGGGCCGGGATCTCCCCGTACAGCAGCTTGGAGGCGGTGTCGAAGTCGCCGTCGCGCTGGGCGCGCTCGGCACGGCCGCGGGTCTCGTCGAGGCGTTCCTTCAGCTCGCCGACCCGGTTGAGGGACTGCTTCTCCTTCTCCCAGCGGGCGGTGAGGCCGCGCAGCTCCTCCTCGCGGTCGGCGAGGTCGCGGCGCAGCTTCTCCAGGCGCTGCCGGCTCGCCGGGTCCGTCTCGTTCTTGAGGGCCAGCTCCTCCATGCGGAGCCGGTCGACGGACCGCTGGAGCTCGTCGATCTCGACGGGCGAGGAGTCGATCTCCATGCGGAGCCGGGACGCGGCCTCGTCGACGAGGTCGATGGCCTTGTCGGGGAGGAAGCGGGAGGTGATGTACCGGTCGGAGAGGGTCGCGGCGGCGACCAGCGCGGAGTCGTTGATCTGCACCTTGTGGTGGGCCTCGTACCGGCCCTTGAGGCCGCGGAGGATCGCGATGGTGTCCTCGACGGTCGGCTCGGCGACCAGGACCTGCTGGAAGCGGCGCTCCAGGGCGGGGTCCTTCTCGATCCGCTCGCGGTACTCGTCGAGGGTGGTCGCGCCGACCATGCGCAGCTCGCCGCGGGCCAGCATGGGCTTGAGCATGTTGCCCGCGTCCATGGCGGAGTCGCCGCCGGCGCCCGCGCCGACGACCGTGTGCAGCTCGTCGATGAAGGTGATGATCTGGCCGTCGCTCTCCTTGATCTCGGAGAGGACGGTCTTGAGGCGCTCCTCGAACTCGCCGCGGTACTTGGCTCCGGCGACCATCGCGCCGAGGTCGAGCGAGACGAGCCGCTTGTTCTTCAGCGACTCGGGGACGTCGCCCTTGACGATCCGCTGGGCGAGGCCCTCGACGACGGCGGTCTTGCCGACGCCGGGCTCGCCGATGAGGACGGGGTTGTTCTTGGTGCGGCGGGACAGCACCTGGACGACGCGCCGGATCTCGTGGTCCCGGCCGATGACCGGGTCGAGCTTGCCCTCGCGCGCGGCGGCGGTGAAGTCCGTGCCGAACTTCTCCAGCGCCTTGTACTGACCCTCCGGGTCGGGTGTGGTCACCCGGCGTCCTCCCCTGCTCTTCTCGAAGGCGTCGAGCAGCTTCGGTGCGCTCGCGCCCTGCTTGCCGAGGATCTCACCGGCCTGGCCGCCCTTGGCCGCGATCCCGATGAGGAGGTGCTCGGTGGACAGGTAGTCGTCGCCGAGCTCCTTGGCCTGCCGGTCGGCGTCGGCGATCACCGCGAGGAAGTCGCGGGTGGGCTGCGGGGGCGCGACCGTGGACCCGGTGACGCTCGGCAGGGCGGCGAGCAGCCGCTCCGCACCCGCGCGTACGGCCGCCTGGTCGGCCTCGACGGCGGCGAGCAGGTCGGTGATGTTCTCGTTCTCCTGACCCGCGAGAAGTGCCAGGAGAAGGTGGGCGGGGGTCAGGTCGGCGTGCCCTTCGGACACGGCGCGGCTGCTCGCCGCGTTGATCGCGTCCCGGCTCCTGTTGGTCAGTTCGGCGTCCACGTGCGGTGCTCCTCCTCGGACGTCGTGGGTGGTCTTCTCCTTATGACTCTTCCAGAGTACACAAAGTTGAGTCGCTATGGCTCAAGGTGTCGGAGGGGACCCCGCCCCGGGTAGTTTCCGGGCATGGCCACAGACCCGAGGAACCCCTCCGACTCGTACCTCAGCTTCTGGCGCGAGTACCACATGTGCACCCTGACCACCCCGCGTCCGGACGGCACGCCGCACGTCGTCGCGGTCGGCGTCACGTACGACCCCGAGCAGGGGTACGCGCGCGTGATCACCAACAAGCACAGCCGGAAGGTCGCCAACGTCCTGGCGGCGGGCGCGGACGGCGCGCGGGTCGCGGTCTGCCAGGTCGACAAGGGGCGCTGGGCCACCCTGGAGGGCATCGCCCGCATCCGTACGGAGGAGGAGGTCGTCGCGGACGCCGTCGGGCGCTACGCGGACCGCTACGGGCGTACGCCGGCCCCGAACCCGGACCGGGTCGTCATCGAGATCGCCCTCACCCGGGCGATGGGCCGCGCCTGAGGCGCGTCCGGACACACACACGGAACGCGCACGGGAACGCACAGCGGCACCATCGCGTTTCAGGTCCGCGATGGCGCCGCTGTGTGGGGGAAGTGCCTGAGCGATCTACAACGACGGGGGAATCGCTCAGGCACTGCGGGGGGTGGCGGTGATGGTCTCGGGTTCGATCAGCTGGTGGTCCCGCTGGTCGAGGTTGACGAAGATCATGCCGTACCGGATGGCACAGCGGATGGGCTGTGGGGCGCCCCGGGGACGTCGGAGGCAGCGGTAGGCGCGGACGTCCTCGTCCTGCTCGCGTGCCACGACGATCGGCTCCCCGAAGAGGGATACCTTCAGCGAGTCGCCACGATGGGGGATGGCCGTGGCGAGATCGACGAAGTGCCAGCCGGAGCGATAGGCCGAGGCCATCTCCCGGCGGAACCTGGGGTCATCGGGTACGTTCATGCGCCCCTCTAGCTCCAGCCGGGATCCTGCGCGGGGGCCACGCTCCAGCCGGGATCCTCCGCGGGGGCCGTGCTCCAGCCCGGGTCGGCGAGCTGCGCGGCGGGGGCCACGCTCCAGCCCGGGTCGAGCGGAGCGGCCTGCACCTCGGCCGGCGCGGTGTGCCAACCGGGGTCCTGGGTCACGCCCACGGCCCCCACCGCTGCGGCCGCGACAAGAGCGAGTCCGGCCACCGCGCGTATGAGCTTCTTCATCATCACCGAACAACCTCACTTGAAGGCAACGTCTCTTTACCAACCCCCGCGACTAAGACGATGGCTTACTCTCTGCACCTGCACCACCAAACCCAGGCATCATGTTCCTGAGATGCAGGAGCCTGGGGGTGTACATATGCGGAAAGAAGCGGACGAGACAGGTCACCCTCATTCGCATGCCGAACTCTGCAAAGCGGGGTCCGAGCTGTACGCCTCCGCCCTGCGGACCGGACGAATAGCCCGGTCAGAGACGGTCGAGGCTCCCTGCCTCCTCGATCTGTCGCTGCTGCACCCCGACCCGGACGACGCCCGGTGGCTCCGTCCGGTTCCCCCGTCGGCGGCCCTGGCCCAGCTCCTCCAGCCGATCGAGCGGGAGATACTCGACCGCCGCCGGCGCACCGTCGCCCTCTCCGACGCGTTCGAGCCGTTCATGGCCATCGGCGCCCACGACTCCCCCACCACCCACGCCATCACCGTCCTCGAGGGCATCGACCGCATCAACTCGACCCTCGACCGGGTCGTCGCCAACTGCCGCAGCGAACTGCTCACCGTGCAGCCCGGCGGCGGACGCCCCGCGCAGGCCCTGACGGAGGCCCTCGACCGCGTCTCGCCGCTCCTCGGCCGCGGCATCAGCATGCGCACGCTCTACCAGCACACGGCCCGCCACACCGAACTGACCCTGACCTACCTGGAGCACGTCGGCCCCGAGGTCCAGGTCCGAACCCTCGAAGAGATCATCGACCGGCTGATCATCGTCGACCGCGAGGTCGCCTTCATCCCGGCCCGCAGCGACCGCCAGGTCGCCCTGGAACTGCGCCACCCGGGCCTGGTCGCCTATCTCGGCGGCGTCTTCGACCAGTTCTGGCAGCTCGCGGTGCCGATCCGCGAGGAGATCCCGTACGACATCAAGACCGACGGCATAGGCGGCGTCCAGCGGACCATCGCCCGGCTCCTCGTCGAGGGCCACGTCGACGAGGCCATCGCCCGCCGCCTCGGCATGAACGTCCGCACCTGCCGCGCCCACATCGCCAAGCTCGCCGCCGCCCTCGGCAGCGGCAGCCGGGCGCAGCTCGGCTACCTCATCGCCCAGTCGGGCATCCTTCAACAAGCCGACGAGGACTGACCTGACCACCGTGTACATCCAGATCGATCTCGACGGACCCGCGGGAACCCTCCGGGTCTCCGGCCACGGCCTGCCCACCGTGGAGCTCGTACGGGCCCCCGGGACCGCCCCCGACGCCCACACCCCCATCGGCACCCGCAAGGCCGCCCTGCTGGCCCTCAGCGCCGACGGGGAGCCCGCCACGATCCGGCCCGCGCGCGGACGGCTGCTGCGCTCCTCATACCGCGTGGACGCGCGGGTCGCCGGCGTCCGCTACCGGCTCATGCCCTGCTCCCACGTCGACAGCCGGCTCAGCCGCGACGGGCGGGTGCTCGGCACCCTGGAATCCGCCGGCGACGGCCGCGTGGACGCCGACTGGGCCCCCGGCGCGGACCTCACCCCGCTCGACCACGCCCTCGGCACCGCGCTCGCCGCCGCGTTCGGGACGGGGGCCGCGCCCTGGTGGGAGACGGTCGGCGACATCGTGGCCGAACTGATCCCGTAGCCGGGGCCGGACACGCGTGAGGCCCCCTCCACAGCCGTGGAGGGGGCCTGACGCGTGCTGCCCGCTTGCCTACTCGCCGCGCTTCGGGCGCCACACCACGAGGGCGCTCGCCTGCTGCACGTCCTGGTACGGCACGAGATCGCGCCGGTACGAGGCGTGCACCTGGGCCTCGCGCTGCCGCATCGCCGCCGCCGCGCCGTCGACCGCGGCCGACAGCTCGGCGATCCGGCTCTGCAGCGCCGCGACCTGGTTCTCCAGCTCGATGATGCGCTTGATCCCCGCCAGGTTGATGCCCTCGTCCTGCGACAGCTGCTGCACCTGACGGAGCAGCTCGATGTCACGGGCCGAGTAGCGCCTGCCCCGGCCCGCCGTACGGTCCGGGGAGACCAGACCGAGGCGGTCGTACTGCCGAAGGGTCTGCGGGTGCAGACCCGAGAGCTGGGCCGCCACCGAGATGACGTACACCGGCGACTCGTCGGTCAGTTCGTACGGATTGCGTCGGCGCCCGTCCACGGGTCACGCTCCCTTCGCGGCCTGGAACAGCTCCGCCCGGGGGTCCTCGGAGGCCGTCGCCTCGCGGTAGGTCTCCAGGGCGTCACGTGCCTTGTCGTCCAGCTCCTTCGGCACCGCGACCTCGACCGTCACGAGGAGGTCGCCGCGAGTGCCGTCCTTGCGGACCGCGCCCTTGCCCCGGGCGCGCATGGTCCGGCCGTTCGGGGTGCCCGCGGGCAGCTTGAGGGTGACCGCGGGGCCGCCGAGGGTCGGCACCTTGATCTCGCCGCCGAGCGCCGCCTCCGTGAAGGAGACCGGCACCGTCACGGTGAGGTTGTCGTCCTTGCGGCCGAAGACCGGGTGGTCGTCGACGTGCACGACGACGTACAGGTCGCCGTTCTGCCCGCCGCGCTCGCCCGGCGCTCCCTTGCCGCGCAGCCGGATCTTCTGGTTGTCGCTGACGCCTGCCGGGATGCGGACCTGCATGGTGCGGGAGGACTTGGCCCGGCCGCTGCCCTTGCAGACCTCGCAGGGGTTCTCGGCGATGAGGCCGCGGCCCTTGCAGTCCACGCACGGGTCGGTGAGCGAGAAGCCGCCGCCGCTGCCGCGCGAGACCTGCCCGGTGCCGACGCAGGTCGGGCACACGCGGGGCGTGCCGTTCTTGTCGCCGGTGCCCGAACAGGCCGTGCAGGGCTGCTGGCTGGACATCCGCAGCGGTACGGTCGCGCCCTCGATGGCCTCGGTGAAGCTGAGCGTCACCTCGGACTCGATGTCCTGGCCGCGGCGCGGCTGGGTGCGTGCGCCGCCGGCCGCCCCGCGGTTGAACAGGCCGCCGAAGACGTCCCCGATGCCGCCGCCGCCGAAGCCGCCGGCTCCACCGGGGCCGCCCTGGGCGCCGCCGAAGAGGTCGCCCAGGTCGAAGTTGAACGAGCCGCCGCCCGCCCCGCCGGGACCGGCCCTGAAGCCGCCGTTCCCGAAGAGGGCGCGAGCGTCGTCGTACTCCTTGCGCTTCTTGGGGTCCCCGAGGATGTCGTTGGCCTCGGAGATGTCCTTGAAGCGCGCCTCGGCACCGGCGTCGCCCTTGTTGGCGTCCGGGTGGTTCTCGCGGGCGAGTTTCCGGTACGCCTTCTTGATCTCGGCCTCGGTGGCGTCCTTGGGGACGCCGAGAACCTTGTAGTAGTCCTTCTCGACGAAGTCCTTCGTGCTCATCGACGTCCCTCCTTCCGGACGATCACTGCGTCACCCCTCTTCGGGGGCACCGCTCTCCTCGTCGGCCGACTTCTCTTCCTTGGCGCCGGACGCGGCACCGGGCGTGGCGCCCGGCTGCGGCTCGGCCACCGCGACCCGGGCGGGCCTGATGGTCCGCTCGCCGATCCGATACCCCGGCTGCAGGATCGCCACGCAGGTCGTCTCGGTGACGTCCGGCGCGTACGAGTGCATCAGGGCCTCGTGGATCGTCGGGTCGAAGGGCTCGCCCTCCTTGCCGAACTGCTGGAGCCCCATCTTGGCGACGACGGTCTCCAGCGATTCGGCCACCGACTTGAACCCGCCCACGAGCTCACCGTGCTCGCGGGCCCGGCCGACGTCGTCGAGCACGGGGAGGAGCTCGGACAGGAGGGTCGCGACGGCGATCTCCTTGACCGTGACCCGGTCCCGCTCCACGCGGCGGCGGTAGTTCTGGTATTCGGCCTGGAGCCGCTGGAGGTCCGCGGTGCGCTCGTCGAGCGCGGAACGGACCTGGTCCAGCTGGGCGGTGAGGCCCGCGGTACCGGCCGACTTCTGGCTGCTTGCGTCCCCGGCCGGGGCCGTCGCGTCCTCCTGGGAGGACTCGGCGGCCTCGGCGGCGTCGTCAGGGGTGGCGCCGGAGGGGACGTCGGGCTTCTCCTCGAAGCCCGGGGTCTCCTCGGTCACGCCTGACCACCCTTCTTGGGCTCGTCGTCGATGATCTCGGCGTCGACGACGTCGTCGTCCTGGGCCTGGCCCTGACCGGCGTCGCCGCCGGCGGCCTGGGCGCCCTGGGCGTCGGCGTACAGCGCCTGGCCGAGCTTCTGGGAGACGGCCGCGACCTTCTCGGTGGCCGTACGGATCTCGGCGGTGTCCTCGCCCTTGAGCTTCTCCTTCAGCTCGACGAGCGCGGCCTCGACCTCGGCCTTGACGTCACCGGGGACCTTGTCCTCGTTGTCCTTGAGGAACTTCTCCGTCTGGTAGACGAGCTGCTCGCCCTGGTTGCGGGACTCGGCGGCCTCGCGGCGGCGGTGGTCCTCGTCCGCGTACTGCTCGGCCTCCTGGCGCATCCGGTCGACCTCGTCCTTCGGCAGCGAGGAGCCGCCGGTGACGGTCATCTTCTGCTCCTTGCCCGTGCCCAGGTCCTTCGCGGTCACGTGCATGATGCCGTTCGCGTCGATGTCGAACGCGACCTCGATCTGCGGGACGCCACGCGGGGCCGGCGGGAGGCCGGTCAGCTCGAACATGCCGAGCTTCTTGTTGTACGCCGCGATCTCGCGCTCGCCCTGGTAGACCTGGATCTGCACGGACGGCTGGTTGTCCTCGGCCGTCGTGAAGATCTCGGACCGCTTGGTCGGGATCGTGGTGTTGCGCTCGATGAGCTTGGTCATGATCCCTCCCTTGGTCTCGATGCCGAGGGACAGCGGGGTCACGTCGAGGAGCAGGACGTCCTTGACCTCACCCTTGAGGACACCGGCCTGGAGCGCGGCGCCGATGGCGACGACCTCGTCCGGGTTGACGCCCTTGTTGGCGTCCTGACCGCCGGTCAGCTCCTTGACGAGCTCGGCGACGGCCGGCATACGGGTCGAACCACCGACGAGAACGACGTGGTCGATCTCGGAGAGGTTGATGCCCGCGTCCTTGATGACGTTGTGGAACGGCACCTTGCAGCGGTCGAGCAGGTCCGAGGTCAGCTGCTGGAACTGGGCGCGCGTGAGCTTCTCGTCCAGGTGCAGCGGGCCCTCGGCGGAAGCCGTGATGTAGGGCAGGTTGATCGACGTCTCGGTCGAGGACGACAGCTCGATCTTCGCCTTCTCCGCGGCCTCGCGGAGACGCTGGAGAGCCATCTTGTCCTTGGCCAGGTCGACGCCGTGGCCGTTCTGGAACTGCGTCACCAGGTAGTCGACGACGCGCTGGTCCCAGTCGTCACCACCGAGGTGGTTGTCACCGTTGGTGGCCTTCACCTCGACGACGCCGTCGCCGATCTCCAGGAGGGACACGTCGAAGGTGCCGCCACCGAGGTCGAAGACGAGGATCGTCTGGTCGTCCTTGTCGAGGCCGTACGCGAGGGCGGCCGCGGTCGGCTCGTTGACGATGCGCAGGACGTTGAGGCCCGCGATCTCACCGGCCTCCTTGGTGGCCTGGCGCTCGGAGTCGTTGAAGTACGCCGGGACGGTGATGACCGCGTCGACGACCTTCTCGCCCAGGTACGCCTCGGCGTCGCGCTTCAGCTTCTGCAGGATGAAGGCGCTCATCTGCTGCGGGTTGAAGTTCTTGCCGTCGATCTCGATCTTCCAGTCGGTGCCCATGTGGCGCTTGACCGACCGGATGGTCCTGTCGACGTTGGTGACGGCCTGGCGCTTGGCCACCTCGCCGACGAGCACCTCGCCGTTCTTCGCGAAGGCGACGACGGACGGCGTGGTCCTGGCGCCCTCGGCGTTGGTGATGACGGTGGGCTCGCCGCCTTCCAGAACGCTGACGACGGAGTTAGTCGTGCCCAGGTCGATGCCGACCGCACGTGCCATTTCGATTCCTCCAACTGACGTACTTGAGTGGAACTGACTCAAGGATGCACGAAGGGTCGGCGTGCGTCAACAGACCTGAGTGGAGGCGGCTCAACTCTTCGCCCGCTCATGCGCTCAACGGGCGCGTCGCTCCCCCACTCGTCCAGGTTCGCATGAAAGAGTCCGGACATATCACAGGATTCCCGCCGGAGGGTGTGGGCGCATGACGGCGAAGCGCGCGTTCGACATGGTGGTCGGGGTCGTCCTGCTCCTCACACTCTCGCCGCTGATCGCCGGCGCCGCCCTGTCCGTCACCCTCAGCGGCAGCGGCGCGGTGCTGCGCCGCCGCAGGGTCGCGGGGCTGAACGGGCGGCCCTTCGCGATGCTGACCTTCCGCACGAGGAGCCCGCTGGCCGCGCTGCCGCTGCTGCTGCACGTCGTCGCCGGCCAGATGTCGCTGGTCGGGCCGTGCCCGCTGACCCCGGCCCACCGCGAGTGCGCGGGCGACGGGCGCCGCCGGCTCTCCGTACGCCCCGGGCTCACCGGCCTCTGGCAGATCAGCGGACGCTCCGACCTGCCGTGGGAGGAACGCGAGCTGCTCGACCTCCACTATGTGGACCACCACTGGCTCGGCATGGATCTGGCGGTCCTGGCGCGTACGCTTCCAGCAGTACGCAGGCGTCGCGCGGCAAGGTTTGCCTGAGCGACACATATCACCGCGAGCGCCGCTACAGCGCGGGGCCGCGACCGGGTAATCTCAGCAGGAACTCAATAAGTTACCGCTTAGTAGGCCCGCCCGAGGAGCCCTTCATGCAACTCGCCGCGATCATCGTGTCGATCGCCATCACGGTGGTGGCCGTCGCGCTGTTCGGCCGCGCCACCGCGCAGATCTACCGCTTCGTGCGGCTGGGTCAGCCGGTGCCCGCCGGCACGCGCACCGGTGACCCCAAGCAGCGCACCATCACGCTGGTCAAGGAATTCCTCGGCCACACACGGATGAACCGCTGGGGCATCGTCGGCTTCGCGCACTGGTTCGTCGCGGTGGGCTTCTTCTCGCTGCTCCTGACGATCGTCAACGCCTTCGGCCAGCTCTTCCAGGCCGACTGGCTGATCCCGATCATCGGCGACTGGCTGCCGTACGAGATCTTCACCGAGTTCCTCGGTCTGATGACCGTCCTCGGCATCGTGACCCTCATCGTGATCCGCCAGCTCAACAGGCCGTCCGGAGCGGGCCGCAAGTCCCGCTTCACCGGCTCCAAGACCGGCCAGGCCTACTTCGTCGAAGCCGTCATCCTCATCGTCGGCCTCTGCATCATGACGCTGCGCGCCCTCGAAGGCGTCCAGCACCACGTGACGAGCTGGGAGCCGGGCTTCTTCGCCTCGTACCCGCTGATCGCGCTGCTCGACGGCCTGGACCTGAGCACGATCCAGCACCTCACCTACTTCGTCGCGGCGCTCAAGATCGTCACGTCCTTCACCTGGATGATCACGGTCTCGCTCAACACGAACATGGGTGTCGCCTGGCACCGCTTCCTCGGCTTCCCGAACATCTGGTTCAAGCGCAACGCCGACGGCTCCACCGCCCTCGGCGCGCTCCAGCCGATGAGCACCGGCGGCAAGGAGATCGACTGGGAGGACCCGGCCGAGGACGCCGTCTTCGGCGTCTCCCAGGTCGAGCAGTTCTCCTGGAAGGGCATCCTCGACTTCTCCACCTGCACCGAGTGCGGCCGCTGCCAGTCGCAGTGCCCCGCCTGGAACACCGGCAAGCCCCTCTCCCCCAAGCTCCTCATCATGTCGCTGCGCGACCACGCGCACGCCAAGGCGCCGTACCTGCTCGCGGGCGGCGGCAAGGACATGGAGGGCAACGAGAAGGCGACGCCGGAGCAGCTCAAGGACGTCCCCGCGTCGGCCATCGCCGAGGCCGAGCGCCCGCTGATCGGCACCGCCGAGGAGAACGGCGTCATCGACCCGGACGTCCTGTGGTCCTGCACCACCTGCGGCGCCTGCGTCGAGCAGTGCCCGGTCGACATCGAGCACATCGACCACATCGTCGACATGCGCCGCTACCAGGTGATGATCGAGTCCGCGTTCCCGTCCGAGGCGGGCACGATGCTCAAGAACCTGGAGAAGAAGGGCAACCCCTGGGGTCTCGCCAAGAAGGCGCGCGTCGAGTGGACCAAGGAGGTCGACTTCGAGGTCCCGATCGTCGGGAAGGACGTCGAGGACCTCTCGGAGTACGACTACCTGTACTGGGTCGGCTGCGCCGGCGCCCTGGAGGACCGGGCGAAGAAGACCACCAAGGCCTTCGCCGAGCTCCTGAACATCGCGGGCGTCAAGTTCGCGATCATGGGCGGCGACGAGAAGTGCACCGGTGACTCCCCCCGCCGCCTCGGCAACGAGCCGCTGTTCCAGCAGCTCGCCCAGGAGAACGTCGCGATGCTGAACATGGCGTTCGGCGAGGACGACGAGGACCCGGAGACGAAGAAGCCGAAGTCGGCGAAGCGGATCGTCTCCACCTGCCCGCACTGCTTCAACACCATCGCCAACGAGTACCCGCAGCTCGGCGGTGAGTACGAGGTCATCCACCACACCCAGCTGCTCCAGCACCTCATCGACGAGGGCAAGCTGGTCCCGGTGACCCCGGTCGACGGTCTGATCACCTACCACGACCCCTGCTACCTGGGCCGTCACAACAAGGTCTACACGCCGCCGCGCGAGATCATGTCCGCCGTCCCCGGCCTGCGCCAGCAGGAGATGCACCGCCACAAGGAGCGCGGCTTCTGCTGCGGCGCCGGTGGTGCCCGGATGTGGATGGAGGAGCGGATCGGCAAGCGCATCAACAACGAGCGCGTCGACGAGGCCCTGTCCCTCAACCCCGACATCGTCTCCACGGCCTGCCCGTTCTGCCTGGTCATGCTGACCGACTCGGTCAACGGCAAGAAGAACGAGGGCAAGGCCAAGGAGTCCGTCACGGTCGTGGACGTGGCCCAGCTGCTCCTCGAATCGGTGAAGGCCCCGGCCGAGCCGGAGCCGGAAACGGCCGCCGAGGAGTCGGAGCCGGCTGTCTGATCCCGGCATGAGAAGGGCCGCCCCGCGTGATCGCGGGGCGGCCCTTTTCCGCGTGGACACCCCCATTGGCGCCCCCATGACGCCCCCATGGCGCCCCCTAGGGGATGTCACAGCTCAGTGGCAAGCGTCGTCCCGGGGAGCGCCCGCACAGCGGAAGCGGGTACGTTCGACGACGTGGCTGGATTCAGGAACGGACGCGGCCGGGACAACCGCCCCCCGCAACAACAACCGCAGCAGGCGCCCTACGGGTACAACGCGGCCCCGCCGCCGTACCCGCAGCAGCAGTGGCCCCAGCAGGGCCAAGGCCAGGGCCAGGGCCCCGCGCCGTACGGACAGCAGGGGCACCAGCAGGGGCACCAGCAGCAGCCCTACGGAGAGCCCGAGTACTTCGGCGAGCCGTACGGCCAGCCGCAGCACCCGCACGCGGCGACGGCGAACAACCCGGGCCACACGCAGATGTTCAGCGTCGACGACCCGTACGCCCAGGCCGGCGGCTACCAGGCGCCCCCGCCCCCCACGGGCCCCCGGCTGCGCTGGCAGGCGCTCCTGAGCGGCATCGTGCTCCGCCCCGCGGACACGTTCCTGCGGATGCGGGACCACGCCGTCTGGGGCCCGGCGCTGGTCGTCACCTTCCTCTACGGGCTGCTCGCGATCTTCGGCTTCGACCAGGCGCGCGAAGAGGCGATCAACGCGACCCTGTCGACGGCGATCCCGTACGTCCTGATGACCGCCCTCGGCTTCGTCGTCGGCGGACTGATCCTGGGCGCGGTCACGCACACCCTGGCGCGCCAGCTCGGCGGCGACGGGGCCTGGCAGCCCACCGTGGGCCTCTCCATGCTGATCATGTCGATCACGGACGCGCCCCGGCTGGTCTTCGCGCTCTTCCTCGGCGGCGAGAACGGTCTCGTCCAGGTGGTCGGGTGGCTGACCTGGCTGGCGGCGGGGGCGCTGTTCACCGTGATGGTGAGCCGCTCGCACGACCTGCCGTGGCCGAAGGCGCTGGGCGCGTCGGCGATCCAGCTGGTGGCCCTGCTGAGCCTGATCAAACTGGGCACGCTGTAGGTGTAGCTGTGGGTGGGACAGGACGGCCGGGCGACCGGCCGCTGCCCCGCACGGACCGGACCGGCCGCCGCACAGGCGCCGGTCCGTTCTCGTTCTGCCCCGGCCCGGCCCGCTCAGCGGGTGCGGCCGATGCGCCACCACCTTCTGCGGTCCGCCGCGTCCGCCGGGTCGGCCGGGTCCGCCGACCCGTCGGCCCAGAACTCCATGAGGTCGCCCGGCGCGAGCCCGAGGGCGTGCTCGATCTCGCCGGGGGTCAGCCCGCGCAGGGAGTCCGAGAGCGACCTGGTCAGGTCGTACCAGTAGCCGCGCAGCGTCGACTCGCTCACGAACAGCTCCCTCGCCACCTGGGCGTAGCTCAGCCCGCGGGCGCGGCCGTACAGGATCTGGCGCTGGCGCTCGCTCAGTACGGTGATGCGGTCGCGCCGTACGAGCACTTCGAGGATTCCGACGACCGCCTGCGGCACGACGGTGCCGCCCGCGGCGACCTCGAGGAACAGCTCCTCGGTCCGGTCGCGCGGAAGCGCCTTGGAGACGACGCCGCTCGCACCCGCCGCGAGGCAGGCCGCGAGCACGAACCGGCGTTCCTCCTGGCTGTACACGCAGACGCGGTAGCCGCGGCCGGTCAGCGCACGCAGGGCGGCGATGCCCTGGCGGACGTCGGGCTGCCGTTCGAGGTTGGCCAGGTGCAGGTCGAGCACGACGAGGTCCACGGCGGGGCCGAGCCGCTCCAGCTCCTCGACCGTGGAGACGGCGGCGACGACGTCGAGACCGGGCATGAGCAGGCCGATCGACTCGCGGATCAGCGAGGCGTCGTCGACGACCGCGACGGCGGGTCTCATGAGGCGTCCGAGAAGGCGGCGCCGGAAGAGGCCGCGTCCGCAGAGGCCGGGTCCGCAGAGGCCGGGTCCGAGAAGGCGGCGAACACCGTGGCAGGCCGGGGATCCCCGGGGCCCGCTCCGGTTCCGGATACCGGGCGCGACGGGCGCGACGGGCGCGACGGGCGCGACCGTACCGTCACGGTCGTCCCCTCGCCCACGGCGGACTCGATCGCGACGCCGAGGCCCCGTCTGCGGAGTTCGCCGACGACCACCTCGCGCAGCCCGACCCCGGCGGTCACCGCCGCGGGATCGAACCCGACCCCGTCGTCGTGCACGGTCAGCGTCCAGCCCCCCTGTTCGCCTTCCCGCTCGTCGAGGTGGACGACGACCTCGTGCGCGCGGGCGTGCACGCGGACGTTCAGCAGGAGGCTCCCGAGCGCGCGCTCCAGCGCCTCCGCCTGCGCGGCGGGGATCCGCAGGCCGGCGCCGAGGTCGAGCGAGGCGACGACGCCGAGGTCGGCGAAACGGTCGCACACCCCCCTGACCACCGGGACGAGCCCGACCGAGGGGCCTTCCCCGTCGGCGGCGTGCACGTCCCTGCCCCGCAGATAGGAGCGCATCCGCCGCAGCTCCACCTCGGCCTCGCCGACGAGCCGCGCACGCGCGTCGTCGTCGCCCTGCTCGGTCAGCAGGCGCATGACGGCGACGCCGTTGTGCATCATCACCTGGGCCCGCCGTTCCTCCTCGCGCCTGGCCAGTTCGGCGGCACGCGCGCGCGAGGCGTCGGCGTCGCGCGCGATGCGGCGGGTGTAGCCGAAGAACATGCGGGCGACCAGCGCGTACACCACGTAGGTCAGGACGTTGCCGACGGCGGTCGACGTCATCTCGCTCCCGACGTCGCCGCCGAGGTAGACCACGTAGCAGACGGAGACCGCGAGCAGGCTGACCGCCCAGACGGCGAAGACGCGCACACCGCCGGCGGTGATGATCACGGACAGCGCGTACCCCGGCTGGAAGGCGGTCCAGGTCCCGAAGCGGTCCCAGGGCGCGAGCACCAGGGGAGCGAGGACGAGGAGGGTGCAGGCCAGCCCGAAGTCGAGCACGGAGACGGCGGTGCCCGGCGGCCGGCGGCGCACGAGCGTCACGACGCTCACCGCGACCGCCGCGAGGGCCGCGGCGCCCCAGCACGCGAGGTAGCCGGCCTCGTGCGGCGACCGCGCCGCCCCGAGCTGCACGGCGGGCACCATCTGCGCGACGGTCCCGAGACGGACCCCGGCGGTGAAGTACGAGAAGGCCCGCTCGACGCCGGCCCTGGTCGTGGGCAGTTCCGCGACCCGCCACAGCCCGCTGCGACTCCTCATCGTCCTCCTCGGCTCCGGGACAGCCTTCTGGCACGCAACGACGAAGATAGTTGAGCGGCATGCCTATGGGCAGGGCCTCTCGAAGAGGCCCTGCCCATAGGTGGTTCGAGGACGCGGACGTCCCGGTCGGGACGGGTCAGACGAGCTTGGCGAGCGCCGCCCAGGTGTAGTCCCCGGGGGCTCCGTCGATCGGGCCGCCGTAGCCGCCGAGCACCGCCATGCGCTGGAGCCCCTTGTACGTGTTCGTGCCGGGCGCCCCGTCGATCGGGCCGGTGTACTGGAAGCCGGTGAACAGCCTCTGCAGGCCCTTCCACGAGTTGGCGCCCAGGAGGCCGTCGGCCGGGCCGGTGTAGCCGCCGAGCCTGGCCACCCGCTGCATCGCCGCGTACGTGTTCGTCCCCGGAGCACCGTCGATGGGGCCGCCGTAGCCGAAGCGGGAGCAGACGGTCTGCACGCCCTTCCACGAGTTGACGCCCATCGCGCCGTCGATCAGGCCGCCGTAGCCGCCCTTCGCGGCCATCCGCTGGAGCGCCATGTACGTGTACGTGCCGGGCGCTCCGTCGATCGGACCGGTGTAGGCGTAGCCCGTGACGACCTGCTGCACGCCCTTCCAGGTGTTGGTGCCCGGCGCGCCGTCCAGGGCGCCGGTGTAGCCGCCCGCGCCGGCGATCTTCTGCAGCGTCAGCCCCTCCCCGCCGGCGGAGGGCGGGGGCGTAACGCCACCGGTGACGGAGAGCGGATCGACCCGGACGCCGCTGGAGTTGATGACGTGCCAGTGCAGGTGCGGGCCGGTCGAGTTGCCGGAGCCGTCGGCGCCGGCCGCCCCTCCGGAGCGCCCGACGATCGTCCCGGCGGCCACGGAAGCGCCGTTGGCGAGCAGGAACTGCGACAGGTGCATGTACTGGCTGCGGTAGCCCTCGGCGTGGTGGATGGTGACGGTGTGGCCGCCGGTGCCGTTGTAGGCGATGTTCTCGATGGTGCCGGCGCCGCAGGCGGGGAGCGACGTCCCCACGGCCATGCCGAAGTCGACGCCGTTGTGGTACGGCGGGTTCCACGCGCCCGTGATGGCGTACGCGCCGAACGGGTTGTAGAGCGCGGGGACGGCGTACGCGCTGGTGGGCAGCACGAGCCCGCCGGCGGTCAGCGCCCCACCGCCCACCACCGCGCCACGCAGCAGCGTGCGGCGACTGACGCCCGTCGGTACGTGGTGGTCGTGGTCACGGTCGTGGTCGTCCCGGCTGCCGCCACGACGGCGCCGTGCCTCGTTCTCGTTCAACGCATCTCCCTGAGCTGTCTCGGGCGGTACGAACGGGCTGTTCCGGAAGATCACGGGCCCACTCATCCCATCGGGCCGCCCCGCCCCCGACAACCCAACGAATGCGCGGAATCGGGGGTGGGCCTCGGGGCCCCGTGGGCTCGGGGGCCGTCAACTCCGCGCTTTCGTTGGGTTGTCGGCGTACCGGCCGTGGGGTGGTCTTGTCCGGTGCGTGGTTCAGCCGGCGATACAGGGATTCCAGGAGGTCAGGTGCCTGAGTGGCCCGAGTGGGTTGATGGCGAAGGACGGGGGCGGTCCGTCCGGCGGACGGCCGGCGGGCTGCTGCCGAGACGGCTCCTGGGGGTGGGCGCGCACGGCACGGCCTCGGCGGCGAGCGCGCCCGGGGTCTCCACCGCGGGTCCGGCGCCGCGAGTCCCCCGGCCGGTACGGCCATCTGGACCTCGACACGGGCGCGGCGGGTACACGGGACCGGTCGACGGCGCGGTCGACGTCAACGGCTGGCAGTGCGTGGGGACCGCAGTCCGCAGTCCGCAGTCCGCGACCACGGCTGCACGGGGCCGATCGACGAAGTGCCCGACACGCACACGTGTCGGGCACTGAGCAAGGGGGTGGTCCGAGTCGACCGACGCCTTCAGGCGTCGAGGACCTGGCCCTCGCGCTTCACGACGGGCGGCTCGACCGACCAGGGGAAGTTGATCCACTCGTCGGTCTTCTTCCACACGTACTCGCACTTCACGAGGGAGTGCGACTTCTCGTAGATGACGGCCGAACGGACCTCGGCGACGTGGTCGACGCAGAAGTCGTGGACGAGCTTGAGCGTCTTGCCGGTGTCGGCGACGTCGTCCGTGATCAGGACCTTCTTGTCGCTGAAGTCGATCGCGTCGGGCACGGGCGCCAGCATGACCGGCATCTCCAGGGTGGTCCCGACGCCGGTGTAGAACTCCACGTTCACGAGGTGGATGTTCTTGCAGTCGAGCGCGTAGGCCAGGCCGCCGGCGACGAAGACACCGCCACGGGCGATGGAGAGCACGATGTCGGGCTCGTAACCGTCGTCGGCGATGGTCTGCGCCAGCTCGCGGACGGCCGTGCCGAAACCCTCGTACGTCAGGTTCTCGCGTACTTCACTCATGCCTGCGGCCGCCTCACACCTGGGTCCGATGGAAGTTCATGAACGAACGGGAGGCCGTCGGCCCCCGCTGGCCCTGGTACCGGGAGCCGTACCGCTCGCTCCCGTACGGGAACTCGGCGGGCGAGCTCAGCCGGAACATGCACAGCTGGCCGATCTTCATGCCCGGCCACAGCTTGATCGGCAGGGTGGCGAGGTTCGACAGCTCCAGGGTCACGTGCCCGGAGAACCCGGGGTCGATGAACCCGGCGGTCGAGTGCGTGACCAGCCCGAGCCGCCCCAGAGAGCTCTTCCCCTCAAGGCGCGACGCGATGTCGTCCGGGAGGGTGATGACCTCGTAGGTGGAGGCGAGCACGAACTCGCCGGGGTGCAGGATGAACGCCTCGTCGCCCTCGGGCTCGACCTCGCGGGTCAGGTCGAGCTGCTCGACGGCGGGGTCGATGTGGGGGTGGCGGTGGTTCTCGAACACCCGGAAGAAGCGGTCAAGCCTCACGTCGATGCTCGAGGGCTGCACCATGGATTCGTCGTACGGGTCGATGCGCACCCGTCCGGCATCGATCTCGGCCCGGATGTCCTTGTCTGAGAGAAGCACGCCCCCACGATACGCAGAGGGCGCGGACCTGCCCCAATCGGCAGCCGCCCGCGCCCCGGCCCCGTACGCCTCAGCGCCGCCCGGCCTCCACCGGCACCGCGTGCCGCAGCCGCGCACACCGCGGACACCGGATGAGCCGCCCTGGCCCGATCCGCCCGGCCCCGAGCTGCTGAAGTGGGAACGAGGCGGTACTGAACACATGCCCTTCGGCACAACGGACGACGGTGCGCTCCATCGGACCCATCAAGTCCCTTCCCCTACACATGTGGTGGACGAGCAGCCACATTAGGGGATGAAGGGGACACCCTCCAGACGGCACTCCGCACACACGGAGGCGTGAACTTCGCCTCAAGTGGCACATGGGGTACAGTGTGCAACGATGCGGCAAAGGTCATCCGGCCGCTGTGCGGATGTAGTTTAATGGTAGAACATGAGCTTCCCAAGCTTATAGCGCGGGTTCGATTCCCGTCATCCGCTCTTGAACGAAGCCCCAGGTCAGAGACCTGGGGCTTCGTCGTTGTCCAGCCCTGTCGGGGCACCTTGCGCCACCACCGCACCGCGGTCCGGCCGCAACCGTTGGTAGCCTCGTCAGTCGCTCGTACAGCAGACCGACCACCGCGGGGGGACGCGTGTCGTTCGATGACGAATGGGCCCAAACGAAAGCCGGCGTGTCCTTGGACAGCCCGACCGCCATGCAGCTCAATCAGCTGCCCGCGGATCGGGCCGGTGGTACCACGGGCGGAACGCTCGACTACAACACGGACTCCATCAACGGGAACGCGAACCTGCTGATCGAGATCGCGGGACTGCTCCACGAGGGCAGGCCCGACGGTGATCTCGGAACCATGGCGCGCGTACCGCGCTCTCATGCCGAAGTCGCCGCCGAGGTCGAACGCTTCGGACGGTTCGCCAACGATCAGTTCCTGGACACGGTCGCGCTCCTCGCGGCGCTCGCCACCCGCCTCAAGACCACCGGGACCGACTTCGTCGCCGTGGACGACGCCAATACCCGTCGCTTCCTCGACAACGTCCTGAGCGATGGCCAGTACGTGGCACCGGAGGCGAGGTGACCGGCCTGAGCTACCGCAAGGACGTCGAGTTCCTCGAAGGCTGCAACCCCGCCCTCGTCGAGCGGAACGCCGACGAGTTCAAGCGCCTCCACGACATGTTGGTCGAGGTCGACACTCCGGCCGAGCGCGCGGAGAAGCGGACCCACTGGCACAGCGAAGGAAGCCAGCACTACGTGTCTCGGATCGCCGAAGCACGCAGGCTCATGCAGCACATCGCCGAGGGCTACGGGCACGCTGCCAGCGCCCTGCGAAGCTATGCGTGGGCGCTGGCGACCGCGAAGAGTCACTACGCGAACGGCAAGGCCAACGAGCGCAGCCTTGCCGCCCTCATCGGCACCAAGGGCACCGCGATCACCCGTGAGGCGCAGGACGCCGAACCCATGCGCCAGTGGGAGGACATGCGAGCCACCACGGGTGTCCTCGACTTCTTCGCGGAACTCACCATGGATGTCGACGACATCCGGGAAGAGGCGAACAGGCTCCACGATGCGGCGGGAGGTGCTTTCCACCTGGCCGGGAAGACCGAGAAGGAAGCTCGTGACCTGTGTGTGCACGGGCTGAAGCAGGCATACGAGCTCCTGCCCGAATTCCGCATGGGCTCCGTCCAGCGAGTGGACATCGTGGCGGCCATCGCATCCCTGAGGAGCGAGGTCGCGGAAGCCGGCGGCAACCCCCTCACTCACCTGCCCGGCAGCCCGCCCAAGCAGGACTACGCCGGAGGAGTCGGCACCAACCCGGTCTCACCGACGCTCCACGACATCCGCACACGGTTGTCCGCCCTACCGGGGGCGGAGGACAGCTACTGGAGTCCGCCTTCGTCGAGCCAGGACCGTAAGGACTGGATCGCCGCGAACAAGGAGATCATTCAGGCCGCCGCGGAGAACTCGGGATTGCCGGCGGACATGGTCGCCGGAATCGCCTGGCAGGAGATCGGTGGACAGCCGGGCATCCTCGACGACCTCACGGACACGATCCGCGAGCAGGCCGACGCACCCTGGGGACTGAGCCCGGTCTCCCCGGAGAACCTTCCCTGGCGCCTCGGCGGAACCCCGGACGAGACGTCCTTCGGCCCCATCGCCATCCAAGTGCGCCGCGGAGCCGAAGTACTCGGTTACGACCCCCAGAACATGTCCGAACAGCAGCGAGCAGTCGTGGAGGAGTCCCTCCAGGACCCGGGGCAGAACATCTTCATCGCGGCGGAGTACCTGGCCCAGCTCAAGGCCGAGAGCGAGTTCGCCGACGTTCCCCCCGAGCAGATGACGCCCGAGCAGCGCCAGGAACTGGCGGCACGGTACAACGGTGGACCGTACTGGCAGGGCGATGACGCCCAAGCCTACGGACGGGCCTTCACCAGGAACATCGACGAAGCCAAGGGAGCTCTCCAGTGATGTCCGATCGGCCCGACGTCGCCGGGACTGCCAGTGACGACGGTTGTCTGCGGTGGGTCATGGCGGTCCCGCTGGTGCTCCTCCACACGATCGCCACATGGTTCGTGTACATGGCCCTCACGATCCGGCCCGCAGGCAGTTGGGACGACGAAGCGCAGGCCGGAATCGAGCTGTCCTGCGTCCTCGCCATCGCCGCGAGCGGACTCGCCCTGCTGATCACTCTGCTTCCGTCGATCCGTCGCGCCATGGGCCCCTGGTGGCTCACCCCACCGCTCCTCCTGGGAGCGGTCGCAGCCGCCCGGTGGGCAGTCGGGGTGTGAGGACGGACGTCCCGCACCTCGTGCCCCAACCGTGCCCTTCAGGACGGACACCAGTGGTCGACACGGGTGTCCAAGAGCTCGTGGGATGAGCGCCACCAGAGCATGTTCCCGCAGGTCAGAAGCGGGACGATCGAGCTCGGCAACGGTGATTCCCAAGCTTATAGCGCGGGTTCGATTCCCGTCATCCGCTCCATGACAAAGCCCCAGGTCAGCGACCTGGGGCTTGTTTGTTGGTGACTGAGTCTCTGCACTCGCACGCCCTTCGGTCTTGCGAGGTGGGGCACGCAGAGGGCACGCACCCCGCATCGTCTCGCCGGAGGTCCCGCACGAGGCCTCTGACCTGCACCTACGCCGCCAATTCCACGGCTGCAGCCCGGCACAGGCTCTGAGCCGGGGGCTCCCTGGACCGGAATGACCCGACCGCCTCCCGCTCCTGCGGAATAATCGAGGCATGGCAGCCACGCCCAGCGTCCCCGAGCTCCGCCGCACCAGATTCGCCCGGCGGCTTCCTGCCGAGCTCTCGGAGCTCGCCGGCCCCGCCCGCGGGCACGTCGACCTTCCACTGCACCTCGCGTGGTCCGGCCTGTCCCGGTTCGATCTCGACCAGCCCCGACTGCGCATGAGCTGTTACCGGATCGTCCTGGCCGAGGGACAGCATGACGACCTGGTCCATTACCTGAACCGGGAACTGCTCGTCGCCATGTGGCCTGTCCTGCGCACCCTGATCAGCCGGGACATCCGCGACGTCTGGGAGAACGCCTTCAACGAACTGTCCCCCGACGCCCAGGCTGCTGCGTGAATCTCACGGAACTGCACCGGCGGCTCCTCGCGGATGTCCTCGCCGTGGGCGACGCCTACCCGCTCGTGCTCACGGGTGGCTACGCCGTCCAGGCACATGGACTGGTCAACCGGCTCAGCAAGGACCTCGATGTCGCCACCGAGAACCCGGAGCCGATGGAGAAGATCGCCGCTACCGTGCGCGCTGGGCTGGAACAACGCGGCTGGCAGGTGCGGGGGTTGGAAACCGACCCGCTGTCCGCGCGGCTGATCGTCACCGACACCGCCAGCGGCGAGGAGTGCGAGGTCGATGTCCTCAAGGAAGCACTCTGGCGTCCGCCGGTGAAGACCGAGCATGGCCTGGTGCTCTCGCTGGGGTCTTCTACAAGCTCAAGAAGGCCGACATGATCGAGCCCGTTCCCGGCAGGATCCGATCTCAATATGCGTGGCGCCTCACTGAGAAGGGTAAGGGCCTTCGCGGCGCATTTGATCGAAGGTGCCTGCACCCTCCTGATTCCGACGGCGAAGGGTCCCTTCGCCATCGGAGTACCGAGCACGCTCGGGAAATTTGTGTGGCAGCCCCCTCGGCCGTCACGATGTCAGCAGGCCCATAGCCCCGGCCCAGCGCTGCTGTGAGCAGCCAACGCTGGCCACTGGCAACGGGATCCGGCCTCGGGTGTAAACGTCGTCACGGAGATGCGGTGCTCTCTGACAGCCTGACCGTCAGGTCCATCGCAGGTACCGGCTCAGGCGCCGCGCACCACCTTCGACACCACCCGCCACTCCATCAGATCAAGCGATGCCCAAGGTGCCGCGTCAGGAGGTCGGCGAAGCCTGGCAGGCCGGCCTTCGCGAGTCGGGCAATGGCATCGGCGATCGTGACTTGCGGATTGCGCTTCTCTCCGGCAAGCCTGACCACCGTCTCCACCACCTCATGCGGCAACTCGCCATACAGCCTGCACAGGTACGAATCCGGGTCGATCACCCGCACTCCGCGCTCAGCCAAGTCGTCGGCAGGAAAGTCGGCGAGGTTCCACGTGATCAGCGCATCGGCCCCGGCAGCCACGGCCGCCGCCGCGTGGTGCCGGTCGTCGGGGTCATCGCCCGGCATGTGATCCACAAGGTGCCCATAGGCCGCCGCCGGGATCTCACAGTCGGCGAAGAAGCGTCGGACGGCCTCCGCAACCGCGGCAGCCGACTCCGCCGAACGCCTTCCCTCCCGAACGATGACCCGCTCCCACTCCGCGAGCAGTCGTTCGGACCACACGATCTCGTGGATGGAGTCCTCAGTGAGGGCCAGCATCACGTCCATCACCGAGAACGGAAACAAGACGTTGGTGTCCACAAAGACCCGCGCTGTCACGCTCCCCCTCATCTCTTTCACGGCTGCCGGCGACACCCACATCAAGAGGGCAGTTCAACGTCCTCCAAGGCGTCGGCAATCTGACGCCGCCCCTCCCTGCGGCGCTCACGCCGCTGCTGGAACGCCAGCACGTCCGCAAGGCGGACCACGCGGTGACTGCTGCCAGGCAGGTTCGTCGAGGGGATGTCGCCGGCGTCGAGCAAGCGGGCGACGAACGGCCGAGACAGACCCAGGAGTTCGGCGGTCTCAGTGGGCGACAGCTGCGCCTCGGACGCCAGGACCGTCACCGCATGCCCGCGGGCCAGCTCACCGGCCGAGGCCAGAAGAATGCGTACCAGTTCTCCAGGAAGTGCCAGTTCGCCGCCATCCGGGGTGCGGACCAGCACCTCGACCGACTCCGGCGCCATCCGGGCAGTCGCGGCGAGCGCACCCTGGTGCGAGGGATCCGGTTCGACCTTCTCAGCACGGGCAAGAACGCTGGATCGAGCCATGACCGCCGCCTCCAATCGCTGACCCAGTGAAAATGCATCTGCAATAACTGTAACCGGAGGGCTCGGTGTGGGCAACCGCGAAGGAGACACTCCCCCGCCACGCCCCGCACAGGATCGGCCTGCCCCCGACTTCCTGGCTCCACTACCCGCCGGTCTGGCGAACGGGCCGCGAGTCCCTTGTCGTGGGCCTCGATGCGGTCGATGCCGATCTCTTCGAACAGCGTGAGCGGCGGCACGCCAAGCCGACGCCCGATCGGGCATCCCGCTGATCTACACTGCCGCGCCGGGCAGCGCGCCCCTCTCCAGCGACATCACTGTTGGCGCCACACCAGGTGCCGAGACGGTCAACAAAGGTCCGGCGAAGCTTCGGACGAGGCCAGCGGCACACGTTTCTGCAGGTCAGACACCGTGATCAGATTCAAGCACCGGGTGATTCCCAAGCTCATAGCGCGGGTTCGATTCCCGTCATCCGCTCTTCTGCGAAGCCCCAGGTCAGAGACCTGGGGCTTTTGCTTCTCGGCGAGACTCTTCTCCGCTCCGCGGGCGCATACTGGCAGCAATGACAAAGCCCAGTGCACCGAAGCGATTTTTGCCCACCAGCCCCTTCAAAGCCCCGGTCGCGCTGCCTCCCAAGCAGTTCGCCGTAGGCGACCAGGTCACACACGACGTGCACGGCCTCGGCCGGGTCGTCGGCATCGAGGACGGGATCGCGACGGTCGTGGATTTCGGCTCGGCGCAAGAGCGGATCCTGAGTCCGTACGCCAAGATGAGCAAGCTGTAGGACCACCGTGCCCGGTCACGGCACACCAGATCCGTTCATGGACCCGCAATGAAGAGGACCCCTCTCATCGACCTGACCTCGCCGTTCTCCGCTCCGGAAGGGGTGTCCCCCTGCGCCGCCGCAGCATCACCGCACCCCACCACGAACCCCTTCCAGGCGCCCGACTTCGGGGAGATCGAAGCCTTCCCGTTCGACGAGGATGCGCAAGAGTCGGCCTCTGGCACGAGTGCGGCTCGACGCGAGGCGGGCTAGCTCCCACTCGTGACGACGTCGCACCCGTCGCACCGTCGTACCGACCAAGCTCCCGTCATCCGCTCTTCTGCGAAGCCCCAGGTCAGAGATCTGGGGCTTCGTCGTTGTCCGGACCTGCCGCGGCGCGGGCCGATCCCGCCGACGTCGAGGCCGACCCTCTCGCGGAACCGTTCCCCCGTTTAGGTCGTATTCCTCTCCGACAGCGGGAAGGTACGGCCCGAACCAGCGGGGAGGACAGCCGGTGAGCGACGGAGCGGCACTTGCGGAGCGGATCGCCGAGCGGCGGGCGGGACAGGGCCATCCCCTGGACATGATCGGCGAGCTGCGGCGGTCCGTGGTCCTCGTCCCGGTCGACTCCGGCGGTCTGTGGACGGCCGAGCTCGGCGGGGTCCGGTGGATCTGTGCCTTCACCGGCGAGGCGTCCCTCGCCCGGTTCGCCCGCGCCCGTTCCCTCGCCCCCGGCGCGCAGGCGGACGATGCCACCCGCCCCTGGGACTACGCGGCGCTGCGCGGCGCGCGCCTCCTCGACGAGGTCGTGCCCGCCCTGGGCGTGCCCGCCGGGGTGGCCGTCGACATCGCCGATCCGGACCGGTCGATGTTCTTCCCGCCGGTTCGCGGCATCGTCCCCGACTCCGCCGCCGTGGACGACGAGGCCGACGCCGGAGGTGACGTCTGATGGGCAGCGGGCCCGAGGACCTGAAGTTCGACCAGGAGAGCATCAAGCGGATCACCGAGGGGATCCGGGCGGCCACCGCCGAACTCCGCGACATCGGCACGGGCACCGGCGCCGTGCTCGGCAAGGGGTTCTCCGAGCTCTCGATGACCGGCATGGAGGCCGGGCACCACGGTCTGTCGGCCGACTTCGAGGACTACTGCGAGCGCTGGGAATGGGGCGTGCGGGCGCAGATCCAGGACGCCAACACCCTCGCGGCGACGCTGGGACTGGCCGCCGGACTCGTCTGGGAGGAGGACCAGTACCTGCAGGGCACCTTCAAGATCGCCGTGAACTCCGCCGTGGGCAACCCGCACGCCTCGGAGGCGGACATCGTCAAGCAGGACTGGGGCGACGTGTTCACGCCCGACTATCTCAGCCCCGACTGGAGCGCCGAATCCTTCGAACGCGCCGGTGACGACGCCGCGCAGACCTGGAAGGACACCGGACGGGTGCTCGTGACGGAGGGCCAGGGCGGGAGCCGGGCGCGGATCCTCAACGAGCTTCTCGGGGTGGACCAGGGCGACTTCGACCGTGCGGTGGACGAGACGTTCGGCCCGTCTCCCGAGCAGCGGGCCGCCCAGCAGCCGAACAACGGGGGGAACTGAGCCGTGGGCATCGGGGACTTCATCAGCGACATCACTCCGGATGCCGTCGAGGACGCGGTCGAGGACGGGGTCGAGTGGGCCGGCAACCGGGTCGAGGACGCCGGCAACTGGACCGCGGACCGGTTGGACGACGTCGGCTGGGAGTCCGGCGCGGACTGGGTACGCGAACAGTCGCGTTCGGTGGCGAACCGGATGGGCGCCGAGGTCGACGAGATGGATCTCGGGCAGACCGAGGACAAGACCAAGCTGATCTACGGCAGCCCGTCCAAGCTCCGTTCGACCGCCTCCCATCTGAAGGACCTGCAGGCCTCGTTCGACAAGGTGGGCCAGGGGCTCAAGGGCCTCGACGCGTCCGCCGTGAAGGGCGAGGCCGCGGACGCCTTCCGGGAGAAGGTGGCGGTCGAGCCGCCGAAGTGGTTCAAGGGCGCCGACGCCTTCGGCAAGGCCTCCGACGCGCTGACCGGCTTCGCCTCGACCGTGGAATGGGCCCAAGGACAGGCCCAGACGGCCATCGACAAGTGGAAGCAGGGCACCAAGGCGTCCGAGGACGCCGCGAACGCCCACCAGAAGAGCGTCGACGACTACAACAAGGCCGTCGACCGGTACAACGCCGAACCCGCCGACAAGCGGAACCCGGCCTCCCTGCCGCCCAGGCCGGGCGCCTTCAGCGACCCCGGCAAGGCCCTGATGGAGGAGGCGCAGGAGCTCCTCGCCGAGGCCCGTAAACAGCGCAACACGGCAGCCGAGACCGCCCGCACGGCGGTCCGGGCGGCGCGGGACGCGGCCCCGCCCAAACCCTCGTACGCCGAGCAGGCCAAGGACGGCCTCGACGAACTGCAGCTGATGCAGACGCACTTCGGGGGCGGCATCATCAAGGGCACGGCAGGTCTGCTCAGTTTCGTCCGAAGCGTCAACCCCACCGACCCGTACAACCTCACCCACCCCGCCGAGTACTTCACCCAGCTCAACAGCCTCGCCGCCGGGCTCGTGCAGGTCGCCAACGACCCCATGGGCGCGGGCAAGCAGATGCTCGACAACTTCATGAAGGACCCGGCGGAGGGCCTCGGCAGGCTCGTCCCCGACCTGCTGCTCACCGCCGCCACCGGCGGCGGTGGCGCGGCGGTCAAGGGCGCACGGGTCGCCGCGGAGGCGGCGGACCTCGCCAAGGACGCCAACCGTGCCCGCACACTGCTCGACGACGCTCCCCCCGGCACCCACAACCGGCCCGATGCCGAGCGCCCGGTCGGCGAGACCGACCCGGTGGACCTGGCCTCCGGCCGGATGTTCCTGCCGCAGACCGACCTGGTGCTGCCCGGCGCGCTGCCGCTGACCTTCACCCGGCGCGCCGAGTCCGGGTACACGCTGGGCCGGTTCTTCGGCCCGTCCTGGTCCTCGACGGTGGACGAGCGACTGACGGTCGACGCGCGCGGCGTCGTCCACGTCACCGACGACGGCCTCCTGCTCCCCTATCCGCACCCGGTGCCCGGCGTCCCCACCCTTCCCGAGTCGGGCACCGCGCGCCGGCTCCTGGCCCGCCACGACGACGGCGACTACACGCTCACCGATCCGGCGACCGGCCAGATCCGCCGGTACACCGCACCGGCGGGTGCCGAGCCGGGCGGGGACGGAGTGGCCTGGCTCACCGGCATCGACGACCGCAACGGGCACGCCATCACGGTGGACCGCGCCGAGGACGGCACCCCGCTCGCACTCGTCCACTCGGCGGGTCACCACGTGGCCCTCGACACCGAGGACGGCCGGGTGACCCGCCTCGCCCTGCGGCTCCCCGACGGCGCCGCTCAGGACGTCGTCCGCTACGGCTACACCGACGGCGACCTGACCGCCGTCACCAAGCCCTCCGGGGCCACCCTCGCCTTCGCCTACGACGACCGGCACCGGGTCATCACCTGGACCGACTCCAACGACAGCCGCTACGACTACGTCTACGACGAGGAGGACCGGGTCGTCGGAGAGGGCGGCGGAGCCGGTCATCTCCAGCTCACCCTCGCGTACGGCGCCCCCGACCCGGTCACGGGCCACCGCACCACCACCCTGACCACGGCCGACGGCCGCGTCGTCCGCCATCTCGTCGACGGCGCCTCCCGCGTCGTGGCCACCACCGACCCGCTCGGAAACATCACCCGCTTCACCCATGACCGGCACGGCAACGTACTCACCCGCACCGACCCGCTCGGCCGGACCACCACCTTCACCTACGACGCCGACGGCCGGCTGCTCGTCGTCGTCCGCCCCGACGGCGGCCGCGTCGCCGTCCGGCGCGACGCGCGCGGGCTCCCGGTCGACTTCACGGACGCGGACGGCACGCGCATCCGTCAGGAGTACGACGAGCGCGGCAACCTGACGGCGGTCACCGACGCCGCGGGCCACACCACGCGCTACACCTACGACGAGCAGGGCCACCCGCTGTCCCGTACGACCGGGACCGGGGCCGTCATCACGTACCGCAGCGACGCGGCCGGACTGCCACTGGCGGTGACCGACCCGCTCGGGGGCACCACCCGTTACGAACGCGACGCCTTCGGCCGGCTCGTCCGCGTCACGGACCCGCTCGGCGGCGTCACCACCCTGGAGTGGGACGCCGACGGCGGACTGGCCCGGCGCACCCATCCGGACGGCTCCGCCGAGACCTGGACGTACGACGGTGAGGGCAACTGCACCTCCCACACCGACCGGGCGGGCCTCACCAGCCGCTTCGAGTACACACACTTCGACCTCCTGGCCGCCCGTACCGGCCCGGACGGGGCCCGCCACACCTTCGAGCACGACGCCGCCCTGCGACTCACCAAGGTCACCGACCCGCGCGGCCTGACCTGGTCGTACACCTACGACCGGGCCGGCCGGACCGTCGCCGAGACCGACTTCGACGGACGGACCATCGCCTACGCCCGCGACGCGGCCGGGCAGGTGACAGCACGGACCAACGCGGCCGGCGAGACGGTGAGCTACGCGCGCGACGCGCTGGGCCAGGTCGTCCGGAAGGAGGCGTCCGGCGCCGTCACCACGTACTCCTACGACCGCGCCGGGCGCATCGTCCACGCGGCCGGGCCGGACGGCGAGCTCGTCCGGCAGTACGACCGCCGTGGCGACCTGAAAGCGGAGATCGTCGACGGCCGGCTGCTCTCCTTCGCCTACGACACGGCCGGGCGCCGCGCCCGCCGCACCACGCCCACGGGGCACGTGACCTCCTACGGGTACGACGAGGCGGGCCGCCTCACGACGCTGACCAGCGGCACCCGCCGGATCGGCTTCGCCCACGACCCGGTCGGACGTGAGGTGTGCCGGTCCATCGGCGGCGCGGCCGGCCCGGACACCTCGCTGACGCTGGCCTCCGTCTGGGACGAGGCCGGCCGGCTGAGCGAGCAGGAGCTGACCGCCGGCGCCCGCACCGTCAACCGGCGCGCCTACACCTACCGCGCCGACGGACACCTCACCGCACTGGACGACGCCCTGCGCGGCTCCTTCCGCTACGACCTCGACGCCGCGGGCCGGGTCACCACGGTGACAGGCACCGACTGGACCGAGACGTACGCCTATGACGCGGCCGGAGCCCAGACCTCCGCCTCCTGGCCCGCGGGGCACGCCGGCCACGAGGCGACCGGCTCCCGTGCCTACGAGGGCACGACCGTCACCCGCGCCGGAGCCGTGCGGTACGAGCACGACGCCGCCGGCCGGATCACCTCGCGCCGCAGGACACGGCTCTCGCGGAAGGCCGACACCTGGCGCTACACCTGGGACGCCGAGGACCGGCTCACCGCCGTCACCACCCCCGACGGGACCCGCTGGCGCTACCGGTACGACCCGCTGGGCCGCCGCACCGCGAAGCAGCGACTGGCGGAGGACGGCACGACGGTCGTCGAGGAGGTGCGGTTCACCTGGGACGGCTGGACCTTGTGCGAACAGACCGCCGCCGTCCCCGGAATCCCTCGGCCCGTCGCCCTCACCTGGGACCACCGTGGCGTACGACCGCTGTCCCAGACCGAACGCGTACTCGCGGCGGACGCCTCCCAGGAGGTGTTCGACGAGCGCTTCTTCGCCATCGCCACCGACCTCGTCGGGACCCCCACCGAACTGGTCTCCGAGTCCGGCGACGTCGCGTGGCTCACCCGCGCCACGCTGTGGGGCACCACCACCTGGTCCAGGAACGGGACCACGTACACCCCGCTGCGCTTCCCCGGGCAGTACTTCGACTCCGAGTCCGGCCTGCACTACAACCTGCACCGGCACTACGACCCCGCGACCGCGCGCTATCTGACGCAGGATCCACTCGGGCTCGAACCGGGTCCCAACCCCTCGGCCTATGTGCACAACCCGCACACCTGGGCCGACCCGCTGGGCCTCGCCCCCTACGACCCGCTGCGCGAGGGGTACACCTCGCAGCCGGGCTTCGAGAAGGACCCCTACCACCCCGACGTCGTCGAGCAGCGCATCAAGGAGAACCGCGAGCTCTACGGCATCAAGGACCCCGCCGACAAGGGCATGATCGGGGCGAACGGACCCCAGATCACCAGCAAGACGCTGTGGAACCATGGGCCGTACCGGATCGACGTGGAGAATCCCAACCCCGGCCAGCGGCCGGGACAGCTGCACTTCCAGGATCAGAGCAACAAGGGCGCGAAGTACCAGTTCGACTTCGACTCCGGGAAGTTCGAGGGTCTTCCCCGAAGCATCGAGAAGGCCGTGGGCAGCAATCCCGGCTTCATCGCCGGCATCAGGAAGGGTCTCGCCGCACTCGGCGAAGGGTAGACGTGCGCACCAACCAGTGGATGAGGAAGCTCCTCGCGGACGCGGATCTGGCCGGTCTGTCCTCGTCGGACATCCCCCCGATGTTCCAGGAGGTCGTCGAGCGGGGCTGGTCGGTGACAGGAAGCGGCGCGCGGGTGCTGACCGATCTCCGTCCCGACGCTGCGGGGTCCTACTTCGACCGCCTGACGGAGGAGACCACGATCAACGGCCGTGGGATGACGGACTACGACCTCTCCACCGAGCCCGCCGCCACGGCCGAACGAGCGAACGTGCTGCTGCGCCGATGCCTCGCGTACGCGGCCGACTGCCTGCGGGCGGCACAGGACCACTTCGGCGACGACAAGGTGCGGGCGTACGTCTCGCTGTCCCTGGGCGGTCTCGACGACGACCTCCTGACCGCCCAGGTCACGTTCTGCACACCGCTGCCGGACACCGCGCCCTACATCAGCGGCCTGGAGCAGGTACAGGATGCCGCCGTGGCGGAGCTCTCCGTGGGTGACCGTCCGGACGGAGGGACGGCCTGACGAGGCCTGCTTCCGCAGGTCGGACACCATCCTGCCGAGAATCCCGGTGCCGGATCAGCCACTTCTCCGTATGCCCTCGCGGGACGCGGCGTCCGCGCCGGGTCCGAAGCCCCTGACGATCAGCCATCCGGCCAGGCCCAGTTCCCAGGCGAACACCGGGAGCGCGGCGGCCGCCCCCGCCGCGGAGAGCTGCGTGTAGGCGCCGAACATCACCGCGATGGCCGAGGCGCAGATCAGCGGGCCGCCGACCAGCCCGAGCACGGCGATGAAGCGCGGTACGAGCCGTGCGCGGTACGCCAGGTACGCGAGCAGGACGGTGTTCAGGCCGAGGGCGATGTTGGGCCCGAGCAGGAACGTCCATTCGTGCACGGCCACCAGCGCGGCATCGGCGCCGTCCGCCGCCCCCGCGTCCCGCCGCAGGGTGACGAGCGCCAGGACGGCGACGATCCCGACGGCGATGACGGCCGCCTCAAGGAGCCGTCCGAAGGCGTACCCGAGGGCGAGCCCCTCGCCGTGCCGCCGCAGGACGGGGAACAGCGCCGCTCCGGTACCGGTCACCGCCACCACCAGCACCACCTCGCAGAGCACCCCCAGCAGCGCCTGCGTGTCGGCGCCCTGGGCGAGCCGGCCGTCCGCCGCGCCCAGCAGGGGGCGGTACAGGATCGCCCCGGCTATCGCGGCGGCCTCGGTCAGCAGGAACAGCGACCCGGTGGCCACCGCGGTTCTCCGGTCCGGACTCATCTTCTCTGTACCCCTCGCTCGATGGAGGTGTACGCCGTACACCTTTCTGCGATCGTAGGTGTACGGCGTACACTCGTCAAGGAGTGGATTGTCGAAGAGGGAAGGGGCCGAACCGGAATGACCCGGCAGGAAGCCACGCGCACGCAACGGATCCCCCTGAACAGGGACCGCGTCCTGCGCGCCGCCGTCGCGCTCGCCGACGTCACCGGCATCGACGCGCTCAGCATGCGCAGGCTCGCGCAGGAGCTGGACGTCGTACCGATGGCCCTCTACAAGCACGTGGCCAACAAGGAGGAGCTGCTCGACGGCATGGCCGACGCCGTCGTCGGCGAGATCGACCCGCCGGCCGCGGGCCCCGACTGGCAGCGCGTGGTCCGCGGGCGGATCCTCTCGGCCCGGCAGGTCCTGCTGCGCCACCCCTGGGCGGTCCGCGTCATCGAGTCGCGGACCGGCCCCACCCCGGCCGTGCTCGCGTACCTCGACTCGATGGCCGGGACCCTCCGGGACGGCGGCCTCTCCGCCGACCTCACCCACCACGTCATGCACGCGATGGGCAGCCGCCTCCTCGGCTTCAGCCAGGAACTGTTCGACACCTCGGGCCCCTCCGGCCCGCCCGACCCCGGCCTTGCGGCGCGCTACCCGCACATCGCGGAACTGGCCGCGACGGCCGCACACGACGGGGGCTCCACGGTCGGCGGCGGCTGCGACGACCAGTTCGAGTTCGAATTCGCCCTGGACCTCCTCCTGGACGGCTTCGAGAACCTTCGCCGCCAGGGCTGGACGTCAGCGCGGAAGGCCTAGCGGAGGGGGAGGGAGACCCGGCCGCGCCGCGATGCGCCGGGCGATGCGCGGGTCGTGCGAGGCACCCGGTCCTCGATTCACTCGTCGGTACGGCGACCGTTCGTCCGCGGTCGCCACCCCCATGACGGATGCCGACGGGGGAAGGTAACAGGGCCGGCGTTTATTTGATAGGAACCTTTACTGACGACCGCCTCTCGGGCAGCATGGCGTGTACCTGGCAACCTCGTTCTAGGGGTGACACATGACGTACCGCCGCACGTACCGCCGCATGCCGTCGATCCTGCTGGCCGCACTCCTTCTGGCCCTGCTCGGACCACTGCTCTCCTCCGCGCCCGCCGGAGCCGCTCCCGTCTGGACGCTCCGCTGGTCCCCCGATCCGGGTGTCGAGGGCCTGGGCGCCTTCGAGACCATCGAGGACGACCGGGCCGATTCGCATCCCGAGGCCGGACCGCACATCAAGGTCGCGAACGGCGCCTATCGATTTGACATGCACATGATTGATCGGGACACGTCCACCGACCGGCAGCGCCACGAGGTCACCGGCAACCGGACCTCATCCTCCGGCTACCTCCAGTGGAAGCTCGGCGAGACCTGGAGGGTGACGTACTCGATGTACATCCCCAGCTCGCTGATGGCCACGACGAGCTTCACCCACATCATGCAGACCAAGCAGCCCGGCCCCGGCACCTCGCCGATCACGGTCACCTCACTGCGCCGGGTGAACGGCGTGCAGACCATCGAGCACAAGGTCTTCGCCGAGGACGTCCTGGTCGGCCGGACCAACCTGGAGCCCCTCCAGAACAAGTGGATCGACATCGAGTACGAGATCAAGATCGGCGACGGCACGGCGGGCTCGGTGCGCTGGGTCGTCAGGAACGGCACCACCACGGTCGTCGACGCGACCAAGACGGGCGTCGACACCTTCCTCGCCGACCGGGTCCGGCCCAAGTGGGGCATCTACCGCTCCCTCGGCGACACCTCCGGCTCCCTGCGCGACACCTACCTCCTGCTCCGCAACATGCGCGCCTACCAGCTCACCGGCGGCACCACCCCCGCGCCGGGCACGGAGGCACTCCTCTCGCAGGGGCGGCCGGCCTCGGCCTCCTCCACGGAGGGTTCGGGCTTCGAACCCGGCCTGGCCTTCGACGGCCAGAGCGGCACGCGCTGGGCTTCCGCCGAAGGGGCCGACCCCCAATGGCTCCGCGTCGACCTCGGCACCACCGCCGCGCTGACGCGGGTCCGCCTGGACTGGGAGGCCGCGTACGCCTCCGCCTACCGGATCCAGTCGTCCACGGACGGCACCACCTGGACCGACCGCGCCACCGTCACGGGAGGCGACGGCGGCACCGACGACATCACGGTGACGGGCAACGCGCGCTACGTCCGCGTGTACGGCACCCAACGGGCCACCCCGTACGGCTACTCGCTCTACGAGCTCAAGGTCTACGGCACCACCGGCGGAACCACCAGCGTCTCCCAGACCCCGTCCTAGGGGTCGTCTTCAAAGGCGGTCTGGTGATGAGGGATCATGCTTGTCGTGGTGCGTCGTCATGAGCTTTCGGATGCCGAGTGGGCTGTGTTG